>NZ_JAFJSY010000170.1 GCF_019857225.1 Streptomyces plumbidurans
CGGCATCCGCTGCGGGAGTTCGTGACCGCCTCGCAGTCTTTGCCGCTGCTGGTGGAGCGGGAGCGGGCCCTGTTCGGGTCCTGGTATGAGTTCTTCCCCCGCTCCGAGGGCACCGAGCAGGAGCCGCACGGCACCTTCGCCACGGCCGCGCGCCGGCTGCCGGCGATCGCCGCGATGGGCTTCGACGTGGTCTACCTGCCCCCGATCCATCCGATCGGCACCACCTTCCGCAAGGGCCGCAACAACACCCTGTCCGCCGGCCCCGACGACGTCGGGGTGCCGTGGGCGATCGGCTCCCCGGAGGGCGGCCACGACGCCGTCCACCCCAAGCTGGGCACGATGGAGGACTTCACCCGCTTCGTCGCCCGCGCCCGGGAGCTGGGCATGGAGGTCGCGCTGGACTTCGCCCTGCAGTGCTCCCCGGACCACCCGTGGGTGCACAAGCACCCGGAGTGGTTCCATCACCGCCCGGACGGCACCATCGCGTATGCGGAGAACCCGCCCAAAAAGTACCAGGACATCTACCCCATCGCCTTCGACGCCGACTTCGACGGCCTGCTCGCCGAGACGCTGCGGGTACTGCGAGTGTGGATGGCGGCCGGGGTGCGGATCTTCAGGGTGGACAATCCGCACACCAAGCCGGTCGTGTTCTGGCAGCAGGTGATCGCGGAGATCAACGCCGCCGACCCGGATGTGATCTTCCTGGCGGAGGCGTTCACCCGGCCGGCGATGATGCACACCCTGGCCCAGATCGGTTTCCAGCAGTCCTACACCTACTTCACCTGGCGCACCACGAAGCAGGAGCTGACCGAGTACGGCACGGAGCTGTCGGGCGAGGCGGCGGCCTACATGCGGCCCAACTTCTTCGTCAACACCCCCGACATCCTGCACGCCTACCTGCAGCGCGGCGGCCGGCCCGCGTTCGAGGTGCGCGCGGTGCTGGCCGCGACCCTCTCGCCGACCTGGGGCATCTACTCCGGCTACGAGCTGTGCGAGAACACCCCGCTCAAGGACGGCAGCGAGGAATACCTCGACTCGGAGAAGTACCAGCTCAAACCCCGCGACTGGGACACGGCCGAACGCGAGGGCCGCACCATCACCCCCCTGATCACCCGCCTCAACACCATCCGACGC
>NZ_JAFJSY010000171.1 GCF_019857225.1 Streptomyces plumbidurans
CCACCGCGCAAGGTCACCATCAACCCGACGTTCATGCACCGCGAATCCGCGGCTGTCCCCCTCCCGACAGCACCCCCTGACCCGACCTCCAGGCAGACAGCCAGTAAGGGGGCCGGAGGCGTCGCCGCTAATCATCAACGACGTGGGACCGATGAGGGAGGCCGATATGACCAGCCGAACAGGAACCCGGTCGCGCGCAATGGAGCGCGCAGCGGACGTCGCGACCTATCTCATCGACCCGGACGACAGCAGCGTCAGTCTCCACGCACGTAACCTTGCGTGTGCCGGCTTTCGCGGCGTGTTCCGGCACGTCGCGGGCACGCTCACCCTGGACCGCGAGCGACCTGAGCGGACGGCGTTCGCGGTATACGCGACGGCGTCGAGTCTCGACACCGGTTCGGAGGAACGGGACGCGCGCATGTGCGGAGCCGCCTTCCTCGACGCCGGGCGGCACCCGCTCGTGTCGTTCTGGTCCTCCTCGGCCGAAGTCCACCATGCGGGTCTGTTCCGGCTCGTCGGAAACCTGTCGCTCAGGGGAATCACGCAGCCGCTCGTTGTCGACGCGGTGCGCCACGAACGCGCCCGTGGACCACAGGGTCCGGAGCTCGTGACGGTAGCGGGGCGCTCCGTACTGAAGCGATCGGAATGGAGCCCGCTGCGGACCGCGGGCGTCGAGGCGGGCGCATGGTTCGCGGGCGATGACGTCGAGCTGTTCTTCGACGTCTGCGCAGTGAAGCAGGAACCCCTCGGATGGCGGCCCTGAGCGCTGTGTTCCGACCCGGCGCCGGGTGATCGGGGTCGCGCACGTACCCGCGGCGGGCGCTCTCTGAGCGATGCATGCCCGGAGAGCGCCGCGCCTGTGGGTCATCCTCCCGTGGGGATCGACAGTACGGTGACGCCGCGCATGTCGAGCCGGCTCGTGCCCACCGTGCTCACCAGGCGGATCATCACCTGCCCGCAACTCTGGCACCGGGCGACGAGTCCTGGTGCCCGCGCGTACACCCGCAGTCCGGCGACGGGCCCGGTGCGACCGCAGTGGGCACACCGGCTGATCGCCGCGGTCAGGTCCACGGAGAAGATCTCGGCGAGGGGTCCGGC
>NZ_JAFJSY010000172.1 GCF_019857225.1 Streptomyces plumbidurans
TCCTGCGCAAGGCCTACGGCGGCGCCTACATCGTCATGGACAGCCAGTCCATCGGTGCGGACCTCACGTACGCCTGGCCCACCAACGAGATCGCCGTGATGGGCGCGGAAGGTGCCGCCAACGTCATCTTCCGCCGGCAGATCGCCGACGCCGAGGACCCCGAGGCCATGCGGGCCCGCATGGTCAAGGAGTACAAGTCCGAGCTCATGCACCCCTACTACGCGGCCGAGCGCGGCCTGGTCGACGACGTCATCGACCCGACCGAGACCCGCGAGGTTCTCATCCGCTCCCTGGCGATGCTGCAGACCAAGCACGCGGACCTGCCGTCCCGCAAGCACGGCAACCCCCCGCAGTAACACCTCTCTCACGGAGACCGAGACCTATGAGCACCCCTGACATTCGCGTCGAGAAGGGCCACGCCGAGCCCGAGGAAGTGGCCGCCATCACGGCCGTCCTCCTGGCTCGCGCCGCGGCCGCCCCGTCGGACGTACAGGCCCACCCCGGCCGCCCCAAGGCCGCCTGGCGCCGCCTGGAGCGAGAGGGCGGCTTCCGAGCCCCCCACAGCTGGCACGGCTAGCCAGAACGCCACCTGAGCACACGGAAGGGCCCCTCTCACCAGAGAGGGGCCCTTTTAGTTTTTTTTGGGGGCGCGGGGAACTGCGCGACAAGCCAATGGGCCGCCGCAGACGGCAAACAACCGTCCGTGGCAGCCCAGTAGCCGCAAGCGCAAGAACCAGTACCGGTTACCGAAGCCGCGCCATCAGCGCATGCTCCACCAACGTGATCAAAGCAGACTTCGCGTCGGCACGATGCCGCGCATCGGTGGTGATGATCGGAGTGTCCGGCCCGATCTGCAACGCCTCCCGCACCTCATCCGGGCTGTACGGCTGATTCCCGTCGAACCCGTTGAGCGCGATCACAAAGGGCAGACCCGAGTTCTCGAAGTAGTCGACCGCCGGGAAGCAGTCGGCGAGACGCCGGGTGTCCACGAGCACGATCGCGCCGATCGCACCGCGGACCAGGTCGTCCCACATGAACC
>NZ_JAFJSY010000173.1 GCF_019857225.1 Streptomyces plumbidurans
AGTGCAGCGGCTTGCCCGCGAGGGCCAGGTGGGCTTCGCCGAGCGCCTCGCTCTGCGTCGGGTGGGCGTGGATGAGCTGGGCGACCTCGGTGGGCAGCGCCTCCCAGTTGTAGATCAGCTGGGCCTCGCCGACCTGCTCGCCCATGCGGTCGCCGACCATGTGGACGCCGACCACGGCACCGTCCTTGACCTGGACGAGCTTGATCTCGCCCGCGGTGTTGAGGATCTTGCTCTTGCCGTTGCCCGCGAGGTTGTACTTCAGAGCGACGACCTTGTCCGCACCGTAGATCTCCTTGGCCTTGGCCTCGGTGATGCCCACGGAGGCGACCTCCGGGTGGCAGTAGGTCACCCGCGGCACGCCGTCGTAGTCGATCGGGACGGTCTTCAGGCCGGCCAGACGCTCCGCCACCAGGATGCCCTCGGCGAAGCCGACGTGCGCGAGCTGGAGCGTGGGGACGAGGTCACCGACGGCGGAGATGGTGGGCACGTTGGTGCGCATGTACTCGTCGACCAGGACGTAGCCGCGGTCCATCGCGACGCCCTGCTCCTCGTAGCCAAGGCCCTGCGAGACGGGCCCGCGGCCGACGGCGACCAGCAGGACCTCGGCCTCGAACTCCTTGCCGTCGGCGAGGGTGACCTTGACCCCGTCCTGGGTGTACTCGGCCTTCGAGAAGAAGGTGCCCAGGTTGAACTTGATGCCGCGCTTGCGGAACGCGCGCTCGAGAAGCTTGGAGGAGTTCTCGTCCTCGACCGGGACGAGGTGCTTGAGGCCCTCGATGACCGTGACGTCCGCACCGAAGGACTTCCAGGCGGAGGCGAACTCGACGCCGATGACACCGCCGCCCAGGATGATCGCGGACTTCGGCACGCGGTCCAGGACGAGGGCGTGGTCGGAGGAGATGATGCGGTTGCCGTCGATCTCCAGGCCCGGCAGCGACTTCGGCACGGAGCCGGTCGCGAGGAGTACGTGGCGGCCCTGCACCCGCTGGCCGTTCACGTCGA
>NZ_JAFJSY010000174.1 GCF_019857225.1 Streptomyces plumbidurans
CAGGGTGCCGCGCGGAAGTCCGGCTTTCCGGCCGATCGGCTCTGCGGGTCGGAGTGCGGTGGGGCGGGCGAGTGCGGCGGGGTAGACGCGGCGGGAGGGCAGGGCGCCGCACCGGAATGCTCGGGTCAGGACGCCGCGCCGGAACCCTCGGCTCAGGGCGCCGCGAGGACATCCCCCGGCTTGCTGGTGTCGGTCGGCGCCGCGGGGCCTACGGTCGCTCGGCCAGCATCCGCTCGATGACGACCGCCACCCCGTCGTCGTTGTTGGCGACCGTGCGGCCGGAGGCCGCGGCGATGACGTCCGGGTGGGCGTTGCCCATCGCGTACGAGCGGCCCGCCCAGGTCAGCATCTCGACGTCGTTCGGCATGTCACCGAAGGCGACGACCTCCTCGTGGGAGATGCCGCGCTCGGCGCAGCACAGCGCGAGCGTGCTGGCCTTGGAGACTCCGGGACCGCTGATCTCCAGCAGGGCGCTGGGGCTGGAGCGGGTGACGTTGGCCCGCGCGCCGATGGCGAGCCGGGCAGTGGCGAGGAAGGCGTCCGGGTCGAGCGAGGGGTGGTAGGCGAGGATCTTGAGCACGGGCTGGTCGGTGTCCGGTCCGTCCGGCGCGAGAAGCTCCTCGGCGGGCCGGAGGTTGTCCGGGATCTCCATGTGCAGCTTCGGATAGTCCGGCTCCTGGTGGAAGCCGTACGTCTGCTCCACCGCGTACACCGTGCCGGGAGCCGCCTCGCGCAGCAGCCGTACGGCGTCCAGCGCGTTGTCCCGGGCCAGTTCCCGCACCTTCACGAAGCGATGGCCGCCGGCGCCGCCGTGCAGGTCGACCACGGCCGCGCCGTTGCCGCAGATCGCCAGGCCGTGGCCGTGGACGTGGTCGCTGACGACGTTCATCCAGCGGGCCGGGCGGCCGGTGACGAAGAAGACCTCGATGCCCGCCTTCTCGGCGGCGGCGAGGGCGGCGACGGTCCGCGGGGAGACCGACTTGTC
>NZ_JAFJSY010000175.1 GCF_019857225.1 Streptomyces plumbidurans
CGGCGAAGCCCACCTGGCCCTCGCGGGCAAGCCGCTGCACTCGCACGACTGACCCTCGGCAGACGAAGCGACTGTGCGACGTCGCGACGACACAGACTTCCGCAATTCGTAAGGAGCAACCGAAACCATGGCGGTTTCCGTAACCCTTCCGGCGCTCGGCGAGAGCGTCACCGAGGGCACTGTCACCCGCTGGCTGAAGGCCGAGGGCGAGCGCGTCGAGGCCGACGAGCCGCTGCTCGAGGTGTCGACCGACAAGGTCGACACCGAGATCCCCTCGCCCGCCGCCGGTGTCCTCGCCAGCATCAAGGTCGCCGAGGACGAGACCGTCGAGGTCGGCGCCGAACTGGCCGTCATCGACGACGGCAGCGGTGCCCCCGCGGCCGCCCCGGCCCCGGCCGCAGAGCCCGCCCCCGAGCCCGCCGCGGCTCCGGAGCCGGCCGCTGCCGCCCCGTCCACCGAGCAGGCCGCCCCGGCCCCGGCCCCCACCGCCGAGGCCACGTCCGGCGGCGGCAGCGCCGAGGGCACGGACGTCGTCCTGCCCGCGCTCGGCGAGTCCGTCACCGAGGGCACCGTCACCCGCTGGCTGAAGTCGGTCGGCGACTCCGTCGAGGCCGACGAGCCGCTGCTCGAGGTCTCCACGGACAAGGTCGACACGGAGATCCCGGCGCCCGCCTCGGGCACCCTGCTGGAGATCGTGGTCGGCGAGGACGAGACCGCCGAGGTCGGCGCCAAGCTCGCCGTCATCGGCGCCGCGGGTGCCGCTCCCGCGGCCGCCCCGGCCCCCGCCGCTCCGGCCCCGGCGCCCGCCGCCGAGGC
>NZ_JAFJSY010000176.1 GCF_019857225.1 Streptomyces plumbidurans
TGGATCATGCCGCTGCAGATCGGCGCCCCGGACGTGGCCTTCCCCCGGCTGAACATGTTCGCCTACTGGCTGTACCTGTTCGGCTCGCTGATCGCCGTCGGCGGCTTCCTGACCCCGCAGGGCGCGGCCGACTTCGGCTGGTTCGCCTACGCCCCGCTGTCCGACGCGATCCACTCGCCCGGCGTCGGCGGCGACCTGTGGATCATGGGCCTGGCCTTCTCCGGCTTCGGCACCATCCTCGGCTCGGTCAACTTCATCACCACCATCATCTGCATGCGCGCGCCGGGCATGACCATGTTCCGCATGCCGATCTTCGTGTGGAACGTGCTGCTGACCGCCGTGCTGGTGCTGCTGGCCTTCCCCGTGCTGGCCGCCGCGCTGTTCGCGCTGGAGGCGGACCGCAAGTTCGGCGCGCACGTCTTCGACCCGGCCAACGGCGGCGCCTTGCTGTGGCAACACCTCTTCTGGTTCTTCGGCCATCCAGAGGTGTACATCATCGCGCTGCCGTTCTTCGGCATCATCAGTGAGGTCATCCCGGTCTTCTCCCGCAAGCCGATGTTCGGCTACATGGGTCTGATCGGCGCGACCATCGCGATCGCCGGCCTGTCGGTGACGGTGTGGGCGCACCACATGTACGTCACCGGCGGCGTCCTGCTGCCGTTCTTCTCCTTCATGACGTTCCTGATCGCCGTGCCCACGGGCGTGAAGTTCTTCAACTGGATCGGCACCATGTGGAAGGGGTC
>NZ_JAFJSY010000177.1 GCF_019857225.1 Streptomyces plumbidurans
GTCGCCGAGCTGCACGAGATCCGTGCCCGGGCGCTGGCCGGGCCGAGTGAGAAGGCGACCGAGGCGCAGCACGCCAAGGGCAAGCTGACCGCGCGGGAGCGGATCGAGCTGCTGCTGGACGCGGGTTCCTTCCAGGAGGTCGAGCAGCTGCGCCGGCACCGGGCCACCGGGTTCGGCCTGGAGGCCAAGAAGCCGTACACGGACGGTGTGATCACCGGCTGGGGCACGGTGGAGGGCCGTACGGTCTTCGTCTACGCCCATGACTTCCGCATCTTCGGCGGCGCGCTGGGCGAGGCCCACGCCACCAAGATCCACAAGATCATGGACATGGCCATCGCGGCCGGTGCCCCGCTGGTCTCCCTCAACGACGGCGCGGGCGCCCGCATCCAGGAGGGCGTCTCGGCGCTGGCCGGCTACGGCGGCATCTTCCAGCGCAACACCCGTGCGTCCGGCGTCATCCCGCAGATCAGCGTCATGCTGGGCCCGTGCGCGGGCGGCGCCGCCTACAGCCCCGCGCTGACCGACTTCGTGTTCATGGTCCGCGACACCTCGCAGATGTTCATCACCGGCCCCGACGTCGTCAAGGCGGTCACCGGCGAGGAGATCACCCAGAACGGCCTGGGCGGCGCCGACGTCCACGCCGAGACCTCCGGCGTGTGCCACTTCGCCTACGACGACGAAGAGACCTGCATCGCCGAAGTCCGCTACCTCCTCTCCCTCCTCCCGCAGAACAACCGGGAG
>NZ_JAFJSY010000178.1 GCF_019857225.1 Streptomyces plumbidurans
CACTCGGCCCCCGCGGGCGGCGCCACGCACGCCGTCCCGGCGCCCCACGCGCGGGTGCCCGACGGCGGCGACCCGGCCGCAACACCCCCGCACGGCCTGCCCAGCGCACAGGAACACGGCCCGGCCGAGCCGCCCCTCGTGCCCGAACAGGGCAGGCCCCCGCGGATCGAGAACAGGGGCACGGACGCCCCCGGAGCGGGCCTCGACACGCACGCGGGGCGATTCGGCGCGGTCGCGTGGGACACGGCGTCTGCTGCGCCGGAGGACGCCGAGGCGTCCTGCACGCGCCAGGGCACTCCCCTGCGCGGCACCGACATACCGCAGGGTGCGCGCAGGCGCGGAGGGCTCTCGGCGTGGGCGCGGCGGCGGCTGGCGGGCGGGCGCGGGGAGCAGCCGACGCCGAGGGACGAGGGGTACGACGCTTACGAGGACGACGGCACCCGCACGGCGACGCGGACCGCGACGCACCCCGGCCCGCAGCTCCCGGACACCTGGCCCGACCCGGCGGCCCTGCTGCTGACCGCGCTCGGCCCCGGCCCGCGGCTGTGGGAGCGCGGGGCCGATCACCCCGAGGCGCTCACGGTGCGGCTCGGCACGGCGGACCGGGC
>NZ_JAFJSY010000179.1 GCF_019857225.1 Streptomyces plumbidurans
TTCACTCGGTTTCTCCGTCGGCAGGGATCGGCACGCCCTCTCTGGAGACCGGATTGAGCTGCATGGAGCGCACGGCCTCGTCGGCCAGCGCCGTGATCTCCTCTGAACGGGCGATCTTCTCCCAAGTAATCGTGACAACAACCAGGGTCTGCAGGCGGGGCGGGAAGACGGCGTAGCGAATGTACTCGGTCAGCTTCCGGCCGAATCCGAGCCTGCGCTTCACCTTGAGCATGGACTGGACCCGGACCGCAGGTCCGGCAGGCAGCTCGAGTCGGGTGATCTGCGGTTCGCCGGTGACCTGGGCATTCGCCCACTGCAGCATCAGGGGGGTGACCTCCTCGGCGCTGGGCCGGGGGACGCCTTCATCGCGATAGCCGTCGACCATGAGGTTGGCGAGCGCCTCCCCCGTCTCCGTGTAGTACGCCGCCGCGAGGACCGGCACATCGTCGTTCAGGCGCACGGCCCGTTGGACCATGTCGTCGAAAGCCGCGCGTGTCTCGATCGCCAGACCGAGTGGATTGAGGCCACTCACCACCTCTGTGGCCAGGGCCATTGCCTCGGCCTTCGTACCTTCCTGAAGCGTCAGGTCGATCCA
>NZ_JAFJSY010000018.1 GCF_019857225.1 Streptomyces plumbidurans
GGGCCGGAGCGGGCGCGGGAGCCGGCGCCGGAGCGGCCGGGGCGGCGAACGCGGGCGGGGCGAAGCCGGGGGTGGCGCCGGTCTGCTGCGGCTGCTGCGGAGCGGGGGCGGCGGGCTGCTCCTCCTCCATGACCTCGCCGCCGAAGTTCTTCAGCAGCGCCTCGAGGCCGCCGTCGAAGCCCTGTCCGACAGCGGCGAAGCGCCACACGTCCTTCAGGTAGAAGTCGCCCAGCATCACGGCTCGCTCGGTGGTGAACTCCGAGCCGTCGAAGGCGTACCGGGCCACCTCCTCGCCGCCCGCGACGATGCGGAGGTATCCGGGGGCGATCTGCGACATCTGCCCGGCGCCGTCGAGCGTCGCCGTGAACGACAGCTTCTGGATCTGCGCCGGGATCCTGTCGAGCGTGACCCGGAAGGACTGCGTGTCACCGGCCTGCTCGCCCAGGAGCTGAATGGACTCCTCGGGGGACTTCGGCTGGTTGAAGAAGACGAAGTAGCGGTCGTCCGAGAGCCGTTCGTCGGCGTCGAGACCGAAGCAGCTGATGTCGAAGGTCAGTCCGGGGCCGCTGATCTGCACACCTACGTACAGATCCGTGCCCGCGGTCAGGTCACTGATCTTGGCCTTGTGGCCGCGTTGGAATTCCCTGGCCATGCGTAACGACCGTCCCCCATCCCGAATGTGAGTGCGTCGCGCCAGGCTAACGGCAAACTCGGACACCGGAAGAAGTCGGTACAGACCCGGTACACAACCGCCGTCCCGGGGACGGTGCTCCCTGCCCGGGGGCCGCGCCCGCTCCTCGCGGGTGCCGCTCAGTCCTCGCGCGTGCCGGGCAGATGCGGCAGCCGTTCGGCGGCGACCACGCCTTCGAGATAGCCCCGGGCCCGTTCGGTGCGCGGAAAGGCCTCCAGGAGACGCCAGAAGCGGGGGCCGTGCCCGGGGACCAGCAGATGTGCCAGTTCGTGGACGAGCACGTAGTCGACGACGTACTCAGGCATGCCCTGCAGCCGGTGCGACAGGCGGATGCTGCCCTCGGAGGGGGTGCACGAGCCCCAGCGCGTGTTCTGGTTGGTGACCCAGCGCACCGAGGTGGGCCGGGCGCGTCCGTCGAAGTACTGCGCCGACAGCCGCTCGGCGCGCTCGGCCAGCTCGCCGTCGCCGAGGACCCGCTTGCTCTCCTGGGCGGCCAGCTTGTCGAGCATGACGCTCACCCAGCGCTGCTCCTCCGCCTCGGACATCCGGGCAGGGATGAGTACGACGGTGCGATCGCCCTCGCGGTACGCGGAGACCGTCCTGCGTCGACGGGCGCTCCTGCGGACCTCGATCGCGCTCGCCCCCGAGCCGCTCGGCGGCTGGCTCGTCGTACTGCGCTGTGGCGTTCTGGCGCTGTGCAGTGGGTCGGCGGGCACGCCCCGACGTTACCCGCTGCACATGGGGGAAGTCCCGACTCCGGGACGGTTCCGTGCCGATCGCCCACCAGGCGTTTGATTTGTACGACGAATCCTCGCTGCTTGTGGATAACTTTCGGTGGCTGTCGGCCGGTTTGGGCATGCTGGTTCCTGCCGGACGGAGCCATGACCGGGCCCGGCCGGCGAACGGGGATGTTCTGCGAAGGTTACGGGGGCTTGTGATGAACGCGATGGAAGCTACGGTTCCGCCTGCGCTGGATACGCCGACTGCGCCGGTTGCCGCGACGGATGCGGCTGTTCCGACGGCTCCGGTTGTCCCGACGGCTGCGGCTGCTCTGATCGCCCCTGCGGTGAAGCCCGCGCTGCGACGCGGATGGCGCGATCTCAACACGGTGCAGTTCGGGATGGCACCGGCGCATGCGCTGACGCTGGGGCCGGTGGACACGGCGACGGGCAGCTTCCTCGATCTGCTCAACGGCACCCGCGGACTGCCCCTCCTGCGCGAGGAGGGGTGCCGGATGGATCTGCCTGACGGACATGTCGACAGACTGGTGGAGCGGCTGGCACGGGCGGGTCTCCTGGACGACGTCAGGGGCGGAGGGCCGGACGCCGACGAACTGCGGGGCAAGAAGGAGGTCATGGCCCGGCTGCGCCCGGATCTCGCCTCCCTCTCCTTGCTCACCACCGAACCGGGCGACGCCATCGCGCGACTGGCCGCGCGCCGTTCGCTGCGCGTCCAGGTACGGGGCGCCGGCCGAGTGGGCACGGTGCTCGCCTCACTGCTGGCGGGCGCCGGGATCGGCGAGGTCGATGTGCGGGACATCGGCCGGGTCGAGGCGGGTGATGTGGCACCGGGCGGCCTGCCCGCCGAGTCCGTCGGCGACCGCAGGGAGGAAGCGGCCCGTCGGGCGGTACGCCGGGCCGCTCCGGACCGGCCGCCCCGCCATGTCCGCGCCGACCGGCTCTCGGCCGGCGAGCCCGGCTTCTCCCTGGTGATCCTGGCCCCGCGCGACGACGTCGCCGTGCACGCGCCCGCGCCGTCCACCGCGGAACCGCTCATCGCCTCGGGCACGCCGCATCTGTACGCCGGTGTCGTGGAGGCGACGGGCGTCGTCGGCCCCCTCGTCCTGCCCGGCGAGACCAGTTGCGCGGGCTGTCTGCACGAGGCGCGCACCGACCGGGATCCGGCCTGGCCCCGACTGGTCGCCCAGTGGCGCTCCGGCGGGCCACGCCCGGGGCGCGCCTGCGATGTGACACTTGCCACAACGGTCGCCGGGCTGGCGTCCGCGCACGCACTCTCCTTCCTGGACGGGCACCTCCCGACGAGCGCCGGCGCGCGCTGGGAGGTCTCGCTACCGGGTCTGACCTGGCACGCCCGGCCCGTCTGGGCACATCCCGCATGCCCCTGCGGAAGTGCGGAGAAAGGAAAGGGTGAACGCCCCTCAAAGGACGAGGAGCCACACGGGACAATGGAGGGGCAACGGTCGCCGAAGACGTTGTGCCGTAAGGCAGACGCGGCGCGGCCGGCAGGGACTTGGAGGGCGCATGTCTGATCTTCCGCGCAAGGCGGTCACCCGGACCGCCAAGCTCGCCGCGCTCCCGCTCGGCTTCGCCGGGCGGGCCACCTGGGGGCTCGGCAAGCGGATCGTCGGCGAGTCCGCGGAGATCGTCGGCCGCGAACTGCAACAGCGCACGGCGGAGCAGCTGTTCAAGGTGCTCGGTGAGCTCAAGGGCGGCGCCATGAAGTTCGGCCAGGCCCTGTCGGTCTTCGAGTCCGCGCTGCCCGAGGAGGTCGCCGGTCCCTACCGCGCGGCGCTGACGAAGCTGCAGGAGGCGGCGCCGCCGATGCCGACCAGCACCGTGCACCGGGTGCTGGGCGAGCGGCTGGGTGAGGACTGGGCCGACCTGTTCCTCGAGTTCGAGGACAAGCCCTCCGCCGCGGCCTCGATCGGGCAGGTGCACCGCGGGGTGTGGCACGACGGCCGCGAGGTGGCGGTCAAGGTCCAGTATCCGGGAGCCGGCGACGCCCTCCTGTCCGACCTGGGGCAATTGAGCCGATTCGCCCGCTTGTTGGGGCCGCTCATCCCCGGCATGGACATCAAGCCGCTGATCGCGGAGCTCAGGGACCGTGTCTCCGAGGAGCTGGACTACGCCCTGGAGGCCCAGGCCCAGCAGGCGCATGCCGAGGAGTTCGCGGACGACCCGGACGTCCTGGTGCCGGGCGTGGTCCACCAGTGCGACCAGGTGCTGATCACCGAGTGGATCGACGGCATACCGCTGTCGGAGGTCATCGCGGAGGGCACCCAGGAGCAGCGCGACCGGGCCGGTCAGCTCCTGGCCCGCTTCCTCTTCTCCGGGCCGGCCCGCACCGGCCTGCTGCACGCCGACCCGCACCCGGGCAACTTCCGCCTGCTGCCCGGCGGCCCGGACGACGAGGAGCAATGGCGCCTGGGCGTGCTGGACTTCGGCACGGTCGACCGCCTCCCGGGCGGCCTGCCGACCCCCATCGGCAGCTCTCTGCGGATGACTCTCGACGGCGAGGCGGAGGCCGTCTACGAACTGCTGTGCTCGGAGGGCTTCGTCAAGGACTCCATAGAACTGGATCCGAGCGCCGTCCTCGACTATCTCCTGCCGATCATCGAACCGGCCAAAGCCGACGAGTTCACCTTCACCCGCGGCTGGATGCGCAGCCAGGCGGCCCGCATCGCCGACCCCCGCTCCCCCGCGTACCAGCTGGGCAAGCAGCTGAATCTTCCGCCCGCCTATCTGCTGATTCACCGCGTCACCCTGAGCACGATCGGTGTGCTGTGCCAGTTGGGGGCGACGGTGCGGCTGCGTGAGGAGCTGGAGGAGTGGCTGCCGGGGTTCGTGGTGGAGGCGGACGAGGAGGAAGCCGTCGAGGCGTGACCACCACCGCCGTGCGAACGCACCGCGGGGGCCGGTCCGTTCGGACGGACCGGCCCCCGCAGGCAGCTGGCGCCTCCCGGTCGGGGAGGCCACCGCTTCAGGTGTCGTTGTCTACTGCATGACCGCCACGGCGAGCGCGCGGCGAGCACGCCGCGAGGCGCGCTCGGCTCGGCGCTGCATCCGGCGGGCGACCACCAGGCTCATGGCCCGGCGTTCCCGCTCGGCTTCATGCAGCCGGTCGTGCATATGCGCACGAGCCAGGGCTTCTGGGATGAGTTGCATCTCTCGGGTCCTGTTCTGGCGCGAGCCGGTCGCGCCGGTGGTGGTGAGGTCTTCGATCGCGGAGCCGGTGGGCTCGTTGGTGGACGGCTTCATCGGGGCCTGCTTCTTGGGGTCGTTCGTGAGGGGACGGTCGATCGTTCCTGTGATGTTCATGCCGTGACCGGGTTCTTGCGCGGGCGGCCACGCGGCCGCTTCCGGGCGACGACAACACCCTGGACGAACAGCTCGCCACCCCAGACGCCCCAGGGCTCACGCCGCTCCTTCGCGCCGGCGAGGCAGGCCTCGATCAGCGGGCAGGTGCGGCACAGGGACTTGGCGTACTCGACGTCGGCCGGCGACTCGGCGAAGAAGACCTCCGGGTCGTAGGAGCGGCACGGGACGGGTACACCGAGGTTCTCGATGGCGTCGTCGAGCGCGGTGAGCGCGGTGAGCGGGATCAAGGTGGAGTCCTCCGTGGAACCGGGCTTGGGGATCGTGTCTGAAGGCGGTACGGACGGGGCGTGCGCTTCGAGTTGCACGGTTCGTCTTCCTCGTCTGGTCGTTCCGGCCCTGTTGGACCGGTGGTCGGCTGGTACCGGGTTCTTTTTTTGTCCCGAGGCCCCTTCTCTCCGTCGCCCCCGGTGGTGGGGCAAACAGAAGGGCCGCGGATCCCGGATGGGGTTCCGCGGCCCTGAAGGCGCCGGCCTGATCAAAGATCAGGCTGGATCACTCCAGGGATCTGGCCCACGGAAGGCCCACATCAGGTGGTGCTGCGTCGTCTGCTTCCGGCTTCCGGCACCGGTCGCGGTAAAGGCATAGGCCTTCGCCTGTGCCACTACTGCTTCCAGTGCCTTGATCGGTCGCTCATTGCGCTCACGGACGGGAAGGCCCGCGAGAGACACGGGGGCGGACGCCGGACCGGCGGCAGGAATGCCGGACAGACCGGTGCCCTGGTTCGAGGCGCCGAGCATGCACAGGGAGACGATCGCGCGATCGGTCAGTTTGGCGGTGCTCACGGTGCTGTTGCTGATGCTGATCACTTCAATCGCCTCCTCTCGGCGTCTCGGGGGACTGGATGAACCAGTCCGACGGATATGCAAGTAGAACACGGAATCGGGGCCTCCGAGAAGGCCTCCGTCCCCGTGGACAAGAACCTATGGGGATCGCTGGGGCATGCGCAAACTATTTTTCCGACGAGTTTGAATCAGTCGTCTTCGTCCTCTTCTTCGGCCTCTTCCACGGGCTCGCGGCCGGCGCACAGGGCCAGGACCTCGGTGCCGTAGCGATTGAGCTTGCGCATGCCGACCCCGGGGATCCGTGCCAGTTCGCGCTCGTCGTCGGGAACGGACTCGGCGATGGCCATCAGGGTCTTGTCGGTGAAGACGCAGAAGGCGGGCTGCCCGCTGCGCTCCGCCTGGACCGCGCGCCACTCCCGCAGCCGCTCGTAGAGCCCCTCGTCCATGTCGGAGGGGCAGTCCTCGCAACGCATCAGTTTCATCTCGCCGGCGTCGGTGAGCGTGCGCCCGCACACCCGGCAGCGTGCCGGGGTGCGCTGCTTGCGCCGCGGCGCGGCCGCCGGTGCGCTGGTGAAACCGCGCTCGACTCCTCCTGCCCCTGCCACGGCGGCGCGGCCCGCCGTGCCGGTGGAGCCCGGACGCAGCCCGTCCAGGAACCGGCTGGGCCGGCGGTTGGGGCGGCCGCCCGGCGAGCGGGACAGCGACCAGGAGACGTAGAGGCGCTCCCGGGCCCGGGTGACGCCGACGTAGAGGAGGCGGCGCTCCTCCTCGATCTGTTCGTCGGTCTTCGCGTAGGTGATCGGCATCATGCCCTCGGCGACGCCGACCAGGAAGACGACGTCCCATTCGAGGCCCTTGGCCGAGTGCAGGGAGGCCAGGGTGACGCCCTGGACGGTGGGGGCGTGCTGTGCGTTGGCCCGCTCGTCGAGTTCGGCCACGAGGTCACCGAGTGTGGCGCCGGCTCTGGCAGCGGCGAAGTCGCGCGCGAGGTTCACGAGGGCGGCGAGGGATTCCCAGCGCTCTCTGACCGCGCCGGAGCCTGCCGGGGGCTGAGCCGTCCAGCCCTCCCCCGACAGCACGGCGCGGACCTGGGAGGGCAGGTCCACGACGTCGTCGAGCAGGGAGTCGTTGCCCCCGAAGCGGGCCGCGCCGCGCAGGGCGACGCTCGCCTTGCGCACCTCGGGGCGGTCGAAGAACCGCTCGGCGCCGCGCAGCTGGTAGGGGATTCCCGCGTCGGCCAGGGCCTGCTCGTAGGTCTCCGACTGGGCGTTCGTACGGAACAGGATGGCGATCTCGCTCGCCGGGACGCCCGACTCCATGAGTTCGCGGATGCGGCGGGCGGCGCCCTCGGCCTCCACGGGCTCGTCGGTGTACTCGGTGTAGGCGGGCTCGGGACCCGGCTCGCGCTGGGAGATCAGCTCCAGGCGGTGGTCCGCGGCGCGGCCCCGGGCCTGGGCGAGGAGGCCGTTGGCGAGGTGGACGACCTGGGGGGTGGAGCGGTAGTCCCGGACCAGTTTGACGACGGTGGCTCCGGGATGGCGGGTGCGGAAGTCGAGGAGGTGGTCGGGGGTTGCTCCGGTGAAGGAGTAGATCGTCTGGCTGGCGTCGCCCACCACGCACAGGCTGTCCCGCTCGCCGAGCCACAGCTCCAGCAGGCGCTGCTGGAGCGGGCTGACGTCCTGGTACTCGTCGACCACGAAGTGCTGGTACTGGGAGCGGACCTGCTCGGCGATGTCGTGCCGGTCCTGGAGGACGGCGACCGTCAGCAGCAGGACGTCCTCGAAGTCGATGACGGAGCGGTCCCGCTTGAGGTCCTCGTAGACGGAGTAGAGCTGGGCGATCTCGGCCGGGTCGCGGGGGGACTCACGGCCGGCCTTGGCGGCGGCCGGCGCGTAGTCGGCGGGGACGGTCTGGGTGACCTTGGACCATTCGATCTCGGCGGTGACGTCCCGCAGCTCGCCCCGGTCGAGGCGGATGCGGCAGGCGGCGGCCGCGTCCGCGACGAGCTGGATCTTGCGGTCGACGAGCCGTGGCATGGAGCCGCCGACCGCTTTCGGCCAGAAGTACTGCAGCTGGCGCAGGGCGGCCGAGTGGAAGGTGCGGGCCTGGACGCCTGCGGCGCCGAGCTGGCGCAGGCGTCCGCGCATCTCCCCGGCGGCGCGGTTGGTGAAGGTGACGGCCAGCACGCTGGAGGGCTGCAGGATGCCGGCCCGCACTCCGTAGGCGATGCGGTGGGTGATCGCCCGTGTCTTGCCCGTGCCGGCGCCCGCCAGCACGCACACCGGGCCGCGCAGGGCGGTGGCCACCTCGCGCTGCTCGGGGTCGAGCCCTTCGAGCACCGCGTCGGCCGAGTCCGGTACCCGCGGGAAGAGCGTGGAGTGCGTTGCTGCTGTCACACCGCCATGCTGCCAGGTCGCCGGAGACGAGTGCGGCGGTTGTCCACAGGCAGGCACCCGCAGTCGTACTAATGCGGCAGGCGTCACCTCGGGCCGGATACCACCCCGGGGAATGGTGGCGCATTCAAGTACGTTCCCTCTCTGCGAGCACCGATCCCCCAGCTGTTGAGGAGCGCGAGAGACATGTCGGGCACTGTGACGATGTACAGCACCACGTGGTGCGGCTACTGCCGCCGGCTGAAGAGCCAGATGGACCGCGAGGGCATCACGTACAACGAGATCAACATCGAGCAGGACCCGGAGTCGGCGGCGTTCGTCGAGAAGGCGAACGGCGGAAACCAGACAGTCCCGACCGTGCTCTTCCCCGACGGTTCGACGCTCACCAACCCGTCGCTGGCGCAGGTCAAGCAGAAGATCGGCGCGTAGACACCCCACGGCTTCGCCGGGAAGGCGGCTCCTGAGGCAACTCAGGGGCCGCCTTCTCGCGGTTCGGCCGCCCGGCCGCTCCGCCGCTCAGACGAAGCTCCTCGTCGGCAGTGGCTTGCCGTACCACATCTCGATCAGGCGGGCCGCGATGGAGATGCCGTAGGGGGGCAGCACCTCGCCGGACTCGAAGGCCGCGCCCAGTTCGTCGCGGGAGAAGAAGCGGGCCTCGTGGATCTCGTCGCCGTCGACGTTGATGTCGGTCGAGGTGGCGTGGGCCATGAAGCCGAGCATCAGGCTGGACGGGAAGGGCCAGGGCTGGCTGGCGATGTACTCCACGTCGCCGACGACGATGCCCGCCTCCTCGAAGACCTCGCGGCGCACCGACTGCTCGATGGACTCTCCCGGTTCGACGAACCCGGCGAGCGTCGAGAAGCGGCCCTCGGGCCAGTGCACCTGGCGCCCGAGCAGGATGCGGTCCTGGTCGTCGGTGACGGCCATGATCACGGCGGGGTCGGTGCGCGGGTAGTGCTCGGCGCCGCAGGCGGGGCAGCGGCGAATGTGGCCGGCCGCGGCGATCACCGTGCGCTCGCCGCAGCGGGAGCAGAAGCGGTGGGTGCGCTGCCAGTTCTCCAGGCCGACCGCGTGCACCATCAGGCCCGCGTCGCGGGGCGACAGCAGCAGGCCCGCCTCGCGCAGACCCGCCGGGCGGGCGGACTGGTCGATACGGCCGGGCAGGGCGTCCTTCTGGAGGGCGAAGTAGCTGACGCCGTCCTCGTCGGTGCCCAGGAAGTAGCGGTGCGCCTCGGTCAGAGGGGCCTCGAAGGAAGGGGTCATGACGAGTTCGGTACGGCCGTCGGGCGTCTCGTCGATGAGGACCTGGCCGCCGGAGACCACGAAGCAGCGGGTCGAGGGGTGGCTCCAGGCCGCCGCGAGCCAGGCCTCGTCGAGGCGGTGGTGGGCGGCGCGGTCGATTCCGCTAGGGGCGGTGAGCGAGATGGGGCGATCGGCGGTGTGGTCGGTCCTGGTGGTCACGGGTGCTTCCAACTCCCCCGGTGGAACGGATTGTTTCGGCAGGTGGTTCGGCGGGACGTGGGGCAGGGGGCGGCCGGATCCGGCGGGGCCGGGCGGTGCGGGGCGGTCCTTCCAGTGTGCTCCGCGCGCGGTGCCGCTCCGGACAACGCGGAGGCTTCAGGGCGCATGGCGCCAGGTCTCGGCGAGATCCCCCCACAGGTGTGCGCTGGTCTCGGCGCCCTTGAGGAGGAGATCGAGCTCGACCTTCTCGTTCGGAGCGTGCCAGCCGTCGGACGGGACGGAGATACCCAGGAACAGCACGGGTGCGCCGAGGACCTCCTGAAGGTCGGCGGCGGGTCCGGATCCGCCCTCTCGCGTGTAACGGATCTTCTGGTCGAAGGCGCGGCCCATGGCCCGGACCACGGACTGCAGGGCCGGGTGGTCCAGCGGCGTCAGGCACGGGCGCGTGGCCGGGGCGAACGTGATCTCGCACCGGATACCGGCGGGCACCTGTTCGGTGGCCCACGCGCGGACAGCCTTCTCGATGTGGCCGGGGTCCTGGCCCGCGACCAGCCGGAAGGAGAGCTTCACCATCGCCGACGACGGGATGATCGTCTTGCTGCCGGGGCCCTGGTAGCCGCCGCCGATGCCGTTCACCTCGGCCGTGGGGCGGGCCCAGATGCGCTCCAGGGTGGTGTGCCCGGCCTCGCCGTGGGTGGCGTACGACTTGGCGGTGCGCAGCCACTGCTTTTCGTCGAAGGGCAGCTCGGCGAGGAGTTCGCGCTCGCTGTCGGTGAGTTCGACGATGCCGTCGTAGAAGCCGGGGACCGCCACGCGTGCGTGCTCGTCGTGCAGGGCGGCGACGAGGCGGGCGGCGGCGGTGGCCGGGTTCGGGACGGCGCCGCCGAAGGAGCCGGAGTGGATGTCCTGGTCGGGGCCTTGGAAGTGGATCATGCACTCGGCGAGGCCGCGCATGCCGGTGCACACCGTGGGGGTGTCCTCGGACCACATACCGGTGTCGGAGACGATGACGACGTCGGCGGCCAGCCGCTGCGCGTGCCGCTCGACGAGGGCGCGGAAGTGCAGGGAGCCGGACTCCTCCTCGCCCTCGATCAGCAGCTTCAGGTGGACGGCGGGAGCGGTGCGGCCGGTGGCGGCGAGATGGGCACGGACGCCGAGTGTGTGGAAGAACACCTGGCCCTTGTCGTCGGCCGCCCCGCGCGCGTGGAGACGGTTCTCCCGGACGACGGGCTCGAAGGGGTCGCTGTCCCAGCCGTCCTCCCGGGCGGCGGGCTGCACGTCGTGGTGGCCGTAGACGAGGACGGTGGGTGCCTCGGGGTCGGTGCAGGGCCATTCGGCGAAGACGGCCGGGGCGCCCGGGGTCTCCCAGACCTCCGTGGTCGTGAAGCCGGTCTCCCGGAGCTTGACGGCGAGCCATTCCGCGCTGCGGCGCACGTCGGGCGCGTGATCGGGCTGGGCCGACACGGACGGAATGCGCAGCCACTCGGCGAGGTCGTCGAGGAAGGCGGCGCGATGCTGTGCGAGGTACGTACGGACGGCGCTGACGGCACTGTCAACGGGCTGGCTCATGGTCACGAGCCTATCGGCCCGCACCGACATCGTCGTTGGGCGGTTCCTCACAGTTTGCCGTCGCGGCAGGCTCCCCCAGCAGCAGCCGTTCCAGTGCGGCCCGGTCCGGCAGGCCCTGCGGTCGTACGACCTCACCCGTGCGTACGTAGAGGAACGCCGCGTTGACGGACTCCAGGGGAACGCCCTGCTGCTCGGCCCAGGCGAGCCGGTACAGGGCGAGCTGGAGGGGGTCGCCGGAGCGGGTGCGACCGGTCTTCCAGTCGACGATCTCGTACGTCGTCCCCTTGCCGTCGGCGCTCTCCCTGTAGACGGCGTCGATACGGCCCCGGATCACGCGTCCGGCGATGGCGAGCTGGAAGGGCGCCTCCACACGGTGGGGCGTGCGGTGCGCGTACTCGGTCCGCTCGAAGGCCTCCTTGAGTGCTTCCAGGTCGCGCTCGTCGGCGATCTCGGCATCGGTGCCGGGCAACTCCTCCGGCTCCAGCACGGGCAGGGTCAGCTCTTCGAAGCGCGCTTCGACCCAGGCGTGGAAGCGGGTGCCCCGGCGGGCGGCGGGCTGCGGCGGGCGGGGCATGGGCCGCGCGAGTTCCTGTGCAAAACCGTCCGGGTCGGCGGCCAGGCGCAGCACCTGGGACGCGGTGAGCGACGCGGGCAGGGGGACTTCCGTGACGGCCTCCCGCGCGCGCAGGAGCTCACCGGTGAGGGCGTCCAGGTCGCGGTCCCAGGAGGCGAGGGTGCGGGCCTCCTCAGGGGTGAGGCGGACCTCCTGCGCGGTGAGGCGGGCGGGCTCGCGAGGCGGGCGGTGCGGGTACGCGCGCGTGCCGCCACGCGGATCGGGGGCCTCCGGGGGCGGTGTCCCGGAAGCGTCAGGGGACGATGCCTGGTGCGGGACGGTGGGGCGGGTTGTGGACCAAGAGTCCCAACCGGACGGGGCTTCGCCCGTGGAGGGGAGTTCGTCGTCCGTGAAGGGGGGCTTTTCGCCCGGCGGCTCGCCCTCGTACGGCGGTTCGTCGCCGTACAGCGCTTCCTCGTCGTACGGGAGATCGTCCTCGAACGGTGGTTCGCCCTCGTAGGGTGGCTCGTTCTCGTAGGGCGGCTCGTTCTCGTACGGCAGCTCCTCGTCGTCCGGTGGCGCCGGCCAGTCCGGGTCGTCGTGGCTGTCGGGGTCGTGCGTGGCCGTGGGGTGGCCGTCCTCGTGGAGGGCGAGTTCCTCCAGGTGGGCGAGGACCGTCTCGGCGGCCGCGCGGCGCCGGGCGAGGGACGTCTCGTCCAGGGGCAGGGGCCAGGCCTGCTCGGCGCTCGCCGTGTGCAGGGCCGGATTCTCCTCGTCCTCGGCGGGCTCGTCCGCCCACGCCTCGATCTCGCCGTGCCCGGCCTCGCAGTGCTCGTACAGGGCCTGGAGGAAGTCGGAGGGGCCGCGCGGTTTCTTCTGCGTGGGGCCCCACCAGTGGCCCGAGCCCAGGAGCAGTGAGCGGGGGCGGGTGAAGGTGACGTAGCCAAGGCGGAGTTCCTCGGTGTGCTGGTGCTCCTTCATCGCCTCCTGGAAGGCCTTCAGGCCCCGGGAGTCCCAGGAATCGACGTCGGGCAGGGTGGCGGCGTCGCCGCGCAGCTCGTGCGGCAGCACCTTGCCCTGGGAGGTCCATCTCTCGCGGCCCTGGGTGCTGGGGAAGGTGCCGGTGACCAGTCCGGGGACGGCCACGACGTCCCACTCCAGGCCCTTGGACTTGTGCGCGGTGAGGACCTTGACGGTGTTCTCGCCGCCGGGGAGGGCGTTGTCGAGGCCCTTCTCGTACTGGGCGGCGGTGCGCAGGAAGGCCAGAAAGGCGAGCAGGGTGGCCTCTTGGTCGCCGGCGGCGAACGAGGCGGCGATGTCCAGGAAGTTGGAGAGGGTCTCGCGACGGCGTGCGGCCAGGGCGTGCGGGGACGCGGACAGTTCCACCTCCAGGCCGGTCACGGCGAGGACGCGGTGCAGTACGTCCATCAGCGGGTCGGACAACGACCGGCGCAGATCGCGCAGTTCGGCGGCCAGGCGAGCGAAGCGCACGCGCGCGTCCGGCGAGAAGGGCAGTCCGTCGTCCTCCCGGTCGGCGTCGAGCGGCATCTCCAGGAAGGTGTCGAGGGCGTCCGCGAGCGAGGTCACCTCCGAGGGGTCGATCCCCTCGACGGCCTCGGCGAGCCGGCGGTCCCGGTCGTCGTCGTCCACGCGCGCGTGGCTGACGAGGAGGCGCGCGCGGCGTCCCAGGAGGGCGAGGTCGCGCGGGCCGATGCGCCAGCGCGGGCCGGTCAGCAGCCGGACCAGGGAGGCGTTGGCGCCGGGGTCCTGCAACACCTCGCAGACGGCGACCAGGTCGGCGATCTCGGGCAGGTGCAGCAGCCCGGACAGTCCGACCACCTCGACGGGTACGTCCCGGGCGACGAGCGCGCCCTGGATCTCGGCGAAGTCGGTCGCCGTGCGGCACAGGACGGCGATCTCACCGGGCGCCTTCCCGGTGTTCACCAGGTGGGAGACGGAGTCGGCGAGCCACTCGATCTCCTCGGCGTGGGTGGCCAGCAGCGCGCAGCGCACCGTGCCGTCGCGCTCGGCGCCGGGCGCGGGCCGCAGGGCCTCCACGCCCGCGTGCATGGCGCGCAGCGGCTCCGCGAGGCCGTTGGCCAGGTCGAGGAGGCGGCCGCCGCTGCGGCGGTTCTCGCTGAGCGCCTGCCGGGTGGCGGGGCGGCCGTCGGGGTGGGCGAAGTGCTCGGGGAAGTCGTCCAGGTTGGCGACGGAGGCGCCGCGCCAGCCGTAGATGGCCTGGCAGGGGTCGCCGACGGCGGTGACCGGGTGGCCGGTGCCGCCCCCGAACAGGCCTGCAAGGAGGATGCGTTGGGCCACCGAGGTGTCCTGGTACTCGTCGAGGAGGACCACGCGGAACTCGTCGCGCAGGGTGCGGCCGACCTCGGTGATCTGCGCGAGCTGCGCGGACAGGGCGATCTGGTCGCCGAAGTCGAGCAGGTCGCGCTCGCGTTTCGCGGCTCGGTAGCGGACCACGAGGTCGGCGAGTTCGCGGCGCGCCGCGGCCGCTTTGGGCACCTGTCGCAGGGCGTCGTTGCTGAGTCTGACGCCCTCGAGGGTGCGCAGCAGCTCGGAGTCGTACGCGCGCACCTCTGCCGGTGCCACGAGGTGTTCGGAGAGTTCGGCGTCGAGCGTGAGCAGGTCGCTGACGAGGTCCGCGAAGGAGCGGGTGAGTCCCGGGTAGGGGCCCGGCGCCTCGCGCAGCACGCGCGCGGCGAGCTGGTAGCGGGTGGCGTCGGCGAGCAGTCGCGCGGTGGGTTCGAGGCCGATGCGCAGTCCGTGGTCGGTCAGGAGGCGGCCCGCGAAGGCGTGGTAGGTGGAGATCACGGGCTCGCCCGGCGGGTTGTCCGGGTCGATGACGTCGGGGTCGGTGACGCCCGCCTTGATGAGCGCCTTGCGGACGCGCTCGGCGAGTTCGCCCGCCGCCTTGTTGGTGAAGGTGAGTCCGAGGACCTGTTCCGGAGCGACCTGTCCGGTGCCGACCAGCCACACCACGCGTGCCGCCATCACGGTCGTCTTGCCGGACCCGGCTCCGGCCACGATCACCTGCGGGGCGGGCGGCGCGATGATGCAGGCCGTCTGCTCCGGGGTGAACGGGATCCCGAGGAGCTCCTTGAGCTGATCGGGATCGGTGATACGTGGCGGCACGTCAGAGAGGCTAGCGGCGGCCACTGACAGTGGAGGCCGCATCGGCCCGCGGTCGGCGAGAAGTGCAGGTCAGCACGCGTGGTGTGATGGATCACCCTCGTCACTCCACGATGTGGCGTCCTTCGGGCCGGGCGCTGCAGGACGCCTGGAACGCGCAGTGCGCGCAGTGCTGTCCGGCGGTCGGCGTGAAGCGTTCGTCGAGCACCTTGCCGGCGGCGGTGGCGAGCAGTTCGCCGACCCACTCCCCCTCCAGCGGCTCCTGCGCCTGCACCTTGGGGAGCGTCTCGCCGCCGTCGCGCACGGCGGCGCCCTGGCGCAGCTGGACCAGTTCGGCGCCCCCGGCCTCGGGGCGCTGCCCGTCGAAGGCGTCGTCGACGGCACCCTCCCGGACGGCGAGCTGGTAGACGGCGAGCTGGGGATGGCGCTCCATCTCGCGCGCGGTGGGCGCCTGTTTGCCTGTCTTGAAGTCGACGACGTAGGCGCGCCCCTCGCCGTCCGCCTCGACGCGGTCCATGGAACCGCGGATGCGCACCTCGTAGTCGCCCGCTTCGAGAGTGACGTCGAAGCCGTGCTCGCTGGCGACGGGCGTGCGGCCCGCGCGGTCCATGACGTGCCACTTCAGGAAGCGTTCGAGCGCCACGCGCGCGTTGTCCTTCTCCTGCGCCGACTTCCACGGCGCGTCGAAGGCGAGCGCGTTCCACACGGAGTCGAGGCGTTCCATGAGGACGTCGAGGTCGGCGGGGGTGTGCCCGGAGGCGACCTCGTCGGCGAGGACGTGCACCACGTTGCCGAAGCCCTGGGCGGTGGTCGCGGGTGCGTCGGCCTTCACCTCGCGGCCCAGGAACCACTGCAGGGTGCAGGTGTTGGCGAGCTGGTCCAGGGCGCTGCCGGAGAGCACGACGGGCTGGTCGCGGTCGCGCAGCGGCACCTTGCTCTCGGTCGGCTCGAACATGCCCCACCAGCGGTAGGGGTGGGCCGAGGGGACGAGCGGGCGGCCGTCCTCGTCGGCGAGCGCGGCGAGCCGTGCCAGCCGCTGGGCGGCGGACTGCCTGAGGGTGTCCGAGACGCGCGGGTCGACCGTCGTGGCCCGCAGCTCGGCGACGAGCGCGGCGACGGACAGCGGGCGGCGGGGGCGGCCCGTGACGTCCTTGGGCTCGACGCCGAGCTCGGTGAGGAAGCGGGAGGGCTGGTCGCCGTCGTCCGCGGGGGCCTTCACCGCGGTGACGACGAGACGTTCACGCGCGCGCGTGGCGGCCACGTAGAACAGCCGGCGCTCCTCCGCCAGCAGCGCACCCGGGGTGAGCGGTTCGGCGAGTCCGTCCCGGCCGATGCGGTCGGCCTCCAGGAGCGAGCCGCGGCGGCGCAGGTCGGGCCACAGCCCCTCCTGCACTCCGGCGACGACGACCACGCGCCATTCCAGGCCCTTGGAACGGTGCGCGGTCATCAGGCGTACGGCGTCGGGTCGTACCGCACGCCGGGTGAGGGTGTCGGCGGCGATGTCCTCGGCCTCGATCTCCTCCAGGAAGTTGAGCGCGCCGCGGCCGCCGGTGCGCTCCTCCGCGCGCGTGGCGGTCGCGAACAGGGCGCACACGGCGTCCAGGTCACGGTCGGCGTTGCGTCCCGCCGCTCCGCCGCGGCGCGCGGACCGCTCCAGGCGGACCGGCCACGGTGTGCCCTCCCACAGGTCCCACAGCGCCTCTTCGGCCGTGCCGCCACGGGCCAGGCGTTCCCTGGCCTTGCGCAGCAGCGCGCCGAGCCGCTGGGCGCCACGCGCGTACGCGGGGTCGTGGACGGCGAGTCGCTCCGGTTCGGCCAGCGCCCGCGCGAGCAGCTCGTCCGAGGGCGGCGGCAGGGCGTTCCCCGCGGCCCGCTCCTCGTCGCGCAGGGCCCGCCCCAGACGGCGCAGATCGGCGGCGTCCATGCCGCCGAGGGGTGAGGCGAGCAGGGTGAGGGCGGTTTCGGTGTCGAGCCACGGGGTGGGCGGTGTTTCCGGCTCTACGGGCGGCGCCTCTTCCGCAGGGGGTTCCTCTTCCGCAGGGGGAGCCTCGGACTGCTCCGCCTCCGCAGCGGCCACCCCCTCGGAACGCTCCGCCTCCGCAGCCGCCACCGCCCGCAGCGCCGTGAGCAGTGGTGCCACCGCCGGCTCGTGGCGCAGGGGTAGGTCGTCGCCGTCTATGTCCAGGGGGACGCCTGCGGCGGTGAGGGCGCGGCGGACCGTCGGGATGGTGCGGGACCCGGCGCGCACCAGCACCGCCATCTCACGCCACGGAATCCCGTCCTCCAGGTGGGCCCGGCGGAGGATGTCGGCGATGTTGTCCAGCTCCGTACCGGGTGTCGGGTACGTGTACACCTCGACGCGTCCGCCGTCGCGCACCGGGGCGAGCGTGCGGTGCGCGCGCACCTTTTCGGCGGGGAGGCGGGTGAGCGGCATGCGCTGGGTGACCAGCCGGGTCGCGGCGAGCAGCGCGGCACCGGAGCGGCGTGAGGTGCGCAGGACCTCCACGGGCGCCGGGCGGCCGTCCGCGCGCGGGAAGGTGTCCGGGAACTCGAGGATGCCGTTGACGTCCGCACCGCGGAAGGCGTAGATCGACTGGTCGGGGTCGCCGAAGGCGACAAGGGTGCGGCCGCCGCCGGCGAGCGCGTGCAGCAGCCGTACCTGGGCGGCGTCCGTGTCCTGGTACTCGTCCACGAAGACGGCGTCGTACTGCGCTGCCAGTTGCCCGGCCACCTCGGGGCGGCGGGCGAGGAGGACGGCCCTGTGGACCAGTTCGGCGTAGTCGAGCACGCCCTGCAGGTCGAGCACGTCGAGGTACTCGGCGAGGAAGGCGGCCGCGGCGCGCCAGTCGGGGCGGCCGATGCGGCGGGCGAAGGCGTCCAGGGAGCCGGGGCCGAGGCCCAGTTCGCGGCTGCGGGCGAGGACGGCGCGGACCTCGTCGGCGAAGCCGCGGGTGGTGAGACAGGCGCGCAGTTCGTCGGGCCAGCGCACATGCGCGAGGCCCAGCCGCTCCAGGTCGGCCTGGCCCGCGAGCAGTTCGCGGACCGTCACGTCCTGCTCGGGGCCGGACAGCAGCCGCAGCGGCTCCACGAACAGGTCGCTGTCCTGGTGGGCGCGGACCAGGGCGTAGCAGAACGAGTGGAAGGTGGTGGCCCGGGGCGCGTGGGCCGCCCCGATGCGCAGGGCCATGCGGTCGCGCAGTTCGACGGCGGCCTTGCGGCTGAACGTCAGCACCAGGATGCGTTCGGGGTCGCCGCCGCGGGCGACGTGCGCGGCCACGGACTCCACGAGCGTGGTGGTCTTGCCGGTGCCCGGACCTGCGAGGACGAGCAGCGGGCCGCCCTCGTGGTCAACCACGGAGCGCTGTGACGCGTCAAGACGAGGGGGATCCTGTCGGGTCGGCGGAGTACGCACCAGACGGTAAGCGCCACGGTTCCCCTGCCGCACCTGGGGGTGCGGCAGGCGCCTGGTGGAGGAAGAGGAGCTCACGTGGTTCGCCGGTCCTGGTGGTTGCGCTGGTTGTCGGACCACAGTGCGTGGAGGACGGTGGTCAGGGGGTGAGGGGGACTGATGCAGCCGACGCTACGCCGACGGCAGCTGCGGAAGTCGGTCTTCCGCTTCTTCCCTCTCGGCACTCGCGACCCGCAGGCCCCTCGCCCCACGAACGTACGGCATGCCACAAACGTGCCTCTGTTCCCCCGTACGGATCACGGGTCACACGCGGACCTGCCACATGGCGGAAGCTGTCAGGTGTGACCCTCCGCGCGTCCGCCGCCGTCCCACCGCGCCCGTCTCATGTCGAGGCGCGGCAGGTGGCCCTCGGCGGCCCTGCTCGCCTCCTTGAGGGGCGTGCCCTCGACGCGGTAGCGGTCGAGCGCCCGCAGTTCGTGGCCGGGGAGCAGGACGCCGTCCGAACGTACGACGCGCCACCACGGGACGGCTCCGCCGTAGAGGGCCATCACCCGGCCGACCTGACGCGGGCCGCCCTCCTGCAGCCATTCGGCGACATCCCCGTACGTCATCACGCGCCCGGGCGGAATCAGTTCGGCGACCTCCAGGACCCGCTCCGCGTACTCCGGCAGCGCGTCGGAGTGTTCCGGACGGTCGTCGTGCGGCAGGCTCTCCTCGCTCATCCGGTTCATCCTGCCCCATGCCACCGACAGTGCGACGGGCCGGTGACTATGCGTGACCCTCGCCCCAGGGCGGCACTTCCGGCAGACTGTGCGCCCCGCACGTGCACCCTGATACCCCCGCGTGTCGGTGGGGCATGCCACCATCATGCGGGCGGTGACCGTTGATACGAGATCAAGAAGAGACGATGAAGCAGCAGGGTGCGCACCCAGAGGACGCGGAGAGCACCTCTGACGCTTCGTCGCGCCCGGGCAGCGCCACCGGCTCCGGAACGGACGCCGGGACCACCGCCCCGGACGGCAAGCAGACCGCTCCGGACGGCAGGTCAGCCGGCTCGAAGAGCGCGGGCAGGAACGAGGACCCGTACCTCGACGAGGCCCACATCGACGAGGTGGAGGGCGACGAACCGCTGCTCCCCGCGCGCGTGCACCGCCCGTCCGACCTGATGCGCCTCATGGTGGGCGTACTGGCCGTCGCCGTCCTGCTCGCCATCGCCGCGTTCGCGCACGGCACCACCTCGGGGCTCGAACAGGACATCAACAAGGGCACCGGACAGGCGCCCGACCTGCTCATCAAGATCGCCGGCCTGGCCTCCAGCATCGCGATCCTGCTCGTGCCGGTCGCCTTCGCGATCGAGCGGCTGATCAAGCGCGACGGGCTGCGCATCGCCGACGGCGTGCTCGCGGCGGTCCTCGCCCACGGAGTGACACTCGCCACCGACCTGTGGGTCGCCAAGGCCGCCCCGGACTCCATCCAGGAGGCGCTCACCCAGCCCTCCCCCGGCGACATCCACGCCCTGACCGACCCGGTGCACGGCTATCTCGCGCCGGTCATCGCGTACATGACCGCGGTCGGCATGTCCCGCCGGCCGCGCTGGCGCGCGGTGCTGTGGATCGTGCTGCTCCTCGACGCCTTCTCGATGCTCGTCACCGGCTACACCACGCCGTTCTCGATCATCCTGACGGTGCTGATCGGCTGGACCGTGGCCTACGGCACGCTGTACGCGGTCGGCTCGCCCAACGTCCGCCCCACGGGACGCACGCTGATGGCGGGCCTGCGGCACGTCGGATTCCGTCCGGTGACCGCCGCGCGCGAGGAAGTGCCGGAGACGCCCGAGACCGGCGACCGCGGCCGGCGGTACTTCGTCACCCTGGAGGACGGTCCGCCCCTGGATGTGACGGTGGTCGACCGCGAGCAGCAGGCACAGGGCTTCTTCTACCGCGCGTGGCGCAATCTGACGCTGCGCGGCTTCGCCACGCGCAGCAGCCTGCAGTCACTGCGTCAGGCGCTGGAGCAGGAAGCGCTGCTCGCCTACGCGGCGATCGCGGCCGGCGCCAACGCACCCAAGCTGATCGCGACCTCGGAACTCGGCCCCGACGCCGTGATGCTCATCTACGAGCACACCGGCGGGCGCACCCTCGACACGCTGGCGGACGACGAGATCACCGACGAGCTGCTGCACGACGCCTGGCACCAGGTACGGGCCCTGCAGTCGCGGCGCATCGCGCACCGCAGGCTGGTGGGCGACGCGATCCTGGTGGATCGTTCCGGCACGGTGATCCTGACCGATCTGCGCGTCGGCGAGATCGCGGCCGGCGACCTGCTGCTGCGCATGGACGTCTCGCAGCTCCTGGTCACGCTCGGCCTGCGGGTGGGCGCCGAGCGCGCGGTGGCCTCCGCGGTGGGCGTGCTCGGTCCTGACGCCGTGGCCGACTGCCTGCCGATGCTGCAGCCCATCGCGCTCAGCCGCACCTCGCGCTCGACCCTGCGCAGACTGGCCCGCGAGCGCGCCGAACGCGAGCGCGAGGCGGTCCTGGACGCCTCGCGGCAGCTCAAGCAGGCCCGGCTGGACGAGTCACCGGACGACGGCACCCCCGTATCCGACAAGCCCGACAAGAAGGCCGTACGGGCTGAGCAGCGGGCCGAGCAACGCGCCGAGAAGCGGGCCCTCGACGAAGCCCTGGACGAGGCGCGCGAGGACGATCTGCTCACCCAGATCCGTCACCAGGTGCTGCTCATCAGGCCGCAGGCGCCGGTCGAGCCCGCCCGCCTGGAACGGGTGCGGCCGCGCACGCTGATCAGCTTCATCGCGGGCGCCTTCGGTGCCTACTTCCTGCTGACGCAGCTCACCCACATCGAGTTCGGCCCCCTGATCTCGAACGCGAAGTGGGGCTGGGTCCTTGCGGGCGTGGCGTTCTCGGCGGCCAGCTACTTCGCCGCCGCCATGGCGCTGCTGGGGTTCGTGCCCGAGCGGGTGCCGTTCGTGCGGGCCGTGGCCGCGCAGGTCGCCGGGTCGTTCGTCAAGATCGTCGCCCCGGCCGCGGTGGGCGGTGTCGCGCTCAACACGCGTTTCCTCCAGCGCTCGGGCGTGCGCCCGGGGCTCGCGGTGGCGAGCGTCGGCGCCTCACAGCTGTTCGGGCTCGGCTGCCACATCGTGATGCTGCTGTCGTTCGGCTATCTGACGGGCACCGAGAAGACCCCGTCGCTCTCGCCGTCCCGGACGGTCATCGCGGGTCTGCTCACCGTGGCGGTGCTCGTCCTGGTGGTCACCTCGGTGCCGTTCCTGCGCAAGTTCGTCGTCACGCGCGTGCGGTCGCTGTTCGCCGGTGTCGTGCCGCGCATGCTGGACGTGCTGCAGCGGCCGCAGAAGCTCGTCAGCGGCATCGGCGGCACCCTGCTGCTGACCGCCTGCTTCGTGATGTGCCTGGACGCCTCGATCCGCGCCTTCGGCAGCCAGGGGACCACGCTCAGCATCGCCAGCGTCGCCGTCGTCTTCCTCGCCGGCAACGCGCTCGGATCCGCGGCCCCGACCCCGGGCGGCGTGGGCGCGGTGGAGGCGACCCTGACGGTCGGTCTGATCGCGGTGGGCCTGCCCAAGGAGGTCGCGGCCCCCGCCGTCCTGCTGTTCCGGCTGCTGACCCTGTGGCTGCCGGTGCTGCCGGGCTGGCTGGCCTTCAACCACCTCTCCCGCAAGGGCTCGCTCTAGTACGACGGTTTTCTGGTACGGCGGCTGTACGCGCGCGTACCTCGTACGGCCCGTGTCCCGAGCATCCCGCCCCGCACGGCCGCAGGATGGAGGCATGCCGAACCCTTCCCGTCCGCGCGCCGCTGCCGTGACCGCCGCCGTCGTGCTCCTGTCCTCCGTGCTGGCCGGCTGCAGCGATGACTCCGGCAGCAACAACTCCGGGAATCTGTCGACCCAGAAGCTGGACTGGAAGGACTGCCCCGCGCCGTCGGCCGCGGAGGGCGGCGGGGGCGCGCCCTCGCCACTGCCGAAGCACGGCACCTGGCAGTGCGCCACCATGAAGGCGCCCCTCGACTGGAACAAGCCCAAGGGCGACACCATCGGCATCGCGCTGATCCGGGCCAGGACGAGCGGCCCGCAGAACAAGCGCATCGGCTCGCTCGTCTTCAACTTCGGCGGGCCGGGCGGCTCGGGCGTCACCACGCTGCCCTCCTTCGGCGAGGACTACGCGACCCTGCGCACCCGCTACGACCTGGTCAGCTTCGACCCCCGCGGGGTCGGCCGCAGCGCCCCCGTGAAGTGCGAGAGCGACCAGGAACTCGACGCGTACTTCCAGCAGGACGCGACCCCGGACAACGCACGTGAACAGACCGAGTACCTGGACAACACCAAGGACTTCAACGCGGCCTGCGAGAAGAACTCCAAGAAGGTGCTGCCGCATGTGCGCACCACCGACGCGGCCCGTGACATGGATCTGATGCGGCAGGTCCTCGGCGACCACAAGCTGTACTACTTCGGCATCTCGTACGGCACCGAACTCGGCGGCGTCTACGCCCACCTGTTCCCGAAGAAGGTGGGCCGCGCCGTCTTCGACGCGGTCGTCGACCCGACGCAGAACTCCGAGCAGAGCTCGCTCGGACAGGCCGAGGGCTTCCAGCTCGCGCTCGACAACTTCGCCGAGGACTGCACGTCCAAGACCACGGACTGCCCCATCGGCGACACGGCGCAGGACGTGAAAACCCGTATCGCCACGCTGCTCAAGAACCTCGACAGCGAGCCGATCACCGGCATCTTCCCCCGCCGGCTGACACAGACCGCCGCGACCAACGGCATCGCGCAGGCGCTGTACTCGAAGGACTTCTGGCAGTACCTCACCGAGGGCCTGGAGCAGGCCTACCAGGGCGACGGAAGGATTCTTCTGTCGCTGTCCGACTCGCTGAACGGGCGCAGCGAGAACGGCGAGTACAGCAACATCTCCGCCGCCAACATCGCCATCAACTGCGCCGACGACAAGCCGCGTTACAGCCCCGGCTTCGTGCAGCAGAAACTGCCCGAGTTCCGGTCCGCCTCACCGCTGTTCGGCGACTTCCTGGCCTGGGGCATGGTCAGCTGCACCGACTGGGCCGTGGCGGGGTCCGGCGACCACCCCGACGTGAGCGCGCCGGGCTCCGCCCCGATCCTCGTCGTGGGCAACACCGGCGACCCGGCCACACCGTACGAGGGCGCGAAGAAGATGGTGGACGCGCTGGGCCCGGGCGTCGGGGTCGAGCTGACGTACAAGGGTCAGGGGCACGGTTCGTACGACAGCAAGAACAAGTGCGTGCAGGGTGCGGTGAACGGCTATCTGCTCGACGGGAGGGTGCCGAAGGCAGGGACCGTCTGTTCCTGAGACCCGAGCCAGATGACCGTCAAAACAGCAGGTCAGAGCGTTATCCACAGGCTCCGGCAGGCGCGGCTTGATCCGCCTACTATGGCCTGACCGCCATCCGCGGCACGATGCGGAGGGCCTGTGAGGGGGGAAAGCACATGGCACGACTCGTACGGTGGACGGCTCTGGGCGCCGCCGCCGCGCTCCTGGTGGGCGGCTGCAGCAGCGGTTCGTCCTCCGGCGACGGCAAGGACGGTGACCGCACGAGCGCGCCCGCTGCGTCGCCGTCCCGCTCCTCCGGCACGACGGCCGCGCTGCCCTCCTCACTGACCGGGCAGAAGCTCGCCTGGGGAGCCTGCAAGGCCACCGCCGACTCCCCCGCGCCGGGCAACGACTGGCAGTGCGCGACGCTCAAGGCGCCACTGGACTGGTCGAAGCCCGGGGGCGAGACCATCGGCCTGGCGCTGATTCGAGCCAAGTCCAACGGGGACAAGCGCACCGGCTCGCTCCTGTTCAACTTCGGCGGCCCCGGCGGCTCGGGCGTCTCCATGATGCCGACGTACGCCTCCACGGTCTCCAAACTGCGCGAGCAGTACGACCTGGTGAGCTGGGACCCGCGCGGGGTCGCCGCCAGCGAGGGTGTGCGCTGCCGCAGCGACAAGGACATCCAGGCAGCCGAGGACGTGGACGCCACCCCGGACACCCCGGCCGAGGAGAAGGCGTACTTCCAGGACTCCGCCGACTTCGGCAAGGGCTGCGAGAAGGCCGCGGGAAAGCTGCTGGCGCATGTGTCGACGACCGACACCGCCCGCGACATGGACCTGATGCGCCAGGTCCTGGGCGACAAGAAGATGCACTACTTCGGCATCTCGTACGGCACGGAACTCGGCGGTGTCTACGCCCACTTGTTCCCGAAGAACGTGGGGCGGCTGATCCTCGACGCGGTCGTCGACCCGAGCGCCGACACCGTGGGGCACGCGGAGAACCAGACCAAGGGCTTCCAGCGCGCCCTGGACGACTACCTCAAGTCGACCGGCCAGGACCCCAAGCAGGGCTCCCGGAAGATCGCGGACCTGGTCCGGCGACTCGACTCGAAGCCGCTGCCCACCTCGTCCGGCCGCAAGCTCACGCAGACGCTCGCCCTCACCGGCATCGTCCTGCCTCTGTACAGCAAGGCCGGCTGGCCGACCCTGACCAGCGCCCTTGACGCGGCCGAGCAGGGCGACGGTTCCGAGCTGCTGACGCTCGCCGACGGCTACAACGAACGCGACACCTCGGGGCACTACGGCACGACGACCCACTCCCAGCGGGTCATATCGTGCCTGGACGACAAGGAGCGGCCGACCGCCGAGGAGACGAAGAAGAGGCTGCCGGCGTTCGAGAAGATCTCACCCGTGTTCGGCGACTTCCTCGGCTGGGACACGGCCGGCTGGTGCCACGACTGGCCGGTGGCCGGGCAGTCCGACACCCCGGAGGTGAGTGCGCCGGGTGCCGCTCCGATTCTCGTGGTCGGCAACACCGGCGACCCTGCGACGCCGTACGAGGGCGCCCGCAAGATGGTCGACGAACTGGGCAAGGGCGTCGGCGTGGAACTCACCTGGAAGGGCGAGGGGCACGGTGCGTACGGAAGCGGGAGCGACTGCGTCGACTCGACGGTGAACGCCTATCTGCTGGACGGGACCGTGCCGAAGGACGGCAAGGTCTGCGCTTCCTAGCCGCGGCGGCGGACTTCGGGACCCGGACAGCGGAAAGGGGCCCGGCACCAGTGGTGCCGAGCCCCTCCCGGGAAGGCGTGCGCCGTGTGGACCGGCGTGAACTGCTGAACGGGTGCGGCCTGCTGGGCCTGTGCGGCCTAGTAGACCGGCTTGTGCGGCTCGATCTGGTTGACCCAGCCGATGACACCGCCGCCGACGTGCACGGCGTCGGAGAAGCCCGCGGACTTCAGGACCGCGAGAACCTCCGCACTGCGGACACCCGTCTTGCAGTGCAGGACGATCTTCTTGTCCTGCGGGAGGCTCTCCAGGGCGGTGCCCATGAGGAACTCGTTCTTCGGGATCAGCTTGGCGCCCGGGATGTTGACGATCTCGTACTCGTTGATCTCACGGACGTCGATGATCTCGATGTTCTCGCCGTCGTCGATCCACTCCTTGAGCTGCTTGGGAGTGATCGTCGAGCCGGCGGCCGCCTCCTGGGCCTCCTCGGAGACGACGCCGCAGAAGGCCTCGTAGTCGATGAGCTCGGTGACGGTCGGGTTCTCGCCGCAGACCGCGCAGTCGGGGTCCTTTCGGACCTTGACCTGGCGGTACTGCATCTCCAGGGCGTCGTAGATCATCAGGCGGCCGACCAGCGGCTCGCCGATGCCCGCGAGGAGCTTGATGGCCTCGTTGACCTGGATGGAGCCGATGGACGCGCACAGCACGCCGAGGACGCCGCCCTCGGCGCAGGAGGGGACCATGCCCGGGGGCGGGGGCTCCGGGTACAGGCAGCGGTAGCAGGGACCGTGCTCGGACCAGAAGACGGAGGCCTGGCCGTCGAAGCGGTAGATCGAGCCCCACACGTACGGCTTGTTCAGCAGTACGCAGGCGTCGTTGACCAGGTAGCGGGTCGCGAAGTTGTCCGTGCCGTCGACGATCAGGTCGTACTGGCTGAAGATCTCCATCACGTTGTCGGCCTCGAGCCGCTCCTCGTGAAGGATCACGTTCACGTACGGGTTGATGCCCTTGACGGAGTCACGGGCGGACTCGGCCTTGGAGCGGCCGATGTCGGACTGGCTGTGGATGATCTGACGCTGCAGGTTCGACTCGTCGACCTCGTCGAACTCGACGATGCCGAGGGTGCCCACGCCCGCGGCGGCCAGGTACATCAGTGCCGGCGAGCCCAGGCCGCCGGCGCCCACACAGAGCACCTTGGCGTTCTTCAGCCGCTTCTGCCCGTCCATCCCGACGTCGGGGATGATCAGGTGGCGGGAGTACCTGCGGACCTCGTCTACGGTGAGCTCGGCAGCCGGCTCGACCAGGGGTGGCAGCGACACGGGGACTCCGTTGGTCGGTCAATCACTACGGGTGTTCTTGCTGCAACACTGCCACGCGCTTTTTCATTCCGAGACACCCGTTCCGATCCGCGAGACGATTTCGTCCCAGTAGCCGGGCATGGCATCCCAGGGGCCGCCGTGGCCTTGGTCCGTGCAGTCGGTGAAGTAGATCGTCGCCGCGCCCTGCCAGCGGGCGATGCGCAGGGCCTCCTCCAGGTGCGGGAGGGGCACTCCGTGGACGAAGTGGCAGAAACGCTCGGGCGGATGCTCGGCGGTCCACTCGGCCACCTGCGACCAGCGGTAGTCGCTCCAGGGGCCGCTGAAGGTGACCAACTGGTCGGCGCAGTCCACGTAGCCGGGGTGCGGGTGGGCGCCGTGGCCCAGGACGATGTGAGCGTCTTCACACAGCGCGCGGAGCGTGGCGACGGTGCGGCGGATCTCGGGGAGCGAGACGCCGTCGGTCGGACAGCGGTCCAGGAGGAAGCCGTCGACCTGGTACCAGTCGACGTGGCGCTGCGCGTCGGAGATCACCTCGCCGAAGTTCCGGCTCCCGGACGCGGCGTCGAGGTGGCCCAGGACCCGCACGCCCGCGTTGCGCAGTCGTCCCGCCGCCTCCAGGCAGTGCGGGTCGGGCCGGGTGCCGGGGCCATCGGAGACGTTGAGCACGACCCAGTGCAAGGGGGTGCCGGGGCGGGTGAGTTCGTTCCATTCGGTGGGTGCGACGAGGGGGTGTGCGTAGCCGGGGATGCCGAAGCCCGTGCGGACGCCGGTGCTTGCGATGCCTGCTCTGGTGCTCGTCACATACGACATGCCGCCTCCATCCAGATGTCGGCGAGGGACTCCTCGAGGTTGATCCGCGGCCGCCAGCCGAGCCGGTCGCGCGCAGTGCGCACATCGGCCTGCTGCCAGCTTCCGCAGCCGTCCGGGTACGGGTACGCCACCGGGGCCGCGTGGTCGGGATCCGGGCGCGGGTGGCCCACGGTCGCCCGCAACGGGCCGGGCGGACCGTCGAGTTCATGGAGGGCACCGCCGTATCCGGCCACCCGGGCGAGCATGGCGGCGGCGTCGCGCAGCCGGACGGCGCGGCCCGCGCCGATGTTGATGACGCCCTGCGCGGCGGAGAGCGAGGCGGCGTGCACGGCTCGGGCCACATCGCGTACGTCGACGAAGTCGCGCTGGATGCCGAGGCCGCCGAGCTTGAGCTCGCCGTCGCCGGACTGCATGGCCCGGCGCATGGCCTCGGCGAGCCGGCCGAGCGGTGATCCGGCGGGCGTGCCCGGTCCGGCCGGGGAGAAGACCCGCAGGACGACCGCGTCCAGGCCGGAGCCGAGGACGAGTTCGGTGGCGGCGAGCTTGCTGACGCCGTACGGGCCGCCGGGGCGGGGGACGGCGTCCTCCGCCGTGGAGGAGCCGGGTTGGCTGGGCCCGTACTCCGCGCCGCAGCCGATCTGCACCAGGCGTGCGCCGCAGCCACTGCGGCGCAGGGCCTCGCAGACGGTGGCCACGGCCACGGTGTTGTGGCGGGTCAGGTCGCGGGCGCCGCCGCGGGTGGCACCGGCGCAGTTGATGACGACACCGGGGTGGACCGCGTCGAGGAAGCGGGTGAGGGCACCGGGGCTGCCGGACGCGAGGTCGAAGCGGACGTCGGCGTCGTCGCCGCGGCCGAGCGCGGTGAGCTGTACGGCCGGGTCGGCGAGCAGACGGTCGGCGACGAAGCGGCCCAGGTAGCCGTTGGCTCCGATCAGCAGGACTCTCATCGGGCGGCTCCCGGGGCCGAGGCGTCAGATCGGGAGGTGATCATCTGGACTTCTCCTTCGGAGGGGGAGGTGCGGTTGCCCCGGGCGGCGGATCCGGGCGCCGGCGGCGGGGTGGGGGCCGGCCTGCTGCGGCGTACCGGCGGCCCGGGGCGGTGGCAGGAGGGCGGCCGCGGCGTCAGCACGGCTGGTCCACGGGCGCGTGGGCCGAGGCCCAAGTCAGGGTGCGGGTCACGTGGACCAGCAGGGCCAGCGCCGCCGCTGCGCAGACGAGGGTCGAGACGCTGCGCCGTCGGCCGGGTGGGGGTCGGCCCGCTGCGGCGTTCGAGCGGCCCGAGGCGGTGGCCAGGAGACGGCCGCGGCGTCGGCGTCAGCACGGCCTGTCCGCGGGCGCGTGGGCCGAGGCCCGAGTCAGGGTGCGGGTCGCGTGAGCCAACGGGATCAGCGCCGCCACCGAGCAGACGAGGGTCGGGACACTGCGCCGGCGACGGGGTGAGGGCCAGCCTGCCGCGGGGTACCGACGGCCCGAGGCGATGGCCAGGAGACGGCCGCGGCGTCAGCACGGCTGGTCCACGGGCGCGTGGGCCGAGGCCCGGGTCAGGGTGCGGGTCGCGTGGACCAGCAGGGTCAGCGCGGCCACCGAGCAGACGAGGGTCGGGACGGTGCCGGGGCCCCAGGTGTCGGCGGCGGTTTCCACGGGGGTGGCGAGGAAGCCGCACCCGGGCAGGCGGCCCGCGAAGACCGTGGCGAGGGCGGTCGCCTCGGCGGCCGCCGCTGCCCCGAGGAGGATCGCGGGGGCGTGGGTGAAACCGTGCGCGGTGAGGAGGCGGGCGAGGAGCAGCAGGGCGCCCAGGGTGACGGTCTGGGCGTAGGCCGGGCTCTCGCCCAGGACGACGCCGCACACGGCGAGCAGGGCCGACAGAGCGGACAGGAACAGGGCGAACGCGCCCAGCAGCAGGGGCCGCGCGGACGCGGTGAAATCCTCCAGGCCCCGGCTGGTGTCCAGTCGGCGGCGGGCGCTCACCGCGAAGAGGTGCGCGCACCACGCGGCGGGGGCGCACGCCAGGCTCAGGGCCAGGACAGGCGCCGTGGCCACGGCCCATGAGCTGTCGGCGGAGGCACCGGGCAGGGCGTCGGGGCCTCCGGCGACGGCCGCCTCGAGCAGGCCGTCGCCGAGGAGGGCGTAGGCGACGAGCCAGCACGTCCACGCCCGACTGCCTGAAGAGTGGCGTGCGGATCCCGGGAGCGTGCCGTTCGTCGGGGCGAGGGGGCCGCGGGTGAGCGCCGCGCGCAGGGCGAGGACCGCTGCGAGGACGCCGACCGCGAGCGCGATGGCGTGGGCCTGTCCGTGAGTGAGGCGGAGGGCGGCCACGGTCGCGGCGCAGAGCGTTCCGGGCAGCAGGGTGAGAAGGATCCAGGAGGTGTGTGCGCGGGTGGGCGTGAGGGTGGTGGGGCGCGGCGCCGTCTCCTCGTCGTGGGCGGCGCGCGCGTACATCTCCTCCGCGAGGGAGAAGACGTCCCGGTGGCGGAAGCGGGTCGCGGTCCGGTCGGTGACGCCGTGGGCCTCCAGGCCCGCCGCGATCTCCAGGGGGTCCACGGCTCGTTCGCACAGCTCGCGATGACGGTGCATCAGCGCCTTCACGGGGTCGGCGGCGGTGCGGCGGGGGGTCGGTCGACGGTTGGGGGCGGGGGCATGAGCCTGCTCGGACACCGCGGACACCGCAGTCCCCTCCGGCACCGCATCAGCCCCACCGACCTCCGCAACCCACTCCCCCGAGCGCTCGTCCCACGCCTCCGCGCCGCCCGGTGCGCCGGGGCGGTCCAGTTCTCCCAAGCCGCTCATCGCGCACCCTCCGTGGCGGGCGTCGCGTGCGTTGCGGGCATCGCGGAACCGGCGCGTACGGGGGCGCCCGCCGCCCAGGCGGGGCCGCCGCGGGCCACTACGCGCGCGGCCGGGCCGGTCCAGCGGCCGGGGACGTGGGCCTCGGCGGGAACGGCGAAGGGCAGGGGCTCGCCGGTGTCGTCGAGGACGAGCCGGCGTACCGGGGTGTGCGAGACGATCTCCAGGTAAATGCCGTGAAATGCCGTGGTGTTCTGCTCGACGGTGAACAGTTCGAGCGCACGCGCGCGTGCGGCCGCGCCCAGGCGCTCCCGGCGCTCGGGGTCGCGCAACAGCGCCAGGCACGCCTCGCCGAGCGCCCGGGGGTTGCGCGGCGGCACCACGAGCCCCGTGCCTCCAATGACCTCGACGACCGCACCGACATCCGTGGACACCGTCGCGCGGCCGCAGAACATGGCCTCGACCAGGCTGATCGGAAAGCCCTCGACGACGCTGGAGAGCACGGTCACGGCCCCGGCGGCGTACGCGTCGGCGAGCGTGGGCAGCTCCGGGCCGCCGATCTCCTCGAAGGAGACGGGGTTGTCGCCGACGGAGTGCGGCCCCTCGGCCTCGTCGGGGAAGAGCTGCGCCGCGAGCGCTTTGCAGTGTCCGAGATAGGCCGTGCCCTCGGGGTCGGCCGGTGCGCCGACGATCCGCAGCCGCGTCTTCGGCTCCTCCTTGCGGATCTCGGCGAAGGCGTGCAGCAGGGAGACCAGGTCCTTGGCGGGCTCGATGCGGCCGACCCAGACCAGCGTGTCGGCGTCGGCGCTCTCGGCGGACTCCCCCACCTCGGCGAAACGGGAGGCGTCCATGCCCGGGTAGACCGTGCGGAGCTTGGTCCGGTCGGCGCCGCAGCGCTCCTGCCAGCGGCGGGCGTGCGCATTGCCCGGTGTGATGACGGCGGCCCGTTCGTAGGTCTCGGCGGCGAGCCTGCCGTGGAAGGCGGCGAGCAGGGCGCGCACGGCGGGCGGCGCGTCCGTGGCGGCCAGGTAGTGCGTGCGCAGTCGCACGCCGTACTCGGTCACCAGGAGGGGTACGCCGTGGAAGTGGCGCGCGAGCAGTCCGGGCAGGGCGGCGGGGCCGCCGGACGTCGCGTGGCACAGGTCGACCGAGCCGAGCCCGTCGTCCTCGTACCAGTCGAGCGAGAGGGGGCGCAGGGCGCGTTCGAGGTGTGCGGCGACCGCGAGCAGATCCGGGACGCGCGCCTCCCGCGCGTCCCGCAGGGCGCCCGGTGCGCGACAGGCGCGCTCCAGGGCGCGTACGGCGGTCTCGGATCGGAGCGCTCCCACGAGACCGCCTTCGTCGCGGGCGAGTTCGGCGAGGCCGTACAGCGCGTTGCCGAAACGGTCCGCCTCGGCGGCCGGGGCCTCCCCCGGGGCGGCGGGATCCCCTGGCCTGCCCGTGCACAACGCGGCCGCCAACTCGCCGTAGCACTCGGCGAACCGGCGGCGCGCCCGGCGCCCGTAGTGGACCCCGTCGTCCTCGGCTGTCCACAGCGGCGCGGTGATCACCCGGTCGACCTGCGACGGCAGCGGGATCCAGCCCTCGGCCTCCTGGCGCTCGCTGCGGCTGAGCGCGTAGACCTCGAACTCGTGCTGCCCGAGCCCGCGCACGAGCCGGTCGCACCAGAGCCTGGCGTCACCGCTCACATACGGATAGCCACCCTCCGTAAGCAGTCCGATGCGCACGAGCGCACCCCCGATCTCCCGTATGAGGAGCCGCCGTTGACTTGGCGGCTCACAGCGGGAAGAACGTATGCGGACAAGGCGGTGGCGCGATGGACGGTTGTCCGTCGCGCCACCAAAAGGGGTGAACGGTCGTAACTTTCCTGTGCGGTTCGCGTTCGATCGCGCTAAGAGATCAAGCAGTTACGTTCCGTCAGGCGACGGCCAATTCTCGCCGGGCCACCCTGCGCCGGGCGGCGACCTGCGGGTCGAGCGACGGTACGGCGGCCAGCAGCTGCTTGGTGTACGGGTCCTGGGGGTTGTCGTACACCTCGTCGGCGGGGCCCGACTCGACGATCCGGCCGCGGCGCATCACCGCGACCCGGTCGCTGACCTGTCGCACGACGGCGAGGTCGTGCGCGACGAAGACGAGCGCCAGCCCGAGTTCGCGCTGGAGCTCACCGAGCAGGGCGACGACCTGGGCCTGCGTGGTCACGTCGAGCGCGGAGACCGGCTCGTCGCAGACGATCACGCGCGGGTCGGCGGCGAGCGCCCGCGCGATGCCCACGCGCTGGCGCTGTCCACCGCTGAACTCGTGCGGGTAGCGGTCGTAGTGCGCCCCTTCGAGCCCTACGCGCTCCAGCAATTCCGTCACGCGCCCCCTGATCCGCTTCTCGTCCCTCTCGCCACGCGCGCGGAGCGGGTCGGCTATCGACTCACCCACGCTGCGGCGCGGGTTGAGGGAGGAGACGGGGTCCTGGAAGACCATCTGGACGGCCGGATGCACGCCCACGCGCGCGTGCCCGTCGTAGCGGACCTCACCGGCCGTCGGCTCCAGCAGCCCGACCAGCATCCGGCCGAGCGTCGTCTTGCCGCTGCCGCTCTCGCCCACGACACCGAGGGTCTCGCCCCGCCGGATGGCCAGCGACACGCCGTCCACTGCGGCGAACGCCCGCTTGCCCCGCCCGAACTCACGCCGCAGGCCGGTGGCTTCCAGAACGACGTCCCCGGTCACCTCCGGACGGCCGTCGGGGCCGCCGGCGCCGACCTCTGCCGCAGACACGGCAGACACCGCAGACACCGCGGACACGGCGCCGGCGGCTACCCCGGCGCCCTCCTCGCCGGCTACCCCGGCGTCGTCCCCGCCAGTCACCGACGCGCCCCGTCGCGCATCCACCCGCGGCACCGCCGCCAGCAACTCCCGTGTGTACGTCTGTGCAGGCGCGCTCAACACGTCGGCCACCGGACCGTGTTCGACCCGGCGCCCGTGCCGCATGACGAGTACCTCGTCGACGCTCTCGGCGGCCACGCCCACGTCGTGCGTGACGAGCAGCAGGCCCATGCCGGTCTCCTCGCGCAGTGTGTGGAGCAGGTCGAGGATCTGGGCCTGGACCGTGACGTCGAGTGCGGTGGTCGGTTCGTCGGCGATCAGCAGGTCGGGCTCGCAGGCGAGCGCCATCGCGATGAGCGCGCGCTGGCGCATGCCGCCGCTGAACTCGTGCGGCCGGGAACGCGAGCGCCGCACCGCGTCCGGAATCCCCACCCGGTCGAGCACGTCCACCGCACGCGCGCGTGCCGCCCGTCGTGACACGCGCGTGTGCACGCGGTACACCTCGGCGATCTGGTCGCCGATCGCGTAGTACGGGTCGAGGGACGACAGCGGGTCCTGGAAGACCATGGCGGCCTTGGCGCCGCGCAGCCGCCGCAGTTCGTCGTCGGACGCCCGCTGTACGTCGGCGCCGGCGACCTCGATCGAGCCGCCGACCCGCGCGCCGGTTCCGCGGTGCAACCCCAGCAGGGCCGAGGCGACCGTGGACTTGCCGGATCCGGACTCGCCGACCAGCGCCAGGGCGGCGCCGCGAGCCAGGCCGAACGAGAGGCAGTCCACGGCCCGCAAATCGCCGAACTCCACGGACAGGTCCGTCACCTGGACGAGACTCACGTCGGTACCACCACTCACGTCGGTACCACCACTCACGTCAGTACCACCCGTCGGTCGGCCACCGCGTACAGGACGTCCGCGACGGCGTTGGCGAGGACCACGAAGAAACCGATGACCAGGACCATGCCGACGACGACGGGCAGGTCGACCACATTGACCGCGTGGACGAGTTCCTGTCCGATGCCGGGCAGTCCGAAGAGGGTCTCGGTGAGGACGGCGCCGCCGATCGCCGAGCCGACGTTGTTGGCGTTCAGCGCGATGACGGGCGCGAGGGCGCCGCGCAGCGCGTGCCGCCCCACGATCGCCCGCTCGGCGACCCCGTAGGCCCGGAAGGTGCGGATGTGGTCCTCTGCCAGCGTCTCCAGCATCGACGCCCTGGTCAGCCGCGCGAACGCGGCGGCCTCGATCAGGGCGAGCGAGAGCCAGGGCAACAGCAGGTTCCACGCCCACTGCTCGGGGTCGTCGGTGAGCTTCACGTACTGCGGGAAGGGCAGCAGTTGCAGTTCGCCGCAGACGACGATCATCAGCACCAGGCCGATGACGAAGACCGGGGTGGCCCAGCCAGCGAGGGTGAGGGCCGTCAGCAGCCGCTCGGTGAACCGGCCGCGCCGCCACGCGGAGAGCACACCGGTGCCGACCCCGAGGACCAGCCACAGGACCATCGCGCCGAGCACCAGCGAGAGGCTCACCGGCAGCTTCGTCAGGATGATGTCCATGACCTGACGGTCGGTCTGGTACGAGAGCCCGAGGCAGGGCGCCGGGCAGTGCTCCACCGAGGTGCCCGTGGAGTAGTCCTGACCGGCGACCAGGCCTTCGAGGAAGTGCCAATAGCGCACGTACAGCGGGTCGTCGAGCCTGAGTTGCTGGGCCACCTGGTGCACCTGCTCCGGGGAGCAGCGCGGGCCGCAGGTGATCTGCGCGACGTTGCCCGGGGTGGCGTAGAAGACGACGTAGACGATGACCGAGATGGCCAGCAGGGTGATGACCGTGCCGATGCCGCGCCGGACCAGGAAGCCTCCGAAGCCGCTCATGCGGAGCCCTCCTTCGCGCCCGCCCCGGCGCCCTTCTCCCCCGCCCGGACGCCTGTCCCAGCGTCCTTCCCGGCCGCCCCGGCCTCCCGCTTGCTGCCCGTCCCGACGCGCAGTCGGGAGGCGGCCCGGGGGTCCAGGGCGGTGCGGACGCCGTCGCCGAGGACGGTCAGGGCGAGGACGGTGACGAAGAGCGCGCCCGCCGGGAGCAGCAGGTACTGCGGGGCCGCCTGGTACCAGACGTCGGCGGCGGTGAGCATCTGCCCCCAGGACGGCGTGGGCGGCTTCACGCCGACGCCGAGGAAGGACAGCGCGGCCTCGACGCTGATGTTGACCGGCATGAGGATCGCGGCGTACGTGATGACCGGAGCGGCGAGCCCGGGCAGCAGTTCCCTGCGCGCGATGCGCCAGGTCCCCCAGCCGCTGAGCCGGGCGGCGGAGACATAGTCGAGCCCCTTGAGCGTGAGCGTCTGGGCCCGCACGATCTTCGCGATGTTGCCCCAGGCGATGAACCCGATGACCAACGTGACCAGTACAGGTCGCGGGAAGCTCGACGGGACGATCGCGAGCAGCGCCAACGACATGATCATCAAAGGCATGGCGACGAAGATGTCGGTGATCCGGCTCAACAGTTGATCAACCCATCCGGCGCCGATCGCCGAGGCGATTCCGATCACCACGCCGAGGAAGACCTGGATCACGGTCGCCGCCAGCGCGACGCCCAGGGAGACCCGCGCCCCGTAGACGAGCCGGGCGAACAGGTCGCGCCCGGTCTGCGGTTCGACGCCCAGCCAGTGGTCGGCGCCGATGCCCCCGAGGGAGCCGATCGGCACGCCTCCGCGCGCGGAGTCGACGAGCGAGGGGTGGTACGTGGTCGGGTCCTGGTTCTCCAGGGCGGTGAGCAGGGGCGCGGCGAGCGCGATCAGGACCAGCAGTGCGACGACGGACGCCGCGACGAGGGCGGCGCGCTGCGTACGCAGCCGCCGCCAGAACCGAAGGGCCCCCGAGGTCCCCGAGGCGGACACCTCGGGGACCTGGGTGGCGACAAGTGCCTCGCTCACGGCGCTACTTCACCGCGACCTGCGAGATGTCCAGCACGCCGGTCCAGTCGCTGATCACGACGTTCTTGATGTCGCTGCCGACCAGGCGCTTGTAGACGGGGTGGAACAGCGGGACGGTCAGGGCCTGTTCGCCGATCTTCTTGTCCAGTGCACCCCACCTCTTGGCGGCAGCGTCAAGATCGGTCAACTTGTTGATCGCGTCAATCTCGTCATTGACCGACTTGTCATTGAGCAGGCCGTTGTTGAAGTTCGCGCCGTTCTTGACGATCTGGCGACCGTCGAAGATCGGGGCGAGGAAGGGGCCGCCGGAGGGCCAGTCGGCACCCCAGTGGGCGAGGAAGAAGCCGGGCTCGGTCTTCACGCTGTGGATCTTGTCCCGGTAGTCGTTGTCCTCCAGGCCCTGCAGCTTGACCGTGATGCCGGCCTTCTTGAGCGCGTCCTGGATGGCGGTCGCGATCTCCGGGCTGGTCTCGAAGTCCTTGGCGTTGGAGTGGGTCAGCGTGACGGTGAGGCCGTTCTTGTAACCCGCCTGGGACAGCAGCTGCTTGGCCTTGGCGGCGTTGCCGGCCGCACCGGCCGGGAAGAGGTCGTACGGCGTGTAGCCGAAGGACTTCTGGTTCGGCAGGAAGGTGGTGGCCGGCTCGGCGAGCGCCGAACCGCCGGCCGCGTTGACCACGGACGACCGGTCGATGGCGTACGAGATCGCCTGCCGCACCTTGACGTTGTTGAACGGCTTGACGGTCGGGTTGAACGCTATGTAGTTGGTGTAGCCGAAGTGGCCCGTGCCGACACGCGCGGCCAGCTTCTTGTCGCTGCTCACCTTGGCGAGTTCGGCCGGACCGAGGTTGGTGTCCGTGGTCACGGCCGCCGCGTCCGCACCCTGCGACGCCGACAGCCGCTGGTTGATCACGGACGAGTCGAGACCGGACCGCACGTCGATCTTGTCCGGGTAGGCCTTGCGCTCGGGGTCCGTGGCGGCCGACCAGTGGGTGTTGCGCTCCAGGACCAGGTGCTCACCGTCGTTCTCGTTGCTGACGACCTTGTACGGTCCGGACGAGACCGGGTGCTCCTCGTACTTCGTACCCGTGTCCTTGGCCTTCGGGACGGGCGTGAACTGCGTCTGCGTGGCCAGGTACGGGAACTCGCCCTCGGGCTTGTTGAGATGGAAGACGATGGTCCGGCTGTCCGGCGTCTCGATCGCCGGCAGGCCCTTCTTGTCCTTGTACGGCCCCTGGTAGTCGGCCGCGCCGACCAGCCAGTCCCGCAGGTAGGGCGCGCCGCCGGACAGCTCGGGCGCGAAGGAGCGCTCGATGCCGTACTTGATGTCGGCGGACGTGATCGCGCTGCCGTCCTCGTACGTGAGGCCCTTCTTCAGGGTGTACGTCCACACGGTCGCGTCCTTGTTGGGGCGCCCGATGTCGGTGGCGAGGTCCGGGACGACCTTGGCACCGGCCGCGCCGTTCTCGCGGTTGCGGGTGGTGAGCGTACGGAAGACCAGGGAGGGGACGTTGCCGCCGCCGGAGGTGTACAGGCGCGCGGGGTCGAAGTCCGTCTGGGCCTCGGAGTTGAGGACCGTGAGGGTGCCGCCCTTGTGGGGCGTGGAGTCGCCGCCGGCGCCCTTGGCATCGTTGTCCTCGGGCCCGCAGGCGGCGGCGCCCAGGGCCAGGACCAGGCCTGCGGATATCGCCGCCACACGGGCTCTGTTTACGGACGGGTGACGCATCGGAATGACGACCTCTCGAATGATGAGACGGATTGACGAGATGTGAGACGAATGTGAGCAGACGTCTGCCCGGGCGTCAGGTCGTCGAAAACGGCTGCCCGGCCACGGCGCAAGACCGGGTCAGGGGAGCGGGACAAGATCGCGACGCGAGCGCCCGTGGGCGAGCGTCAGCGACAGTCGATGTCGGCCACGCAGAGCGCGGTCACGCCGATGAGCGCCAGCTCGATGGCGGCGCGCGCGGAGGCGTGGAGGGTCGACATGACCAGAAATATGAATCAACTTTCTGCGCATGTCAATGTGACATATGCGGCACCCGTCAACTCCCCGGATACGGCCAGGGGTTGGCCCGGCAGTGGATCCCGTCGTGGTCGAGGAACTTGGTCTGCTGCTGCATCACCGGGGCGAGCTCGCCGTCCTTGGTGCAGTTCACGTGGCCGTGGCCGAGTCGGTGACCGACCTCGTGGTTGATCAACATCTGCCGGTAGGCCAGCATGTGGTCGCCGTAGGTCTTCGACCCCTGTGCCCATCTGTATGCATTGATCATCACTCGCTCGGTGGCGGCCGAGTCGCAGGAGACGTTCTCCTCGCCGGTGTCGAGTCCGGACTTGGCGCACCACTTCGCGGTGGTCCCCGGGCTGGCGAGTGTGATCACGAAGTCGGGCTTGCCGGTGTGGATGCGCTCGAAGGTGCGCTCGCCGTCGTGGGCCCAGCTCCGTTTGTCGTTGAGGGTCGTCTGCACGGCCCGGGCGAAGAGTTCGCCGTCGAGCCCGAGCCCCTGCTCCACATCCACGCGGTAGGTGTACTTCTGCCCCTTGCCCGGCGCCTTGGCCACCCCGGGGACCGCGTCGAACTTCCCCGACCCCTTGAGCGTCGCACTGAGCGGATACCGCTTCGCCATCGCCTGGGAGTACGTCAGCGTCGCCACGCTGGGCGAGGCGGACGGCGCCGCGCTCCCGCCCGAGTCCCGGGCGTCCCGGGCCTGGTCGGTCGCCGACTGCGTCCCGATGGCGTCGTCGTCGCGTCCGTTCGCGACCTGCCCGGCCACCACGACGGCCAGCACGGTCGTCACGGCGGCAGCGGCAATGCCGGTGAACGTCCGCCCCTTGCTGCCCCTGGTCTGCGCGGGCACACCGGTTGGCGCCGCGTCCTCGTCGGTCTCTGAGTCGGTCTCGGCATCGGTCTCGGAGGGGACGCCGACCCCCGTGTCCGGATCCCAGTCGGTGACGGAGGCGTACGGGTCCGCGGCGCGCGCGGACGCATACGACCCCGGGGCGCGCACGGAACCGCCGCCGCGGGGCGCGAAGACGTCGGCCTCCTCGTCGGAGCCGCCGAAGCCGCCTGAGCCGCCGAAGGCATCGAAGTCGTCGAATGCGTCGACGTAATCCTGCCGCGGCCCTCCGGGCGGCGCCTGGCGCTGCCGCGGGAGGGACACACCGGGGCTCCTCAACTCGCCCCATCCCCCGCCGGCTTCACGCTGCTCGGGGTGACCGCCACGGAACTGGGGCGCGCTGAGGGAAGTGCCGTCGGCGAGACGGGGAGTGCCGTGGGCGGGAGTGCCGTCGGGGAATCGAGGCACCCCCCGGGCGGGCGTGCCGTCCGGGAATCGAGGCACTCCGCGCGCGGGGGTGCCGTCGGCGAATCGCGGTACCCCGCGCGCGGGAGTCCCATCAGGCAGACGCGGCACCCCACGCGCGGGCGTGCCATCCGTCGGCCGCGGCCCGTACGCCGGCATCCCCTGCCCGGACGGCGGCCCGTACCCCGGCATCCCCTGCGGCCCGGACGGCGGCCCGTACCCCGGCGCCCCTTGCTGCCCAGGCAGCGGCCCGGGTACCCGTCGAGCACCCGCGGCTCCCGCACCGGCGCCCGAGCCCCCGGACCCCGACCCCTGGCCTCCACGTACCGCGTCCGCGTCCCTGGACTCGCCCTTCGCGGCACCGGAGCCGCGGCGGCTGTGACGTCCCACGCCGGCCCTCAGCTCCCCGTGCTCTCGGTGGCACTATCGCCGTCGGCGACAAGCAAACCATCCCGGCCGAGGGAGGCCCGGTCCGCGCCACTCGCCGACGCACCACCGGCCGTCTCACCCGAATCGCCCGACTCGCTTGTCCCGCCTGCGCCACCAGTCTCGCCCATCTCGCCCGTCTCGGCGAGGAGTTCACGAAAGGCGCGGGCCACGGTGTCCGGATACTCCATCATCGCCACGTGCCCCGCGTCCGGCAGGGTCAGCAGGCGTGAGTCGCGGAAGGCGCGGGCCGCCTTCCGGGCCATCCGGAAGCCGACGAGCTGGTCCCGGCCGCCGTAGACGAGCAGGGTCGGGGCGAGGACGCGCTCCGCCTGGCGCCACAGTCCGTGCTGTCCGCCCAGGGTGTACGCGTTGACGATGCCGCGCGCGGAACGCGTCATCGCGTCCCAGAGATACGGCAGTTGCAGCCGCCGTTCCATCTCCTCCACGGCGTTGCGGAAGCCTTCCGGCGACACCTGACCGGGATCGCCGTAGCAGAGCGCCATGACGCCGCGGACGCGTGCCTCCGCGGACCACTTCCTGGTGGCGCGGGTGAACAGGCCGGCGACGCCGGGCAGCGCGAGCAGCGCCGTCGGCACCGCGCTGCGCTGGATGAGGATCTCCGGCAGCGCCGGTGAGACCAGGGTCAGCGTGCGTACGAGGTCGGGCCGCAGCGCCGCCACGCGCGTGGTGACCGCGCCGCCGAGCGAATTGCCCAGCAGATGCACGGGACCGCGCCCGGAGGCGTCGAGAAAACGGATCACCGCGCGCGCGTGCCCGGTGATCGAGTAGTCGCCGTCGTCCGGCGGCGGGGAGTCGCCGAAGCCCGGCAGGTCGATGGCCTCGCCGTCGACCACGTCGTCGAGCTGCTCCATCAGGGCCGACCAGTTCTGCGAGGAACCGCCCAGACCGTGGACGTAGAGCGCGGGTGGCAGTCCCTCGCGCGCGGGTGGTCTCGACCGCACCGTCAGCGTGATCCCCGGCAGCCCGACGGACCTCAGCCGCTCGCCCTCCGCGACCCTTACGGGCGCCACCTTCGGGAGCACATTGGTCGCCGGAACGGACGGCAGCTCGGTCGAAGACATGCGGCAATGTTACGAGACGATCACGTAGTGGCTCATGTGTTCGCCGTCACAGATTGCCTGCACACCGCATAGCATCCGGATCCGGTGTCTCCTAGGCTCATAAAGAGGGCACCCGCTGTGGCCCCTGCTTCTTCCAGGGACATTCGTAGGAAGGGAGCCCGATCATGGCCGTAGACCCAAGCGACCCCGACACCTTCGAGGACGAGAGCGCGGAGGAAGCCCGGGAGATCGACGTCGAGGCACCGGAGAACGACGCCGCTGAGCAGTCCGAGAAGCTCACGGCGGACAAGGACGACCCTCTCGAGGACGTGGACCCGGCCCGCGGGAACGAGGCCGATCTCGTCGAGCAGCACCGCGTCGTCTCCCTCGACGAGGACGACTACCGCTGACGGGGGACGCGGGCCTCCGAGAGGGTGCCGCTGAACTGGAGGGAGACGGCCGCCTGCCCGCTTCGCTCCGGTTTGGCACCATCTGCACGGCTTTCGTCGCTGTCCGGTCCGTGAAATTCTGCGCTCGCACCGCGCACACCGGGGTTACCGAAAAGTACGATGGCGGCGCGGCGCACACCGCATGTGGACGAAATTGGGAGGCGGCGTGACAGCCATCGAGCAGACAGAGGCGGCACGCCCGCGGGGCACGCGCCTGCCGCGCCGTGCCCGACGGAATCAGCTGCTGGGTGCCGCACAGGAAGTGTTCGTGGCACAGGGTTACCACGCGGCCGCGATGGACGACATCGCCGAGCGCGCCGGGGTCAGCAAGCCGGTGCTCTACCAGCACTTCCCGGGCAAGCTCGACCTCTACCTCGCACTGCTGGACCAGCACTGCGAGTCACTGATCGGTTCGGTACGGAGCGCGCTCGCGTCGACCACCGACAACAAGCAGCGCGTCCGCGCGACCATGGACGCCTACTTCGCATATGTGGAGGACGACGGCGGCGCCTTCCGACTGGTGTTCGAGTCGGACCTAACGAACGAGCCCGCGGTGCGCGAGCGCGTCGACAAGGTCACCAACGAGTGCGCCGAGGCGATCTGTGAGGTGATCGCCGAGGACACCGGCCTCTCGCGCGCGGAGTCGATGCTGCTGGCCTCCGGTCTCGGCGGGCTCGCGCAGGTCGTGGCGCGCTCCTGGCTGCACAGCGACCGCAGCGTGCCGCGCGACCAGGCGGTGCAGTTGCTGACCTCGCTCGCCTGGCGCGGTATCGCGGGCTTCCCGCTGCACGGCACCGAGCAGGCTCACTGACGGCCCGTCGGCAGCACCGGCTTGCGCCCTCGTCGCCGCCTTTGTTCCCGCTCGCTGTTCGCTCTTGGCGTTCCCGGGCGGAGCATGTGGGTCCCCTCACCGGGCTAATGTGTGCTGGGTACGGCGCGTATAGGTCGCGCACTTCACTGACCGTCGGAGGGACATAGCCGTGGAGGTCAAGATCGGCGTGCAGCACGCGCCCCGCGAGATCGTTCTGGAGAGCGGTCAGAGCGCCGAGGAGGTCGAGCGGGTCGTGGCCGATGCGCTGGCCGGGAAGACGCAGCTGCTGACCCTCGTGGACGAGCACGGCCGCAAGGTCCTCGTCCCGGCGGACCGCCTGGCCTACGTAGAGCTCGGCGAGCCGGCCCCGCGCAAGGTGGGCTTCGGCGCGCTCTAGGCGCAACAGCACAGCATCACAGCATCACGAGAGGGGCCCGGCGGCCGTGCGCCGCCGGGCCCCTCTCGCTTTCGCCGGGGTTTCGCCGGGACTTCCGCGGGGGCTCTCCTCGGGACTTTCCTCCGAATTCTGTCTCCACATATGGAGCACAGACCGCACACAGAGGAGGATTGCATTCCGCAGGTCACGGGTATGACCGGCTACGACCGTGACGCGCAGTGTGGCCGTGTGGGAGGGACCCCATGTTGTTGTTCGAAGCGCTCGGCTCCGCTGTGCTCGGCCTCGTGCTGGCATGGGTCGCGCAGCAGCGGCTAGGCCACCGTCTGCCCTCCCGCGCGCTGGTGCTGGCGACGGGTGCCGCCGGAGCGCTGTTCGGCGCCTTCGTGACGCACAGCGCCTTCGACCCGGGCAGTGTCCTGCTGATCCTGCTCGGCGCGGCGATCGTGTCCGCCGCCTCGCTCTCCCTCCTGGTGCGCCCGGCAGGGAGACTCCGCCGGCGCTCGGCGCCGGCGTGATCTCGACGGGAACGATGCAAGCGGTTCGAACGATGGAGGAAGCGGGAGCTAGGCGGCCAGCCCCAGCGCGGCCATCCTCTTCGTGTGCGCCTCGGTGATCCGGGAGAACATCCGGCCGACCTCGGCGAGGTCGAACCCGTCCGCCACGCCGCCCACGAGCATCGTCGAGAGCGCGTCCCGGTCCGCCACCACCCGCTGGGACTGCGACAGCGCCTCGCCCATGAGACGCCGTGCCCACAGGGCGAGACGTCCGCCCACGCGCGGGTCGGCGTCGATCGCCGCACGGACCTTCTCCACGGCGAAGCCGGCGTGCCCGGTGTCGTCCAGCACGGCCAGCACCAGCTCGCGCGAGTCCGCGTCGAGCCGGGCCGCGACCTCGCGGTAGAAGTCACTGGCGATCGAGTCGCCGACGTAGGCCTTGACGAGGCCCTCCAGCCAGTCCGAGGGCGCCGTCTGCTTGTGGAACCCGTCCAGGGCGGCGACGAAGGGCTCCATCGCGTGCGTGGGCTCCTCGCCGATCTCCGTCAGCCGGTCGCGCAGCCTCTCGAAGTGGTGGAACTCGGCCGACGCCATCTTCGCCAGTTCCGCCTTGTCCGCCAGCGTGGGCGCCAGTTTGGCGTCTTCCGCGAGCCGCTCGAACGCCGCGAGTTCGCCGTACGCGAGTGCCCCGAGGAGGTCGACGATCGCGGCCCGGTACTGCGGGTCCGCGGAGGCCTTGGCCCAGTCCTGGGCGGCCACCCCGGTCTGCTCGGCGGGTGCGTCGGAGGTGTTGTCTGACGTCGTCATGGAGCGCACAATAGTCCGCTCGCCGACCGGCGGAAGTCCCTGGTCAATCAGTGTGACGACGGCTACGTGACCAAATCGGCCATCGTATGTGCGCGATTCCGGGGTATGGTGGTAATGCGCCTGCCGAGTACTCGACGGGCCGCACGTATGAGGATGCCCGGTCGGTGGCCCGATCGGCTCCGACCCGACAGCCCTCCAAAGGCCGTACGGCACATCACGTACGACGCTCGGAGGGACACCTCAGCGGTACGAGCGCTAGAGCGTCGGCAGAGGTCCCGTGCGTTACGGCAAGCCCGTAAGGCAGCCGACGTCCCCCGGCACGGTCCGTCTACGACCCCCGCGCTCGCCTCGCACCGCGTACACAGAAGAGGCAGCACCCTGACTACCACGTTCAGAGATCTCGGAATCCTTCCCGAGACCGTCGAGGCCCTTGACGCCGTCGGCATCACCACCCCCTTCCCCATCCAGGAGATGACGCTCCCCGTCGCCCTTACCGGCACGGACGTCATCGGCCAGGCCAAGACCGGCACCGGCAAGACGCTGGGCTTCGGCCTTCCGCTCCTCGAGCGCGTCACCGTCCCCGCGGACGTGGAGGCGGGCCGCGCCGAGCCCGAGGACCTCACCGACGCCCCGCAGGCGCTCGTCGTCGTCCCCACGCGCGAGCTGTGCCAGCAGGTCACCAACGACCTGCTGACCGCGGGCAAGGTGCGCAACGTCCGCGTGACGGCGATCTACGGCGGCCGGGCCTACGAGCCCCAGGTCGAGGCCCTGAAGAAGGGCGTCGACGTGGTCGTCGGCACCCCGGGCCGTCTCCTGGACCTCGCGGGCCAGAAGAAGCTCAACCTCAAGCACGTCAAGTGCCTGGTCCTCGACGAGGCCGACGAGATGCTCGACCTGGGCTTCCTGCCCGACGTCGAGAAGATCATCAACATGCTTCCGGTCCGGCGCCAGACCATGCTGTTCTCGGCCACCATGCCGGGCGCGGTCATCGGTCTCGCCCGCCGCTACATGTCGCAGCCCACGCACATCCGCGCCGCCGCGCCGGACGACCACGGCGCGACGGTCGCGAACACCTCGCAGCACATCTATCGCGCGCACAACATGGACAAGGCCGAGATGGTCGCGCGCATACTGCAGGCCGAGGGTCGCGGTCTGGCGATGGTCTTCTGCCGTACGAAGCGTACGGCGGCCGATCTCGCCGACCAGCTCAAGCAGCGCGGCTTCGCCTCCGGCGCGGTCCACGGCGACCTCGGCCAGGGCGCCCGCGAGCAGGCGCTGCGCGCGTTCCGCAACGGCAAGGTGGACGTGCTCGTCTGCACCGACGTCGCCGCGCGCGGCATCGACGTCGAGGGCGTGACGCACGTCATCAACTACCAGTCGCCCGAGGACGAGAAGACCTATCTGCACCGCATCGGCCGCACCGGCCGCGCGGGCAACAAGGGCATCGCGATCACGCTGGTCGACTGGGACGACATCCCGCGCTGGCAGCTGATCAACAAGGCGCTGGAGCTGAACTTCAACGACCCGCCGGAGACCTACTCCACCTCCCCGCACCTCTTCGAGGAACTGAAGATCCCCGCGGGCACCAAGGGTGTCCTGCCGCGCGCCGAGCGCACGCGCGCGGGGCTCGACGCGGAGGAGATGGAGGACCTGGGCGAGACCGGCGGCCGCGGTGCACGCGGTCGTGGCGGCCGGGGCGGCGAGCGGGGCGGCCGGGGCGAGTCCCGGTCCGCCGACCATGAGCGCGAGGCTCGTACGCCGCGTCGCCGTCGCCGTACGCGCGGGGGTACGCCGCTGGAGGCGGGCGCCGCCCCCGAGGCCGTGGCCGATAAGGCGTCCTCCGAGGAGACCGGTCAGCGCACCCTGCGCCGCCGTCGCCGCACGCGCGGTGGGGCTGCGTCCGAGCCGGTGACGGTCGCGGCCGTCGCGCCCGAGGCCGCGGAAGCCGCCGTCACCACGGCGGAGGGCCCGGCCCTTGACGTTGCCGAGACCCCGGAGAAGCCGCGCCGCCGCCGTACCCGCAAGTCCGCGGAGAGCACGCCGGCCGCGGAGACCGTCGCCGCGCAGGCTCCGGCGATCGCGGAGGCTCCGGCCGCCGTGGAGACCGTGGCCGTCGTGGAAGCGCCGGCTGTGGTGGAGCCCGAGGCTCCCGCCACCAAGCCGCGCCGCCGCACCCGCAAGGCGACGGCTGCCGCGGAGACGGCGGTGGAGATCGCCGAGGCCGCCGAGGCCGTGGAAACGAAGCCGCGCCGCACGCGCAAGGCTGCCGAGGCTGCGGTCGAGACGGCCGAGGGCACGGAGGCCAAGCCGCGCCGCACCCGCAAGACGGCGACGACCACCACCGCCGACATCCCGGCCCAGGCGGCCGAGGAGTCCACGGCCAAGCCCCGTACGCGGACCCGCAAGGCCGCTGCCACGGAGACGACCGTGGAGACCGCCGAGGCCGTGGCAACCAAGCCGCGCCGCACCCGCAAGGCCGCGACCACCGCGGTCGACACGGCCGAGGGCACGGAGGCGAAGCCTCGCCGTACCCGCAAGACGGCCGCTGCGGCGGAGCCCGCCGAGGCCGTGGAGACCGCTGCGACCAAGCCGCGCCGGACCCGCAAGGCTGCCGAGGCTGCGGTCGAGACGGCCGAGGGCACGGAGGCGAAGCCTCGCCGTACCCGCAAGACGGCCGCTGCGGCGGAGCCCGCCGAGGCCGTGGAGACCGCTGCGACCAAGCCGCGCCGGACCCGCAAGGCTGCCGAGGCTGCGGTCGAGACGGCCGAGGGCACGGAGACCAAGCCGCGCCGCACCCGCAAGACGGCGACGACCACCACCGCCGACATCCCGGCCCAGGCGGCCGAGGAGTCCACGGCCAAGCCCCGTACGCGGACCCGCAAGGCCGCTGCCACGGAGACGACCGTGGAGACCGCCGAGGCCGTGGCAACCAAGCCGCGCCGCACCCGCAAGGCCGCGACCACCGCGGTCGACACGGCCGAGGGCACGGAGGCGAAGCCTCGCCGTACCCGCAAGACGGCCGCTGCGGCGGAGCCCGCCGAGGCCGTGGAGACCGCTGCGACCAAGCCGCGCCGGACCCGCAAGGCTGCCGAGGCTGCGGTCGAGACGGCCGAGGGCACGGAGACCAAGCCGCGCCGCACCCGCAAGACGGCGACGACCACCACCGCCGACATCCCGGCCCAGGCGGCCGACGAGCCCGCGGCCAAGCCCCGTACCCGCGCCCGGAAGACCACGGCAGCCACCGAGGCCCCCACCGACGCGGCAGAGGCCAAGCCCAGGACCCGCCGCACACGCAAGGCCACAGCCACCGCGGAGCCCGCGGAGAGCTGAGCAACCACCCACCCGACGGCCCGGCCCACCTCACGTGGATCGGGCCGTCGGCATTGGGGCCCCGGGGCCCGCCCCCGCTCGGCTGTCTCGCGTGCGCGGGACGTCGGCATCGGGGCCCACGGGAACCGCGCACCGCCCTCCCTGGTATGGGGCCTAGCCGTTGGCATCGGGCCCGCGGGGACCCCGCCCGTGCCGCCCCTCTGCCCCCTCGCGTGCGCTGGACCATCAGCATCGGAGCCTGCCGGAACCCCACACTGCCCACGCCGTGTGGGCCAGATCGTCGGCATCGGAGCCCGACAGAACCCCCGCCCGCCCCTCCCTGACACCCGCCCCAGATACCCTCACCCCATGAGCAGGCCCCCGACCTTCACCCCGCCCCCCGGCGCTCGTGCGTACGCGCTGCGCACCTCTCGTGGAGAGTTTGCCGTCGTCGACTCCCCCCAGGCGGAGGGCGTTGCGCTCAAGGGAACCGCGTTGTTGCTGCCCGGGTTCACGGGTAGCAAGGAGGACTTCAATCCGCTGCATGAGGCGCTCGGTGAGCGTGGGTACCGGACCGTCGCGGTGGATGGGCGGGGGCAGTACGAGTCCGACGGCCCGGAGCACGACGAATCGGCTTACGCGCAGGGCGAGTTGGCTCGGGATGTGCTTGCTCAGGCCGCCGCTGTCGGCGCCCCGGTGCATCTGCTGGGTCACTCCCTCGGCGGGCAGATCGCGCGGGCCGCGGTCCTGCTGGACCGCTCCCCCTTCCTGTCCCTCACCCTCATGTCCTCGGGACCCGCCCAGATCTCCGTCTCCCAGCAGCAGCGCGTCAAGCTGCTGCAAGACGCGCTCGCGGTGATGAACATGGCCGAGGTCTGGGAGGCGATCCAGGCCATGGAACCGCCCGAGGAGACCGAGACCGGTGAGCTGGACGCGGGGCTCGCCGACCAGGAGGACCTGCGCCGCCGCTGGCTGGGCAACAAGCCGGCCCAGCTCATCGCCACCGGGCGCCAGTTGTGCACGGAACCGGACCGCGTGGCCGAACTGGCCGCCACCGGGCTGCCGTTCCACGTCCTGTCGGGCTCCCGCGACGACACCTGGCCGGTGCCCCTGCTCGACGACATGGCGCTACGCCTGCGCGCGCACCGCACGGTCGTGCAGGACGCCGAGCACTCCCCGAACACGGACCAGCCCCAGGCCACGGCCCGCGCCTTCGCCGACTTCTGGGACCGCATCACCTCCGACGGCCGGTCCACATAGCCGCCGGTTCGCCTAGTGCCTGCCCCCGGCGGCCGGTTCGCCTAGTGCCTCCCCCCGGCGGCCGGTTCGCCTGCGGCCTGCCCCGGCGACCGGTCCAACTAGCGGCCGGCCCGGCCAGTGCTCGCCGCCGTCGGCCAGTCCGCCTGGCCAGTACTCGCCGTCGCTGGCCAGCCCCCCGCCCCACTCGCCCCCCGGCGGCAGCCGACCTCCCGCTAGTACTGCCCCTGCAGATGCTCCCAGAACCCGTCCCGCAGCGCCCGCCGCAGGTCCGCCTGGCCACGCAGGGAGTACTGCAGCAGGCTCTCCGCCTCCACCAGCAGGTCCTGGTCGACCGAGCCGGGCAGGTAGGGGTGGCCGGGGAGCAGCTCCGCCAGCGCCTCCCGGCCTCGCGCCGCCAGCCATTTCGCCGCGATCTGCGCGCCCACGAAACGGACGTCCTCGCGGGCGGGCCGGGCGGCGGTGGCCTCGTAGGCGGCGGCCGTGCGCCGGGCGACGTACGGCTTGAAGAAGTCGAGGTCGAGGGTGCGCTGGCTGTCGACCTCCCAGAGCAGGGGTTCGGCCTGGTTGCGTCCCTCGGGGGCCTCGATGCCCCACAGGTGGACGCGCGCGCCGTACCCCTGTGCCGCCTCCACGGCCGACACCAGGTCCTCGTCGCCGCCCAGCAGTGCCGCGTCGCTGATGGCCCGGTGTCTGGCCAGTGACTCCAGGTCCGATCTGATCAGTGAATCGACGCCCTTCTGCTGGTTGTTGGCGTTGAGATTGCCCAACCGGACCTTCACGTCCGGCAGTTCGGCGATCGACTGCTGCTCGGAGGTGTGGATGCGGCGCCGTGCGCCGTCGTACCAGTACACGCGCAGCAGCCGGCTGTCCGCGAAGATGGTGCGGGCCTTGTCGATCAGCGCCTCGATCAGACCCTCGGCGTCGAGGTCGAACGCCCGGCGGTCCTCCGTGCCGGCGACGAGACGTCCCGCGGCCGCGTAGAGGTAGCCCGCGTCGACGAAGATCGCATGCGTCGAGGGCGTCTTCGCCACCTCGGCGAGCATGCGCTGCAGCAGCTCGTTCGTGCGATCGATGCGGGCGTTGAGGGCCACGAGGTCTTCGTTCATCGCCTCCATTGTCCCGGCGGTCACGCTGCGAACACAACCGGTCCCGGTCAGTCTCGTGAATGTGCAATACCGGTCAGTAGTTAGTCGTTCGAAAAATTTATTTAGCGTAGGGAATGTTTGTCCCGCACAGATCGTTGACCACGTCAGATACACAGCGCGACGAAGGGAGAGGCATGCGCTTCGAAATCATGCGACTCGACGAGGTCAACGGCACGACCGTGGACAGCACCGTCGTGGACGCCGCCTCCGTCAACCGGATCGTCCAGCAGGCCGCCGCCATCGGACAGCGACTCTGGATCCGGCCGGCCGAAGACTCGGCCGCATAACCGACGCGGACCACCGCAGTTGTCTTACTGACGCGGATCACCGCAGTTGCTTTCAGAGCCCCCGCACGGCACGTACGCCGCGCGGGGGCTCCGCGTTTCGGACGGGCTCCCCCACCCGCTCCCTAGGCGCCCTTGATCACCTGCGTGACACCGTTGATGATCTGCTGCACGGCGATCGCGGAGAGCATCATGCCCGCGAGCCGGGTCACCAGGACCACGCCGCCGTCCTTGATGATCCGGATGATCAGCAGCGAGTACCGCATCACCAGCCACAGCACCACATGGATGGCCAGGATCGCCGCCCACACCGACGTCTGCGCGGCGAAGGAGCCGGCCTTCTGCACGGCGAGGATCACGGAGACGATCGCGCCCGGACCGGCCAGCAGCGGCATGCCCAGCGGTACGAGCGCCACATTGACGTCCTTGGTCTGCTTCGGCTCGTCGTTCTTGCCGGTCAGCAGGTCGAGCGCGATGAGCAGGAGCAGCAGTCCGCCCGCGATCATCAGGGCGGGCACCGAGACATGCAGATAGTCCAGGATCTGGTGCCCGAGCAGCCCGAAGACGGTGATCACGCCACCGGCCACACAGACGGCCTGGAAGGCCATCCGCCGCTGCACCTTGCCGGGGCGTCCGGCGGTCAGCGCGAGGAAGATCGGGGTGATCCCGGGGGGATCCATGATGACGAAAAGGGTCAGGAAGAGAGAGCCGAAGACGGCGAGGTCGAACATGGGTGAGCTACAGGCCTTGCGGAGGAGGGCGGACGTGGACGGAGCGGGAGGACGACTCAGGCCCCGCCGGTCCCCGGCACCGGAAAGGCGCCCGTCGCCCGTCGCGTGATCTCCCCGTAGACCTCGGGGTCCGTGACGTACTCGCCGAGTACGCACGTCTTGCGGCTGCCGTGGTAGTCGCTGGACCCGGTCGTCAGCAGCCCCAGGTCCTTCGCGAGCCCGCGCAGCCGTGCCCGGGTGTCCTCGTCGTGGTCCATGTGGTCGACCTCGATGCCGTCGAGCCCCGCGGCGGCCATCTCGGCGATCGCGGACTCCGGCACCGTACGGCCGCGCTTGGCGGCGGCCGGGTGCGCGAACACGGTGACCCCGCCCGCGGCCTTCACCAGCCGGATCGCCTCGAAGGGATCCGTCTCGTGCTTCTCGACGTAGGCACGGCCCCCGTCGGCCAGCCAGTCCTGGGTGAAGGCGTCGTTCACGCTCGCCACGACGCCGAGCTCGACGAGCGCGGTCGCGACGTGCGGTCGCCCGACGGAACCCTCCCCGGCGATCCGCCGCACCTGCTCCCAGGTGACCGGTACGTCCAGCGCGTTCAGCTTGGCGACCATGCCCTGGGCCCGCGGCACCCGGTCGTCGCGCACCAGCTCCCGCTCGGCGAGCAGCGCCGGCTCCTCGGGGTCGAAGAGGTAGGCGAGCAGGTGCATGGAGACGCCGCCGATACGGCACGACAGCTCGGCACCGGTGACAAGCGTGAGCCCCTCGGGCAGCGCGGCGATCGCCTCGGCGTATCCACGAGTGGTGTCGTGATCGGTCAGCGCGACGACGTCCAGCCCGGCAGCGGCAGCATTCCGCACCAGCTCAGCAGGCGTGTCCGTACCGTCGGACGCAGTGGAGTGGGCGTGCAGATCAATACGCACTACGCGAACTCCAGGCGATGAAGGGACGGACGAGGACGCTCAAGGATAACCAGACTTTCGGCACCCCCGGTCACACCCGCACCGCCCAAGCACCCCCTACAGCACCCGGCCCAGGGGCGCGAGGAACTGCGCGACCAGCCACCGCCGCCCCGCACCCGCCCCCGCACAAGAACCCCCACCCCCCGAGGGCGCTACGGCTCGAGCAACCGAGGCGACAACGCCCCACAGGGCACAAGATCCACCTCAGCCCCCGCATCCCGCAGATCCGTCAGCACCAGCTCGTCGTACATCAACAGCCCCGACTGCTCGGGCCACACCACCGCCCACAACCACAACCCCCGCGCCTCCCCCGCGAACACGGCACGGTCGTCGGGGCTGCCGACCACATGCCAGAGCGGGGTGGGCCTCCCACCCGCCAACACCTTGGCCTGCGGCGGCTTCTCGACGTTCATGTACGGCCCCGGGTCCGGGCCGTCGATGCCCGCGTACCGCGCGCCGAGCCCGACGCCGAGTTCTTCGGCGACCAGGATCAGCTCTCCTATGCCGCCGAGCGGTCCCGGTCCCGAGCAGGCCACCGCGGTAGCCCGGCCGCCGTGGCGGTCGTCGCCCGCGCAGGCCACTCCGGTGAACAACCAGCCGACCGGCAGGGGCCACGGCATCCACACCGGTACCTGCGTGCGATGCACCACCACGCTGAGGGCCTCGACGCTGGGCGGGATCACGGGCTGCAGCGGATGCACGGTGCCGTGCACATCGCACTGCCAGGAATCGGCGAAGAGTCCGGGAGCCCTGACCCGGCCACCACACTTCGGGCAACTGGGTTCGCCCCTCATAGGCCCCCACGGTCCTACCCCGACTCCCCCACGTCAAGGACGATCACCCGTCCGGACGGAACCCTTCACCGGCCCACGCGCCGGACCACTGACCGGCCCCGCCCATCCAGAGGTAGATGTAATTTGCATTAATTAGCGAGGCTAACTTACTATGTGCATACACCAACTATTCGCATCATCCCTTTCGAACGGAGCTGAGGAAGCATGGACGACCCCTTCGACGCCGGAGCGGGCGGCATCCTGCGGCAGCCGAGGGCCGTGTGGGCCACGGCCGGCGCGTCCGTCGTCGCCTTCATGGGCATCGGACTCGTCGACCCGATCCTGCCGTCCATCGCCAAGGGCCTGGACGCCACGCCCGGTCAGGTCTCCCTGCTCTTCACCTCGTACTTCCTGATCACCGCCGTGGCCATGCTGGTCACCGGCTTCGTCTCCAGCCGTATCGGCGGCCGCAAGACCCTGCTGCTCGGGCTCGCGTTCGTGGTCGTCTTCGCCGGGCTCGCGGGCACCTCGGGCTCGGTCGCCGAACTCGTCGGATTCCGCGCGGGCTGGGGCCTGGGCAACGCCCTCTTCGTCTCCACGGCGCTCGCGGTCATCGTCGGCGCGGCGGCGGGCGGAAGCGCCGCCGCGATCCTGCTGTACGAGTCCGCGCTCGGCCTCGGCATGGCGTGCGGCCCGCTGCTCGGCGCGCTGCTGGGCAACCAGAGCTGGCGCTACCCCTTCTTCGGCACCGCGTTCCTGATGGCGATCGGCTTCCTGTGCATCACGGTGTTCCTGAAGGAGCAGCCGAAGCCGGCCCGCAAGACCTCGCTGCTGGACCCGATCAGGGCGCTCGGCCACAGCGGCCTCGCCTCCGCGGCGGCCTCGGCGTTCTTCTACAACTACACGTTCTTCACCGTGCTGGCCTTCACGCCGTTCGTGCTGAACATGACTCCGTACCGGTCGGGTGCCGTGTTCTTCGGCTGGGGCGTGCTGCTCGCCGTCTTCTCCGTACTGGTGGCCCCGCGGCTGCAGAAGCGCCTCGGTTCGCTGAAGGTGCTCGGCGGCTCGCTGGTGCTGCTGGCCGCCGACGTCCTCGTGCTCGGCTACGGCGACCACACCGCCGCCGTCGTCTGCACGATCCTGTCCGGCGCGTTCATCGGCGTGAACAACACCGTGTACACGGAGCTGGCCCTCGGCGTCTCGGACGCGCCGCGGCCCGTGGCGAGCGCGGGCTACAACTTCGTGCGCTGGTTCGCGGCCGCGGCGGCGCCGTTCTTCGCGCCGAGGATCGAGGAGTGGACCGACATCCACATCCCGTTCGTGGTCGCGGCGGTCACCGCCGTGCTGGGCGCCGCCGTGGTGCTCGTACGACGCAAGGCGCTCACGCACGAGGCGGAGGAGCTGGAGCCTCGGCACGCGGCTCAGGACAGCGTCGCCGTGTTTGCCAACTGACGGCCGGCTGACGACCAACTGACGCTTTCCGGACGCCTGTTGGTGAGCTTGCTCACTCGCGGGTCAGTCCAGCGGGACGGATCTGCGGGCCGGATCCCGGAGGTCCGTCCCGTGTGTCAGCCAGCGCTCCTGGAGCGCCTGGGCGCCGTGCACGCGCTTCCAGGCGGCCTCGTTCGGGGTCATCGGGAGCAGGGGCAGGAAGCGGACCGGGTCGAGCGGCTCGTCCAGGTCGAGGTCCTCGACCAGGCCGCCGGGCTCGGCGACCAGAACGGAGCTGAACGGGGCGCCGGGCCACAGCGGCCCGCCGACGTCGAGGGAGGCGCCCGGCGCCACGACCACGCCCTCCACCTGCGGGGACGCGGCGAGCACGGCGAGCGGGCGCAAGGCCTTGTCGGTGTCGGCGAGACCGCCGCGCACCGAGAGGATCAGCTCGGCCCGCGGGCCCTCGACCGGATCGGCGAGCATCGCCGTGGGGTCGCTCATCGGCTGCGCCGACATGCCGAGCGTGGCGTAGCGGACGATGTCGTCCTCGTGGAACCTCAGCACCTCGACACGGTCCGCGCCGACGAACGTGACCGCCGCCCGGGCGTCCGGTTCGCCCAGCGCGGTGCGCAACCTGGCCTCGACCAGAGGAAGAACATCAACCATGCGGCGAGCATAGAACTCGTCAGTACCGGGCAAAGCTGCGCCTTGACACTTTGGTCGGCTGATAGTCTTGACCGGGTCGTTCGGGGCAGCACGCTGAAGCGTCGCGATCGGGTCCCGACGCCGTAGAGACTCCCTTACGAGGGACCGGCCGGAGGAGGTGGGGCTGTCATGGATCGAAGTCACCCGTGCAGTACCACTCGCTCTTCCTGCCGCTGATACAGCTGATCCGGCTCTGGCTGACCGCCGCCTTTCACGCTCATGTCTTCCCGCGGAAGAGCACTTCGTTTCCTTTTGCCTGATCTGTCTGATCTGACTCAGCAGCGAAGTCCGCCACCGCGACGGTGCGGTGCTCCCCGCTTTGTGGACGTGCCAAACACCTGAAGCAGGACGTCCCCATTCCGGGCAGTTCCAGCCGTCGTAGGCGTCTTTCGTCGCCTGACACGAAGGAGCCAGCCATGTCGATGATCCGTGACCTCCGCGCCGCGGTCCGGCCGTCCCGCATCTCCCTGCGCAAGGAGACCGGGCCGTACGACACGACTCGCGACCCCTCGACTCCCTCGGCCGTCGTCGACTGCGCCGTCTACCGCGACGGCGCCCGCGTCGACAGCGGCAGGCCCCTGCCCCCGCACGAGGCGATGCGCCTGGTGCGCCGTGACGGGGGCTTCGTGTGGATCGGCCTGCACGAGCCGACGGAGGCCGAATTCTCCGGTATCGCCGCCGAGTTCGGGCTGCACCCGCTCGCCGTGGAGGACGCCGTCCAGGCCCACCAGCGGCCCAAGCTTGAGCCTTACGACGACACCCTGTTCACCGTCTTCAAGACCATCCACTACGTCGAGCACGACCGGCTGACCGCCAACAGCGAGGTCGTCGAGACCGGCGAGGTCATGTGCTTCACCGGACGGGACTTCTTCATCACCGTCCGGCACGGCGGCCAGGGCTCGCTGCGCGCCCTGCGGCACCGGCTGCAGGACGACCCGGACCTGCTCGCCAAGGGTCCTTCGGCGGTGCTGCACTCGATCGCCGACCATGTCGTGGACGGCTATGTGGCGGTCGCCGACGCCGTGCAGGACGACATCGACGACGTGGAGACCGAGGTGTTCTCGCCGGGGCGTCGCGGTGGTGTCTCGCGCGGTGTGGACTCGGCACGCATCTACCAGCTCAAGCGCGAGGTGCTGGAGTTCAAGCGGGCCGTCGCGCCGCTGCAGCGCCCCATGCAGCTGCTGAGCGAGCGGCCGATGCGGCTGATCGACCCCGACATCCAGAAGTACTTCCGGGACGTCGCCGACCACCTCGTCCGCGTGCAGGAGCAGGTCGTCGGCTTCGACGAGTTGCTCAACTCCATCCTCCAGGCCAACCTCGCGCAGGCGTCCGTGGCGCAGAACGAGGACATGCGGAAGATCACGTCCTGGGCCGCGATCATCGCCGTACCGACCATGGTGTGCGGGGTCTACGGCATGAACTTCGAGTACATGCCGGAGCTGCACGCGAAGTACGGCTACCCGGTGGTCATGAGCATCACGGTCTGCATCTGTCTGGGCATCCACCGCACGCTGAAGCGCAACGGCTGGCTGTGAGGGTGCCTGGATAGGCTGGGCCCATGACAAGCGAGCTGCTCGACCAGGCCCTCGTCGAGGAGGCCACCAAGAAGTCCGGCCTCGTGTGGGTCGCTTCTCCCGGTGTCCCGGCCCGCGCGCTGTGGCACGTGTGGCACGAGGGCGCCGCCTGCGTGATCGGCGACGGGCCGGGCGAGCAGCCGCTGCCGGGGCTGACCGACGGCGGCGCGGCCGAGGTGACGGTCCGCAGCAAGGACAAGGGCGGCCGGCTGGTGTCCTGGCACGCCAAGGTGGTCGAGCTGGCACCGGAGTCCGAGGAGTGGGCGGCCGCGGTCGCCGAGCTGAAGGGCAAGCGGCTCAACGCTCCCGACGGCGAGGCGATGACCGGGCGCTGGGCGCGCGAGTGCCGGGTGCTGCGCCTGGAGCCGACCGGGGCGACGACGCCGTTGCCCGACGGCAGCCTGGCCGAAGCGCCGCTGCCGACACCGGCCACGACCCGGCAGCCCATGCCCGCGGCGCTGCACCGGCTGCTGCTGAAGAGGAAGCGACGCCGCTAGCGAGCCGCGGGGCGTCAGGACGACGGCAGCTGCTTGCCGTAGTCCACCGTCTCGTTCTTCTTCGGCTCGTTCAGGGCGAAGTCCTCGCCCCAGGACGAGAAGGCGATCGTTCCCGCGCCGCCCGCCCGCTCCAGCCGGAGCGGGTACGGCTTGCCCTCCAGCGAGACGTCGAGGGTGCCGCCGGAGCCCTTGTCGCCGGTGATGCGGATGGTGCGGGTGCCCGACTGCTCGTGATGGCCGTCCGTCGCGAGCGAGCCGTGCAGGCTGAGCAGACCGTCGAGGAGGACGTCCATGTCCGTGAAACCGCTGAACTTCTTGTACGCGGGGTCGCGCTGCGGCACCTTGACGTACTTGCCGTCGAGCTTGCTCGCGGACGCCTTGTCCTTGTCGCCGTCCGCGTGGTTCCAGAAGCTCGCGTTCGCCTTCAGGTACAGCTGCTCGCCGATCCGCAGCAGCCCGAAGGCCACGCCGTCCGAGGTGACCGAGCCGCTCGCGCCCTCCGACTTCAGCCGCATGTCGAGTTTGTACGTGTGCCCGTTGGTGACGACGTTCCCGGCGAGCCGTACCGCGTCGGCGGACTCGGCGGCCGCCCGGGTCTTCGACTGGATCTTGTCGGCCGGCAGCTTGCCGACCCCGTTCGTGCCCGCGTCCGGGTCGTCACTGCAGCCCGCCAGCAGCCCCGTCACGACCAGTGCGCACATCGCTCCCAGCAGCGCGGGCCGGCGGGTGCGGCCCTGGGCAATCGCAGTCACAGAGGGGGCTGCCTTTCCGTCGTGGGAGGTGAGCGGCGTACCGCAGCGTACCGGGGGTACGAGGGCCCGGCGGAAGCAGTCCGTCCGGCCCCCCTGTCAGGGCGGACCCGATCGGTACGGGCTAGCCTGAAGCCCATCCGAGCGGGCAATTCGGAAAAGAACCACTCCCGTCGACAAGCACTGCGAAACACCCCGCAAGGAAAGGAGGCGCGGCCATGGCAGCGGGCGCCCCCCGGATCTTCGTCTCGCACCTCGCCGGTGTCGCCGTCTTCGATCCCAACGGTGATCAGGTGGGTCGCGTGCGCGATCTGGTCGTCGTGCTGCGCGTCGGCCGGCGGCCACCGCGCGTGCTCGGGCTGGTCGTCGAACTGCCCACCCGCCGCCGTATCTTCCTGCAGATGACCCGGGTCACCAGCATCGAGTCGGGCCAGGTCATCGCCACCGGCGTGCTCAACGTCCGCCGCTTCGAGCAACGCCCCACCGAACGCCTGGTCTTCGGCGAGCTGCTGGACCGCCGGGTCACGCTCACCGAAACCGGCGAGGAGGTCACCGTCCTCGATCTGTCGGTGCAGCAGCTTCCCGCCCGCCGGGACTGGGAGGTCGACCGCGTCTTCGTCCGCAAGGGCAGGCGCAGCGGCGCCTTCCGGCGCGCCAAGGGCGAGCAGCTGACCGTCGAGTGGTCGGCCGTCACCGGCTTCTCCCTGGAGGAGCACGGACAGGGCGCCGAGAGCCTGCTCGCCACCTTCGAGCAGCTGCGCCCCGCGGACCTCGCCAACGTGCTGCACCATCTGTCGGCCAAGCGCCGTGCCGAGGTCGCCGCGGCGCTGGACGACGACCGCCTGGCCGACGTGCTCGAAGAGCTGCCCGAGGACGACCAGATCGAGATCCTCGGCAAGCTGAAGGAGGAGCGCGCCGCCGACGTCCTGGAGGCCATGGACCCCGACGACGCGGCCGACCTGCTCGCCGAACTGCCCGAGGAGGACAAGGAGCGGCTGCTGAGCCTGATGCAGCCCTCAGACGCGGCCGACATGCGGCGTCTGATGGCGTACGAGGAGCACACGGCGGGCGGTCTGATGACCACCGAGCCGATCGTGCTGCGGCCGGACGCCACGGTCGCCGACGCGCTCGCCCGGGTCCGCAACCGCGACCTCTCCCCCGCCCTGGCCGCCCAGGTCTACGTGTGCCGCCCGCCGGACGAGACGCCGACCGGCAAGTACCTCGGCACGGTCCACTTCCAGCGGCTGCTGCGCGACCCGCCGTACACCCTGGTCAGCTCGATCATCGACGACGACCTGCAGACCCTGTCCCCCGATTCCGCACTGCCCGTCGTCGCCGGGTTCTTCGCGGCCTACGACATGGTGGCGGCGCCCGTGGTCGACGAGGCCGGGGCGCTGCTGGGCGCGGTGACCGTGGACGACGTACTGGACCACATGCTGCCCGACGACTGGCGGGAGACGGAGTTCCATCTGGAGGAGGGCGAGGGGGTGGGTGCTCATGACGCCTGAGCGGGAGGGCACGCGCGAGCGCACGCCCGCGGGGGCGACGGCCACCACGCGCCCGCGGGCCCGGCTCGACCAGCCGCGGGCGCCGCGCCGCCGGCTCATCCCCGAGTGGGACCCGGAGGCCTTCGGGCGGCTGTCGGAGCGCATCGCGCGCTTCCTCGGCACGGGGCGGTTCATTGTCTGGATGACGGTCGTCATCGTGATGTGGGTGGTGTGGAACGTCTTCGCGCCGAGCGTCCTGCGCTTCGACAACTACCCGTTCATCTTCCTGACCCTGATGCTGTCGCTGCAGGCCTCCTACGCGGCCCCGCTGATCCTGCTCGCGCAGAACCGGCAGGACGACCGCGACCGGGTCAACCTCGAACAGGACCGCAAGCAGAACGAGCGCTCCATCGCCGACACCGAGTATCTGACCCGCGAGATCGCCGCCCTGCGCATCGGCCTGGGCGAGGTCGCCACCCGTGACTGGATCCGCTCGGAGCTGCAGGATCTGGTGAAGGAGCTGGAGGAGCGGCAGGACGGTCACCACGGGCATGTCGTATTCCCGGCAGAACGGTCCCGCGGACGTGACGTAGACGACCGGTGACGGGCATGCCGGGGTCCCCGCCCGGCGCCGTACCATCGACCCTATGGCTAGCGAAGACGCGGTGCGCGAGGCACTGGCGACGGTGAACGACCCCGAGATCAACCGGCCCATCACCGAGCTGGGGATGGTCAAGTCGGTGGACATCGGCGCGGACGGGACGGTCGCGGTCACCGTGTACCTGACGGTCTCCGGCTGCCCGATGCGCGAGACGATCACGCAACGCGTGACGGACGCGGTCTCGGCGGTCGAGGGCGTCACCCGCGTCGACGTCACGCTCGACGTGATGAGCGACGAGCAGCGCAAGGAGCTGGCAACCGCCCTGCGCGGCGGCCAGACCGAGCGCGAGGTGCCCTTCGCCAAGCCCGGCTCGCTGACCCGGGTCTACGCGGTCGCGTCCGGCAAGGGCGGCGTCGGCAAGTCCTCGGTGACGGTGAACCTGGCGGCGGCGATGGCGGCCGACGGTCTGAAGGTCGGTGTCGTCGACGCCGACATCTACGGCCACTCCGTGCCGCGCATGCTGGGCGCCGACGGCCGTCCCACGCAGGTCGAGAACATGATCATGCCGCCTTCGGCCAACGGCGTGAAGGTCATCTCCATCGGCATGTTCACGCCGGGCAACGCCCCGGTGGTCTGGCGCGGCCCGATGCTCCACCGCGCCCTGCAGCAGTTCCTGGCGGACGTGTACTGGGGCGACCTGGACGTCCTGCTGCTCGACCTGCCGCCCGGCACCGGCGACATCGCCATCTCCGTCGCCCAGCTGGTCCCGAACGCCGAGATCCTGGTCGTCACCACCCCGCAGCAGGCGGCGGCCGAGGTCGCCGAGCGGGCCGGGTCCATCGCCGTGCAGACCCACCAGAAGATCGTGGGCGTCGTCGAGAACATGTCCGGCCTGCCCTGCCCGCACTGCGGCGAGATGGTCGACGTCTTCGGCACCGGCGGCGGCCAGTCCGTCGCCGACGGCCTGACCCGTACGACGGGTACGACGGTCCCCGTCCTCGGCTCCATCCCGATCGACGTCCGCCTCCGCGAGGGCGGCGACGAGGGCAAGCCGGTCGTGCTGAGCGACCCGGACTCCCCGGCGGGCGCGGCCCTGCGGGGCATCGCGGGCAAGCTCGGCGGACGCCAGCGCGGCCTGTCGGGCCTGTCCCTGGGGATCACGCCGAAGAACAAGTTCTGACCCGCCACACACCACGCAGCACGCATTACGCAGCTCCGCAGAGAAGGGGCGCCGCATCCGCGCGGCGCCCCTTCGTCATGCGTGTGCCGTGGCTTGTCTACGCGTACGCCTTGATCTCCTTGATCATGGCGAAGCCCAGCCCGTACGCGCTCATGCCTCTGCCGTACGCGCCCACGTGGACCCCCTCGGAGGTGGACCCGGCGAGCACCCAGCCGAACTCCGACTCCCGGTAGTGGAAGGGCGTGGGAACGCCGTCCACGGGCAGGGAGAGCGTCGACCACTCGGGGCCCGACAGGTCGTCCGCCAGCGCCCACGCGGTCTCCGTCTGCTGCTCCAGCCAGTCGTCGCGCAGGGAGTGGTCCATCTGTCCGGGCCAGGTGAAGGACAGCAGCCCCACACCGGCCAGCCAGGCCGCCGAGGAGACCGACGTGGCCTCCAGCAGCCCCGTGCCGTCGGCGCTGCGCCGTACGGGGCTCGCGGCGACGGTCACCACGACCGCGAACTTCTCCCGCGGCTCGTCGTTCGAGCCGACCGCGTACTCGTTCTTCACGGAGGGCTCGTCGCCGTGCCCGAGGGAACCGTGCTCGACGGCTCCGTCGGCCGCCGTCCCGACCTGCATCAGCCAGCGCGGCCCCGTGAAGGCCTCGTCGAGGCCGTACCACGGGAAGGGCGCCAGCAGGTAGCCGTCGACCGTGCGCCGGGCCGAGGGGAGCGGTCCGCCGCCCTCCGTGCCCGGCGCCTGCGCGACTGCCTGACTCGTCGTCTCCATGTGCCCGGACGCCTCCTCGTTCTCGTCGGACCGCAGCGGCCCGCCCCCCATCGGGCGGCGTTACTTTTTCGCATGCGGCCCGCACAACAACTCGGCAGCATAGCCACCCCGCTCCGGAGGGCAGGGAAATCGCCCGGCGCGTGGGTCGCGATGGAGGGCGGGATCAGGCCGTGCCTGAGCCTCCCGCCGTATGAAACGCGTCACGCCCGGCGCACGGAGGCGAGGCGGACGTACGACTCGGGTGGGATCGGCTCAGGTGATGTCGCTCACGTGATGTCGCTCAGGTGGCGTCCGCGTCGAAGGGCGGGCGGTCGTCCTCTTCCGGCTTCTTGGTCATGTCGACGCGGCCGCCGGAGGACGACGAGCCGGACGAGGACGACGGCGGATCGCTCTCGCGGCTGTGCACCGCGTCCGTGACCTCGGCCATCTCCTTCTTCAGGTCGAAGCCGTTGCGGATCTCCTTGAGCCCCAGGTCGTCGTTGTCCAGCTGCTTGCGGATGAACGTCCTGGGGTTGAGGTCCTCGAAGTCGAAGTCCTTGAACTCCGGGCCCAGCTCCTGCCGGATGTCGTCCTTGGCGCTCTCCGAGAACTCCCGGATCTTGCGGATGGTCCGCGTCACGTCCTGGATGACCTTCGGGAGCTTGTCCGGACCGAAGACGAGCACCGCAAGGACAACGAGCGTCACCAGCTCGAGCGGTCCTATGTCATTGAACACCTGAAGCTCCTCGCGAGTCCCTCGGTCCTCGGCCCTCGGTGGTCTGTGCGCGTCGTCCGTGGTCCGGGCCGGATCCACGGTACCCGCCCACCCCGTACGACCGGTACTGTCCCGGGCGTTCCGAGTGCGCTCGCGTGGGCGGTTTTGGTGGATGTTTGCCTGTGAGAGCGCCCACGGTCCTCAGCTTCCGTCCGCGGAGCCGAGCACGAGTGAGATACGCCGCTCCTTGCCGTCGCGCCGGACGGTCAGCTCCAGACGGTCGCCTGGGCGGTGGGCGCGGGTCCTGACGATCAGTTCCTCGCCGGAGTGCACGCGCCGGCCGTCCACCGCGGTGATGACGTCGCCCGACTTGAGCCCGGCCTTCGCGCCGGGACCGCCCACGGCGACCGCGGGGCCGCCGCCCTGGGCCTTGGTGCCCACACGGGCGCCGTCGCCGGTGTAGTCCATGTCGAGGGTGACGCCGATGACCGGGTGGGTCGCCTTACCGGTGTTGATCAGTTCCTCGGCGACGCGCTTGGCCTGGTTGACCGGGATGGCGAAGCCGAGCCCGATGGAGCCCGCCTGTCCGCCGGCGGAGTCCGAGCCGTCGTCGGCGGAACGGATGGCGGAGTTGATGCCGATGACCCGGGCCGCCGTGTCGAGCAGGGGGCCGCCGGAGTTGCCGGGGTTGATCGGCGCGTCGGTCTGCAGGGCGTCGACGTACGACACGTCGCTGCCGTCGGCACCGTCGCCGCCGGCCGTGATGGGCCGTTCCTTGGCGCTGATGATGCCGGAGGTGACGGTGCCCTCCAGGTCGAAGGGGGCGCCGATGGCGACGACGGGGTCGCCGACCTGGACGTTGTCGGAGTTGCCGAGCGGCATCGGCTTGAGGCCGCGGACATTGCCGACCTTCACCACGGCGAGGTCGTAGCCGCTGTCCCGGCCGACGACGCTCGCCTTCGCCGTGTCCCCGCTGTTGAAGGTCACCGATATCCGGCCCGTGGAGTCGGCGGCCGGTTCGACGACGTGGTTGTTGGTCAGGATGTGGCCCTGGGCGTCGAGGACGAAGCCCGTGCCGGTGCCGGACTCCTCCGCGCCGCTGACATGCAGCGTCACCACACTGGGCAGGGCCCGCGCGGCGATCCCGGCGACACTGTCCGGCGCCCGTCCCTTCGGCTCCCTGCCGGCCTGCGGAAGCGTTACGGCTCCCACGCCGCCGTTGCGCTCCAGATGGGCGCCGATGATCCCGCCGGCCCCACCGGACACCAGCGCCAGCGCCACGGCTCCCCCGACGAGGGCCCGCCGCACCCACCGTCGCCGCTTGTCCTTGCTCTCGACCGCGGCGCCGTTCTGCTGGAGGGGGGTGTGGAGCGGGGTGGAGGACCAGGGGTCGTAGTTCTGCCAGGGGGTGGTTGGGGGTGTGGTGGCGGGGCTGCCGGGCACGGGGGCCGGGGCTTGTGGGGCTGGGGCCTGAGGGGCTGGGGCTGGAGCTGGAGCCGGCATGGCCTGCGCCTGCGCCTGCGTCTGCGTCTGCGCGTTCGCCTGTTGCTGGACCGGAGCCGGGACCGGAGCCGACGCCGGGGCCGGTGGCTGCGTCGGTATCGCTGTGCCGTCGGGCGGTGTGGTCGCCGGGTGCTGTACGGGCGGGGCGGGTGCCCAGGGGCCGGGCTCGCCGTACGGCGGGGTGCTGTAGGGGTCGGGGTCGTGCAGGGGCTTGGGGCGCTCCGCGGTGGACTGCGGCGCGGGGGCCTCGTCGGAGTGCGTCACGGGCGCCGGCGCGGGGCGGTCCAGCACGAAGTCGCCCTCGCTGCCGTCCGGGTCCGGCTGGTCCGACTGGTCCGGCACCTCGGAGACCTCCGGAGCGGCGACGTCGTGCGGGCTGCGCAGCTCGAAGTCGCCGTCGGAGTCACCGTCGGAGCCGGGCTCACCGGAGTCGCCCTCACCGGAGCTCACGGGCCGCTCCAGTTCATAGTCCCCGTCCCCCGCCGAGCCCGGCCGATGTGGACGGTTCCACCACTTCGGCTTCGTGGGCTTCCCCTCGTTCATGCGCTCCCCACAGCTGGCCACGGCGCGCCACGGCCCGGCACGGCACGTCGGCGATGGCCTCAGTTGTCGACTCCGCGCGCGGCGTGCTGCCGTGGGCGCGGTCCCACCCCGGATTCAACCAGGTTCACCGGCCGTGGCGCAGAGGCGGTCAGCGGGTGGAGCCGGGTGAGGAGGATGCGGCGGTCGGGTCGGGGACGGGCGCGGCGAGCAGGCCCACGGACGGGGCCTCGGGGGCTGTGGACCACGAGGTCAGGGTGAACGGAGGGGTGGCGTCGAGCGGGCGTATCAACGGGGACATCGCTGCGGCGCCCGCCATCACGGGGGTGGTCAGCGTGTGCATGTTCTGCTGGCGGGCCTGCGCCGCGGTGGCCGGGCTCGGCACTCCGTGGAGTAGGGGCGCGGACACCGTGGTCGGGGCGACCGGGGCGTTGCCACCCAGCTGCTGCCGGCCCTGGGCGAGCAGGGGGCCCACGCCTCGGCGGCGCTGGGAGTCGGGGGCCGTGGCGGCACCCGTCCCCTGCGTACGCGCGGGGGTCACGTTGCTGCCCGCTCCGGAACCGCCGCGGGCGTCCGCGGTGTCGGTCGCCGTGCCCGCCGTGACACCGCCCAGCGCGATCGCGGCGATGGAGACCGCACCGGCGGCGGCGAACGCGAACCGCATCCCGCGCGAGGCCGACCGCTCGGACTCATGGCGGCTGACGTCATGGATACGGAAGCCGCGGTCCGCGGACGGCGACAGGACCGGCGCGTGCGAGGACGAGGCGGGGACGTAGCCGAACTCGAAGGACTCGTCGCGCTTCACGCCGAAGACTCCGGTGAGGGCATGCCTCCCGGGGAATCCGCCGGACAGTCCTCCCCCACCGAACGGCGAGCCACCGCCGTCCGGGTCACCTCCCCCGGGGAGCCCCTGGAGCCGTGCCAGGAAGCTTTCGGAGGGCGGCGGCGGAGCCACCTCCGCGAACACGTTCTTCAGCTCTCGCTGCGCGTCGGCCTCCGCCTTGCACTTGGCACAGGTGGCCAAATGGGCGAGGACCCGCTCGCGCGTCTCATGACCGAGCTCTCCGTCCACCAGGGCGGAGAGTCGGTCTCCCAGGTGCTGCTCGGCCAGCCGCCGCTCGGCGGGGGTGGGTCGGGATCCACTCACGCGGTCGCGCCCCCTCCCCCCAGAGCGGGCACACGGGCCGCGAGGGAGCGGCGCTCGGTCCGGGCCGGCGCACGGTGCGCAAGGGCCTTGCGCAGCTGCGAACGGCCGCGGTGGATCCGGGAGCGGACCGTGCCCAGCTTGACGCCGAGGGTCGCGGCGATCTCCTCGTACGACAGTCCTTCGATGTCGCACAGGACGACCGCGGCGCGGAACTCGGGCGCGAGGGTGTCGAGGGCCTGCTGGACGTCCGCGTCGAAGTGCGCGTCGTTGAAGACCTGCTGCGGTGACGGCTCGCGGCTGGGCAGCCGCTCGGCGGCGTCCTCGCCCAGCGCGTCGAAGCGGATGCGCTGCTTGCGGCGGACCATGTCCAGGAAGAGGTTGGTGGTGATGCGGTGCAGCCAGCCCTCGAAGGTGCCGGGCGTATAGGTCGACAGGGAGCGGAAGACGCGGACGAAGACCTCCTGTGTGAGGTCCTCGGCGTCGTGCTGGTTACCGGTCAGGCGATAGGCCAGGCGGTACACACGGCCGCTGTGGGTGCTGACGATCTCCTCCCAGGTGGGCGGAGTCCACGCCTGCCCGTCCGCGTCGGTGGAGAAAGTCGCGGTCTGGGCCTGGTCAGCGGCGTGGCTGTGGTCAGCAGCGGTGTCGTTCACGGATTTCGGCCTGCCCGCCGATCCGAGGAAGCGCCTGAGCGCTCCTCCCCGATCCCCGTTGGGCGCGGCCGCACCTCCCCTATCAACTCTGGTGGTGTCCAGTGGAGCCCCTACCATAGCCACCTCGCCCGTTAGGACCGGATAAGCGGTTTTACGAGAATTTGATCTGGGCTGATACCCCTCGGACCCCTGCGTCTGCAGTTGCTCGGGCACCTGCCCCACATCGTGATCCAACCGTGTCCCCCCGCCGTCGTTCCCACCCCTCTAAACGTCCGGTCCCATCTGCGGGTTCCCGGGCCCAACGGATACAGTCACGCCGAGGCAACCACGGGGACAGGAGAGGGCCATTACCGGCAACCGGCAGACGAGCTGGGCGTTCGCCGACGCCTACGTCGCCGAGGACGAGGTGCTGCTGTGGGCCCGCGACCGGGCCCGTGAGGCAGGGCTGCGCTCGGTGTCGTCCGGCACGGGCTCCGCGCTGCGGTTGCTGGCGGCCTCGGTGGATGCCAAGGCGGTCGCCGAGATCGGCACCGGCACCGGCGTCTCCGGTATCCATCTGCTGCACGGCATGCGCCCGGACGGCGTACTGACCACGGTGGACCCCGAACCCGAGCACCAGCAGTTCGCCCGGCAGGCCTTCCGCGCCTGCGGATTCGCCAGCAACCGCGCCCGTTTCATCCCCGGCCGCGCCCTGGACGTACTGCCCCGGCTCGCGGACGCCGGCTACGACCTCGTCTTCTGCGACGGCGACCGGCAGGAGGTCATGGAGTACCTCGCTGAATCGTTGCGCCTGTTGCGCCCGGGGGGCCTCGTCGTCTTCGAAGGGGTCTTCGCCAACGGCCGCACGGTGGGCTCGGGACCCCAGCCCACGGAGGTCCTGCGCCAGCGCGAGCTGCTGCGCACGGTGCGCGAGAGCCACGAGCTGGTGCCCTCGCTGCTGCCGGTGGGCGACGGCCTGCTGTGCGCGGTCAAACGCTGAGAAGAGGCCCGGGTCAAACGCTGAGAAGAAGCCCGCAAACAGCTGCCCCGGCACCGCTTGGATGCCGGGGCAGCTGAAAGGGTATGGTCGCGTTCCGCGTCAGCCGACGACCTTCTTGAGGGCGTCGCCGAGCGCGTCGGCCTCGTCAGGGGTCAGCTCGACGACGAGCCGACCGCCGCCTTCGAGCGGAACGCGCATGACGATGCCCCGCCCCTCCTTGGTCACCTCGAGCGGGCCATCGCCCGTCCGCGGCTTCATGGCCGCCATGCTCGTTCCCCTTCCTGAAACCAGCTCATCGTCAAAGCCGACGGCCCGGGAGGGCACGCGCGGGCCACAGCGTGGGACTGGGACACGCGACACCGGCATCGAACACATTGCTTCCAAGCCATTATCCCGCATCTCAGGACCCGATGACCAACATCAGTCGGCATCGCTTGGGCAACGCGCGCGAGCAAAACCACTCAATTCGCCGATGTGACTGCGATACTGCGCCACCGCCCCGACTTCCGGAGACCGGAAATCGCCGGGAATTCTTTGACGCAGGTCACACGTCCGCTCCGGTCCCTGCGCGGTGATCTCCGCCATGCTGTCCTACGGACAGGGGCGTACCGGCCGGTACGCCTGAACCGCGACAGCGGAGGGGACACACCATGGCCGACACCGTGCTCTACGAGGTGAGCGACGGACTCGCGACGATCACGCTGAACCGCCCCGAGGCGATGAACGCGCTGAACGTCGCGACGAAGGTCGCCCTGCGGGAGGCGGTCAGCTCCGCGGCCGGGGACGACGCGGTACGTGCGGTGCTGCTGACCGCCGCCGGTGACCGCGCGTTCTGTGTCGGCCAGGACCTCAAGGAGCACATCGGGCTGCTGATGCAGGACCGGGAGACGGGGTCCGGGCAGACGATGAGCACGGTGAAGGAGCACTACAACCCCATCGTGCGGGCGATCGCCGGAATGCCGAAGCCCGTGGTGGCCGGGGTGAACGGCGTCGCGGCGGGCGCCGGCTTCGGCTTCGCGCTGGCCGCGGACTACCGGGTCGTGGCAGACACCGCCGCGTTCAACACCTCGTTCGCGGGCGTCGCGCTGACCGCGGACTCCGGAATCTCCTGGACGCTGCCGCGTGTCGTGGGCCCCGGGCGCGCCACCGACCTGCTGCTCTTCCCGCGCAGCATCAAGGCCCAGGAGGCGTACGACCTGGGCATCGCGAGTCGTCTGGTGCCGGCCGGTGAGCTGCGCGCCGAGGCGGAGAAGGTGGCGCGCGCGCTCGCCGAGGGGCCGACGGTCGCCTACGCGGCGATCAAGGAGGCCGTCGCCCACGGGCTCTCGCACTCCCTGTCCGAGACGCTGGACAAGGAGGACGAGCTGCAGACGCGGGCGGGCTCGTCCGAGGACCACGCGATCGCGGTGCAGGCCTTCGTCAACAAGGAGAAGCCGAAGTACCTGGGCCGGTGACCCGCGCCGCGGCGCTCAGGACCGGCGTGCCACGCACGCTTCCAGGTGGTCGTCGACCAGGCCGCACGCCTGCATCAGGGCGTACGCCGTGGTCGGGCCGACGAAGCGCAGGCCCCGCTTCTTCAGGGCCTTGGACAGGGCCGTCGACTCCGGGGTGACCGCGGGGACGTCGCCGAGGGCCTTCGGGGCGGGGCGGCCGGGCGCGGGGGCATGGGACCAGATCAGCTCGTCCAGCTCGCCCGGCGCCCACTCGGCGAGCACGCGCGCGTTGGCCAGCGTCGCGTCGATCTTGGCGCGATTGCGGATGATGCCGGCGTCGAGGAGGAGGCGCTCGCGGTCCTCGTCGGTGAAGGCGGCCACCTTGGCGATCCTGAACTCGGCGAAGGCTGCACGGAATCCGGGGCGGCGGCGCAGGATCGTGATCCAGGACAGGCCGGACTGGAAGGCCTCCAGGCTCAGCCGCTCGAAGAGCGCGTCGTCGCCGTGGACCGGGCGGCCCCACTCCTCGTCGTGGTAGGCCACGTAGTCCTCGGTGGACAGGGCCCAGGGGCAGCGCAGGCCGCCGTCCGGGCCCGCGATGGCGGTGCCGTCGCTCACTGCCGGCCCTCCTCGCGGTGCTGCGACTTGTCCATGGAGACGTGGTGGGCGGCGGCCCGGGCGCCGGCCAGCGCCGACTCCAGGTCCGCGATCCGGGCGTCCCGCTCGTCCAGTTCGGCACCGAGGCGGTTGAGGGCGTCGTCGACGTCCGCCATGCGGTAGCCGCGGGCGGCCAGCGGGAAGCGCAGGGCGTTGACGTCGGCGCTGCCCACCGGGCGGTCCGGCGGCAGCGGGTCCCGCAGCCGCTCTGGGGCCGCCTCGGGCAGCGGGCCCCGGCCCTCGCCGCCGCCCACCACGGCGAGAGTCACCGCGGCGACCACGACGGCGAGTGCGACGACCAGGAACAAGAACATAACCATCGCTGTGGTCCCCACGCTCATGCTCGGAAGCGGAAAGTGTCAGGGTCCGATCGTGCCATGCGGCTACGACAGTTAGGGTCGCAGGCGGCCGAAAGGCCAGGACACCCAGGACGTACCAGGAGAGGTCACAGGGGATGCTCAGGCTGGGCAGGCGCGAGTTCGGGCCTCATGAACCGGTGATCATGGCGATTGTGAACCGGACCCCGGACTCCTTCTACGACCAGGGGGCGACCTTCCGCGACGAGCCCGCCCTCGCGCGCGTGGAACAGGCCGTCACCGAGGGTGCGGCGATCATCGACGTCGGCGGGGTCAAGGCCGGGCCGGGCGACGAGGTGAGTGCCGAGGAGGAGGCGCGGCGGACCGTCGGGTTCGTGGCGGAGGTGCGGCGGCGCTTCCCGGACGTCGTCATCAGCGTGGACACCTGGCGGGCCGAGGTCGGCGAGGCGGTGTGCGAGGCGGGGGCGGATCTGCTCAACGACGCGTGGGGCGGGGTCGACCCGCGCCTGGCGGAGGTCGCGGCGCGTCACGGCGCCGGACTGGTGTGCACGCACGCGGGCGGCGCCGAACCGCGCACCCGGCCGCACCGGGTGACGTACGACGACGTCGTGGCGGACATATTGAGGGTGACCCTGGGGCTGGCCGAGCGGGCGGTCGCGCTGGGGGTGCCGCGGGAGTCCGTGCTGATCGACCCGGGGCACGACTTCGGCAAGAACACCCGGCACAGCCTGGAGGCGACGCGGCGGCTCGGTGAGCTGGTCGGGACCGGGTGGCCCGTCCTCGTCTCGCTGTCCAACAAGGACTTCGTGGGCGAGACGCTGGACAAGCCCGTGAAGGAGCGGCTGCTGGGCACGCTCGCGACCACCGCCGTCTCGGCGTGGCTCGGGGCGCAGGTGTACCGCGTGCACGAGGTCGCCGAGACCCGGCAGGTGCTGGACATGGTGGCGACGATCGCGGGTCACCGGCCCCCGGCGGTCGCGCGCCGGGGGCTCGCATAGCCGCGCGCTAGCGGGCGGCCTCCTTGGACACCAGGGCGACCGCCTCGTCCACGTCGTCCGTGACGTGGAACAGCAGCAGGTCCTTCTCCGCCGCCTTGCCCTGGGCGATCAGCGTGTTCTTCAGCCAGTCGACCAGTCCGCCCCAGTACGCGCTGCCGAACAGGACGATCGGGAAGCGGGTGACCTTCTGGGTCTGGACGAGGGTCAGCGCCTCGAAGAGTTCGTCCAGGGTGCCGAGGCCGCCGGGCAGGACCACGAAGCCCTGCGCGTACTTGACGAACATCATCTTGCGGACGAAGAAGTAGCGGAAGTTCAGGCCGATGTCGACGTAGGGGTTCAGGCCCTGCTCGAAGGGCAGCTCGATGCCCAGGCCGACCGAGATCCCCTTGGCCTCCACGGCGCCCTTGTTGGCGGCCTCCATTGCGCCGGGGCCGCCGCCGGTGATCACCGCCCAGCCGGCCTCCACCAGGCCGCGGCCGAGCCGTACGCCCGCCTCGTACTCCGGCGAGTCCGCCTTGGTGCGCGCCGAGCCGAACACGCTGATGGCGGGCGGGAGTTCGGCGAGTGTGCCGAAGCCCTCGATGAACTCCGACTGGATGCGCAGCACCCGCCAGGGGTCGGTGTGCACCCAGTCCGACGGGCCGCCGGCGTCCAGCAGGCGCTGGTCCGTGGTGCTCGGCGTGACCTGTTCCCGCCTTCGGAGGACCGGTCCAAGGCGCTGCTCATCCGGCGGCTGCTTCTTGCCCTCGGGGTTTCCGGTGGCCATGCGCGCTCCCTCCGCTTGCGGGGTGTTTCCACCTCAGCGTAGATCCACGCGGGTTACGGACGAGGGACGTCAGCGTGTCAGCCAGCTGCGCAGCCGCTCCTCGGCCGCGAGGATCTTCGCGGTTTCGACCCGTTCGTCCCGCTTGTGTGCCAAATGCGGGTTTCCGGGGCCGTAGTTGACCGCCGGAATGCCGAGGGAGGAGAAGCGCGAGACGTCCGTCCAGCCGTACTTGGGCTGCGGGGTTCCGCCCACCGCCTCGATGAAGGCCGCGGCGGCGGGGTGGCTCAGGCCAGGCAGTGCCGCGCCGCTGTGGTCGTCCACCACGAACTCCGCCACCTGGCAGTCGGCGAAGACCTCGCGGACGTGGGCGAGCGCCTCCTCCTCGGTGCGGTCGGGCGCGTAGCGGAAGTTGACGGTCACGACGCACTCGTCGGGGATGACGTTGCCGGCCACGCCGCCCGTGATGCCCACCGCGTTCAGGCCCTCGCGGTACTCCAGGCCGTCGATCACCGGACAGCGGGGCTCGTAGGCCGCGAGGCGGGCCAGGATCGGCGCGGCCGCGTGGATCGCGTTCGAGCCCATCCAGCTGCGCGCGGAGTGGGCCCGCTCCCCCGTGGTCCGCAGCAGGACCCGCAGGGTGCCCTGGCAGCCGCCCTCGACCTCGCCGTCCGACGGTTCGAGCAGCACGGCGAAGTCGCCCCGGAGCCAGTCGGGGCGGGCCTCGGCGACGTGCTTGAGGCCGTTGAGCTCCGCCGCCACCTCCTCGTTGTCGTAGAAGACGAAGGTCAGGTCGCGGTTGGGGGCTACGACCGTGGCCGCGATGCGCAGCTGCACCGCCACGCCCGACTTCATGTCGCAGGTGCCGCAGCCCCACAGGACGCCGTCCTCGTCCAGGCGGGAGGGAACGTTGTCCGCGATCGGCACCGTGTCGATGTGACCGGCCAGGATCACCCGCTCCGGCCTGCCCAGTTCCGTCCGGGCGACCACGTTGTTGCCCAGCCGCTCGACCCTCAGGTGCGGCAGGGCCCGCAGGGCGGCCTCGATCGCGTCGGCGAGGGGCTTCTCGGTGCCGCTCTCGGAGGGGAAGTCGACGAGCCGGGCGGTGAGTTCCGCGGCGTCCAGGGTGAGGTCAAGCGGGGTGTCGGCCATGGCGTCGACCCTAACCCGCCGGCCCTCGCTCGCTCTGTCCACATCCGGCGCATGGGCCTCAGCGGCCTCCGCTACCTTGTACGGCGTGCCAGAGCCGTCTCCCACTCCCAAACGCCGTGGCCGCCTCTTCCGCTTCGGGGCGGCCCTCGTGGTCCTCCTCGCCCTCGCGGGCTATCTCGCGGTGCAGTACGTCACCGGCGGCAGAGGTGCTCCGGGCTGCAAGGTGGTCTCGGGCGAGGACGACAGGACGACGTACCAGTTCACCCCCGAGCAGGCGGTGAACGCGGCGACCATCGCCGCCGTGGGCACCGACCGTGGCATGCCCGAGCGGGCGGTGACCATCGCGCTGGCGACCTCGCTGCAGGAGTCGGGGCTGCGCAACATCGAGCACGGGGACCTGGACTCGCTCGGCCTGTTCCAGCAGCGGCCCTCGCAGGGCTGGGGCACCGCCAAGGAGATCCTGGACCCGACGTACGCGGCGGGCGTCTTCTACGAGCACCTGGCCAAGGTGCCCGACTACACGAAGCTCCCCCTCACCGTCGCCGCGCAGCGCGTGCAGCGCAGCGGCTATCCGGAGGCGTACGCCAAGCACGAGCCGGACGCCGCCCTGCTCTCCGCCGCCCTGACGGGGCACGCGGCCGCCACACTGACCTGCGACGGCCGCCCCGGCACGGCGCTGGCGGCCGGACCGGCCGGCGTCCGGGCCGCGCTGGTACGGGACTTCGGGCGCGACGTGCTGCAGCCGGCCGGCGCGGAGGTGGGCGCCGCCTCGACGCCGAAGCCGTCCGCGAGCCCCGGCGCGCGAACCGTCACCCTCCCCGTCGGCTCCGGCGACGGCCGCGCGGGGGGCCGCACCGCCGGGCAGCGCGGCTGGCAGCTGGCGCACTGGGCGGTCGCCAACTCCACGGCGCTGCACATCGAACGGGTCTCCTACGGCGGCCGGGAGTGGACCGCGGGGAACACCGACAGCGAGTGGCGCACGGCCGCCTCGACGGGGGCCGGCGGGGCGCAGCGGACGGCTGACGCGGTACGGATCGTCACTGCGCAGTAGTACGGCCGATCACTCGCACGGGTTACCCGGGGCATGCGCCGGGCGCCGTGGGCGCAGGTTTTCGCGCCGTCACCCTCGAATCCGTAAAAGCCCTTGGAAGCAAAGGGGTGTAAGGATTCCGCAGGCTTTCGGCCCCTGCACTTTTTGCCCGTTTTTATCCGCAGCCGATAATGCGACGCATTGCCAACTCTTTACCTCGGCGCGCCGCAACCTTCGGGGACTTCGAGCGGTAGTTACTGCGTCCGAGCCCGGACGATCAACCTCCATCGAAGGAGCATCATGTCCCTCCCCCTGACCCGTCGCATCGCCCAGGCCGCCCTGCTCGTCGCAGGCGCAGCGGCCGCCGGTGTCGGCGTGGCCGGCGCGGCGAGCGCGGCCCCCGAACTGCCCGCGACCCCGAACGTCGGCGGCCTGACCGCCCTGGACGGGGCCAGCGTCGGCAACACCGTCGACGGTGCCGCGCAGAACGTCACCGGGCTCGCGGGCGACGCCGGTGCCAACGCGGTCAAGAAGGCGGTTCCGAACGCGGGCAAGACCGGCGGCAGCGTGGCGAAGAAGGCGGCGCCCGCGGCGCAGAAGGCTGCGGGCACCGCGGCCGGCTCCGTCGGGGAGATCGTCGGCGTCACCACGCAGTCCGCGGCCAAGGGCGGCGGCCTGCCGACCGACTCCCTGACCAAGGGCGGCCTGCCGGCCACCGGCAACCTGCCGGTGAAGGGCCTGCCGATCGGCTGAACGATCCGCATGGCGAAGGGGCCCGGGGAGACTCTCCCGGGCCCCTTCGCCGTACGTACGGCCGTTTACAGGCGCTCGACGGCCGCCCGCACCCGTTCGTCCGTCGCCGTCAGCGCGACCCGGACGAAGCGGTCGCCCGCGGGGCCGTAGAAGTCGCCCGGCGCGACCAGGATGCCGAGCCCGGCGAGGTGGGCGACCGTGTCCCAGCAGGACTCGTCCCGTGTCGCCCACAGATAGAGGCTGGCCTCGCTGTGCTCGATGCGGAAGCCGTGCCTCTCCAGCGCCGCGCGCAGGGCCGTACGGCGGGCCGCGTACCGCTCACGCTGCTCGCGGACATGGCCGTCGTCGCTCAGGGCCGCCACGACGGCCGCCTGCGTGGGCGCCGGCGTCATCATGCCGCCGTGCTTGCGGATCTCCAGCAGGGGGCCGAGGACGGCCGGGTCGCCCGCGAGGAAGGCGGCGCGGTAGCCGGCCAGGTTGGAGCGCTTGGACAGGGAGTGCACCGCCACGATGCCCTCGTAGGAGCCGCCGTTGACGTCCGGGTGCAGCACCGAGACGGGGTCGGCCTCCCAGCCGAGTTCCAGGTAGCACTCGTCGGAGAAGACCAGGACGCCGTGCTCGCGCGCCCACGCGACGATCCGGGTCAGCTCCTGCTTCGGCAGGACCTCGCCGGTGGGGTTGGAGGGCGAGTTGAGCCAGAGGAGCTTCAGGCCCTCGGGGTCCAGTTCGGTCGGGTCGTCGTAGGCCTCGTACTCCGCGCGGGCCAGGCGGGCGCCGACCTCGTACGTCGGGTAGGCCAGGCGCGGGTAGGCGACCCGGTCGCCGGGGCCGAGGCCCAGCTGGGTGGGGAGCCAGGCGACCAGTTCCTTGGAGCCGACGACGGGCAGCACGTGCTTGTGGGTGACCTCGCGGGCGCCGAGCCTGCGCTCGACCCAGCCCGCGATCGCGTCGCGCAGCGCCGGGGTGCCCCAGACGGTCGGGTAGCCCGGGGAGTCCGCCGCGTCGATCAGGGCCTTCTGGACCAGCTCGGGGACCGGGTCGACCGGGGTGCCGACGGAGAGGTCGACGATGCCGTCCGGGTGCGCGGCGGCCGTCTTCTTGTACGGCTCCAGCTTGTCCCAGGGGAAGGTGGGCAGGCGGTCTGAGACTGCGGACACGGTTACTGGCTCACTTTCTGGTACGGCAAAGGCCCTGGCGCGGGGGGCAGGCCCCGGCACGGATGGGCCCTGACACGGCAACGCCTCGGCCCCGTACGGCGATCATGGTGATCCGGCCGTACGGGACCGAGGCGGCACGTCGGTGCGGGCCGCTCTTACTGGTTCTGCGGCGGCAGCGCGGCGACGAAGGGGTGGTCGCGCTCGATCAGGCCCAGCTTGCTGGCGCCGCCGGGGGAGCCGAGCTCGTCGAAGAACTCGACGTTCGCCTTGTAGTAGTCCTTCCACTCCTCCGGAGTGTCGTCCTCGTAGAAGATCGCCTCGACCGGGCAGACCGGCTCACAGGCACCGCAGTCGACGCATTCGTCCGGGTGGATGTACAAGGACCGCTGGCCCTCGTAGATGCAGTCGACCGGGCACTCCTCGATGCACGCCTTGTCCTTGACGTCGACACAAGGCTGCGCGATGACGTAGGTCACGCTGTCGTTCCTCCTCGATTGGGCGCTGGCGGGCCTCCTCAGGCTCCGCCGCCTGGCGCGCGGGAGCGCGGCGTCGTCGATGCCCGCCCCTAGTATCTCCGTTCCTGGGCATGATCCGAACAGGAGGGGTGAACTGACCTGTGGAAATCTCGGCAGGAGGCCGTCTCGAGGTCCGTGTCACCGCTGCTGACGTGGGTAAACGAGTCTCCGTACGGCGCTTGATCCAATCTGGAGTCCCGGAGGAGAAGTTCACCGACACGGTGGGCGTTCTCACATCATGGGACGACGGTGTGCTGCTGATCACACGGAAAGACGGCGAAACCGTCCGCATCCCGGAATCCTCGCTGGTGGCGGCGAAGGTCGTGCCCGCGGCCCCGGCCCGGCGCCGCGGCCCTGCCGCCTCCTACGAGGAACTCGCGCTCGTCTCCTCGCGCGCCTGGCGGCCGGTGGAGAGCGAGCGGCTCGGCGAGTGGGAGCTGCGTGCCGCCGCCGGGTTCACCCGGCGCGCCAACTCCGTGCTGCCGCTGGGCGACCCCGGCCTGCCGCTCGACGAGGCGCTGGCCGCCGTACGGCGCTGGTACGGCGCCCGGGGGCTTCCCGCGTACGTCCAGACCGCGACCGGCGCCGAGGGCACGCAGGAGCTGCTGTGCGCGGAGCTGGAGCGGCGCGGTTGGGTGCGCGAGGTGAGCGCCGAGTTGTGGACGGGCGCGCTCGCGCCGGTCGCCGACCGGGCGGAGGGCGCTGGCGTCGAGCTGTCCCGTACGGCCGACGAGGCGTGGCTCTCGCGCTATCAGCGCAAGGGCGTGAGCGAGGTGGCGCTGAAGGTGCTGGGGAGCGGTCCCTCGGTCTGGTTCGCGACCGTCCCCGGCGAGGGGTCGCCGGCCGCGATCGGGCGGTGCGTGGTGGACGGGCGGTGGGCGTCCTTCGCCGCCGTCGAAGTCGACCCGGCGCTGCGGCGGCGGGGCCTGGCCACCACCGTGATGGCGGCGCTGGCCCGGCGGGCCCTGGACGAGGGCGCCTCGGCGGCCTGGCTGCAGGTCGAGCAGGACAACACCGGAGCGCGCGGGCTGTACACCGGGATGGGCTTCGCCGCGCACCACGCGTACCACCACTACCGGGAACCGGCGGCTCCCGGCAGCGGACAGTAGTACCGATCGCCAGTAGTACCGATCGCCGTGAAAGGGCACGAGCCTGCTATGCGTCCCCCCTATCCCCCTCCTCCCGAACGGTCCGCCGAGCTGCGGCGGCGGTTCGCCGAGGAGGCGCGGTCCGAGCGGCCCGACCTGGCCGTGCTGTGCCTGCTGCTGGGCGCGGAAGCGGACGGGACGCTGGACGAGGCGGGCATGGACGCCGCGCAGATCGAGCTGGACCGGCTGGCCGGGCAGCTGCCGTTCCGGCCGGGCGGCCCGCAGTCCTGGGCGACGGCGCTGCACCATCTGCTGGGCGCACGAGAGGGTTTCGGCGGCTCCCCCGCCGACTACCAGCGCCTGGAGTCCTCACTGCTGCACGAGGTGCTGCGGCGGCGGCGCGGGCTGCCCATCCTGCTGTCCGTGGTGTGGATGGAGGTCGCGCGGCGGGCGGGGGCGCCGGTGTACGGGGTCGCCCTGCCGGGGCACTTCGTCGTCGGGTTCGGGCCCGAGGAGCAGCAGGTGCTCGTCGATCCGTTCGACGGGGGGCGGGTGCTCGACGGGGGCGACGCGGAGCTGCTGGTGGCGGGGGCGACGGGGGCGCCGTTGGACCCGTCGATGCTGGTGCCTGCGGCGCCTTTGGAGGTGGTGGTGCGGATTTTGAACAATGTGCGGGCGTGGGCTGCTGCTCGGCCTGAGCGGTCGGATGTGGCGTTGTGGGCGGTGGAGTTGTCGTTGTTGCTGCCTTCGCATCCGGCGCGGTTGCGGTATGAGCGGGCGCAGTTGTTGGTGCAGAGGGGGGAGTTTTCGCGGGGGGCTGTGGAGTTGGAGACGTATGCCGATGTGGTGGGGGAGGTTGACTCGGCGGCGGGGGAGCGGGTGCGGGGGCAGGCTCGGGCTGCGCGGGCGCGGCTCAACTGAGGGCGCCTTCTCGCCGTAGGGGTTCTGTGGGTGTGCGGCTTGCGGTGCGTTGTGGTTGATCGCGCAGTTCCCCGCGCCCCTAAAAGATAAAAACGCTTACAGCCAGCCCTTCTCCCGGGCGATCCGTACCGCTTCCGCTCTGTTGCGTACCGCCAGCTTTTGGATGGCCGTCGAGAGGTAGTTGCGGACCGTGCCCTGGGAGAGGTGGAGGGTCTTGGCGAGTTCTGCGTTGGTGGAGCCGTCGGAGGCGGCGCGGAGGATTTCGCGTTCGCGGTCGGTGAGGGGGTTGGCGCCCTCGGCGAGGGCGGCGGCGGCGAGGGTGGGGTCGATGACCCGTTCGCCTGCCAGCACCTTGCGTACGGCCTCGGCGAGTTGGGCGGCCGGGGCGTCCTTGACCAGGAAGGCGTCGGCGCCCGCCTCCATGGCGCTGCGCAGGTAGCCGGGGCGGCCGAAGGTGGTGAGGACGACCAGTTTCACCGCGGGCAGCGAGCGGTGGACCTGGGCGGCCGCCTCGATGCCGGTGCACCCCGGCATCTCGATGTCGAGCAGGGCCACGTCCACGGCGTGCTCGCGCACCGCCGCCAGTACCTCGTCGCCGCGCGCCACCTGGGCCACGACCTCGATGTCGTCCTCCAGCCCGAGCAGGGCCGCCAGGGCCTCACGGACCATCGACTGGTCCTCGGCGAGGAGGACCTTGATCGTAGGGCTCATGCCCCGGATCCTACGGCCGGCGGTGCACCCGCGGGCACGCGGGCGACCAGCCGGAATCCGCGCCTGGTACGGCCCGCCTCCAGGGTGCCGCCCGCCTTCTCCAGGCGCTCGCACAGCCCCGTCAGACCGTTGCCGGGGCCGTCGCCGGAGCCGCCGGAGCCGTTGTCCTCGACGGAGAGTTCGAGCATCTGCCCGTCCAGGGTCTGCCGTCTGAGCACCTCCACCGTGCAGCGTTCGGCGCCGCTGTGCCGTACGACGTTGGTGACCGCCTCGCGCAGCGCCCACGCGAGGGCCTCCTCGCTCTCCTCCGGGACGGCGGCCAGGTCCGGTTCGTGCGGCACCTCGGCGGTGATGCCGGCCGCCGTCAGGGCCACCTGCACGCCCGCGAGCTCCGCGCACAGCCGCGCGCGGCGGTAGCCGGTGACGGCCTCGCGGACGTCCACCAGGGCCTGGCGGCTGACCTGTTCGATGTCGGCGACCTGCTGGGCCGCCTTGTCGGGGTGGCCGGGGAGCATACGGCCCGCCAGCTCGCTCTTCAGCGTGATCAGCGACAGGGAGTGGCCGAGCAGGTCGTGCAGGTCGCGGGCGAGGCGCAACCGCTCCTCGTTGGCGGCCAGTTGCGCGACGGTGGCGCGGGCGCGCTGCAACTCGACGGTGGTGCGGACCAGTTGGCGTACGCCGGTCATGGAGTAGCCGACCAGCAGCACGATCAGGACCAGGTTCCAGGCGGTGTCCGGGTCCTCGTGCAGCCCGATGGCCAGGAAGGCCGCGGTGGTCAGCGGGACGGTCCAGTACGCGGCCCGCAGCGGGAGGGTCACGCCGCAGCTGACCGAGAGATACACGAACAGTCCGAGCCAGTGGCTGCCGAGGGTCAGGCACAGGGTGACCGCGAGGACGCCGAGCACGGCGAGCAGGACGGAGACGATGCGCAGGGGGAACGCCCGGCCCATATTGCGGAAGACCAGCGTCATGTACACCCCGACGAAGGTGAGCAGGCCCGCCCAGCCGGCGACGGTGGCACCGGTGGAGTGGTGGCCGCCGGTCAGGTCGCTCACCGGGGCGCCGAGGAACACCAGCCAGGGCAGGATCCACACCAGTTTGCGCATGGCCTCGCGCGCGTTGCGGGGCGGCTCTCCCATGCGGACCAGCCGCTCCGCCCTGGCCGCGTCCGCACGCGGGTCTTCGGTCATGACGCTCACGCCTTCAGCGTGTCCTTCCGGTACAGCCAGGCCGCGCCGCCCGCGAAGAGCAGGAAGAAGACGACGAGGTTGCCGACGTCCTGGGCGTGCGGGGCCTGGCTCTGTTCGATGGCCCGTCCCACCGCAGCGTACGCGTGCGTGGGCAGCCACTTCGCGATGTCCTGCAGCCACTGCGGGAAGCCGTCGGAGGGGAACCACAGGCCGCCGAGGATCGACAGGCCGAAGTAGATGATCATCGTGATCGGGCGGACCGCGTCGCCGGAGGCGAGGTAGCCGATGGCGACCCCGAGCGCGGCGAAGACCAGGCTGCCGGCCCAGATCGCGCCGGTGAGGGCGAGCCACTGCCAGGCGTCCAGGCGTACGTCCTTCACGGCGGCGGCGACCAGGAAGACGACCACGATGGACGGCAGGCTGACCACGGCGGCGCTGGCGGTCTTGGCGAGGACGTAGCCGCGTCCGGGCAGCGTGGTCAGCCGCAGCTGCCGTACCCAGCCGCTCTCGCGCTCCTTGGCGATGCGCTCGCTGTTGCCCATCAGCACGGCGGTCAGGGCGCCGAAGGAAGCCATGGAGACCATGACGTACGCCGCCACGCTCAGGCCGGTGCCGTCGACCGTGCCCGTCTGGCTGGAGGCGAGCAGGAAGATGACCGAGGGGTAGATCACGGAGAAGAAGAGGAACTTGCGGTTGCGCAGGGCGCGGGCGAGTTCCAGCTTGATCAGGCTGTTCATGACTGCTTGGCCTCCTCGGCGGCGGTGATGGCGACGAAGGCCTGCTCCAGGCCGAGCCCGGCGACTTCGAGGTTGCGGGGGTAGAGGCCGAGGCCGTAGACGGCGTGCACGGTCGCGTCGGCGTCGGAGGACTGCAGGCGCACGGTGTGCACGGAGTCCACGGCGGAGCCGCTGTTCGACACGGTGATCGAGGTCAGGAAGGGCAGCTCGCGCAGGGACGCCTCGTCGACCTGGCCCTCCAGGTCGAACGAGACCCGCCGGGCCCCGGCCTTCGCCTTGATCTCGGCGGCGGTGCCGTCGGCGAGGAGGCGGCCCCGGTGCAGGACGAGCACCCGGTCGGCGATGGCGTCGGCCTCCTCCAGGTAGTGCGTGGCGAACAGGACCGTACGGCCCTGGTCGGCCTGCTCGCGCATGGTGGCCCAGAAGGCCTGGCGGGCGGTGACGTCCATGCCGGTGGTGGGCTCGTCCAGGACGATCAGGTCGCTGTCGCCGGCCGTGGCGAGGGCGAAGCGGACGCGCTGGGCCTGGCCGCCGGAGAGCTTGTTGACCTTGCGGTCGGCGATCTGGCTGATGCCGGCCCGGGCGAGGACGTCATCGACCTTGTACGCCTTCGGGTGCAGCGCGCAGCCGAGCCCGACCAGCTCGGCGACGGTGACCTCGTCCATCAGCCCGCCGCTCTGCAGCATCGCGCCCACCCTCCCGGCGACGATCGCCTCGCGCGGGCTGGTGCCGAAGACGCGGACCGTGCCGCTGTCGGCGTGCTTCAGCCCGAGCAGCAGGTCGAGCGTGGTCGACTTCCCGGCCCCGTTGGGCCCGAGCAGGGCCACGGTCTCCCCCGGGTGCAGCGCGAGCGTCAGCCCGTCCACGGCCCGGACGTCCCCGTACACCTTGCTCACCTGGTCGAGGCCGACCACCGGGGCGGTGGTCTGTGTCGCTGTCGTCGTCATGTGAACCATCGTGGCCGCCGGGGGCCCCGGCCCGGCAGTGTCGGCGGTCCTGACTGCCGTATGACAGATGTCATGGCGACGGGCTCAGCAGTCCGGCCCGCCAGTCCGGCTCAGCGGAGGACTTCGTGCGCCTTTCGCAGGGCGTTCCGCCACACCTGCCGGACGGCTTCGAGCTCCTTCTTGTTGGCCGCGATGATCTTGTGCTGGTAGGTGGTCTCGACGGACTGCCAGACGGTCACGTAGTCCACCTGCCGCTTGCACCTCACATCGGCCACCGCGGTGGCGATCTCGCGCGCTCCGGCCTTGTTCCGGGCGCCGGGGTCCGCGCCCTTCGTCCACCAGGCCGGGTCGGCCGCGGCGAGGTGCGGGTTCGCGTAGCGGTAGCCGGCCTTCTTCATACAGGCACTCCACTGAGCGTTCGCGGCCTTGGCCCTGCTGTCGGCCTCCGTGCGCTTCCAGCTCTGCTGCTGGGCCAGGTCGACGGCGGTGAGCGCCTCGCCGCCCTGGGGCAGGCCGAGTTGCTTCAGAGCCTGTCCGCGGCAGCCGCCCGTGCGGCTCGTCGAGGCCGTCTTGCCGCTGCGGCCGGTGTAGGCCTCGGTGAGCGCGTCCGTCATGAGGGCCTTGCGCTTCTTCTCCTGCCGCGCCTCCTCGGCCAGTTGCGCCGGGGTCACGCCGACCGGCGGGGCCAGCTGATAGCCGTAGACCTTCACCGCTTCGGGGTCGGTGACGCCGTAGCGCCGCTCATTGGCCGAGCGCGGTACGCCGAGCTGCTTGAGGCGGGCGGGCCAGGTGTAACCCTTCGCCTTCATGCATGTCTCCGCCAGCTCGTCGACAGCCCGGTCGAGCACTTCCTGCTGCTGGGCGTCGACGGCGTAGGCGTCGAGAGGGAGGACCGGCACCCGGACGCCGGCAACGGTCTTGGTGGCCGGGGAGGCGGAGATCTCGGGCTCACTCGGCGTCCCGCCACCCGACGACTGGCATCCCGACAGCAGTACGGCACACAGGGCGGCGACGCCGATCGCCGGGCTCTTGCGCATCAGGTCAGACGCTTCCTTCGAGAAGGGCGGCCCGAACGGGATGCGCCCCGGTGAAGGGGCGCATCGTCGCGTTCAGTTCGGGCAGGCGGAGTTCGAGCCGAAGCAGTGCGAACTCGCCGTGTTGTCGTTGGGCACCTGATTGATCTGCTCGCCCGGGGGGATGCCGACGAGGGCGCCGGTGTAGCCGGAGTACTGGTAGAAGTACACCAGCGTGTCGGGGTCCATGTTCTTCACCGAGGACATGGTGTTGTCGATGGCCGTGCTGGTGCCGTAGTAGGTGCTGCCGCTGTAGGTGGTCTTGCTGTAGAGCGTGTCGTAGAGACCACCGCCGTAGTTGGCGAGCCGGTAGATACACACCTCGCCGCCGCCCGCGGACTCACACTTGCCGTTGTAGCTGCCCGCGGACGCGGTACCGGTGAAGCCGAGAACCAGTGCCGCACTCGCGAGGCCCACGAGGGCTTTCTTCCTTGCGCTCATCCACTCACCCATCCTGCACTCGGACCCTCCGGAGCCGGCAGGGGTGCCTGAACGAGCGCACGACGAACCCCCGACTCCATGGGGTGAACTTGGTTCGGCCCATGCGCCGCAGTGATCCTAGGTGGCCCGGGAGTGCGGAAAAAATGATTTTGTTCGACGGCGGCGGGAAGCCGCCACCACGCCGGAGGGGGCGCCCCGGCCGAAGCCAGGGCGCCCCCTCGAACGTCAACCGGCCTGCGGCTAGCCCGCGTTGGTCTCGATCACGCCGACGCGGTCCGCCGGTGTCTTGCCGAGGAGCGGCTTGCGCATGGCGCTGATGACGTCCTGGGGTGTCACGGGGGTCTTCTTGCCGTTGCCCCGGGTGATCAGCACGCCGTCCCAGGCGCCGCCGTACAGGTTCTTCAGCGCGGTCGTGTCGTAGTGCTCGACCAGCTTGCCGTCGACCGCCCGGACGCCGAGGAACTTCCACAGCGAGTTCTGGGGGCTGAACTTGACCTGCACCCCGCCCGCCTCGATGGTGACGATGCCCGACATCGCCGGCTTGGCGAACTCGTTCATCATCCGGTCGACCTCGGCGTCGGAGACCGTCGGCTTCTGGGTCGTCGTGGGGACGGCGACCGCGGGGGCCGAGCCGGTCTGCACCTGGGTGCGGTACGCCGACTCGACGGCCTCCGTGGACTTGGCGACGTCGATGCCCTTGCCCGCCTTGCCGTAGACGGCGACTGCCTTGCCCGACTTGAACTGGATCGTGCCCTCGGTCATCGAACCGGAGCCGCCGGAGGCGGAGGTGGACTTCAGGGCGGCGGTCAGTTTCTCCTCGTCGACGGGCATGACCGGGTCGACGACGCGGTGGTTGCCGAAGAGGGAACCGATCACGGAGACCGGGTTGTAGTCGCTCTTCGCGGCCGCGCCGACGGTGGCCTGCTCGTCCAGCTGGAGTCCGGCCTGGTCGGGCTTGAGCGTGACCGTCTTGCCGCCCACAGAGAGCTTCAGCGGCTTGTTCACGTTGCCGCCGAAGGCCTCGTCGAGCTTCTTGACGGCGTCGTCGCGGGTGCCGCCGCCGATGTCGACGCCGAGCACGGTGGTGCCCTTGGGCACGTCGGAGTGGTTCATCAGCAGCCCGGCGCCGTAGGCGAGAGCGGCCACGACGACCACGCCGGTGCCGAGGAGCACCAGCTTGTTGCTCCCCTTCTTCTGCTTCTTCTTGGAGGAGGAGGACGGCACGTTCTGCGCGACCGGCTCGGGGAGCCTCGGGGGCGTGTGCGGTACCGGGGCCTCGCCCGTGCCGCCGGGCCCGAACGGCGAGTTCGTGCCCGGGGTCACGACCGGGATGCCACTGGTGACGGTGTGCCCGGAGATGTTGTCGGGCGCGGGGTAGCCCTGCGCGCCCGGTTCGGGGGCGGGCTTCTGCGGGGTGAGGATCGCGGTGTCGTCGCTGAGGCCGCCGCCGGGTCCGAGGCCCGCGCCGTTCGGGCCGCCCATGCCGCCGGGGCCGCCGGGTCCACCGGGGCCGCCGTTGCCGGGGGGCGGGGCCAGCGGTCCTTCGCCGGTGATGCCGACCGTCGGGCCCGAGGGGCCGGGGCTCCCCGGACCGCCGGGCGCGTTGAAGTCGCTCACGCCGACGGGAGCGCCGTAGCCGCCCTGGCCGTTCGTGCCGTTCTGCGTGCCGGTGTCGGTCTCCGAGAAGTACGGCAGCTCGTCGCGGCGCGGTTCGTCGCCGGAGCGCGGGCCGTTGCCGAGCGGTCCCGCATTCAGCGCCTCGGTGACGTCGAAGGAACCGGTGCCGCCGCCGTGCCCGGGGGCCACGGGCCCGCCGGTCGCTCCGGGCAGTCCGGCGCCGTTGGTCCCGCCGGGACGGGATCCGGCGCCGTTCGCACCGCCGGGACGCGAGCCGCCCGGCACGCTCATGGAGCCGACCACGCCGCCGGGGCGTCCGGCGCCCGGACGCGGAGCGCCGGGAGCGGCGCCCGGGCCGGGAGCCCCGGCGCCCGTGCCGGGTGCGCCCGAACCGTTCGGAGCGGGCGAACCGCCCGGCGTACCGGCACCGTTGGTGGCGCCGCCGGTCTGACCGCCCTTGGGCGCGGCCGACTTGCGGGGCGCGAACCAGTCGCTGGTCTTCTCCTCGGCGGCGGGCTGGGCGGGCTCGGCCGGCGTCTCGACGGTGCTCATCGCCTGGGTCGCCGCGGGTGCGGGAGCCTCGGTCCGAGGAGTCTCGTCGGAGCGCTCGGTGTCCGCGACCGGCGTGCGCACGACGACCGGCGGGATGGGCCGCGACCCGGGGATGTTGATCCGGATCCGGGTCGTCAGCGTGGTCTCGGTCTTGCGGTCCTCCGGCTGCGCGGCCGAACGGCCCGCTTCCGCACCGGCGTCGGAAGCCGTGGGCGTCCCGTACGGCGGCGTACCCGACGGGTATGCGGCTCCGCCGTGCCCGTTGGGCCCGGAGGACGGAGTGTCAGTTTCACGACTCAAGGCAGGTTCTCCCGGTTGGCTCCGCCGCCCGACACAACCTCACGGGCGGCTCGGCGGCGCGCACCACCATACTGGCCACTTCTGGCGTGTATCCCATGACCGCCGGGGAAACCCACACGGGACTCGCACGCGCCTATACCGGCGAAGTGGTACGTCACTTGCCAAGTCGGACGCCACGGCCGCCCGGTTGCCGCCCCTGCCCGAGCGTGGCGCAGATCACAGCGACAGCCATGCCGCCGAGGAGGAAGAGGTAGGAGCCGGCTCCCGCGCCGAAGAGGAAGTCTCCTTCGGGCCTGGTGGCGGTGAGCAGGATGACGGCGATGATCCAGCCGGCGGCGGGCGCGATCGCACCGCCCCGGCCGCCGGTGGCGCGTCCGCCGCCCAGGCAGAGCCCCGCCTCGCCGGCCAGGGCGAGCAGCAGGCCGCCGGGGAACCAGGCGCCCTGCAGCAGCGCACCGGCCGCGCCGACGACCAGGCCGAGCACGAAGAGCCCCAGGTACAGGGCCGCGCGCCCGGCGGAGGGCGGCCGCAGGGGCTGGGTGAGCAGGGAGCCTTGCTCGTTCATGACGCCTCCCCGGCGGTGGTGCCGACACCGGACGCCGCCGGCCCGGCGAACAGGTCGTTCTCCGGCGACCCGTCGGCCTCCCCCTGCACCAACTCGTAGTACTCGGTGGTGAAGAGGGGTTGTGCGAGTTCATTGGAGAGCGCGAAGAAGCCTTCGCCTTCGGCGACCTCGATCTGCGTGGCGTGCGCCCGCATCGCTGCGGCCTTGGCGGCGGCGTACGCGGTGCCGTCGATGGTGGCGGTGATCCGCTCGTCCGCCACGACACCCGGTACGTCGTCGACGACGGCGGCCTTGGAGAAGGGCAGACGGGGCAGATCCTCCGCAAGCCGGGCGAAGGCCCTCTCGGCGACGGATCTGGGGACCCGGTTCCAGTAGACCTTGGGGATCCGCCAGCCGGCCTCGGCGGCGAGTTCGGCGGCGCGCATCGCGACGCGGTGGGCCTGGATGTGGTCCGGGTGGCCGTATCCGCCGTTCTCGTCATAGGTGACGAGGACCTGCGGGCGCACCTCCAGGATCACCTCGACGAGATACCGGGCCGCCTCGTCGACGTCCGCCTGCCAGAAGCAGTTGGGGTCGTCGTTGTCGGCCAGCCCCATCATCCCGGAGTCGCTGTACCGGCCCGGCCCGCCGAGCAGCCGGAAGTCCTCGACGCCGAGCGCGTCCATGGCGGCGGTCAGCTCACGCAACCGGTACTCGCCGAGCGCGGCACCGCTCAGATGCCGAAGCTCCGACGGAATCACCTCACCGCGCTCACCGAGCGTGCAGGTGACCAGAGTCACCCGCGCACCCCCAGCGACATACGCGGCCATGGTCGCGCCGTTGTTGATCGACTCGTCGTCCGGATGCGCGTGCACCAGCAGCAGACGCCGGGAGGGCTCTTCGGTCATGGGGCAACCCTACGAGGGTCGCGGGAGGAAGCGTGCGCGGGCTCGGGCGGGGATCTGCGCCCGGTGAAGGTGTCCGGTTCCGGTCCCTCGGTTTCCGGATCGTGCTTCTACCGGCCGCAAGGCCCTCAGCACCCTAGATACGTGATGTGGACGACGTAGACGCGCTCGCTACGCACGACGACTTGATAGCCAAACCAGCCACCCCGGACGATGATTTCGCCACCTTTCGGGTCGAATCCTTCATAGGCGCGGCCGTGAATGTGCAGCGCTTCGGCCGCTCTGACGAGTTCATCAGCTTTGTGTTCCACGGCTGCGAGAAAATCGGCGGGCACAGTTCGAGCGGCATCTTCGGCGCCGAAGGCGTACTCCCACTTCCAGCTCACTCGCGCACTGCTTTCAGGGCCTCGTCCATGACAGCGCTCAGTTCACGCAGGGCTTCTCGTGCGATGTCCGCATCCTCATGTTCGAGATCGCGCCGCGCTCGGGCGAGGCGAGTGGAGAGGTCTGGACGGCGAGCGATCTCGATCTCCTTGGCCCAGATCAGGACCCAGCTCTGCACAGGGCTGAGCGACTGCCACTCGACGGCCTTGGCGAAGGCATCCTCCTTCATGGCCTGCATCTCGGCCAGGCGCCCAGGAGCAACGACGGCGAGGGCGGCACGCAAGGCATCCGGCGTCAGCTCGGGTCGCGGGATCAGCTCGTGCCCGTGATCTGCCTGACTGCTCATGGTGTCCTCCAGGGGGTGCCCTGGCCAGGTTATCGGGACACCGAGCCGGGGGCGCGGTTCAGGCGGCAAGGGGTGTACGGCAGTCATAACAGCGTCCTGGGATGGGTGCGCGGAAAGCGCGGTCGCAGCCTTCGCAGTTTTGGAGGGGGTGCCGGGTGGGCGGGGGCGGGGTGGGGGCGCGGAATGGGGGCGGAGGGGGCAGCTGGGCGGTGAGGCGGTGTGCCAGGAGGGCGGCTGGGCGGCGGAGGGGCTCGTCCGGCAGGTCTGCTGTCAGGGCAAGGCGTACGGCGGTTGGGGTGACGTCTCGCTCCAGCCAGGCGGCGACGCCGGAGGCCAGGTGGGCCGTGTCGCAGGTCGACAGGAGCAGGCGGGGGTCGTGGCGGCGCAGGTCGGCGAGGAGGTCAACGGCCTGCTGGAGGAGGGCGGGGGCGGTGCACGCGGGCTGCGGGACGGCAGGGAGGGCCTTCCTGCGGGGCGCCGGCTTCGTCGTCGGCGTCTTGCTCGGGTGCGGCGGCCGTGCGGGCTCGCGGTCGGCGTGGCGGGCTCGCCCCGGCTGGTTGCAGGAGACGGTGCGGGTCACGATGCGGCCGCCGGCGCAGCGGATGCGCTCGCGGCGCAGGTAGCCGTGCGCCTCCAGTTCGCGCAGGGCTGCGGCGATGCGGGTGGCGCCCTCCGGGAAGCGGGCGGTCAGGGACTTGATGTCGACGCGGGCGCCCTTGGGCAGCGACTGGATGTGGCAGGCCAGACCGATCGCCAGGAGGGAGAGTTCCGCGTGCTGGGTGAGGTGGTTGCCGATCACCGTGAAGCGCGCGGTGTGGCGGGTGTTGTCGTGCCGGAGGCCGCCGCCCGTGTGGGGCTGCCCCTGGTTCGGGTGGTTGTTGGCGGCAAGCCGGGACCGGGTGCGCGAGGGCGCGCTAGGGTTCTGCGTATCCATCAGGAAGGGCCTAACTTCCTCGGTGGTCAGGCCCTCGCACTGGGATTGCAGTCCCGGCGAGGGCCGTCGCATGTCTGCGGTTGTGTTGCGGTGAGCGTAGAGCCCGCAAGGGGCCGAAGATCCAGCCGAGTTGGCAATGTTCACCCGGGCGAGTGAGCCCCGGCCGCGGGCGGGAGGGGTGGGGCTTGGCCGGGTTCTTTCACCATCGTGGTCCTTGAAAAAGATCCCCCCTGGCACCGGAGCGTGAGCAGTCGGGTTCCGGTGGCGATGCGCGCCGCCGCGTTCGGAGAGGCGGTGGAGGCCGGGGGGCTGCTCGCGTCCGCGACTCCCAGCACACCGCCGACCCACGCCTCCAGCTCACGCCGGAGGCATGGTCCGACTTCGTGTCGTACGCGTCCGAGGGCTGACGGCGCGGTCGACCGGTCGGCGCGGATCAGAACTTGATGCTTCCGATCATCCCCGCGATGTTCGTCGTCAGCTCGTTGATGGTCGGAGCGACGGTCGAGGAGGCGAGGTAGAAGCCGAGCAGGGCGCAGACGATCGCATGCCCGGCCTTCAGTCCTGACTTCCTGATGAGCAGGACGACGATGATCGCCAGCAGCACAACCGCCGAAATCGAGAGTGCCACGGCGGCTCACCTCCAAAGGTCCCAGGGGCGCGGGGGTCGGACTCAGGGGCCAGATAAATCCATGCAATAACCAGCAGGTTCATACCCACTATGCGGTAGTGATCATAACTATCCGGATGCGCGCATCGCTCGGCGCACGGCCGCACAAGGGGGCGCATGGCCAATATGGTCGGGGCATGACGACGAGGCCCGACTCCTTCCCCCGCAGGCACGCCCGCACCCAGCGGTTCACGCTCGGCGCGCCGCGTGCCTTCACCGTGGCGCCCGACGGCACGCGTGTCGTGTTCCTGCGCTCCACCTCCGGCACGGACAGGGCGAGTTCCCTGTGGGTTCTCGATACGGCGCAGGGCGAGGAGCGGGTCGCGGCCGATCCGCACGCCCTGCTGGGCGGCGCCGCCGAGAACCTCCCGCCCGAGGAGCGCGCACGCCGCGAGCGCAGCCGGGAGGGCGGCGGCGGCATCGTCGGCTACGCCACCGACGCGGCCGTCGAGTTGGCGTCCTTCGCCTTGTCGGGGCGGCTTTTCGCGGCCGAGCTGCGGGCCGGCACGGCACGTGAACTGCCCGCCGCCGGACCGGTGATCGACCCGCGCCCCTCCCCCGACGGACGGCACGTCGCCTATGTCGCGCACCGCGCGCTGCGCGTCGTGGACTGCGAGGGCAAGGACGAACGGGCCCTGGCGGAGCCGGAGTCCGACAACGTCACCTACGGCCTGGCCGAGTTCATCGCGGCCGAGGAGATGCAGCGTTCGCGGGGCTTTTGGTGGTCGCCGGACTCGCAGCAACTGCTGGTCGCGCGCGTGGACGACACGCCCGTGCGGCGCTGGTGGATCTCCGACCCGGCCCAACCCGGACGTGATCCACTGCACGTCCCGTACCCGGCGGCGGGCACCGACAACGCGGACGTACGGCTGTTCGTGATCGGCCTGGACGGGACGCGCACGGAGGTCGTCTGGGACCGGGCGCGCTATCCGTACCTGGCACATGTGCACTGGTCACAAGCGGGTGCGCCGCTGCTGCTCGTACAGGCGCGCGACCAGCGCAGCCAGCTGTTCCTGGCCGTGTCCCCGGAGACCGGGGCGACCCGGCTCGTGCACGTGGACGAAGATCCAGTTTGGCTTGATCTTTTCCCAGGGGTGCCCTGCTGGAGCCCGTCCGGGCAGCTCGTGCGGATCGTCGACGAGGGCGGTGCCCGGGTCCTCGCGGTCGGTGAACGCCCGCTGACCGGACCGCAGTTGCATCTGCGCGCGGTGCTGGACGTCGGACCGGACGACGTGCTGGTGGCAGCGTCCGCGGGTGCGGAGGCGGACGCCCCCGAGACCGGCGAGGTGCATGTCTACCGCGTCAACGAGCTCGGCGTGGAGCGCGTTTCGCAGGAGCCCGGCGTGCACTCGGCGGTGCGCGCCGGGGGCGTGACCGTGCTGGTGTCCGCCACTCCCGACCGGCCCGGCGCCCGTGCGCAGGTTCTTCGCGACGGCCGGCCCCTGACGACCATCACGTCGTATGCGGAAGATCCCGGTATGTCCCCGCGCGTGACCCTCACCGAGGGGAGCACGCGTCGCATCCCGTGCGCCGTCCTGCTCCCCCGCGATCACGACGGCGTGACTCCGCTCCCCGTACTCATGGATCCCTACGGCGGTCCGCACGGCCAGCGGGTGCTGGCCGCGCACAACCCGCATCTGACCTCGCAGTGGTTCGCCGACCAGGGGTTCGCGGTCGTGGTCGCCGACGGCCGCGGCACCCCCGGACGCTCCCCGGCCTGGGAGAAGGCGGTGCGCGACGACCTCGCGGCGGTCGTCCTCCAGGACCAGGTGGACGCGCTGCAGTCGCTCGCCGCCGACTTCCCGCTCGACCTGAACCGGGTCGCCATCAGGGGCTGGTCCTTCGGCGGCTACCTGGCCGCCCTCGCGGCCCTGCGCCGCCCGGACGTCTTCCACGCGGCCGTGGTGGGCGCCCCGGTCACCGACCTGCGCCTGTACGACACCCACTACCAGGAGCGCTACCTCGGGCACCCCGGCGAGCAGCCCGAGGTCTACCGGCGCAACTCGCTGATCGACGACGCGGGTCTGGTCGATCCCGCCGAGCAGCACCGCCCGATGATGATCATTCATGGCTTCGCCGACGACAATGTGGTGGTCGCCCACTCCCTGCGGCTGTCCTCGGCCCTGCTGGCCGCGGGCCGCCCGCACGAGGTGCTGCCGCTGTCCGGCGTCACGCACATGACCCCGCAGGAGTCGGTCGCCGAGAATCTGCTGCGGCTCCAACTGGACTTCCTGCGACGGTCGTTGGGCCTGGCCTAGCACGGCAGCGGGCCGGGACGACATCGCGCACCCCGGCCCGCTCACGGCACCCGCACGGCCGTACGCTCCAGAGCCTGACGCGTCCGTATCTCGGATGCGGGTCGGCGGAGTTGCCTGCGTGTTACTCCTCTTGCTCCGACGGCTCCTTCGGGGCCTCCTCCGGCGTCTCCTCGGGCGGCACCACCTGCTTCTCCTCCGCGAAGTGGCAGGCCGAGTCGTGCGCGGCGGGGCCGGTCGCGAACCGGAACTCGGCGGGCACCGCGAGCGCAGGCACCTCCAGCGCGCACCGCTCCTGCGCCTTCCAGCAGCGGGTGCGGAAGCGGCAGCCGGAGGGGATGTTCGTCGGGGACGGCACGTCGCCCGCCAGGATGATCCGCTCCCGGTGCTCGCGCGCCTCCGGATCGGGCACGGGGACGGCGGAGAGCAGCGCCTGGGTGTACGGATGCGTCGGATGCTCGTAGATCTCGCTGTCGCGGCCGGTCTCCACGATCCGCCCGAGGTACATCACCCCGACCCGGTCCGAGATGTGCCGGACGATCGACAGGTCGTGCGCGATGAAGATGTACGACAGCTCGAACTCGCTCTGCAGCCGGTCGAGAAGGTTGATCACCTGGGCCTGGACGGAGACGTCGAGCGCGGAGACCGGTTCGTCGGCGACGATGATCTCCGGGCGCAGCGCGAGCCCCCGCGCGATGCCGATGCGCTGGCGCTGGCCGCCGGAGAACTGGTGCGGATAGCGGTTGATGTACTCGGGGTTGAGCCCCACCACGTCCAGCAGTTCCTGGACCTTGGTGCGCCGGTCGCCCTTGGGGGCCACTTCTGGGTGGATCTCGTAGGGCTCCCCGATGATGTCGCCCACGGTCATCCGGGGGTTGAGGGAGGTGTACGGGTCCTGGAAGACCATCTGGATGTTGCGCCGCACCGAGCGCAGGGCCTTGCCGGACAGGCGCGCGATGTCCTCGCCCTTGTAGCGGATCTCGCCGGCCGTCGGCTTCTCCAGGTTGACCAGCATCTTGGCGACCGTCGACTTGCCGCAGCCGGACTCGCCGACGATGCCGAGGGTTTCGCCGCGGCCCAGCTCGAAGTCCACGCCGTCGACGGCCTTCACGGCGCCGACCTGTTTCCTGAAGACGATGCCCTGGGTCAGCGGGTAGTGCTTGACCAGCCCGCTGACCTGCAGAATCGGCTCAGCCATGCAGGCACTCCCTCCAGAAGTGGCAGGCGCTGCGCCGCACTTCGTCCACCTCGAACAGGGGTGGCACATCGGTGCGGCACACGTCCTGGGCCATCGGGCAGCGGGGGTTGAAGGCGCAGCCGGGCGGGATGTTCATGAGGTTGGGCGGCAGGCCCTTGATGGCGTAGAGCTCCTGGCCCTTCTGGTCCAGGCGCGGGATCGACTCCAGCAGGCCCCTGGTGTACGGGTGCGCGGGGGCCTTGTAGATGTCGTGCACCGGGGCCGACTCCACGATCCGGCCCGCGTACATGACGGCGATCTTGTCGGCGACGTCCGCGACCACGCCGAGGTCGTGAGTGATGAGGATGAGCCCCATGTTGTACTCGCGCTGCAACTCGGCGAGCAGATCCATCACCTGGGCCTGGACGGTGACGTCGAGGGCGGTGGTGGGCTCGTCGGCGATGATGAGCGCCGGTTCCAGGGCGAGCGCCATCGCGATCATGATGCGCTGGCGCATGCCGCCGGAGAACTGGTGCGGATAGTCCTTGACCCGCTCCTTGGCGGCCGGGATGCGCACCCGGTCCATCAGCTCGACGGCCTTGGCCCGTGCGTCCTTCTTCGACATCCCCCGGTGCACGAGGAACATCTCGCCGAGCTGGTCGCCCACGGAGAGCACGGGGTTGAGGGAGGACAGCGCGTCCTGGAAGATCATCGCCATCTCGGCCCCGCGCACCTTGCGCCGCTCGTCCTCCTTGAACTTCAGCAGGTCCTGGCCGCGGAAGAGGATCTCGCCGCCGGTGATCTTCCCCGGCGGAATGTCGAGGATGCCCATGACCGCCTGCGCGGTGACGGACTTGCCGGACCCGGACTCCCCGAGCACGGCGAGCGTCTCCCCCGCGTCCACGCTGTACGAGACCCCGTTGACGGCCTTGGCGATTCCGTCCCGGGTCCGGAACTCCACCTGCAGATCCCGCACTTCGAGCAGCATCGCGTCATGACCTCAGCTTCGGATCGAGGGCGTCGCGCACCGCGTCGCCGAGCATGATGAAGGCCAGCACCGTGACGGCCAGGGCGCCGGCCGGCCACAGCAGCATGTGGGGGGCGTTGCGGATGTAGGGGGAGGCGGCCGAGATGTCGATGCCCCAGCTGACCGTGGGGGGTTTGAGGCCCACGCCGAGGTACGACAGGGTCGCCTCCAGGGCGATGTACGTGCCGAGCGCGATGGTCGCCACCACGATCACCGGCGCGATCGCGTTGGGCGCGATGTGCCGCAGCAGGATGCGGGAGTTGGAGGCGCCGAGGGCGCGCGCGGCCTGCACGTAGTCGTTCTGCTTCGCGGTGATCACCGAGCCGCGGGCGATGCGCGAGATCTGCGGCCAGCCCAGCAGCACCATGAAGCCGATCACCGGCCAGACGGTGTTGCTGGTGACGACGGAGAGCAGGACCAGACCGCCGAGGACGACCGGGATCGCGAAGAAGATGTCGGTGATGCGGGACAGCAGCGAGTCCCAGAACCCGCCGAAGAAGCCCGCGAGCCCGCCCAGCACCGAGCCGAGGAGCGCGACGCCGAGCGTGGCGCAGACGCCGACCGTGACGGACTTGCGGGCCCCGTACACGGTCCGCGTGTAGACGTCGCAGCCCTGGCCGTCGTAGCCGAAGGGATGGCCCGGCTGGGAGCCCTCCTGGGCCTTGGCGAGGTCGCACTTGAGCGGGTTGCCGGAGGCGATCAGCGAGGGCCACAGGGAGATGACGACCAGGAAGAGGATCACCAGGGCCGAGATGATGAAGACGGGGTTGCGGCGCAGGTCCCGCCAGGCGTCCGACCACAGGGAGCGGGGTCTGCCCGCCGGGCCGGTGCCGTCCGGCCCGCCGGGTGCCGTCTCCAGCGTCTGCCCCTCGGCCACCGCGAGGTCCATCGCCCCGCCCATGCCCGCGCCGGAGATGGCGCCCTCGGACTCGAACGGCTCAGGCATAGCGGATCCTCGGGTCGAGTACGGCGTACAGGAGGTCGACGAGGAGGTTGGCGACCAGGAAGACCAGCACCAGCACGGTCACGAAGCCGACCACGGTCTGGGTGTTCTGGCGCAGGATGCCCTGGTAGAGCTGAAAGCCGACGCCGTGGATGTTGAAGATCCGCTCGGTGACGATCGCGCCGCCCATCAGGGCCCCGATGTCCGTGCCGATGAAGGTGATCACGGGGATCAGCGAGTTGCGCAGCAGATGCCGGACGATCACTCGCCGGCGGGGCAGCCCCTTGGCGATGGCCGTGCGGACGTAGTCGGAGCGCCGGTTCTCCGCGATGGAGGTGCGGGTCAGCCGGGTGACGTAGGCGAGGGAGACGGAGGCCAGGACCAGGCCCGGCACGATCAGTTCGCCGAAGTTCGCGTCCGGCGAGACGGACGGTTTGATCCAGCCCCACTCGACACCGAGCAGCAGTTGCAGCAGCAGGCCGGTGACGAAGGTGGGGACGGAGATGACGACGAGGGTGAGCAGCAGGACCGAGGTGTCGACCGGGCGCCCGCGCTTGAGTCCCGTGATCACGCCGAGGGTGATGCCGATGACGATCTCGAAGATGATCGCGACGATCGTGAGCCGGATGGTCACCGGGAACGCCGTCGACATCAGCTCGGTGACCTTCTGGCCGTTGAAGGCGGTGCCGAAGTCGCCGGTGAAGACGTTGCCCATGTAGGTCAGGTATTGCTGCCACACGGGCTTGTCGAGGCCGAACTCCTTCTTCAGCTGGGCGGCCGTGGCCGGGTCGCACTGCCGCTCGCCGCACAGTCCCGCGATGGGGTCGCCCATCACGTTCACCATCAGGAAGATCAGCAGCGTGGCCCCGATGAACACGGGGATCATCTGGAGCAGACGCCGGACCACGTATCTGCCCATGGGCGCTCAACCCACCTTGATCTCGTCGTAGACCGGGACGCTGAACGGGTTGAGGGCGACGTTGGAGAGCCGCTCGGACCAGCCGGCGCTGCCGTTCTGGTACCAGAGCGGGATGGCGGCCATGTTGTCCCGTACGACCTTCTCGGCGTCCTGGAAGAGCGAGATCGCCTTGGCGGTGTCGGTCTCGCTGTTGGCCTGGTTCACCAGCTTGTCGAAGTCCTTGTTGGACCAGTGGCCGTCGTTGGAGGAGGCGTTGGTGTAGTAGAGCGGCTGCAGGAAGTTCTGGATGAGCGGGTAGTCCATCTGCCAGCCGGCCCGGAACGGACCCGACATCTTCTTCGCGGTGATCTTGTTGCGGAAGTCGGCGAAGGTGCCGACCGGGTTGCCGACGCAGGCCTTGTCGTTGCCGAGCGAGTTGTTGATGGAGTTGCAGACGGCGTCGACCCACTCCTTGTGCGAGCCGGTGTCCGCGTTGTAGCTGATCTTGACCTGGCCGCCGGGCAGCCCGCCGCCCTCCTTGACCAGCTTCTTGGCCTCGGAGGGGTTGTACTCGCAGGCGCCCCCGCACAGCCCGTCCTGGAAGCCGCCCTTCTCGCCGAGGACCGGGGAGGTCCAGTCGGTGGCCGGGGTACGGGTCTTCTGGAAGATCGTGTCGGTGATCTGCTTGCGGTTGATCGCCATGGACAGGCCCTTGCGGACCTTCTCCGAGCCGCTCTTGTTCCAGTTCTTGTCGTAGAAGGGGAACGCGAGCGTCTGGATGATGCCGGCCGGGGTGTTCAGATACCGGCCCTGGAGGTCGGCCTTGACGTTCTTGAGCTGGGCGGCGGGGACGTCGTCGACGAGGTCGAGGTTGCCGGCCATCAGGTCGGTGTAGGCGGTGTTGTTGTCCGTGTAGACCTTGAGGTCCACACCGCCGTTCTTGGCCTTGTCGGTGCCGGGGTAGGCGTCCCACTTGCGCAGGGACATCTTCGAACCCTTGGTGTACGACTGGATCTCGTACGGCCCGTTGCCGACCGGCTTCTTGATCCACCCGGCGTGGTCGCTGAAGAAGACCTTGGGCAGCGGCGCGAACGCCGGGTAGCCGAGGGTGTCGGGGAAGGTCGAGAACTTCTGGGACAGCTTGACGGTGAAGGTGCGGTCGCCGGTGACCTTCAGGCCGGAGAGCGTGTCGGCGGTCTGCTTGCCGCTGTCGGGGTGGACCTTGTCGTAGCCCTCGATGTAGCCGAAGAAGTACGCGTTCTTCTGGTTGTTCTTCAGGCTGGCGCCGTAGTTCCAGGCGTCCACGAAGGACTTGGCGGTGACCGGCTCGCCGTTGCTGAACTTCCAGCCGCTCTTGACGGTGACGGTGAAGTTCTTCGAGTCCGAGGTGTCGATCTTCTCGGCGAGCATGTCCTTGGCGGCACCGGTCTTCGGGTCGTACCGCTTCAGCCCCCGGAAGATCATGTCGAGGACCTTGCCGCCCTGCACCTCGTTGGTGTTGGCCGGCTCCAACGGGTTCTGCGGGTCCCCCCAGGAGGAGCTGAGCACCGCACCGCTGTCACCACTGCCACCGCCGTTGTCGCTGCCGCCGCCCCCGCAGGCCGTCGCGGCGAGTGCGACCGCCGCCGCGCCTGCGGCCCATTTGGCGTGCGTGGCTCCACGCATGGAGTGCCTCCTCATGACTGCCAGTCCATTACCGGCAAATATCAACTCAGAGGCGACATAGCGCACACGGACCGAGGCCATTGGGGGATCTTGAACGGGGTATGCCATCCGGATGGGCGCACGACGGCGGCGCAGCGCTCGTGGATCTTCGGTGAAGAGCGCAATGGATCTTCGCGATCCGATGCCGAACCGTTGGATTGTTACGCCAAGATGTACGGATTCCGATACGGAGGCATCCGCATATCGAACTCGTTGCCCGTTTCGCGTAGTTGGCCCGAATCCGGACACGGGTTGATTACGGCGCGCTACACGCGTAGCTACAGATCGACCAAGTAAAGGCAAAGAAGGTAAATAGAACGCCAAGCCGAGTGAGAATTTATTGACCTTGAACGAATTGCGTTGAAAAAGTCCGGCGTAGCCCGTAGGGAGCGCCCTGCGGAGTCACCAGACCTCCTTGGGCCAGGAGCACCATGACCCCCCCTACTCCATCGGCGGCTGCCCCGCTCGAGGTGACCGACGCAAGCGTCGAGACGTCACCTCTGCCCTCCACCCCCAAGGGCAGCGACAGCCGTTCACCCGGGCGACTGGCCTGGACTCGCTTCAAACGCGACCGCACAGGCGTTATATCCGCCTACATCGTGATCTTCTTCATCGTGATCGCGGTCGCCGCGCCGCTGATCGCCAAGCTGTACGGCAAGGACCCGTACACGACGTACGCCAGCCAGAACCCGGACCTGCTGAACGCGTTCTCGTACCCGGCGGGCCCCAACGGCGGCATGAGTTCGCAGTTCTGGTTCGGCATCGAGCCCCAGCTCGGGCGGGACGTCTTCACGTTCCTGCTGTACGCGATCCGCAACTCCCTGGGCATCGCGGCGGCCGCCGCCATCCTCACCACCGTCCTGGGCGTCCTCATCGGCGTCACGGCGGGCTATCTGGGCGGCAAGGTCGACTACCTCGTCGGCCGGGTCATCGACATCCTGCTGTCGTTCCCCTCGACGCTGTTCTTCATCGCTTTCATGCCCGTCGTCTTCGGGTTCTTCGTCGCCCCCGACGACGACATCCCGACCTCGTTGCGGGCCATCTCGCTGATCATCGTCCTGTCCTTCTTCGGCTGGTCGAGCATCGCCCGGCTGCTGCGCGGTCAGGTTCTCGGCCTGCGCGAGCGGGAGTTCATCGAGGCGGCGAAGATCACGGGCGCATCCCCCATGCGCATCGTGTTCAAGGAGCTGCTCCCCAACCTGTGGACGCCGATCATCATCCAGTTCACGCTGCTCCTTCCCCTCTTCGTGACCTCGGAGGCGGGTCTGTCCTTCCTCGGCGTCGGCATGATCGACCCGACGCCGGACTGGGGCGTCATGATCGCTCGTGGCGCCCAGTTCTACACCGAGGACTTCACCTTCATGCTCTTCCCGGGCCTGTCGATGGTGATCTTCGTCCTCGCCTTCAACCTGCTCGGTGACTCGGTGCGAGACGCGCTCGACCCGAAATCCAAGCGGTAACCAAAGCTCCCCGTCCCGGCCGGATCGCCGCCCGGCCGGTCCCGTTCGTCACGACTCACACAAAGAGGCAGGCTCAGCATGTCCTTTTCCCGCAGAAACTTCCTGATAGCCACCGGTGTGGCCGCGGCCGGCACCACCGTGCTGAGCGCCTGCGGCGGCAGCGGCGGAGGCGGCGGCTCGTCGAAGGACAACGTCCCCTCGGTCTCCGGCGCCAAGACCATGAACATCCCGGTCGGCTCCAAGTCCGACTCCACCGGCCCCGCGCCGGAGGTCCCGGGTGCGGTCAAGGGCGGCACGATCTACTCCCTCGACCAGTTCGACATGGACCACCTGGACCCGGCCCAGATCTACGTCTCCACCGAGGGCGCCATCACCCGCCCGATCCTGCGCGGCCTGACCGGCTACAAGATCGACAACAAGGGTGGCGCCACGCTGGTCGGCGACGTCGCCACCGACGCCGGCACCATGAAGGACGGCGGCAAGACCTGGTCGTTCACGATCAAGGACGGCATCAAGTGGGAGGACGGCTCCGAGCTGTCCATGGACGACGTCCGCCACACCTTCGAGCGCCTCTTCGCCTCCTGGGTCACCGAGGGCCCCCGCTACGTCCAGCAGTGGATGGTCGGCGGCGACAAGTACAAGGGCCCCTACGAGGGCAAGAGCCTCGACTCCATCGAGATCGACGGCAAGACCATCACCTTCCGCCTCACCGAGGCCCGCGCCGACTTCAACTACACGCTCGCCATGCCGGGCTACAACCTGGTGTCGAAGAAGAAGGACACCAAGCAGAAGTACGACAAGCGTCCGTTCGCCCTCGGCCCGTACAAGATCTCCGACCGCCAGATCGGCAAGTCGCTGACGTACGTGCGCAACGAGCACTGGGACCCGAAGACGGACTCGATCCGCAACGCGTACCCGGACAAGTTCGTCTTCCAGTTCGGCTTCGAGTCGGTGGCCTCCACGGACCGCTACATCGCGGACCGCGGCAACGACCAGTACACGATGTCGATCTTCAACGAGGTGGCCCCGGAGCGCACCGCCCAGGTCCTCACCAACGCCAAGCTGAAGAAGCGCGTCCTCACCCAGGTCGACACGGTCACCTACTACTGGCCGATCAACACCACCCGGATCAAGGACGTCAAGGTCCGTCAGGCCATCAACTGGGCCTGGCCGCACCAGCAGCTGCAGACCATCCGCGGCGGCAAGGCCACCAGCGAGCTGGCCAGCACCATCCTCAGCCCGGTCACGCCCGGCTACCAGCACTTCGACCTCTACGGCGTCGAGAAGAAGCCCGGTGGCGACCCGGCGAAGGCCAAGGCCCTGCTGAAGGAGGCCGGCAAGGTCGGCCAGAAGGTGGTCATCGCCTACCAGCAGTCGGACAACGCGGTGAAGCAGGCCGTCGCCATCAAGAACGCCCTGGAGGCGGCCGGCTTCAAGGTCGTCAACAAGCAGGTGGACAAGTCGACCTTCTACACCCAGATCGGCAAGATCGACAACGGCTACGACCTGTTCGCGGCCGGCTGGAGCCCGGACTGGCCGAACGGCTACTCGGTCTTCTACCCCTGCTGGAGCGGCAAGAACATCGGCGACGGCCGCAGCAACTACGCCCAGCTGAACGACCCGAGCGTGAACAAGGCCATCGACCAGGCCTCCACGATTGCGGACACGGACCAGGCCAACAAGGCCTGGGGTGCCATCGACCGGCAGATCATGGAGCTCGCCCCGGTCGTCCCGGACTACCACTCCATCCGTAACTGGATGTACGGGTCCAAGGTCGGCAACGTCATCTACGACGCCGGCAACACCTGCGTCGCGCTCTGCAAGCTGTACGCCAAGAAGTAAGCCGACCGGGGGGCGGCCGTTGCGACGGCCGCCCCCCGCGGCGGCCCCACCCCCCTCCTTTCAACTCCCCGGCGACGGCGCCCCGTCCGGAAAGTCACGCCCTCATGCCCCGCTTCCTCGTCCGCCGAGTGCTCGGCGCGCTGGTCATCCTGCTGATCATCAGCGCTGTCACCTTCTGGCTCTTCTACGCCGTTCCGCGTGACCCCGCCACAATGTCCTGCGGCAAGAACTGCACGCCCGACATGCTCGCGAAGATCCGGCACAACCTGGGCATCGACCATCCGATCCCGGTCCAGTACTGGGACTGGCTCAAGGGCATCTTCGTCGGTCGGGACTACTCCGGCTTCGGGCACTGCAACGCCCCGTGCCTGGGCTACTCCTTCGCCAACAACCAGCCCGTGCTCGGCACCATCCTGGACCGGCTGCCGCTGACCCTCTCGCTCGCCTTCGGCTCGGCCGTTGTCTTCCTGATCTTCGGCATCGGCACGGGCATGATGGCCGCCGTCAAGCAGGGCAAGTGGCAGGACAAGGTGGCCAGTTCGGCCTCGCTGGTGGCGTCCTCCATGCAGATCTACTTCGTCGGCTACCTCGCGATGTACCTGCTGGTCGCCAAGTTGAACATCCTGGACAACCCGTCCTACACGCCGCTGACGGAGAACCCGGTCTCCTGGGCCTCCGGCCTGCTGCTGCCCTGGCTGGTGCTCTCCCTGATCTGGACCGCGAACTACACCCGTATGACGCGCTCCCAGCTGGTCGAGACGCTCAGCGAGGACTACGTGCGCACGGCCCGGGCCAAGGGCCTCTCCAGCCGCAACGTCTTCTTCCGGTTCGCCTGGCGCGGCGCCATGGGTCCGATCGTCACCATCTTCGGCATCGACCTCGCCACCCTCATCGGTGGCGCGATCATCACGGAGTCCGTCTTCAGCCTCCAGGGCGTCGGCCGCCTCGCGCTGTCGTCCGTGAACCGCAGCGACCTGCCGATGCTGCTCGGCGTCACCGTGCTGTCGGCCGGCGCGATCGTGTTCTTCAACATCATCGTCGACGCCGTCTACGCCCTCATCGACCCGCGGATCCGGCTCTCCTGACCTCCGCCGCCCTGCCCCCGACTCCCCCGCATCACCCCTGGAGCGTCCCCGTGACGAGCACCGATCAGCAGACCTTCCTCTCCGTCAGGGACCTGAAGGTCCACTTCTCCACCGAGGACGGCGTCGTCAAGGCCGTCGACGGCCTCTCCTTCGACCTGGCCAAGGGCAAGACCCTCGGCATCGTGGGCGAGTCGGGGTCCGGCAAGTCCGTCACCAACCTGACGATCCTGGGCCTGCACGACCGCGACCGCACGGCGATCGACGGCGAGATCCTGCTCGACGGCAAGGACCTGCTCACGTCCACCGAGCGGGAACTCGAGCGGCTGCGCGGCAACAAGATGTCGATGATCTTCCAGGACGCGCTGGCGTCGCTGTCGCCGTACCACACCATCGGCACGCAGATCGGTGAGACGTACCGCAAGCACACCGGCGCCTCCAAGAAGGAGGCCCGGGCGCGGGCGATCGAGATGCTCCGGCGCGTCGGGATCCCCCAGCCGGACATGCGGGTGGACGACTACCCGCACCAGTTCTCGGGCGGTATGCGCCAGCGCGCGATGATCGCCATGGCGCTGGTCTGCGACCCCGAACTGCTGATCGCCGACGAGCCCACGACGGCCCTCGACGTGACCGTGCAGGCCCAGATCATGGACCTGCTCAAGGATCTCCAGCAGGAGTTCGGCACCGCGATCATCTTCATCACCCACGACCTCGGTGTCATCGCCGACATCGCGGACGACGTGCTGGTGATGTACGGCGGCCGGTGCGTGGAGCGCGGGACGAAGGAGGAGGTGCTGCGCACCCCGCAGCACCCCTACACGCTCGGCCTGCTGAGTTCGATGCCGAGCCTGGAGGGCCCGGTCGACGTACCGCTGAACCCGATCCCGGGTTCGCCGCCCTCGCTGCTCAACCCTCCGTCCGGCTGCCGCTTCCACCCGCGCTGCACGTTCACCGAGAAGGTCGCGGGCGGGCTGTGCTCCACCGAGCAACCGCTGCTCGACCTGATCGACGGGCGGGGTTCGGCCTGCCACCTCTCGCTCGAACAGCGCGCGGAGTTCTTCGCCGACGTGGCCGCGTCGCGGCACAACTGACGGACACGAGACGGGATTTCACCATCATGAGCGACACCACCCCCCTCCTGGACGTCTCCGGGCTGACCAAGCACTTCCCGATCAGGGGCGGCTTCCCGTTCCCGCGCACCATCGGCGCCGTGCAGGCCGTCGACGGCCTGGACTTCCAGGTGGCCACGGGCGAGAGCCTGGGCCTGGTCGGTGAGTCCGGCTGCGGCAAGTCGACGACGGGCCGGCTGATCACGCGCCTCCTTGAGCCGACGGCGGGCAAGATCTCCTACCGCGGCCAGGACATCACCCACGCAGGGCGCAAGCGCCTGGCGCCGATCCGCTCCGAGATCCAGATGATCTTCCAGGACCCGTACGCGTCGTTGAACCCGCGCCAGACGGTCGGCAAGATCATCGCCGGTCCGATGGAGATCAACGACATCAACCCGGCGGGCGGCCGCGAGAAGCGCGTGCGCGAGCTGCTGGAGATCGTCGGTCTCAACCCCGAGCACTACAACCGCTTCCCGCACGAGTTCTCCGGCGGCCAGCGTCAACGTATCGGTGTGGCACGGGCGTTGGCCCTCGAGCCGAAGCTGATCGTGGCGGACGAGCCGGTCTCGGCCCTCGACGTCTCCATCCAGGCACAGGTCGTCAACCTGCTCCAGAAGGTGCAGCAGGAGCTGGGCATCGCCTTCGTCTTCATCGCCCACGACCTGGCGGTGGTACGCCACTTCTCGCAGCGCGTCGCCGTGATGTACCTCGGCAAGATCGTCGAGATCGCCGACCGCGACGACCTGTACGGCAACCCGCGCCACCCCTACACCCGCGCCCTGCTGTCGGCCGTACCGGAGGCCACGGCGGACGAGACACCGGCCCGCGAGCGCATCCGCCTCGTCGGCGACGTCCCGTCCCCCATCTCCCCGCCCTCCGGCTGCCGCTTCCGTACCCGCTGCTGGAAGGCGACGGACAAGTGCGCGAGCGAGGCACCGCCGCTGGTCCAGGTCGAGGGCAACAAGCCCGGCCACCTGACGGCCTGCCACTACCCGGAGACGGCGGAGACCGTACCGTCCCCCCGTCTCGCCAAGGACCCCGAGGCAGCGGCCTGACACACCCCTTTCCGTCGGCCGCCCCCTCGGCGGAGCGGACCTCCTCGGCCCGTTGACCCGAGCCCGCGAAGGTCTTGCCTCCAGAAAGGGAGGCCCGTGTTGCGCATCGCGCGGCACGGGCCTTCTTCGCTTGTCGCGCCTCAGTAGGCTGGTGCACCGATCAAGGGAGCGTGGCGCATGAGCCTTCGCCTGGCGGCGATCACTCGCGAGCAGCATCTGGCCTTCGTCCAGGACCGGCCCTCGGTGAGCCATATGCAGGTTCCCTCGTGGGGAGATGTGAAGCCGGACTGGCGGGCGGAGAGTCTGGGCTGGTTCGACGAGGGCGACCGGCTCGTCGGTGTGGGGCTGGTGCTGTTCAGGCCGCTGCCGAAGATGAAGCGGTATCTCGCGTATCTGCCCGACGGGCCCGTCATCGACTGGGCGGCGCCCGATCTGGACCGCTGGCTCCGGCCGATGCTCACTCATCTGAAGGAGCGGGGGGCTTTCTCGGTCAAGATGGGGCCGCCCGTCGCCGCCCGGCGCTGGAGTGCCGAAGCGGTCAAGGCCGCGATCGCGGACCCGCGGGCCGCACGGCTGCGCGACGTGGAGGCCACCGCACACGAACCCGCGGCCTTCGACATCGCCGACCGGCTGCGCCGGGCGGGGTGGCAGCAGACGGAGCCGTCCGGTGAAGAGGGATTCGCGGCGGGACAGCCGCGTTACGTGTTCCAGGTTCCCTTTGCCGGCAGGTCCCTCGAAGAGGTGCAGCGGGGCTTCAACCAGCAGTGGCGGCGCAACATCAAGAAGGCGGAGAAAGCCGGCGTCAAGGTCGTCCAGGGCGGCTACGAGGACCTGCCCGCCTTCTACGGGATCTACCTCGAGACGGCCGAGCGGGACCGCTTCATTCCGCGCCCACTCGCCTACTTCCAGCAGATGTGGAACGCCCTCCGGGCGGAGGACCCGGACCGTATGCGCCTCTACCTGGCCCACCACGAGGGCGACGTCCTCGCCGCCGCCACGATGCTGACGGTGGGCGAGCACGTCTGGTACTCCTACGGCGCCTCCACCAGCCGTAAGCGCGAGACCCAGCCGAACAACGCCATCCAGTGGCGGATGATGTCCGACGCCCACCGGCTCGGGGCGCGCGTCTACGACCTGCGCGGCATCACCGACACCCTGGAGGAGAGCAACCATCTGCTCGGCCTGCTCCGGTTCAAGGTCGGCACCGGCGGTGAGGCGATCGAATACCTCGGCGAGTGGGACTATCCGCTCAACAAGGTGCTGCACAAGGCCCTGGGCATCTACATGTCCCGCCGCTGAGGCGGTTGCGGGTCGTACGAGCCCTCAAGTGGCCGTCGTCGGTGACGGCACGTCAAGGGACGGTGGGACTTCCGAGGTGCGCAGAGAGCGCACCTGTGGCGAGAACAGGGTCAGCGTGGTCGCGAGGACGATCAGGGCCGCGCAGGCGGCCAGGGCGCGGCTCGTGCCGACGGCTGCTGCGACGGGGCCGGCCACCAGCAGGCCGAGCGGGGCGAACGCCAGGGAGCCGAACCAGTCGTAGGAACTGACGCGGGACAGGGCCTGTTCGGGGACGCGCCGTTGGATGGTGGTGGCCCAGAGAACTCCGAAGACGTCGCTCGCGATGCCGCCGCCGAACATGACGATTGCGATGAGCCATACCGGGGCGTGCACACTGAGCAGGGCGACCGGCACGGCGGCCGGGAACGTACAGAGCACGGCGACCAGAATGGGGCGGCTCACCCGTACTCGGGCGGCCAGTCCCGCGCCGACGATGGTGCCGAGGGCCTGCGCGGCCACGATGACCGACCACGCCCGTGACCCACCGAGGAACTGGTCGGCCGCCAGCGGCCCCAGGACGCCGACGTAGGCGTTGTTCGCGGCGACGACGACCGCGTACTGGGCCACCACGGCCCACAGCCACTGCCGGGAGGCGAACTCCTGCCAGCCCTCGCGCAGGTCCGCCCAGCCCGACGCCTTCCCGCGGGCCGGCGTCAGCACCCGCAACCGGGCCGTCAGCACCGCGCTGACGACGAACGACGCGGCGTTGAGGGCGAGAGCCCATCCGGCACCGACCAGCGCCACGGTCACCCCCGAGAGGGCGAGGCCCAGCAGCATCGAGCCGTTTCTCCCCACCCGCAGCAGCCCGTTGGCCCGCTGCAGGCGGTCGGTGGGCACGATCAGAGGCACCAGACCGTCCATCGCGGGGGCGAACAGGGCCGTGGCCGTACCGGCCGCCATCGCGAACAGGCACATGGCCACCACCGGGGCGTGACCGCTCAGCACCATGACGGCCAGAGCGGTGTACGCGCCGGCTCCCAGTGCGTCCGAAAGGGCCATCAGCCTCGACCGGGACATCCGGTCCGCGACGACCCCGCCCACCAGGATCAGGACGAGCTGCGGAAGCGCCTGACAGGCCAGCACCAACGAGAGCAGGCCCCCGTTCCCTTGGGGCAGCGCCAGCACGGCGAACGCCAACGCCACACGCGCGAAGCCGTTGCCCAGCACGGAAATCACCCGCGCACTCAGAAGCAGCACGAACTGCCGGTCACGCCACAGCGGCAACCCAAAGCCGTTCGGAGAACTCGTCACGGCGAGGCACCCTACGGCCCGCTGCCGGCCACAGGCTCGGATCCAGCCGCCCCGGAATCCGTCTCAGGACCGGGAACCCGGCCGTCCCCCACCACCAGCTCCACCTCAAAGCCGTCCACGTCCTCCAGATACGCGGCACAGTGCTCCGGGCCGCCCGCATAGGGATGCCGGTCCGGAAAGAGCACCACCCACCCGTGCGCGGGCGCCTCCGCAACGAGGCCGTCCAACTCGCCGCGCCCACCGGGAACATGGAACGCCAGATGGTTCAGCCCCGGCCGCATCCGATCGTGCTCCGCACCGCCACGGAGCGCCGGAGACTGTTCCACGACGATGTACGTCGCCCCGCACCGCCAACTGCGCCCCTCGGCCCAACTCTGGTACGTCGTATACCCGAGCCTCGTCAGCAGCCAGCCCCACGCCCCGGCCGCCCGCTCCAGATCGGGCACCCACAGCTCGACATGATGCAGCAACTCCCGCTCCTGTTCCGCCCCAAGAACCAGGGCCGCGCCGCCCCCGGCGGCCCCTCGCTGCATCCTCCCGTACGAACGGCAAAGGCCCACACGGCACACGAGGTGCCGCATGAGCCTTTGCTGTTTCTGGCCGGGCGGAGCCCTACGGCTGCAGCACGATCGAGTTGATCGGGGTCAGGTTCTTGTCCATGTAGTCGCCCGCCGGCAGGTAGCCGGAGTCGCACTGGGTGCCGCCGGAGCCCTTGCAGGTGTGCATCTTCGCGCCGCCGGTCTGGTTGTTGAAGATGCGGTGGACGCCGTACTGGTTGCTGAGGTTGTGCGCGCCGTACGTGTAGTACTTCAGCGACGGGTGGCCGCCGTTCCAGCCCGCGTCCTGCGGGTAGATGCACACGTACCCCGACGGACACCCCTCGACGGTACCGGCGGCGGTCGCGGCGGAGGCCGTGCCGGTGGCGCCGAGGACGGAGACGGTCACGAGCGCGCCCGCACCGAGCATCGACGCGGCCAGCTTGCGAATCGACATCAGGTTTCCCCCTGAACTTGCGGTTGGATCGGTCCTGTTCAGAGTGACGCCAGGGGGTCACGGGGGCCCACGACTTTCACAGCTGCCTGAAAACCTCAGCTCAGGCGGTCAGTTGAGGCCGCCGCCGAGCAGCAGCGCCTCGCCGAGCCGGGTGAGGACGTGCAGGACCTGGTTGCCGGTGCGGCAGCTGATCACCAGGTGTGCGGCGACCAGTGCGTGCACGTGCTGGCTGGCGCAGGACGGGGAGACGCCGAGGCGCCGGGCCAGTTCCCCGGTGGTGGAGGCGTCCCGCAGGGCGGCGAGGACCGCGGCCCGGGTACGGCCCAGCAGCGCGGCCAGCGGCTGCGGCGCAGCGGTCGCCGTGCCGCAGCGCTCCACGGGGTGCACCAGGACCGGTGCGAGTGCCTCGTCGGCCAGCGTGACCGGAGTGCGCCAGCAGAAGGCCGACGGGACCAGACGCAGGCCGCGCCCCGCGAGACGTACGTCCTTCTCGACCGGGTAGTCGGCGTACAGCACCGGCGGCTCCCACCGGATGCCGGGACCGAGCGCGCCGAGCAGCCCGTGCACACCGCCGTCGCGCAGGGCCCGGGTGTGCAGGGCGCGTGCGCCCTCGACGGCCGCCGCGGTACCGGTCCAGTCCGGCCCGATGACCGTGTCGTGCACGACCCGCAGCGCCGCCGTCAGATCGGCCATGCGCTCCTCGTCCCCGCGCGCGAGGTCCCGCAGCCAGGGCAGTACGGTCCGCTCGACCGCCCTGCTGCACGCCAGCTCCTTCACGTCGCGCGCGAGTCGCCCGCGCGCCGTGGCCCGTACGGCGTCCAGCCCGGCGCGCAGCCCGCCGGCCGCCTCGGCGGGCGTCAGGAAGTCCGGGAAGTAGGCGCTGTTCGGGGCGATGGTGCCGAGCAGCCGCGCGGGTCCGGTCAGCCGGCGCTCGACCAGCACCTGCCGGGCGCGCTGCCGCCAGCCCCGGAAGACGGCGGGACCCCTGCTGCCCATGAGCAGTTGCTGAGCGCCGAGAACCGTCTCCCACAGGGGATCGGGTTCCCTGGCGACCCGGACCCGTGCGAGGTCGTCGGCGGTGAAGTGGATACGCAGCACAGCGGTGCCCCCCGAGAATGTGCGATGTCCGTCCCTTCGCGCGACGCCCCGGGGGCAGGGGCATACGACGCCACTCCCCCGAGGACGGTCCGACGATAGGGACGGGGGCGGGGCGTGCGGTACCTCGGACGTAACAGGGTCGGCCGGACCGAAGGCCCGCGTCTGGCTGGACGGGGGCCCTTGCCTACTGGGTCACTCGGTCACTCGTCGACGAACAGCTCCGCCGCGTCAGCCGCATGCACGGCCCGCTGCGCCCACTCCTCCAACTTGTCCAGGTCGGTGCAGGCCTCCACCCGCTCGCGAACGTCATCGGGCACAGGGATGCTGCGCCACTCCAGAATGCGCAGAATCATTTCGCCCTTGGCCTGAGCCCGCCCCTGCTCCCGCCCCTCCTCACGCACCTGCTCAGCCAGAGGATGCCGCCAGAAGTACTGCATCGCCGTCATCAGGGCCCTCCACATGTGCTTGACCTGGGCACGCCCAGGCATGGGCCAACGAGCTACGCGACGGCCAGGTCGCACCAGATGTACTTGCCCCGGTCGCCGAACCGCGCCGACGGCTGCCAGCCCCAGTGGTCGGCGCAGGCCATGACGAGGCCCAGGCCTCGTCCCTCCTCCAGCTCGTCCACCCGCTCCAGCGGTCGCGGCGGTTCCGGTGGTTCCGGGTCGGTGTCCCAGGCCCCGATCCAGATCACCCATCGCGTTCGTGGCCCCGGCGAATCCCTCCGATGTACGTGGGCGGTGCCGTACCCAAGCTCGACACAGCCGTGCGCGACGCACCGCAGGGCGCGGCGTTCATCGACTCGGAGGCCCAACTCGGCGCTTTCCGCACGCTCTTTCGTAAAGTGGAGGCTGCGTCACTCGATCCCGAGCGGTCGCGTGACTTCATCCACACGCTGGTGAACGAACTGTGAGGTGCGCCGTGACCACCCTCGACAACTGGCGGAAGTCGTCCTACTCGGGCAGCGGCGACGGCAACAACTGCCTGGAGATAGCCGCGCGCCCGGCTCACATATCCATCCGCGACTCCAAGGCCCCGGCCCAAGGCACCCTCACCTTCCCCGCCGAAGCCTTCGCATCCTTCCTCAACTCCCTGAAGTCACCGACCTCCGAGAACCCCTAACCCTCGTCGACAACATCCTCCTCCAGCGCCGCCAACGCCGGATCCAGCACGATGTCCTCCTCCCGCGCCTCCGTCGACGGCTCCTCCGGGAAGTGGCATGCCGTCAGGTGCCCCTCGTGGTTCCCGGACAACTGCACCAGCGGAGGCTCCTCCGTCGCGCACTTGTCCTGCGCCTTCCAGCAGCGCGTGCGGAAGCGGCAGCCGGAGGGTGGGGCGATGGGGGACGGGACGTCGCCGGCGAGGCGGATGCGTTCGCGGGGGCCCGCGTCCTCGGCCTCGGAGAGGTTGACCTCGGGGACGGCGGACAGCAGGGCGTGGGTGTAGGGGTGGCGGGGGCGGGCGTAGATGGACGCCCGGTCGCCGACCTCGATGATCTTGCCGAGGTACATGACCGCCACGCGGTGCGAGAAGTGGCGTACCACCGCCAGGTCGTGGGCGATGAACAGGAACGCGATGCCCAGTTCCCTCTGGACCTCCTGCAGGAGGTTCACGACCTGCGCCTGGATCGACACGTCCAGGGCCGAGACCGGCTCGTCGGCCACGATCAGCTTGGGCTCCAGGGCCAACGCCCTTGCCACACCGATACGTTGACGCTGGCCACCGGAGAACTCGTGCGGGAAGCGGTTGTAGTGCTCGGGGTTGAGGCCGACGATTTCCAGCAGCTCCCGTACGCGCTTCTCGCGGCCCCCCTCCGGATTGATCCCGTTGATCTCCATCGGGCCCGAGATGATCTTGCCGACCGTCTGCCGCGGATTCAGCGACGAGTACGGGTCCTGGAAGATCATCTGGATCTCGGAGCGGATGGGCGCGAGATCCTTGCGGCCTGCGTGAGTGATGTCCTGGCCGCGGTACGAGATCTTGCCCGCCGTCGGCTCCAGGAGGCGGGTGATCAGCCGGCCCGTGGTCGACTTGCCACAGCCCGACTCGCCGACCAGGCCGAAGCTCTCCCCGACGTGCACCGTCAGGTCGATGCCGTCGACCGCCTGAACGGCGCCGATCGTACGCCGGATCGGGAAACCGCCCTTGACCGGGAAGTGCTTGGTGAGCCCGCTGACTTCGAGCAGCGGCTCCCCCGCGGGGACGTCCGTGTCCCTGGGGGCGGGGAGGACGAGGTCCTCTGTCATTGGGTCTCCTCCTAGCCCAGCCGGGGCCTGATCTCTTCCACGAAAATGGTGTGCTTCTGCTCCGCGGTGAGATGGCACGCGGACGCGCGGTCCGGGGCCAGCAGCGGGCGTTCGGTGACACAGCGGTTGCCGTCGACCCGGTCCTGGAAGGTGCAGCGCGGGTGGAAACGGCAGCCCGAGGGCGGGTTGAGCAGCGAGGGCGGCGTGCCCGGGATGGGTGCGAGGGGCGCGGAGAGGTCCGAGTCCAGCCGCGGCATGGAGTTCAACAGGCCCCAGGTGTACGGGTGTTGAGGCGACCGCAGCACCTCCGCCGTCGTACCCCGCTCCACCGCCCCGCCCGCATACATGACCATGATGTCGTCGGCCATGTCGGCGATGACCCCGAGGTCGTGCGTGATGAAGATGATCGCCGAGCCGAACTCCTGCTGCAGGTCCTTGAGCAGGTCGAGGATCTGCGCCTGCACCGTTACGTCCAGGGCCGTCGTCGGTTCGTCGGCGATCAGCAGGTCGGGGTCGCAGACCAGCGCCATGGCGATCATCGCGCGCTGGCGCATGCCGCCGGAGAACTGGTGCGGATAGTCGCTCGCCCGCTCCTTGGGGTTGGGGATGCCGACCTTGCCGAGCATCTCCACCGCCCGGGCCCAGGCGGCCTTCTTGGAGGCGCCGGTGTGCTTCATGAAGGGTTCGGCGATCTGCCGACCCACCGTGTAGTACGGCGACAGGGCGGTCAGCGGGTCCTGGAAGATCATCGCGACCTTGTTGCCGCGCAGCCGCTCCAGCTGCGACTCCCGGGCCGTCGTCAACTCCTGGCCCTCCAGGAGGATTTCGCCCTCGACGGTGGTGAACTGCGGGTTGTGCAGACCGAGGATGGTCAGATTGGTGACGGACTTGCCCGAACCCGACTCGCCCACGATGCCGAGCGTCCTGCCGCGCTCCAGGTCGAAGGAGAGCCCGTCGACGGCCTTCACCACGCCGTCTTCGGTCTTGAAGCTGACATGCAGGTCCCGCACCGAGAGGAAGGCACCCGCGTCGGCCGGTACGGGAGCCCCTGCTTCCTTGGTCACAGTGGTCACGACAGTCTCCTCATACCCGGCCTAGGCGAGCCGCACGCGCGGGTCGATGAAGGCGTACGCGGCGTCTACGACGATGTTGCAGAGCAGGATCATGGTGGCGGAGAACAGCATCACGCCCAGCAGCAGCGGCAGATCGCTGAAGGACACCGCGTCCACCGCGAGCCGGCCGAGCCCCGGCAGGCCGAAGGTGTACTCGGTGATGATGGCGCCGCCCAGCAGCGAGCCCAGGTCGATGCCGAAGATGGTGATGATGGGGATGAGCGAGCCGCGCCAGGCGTAGCGGAAGAAGACGTAGCGGCTGGACATGCCCTTCGCGCGGGCGGTGCGCACATGCTCTTCCTGGAGCTGTTCGATCATCGACGAGCGCGACATACGGGTGTACTGCGAGGCGAAGATCGTGGACAGCACCACCCAGGGGACGATCAGCCCCGTGAACCAGCCGACAGGGTCGTTGGAGATGGGGTTGTACGCCGGTTTGTCGAAGATGTGGGTCTGGTAGACGAGGATCGCCAGGGCGAGCGGGCCGAGGAAGTAGATCTGCATCGAGCTGATCACCATCGCCCCGGCCGTGAAGGTCTTGTCGACCAGGGTGCCGCGCTTCCAGGCGGCGATCAGGCCGGTGCCGAGGCCCAGGATCAGGAAGCAGACGGCGCCGCCCAGGGTGAGCGAGAGGGTGGTGGGCAGCCGGTCCATCAACGTGGCCCAGACCTGCTCGTTGGTGTGGTACGAGTACCCGAAGCAGGGTGCGGGACACGGCCCCTGGGCGAAGTCGTTGCTGCCAAGGACGAGGTTGTGCAGGAAGATCCAATACTGCTCGGGGATCGACTTGTCGAGTCCGAGCACATGGTGGATGTTCGCGATGTTGGCCGGCGTGCATCCCTTGCCGCACATCAGGAGCGCCGGGTCCCGCGGCATGCCGAAGAACAGCAGGAACGCGACGATACTCAGCAGGATGAGGATGACGAGGGCGCCGAGCGACCGGCGGACGAGGAAGCGCAGCATGGCAGTGGCAGCTCTCAGGCGTCAGCGGACCGGGAGGTGCCCGGCGCGCGCCGCACGAGGCGGGACGGCGCGCCGGACACCGGGTCGGGCGGGGGTTACTTGATGTACACGCGACGCGGGTCGATACCGGCGAGGATGTCGTCGTAGGCCAGGCCGCCGATCTTGGAACCGGCGATCTGGACCTGCTTGAAGTAGCCGGTCGGGACGATGCTGATGATGTCCTTCACGATGTGCTTGTCGAGCTTCTCCCACTCCTTCGCGGCCTTGACCGGGTCGGTGATCTTGTTGATGCGGTCGATCTCGCTGTTCACCTTGGGGTCGTTGAGCTGCGAGTAGTTCGAGGCACCGTCGGCGATCTGCCGGCCGTCGAAGCTCGGCGGGATCACGGTGGAGGCGGAGGGCCAGTCGGCGCCCCAGTTGCTGTTGAAGATGTCGTAGTTGTTCTTGATCTTGCTGACCTGGTCGTAGTACGACTCGGCGGGAATCTCCTGGCGCTGGACGTCGAAGCCCGCGCGCTTGAGTCCGGCCGCCATGGCGGTCGAGTAGGCCTGGCCCTCCTGGGAGTTGATGTAGCCGAAGGTCAGCTTCATGCCGACCTTTCCGGCCTCCTTGAGGAGCTTCTTGGCCTTGGCCGGGTCACCCGCGGGCTTCTCCTTCTTGCCCCACGGGTCGAAGCTCGGGTCGTAGCCGCTGACGGTCGGGCTGATGATGCCGCCCGGGATGTCCATCGCGTCGGAGCCGCCGTAGGCGCGCTGGAACGGCGAGACGGGCAGGGCGTACGCGATGGCCTCGCGGACCTTCTTGTCCTGCATCGCCGGGTGGCTCAGGTTGATGTTCATCTGGCCCACGAACGGCTGGTAGCCCTTGACCGTACGGGACTTCATCTTCGGGTCGCTGAGCACCTTGGAGAGGTTGCCCGCGTCGACCGAGTTCTGGAAGCTGACCGAGGTCTGGTCACTGCTGCCGTTGGCGAGCAGCGCCTTGGTGGAGTCCTCGAACTGCTGGTTGAACGTGATGTTGAACTGGTCGACGTACTGGTGCCGCAGCGGGTCCGTCTTCGGGTCCCAGTTGGGGTTCTTGGTGAGCACCATCGACTTGCCGGACTTGAACGACTGGATCTTGTACGGGCCGCTCGTCACCGGCTTCTTGTCGTACTTCTCCTTGGTGTCGCCCTTCTGGGAGACCATCGCGTAGCCCACCATGCCGAGCGCGTAGGGCAGGTCGGGGTGCGCCGTCTTGAAGTGGAAGATGATGGTCTTGTCGTCGGGCGTCTCGAGGATGCTGTTGGGCAGGTGCTTGCCCTTGTAGGGGCCGTCCGGCAGCAGCTTGCGGTAGTCCGCGCCCGGCGTGTTCGCCAGCCACTGCTGCAGATAGGTCGGGCCGGTGTTGATGAAGGGCGCGAAGAGGCGCTCGACGGACTGCCGGACGTCCTTGGACGTGATCGGCGACCCGTCCTCCCACTTGATGTTGTCCTTCAGCGTGTACTTCCAGGTCTTGCCGCCGTCGGTGGTGGTGCCGGCATCGGTGGCGAGGTCACCGACGACCTCGTGCTGCTTGCCGTCGTTGCTGGTGGCTTTGAAGCCGGTGAGCCCTCTGTGGTAGAGCTGCGCTAGCTGGCTCTCGTTCGAGACGTAGATCTGGCCCGGGTCCAGGTGCGCGATGCTGTCGCGCTGCGGCACGGAGATCGTGCCGCCGCTCTTGGCGCCCGGCACCGCGGGCGCCGGCCCCTGGGAGTCGGCGGCGTCACCGAACTTGATGGTCGCCTGCTGCCGCTGGGCGTTCTCCTTGTCCTCTTTCTTGTTGCCGCCGGTGTCGCTGCCGCCCTTGCTGCAACCGGTCAGCACGAGTGCGCCGGCCGCAAGCACGGAGAGTGCGGCGTATGCGTGGCGTCCGCCCTTACTCATCACTCAGTTTCCACCCATCTGTGTGTCACCAGTGCGAAGGTGTGCCAGTCCGGTATCCGGGCGAGGACGCCCAATCCGTGGGTCAGCGCGCCGTCTTGGGGTCGAAGGCGTCCCTGACCGAGTCCCCGAGCAGGTTGAAGGCCACGATGAAGATGATCATCGAGATGCCCGGGAAGAACATGTAGGTGATGTCGTTCTGCATCACGAGTTCGGTCGACGCCTTGGAGAACATCTGGCCCCAGTCCGGCGTCGGTTCGACGATGCCCACGCCGAGGAAGGACAGACCGGCCTCCGCCGTCACGAAGTTGGGCAGCATGTAGGTGCCCTGGACGAGGATCGGCGTGACCACGTTCGGCAGGATCTCGCGGCGGATGATCCGCCAGGGGGGTGCGCCGCTGACCCGGGCCGCCTCGATGAACTCCCGTTCCCGCAGGGCGAGTGTGGTGCCGCGCAGAATGCGTCCGAGGCTCATCCAGCCCAGGAACCACTGCACCATGATCAGCGCGACCACCCGGACGTAGACCGGTGTCTCGTCCTTCGGGCTGACGAACAGTGAGACCACGACCGGCATGCTGGCGATGAAGAACAGCTGCGCCGGGAAGGCCAGCAGGAAGTCGATGACCCGGCTGATGAAGTAGTCCGCCCTGCCGCCGAGATAACCGGCCGTCACACCGAGCAGGATGCCGGTGAGCACGGTCGCGACCGTGACGGCAAGGGAGATCATCAGCGAGGTGCGGATGCCGTAGAGGAGCTTGGTGAACACGTCGTAGCCGTTGCCCGGTTCGAGGCCGAACCAGAAGTCGCCGCTGATGCCGCCGTTGGGCTGCACCGGCACGCCGGCACTGTCGAAGAGGTCGGGACGCTCGTCGGCGTAGACGGTGTACGGGTTCTTGCCGTACAGCTTCGCGATCAGCGGGGCGGCCGCGGCGATCAGGAAGAAGAAGATCACGATGCAGGCCGAAATCACGCCGGTGCGGTCGCGCTTGAAGCGGATCCACATCAACTGGCCGGGGGACCGGCCCTGAAGCTCCTTGGCCTCGGGTGTCGTCGTCGGCTGGATCGCACCGTCGACGACGACCGAGGTGCCACCGTCCTCGACGTCGATAGGACTTGTCACAGTTCGCCCATTTCACAGGTGTGGATGTGAGAGGTTCCCGGTACTGCGCCGGCGCGCGAACTCCCTGAGAGACGCGCGTAGCCAAAGGACCTGATCACACAGCTGGAAGCGGCGAGCCGAACCACCTTGTCTTCACGGCACCGCGCATGGGGCTCCTCCTCATGACTCCACGTGTTCACCAACAGGTGGGGGCACATGTCCGGCCTCCGACACCCCTGACGGATGGTCAGACACCCCCTGGCGCTCGCGATTCGGCGCTGTCCCCACAGCGCTGGACCCCGTTGACCCGAGCTACGCGGCTAACTATCTGCCATGAGCAGGGGGCCGACCACCCGCTGTAAATCTCAATTCAGTCACAGCTGACGCGTAGATCTTCCAAAACTCGGACAAACTGTTCGGGAGGAGAAGGCCACGAAACGGACGTGTTACATGGCTATCGGGCGTACCGGTCCGCATTCCGGACGACAACGGCCCGAAAACGGGTTGCAAAAAGCCCGGCCGCTCCCACACTTGGAGCGACCGGGCTTCAACCCGTTCGGGGTCAGCCGTGCTTGGCGCGGCTCGCGGCGCGGGCGCGCTCGCGCGCGTCCAGGTTGACCTTGCGGATCCGGACCGCCTCCGGGGTCACCTCGACGCACTCGTCGTCACGGCAGAACTCCAGCGACTGCTCCAGCGAAAGCCTGCGCGGCGGCACGATCGATTCGGCCACGTCGGCCGTCGAGGACCGCATGTTGGTGAGCTTCTTCTCCTTGGTGATGTTGACGTCCATGTCGTCGGCGCGGGAGTTCTCGCCGACGATCATGCCCTCGTACACCTCGGTGCCCGGCTCCACGAACAGCACGCCGCGCTCCTGCAGGTTCGTCATCGCGAACGCGGTGACCGAGCCCGAGCGGTCGGCCACGAGCGAGCCGTTGTTGCGCGTGGTCAGCGTGCCGAACCAGGGCTCGTGACCCTCGTGGATGGAGTGGCCGATGCCGGTGCCGCGGGTCTGCGTCAAAAACTCCGTACGGAAGCCGATCAGACCGCGCGAGGGCACCACGAACTCCATGCGCACCCAGCCCGAGCCGTGGTTGGACATGTTGTCCATCCGGCCCTTGCGCACGCCCATGAGCTGGGTGACCGCGCCCATGTGCTCCTCGGGCACGTCGATCGTCATGCGCTCGACCGGCTCGTAGACCTTGCCGTCGACGTCCTTGGTGACGACCTGGGGCTTGCCGACCGTGAGCTCGTAGCCCTCGCGGCGCATGGTCTCGACGAGGATGGCGAGCGCCAGCTCACCACGGCCCTGGACCTCCCAGGCGTCGGGACGCTCGGTGTCGAGGACACGCAGCGAGACGTTGCCGACCAGCTCGCGGTCGAGGCGGTCCTTGACCTGGCGGGCGGTGACCTTGCGGTCCTTGACGACCGCCTTCGCGTCGGCGCCCTTGCCGGAGCCGCCGCGGCCGACCATCGGGGAGGTGTTGGTGCCGATGACCATGGAGATGGCCGGCTCGTCCACCGTGATCAGCGGGAGCGGGATCGGGTTCTCGGTGTCGGCCAGGGTCTCGCCGATCATGATGTCCGGGATACCGGCGACGGCGCAGATGTCGCCCGGGCCTGCCTTCTCGGCGGGCTTGCGGGTCAGCGCCTCGGTCATCATCAGCTCGGAGATGCGCACGTTGGCGACGGTGCCGTCACGCTTGATCCAGGCCACGGTCTGGCCCTTGCGCAGCTCGCCCTGCTCGACACGCAGCAGCGCGATACGGCCGAGGAAGTTGTCCGCGTCCAGGTTGGTGACGTGGGCCTGCAGCGGCGCGCCCTCGTCGTAGGTCGGGGCCGGGATGTGCTGCAGGATCGTGGAGAAGAACGGCTCCAGGCTGCTGGAGTCGGCCGGGACCGTGCCGTCCTCCGGCTTGGTCAGCGAGGCGATGCCGTCACGGCCGCAGGCGTAGACGATCGGGAACTCGATCTGCTCCTCGTCCGCGTCCAGGTCGAGGAAGAGGTCGTAGGTCTCGTTGACCACCTCGTCGATGCGGGAGTCCGGGCGGTCCGTCTTGTTGATGCAGAGGATGACGGGCAGCCGCTGCTGGAGCGCCTTGCGCAGCACGAAGCGGGTCTGCGGCAGCGGGCCCTCGGAGGCGTCCACGAGCAGGACGACGCCGTCGACCATCGACAGACCGCGCTCGACCTCGCCGCCGAAGTCGGCGTGGCCGGGGGTGTCGATGATGTTGATCGTGATGACCTCCCCGCCGTCCTTGGGGTGGTACTTCACCGCCGTGTTCTTGGCGAGGATCGTGATGCCCTTCTCACGCTCCAGGTCGTTCGAGTCCATCATGCGGTCGTCGACGCCTTCGAGCTGGTGCGCGGCGAAGGCACCGGCCTGCTTCAGCATGCCGTCGACGATGGTCGTCTTCCCGTGGTCGACGTGGGCGACGATGGCGACGTTGCGGATGTCGTGGCGCGTGGCCATAGTGCGGCGTACTCCCGGAGCTTGAGGAAGGCCTGTGCGTGCGTCCGTGTGACGCGGGCCCTGCCGGGCTTGACACGCCACGGCCTTACCCCATGGTACGTGGCTCCGGGCGGGGCGGCCTCCGCAGGGCCGCCCGGCTCAGTCCCGGGAGGGGCTCGGCGAGGGCTTCGCGCCCTTCCTGAGGAAGCCCAGGTCCTCGTAGACCGGGGTCATGAGGCCGAACGACCCGGCGTTCACCAGGTTCTTCTTCGCGGCCGTCAGCTGGGGGCGCTGATAGAGCGGGATGGAGCCGGCGGTGGCCCAGATCCGGGAGTCGGCCTTGCGGATCAGGGAGCGGTTCTTGCCGCCGTCCAGGGTGGCGGATGCCTGGTCGAAGAGCTGGTCGATCCGGTCGGTGCCGACGCGGGTGTAGTTCTGCTGGACGTCGAGGGAGCCGTCCGCGGCCGGGACCGGCTTGGCGTAGACGGGCCGGGCGTCCGTGGCGGGGAAGGCGGAGGCGGGCCAGGAGTACAGGGCGAGGTCGAACTGCCCGGCCGCGATGTGGTCCTTGAAGTAGCTCTCGTCGGAGACCTTGGTGATCTGCGTGGTGATACCGACCCGCTCCAGCATGCGGCTGATCCGGTCGGCCACGGTGCGCAGCACGTCCGAGCCGGTTCCCGAGGGGAGCACGAAGCGCAGGGCGAGCGGTTTGCCGTCCTTGGCCAGCGCCCCGGCCCCGACGGCCGCCGGGGCGGCGGTGCCCTTGGGGGCGTAGGCGCCGGGGACACCGCGGTGCTGCTGCGCCTGGTCCTGCTTGCTCGTGTGGTCCCTGGCGTCCTTGCCGTCCCCGCGGCTGTCGCCGTTCTTGTCGTCCTTGTCGTCCGAGCCGACGATGTACGTCCCTTCGTCGCCGCCCTCGGACTCGTCGTCGGCCTTCCTGCCCTTGGCGCCGGCGGCCTTCTCGCCCTTCTTCTCCTGCTCCTTGACCGGTCCCCCGCGCACCCAGCCGGCGTCCGCGAGCAGCGCCTGCGCCTTCTCGGTGTCCTGGTGGCCGAGCGCGCCGCTGCTGTCGGCGTAGGCGGCCTGCCCGGACAGCGCGAGGTGGCTGCCGACGGGCACCGCGGGCAGCCCGAGCGGTTTGAGGACGGCCTGGGCGAGTGCCGTGCGGTCCAGGGCGCGGGCGACGGCCCGGCGTACGCGCTCGTCGGCGAGGGGGCCCGTGGAGCCGTTGAGGGCGAGCTGGGTGTAGGCGGGCTCCAGCGATCTGCGGACCGCGAAGTCCTGGAGGGCCTTGGCGGGGGTGCTCCGCCTGCCGGGGCCCATGAGCGGGGTGCTGGTGCCCTTGGCCCGGCCGGCCAGGGCGAAGCGGTCGGCGTCGGACGGGTCGATCTCGGCCAGGTCCAGCTTGCCGTCGGCCAGCGCCTCGGCCCGCTTGCCGAGCGGCACGGCCTTCAGGTCGATCTCGTCGAGCTTGGCGGGCCGGCCCCACCAGCGCCGGTTGCGGACCAGGACGACCTGGGCGTTCTTGGTGTCGACCTGCTTGAGGGCGAAGGGCCCGGCGGTGAGCTTGAGCTTCTTGCGCGCGCCGTCGTTGAAGGCGTCCGGCGTCCCCATGACCTCCTTGGGGTACAGCGGGGTGAACAGCGACTTCCAGTCGGCGTACGGCCGCGCGAAGGTGACCTTGACCTGGAGGTCGTTGGCGCCGCGCTCGACCTTCTCGATGCGGTCGTAGCCGGCGTTGCGGGCGGTCCAGTAGGAGCTGTCCTTGCCGGACAGGGCGCGCCACTGGGCGGCGAAGTCGGCGGCGCCGATCTCGCGGCCGTCGCTCCACACGGCCTGCTGGTTGAGCTTGTAGAGCACGACCTGCTTGGGCTTGGTGTCGACGACCTTGGCGGACTCCAGGTAGTCGGCGTTGCGCTGCGGCCGGCCCTTGGCGTCCATCCGGTACAGGGACGGCAGGACGGCCTGTGCGACGCGGCTCGTGACGGCGTCGGCGTCCGACTGGAAGGTGTTGAGGGTCTCCGGCACGTCGTCCACGGCCCACCGCAGCGTGCCGCCGTCGGCCATCTGGGCGCGGGCGGCGGGCGCGATGTCCGGCCCCGCGAGCGGCTTGCCCGCCGGGTCCTTCGAGCTGCACCCGGTCAGCGCGGACACCGCGAGCGCGCCCGCGACGAGGAAGGCGGCCGACCGCAGTGCAGCGCTGGGACGGACAGACATGGGTCCGACGCCGTCGTGGGACATCTCTTCCTACCTCCGAGCAGCCGCTCCGGCCGGAACACAAGTGGGGATCTGATCACATTTGGCGGTATTTTGGAGCTGATCAGATCTTTGGCCCCACTGAAGAGGAAAGGGTTCGCCTCTTTACGGCGACACGGCGGCGGGCGCGGGCAAGCTCACTCGTGTGGCGCAACGTACGCCGGGGGCGCATACAGAGCGCATGCGGGCGTGCACATGGAGGCTTGCAATCCGCCAATCGCTGCACATCCCTTCCCACCGGCAGGTGTGACGCGCAACACTCGCAGGCGCATGAACGTAGCCACCTGGGGCCCGACGGCCCATGGAAGTGAGGTCACGTCATGTCCGTGCAAGACGACCTGACGACAATGCAGCGCTGCCTGGACGAGCTGTCACGCTCCATGGGTCGCCTGGAGAAGCAGCTGGGCAGCGACGGGCTGGACATGCGCCGTGTCCGGACCGACGCGGATCACCTGCGGGAGAGTGTCGCGCTCCTGCGCACTGCGGCGGCGAGTCCGGCCGCGCCGCGCAAGCCCGAGCTGGTCACCATCCCCGACACCCCGTACGACCCCTCGTTGTGGATCGACACGGACGACGAAGGACTCGGCGCCCGCGACCGCCACGCCCCCTGAACCCGACCGGAGTCATGAGTTGGCCACTGGTACGGAACCACATCTGAACAGCGGCGGCGTACGGACCGGTACGCGCGCCGCGATCGACGCCCCGCATCTGCGCACCGACCGCTGGTGGCTGGCTCCCGCCGTCACCGCGGCCGGTCTGCTGGCCTTCATCGTGTATTCGACATGGCGGGCCTTCGCGAACGCGGACTACTACTCGGCGCCGTACGTCTCCCCGTTCTACTCGCCCTGTGTGGCGGAGAACTGCAAGAACATGCCCTCGGGCCCCAACGCCGACATCTTCGGCAGCTGGTGGGCGATCTCCCCGGCGATCATCATCCTGATCTTCCCGCTGGGCTTCCGCCTGACCTGCTACTACTACCGCAAGGCCTACTACCGGGGCTTCTGGGCCTCGCCCCCGGCCTGCGCGGTGGCCGAGCCGCACAAGAAGTACTCCGGTGAGACCCGCTTCCCGCTGATCCTGCAGAACATCCACCGGTACTTCTTCTACGCGGCGATCCTGGTCGCCCTGGTGCTGACGTACGACACGGTGCTGTCCTTCCGCGACACGGACGAGAACTGGGGCCACATGGGCCTCGGCACCGTCGTGTTTTTGATCAACATCGCGCTGATCTGGGCGTACACGATCTCCTGCCACTCCTGCCGGCACATCGTCGGCGGCAAGCTCAAGCACTTCTCCAAGCATCCTGTGCGCTACAAGGCATGGCAGTTCGTAGGGAAGCTGAATGCCCGTCACATGTTGCTCGCCTGGGCGTCGTTGGTGAGCGTCGCGGTCGCCGACTTCTACGTCTATCTGCTCGCCTCGGGCGCCTTCGACGATCCGCGGTTCTTCTGATGAGGGGTGCCAACTGATGTCCGTGGTCGACCGCCAGGAGTGGGACGTTGTCGTGGTCGGCGCCGGGGGCGCCGGACTGCGCGCGGCCATCGAGGCCCGCGAGCGAGGCGCCCGTACGGCAGTCATCTGCAAATCCCTGTTCGGCAAGGCCCACACCGTGATGGCCGAGGGCGGCATCGCGGCGTCGATGGGCAACGCCAACCCGCACGACAACTGGCAGGTCCACTTCCGCGACACCATGCGCGGCGGCAAGTTCCTCAACCAGTGGCGGATGGCCGAACTGCACGCCCAGGAGGCCCCGCAGCGGGTGTGGGAGCTGGAGACCTGGGGCGCCCTCTTCGACCGTACGAAGGACGGGAAGATCTCCCAGCGCAACTTCGGCGGCCACGAGTACCCGCGCCTCGCGCACGTCGGCGACCGCACGGGCCTGGAGTTGATCCGCACGCTGCAGCAGAAGATCGTCTCGCTGCAGCAGGAGGACAAGAAGGAGACCGGTGACTACGAGTCGCGCCTGAAGGTCTTTCAGGAGTGCACGGTCACAAGGATTTTGAAGGACGGCTCGCGCGTCTCGGGCGTCTTCGCCTACGAGCGTGAGACGGGCCGTTTCATGGTCCTGGAGGCCCCTTCCGTCGTCCTCGCGACCGGCGGCATCGGCAAGTCCTTCAAGGTGACGTCCAACTCGTGGGAGTACACCGGCGACGGGCACGCGCTCGCGCTGCTGGCCGGGGCGCCGCTGCTGAACATGGAGTTCGTGCAGTTCCACCCGACGGGCATGGTCTGGCCGCCGTCGGTGAAGGGCATCCTCGTCACGGAGTCCGTGCGCGGCGACGGAGGGGTGCTGCGCAACTCCGAGGACAAGCGGTTCATGTTCGACTACATCCCCGACGTCTTCAAGGAGAAGTACGCGGAGTCGGAGGAGGAGGCGGACCGCTGGTACGAGGACCCCGAGAACAACCGGCGTCCTCCCGAGCTGCTCCCCCGCGACGAGGTCGCCCGCGCGATCAACTCCGAGGTGAAGGCGGGCCGCGGTTCCCCGCACGGCGGGGTCTTCCTCGACGTGTCGACGCGTATGCCCGCCGAGATCATCAAGCGTCGACTGCCGTCCATGTACCACCAGTTCAAGGAGCTGGCGGACGTGGACATCACGGCGGAGGCGATGGAGGTCGGGCCGACCTGCCACTACGTGATGGGCGGCATCGCCGTCGACTCCGACTCGGCGGCGGCGCGCGGGGTGCCGGGGCTGTTCGCGGCCGGGGAGGTCGCGGGCGGCATGCACGGCTCCAACCGCCTGGGCGGCAACTCCCTTTCCGACCTGCTGGTGTTCGGACGCCGGGCGGGTTGGCACGCGGCCGAGTACGCGACCGGGCTGACGGACGCCCGCCCGCAGGTCGACGAGGTCGAGGTCGACACGGCCGCGGCGGAGGCCCTGCGGCCCTTCTCCGCGGAGGGACCGGCCCCCGGCGAGGACGACGCACGCCCGCCGGAGAACCCGTACAGCGTGCACCAGGAGCTCCAGCAGACCATGAACGACCTGGTCGGCATCATCCGCCGCGAGGGCGAGATGGAGCAGGCCCTGGAAAAGCTGGCGGACCTTCGCGTACGGGCGCGCAGGGCGGGCGTCGAGGGGCACCGGCAGTTCAACCCCGGCTGGCATCTCGCCCTCGACCTGCGCAACATGCTGCTGGTCAGCGAGTGTGTGGCGCGGGCCGCGCTGGAGCGCACCGAGTCGCGCGGCGGCCACACCCGCGAGGACCATCCGACGATGGAACGCAAGTGGCGCAACATCAACCTGCTGTGCCGGCTGACCGACCCCACGGGCGGGCTGGCGGCCACGGACCCGGTCCGCGGCCAGATCGCCCTGACCCGGGAGACCACCGAACCCATCCGCGCCGACCTGCTCGCTCTCTTCGAGAAGGAGGAGCTGGTCAAGTACCTCGCCGAAGAGGAGCTGTACGAGTGAGCAGCTACAAGGCCCGCTTCAAGGTGTGGCGGGGCGATGTCAAGGGCGGCGGCCTGGAGGACTTCGAAGTCGAGGTCAACGACGGTGAAGTGGTGCTGGACATCATCCACCGGCTCCAGGCCACCCAGGCCCCCGATCTCGCCGTGCGCTGGAACTGCAAGGCGGGCAAGTGCGGTTCGTGCTCGGCGGAGATCAACGGCCGCCCGCGGCTGATGTGCATGACGCGCATGTCGGTCTTCACGCGGGAGGAGACGATCACGGTCACCCCGCTGCGCGCCTTCCCGGTCGTGCGCGACCTCGTCACCGACGTCGGCTTCAACTACCAGAAGGCGCGCGAGGTCCCGGCCTTCGTGCCGCCGGCCGAACTCGCCCCGGGCGAGTACCGGATGATGCAGGAGGACGTGGACCGCTCGCAGGAGTTCCGCAAGTGCATCGAGTGCTTCCTGTGCCAGGACACCTGCCACGTGGTGCGCGACCACGAGGAGAACAAGCCGGCCTTCGCAGGGCCGCGCTTCCTCATGCGCGTCGCCGAACTCGACATGCACCCCCTGGACGCGGCCTCCGACAGCGGCCTCGACCGCAAGAAGACCGCCCAGGACGAACACGGCCTCGGCTACTGCAACATCACCAAGTGCTGCACCGAGGTCTGCCCCGAGGGCATCAAGATCACGGACAACGCCCTGATCCCGCTGAAGGAACGGGCGGTCGACCGGAAGTACGACCCGTTGGTGTGGTTGGGGTCGAAGATCAGGAGGAGGTCTTCATAGTTGGCCCTGGGCGTCTGCCGGCGGGCCGAGGTCGTCAGCGCACCCAGCCGTCCTGATAGGCCCGCCAGTCCTTCTCCGTGGCCGCGAAGTCGACGTACAGGGCGACGCCGAAGTGTGCGCGGCCGGGGTCGGTGCGGGACAGGCCGAGGCGGACTCCGTGGATTGCGGCGGAGGCCGTCTCGGCGTGGGCCCAGTGGCCGAAGCGGTTCTCGTGGAAGAAGGGCAGGCCCATCAGGAGGTCCGTGGACTTCGGGGTGACCTCCAGGGCGAGGCTGGTCTGCTCGGCGACGTACCCGCCGTAGAGGCTCTGCAGCGGCTGCATGGTGTCGTACGACATCACGGCGATCTGGTCGACCCGGCGGGCCACCTGGCCGAAGTATGCCTGGGACCACCACTTGGGGTGGCCCGTGAGCGTGCCCCAGACCGAGTGGAAGGCGGGCAGCGGGTCGATCTGGTAGGCGGCGACGGAGAGCGGGACGCCGGCGGCCGCGGTGACCTTGTGCAGGGCGTCCAGGAGCGCGAGGTAGTGACGGTCGCCCGAGTGAAGGGGTTCCAGGTCGAAGTGGGCGCCGTCGAAGCCCGCGGCGAGGATCTGGCGGGTGGAGGCGACCACGGCGGCCCTCGTCGCGGCCCGATCCAGACGCAGGCCCACGGGGCCCTCGGTGGCGAGCACGTCGCCCAGCCACGCCTGCACCCGGACGCCGGGGGCCGCACGGTGCACGGCGCCGATGAACCGGCGCGCCTTCGGATACGCCGACTTCGGAAGGGTCCCGTCGTGCTCCAACGGGCCCGCGTGCACGTACAGGTCGTGGATTCCGGTCTTCTTCAGCCGCTCGGCGAGCGCGGTGACGTCCGTGTCCGTCTTACGTCCGTCGATCCAGGCGTGGCCCAGCCAGATGGCGTCACGGTTCCTGGTGTACGTGCCCTTCGCCGGGTCGCCGGTGTAGTTCAGGCGCAGCGCGGTCTCGGCGGCGAGAAGGGGGACGAGGAGGACGAGGACCAGGGCCAGGGCGGTGCGTCTGAGGCGGCGGGGCCATCTGCGTCTCGCGGGCGAGCCGACGCTCGTGCCCTCGCCGGTCGCCGGCTCACCGGACTCCACGCCCTTCCCGTTCTCCGCGTTCTCCGCGTTCTCCGCATCCGTCACCGGTTCGGCGGTCGGCTGGTCCATGTGCGCTCCCCCTCGGCCTTCTTCGTCCGTGCCCATCCGACCCCCTGTGTCACCCCGGCCCCACGCGGGACGTATCCCGGTCGCGCGCCCGCATTCCTGCTCATACGCTCCGAAATGTGACGTCATCCTCGATCCGGAGCCGGCCGCGGCGGGCCACCTCCCACATATGGGTGCGATTGGCGCACACCCTGGTGGGTGCCGTCGCCGGCGTGGTGTGGCTGGTGCTGCCGTGGATGACGATCAACAACGACGTGCCGGTTCCGGCCACCCGTGCGACCCCGCAGGGCGCGAGCGCTGCCGCGGCGGCCCGGGACGAGACGTCGGCGAGCGATCTGGTGCTGCCGCTGGCGGTGGTGGTCGTGGTGGTGGTGCTCGCGGGATACGGCTATGTGCGGCGCACGCGGCGGGCCCGGACGCGTACGACGCCGGGCGGCACCGTCGCCCTCGCACCTCCGGCCGCGGGGCCGCTCTCCGAGGACGACGAGCGCGCGCGGGCGGCGCTGGTGGAGGCCGACGACTGTGTACGTACCAGCCGTGAGGAGCTGGGCTTCGCCGAGGCGCAGTGCGGGGCCGACGCCGTGGAGCCCTTCGCGCTGGCCGTGCGGGACGCCGCGTCCGAACTGTCGGCGGCTTTCCGGATGCGGCAGCAGTACGACGAGGGGGTACCCGCGGACGAGACGTCCCGTCGGCACGCGCTCGCGGGGATCGTCGGGCGGTGCCGGGAGGCGGGGCGACGGCTGGACACGGAGGCCCCGGCCTTCGACCTCCTGCGCACACCGCTGCACGGCAGTCTGAACGAGGCGCTGCAGCCGGCCGAGGCCCGCTTCCGTGACCTGACGGCACGCACCGCGGCGGCGCAGACAACGCTGGCCGACGCCGTCGAGCGATACGGCCACGCCGCAACCGCCGCCGTCACCGGCCACCTGGAACAGGCCAAGGACCGCCTGGTCTTCGCCACGGTCAACTTCAACCAGGCCCGCCAACGAGCCGACGCGGGCGACGCGGAGGGCGCGGCCCGTCACCTCCGCGCCGCCGAGGGCGCGACTGCCCAGGCGGGGGTGCTCGTGTCCTGCGTCGAACGACTCTCGGCAGATCTGACAGCGGCTGCCGAGCTGGTGCCGGATGTGCTGAGCGCTGCGGAGGGGGAGCTTGCGGGGGTGGAGGGGGTGGGTGTGCGGGGCGCGGGGGCGAGTGCGCAGGGGGTGGGTGCGCAGGGCGCGGGCGGGCAGGGCGCGGGTGCGAAGGCGACGGGCGGCCAGGGCTCGGGCGGGCAAGGCCCGGGAGTGCAGGAGGCCGGCACGCAAGGCCCGGGCGAGCAAGCCGCGGGCGCACAGGAGGCAGGCGGACAGGGCGCGGATGCGCAAGGCACGGGCTGGCGGGAGGCCGGCGCGCGGGGCTTGGGCGTGCAGGAGGCCGCTCAACACGCGGGCGCGCAGGGCGCGGGCGATCGAGGCGCGGACGCGCAGGGCTCGGGTGCGCAACGCGATGGGCAGGAGCCGGGCGCGCGAGGTTCGAGCGGGCAAGGGACGGGCTGGCAGGACTCGGGCGTACGGGACCTGGGCGCACCAGGCGCGGACGCACAAGACGCTGGCCGGCGGGCGGCTGCCGTTCAGGGCGCGGATGGGCAGGACGCTCAGGGGGCGGCCCCCGGTCTCACCCCCGGTGAGCTGCACTCCCTCGCTGCTCACGCCGGGATCGTCCTGGCCGCCGTGCGAGAGGAGGTGGCCCTTGGGGCGTACGACCCGCTCGACGCTGTGCGGAAGATCACGCAGGCGCTCGCGCCGGTGGCGGCGGGGCGGGGTGGAGCGCTGTCGGTGGGCGCGCTGCTGGCCGCGCGCAGTGCCGTTGCTCTCGCGGACGGCTTCGTCGCGGCGCACCGGGGCGCCCTGGGCAGTACCGCGCGCACCCGGCTGGCGGAGGCCGAGCGGCTGCTCGCCGCGGAGCCGCCCGATCCGCACACGGCCGACGCCCTGGCCCGCCAGGCCCTCGCGCTCGCCGAACAGGACGTCCGGATGTACGGCAACCCCATCGCCGGCGCAGCCGAGCACGCGAGCGGAGCCGCCGGAGCCGTCGTCGGCGGCATCCTCCTGGGCGGCGGCCCCGACGGCGGCCCGCCCGCCTCGTTCGGCGGCCCCCGCACCCGCGCCCGCCGCGGAAAACCACCAGGCTGAGGCCCGCCAAAGGCGCTCAGAACAGGCTGAGCAACGCCTCCGCCGGATCCGCCAGCCCCGTTTCCCCGTCCGGTAGGGGGAGTTCGAACCAGACTGTCTTGCCGCGTGGGGTGCGGCGGGAGCCCCAGGCTGCGCTGAGGAGGCCGACGAGTTGGAGGCCTCGGCCGCCCTCGTCGGTGTCGCGGGCGCGGCGGCGGCGGGGCTGTACGAGGCCGGAGTCCCAGACCTCGCAGACCAGGGTGCGGTCGAGGAGCAGGCGGAGCCTTATCTCGCCCTCGCCGTAGCGCAACGCGTTGGTGACCAGTTCGCTGACCAGCAACTCCGTGGTGTCGACCAGGGGTTCGAGGCCCCAGGAGAGCAACTGGCCGCGGGCGTACTCGCGGGCCCGCCCCACGCTGCGCGGTTCGCGCGGCAGCGTCCAGTCGCCGACGGAGTCGACGGGCAGGCCCTGGACGCGGGCCATCAGCAGCGCGATGTCGTCCTCGCCGTGATGGGTGTCGAGGGTGTTCAGGACGTGGTCGCAGACGTCCTCCAGTGGGAGGGTCGGGTCCGTGAGGGCTCCGACGAAGGCCTGCAAACCCTCGTCGAGGGGGTGATCGCGGCTTTCGACCAGTCCATCCGTGTAGAGCGCGAGCAGGGCGCCTTCGGGTAGTTCGACCTCCACCTCCTCGAAGGGCTCCCCGCCGACGCCGAGCGGCATCCCCGGCGGCACGTCCAGCATCAGCGCGTCCTCACCGGGTTCGACCAGGACGGGCGGCAGATGGCCCGCGTTGGCGAACGTACAGCGGCGCGTGACGGAGTCGTAGACCGCGTAGACGCAGGTCGCGAGGTACACCTCGGAGAGGTCCGCCTCGCGGGGGCGGCGGGCGGCGCGGGTCGCCTGCTGGACTCCTCCGGGGGCGCCGAGTCCGCGCGCGATCTCGTCCAACGCGCTGAGCACCTCGGCCGGTTCGAGGTCCAGGAGGGCAAGTGTCCTGACGGCCGAGCGCAGTTCACCCATCGCCACGGCCGCGCGCAGACCGCGGCCCATGACGTCCCCGACCACCAACGCCGTACGGTGTCCCGGCAGTTCGATGACGTCGAACCAGTCGCCGCCGACCTCGCTGGGGCGGTCGGCGGAGGAGTTGCCCGGCAGATAGCGGCAGGCGATGTCCAGGCCGGAGGCGACCGGGTCGCCGGGCGGCAGCAGCGATCGCTGCAGTATCAGGGCGCGTTCGTGCTCACGGCGGTACAGGCGCGCGTTGTCGATGCAGACAGCCGCCCGCGCCGCGAGCTCCACCGCCAGGTCCCGGTCCCGGTCCCCGAACGGCTCGCTGCCCTTGGTCCGGGCGAACTGCGCGAGTCCTACGACGGTGTCGTGCGCGACCATCGGCACGGCCAGCGTGGACTGGACGAGGCCGCCCTCCTCGGCGGGGACGAGCTGGGGGCGGGCGGTGCGCAGGGCGTCCGCACAGGGGGAGTTGAAGGGGTAGTGGTGGACGGCGCCCACGGCGACGGGCGCGCCGCCACCGACGAACGGCGCGTCGGAGACCGCGCTGGCGAAGGCGACCCGGCGGAGCTCCGCGCTGCCGTCGGCGAGCCCGGGCGGGGCCTCGTCGCCCGCGAGCAGGCCCCGGTAGAGGTCGACCGTGGCGAGGTCGCAGAAGCCGGGGACGACGACGTCGAGGAGTTCGCGGGCCGTGGTCTCCAGGTCGAGGGAGTTGCCGATCCGGGCGCCGGCCTCGTTGAGAAGGGCGAGATTGCGCCGCGCCGCGGCGGCCTCACGGGCGGCGGCGCGCCGGGACGTGATGTCGGTTCCCAGCCATGCGATGCCGATGGGGCGACCGGAGCCGCTGTGCACGCGGTAGAGGTTGATGGACCAGTGACGGCGCTCCTGCGAACCCGGCACGAAGCCCGTGACGTGCATGTCCGTGATGGAGTCGCCGGTCTCCAGGACCCGGCGCAGGGTCGCCGAGACCCGCTCGGCCTCGGGGCTGCGCAGATAGTCGTGGACGCCGCGGCCGCGATGGTCGTCGGGCGTGCCGCCGAAGGTGCTGGCGAACTGCTGGTTGGCGCGGCGGATCCGCAGTTCGGGGTCGATCAGCAGGAAGCCGAAAGGAGATTGACCGAAAATGGACTGCGAGGCGGCGAGGTCGGTCTCGATACGGCGCAGGGTGCGGACGTCGACGACGATGCAGACGGCGGCCTTCTCGCCCTCCTCGGTCCGCGTCGGCATGACGTAGACCTCGGCGAGGGCCTCGCTGCCGCCCTCCTCCTTCGCCGTCTCGGGCTTGCGGAAGGGGACGACGCCGGTCCACTCCCGGCCGTCGAGGATCTCGGCCATCTTGCGCTGGCCCTGCTCATGCAGGCCGGGGTCGACGAACGCCTCGATGGGGTCCATGCCGACCGCCCGCTCGGCGGGGATCCCGAGGAGCTGCTCGGCACGCAGGCTCCACTGGTCGACGAGCCCGTCGGGGCCGATGGAGAAGGACGCGACCTGGATGTAGTCGTACATGGAGCCGGGCGGGCTGCTCTGCCAGATGGCGTCACCGGCGGGCACGTCGTCGCCGAGGCCGGTGTCCCGGCTGCCCGCGCGCGCCGAGGAGAACTCCTCACGGGCGGACGGGTCCGCCCCCGTCGTCCCGCTCGTCGCGTCGGCCACGGCACCACCCGCGGCCTCCGCCCTCGCGCCGTCCGACGGGTCCTCGGACTCCGTGGCCTTCGCTGGTATCTCGCTCACGCGAACCGTCCCCTCCAGCTCACCGCGTCCGGCATCGGTCACCGGGGGCGGCTGCCCGCAGTATCCAGCACTACGGCGCCGCACAACACGGTGTTCACGATCACAGCACGGTCCCGACGGTTTTCGGTCCCGGCTGCGACAACACTTCCAGTCTTCTAACCAGCCAACACCTCGTCGAATCACGCCTGTCCCACACTTCCACTGGCCTGAACCAGCGGGTCGACAGTGCGGGAGCCCTCGTACAGGCTCCGCGGACAGATCCGAACCGGCCGTAAAGCACCCGGATCGCGCCGCCCCGGCTACCGCACTTGCCGGACCGGACCCGGGCCGGGTTCGCCCGGCACCGCGAGTTCGAACCACACCGTCTTGCCCGCCGCTCCGGGCCGGGTACCCCATCGGCGCGAGGAGAGGGCGACCAGTTGCAGTCCGCGTCCGCCCTCGTCCTCGGCACGGGCGATGCGTTCGCGCGGAGGGTCGGGGAGCGGATCGGATACCTCCACCAGCAGGACGTCGGCCAGGCCGTGGGGGCGTACGAGGCGTACGCCGATGGGTCCGGTGGCGTGCCGCAGGGAGTTGGTGACCAGTTCGCTGACCAGCAGGGCGGTGAGATCGCCGAGGACGTCGAGCTGCCAGTGGTGCAACTGGCCGCGGACGGCGGCGCGCGCGTTGCGGACGGCGCCCGGTTCCGCGGGAAAGCTCCACTCGGCGCAGTCGCCTTCGGAGTCGATCACGCCGATCACTTCCCAGGCCAGAAGCCCACCCATGTCCGGTTTCGTGGGGTTAATGGGCACATACCCGATATCCGGTTCCCAGTACCGTCCGCGGCGGCGCGCCGTGGCACGAACGGCGCAGGAGTGCTCAGCGGGTTTCGCTGCCGGGCAGTGCGCTCAACTCGCGCACCGCGGCCACGTCCTGGTCGAGCCAGTCGACCTCCCAGATCTCGTCCGCGGCCAGCCAGCGCAGTTCGTCGTGGTCCTGGAGGGGCTTGGGGTCGGCGGAGCCGGGGCGCAGCCGGGCGGTCCACGCCTGCAGAACGTACGGCGGCTTCAGGGGCCACTCCCCCGGTACGCGCGCCACGACCTCGGCGTCCACGCCGAGTTCCTCGCGCAGCTCGCGCACGAGCGCGGCCTCGGGGCCCTCGCCCGGCTCGACCTTGCCACCGGGGAGTTCCCAGCGGCCGGCCAGCTCGGGCGGTGCGCTGCGGCGCGCGGCGAGCAGGCGGCCGGCGTCGAACAGGGCGGCCCCCACCACCACGATCCGTTCCGTCATGGGCGGGAGACTACGGGACCTCGGGGGGCGGGTCGGATGCCGACCGTCAGTTGCGGACGGCGTCCCCGCTCTGCCCGAGTCGCTCGACCCAGTACAGCTGCTTGTGACCTCGGTCGCCGAGGCTGTCCGCGATCTTCTGGGCCTCCGCCCGGGTCGCGTACCGGCCCACGCGGTAGCGGTTGCCGTTGTCGTCCTGCCGTATGACGAGCCAGGGAAGAGTGATCGTGCCGTCGTTCATCACGCCCCACCCCTTCTTCCCGTCCCGGCCCGACCGCCATCCACCCGCGGTTCGTGCCCCGCCCAGCCCGCCAACGAAACCGCAATCCGCATATGCCCGAGCCTACGCCTAACCTTTACGCAGCGAATACGACTTTTCACAAAGAGGTACGCAACCGGCCAGGCCGAAGGGGGCGCATGACCTTGGATGCGCCCCGCGCGGGCAGCGACGCATCCGGTCAGCGGCCTGACGGACACCACTCATAGCGACCTGCGAGAACGGCCAGATTCAACCGGCGCGCGGGCCGGATCCGAGGGCGCACGACGGGGGCCGCTGCGCCGAGGCGCGGGCCCTGTCGTCGTAAAGGTGTGCGCTATTTCACTGGGAGGTGGTACGCAGCGCGGTAGCGGTCGGCGGGGATGACGACGTCGGCGGTCTCCACCGGGCGGCCGGACGCGAAGAACGTGCGCTGGATGACCAGGACGACATGGCCGGGGACGCCGCCCAGGGCCTGCAGTTCCTCCGCGAGGCCGGGGCGGGCGCCGACCTCCTCGGTGACGTTGTCCACGATCACGTCGATCGCCGCCATGCGCTCGACGACGCCCATGCCGCCGAGCGGGCCCTCCTCGGGGAGCATCACGGGGGTGCGGCCGGTGACCGCGAGGGGCTCCCAGGAGGTGGAGAGCATCATCGCCTCGCCGGCCTCCCTGAAGACGTACCGCGTGCACATCACGCGGTCGCCGGGCTTGATGGCGAGCCGCTCGGCGACGGAGGCACTCGCCCCGGTCTGTGCGCTGCTCGACTCCCAGGTGCCGCGGCCGTCGCCGTCGGCCTGCTCCTGGCGGAAGGGGGTGGCCCCGCCGATCGGGCGGAACCCGGAGCGGGCCACGCTGCGGGGCACCGCACGCTCGCGGACGTAGGTCCCCGACCCGGAACGGCCCTCGACCAGGCCCTCCGCCATCAGCACCTTGCGCGCCTCCAGGGCCACGGTGTCCGAGACGCCGTACTCCTCGCGGATCCTGGCCTGGGAGGGGAGGCGGGTGTGCGGGGGCAGCGAACCATTGATGATCTTCTGACGAAGATCACCCGCGACGCGCAGGTAGGCCGGCTGCTCACCGAAAGTCACGGGCCGCTCCCATCAGGTTGTACAGACAGCAACAGCCTGGCAACCGTGGGTTGGCCGGTGCAAGTAAAGGCCAGAGAATCACTCGATGTGATGACTTGTGCTGGTGGAAGCCTTTACGCAGGCACTTTCTCCCCGCTATGGCGGTCCTCACACCTCAATTCCGGAGTCAGCTCCTCCGCAGCCTCCTCGGTCCCTGCCGCCTCCCGGCCGTAGGTCGGTACGCGGCGGGGCCCAGAGCTTCGCGTGCGGTGACCGGGGGGCGGAGACTGGCCAGGACGCGGCCTAGTCGTCGATCGCGGTGGCCCGAGTGCGCTTCTCCCAGGCGGCGATCTCCGTGCGCACCTGGTCGAGCTTGCCGAGGACGGCCTCGACGCCGTCCTCGCCGAGCGGCAGGTGCAGGGGCGTCTGCTCGGCCTCCAGGGCGGCGAGGACCAGGGCCGCCGCCTTGGCCGGGTCGCCCGCCTGGGTGCCGTCGCCGCCCGCGACGGTCTCACGGGTCCGGCTGACACCGGCGTACACCCCGCTGTCCGCGCTGACTCCCGCGCGGCTGCTGTCGAACAGGGCCGTCCGGAAGGAACCCGGCTCCACGATCAGCACCTTGATGCCGAAGTCGCGCACCTCGTCGGCGAGGCCCTCGGACAGGCCCTCCAGTGCGAACTTGGTCCCGCTGTACGCCGAGAACCCCGCGAAGGACATCTGCCCGCCCATGCTGCTCATCTGCACGATCGCGCCCGAGCGCCGCTCACGCATGTGCGGCAGCACCGCGCGCGTGAGGGCGGCGGGGCCGAAGACATGCACGTCGAACAGTTCGCGCAGTTCGGCGTCGGTGGTCTCCTCGAAGGCGCCGACATGGGTACGGCCCGCGTTGTTGACGAGGACGTCGATCCGCCCGTGCCGTGCGATCACGTCCCGTACGGCCGGTTCGGCGGCGGTGACGTCGGAGACGTCCAGCCGCAGTGCCTCCACCTGGTCGGGGTGGGCGGCCACGAGGTCGTCCAGCCCCTCGGGCCGGCGCGCGGCACCCACCACGACATCGCCCGCGGCGACGGCCGCCTCCGCGATGGCCCGCCCGAATCCGCTGCTGGCACCGGTGATCAGCCACACCTTGTTCATGACACACCCTCCGTAAAGAGCACTCGAAGCACCGTTGCGGGCACTCGGAGCGGCTCTCCTCGTCCGCTCCTGGCGCTCGTCGACCAGGCTGCTCCCCTGGCCCGTGGCCCGTCCAAGACCTACGGTGACAACCGATGGCTATGACGACGGACGTCCATGTGCGGGACCTGCGCTACTTCGTGACGGTCGCCGAGGAACTGCACTTCACGCGCGCGGCGGAGCGGCTGTATGTCTCACAGCCCGCGCTGAGCAAGCAGATCCGGGCGCTGGAGCGGCAGTTGGGGGTCGAGCTGCTGCGCCGCGACCGGCACAGCGTGGCGCTCACCGCGGCGGGCACGGCGCTGCTGCCGCACGCCCGGCAAGTGCTGGAGGCGTGGGCACGGGGCGCGGCGGCGATGGAGCAGGCGCGGGCCGCGCAGCGCAGCACCCTGGTGGTGGGCATGAGCACCAGCCCCGGGCGCGGCGGACTGCTGCCCGCGATCCGCTCCCGCTTCACGTCCGCGCATCCCGAGGCAGCGGTCCGGCTGCGCCAGGTGAGCTGGGAGGACCCGAGCGCGGGTCTGGCGGACGGCGACGCGGACGTGGCCTACGTCTGGCTGCCGCTGCCGGACCAGGAGCGCTACGCCTGGATCGTGGTCGCCGAGGAACCCCGCCACGTCGCCCTCCCGGAGTCCCACCCGCTCGCCGCCCGCTCCGAGGTCGACTTCACGGACCTGGCCGACGAACCCTTCCTCGCCCTCCCCGAGAGCGCGGGACCCCTGCGCGACTACTGGCTCGCCCTCGACGAGCGCGCCGGCCGCCCGCCCCGGATCGGCGCAGAGATCGCGAGCACGGAGGAGACGTACGAGGCCCTCGTCGCGGGCCTCGGCGTCTGCCTGGTGGCCGCGGGCAACGTCCCGCTCCTCACCCTCGGCGGCGTGGTGACCCGCCCGGTCCACGGAGTCGACCCCAGCCGGTACGCCCTGGCCTGGCGCAAGGCTGACCACAGCCCCCTCGTGCGGGCCTACGCGCAGGCGTGCCGACCCGCGGCCGTGTGAGGGGCGCCTCGCGGAGGCCTGTCGGTGGCCCGCCGTCCTCCGGCCGGACCCTGTCGCCCCCGGCCGGTCCCAGTCGTACGCGGTCAGTGCCGGTCGTACACCAGAAGGCCGTCGTCGCGCAGCCGCGCGCCGGGCGCGGGCTCGTGTTCGGTGAGCCGCCCGTCGTGAGCCAGGTGCAGCACAGAGGTCCGGCGGGCGAGGACCGCGAAGTCGGCGATGATCCGCCGGTGGCAGCGCCACCACACCGTCTCGGCGCACATCACGGCGGTCCGTACGTCCGCGACCTGCCGCAGGAGGTCGTCCATCGCGGCCACGAACCGCGGGTCGCGGGTGTATCCGGCGTAGCCGCGGAAGGAGGCGTTCTCCCAGTACGTGTCGAGTGAGTCCGGTGCGGGCCTGCGGAAGCCTCCGAGCCGCTGTTCCCACCGGTAGGCGATGCCCTCACGGGGCAGCCATCGCGCCAGGGCGTCCTTGCCGGCGTCGGGGTTGCGGCGGCTTCCCGGGGCGGTGCGGACGTCGACCACGGCCAGCACACCGGCGCCGTGGAGGAGGGCGGCCAACTCCTTGCGGGCGGCGGTGCCGTGGCCGAAGGTGAGCAGTGGCGTGGAGCCGTCCGCGCGGGTCACCGCGGTCCCCGTCCGGGGTGCCGGCTGCTGCGGCTGTTCGTGGGCTGCACGTCAGGCCTGTTCGGCGACGGTGAGCAGTACGGCCGCGTCTGCGAGTGCCTGGAGGCTGTGGCGGGCCGGGGGATGGCGATGAAGTCACCGGTATGTCCGTCCCAGGGCGTGTCGCCGCTGATGAGCCGTACGCCTCCGCGCAGCACCAGCAGCGTCGCCTCGCCGGGACTGTCGTGTTCGGCCGGCGAGGCACCGGCGGTCAGGGCGAGGGGGGTCTGGCGCAGGGTGTGTTCGTGGCCGCCGTAGACGGTCGTGGCGCTGCGCCCGGTGGAGGCCGGCGCGGCGCGTTCCAGGTGCTCGCGGGCCTCGGCGTCGAGAGAGGGCTTCTGCATGGTTGCGGTCTCCGGGAAGGTGGGTGGCGGCCTGTGCCGCACCCTGCGGTCCGATCGGTAGCGCACGCCGATACTCGGGCGGGGCGAAGGGTTCCAGCCCCACCTTCCCGCGGCGGGCCCTCGGCGGCGAGCCTGCGCAGCATGTCCCGGTCGCGCAGTGCCTGGCGCAGCAGCTCAAGACCGGACTGGCAGCGCAGCAGGACCCGTCGGCCGGGTTCGGCCGCGAGCGAGGCAAGCTCCAGCGGCAGGAAGTCGGGCAGCGCGGACTCGGGCGGCTCGTGGCCTGTGACGGGTTCCACCGGCCGCGGTGCGTCGATGAGGGCCGGCTGAGCGTCGAGGTGGATCGTCCAGGCGGTACCGGTGGCCCGGCGGATGCCGCGGGAGGGGAAACGGTCCGGGGACTGACTCCGTGTAGTGCTCCCGGTCCGGGATCGCCGCGTGCATCCCGTGCCCGTCGCCCGGGCAGGCACAACCGGCCGCCCCGCTCTCAACCGCACCCATCCGTCCCGCAACCGGCCGGTCACGCAAATCCTGGCGCCGCAGATGGGCCTCATCCCACAGGGCCTCGCCCGCGACATCCCGCTCTCCCCCTTCGCCCGCAACGCCCGCCTCGCGGGGCTCCCGCTCGGCTTTGCCGGCCGTTCGGCGCTACGGATCGGCAAACGGCTTCTCGGCCGACCGGCCGACGCCGTCGCCGGGGAACTCCAGCGCCGCACACGGTGTGCGCCAGCCGCTCCTGCAGGGGCACCACCCAGGTCTCGTCCGTCTTTTCCAGGCACAGGACGTTGCGGGTCAGCAGCCGCAGCGCGTGCCGCGACTCGGCGAGCCGGGACAGGCCGAGGGAGTCCACGACGAGGTAGGGGTTCTCCAGGCGGGCGAAGCATTCGAGCAGTTCGCCGGTCTCCATGCCGAAGGAGAGCAGGGCGGGCAGCGCGCCGATCTTGCCGAGGCCGCACATCACACCCTCGACCTCGATGTGGTTGCGCTGGACCACGGCCACGACATCCCCGCGGCGGATCCCCGCCGCCCAGAAGCGGTCGGCGTAGTCGTCGACGGCCCGGGCGAAGTCGGCGAAGTCGCGGACCGGATGGTCGTAGGTGCGCCACGGCGTGTCCGACAGGAACGGGGTGTCGGGGTGCTTCTCCGCCGCGACGGCAGGCAGGACTCCGAGCGACGCGGTGGGCTCGGGTATCACGTCGAGATTGAGTGCGGACACGTCGGGCATGCGAATTCCCTCTGCTCGGCCTGGCGATTGCTGGGTCTGACAACTGCTGTGGGCAGCACAGTTCTGGGCGGCTGCTGTGGGCAGCACAAACGCGCCCTGCTGCGGGCAATGCGTGCGGGGGGAGTGGTGCGGATGCTCACGCCAATGACCGGAAGCATCCGACACCTAGGAAGAGGCGATATCCCGCCGGATCACTCCATCGAGTTTCAGGAATTCTTCGAGGCGCCCGTGAGTCCTCGGATGCGAGGGGCCGTCGAGGCCTTGGGCCCCTGCTTCAGCCGCCGCGGGCGAACAGCTCGCGCGCGGTCTTCGCCACCAGGTCGGGACGCTCCTCGTGCAGGTAGTGCCCGCAGTCGGCCACGACCTCCACGCTCAGGTCGTCCGCGTGGCCGCCTGCGCCGAAGAGCACGCCGGGCGGCAGCATGAAGTCACGCTCCCCCGCAAGGACCACGGTCGGCGTGGTGAGGCGCAGCTTCTTGTAGCGGCCCAGGAGCAGCTTGGCGATGTCCCGCAGCGCGAAGGCGCGGTGCAGTGCCTCCCCGGCCCGCGCCCGGTCGGGTTCCTGGCTGGAGCGGACGAATTCGTTCATGGCGGCCGGTGTCCACACCGCCTTCTCGACCACGCCCTTGCGCATCAGATAGCGGGTGAATCCGGGCCTGTTGCGCAGCAACCAGCGGCCGAGCAGGGGCTGTTCGAGCAGCGCGGTGTACCAGAAGCGCCAGGACTGCGGCATCAGCCGGCGGTGCAGCGGCCAGGGGTGCAGCATGTTCAGGGCCAGGAAGTGGGTGATCCGCTCGGGGGCCCGCAGGCACAGGTGGAACCCGGTCCAGGCGCCCCAGTCGTGCCCGATCAGCCGGGCTTTGTCCAGGCCGAGTCCGTCCATCAGCGCGAGGACGTCGGCCACCCTGCTGTCGGTGTCGTAGCCCTTGGCCGGTGCGTCGGACCATCCGAAGCCGCGCTGGTCCACACAGATCAGCCGGTATTCGCCGGACAGCAGCGGGAGGAGCCGCCGCCAGCCGTACCAGTGCTGGGGGAAGCCGTGCAGCAGCACCACCGGTTCCCCCTCCCCTGCCTCCGCGACGTGCAGCCGCATGCCTCGTACCTCGACGTAGCCGTGCCGTACGGCCTTCAGCTCGGGCATGGGCGGCGTGTGGTTCTCCACGAGAACTCCCGGGGCTCGACGTGTCTGTCGGCCTGTCAGGAGGAAGCCTTCGGCGCAAAGGTTCCGCGCAACTCGTCGGAACGTTTGCCGCACTCCCCTCCTCCTGACCCTGCGGCGGCTCTACGGAGCCGATCCGGGCCCGATCCAGAAGACGGGCCCTCGCCCTCACCGGAGGAGTAGACCGTGAAACGCAGGGATGGCCTCGCCGAGGCCGCTGGGCGCTGGAGCGCCACGCATCGAGGGGCGGCGGTGCTGCTCTGGCTGACGTTCGTCGTCGCCGCCACCGTCCTGGGCGGTTTCGTCACGCAAGCGGAGCCGACCCCGGCCGAGCTGACCAACGGCGAGGCCCGGCACGCGGAGCACATCCTGGAGCGGTCCGGGCTCGAACTCCCGGCGCACGAGGTGGTGTTCATCCGCGCCGACGCGTCCGCGGTGGACTCCGCGGCGTTCCGGGCGACCGTCACCGACACGGTGAAGCGGGTCAAGGCCACCGGGAAGGTACGGGACGTTGTCTCGCCGCTCGACCCGGCGGGCAGAGCGGCTGTCTCGGCGGACCGGCACGCGGTGCTGGTGCAGTTCGACATGGCGGGCGACGCCGTCGAGGCCAAGGGGGAGGTACAGCCGGTCCTCGACGCCGTCGCGAGGGCGGGCCGGGCCCATCCCGGCTTCCTGGTCGAGCAGTTCGGAGAGGCCTCCTTCGCGCACAAGTACGACGAGAAGCTGCACACCGACTACACGAACGCGGAGTACCTGTCCTTCCCGGTGACGCTCGGCATTCTGCTGGTGGCGTTCGGGGCACTGGTCGCTGCCCTGCTGCCGGTGGTGCTGGCGCTCACCGCCGTGGTCGCCGCGGGCGGACTGCTCACCCTGAGCAGCCATCTGGTGCACATCGACCAGAACGGCAGCTCCGTCATGTCGCTGATCGGCATCGCCGTAGGCGTCGACTACTCGCTGTTCTACCTCCGCCGGGTGCGCGAGGAACGGGCACGCGGCGCGACGACGCGGGCCGCCGTGAACGCCGCGGCCGCCACCTCCGGGCGGTCGGTCATCGTCTCCGGCATCACCGTGATCGTCTCGCTGGCCGGTCTCTACCTCTCGGGCAACGGGATCTTCCTCGGCATGGCGACCGCGACGATCATCGTGGTGGCGGTCGCGGTCCTCGGCTCGGTGACCGTGCTGCCCGCACTGCTCTCCCTGCTGGGCGACCGGACGGACAAGGGCCGGATACCGCTGCTGCCGCGTCCGCGCGCCGAGGAGCCCGGTGACCGGTCCCGCCGCGGCGCACTGGGAGCGCTCCTCGCCGCGGTGCTGCGCCGCCCCGCGATCTCGCTCGTGGTGTGCGCCGGAGCGCTGGTGGCGCTGGTCGTGCCGGCCTTCTCGCTGCACACCTCGGACCCCGGGGTGAGCGACCTGCCGTCCAGGAGTCTGCCGGTGCTTCAGACGTACGAGCGCATCCAGCAGACCTTCCCCGGTTCGTCCACCCCGGCCAAGGTCGTGGTCGCGGCCGACTCCCTGGACGGGCCCGCGGGCGAGGCCGCGCTGCGGGGTTTCCGCGCCGCGAGCACGTCCACGCCGGGGCTGAGCGGGCCGGTGACGTTCCGGGTGTCCAACGACGGCAAGGTCGGCGTCGCCACGATCGGCCTGGTCGGCACGGGCACGGACGAGCGGTCCGTGCAAGCGCTGCGGACGCTGCGCGAGAAGGTCGTACCGGAGACCTTCGGGCGCGTCCCCGGTGCCGACGTCGCCGTCGGCGGGGCCACCGCGGCGTCGGTCGACACCAACGGCCATCTGTCGGGCTCCGCCCCCTGGGTCGCGGGCTTCGTGCTGCTGTTCACCTTCCTGGTGATGCTGTTCTCGTTCCGCTCGCTCGTGATGGCCGGGCTCACGCTGGTGCTCAACCTGCTGTCGGTGGGAGCCGCCTACGGGATCGTGGTCCTCGTCTTCCAGCGCGGCTGGGGCGAGGGACCGCTCGGCTTCACCAGCACCGGTGGCATCGCGTCGTGGGTGCCGCTGTTCCTGTTCGTCTTCCTCTTCGGGCTCTCGATGGACTACCACGTCTTCGTCGTCAGCCGGATCCGCGAGGGCCACGACCGGGGGCTGTCCAACGGCCAGGCGGTCGAGCGCGGCATCAGGTCCACGGCGGGCGTGGTCACCAGCGCGGCCGTGGTGATGGTCGCGGTGGCCGGGGTGTTCGGCATGCTGCCCCAGTTGTCCATGAAGGAGTCGGGCGTCGGCATGGCGACGGCCGTCCTGGTCGACGCGACACTGGTCCGTGTGGTGCTGCTGCCGGCCGCGATGAAGCTGCTGGGCGAGCGGAACTGGTACGTACCCCGCTGGCTCTCCTGGCTCCCGGCCGGCTTCACGGAGTCCGCGCCCGGTTCCGCCACCGACGACGCCGCGGCCACGGACCAGCCGGACGGGACGGACAGGGAGATCGTCCGCAGCGGAGCCTGAAACCCGGCTCAGCCGTGGGGCCTGCACCCCCGCACGCCGATGCCGCCGAACCCCTCGGGTCCGGCGGCATCGGCATACTCGGGGCCGTGGCCGCGACCGGCTCTCAGCCCTGGGCGCACAATCCCGCGGTCAGCGAAGCGAGTTCGGCTGTCTGCGCCCCGTTCAGGCGCGGGTCGCAGGCCGTTTCGTAGCGCAGCGGCACATCGTCCTCGGCGATTCCCGCGAGACCCCCCACGCACTCGGTGACATCGGCCGGGGTGGCCTCCAGGTGGATGCCGCCGGGCCGGCCCCGGGCGGCGCGGACCGCCGCGAAGAAGCCGCGGATCTCGGCCGCCACCGTGTCGACGTGGCGGGTCTTGTGGCCGGTGGCGCCGGTGTACGTATTGCCGTGCACGGGATCGCAGAGCCACACCACCGGGTGGCCGAGCCGGGCCACCTTCTCGACCAGCGGAGGGAGCGCCTCCGCCACGTTGTCCGCCCCCATCCGGGAGATGAGGACCAGGCGCCCCGGCTGCTGGTCCGGGTCGAGCCGGGCGCACAGCTCGGCGAGGCGTTCCGTGTTCGTGCCGGGGCCGACCTTCACGCCGACCGGGTTGCTCACCCCGGAGAGGAACCGCACATGCGCCCCGTCCGGTTCGCAGGTGCGCGCGCCGATCCAGGGCAGGTGAGTGGACGTCAGACACACCGCCCCGCTCAGCGGATCGCGCCGGACCAGCGGCTCCTCGTAGTCGAGCAGCAGGGCCTCATGGCTGGTCCACAAGGCGGGGGCGCCGTCGGCAGTCGAGTCGGGCAGCGGCATGCCCGACTCGGCGAGTTCGCGCAGCAGGGCGAGTACGTCACGGGCGTGCGCGTGCCCTTCGAGCAGCCGCATGGCGTCGGGGACGCGGGCGGCGGCGTCGTGCTCCGGGCTGTTCACCAAGTGGCCGCGGAACGAAGGGAGAAGGACGCCGCCGACCCGCTCGGTGGGCGAGGAACGGGGCTTGGCGTACTGGCCCGCGATGCGCCCGATGGGGATCACGGGCCGCCCCAGGGCGCGGCCGATCGTCCTGGCCGTGCTGTGCAGCAGGTCGACGCGCGCCGCGATCCCGGCGAACGTCGGCATGTCGAACGTCTCGGCGCAGTCGCCGAGTTGGACGACGAACGCCTCGCCGTGCGCGGCCTGGGCGAGCGCCGGGCGCAGGTCGAGGATCTCGCGGGGCCGTACGAGCGGTGCGGTGCCCGCCAGCCGCGCGCGGACCCGGCGCAGCAGCGCGGGGTCCGGCCAGTCGGGCTGCTGCGCGGCCGGGTGACCGCGCCAGTCCGATGGCGTCCACCGCGCCGGCCGGGTCGGTGCGAGCAGAGGGGGTGAGTGCATGGCGAATCGGCCTCCGTCATGAGGTGTTCGGTGCAGAGGGAAGTGGGGGCGAGGGGGGGTGCGGGTGCGGTGCGCGTGCTCAGCCCTGCGGAACGGCCCAGCAGAGGACGCCCTGCGGCAGCTGCCGCGTACTCACGTGCAGGAGTGGTCCGGGCCGGCGCGTGGCTTGCGCGAGATAACCGTCTGCGGATGCCTCCAAGCGGATGTCGCGCAGCCCGAGCAGCTCGGGGCCGATGACCGGGCTGAGGGCCTTGAAGGCTGCCTCCTTGGCCGAGTACAGGGTGAGCAGGCGCTGCGCCGCGGCGTCGGGTGCCCCGCGCAGCAGCCGTGTCTCGGGCCCGCGCAGCACCAGATGGGCGGCTTCCTGAGGGAGGCCGCCCAGTTCGAGGTCGACGCCCAGAGTGCGGAACTGCTCGGAAGGGCCGGCCACGGCCACGGCGACCCCGCCGGAGTGGCTGATCGACGCCGAGATGCCCTCGGGCAGCAGCGGTCGGGGCCCGTCGCACAGTACGGCGCCCGCGGCGAGCCCGGCGACCCGCAGGGCACGGTGCAGCGCGCTGCGGCCGGTCAGGAAGTCGGCCCTGCGCCGTGGCGGCATCGTCAGGGACAGCCGGCGCTCCGCCTCCTCGACCGCGACCGGCGGTCCTTCGTGGACGGACGCGGTCGCAAAGCCGACGCCAGGTATCCGCGGCCCGGATCGGCAAAGAGCGCGCGGCAGCGTGAGAACTGTCCCACTGGAATGCACAGTGTTTCTTTCCCCGTTCATGAGTATTGCCGTTCGGCTATTCCCTCAGGGCGGCAGTCGGCGCCGACATCAAACCGTCGGCGGTTCCCGAGCCCGCCCCCCTCATGGATTTAGAGGCCCCGCGACAGTGCAACACTCCCCCGCGCACGGACGAGTCTTGCGTTCCCTTTCCAGACCCCGACTCGCCTTTCGCGAGTGGTCCCGCCATTTCCTTCACCGGCATTTGACCGGCGCTTGACTGCGCAAGGCAACGATGCAACTCTCTCCGCATCACACAGAGGGAGCACCAGCAATGACCGACGCTGCGAACCCCAGCTGGCCGACGGTCGAACTCGATCCCGTACGGCGGCTGAAGGTCATCGCGTCCGCCACGAAGCACCCGACCTTCGCCGAACGGCACTTCGGTGCGGCGTTCGATGAACTGTGGTCCGTCGCCTCGGATCTGGAGCACGAACTCCCCCATCTCGTCCCAGGGCTGCGCTCCTTCACCATCACGTCGTCCGAGGGCGACCGGCTGTCCGGACGGGCGGTCGGCGCCCTCGGCCGCCGCGAGCACTTCGACGTGGTGCTGCGCCCCGGCTGGTGCCTGATGCAGAGCAAGATCCTGACCAGCGGTATGGCCGCGATGCCCGACGGGGACGGAAGCCGCTTCGCCTTCTTCAGCAGCCTGCGCCTCCCCGGCGGCCGGGCGCTCGACCGGGTGCGCCGCACAAGGTCGGCACAGCGGCACGAGGAGCTTCTCGATCGTCTGGGGCAGCGGGTGGAGATCCGGTCGGTCCCGGACGACGCTGAATGACTGTCAGCACCCGGACGAGACCGAACGACCGTCGGTCCCCAGCGCCGCCGAACGACCGTCAGTCCCAGGCGGCGCGGAACGACCGTCGAGCCCGGAAGAGCCGGGACCTGACCGTCCCCACGGGTACCGCCAGAAGTCCGGCGACCTCCTGCTCGCTCATCCCCTCGACATGACGCAGGGTCAGCACGACCCGGTGCTCAGGCGCGAGCCTCTCCATCGCGTCGGCGATGTCGGAGGCGAGTTGCACATCCCCCGCGATGGGCTTGTCCTCCATTCCACGGGCACGGTGTTGCGCCGCTGACGCTGCTTGGCGAACTTCACCGCCTCACGGACCGCGATCGCCCGCACCCAACCGAGCAACGCCGCGGGCGTCTTCAGCTGGCGCAGGTTGCGAAAGACGGCGATGAGCGCCTCCTGTGCGGCATCCGCCCCGTCCTGCAGGGCCACGGGGCCGCAGATCCGGCCGACGTACGGGGCGAGGATGCCGAGCAGTTCGTCCATCGCCAGGGCGTCGCCAATCTGCGCCCCCTCCACCAGGCGGGCCAGCACCTCGGGATCCCATCTGGCCGCGCTCGCTCCGCCCGCCCCGGTCACCGCGCCTCCGACGCCGACGGGACCGTACGCAGAACGGAAACGGAATTACACCTTCCCATTTCGCGAGGAGAACCCTGAAACACGAATAACCGACCCCCGTCGATGTCGAATTGGATTCCCGCACGCCCGGCGCAACCCTAGCACCGCATGCAAAATTTCGGACAGCCGCGCGAGAAAACCCCATCGGGCACGACCTTCGCTTCTCCGTACCGGCGCGCATATGCACCTGTCAGCCCCCGTCACCTCCCGCTATTTTTCGTTGAATACCGAAAGACTTTGCGCGGGAAGAACTGACACCACCGCCGCAAGCCGTGCGAGACGGCTCGTCAGGAACGGGAAACTAAATCAGGTCGAGCACTCCGAATCGCCGCTTCTCCCAAAGCGCTCGGGATTCTGCCACCGGGTCCCCGAGCACGGCGTCCGCACTGTCGTAGACCTGCGTCCTCCTGGCGTCGAGACCGTAGGCGGGCCAGCCGGGATCGCCCGTCGCCGCGAAGGCCGTCCACGCCGAGCGCATGCGGACCGACAGCTCGACCGCCTCCCGCGGCGGTCGCTCCCCCAGCAGCTGCCGGGCGAGCGGGGCCTCCAGGGTGCCGAACACCAGCGGCACGTCGAGGCCGTGACAGGAGCCGAGGAGGCCCCCGGACACGGGCGTCGGCCAGCGCAGTTCATAGGCGTGGGCACTTCCGCCCGCCCGGGCCTGCGCGTCCAGCAGCTGCACGGTCGGGATCCGGCACAGCCAGTCGGACGCGACACGCTCGTAGAGCTGCTCCGTGCCGGCGTCCGGGTAGGCGCGGCCGTAGGCGCGCTCGCTGTCCGCGTCGGCGCCGAACACCCGGTGCGCCAGCGCCGCCCGCTCGGCGCTCACCGCACCGAACTCGCCGCGCTTCGCCATGAAGAGCCGGTACTCGTCCCGGTTGTGGCCGAGCAGCAGATCGACACCCCGGGCCGCGCCGCGCTCCACGGCGTCCCAGGGAGAGCAGGGCAGCGTCACACCGTCGACGACCGGGGAGAAAAGGGTTTCCGCGTACGCGACGACGCCCCACCGCTCCGCGCGCCGGACCATGGTCGCGGCGGTCCTGGCCGCCGCCCGAACGAGCGCATACGGATCACTGACGTGCAGCTCGTCCGCCGTGGCGGCCAGACCCAGGCGGCCCATGACGGCCGACGCGATGTCCGCGGCGAGCCCGGCCGAGAAGAACGAACCGGGCACGCTCTGCGCCACCGCACGCGTAAAGAGCCCGGCCGCCGCGTCCATGGCGAGCAGCGCCGCGATCGATCCGGCCCCCGCCGACTCGCCGAAGACGGTCACCCGCGACGGGTCGCCGCCGAACGCCGCGATGTTCTCCCGGACCCACCGCAGCGCGGCGACCTGATCGAGAAGCCCCCTGTTGGACGGCGCCCCGGCGATCTCGGCGAACCCCTCCATGCCCACCCGGTAGTTGAACGTCACGACGACAACACCCCGAGAGGCGAGCCGCGCTCCGTCGTAGACGGGATCGCCGGCCTGCCCGAAGGCGTAGGCACCACCGTGGAACCAGACCATGACCGGCAGCCGGGCCGCGCCCGGGTCCGGGGACCAGACGTTGACGGTCAGACAGTCCGGAGCCGCGTCGGCCCCGGGACCTGTGAAGACGGCCGGGTTCATGCGGTCGTGCTGCGGCGGTGGAGGCCCGAAGTCGAAGGCGGGACGGATCCCGTGCCAGACCTCGGCCGGCTCGGGGGCGGCGAAGCGCAGGGCCCCGAACGGCGGCTTCGCGAACGGGATCCCGCGGAACACGGCGATCGTCTCGTGCACACCCTCGGCCTGTCCACGCACCGTGCCTCGGTCGGTCCGCACATCGAGGCGCCTCTCCCTCTGCACGTGCTTCGCCCCCCATGTCCCGTGAGTGTCGCGGCGGCCCGATGGCAGACCGCCGCGACGGCATCGTCGACGTAGAGGAAGAGGCCGTTCGGGGCCGGAACACTCCCTGGAGTTCTCCATCGGTTCCGGCCAGTTGCGCAATCCCGGGAGTACGTGCCCGAAAGCGCCCCTCTGTCCCTGTGTAGCTCCACCGACGCAACCCCCGATGCGTGTGGAGCGTCGACCTGTGGGGGAGGAGAGCGGCGCATGAACAAAGCCAACACAGGCTTTCTGCGGCCCAGACTTGGTGCCCGGCAACCGGCGGAGGAGGACCCGTGGGCCAAGGCGGCCCTGCTCGTACGGGCCGCCCAGTCCGGTGACGCCCTGGCCCTCAACGACCTCCTGGACCTGCTGACGCCGTACGTCAGCCGCCTGTGCCGCCCGATCGCCCTGGCCGAGAGCCCCGATGCGGTCCAGGAGGCGCTCATCGCGGTCTTCCAGGGGTTGCCCAGGCTGAAGGACCCGCGCGCCCTGTACGCGTGGGTGCGCACGATCACCGTGCGCGAGGCCGTGCGCGTGGCGCGGCGCGCCGAACACGAGACCCCGGTGGGCGAGTTCGACGACGTCCCCTCGTCACACAGCGCCGAGGTGGCCGCGGACGTGCGTGACGTACTGCGCCGGATGTCGGCCGAACACCGCGCGGTCCTGGTGCTGCGTGAACTCGAAGGACTCGACGAGCGATCGGCGGGCCAACTCCTGAACATCTCCTGCGGCACGGTGAAGTCGCGTCTGCACCGGGCCCGACACAGCTTCCGAAAGGCGTGGGCGCGATGAGCGTTGACTGGCCGACCACCGAGCTCGACCCCGTGCGGCGGCTGCGCGTCATGGCCGCGGGCCTGAACGCCGTCATGTACGCGGACGCCCACCTCGACATCCCGTTCGCCGATGTCTGGGCGGTGGCGAGCGACCTGGAGGGCGAACTGCCGCACCTGGTACCGACGCTGCGGGCCTTCGTCACGTCGCCGGCCTCCGGCACCCGGCAACACGCCTGGGCCTACGGTCCCTTCGGGCATCGCGCCCGGTTCGACGTCGTGCTGCAACCGGGCTGGTGCCTCATGCAGAGCCGGTATGTGGTCGGCGGGATGGCAGCCGTCCCGGAGGGATGCGGGACACGGTTCGCGGTACTCGGCGGCCTCCGCCAGACATGGCCCGCCCAAACCCTGACGGCACTTCGCCCCCTCGGCCACACCCGAGGCCGGCGCATGATCGGCCGCGCCCGGCAGCGAGCCACCGCACGCCGCACGCCATAACTGCCCCCAGGGCCCGTGACCGGGGTCCGCGCGGACGACCTGGCTCGCCGACGCAAACCCACCCTGAGCGTCAGCGACCGACAAGACCCCCTCCGACCTGTACACACACAGATCGAAGGGGGTCTCCGGTCGACGGATTCACACGTTGAAGCGGAACTCCACCACGTCCCCGTCCTGCATGACGTAGTCCTTGCCCTCCATCCGCGCCTTGCCCTTCGCGCGGGCCTCGGCGACCGAGCCGGTCTCGACCAGGTCCTCGAAGGAGATGACCTCCGCCTTGATGAAGCCCTTCTGGAAGTCGGTGTGGATGACGCCGGCGGCCTCGGGGGCGGTGGCGCCCTTCTTGATGGTCCAGGCGCGGGATTCCTTGGGGCCTGCCGTGAGGTAGGTCTGCAGGCCGAGGGTGCGGAAGCCCACGTGGGCGAGGGTGGCGAGGCCGGGCTCGTCCTGGCCGACGGACTGGAGGAGCTCGAGCGCCTCGTCCTCGTCGAGTTCGGCGAGGTCGGCCTCCAGCTTGGCGTTGAGGAAGATCGCCTCGGCGGGGGCGACCAGGGCGCGCTGCTCGCTCTTGAAGTCGTCGTCGACCAGTTCGTCCTCGTCGACGTTGAAGACGTAGAGGAAAGGCTTCATGGTGAGCAGGTGCAGGTCGTGCAGGAGTTCCGCGCGCTCGCCGCCCTGGACGATGCCCGCGGAGAAGAGCGTGTCGCCCTTCTCCAAGATCTCCTTGGCCTCCTCGACCGCCTTGACCTTGGGCGCGATGTCCTTCTTGATCCGCGACTCCTTCTGCAGCCGCGGCAGGACCTTCTCGATGGTCTGCAGGTCGGCGAGGATCAGCTCGGTGTTGATCGTCTCGATGTCGTCCTTGGGTGAGACCTTGCCGTCGACGTGCACGACGTTCTCGTCCTTGAAGGCGCGGATGACCTGGCAGATCGCGTCGGACTCACGGATGTTCGCGAGGAACTTGTTGCCCAGGCCCTCGCCCTCGGAGGCGCCGCGCACGATGCCCGCGATGTCCACGAAGTCGACGGTCGCCGGGAGGATGCGCTGCGAGCCGAAGATTTCGGCCAACTTGGTGAGCCGGGGGTCGGGGACGCCGACCACGCCCACGTTGGGCTCGATCGTGGCGAACGGGTAGTTGGCCGCGAGCACGTCGTTCTTGGTCAGGGCGTTGAACAGGGTCGACTTGCCGACATTCGGCAGACCGACGATTCCGATCGTGAGCGACACGTTGCGACTTCCCGTACGTGAGAGACATCAGGGGACTGGGGGCTGCGGGCCCGGTCCTTCTGCGGTGCGGGGGCGGGCCGATCCACCAGTCTACGGCGTACCACCGCAGCTCCCCGCGCCCCGTCGAACGCATGGCCAAGCTCTTCCCATCGGCGTGTCCGAGGCGCGATCGGGCACATAAGCGCACCTAAGTTGGTCCGGTGGAGCAACACAGGACGCCACCCCCGCGCAACGGAACGCAACGCGGCAGGCCCCCGCTGCCCCCACAGGCGAAGCGCGGGGGCGGCAGCGGAGCGGCGGCCGGCGGCACCGGCGCGGTCGCGCGCCCCGCCGTACAGCGCTCCCAGGCCGCCCGCCCCGGCGACCGCCCGGCGGGCCTACGACCATCCGGTCCGCCGCTTGCCGAGGCGGTACGGCGGTTGCGCCGGGCGGTGCGGACGCGGCGGATGCCCGAGCCGCGGCTGACCGGGCTCGGCGGCGGCCTGTTCTGCGGGACGCTGATGTTCGTGCTCGGCTGCCTCGACCGGATGCTGTTCGAGGCCTCACCGACGGTGTACGGCGTGCTGTTCCTGCCCGTGTGCCTGCTGACCGCGCTCTGGGTGCGCGGAGGCGACCTGGCGGCGCCGCCCGTCGTCGTGCCGATCGCCTACGCCGTGGGCCTGCTGCCCGTGGCCGACGGCAGCGGCGGGCTGTCGGGCCGGCTGATGGGGATGGCGACGGCGCTCGCGACACAGGCCGGGTGGCTGTACGGGGGGACGCTCGTCGCCGGGGTGATCGCGACCGTGCGGAAGGTCGGCCTGATGCGCAGGCGGGCCGACAAGCGCCGCCCGCCCGCGCCCTGACCGGGAGAGTCAGCTCTCCGCCGCGTGCATCGCCGCCCCCACGATGCCCGCGTTGTTCTGCAGCTGTGCGGGGACGATCTCCGCCTGGATGCCCTCGATGAAGGGCAGGAACTTCTGGGCCTTGCGGCTGACACCGCCGCCGATGACGATCAGCTCCGGCGAGAACAGCATCTCGACATGGGCGAGGTACTTCTGCACGCGGTGCGCCCAGTGCTCCCACGTCAGCTCGCCGTCGTCCTTGGCCTTGCTGGAGGCGCGCTTCTCCGCGTCGTGGCCGTGCAGCTCCAGGTGGCCCAGCTCGGTGTTGGGGACGAGCTTGCCGTCGATGAACAGGGCGCTGCCGATGCCGGTGCCGAAGGTCAGCAGGATGACGGTGCCCATGCGGTCCTTGCCCGCACCGAAGCGCATCTCGGCGACGCCCGCCGCGTCCGCGTCGTTGACCACCGTCGCCGGCAGGCCGCCGAGGCGCTCGCTGAACAGGGCGCGCGCGTCTGTGTCGACCCAGTCCTTGTCCACGTTGGCCGCCGTGCGCACGGTGGAGCCGCCGGTGATCACACCGGGGAAGGTGAGGCCGACCGGGCCCGTCCAGCCGAAGTGCTCGACGACCTGCCGTACGCCGTCCGCCACGCTGTCGGGGGTCGACGGGTGCGGAGTGAGCACCTTGAAGCGCTCAGCGGCCAGATCGCCCTTGTCCAGGTCCACCGGGGCACCCTTGATCCCGGATCCACCGATGTCCACGCCGAAGATCTGCATGGCCCTACGTTACGACGGACGACTGACGGTCACTCCCGCGAGGAGCCCGTCCGCTCGGCGATCAGCGCCGCCGCCTCGTCGCGGAGGTCCCGGCGCAGCTCCTTGGGCAGCGAGAACGTGATGGACTCCTCGGCCGCCTTGACGATCTCGACGTCCTCGAAGCCGCGTCCGGCGAGCCACTCGAGCACCTGCTCGACCAGCACCTCCGGGACGGAGGCGCCGGAGGTGACGCCGACCGTGGTCACGCCCTCCAGCCAGGCCTCGTCGATCTCGTCGGCGAAGTCCACCAGATACGCCTCGCGCGCGCCCGCGAGCTTGGCGACCTCGACGAGCCGCTTGGAGTTGGAGGAGTTGCGGGAGCCGACGACGATCACCAGCTCCGCGTCGGCGCCCATCTGCTTGACCGCGAGCTGACGGTTCTGCGTGGCGTAGCAGATGTCGTCGCTGGGCGGGGAGATCAGCTGGGGGAACTTCTCCTTGAGGGCGTCCACGGTCTCCATGGTCTCGTCGACGGAGAGCGTGGTCTGCGACAGCCATACGACCTTGGAGGGGTCGCGGACCTCGACCTTGGCGGCGTCCTCGGGGCCGTCGACCAGCGTGATGTGCTCGGGGGCCTCGCCGGAGGTGCCGATGACCTCCTCGTGACCCTCGTGCCCGATCAGGAGGATGTCGTAGTCGTCGCCTGCGAACCGGACGGCTTCCTTGTGCACCTTGGTGACCAGCGGGCAGGTCGCGTCGATGGTGGCGAGGCGGCCGCGCTCGGCCTCCTCGTGGACGACGGGGGCGACGCCGTGCGCGGAGAACATCACGATGTTCCCCTCGGGGACCTCCTCGGTCCGCTCGACGAAGATCGCGCCCTTCTTCTCCAGGGTCTGCACGACGTACTTGTTGTGGACGATCTCGTGCCGGACGTAGATCGGAGCGCCGTACTGCTCCAGGGCTTTCTCGACGGCGATCACGGCGCGGTCCACACCCGCGCAGTAGCCCCGGGGGGCGGCGAGCAGGACACGGCGGCCAGACGAAGCAGTCATGGATCCATCGTAGGGCCACGTCCGGCGGGTCAGAGGTCGCGCTTCGGGTGACCGGCCCTGGAGCAACCATGACCAGCGTTGTCAGCGGCGGCCGTTACCCTCGCGGCATGGCTCTCAACACGTCCGCGCAAACCCCTCTGCCCGTCGGTGAGGTCTCGCGGCTCATCGGGGGGTGGATCGACCGGCTGGGAGCCGTGTGGGTCGAGGGGCAGATCACCCAGCTGTCGCGGCGGCCCGGTGCCGGGGTGGTCTTCCTGACGCTGCGCGACCCCTCGCACGACATCTCGATCAGCGTCACCTGCTATCGCCAGGTGTTCGACGCGGTGGCCGACGTCGTCAGCGAGGGCGCGCGGGTGGTCGTCCACGCGAAGCCGGAGTGGTACGCGCCGCGGGGCCAGCTCTCCCTGCGCGCCACCGAGATAAGGCCCGTGGGCATCGGTGAACTCCTCGCGCGCCTTGAGCAGTTGAAGAAGTCGCTGGCCGCCGAGGGGCTGTTCGCACCCGAGCGCAAGAAGGCCCTGCCGTTCCTGCCCCAGCTGATCGGCCTGGTCTGCGGGCGCGCGTCGGCCGCCGAGCGGGACGTGCTGGAGAACGCCCGGCACCGCTGGCCCGCCGTCCGCTTCGAGGTGCGCAACGTCGCCGTGCAGGGCGTGCACGCCGTCCCGCAGGTCGTGCAGGCCGTGAAGGAGCTGGACGAGCTCGGCGAGGTGGACGTGATCATCGTCGCGCGCGGCGGCGGCAGCGTGGAGGACTTGCTGCCCTTCTCCGACGAGCAGCTGGTGCGCGCCGTGGCCGAGTGCCGCACCCCGGTGGTCTCGGCGATCGGGCACGAGCCCGACAACCCCCTCCTCGACCATGTCGCCGACCTGCGCGCCTCCACCCCCACCGACGCCGCCAAAAAGGTCGTACCGGACGTGGGTGAGGAGTACGAGCGCGTGCGGTTGCTGCGGGACCGTGCCCGGCGGTGCGTGGAGGCGCTCGTCGAGCGGGAGGAGCGCGGGCTGGCCCATGCGCTCGCCCGGCCGTCGATAGAGGATCCGCACCGGATGATCGACGAGCGGGCCGATCATGTCGCCTCGCTGACCGACCGGTCGCGGCGCACGCTGAGGCATCTGCTCGACCGCGCCGACTCCGAATTGACGCACACGCACGCGCGCGTGGTGGCCCTCTCCCCCGCCGCCACCCTCAAGCGCGGGTACGCCGTGCTGCAGAAGGAGGACGGCCACGCGGTGCGGGACCCGGCCGAGGTCACGGCCCAGGAGACGCTGCGGGCACGGGTCTCCGAGGGCGAGTTCTCCGTACGAGTCGATGCATAGGGTGGGGCGATGACCAGCAAGGTGGCGGACAAGGTGGCCGAAGAGGCGCTCGGTTACGAGCAGGCGCGGGACGAGCTGATCGAGGTCGTACGACGTCTGGAGGCGGGCGGCACGACGCTCGAGGAGTCCCTCGCGCTCTGGGAGCGCGGCGAGGAGCTGGCCAAGGTGTGCCGGCGCTGGCTGGACGGGGCCCGCGCGCGGCTGGACGCGGCGCTGGCCGAGGAGGAAGAGGGCTCCGAAGCGGGCGGCGAGTAGCGCCCCGCAAAAGCCGCACCAGAACGTGGTTCGCTGTGAAGCGGATCACTACACCCCGGTTTTTGTTGAAGCTTGAACTTCATTGTCGTACGGTCATGCTCGTCAGCTTAACCGGACCGCGGTCCGGTTGGGGACCGGACACCGTTACCGAGGAAGTTCAGCCATGTCTCTCGTTCTTGACTCCGCCGCCCAGGACCTGCTGTTCCGCGAGGCCCGCACCGCCAACACCTTCACCGACGAGCCGGTGACCGACGAGCAGGTGCAGGCGATCTACGACCTCGTCAAGTACGGGCCGACCTCGATGAACCAGTCGCCGCTGCGCATCACGCTGGTCCGCTCGGCGGAGGCCCGTGAGCGCCTGGTGCAGCACATGGCCGAGGGCAACCAGAAGAAGACCGCCGCCGCCCCGCTGGTCGCGATCCTCTCCGCGGACAACGAGTTCCACGAGGAGCTGCCGGAGCTCTTCCCGCACTTCCCGCAGGCCAAGGACGCCGTCTTCGGCGACCGCGTGATCCGCGAGGGCAGCGCCGCCCTGAACGCCACCCTGCAGGCCGCGTACTTCATCATCGGCGTCCGCGCCGCCGGTCTCGCGGCCGGCCCGATGACCGGCCTCGACTTCGCGGGCGTCCAGAAGGAGTTCCTGGACGGCGACCACACCCCGCTGATGGTGGTCAACATCGGCAGGCCCGGCGAGGACGCCTGGTTCCCGCGCTCCCCGCGCCTGGGCTACGAGCAGGTCGTCACCACGGTCTGAGCAACCCCCGCGCACGCACGAGGGCCCCCGGCGATGTGCTGCCGGGGGCCCTCGTGCGTGCGCATACGGCTACGACATCTTCAGCGCCGCGGCCATCTCGGTCAGCTGCTTGAAGGAGCCGGTGCCCGCGACCACCGTGGTCGAGCCCTTGCCCGGCAGCACCAGGGCGTCGTAGCGGCCGCCGGTGTAGTGGGTCCAGGTGCGGCCGGCGATCTTCTGGGTGGCCTTGGTCGCGTCGGCGCCCTGGCTCGCCTCGTCGATGAACTCCGCGGGCTTCTGAGTCGACTGCTCGATCTGCACGTACTGGTCGTCGGGGGCGTGGAAGCCCAGGTGCCAGGCGTCGAACTTGTCGCCCTGGAAGCGGACCGAGGTCGCCTTCCAGCTCTTGGGCAGGCCCTCGGGGGCGGCGACCGGGTAGGCCGCGGCGCGACGTGCCGTGAGCAGCTCGACCCGGTAGTCGACCCGCTTGATGTCCGTATCCGAGTCGTCGTGCGGGATGAAGACGTAGATGACCGCCGCCGCGATCCCGATCAGGCCCAGGGAGAGGACCATGTCCCGGACCGACTTCTGCTTGCCGTTCGAACCTGCCACGCCCTCTATCGTCGCAGGTGCCCGGTCCGCTCATCCGTGGGGTCCCCTGCTCATTTTGTCGCACTGACGATAGAGTCGGGGCCGAACCCTCATCCGGCCGTCGTCGTATCAGAAAGGTGCGCCTCGATGACCGAGCATCATCATTTGCCGTCCGAACTCGAAGTCCCCAGTGAAGCCCCCGACCGCAACCTCGCCCTGGAACTCGTCCGGGTGACCGAAGCAGCCGCCATGGCCGCGGGCCGCTGGGTCGGGCGGGGCGACAAGAACGGCGCCGACGGCGCCGCGGTGCGCGCCATGCGAAGCCTCGTGTCCACCGTGTCCATGAACGGCGTGGTGGTCATCGGCGAGGGCGAGAAGGACGAGGCCCCGATGCTCTTCAACGGGGAGCGGATCGGTGACGGGACCGGGCCCGAGTGCGACATCGCCGTCGACCCGATCGACGGCACGACGCTGACCGCCAAGGGCATGCCGAACGCCATCGCCGTGCTGGCCGCCGCGGACCGCGGGTCGATGTTCGACCCGTCCGCCGTGTTCTACATGGACAAGCTGGTCACCGGGCCCGACGCGGCCGACTTCGTCGACATCAACGCCCCGGTGTCCGTGAACATCCGCCGCGTCGCCAAGGCCAAGCGCTCCACCCCGGAGGACGTGACCGTCGTCATCCTGGACCGCCCCCGGCACGAGGGCATCATCAAGGAGATCCGGGACGCGGGGGCGCGGATCAAGCTGATCTCCGACGGTGACGTGGCCGGTTCGATCTACGCGATGCGCGAGGGCACCGGCGTCGACATGCTGCTCGGCATCGGCGGTACGCCCGAGGGGATCATCTCGGCCTGTGCGGTGAAGTGCCTCGGCGGCACCATCCAGGGCAAGCTGTGGCCCAAGGACGACGAGGAGCGGCAGCGGGCGCTCGACGCCGGGCACGACCTGGACCGCGTCCTGATGACCGACGACCTGGTGTCCGGGGAGAACGTCTTTTTCGTGGCGACCGGCATCACCGACGGCGAACTGCTGCGGGGCGTGCGCTACCGCTCGGAGACCGCGACGACCGACTCGATCGTGATGCGGTCGAAGTCGGGCACCGTGCGCAGGATCGACTCCGAGCACCGGCTGAGCAAGCTGCGGGCCTACAGCGCGATCGACTTCGACCGCGCGAAGTAACCCGGTCCGGACCAAGAGAGCAATACGGCACGGAACGACGAGCGGGCGCCCCCTGGTCCGGAAGGGGGCGCCCGCCTCGTGTGTGCTGATGGGCAAGGGGGGCGGCTACCCCGCCTGCGGTATGCGCTCCACCCGCGCCGCCTTCTTCAGTTCGATGTCGCGACGGCGGCGCCGCGCCAGCACCACTCGGCGCTCGGCCGCCGTGAGGCCGCCCCAGACGCCGTAGGGCTCCGGCTGCAGGAGCGCGTGCTCACGGCATTCGACCATGACGGGACAGCGGGCGCAGACGCGCTTGGCCGCCTCCTCGCGGGAGAGCCTCGCGGCGGTGGGTTCTTTCGAAGGGGCGAAGAACAGGCCTGCCTCGTCGCGCCGGCACACCGCCTCGGTGTGCCATGGAGCGTCTTGGTCCCTGTCCCGCACTGGCACCCGCTGGGCCGGCACGGCAGCTACCTGCAGGGACGAATGCGGCGGTTGCAGCACGGTCTACTCCTGACGACGGCTTCGCGAGCGAGAGACGATGCGTCAAGGCCTACCCGCTGTGCGCGTGCCTATGCACTCAGTTCCGAACCGCCGGATTCACAACCGTCAACGATCTAGGTGCTTGCGCAAATTCTTGTCGACCTTGCGCTGAACACGGTCGAGAATGTCCGCAACGAGCTTGCCGCGCTTGGGCCTTGCCTCGACATTGCCCAGTACGGCCCACCCGTCGACGTAGACGACAGGGGCGTCCGGTTCGGTCGAATCCAGCGTGTCCACCTCGAAGTTGCCGAGCACTCCGCCGCCGGTGCCGCGCAGCGAGACGTTCTCCGGGACGCGGATCTCCACGTTGCCGAAGACCGAGATCGTCTTGACCACGACCTGCTGGTATTCGAAGAGGGCCTCGCTGAGGTCTATCTCCACGCTGCCGAAGATCGCGTACGCGTGGATGCGGCGTCCCGCGCGCCAGCGGCCCCTGCGAACGGCAGTACTGAACACCGCCACCACGTTCTCGTCGGGGTCGGCCGGGATGGCGCCGATGGTGGGGCGGTTGGGGGCCGCGGCGAAGGACGGCGCGGCTCGGCGCCGGTGCGCGGCCGGCAGGTCCTGGATGAAGACCTCCAGCTCGCCCACCGTCCTGGCGGCGAGCACGCCCTCCACGCGCTCGGCGTGCTCGTCGGCCGTCAGCCGGCCCTCCGCGAGGGCCTCGCGGAGGATGTCGGCGATGCGGTCACGTTCGGCGTCCGAGGCGCGCAGCTCGGCCACCGGCGGCGAGGGCTCGGACTGCGTCTGCGGCGACTGCTTCTGAAGGTCCACGACAGCAGCGTACCGAAACGCGATAGATCGCGACTACCCCCTGTGCACAACCCACCGAAGACCCACCGAGGACCCAGCGAAGACCCACCGAGAACCCATCGAGGACCCACTGAGGACAACCTCACAGGCCCGCCGCTCCGGGCAGGTTCTACGCTGGTGAGCGCCCGTCGATGCCGGCGGGCCGCCGTCCGTCGAGTGAGGAATGGGCAAGGATGCCTGAGTTCGCGTACACCGATCTGCTCCCCATGGGAGAGGACACCACCACCTACCGGCTGGTGACCTCCGAAGGTGTCTCCACCTTCGAGGCCGACGGGCGGACGTTCCTCAAGGTGGAGCCCGAGGCGCTGCGCAAGCTCGCCGAGGAGGCCATCCACGACATCCAGCACTATCTGCGGCCCGCGCACCTGTCCCAGCTGCGCCGCATCATCGACGACCCCGAGGCGTCGGCCAACGACAAGTTCGTCGCCCTCGACCTGCTGAAGAACGCCAACATCGCGGCGGCGGGCGTGCTGCCCATGTGCCAGGACACCGGCACGGCCATCGTGATGGGCAAGCGCGGCCAGAACGTGCTCACGCGGGGAGGCGACGAGGAGGCCCTGAGCCGGGGCATCTACGACGCCTACCACAACCTCAACTTGCGCTACTCGCAGATGGCTCCCCTCACCATGTGGGAGGAGAAGAACACCGGCTCCAACCTGCCGGCCCAGATCGAGCTGTACGCCACCGACGGCGGCGCCTACAAGTTCCTGTTCATGGCGAAGGGCGGCGGCTCCGCCAACAAGTCGTTCCTCTACCAGGAGACCAAGGCGGTCCTCAACGAGGGCTCCATGATGAAGTTCCTGGAGGAGAAGATCCGTTCGCTGGGCACGGCCGCCTGCCCGCCGTACCACCTGGCGATCGTGGTGGGCGGCACGTCCGCCGAGTACGCGCTGAAGACCGCCAAGTACGCCTCCGCGCACTACCTGGACGAGATCCCGGCCGAGGGCTCCGAGCTCGGTCACGGCTTCCGGGACAAGGAACTTGAGCAGAAGGTCTTCGAGCTGACGCAGAAGATCGGGATCGGCGCGCAGTTCGGCGGCAAGTACTTCTGCCACGACGTGCGCGTGGTGCGCCTGCCGCGGCACGGCGCGTCCTGCCCGGTCGCCATCGCCGTCTCCTGCTCCGCCGACCGCCAGGCGCTCGCGAAGATCACGCCCGAGGGCGTCTTCCTGGAGCAGCTGGAGACGGACCCGGCGCGGTTCCTGCCCGAGACGACGGACGAGCACCTCGACGAGTCCGACGTCGTGCGGATCGACCTGAACCAGCCGATGGACGACATCCTCGCCGAGCTGACCAAGTACCCGGTCAAGACCCGCCTCTCGCTCACCGGCCCGCTGGTCGTGGCCCGCGACATCGCGCACGCCAAGATCAAGGAGCGGCTCGACGCGGGCGAGGAGATGCCGCAGTACCTCAAGGACCACCCGGTGTACTACGCGGGCCCGGCGAAGACCCCCGAGGGCTACGCCTCCGGCTCCTTCGGCCCGACCACGGCCGGCCGCATGGACTCCTACGTCGAGCAGTTCCAGGCCGCGGGCGGCTCCAAGGTGATGCTGGCCAAGGGCAACCGCTCCAAGCAGGTCACCGACGCCTGCGACGCGCACGGCGGCTTCTACCTCGGCTCCATCGGCGGCCCGGCCGCGCGCCTGGCCCAGGACTGCATCAAGAAGGTCGAGGTCGTCGAGTACGAGGAGCTCGGCATGGAGGCCGTCTGGAAGATCGAGGTGGAGGACTTCCCGGCGTTCATCGTGGTCGACGACAAGGGCAACGACTTCTTCCAGGACCCGGCGCCCCAGCCGACGTTCACGACGATCCCGGTACGGGGCCCCGGGCTGGCGTAGCCCGCTGCTCCGATCAGGTACCGCCGCCGCGTCCGGGAACACCCCCGGGCGCGGCGGCGCTGTAACTGGCATGAGCGACTACCGCATCGAGCACGACTCCATGGGCGAGGTACGCGTTCCGGCGGACGCCAAGTGGCGGGCCCAGACGCAGCGTGCCGTCGAGAACTTCCCGATCTCCGGCATGCGCATCGAGCGCGCCCACATCGAGGCGCTCGCCCGCATCAAGGGCGCCGCGGCGAAGGTGAACGCGCGGCTCGGGGTGCTCGACAAGGACATCGCCGAGGCGATCCAGGAGGCGGCGGGCGAGGTGGCCCGCGGTGACTGGGACGAGCACTTCCCGATCGACGTCTTCCAGACCGGTTCGGGCACCTCGTCCAACATGAACACCAACGAGGTCGTCGCCACGCTCGCGAGCGAGCGGCTCGGCAGGGACGTACACCCCAACGACCATGTGAACGCCTCCCAGTCGTCCAACGACGTCTTCCCGTCCTCCATCCACGTCGCCGCCACCGCCGCCGTCACCCGGGACCTCATCCCCGCCCTGGAGCACCTCGCCGCCGCGCTGGAGCGCAAGTCCGAGGAGTTCGCCGACGTGGTGAAGTCGGGGCGTACGCATCTGATGGACGCCACGCCCGTGACGCTGGGGCAGGAGTTCGGCGGGTACGCGGCCCAGGTGCGGTACGGCATCGAACGGCTGTACGCGGCGCTCCCCCGGCTCGCGGAGCTGCCCCTCGGCGGGACCGCCGTCGGCACCGGCATCAACACCCCGCCCGGTTTCGCCGCCGCCGTCATCGAGGAGGTCGCCCGCGTCACCGGCCTGCCGCTGACCGAGGCCCGCAACCACTTCGAGGCGCAGGGCGCGCGGGACGGCATCGTCGAGACCAGCGGGCAGCTGCGGACCATCGCCGTGGGGCTGACGAAGATCGCCAACGATCTGCGCTGGATGTCGTCGGGGCCGCGCACCGGGCTCGCCGAGATCAACCTGCCCGATCTGCAACCCGGTTCGTCGATCATGCCGGGCAAGGTCAACCCGGTGATCCCCGAGGCGGTGCTGATGGTCGCCGCCCAGGTCACCGGCAACGACACCACGGTGGCCACCGCGGGCGCGGCCGGCAACTTCGAGCTCAACGTGATGCTGCCGGTGATCGCCAAGAACGTGCTGGAGTCGATCCGGCTGCTGGCGAACGTCTCCCGGCTGCTGGCCGACAGGACCGTGGACGGGATCACCGCGAACCGCGAGCGGGCCCGCGAGTACGCCGAGTCGTCGCCCTCGGTGGTCACCCCGCTCAACAAGTACATCGGCTACGAGGAGGCCGCGAAGGTCGCGAAGAAGGCGCTGGCCGAGCGTCGGACCATCCGCGAGGTCGTCCTGGACGGCGGGTACGTCGAGCGCGGCGACCTCACGGTGGAGCAGTTGGACGAGGCCCTCGATGTCCTGCGGATGACGCGTCCGTGACGTTTCGGCGCTGCGGCGCGAACCGTGACGCGCGCCGCAGCGTCGTATGCCCATGGCACCTAATATCTGTGCATGGCAGAGGGTGGAGCGGTGAGAGCGGACGCGGCGGCGGGCGGTGCGACGGCCTTCTGGGCCCCCGGGGCGCAGGTCCTGTGGCGGTACCGGGAGAACGGCGGCGCGCGCTTCCACATCGCGCGCCCCGTGACCGTCGTGCGCGACGACGCGGATCTGCTCGCCGTCTGGCTGGCCCCCGGTACCGAGTGCGTGCGGCCGGTGCTCGCCGACGGCACGCCCGTGCATGTCGAGCCGCTGGAGACCCGTTACACCAAGCCCCGCACCGTACAGCGCGACCGCTGGTTCGGCACCGGGGTGCTGAAGCTGGCCCGGCCGGGCGAGCCGTGGTCGGTGTGGCTGTTCTGGGAGCCGGGCTGGCGGTTCAAGAACTGGTACGTCAACCTCGAAGCCCCGCTGGTGCGTTGGGAGGGCGGGGTGGACTCCGAGGATCACTTCCTCGACATCTCCGTGCATCCGGACCGCAGTTGGCACTGGCGCGACGAGGACGAGTTCGCGCAGGCCCAGCGGGACGGTCTGATGGCCCCCGAGCCGGCCGAGCAGGTGCGTGCGGCGGGCCGGTCCGCGGTGGAGGTGATCCGCGCCTGGGGCCCGCCGTTCAGCGACGGCTGGCAGCACTGGCGCCCTGATCCGTCGTGGGCTGTACCGTCTTTGCCGGAGGACTGGGACCGTACGCCCGCGCACGTGTCCACATGAGACCCTTGATGCGCCCCCGGTCCGCAACCGTAGGATCGTCCTCCACATGAAGTCAGGCTTCGGTGCGCAGCACCGTCGTTGAGGGGCGGTGGTCGGGTGACGGGTGGGCGTGCAGTAGCAACTCCCGCAGCATGCGCTGGGCTTGACCGATCGTCACCGAGGGGCGGCAGGACGTGAGCGAGAGGTACGAGGGCAACATCGCCGGGGCGCGCCCCGCGACCCGCAGTCGGTGTGCCCGCGGCACAGGAACAGCCTCTGACCACGCGGGAATTCCGTTCCGGGGACATGTATTCCGGGTATCGGGATTCCTGCGGGACGAACTGCGCACGCCAGGCGCAGCCCCGGACGGACGGATTCGACACGCGTGACGGAGCACTCCATGTCCTTCGAGCGCCCGCAGCCGGGCGCCGACCCCGCGGATCCCCGCGGGGCGCTCCTGCACACCCCGGCGACGAAGTCCCCGGCGGCTGCCTTACCGGCACAGGCCCGCACCGGGGAGACGCCGCCCGGGCCCGGTACGGCCACGCCGTGCGGCAAGGGAAAGGATCCGGCCTCGCCTCCCTCCGACATCACCGGCCCCGAGCACTCGCAGCCCGCCGCCGTGGAACCAGGCACCCACCGCCCGCGCCCCGCACCGGAGGCCATCCCCGGCCAGCCGGGCGGCGACCAGGACCGCACCCAGGACGGCGGCGGTCCGGAACGCCGCAGCGGGCAGGGAGCGGTGCCCGGCCGGCCCACGCCCATGCGGCGCGACGGCGACCGGCTGCGCTTCGTGGGCGCCGCGACCCGGCGCATCGCCCGCGGCATCGACCTCGACGAGATCGTCATGGGGCTGTGCCGGGCGACCGTGCCGACCTTCTCCGACGCGATCCTCGTCTACCTGCGCGACCCGCTGCCCGTCGGCGACGAGCGGCCCACCGGCCCGCTCCTGCTGCGGCTGCGGCGCACCGACCGGATTCCGGCGGAGCGCGACACCGAGGGCAATTTCTCGCCGGCCCTGCAGCCGGAGCCGCCGGAGATGAACGGGCTCGACGCGGTCGGCGCCGAGATCTGCGAGGTACGGCCGGGCAGCGCGCTCGCCGAGGTGCTGCGCGGGGTGCGCCCGGTCTTCACGGACGCGCCCGCCGCGCGGGCTGCCCTGCCCGAACTCCTCGGTGACACGGGCGAGTTCCTGGTGCCCGGCGGCCAGCGCGCGATCCTCGCGCCGCTGCGCGGCCGGCGCCGGGTGATCGGCGCGGCGCTGTTCCTGCGCCGCCCGGAGCGGCTCCCCTTCGAGGCGGACGATCTCCTGGTCGCCGCCCAGCTCGCCACGCACAGCGCGCTCGGCATCGACAAGGCGGTGCTGTACGGCCGCGAGGCGTACATCGCCGACGAGCTGCAGCGCACCATGCTCCCGGAGACGTTGCCGCGGCCCACGGGCGTACGGCTGGCCTCCCGCTATCTGCCGGCCGCCGAGACGGCCCGAGTGGGCGGCGACTGGTACGACGCCATCCCGTTGCCCGGCAGCCGGGTCGCCCTCGTCGTGGGCGACGTGATGGGCCACTCCATGACGTCGGCGGCCATCATGGGCCAGCTGCGCACGACCGCGCAGACCCTGGCCGGTCTCGACCTGCCGCCGCAGGAGGTCCTGCACCACCTCGACGAACAGGCCCAGCGGCTGGGCACCGACCGCATGGCGACCTGCCTCTACGCCGTCTACGACCCGGTCTCGCACCGCATCACCATCGCCAACGCCGGCCATCCGCCGCCGGTCCTGCTGCATCTGGGCGGCCGCGCCGAGGTGCTGCGGGTGCCGCCGGGGGCGCCGATCGGCGTGGGCGGCGTCGACTTCGAGGCCGTGGAGCTGGACGCGCCCGCGGGCGCGACCCTGCTGCTCTACACCGACGGCCTGGTCGAGTCGCGCCTGCGGGATGTGTGGACCGGCATAGAGCAGCTGCGCGAGAAGCTCGCCGCGACCGCGCAGCTGACCGGCCCGGACCATCCGCCGCCGCTGGAAGCCCTGTGCGACGAGGTCCTCGACATGCTCGGCCCGGGCGACCGGGACGACGACATCGCGCTGCTCGCCGCCCGCTTCGACGGGATCGCGCCGAGCGACGTGGCGTACTGGTTCCTGGAGCCCGAGGACGCCGCCCCCGGCCGCGCCCGCAGGCTCGCCCGGCGCGCGCTGTCCCGCTGGGGCATGGAGGACCTCAGCGACTCCGTCGAGCTGCTCGTCAGCGAGGTCGTGACGAACGCCGTGCGCTACGCCTCCCGTCCCGTCACGCTACGGCTGCTGCGCACCGACGTGCTGCGCTGCGAGGTCGGCGACGACGTGCCCCAACTGCCGCGCCTGCGGCAGGCCCGCGCCACCGACGAGGGCGGACGCGGCCTGTACCTGGTGAACAAGATGGCCAGACGCTGGGGCGCGACGCGGCTGAGCACCGGGAAGGTGGTCTGGTTCGAGCTGAACCAGAGCTAGCCGTCCCGGCGGCTGTGCGCGGCATGGTCGTACGCAGCACGGCCGTACACGAACGAAAGGGCGCCCGGCGACATGCCGGGCGCCCTTCGTCGTCCGTCCGCTACTGATCCCGGTTGTTCGGGTCCAGCGGGTTCTCGAGGCCGCCCGACGGGCTCTGCGTGGGCGATTGCGTCGGGGTCTGGGTCGGGGTCTGGGTGGGTGTCTGGGTCGGGCTCTTGCTCGGCGTCTCGGAGGGCGACTGGGACGTCGGTGCCTCGCTCGATGGCGTCTCGGAGGGCGTCTCGCTCGCCGACTGGGTGGGGCTGGACGAGTAGGTCGGCTGGACCGCCGCGCCCTGCGTGGTGTCCAGGTCGAACTTCAGGCCCTTGCTGGAGACGCCGAAGGTGTACGTCGCCCAGATCTGCGCCGGGAAGCCACCGCCGTTGACGCGCGGGAAGCCGCCCGCCTTGTGCATCGAGACCTGGGCGCCGTTCTTCTTGGACTCGCCGAACAGGCCGACCGAGGTGACCAGGTCGGGCGTGTAGCCGCTGAACCAGGCCGAGCGGTTCTCGTCCGACGTACCGGTCTTGCCGGCGACCTTGCGGCCGTCCCGGCTGGTGTTGTCCCGCACCGACACCTTGGCCGTACCGTCGTCGACCACGCCCGTCAGCACCGAGGTGACCGAGTCGGCGGCCTCGCGGCTGACGACCTGGTCGCCGATCGGATTCGGCAGGGTGACCTGGTGTTGGCTGTTCTCGACCGACTTGATGATGGTCGGCGTGACCTTCTTGCCGTGGTTGTCGAGGGTCGCGTAGACGCCTGCCATCTGCAGCGGGCTCGCGCCCATGGTGCCGAGGGTCTGGGCGGGTACGGACTTGAGGTCGGCGGTGTCCATGCCCATCTGGCTCGCGACCTTGAGCACCTTGTCCATGCCGACGTCGACACCCATCTGCGCGAAGACGGAGTTGACGGACTCGTTCATCGCCTTCTGGACGGTGATGTTGCCGTAGGACGCGTCGTCCTCGTTCTCGGGTGCGAACCCGACCTTGCTGCCGTGGTCCACGACCTGGCGCTTGCTGGTGCCGTCGTAGATCGTGTTCGCGCTGATCGGCTTGCCGCTCTGCGTCTGGGCGTTCTCGTCCAGGGCGGCGGCGAGGATCACCGGCTTGAAGGTCGAGGCGGGCTGGTAGTCCGTGCGGGTCGCGTTGTTGCGGTAGTGCTTGTAGTAGTCCTGGCCGCCGTACATCGCGACGACCGCGCCCGTCTTCGGGTTCACGGAGGCCGCGCCGGCCTGCACGTCCGCGTCGACCGGGCGCTTCTTCGGGTCGAGCTTGCTGGTCAGCTGCGACTTGGCGGCCTTCTCCAGCGCCGCCTGCTTCTTCTTGTCGATGTTGAGCGTGATCGTCCAGCCGCCCCGGTTGACCAGCGTCAGGGCGTCCTTCACGTTGTCGGCCGTGCCCTGCGCCACCAGCTGCTGGGCCAGCTGGTTGTTGGCCGCGTCCACCAGATAACCGGTCTGACCGCCCATGCCGGCCGCCGCCTTGGGCGTTTTCGGGATCGGGAACGTCATCTGGTCGCGCTTGGCCTTGTCCAGCCAGCCCTGCTTGACCATGTTGTCGAGGACGTAGTTCCAGCGTGCCTGGACGAGCTTCTTGCCGGTGTCCGTGGCGATCGCCCAGTCGTACTGGTTCGGGGCCTGCAGCAGGGCGGCGAGGTACGCGCCCTGCTCGACCGTGAGCTTCTGGGCGTCGACGCGGTAGTAGGCCTGCGCGGCGGCCTGGATGCCGTAGGCGCCGCGGCCGTAGTAGCTGGTGTTGATGTAGCCGGCGAGGATGTAGTCCTTGGACTTCTCCCGGTCCAGCTTCAGCGAGATGACCAGTTCCTTCAGCTTGCGCGAGACGGTCTGGTTCTGCGTCAGGTAGTAGTTCTTGACGTACTGCTGGGTGATCGTCGAACCGCCCTGTGCGCCCTTGCCGGAGAGGGTGTTGAGCAGACCGCGGGCGGTGCCCTTCAGATCGACGCCGTTGTCCTTGTAGAAGGTCTTGTTCTCGGCGGCGACGAAGGTCCGCTGCACGTCCTTGGGCACCTTGGACAGGTCCACGATCTCGCGGTTGCGCTGGCCGTCGCGGGTCAGCAGCGAGCCGTCGCTGTACTTGTAGACGTTGCTCTGGAGTTCGGCGTCGGCGTTGCCCTTGGGTATGCCGATCATCATGTACAGCGCGATGAACGCGCCCATGCCGAGCAGGCACACCCCGAAGACGGTCCCGACGACCTTCTTCCAGGTGAACATCCGGCGTATGAAGCTCCGGCCGTCCTTGCCCGCCTTGCCCTTGGCCCGGCCCCTGCCCTGAGCCGCCCGGCGCGCGGCGGCCCGGCCGCCGACGACGGTGACCGACTCCTCCGGGGAAGCCGCCGATTCCGCTGCCGCGGACGAGCGCCTGGGCGCCGCGCGGCGGCCACCGCGCTGTCGCGCTCGTCTGTCTTCCGCCCGTCCCATTGGTCCGTTCCGCTCCGCTTCGGTCGTGTGTGCTCACACGTCACACAGGTTCGCCGCTCAAGTCAGCTCAAGAAGCTAACACCGTGACATGTGACGAAGGTCCGTCGATCCGGCCTTTGACGGACGTGAGAATCAGCACCCGCCCCAAAGGAACCGACGGCTGGGAGGGGTTGAAGGTTGCTTGACGAGGGTAAAGTGATAACACTTTGATAAGCAGGCGTTAGCACTCAGCCGCGCCGCGACAACGGGGGCCAACCATGTCCGCACAAGACTCCACACCCACCGCCGACCTCCCGGAAATGCCCGCACCGCGCGTGCGCGAGTTCACGGCGCACAGCATCGGCGGCGCGCTCGCGCTGTTGCTCGGGCTGCTGGGCGTGCTGGTGGCGATCGGCCTGTTCGCGGCGTCCTCGGTGAACCCCGGCTTCGCCGTCGGCGGGGTCTTCGTCCTGATCGCCGCGATCATCTCGCTGCGCGGGCTGAACACCGTGGCGCCGGGCGAGGCCCGGGTGGTGCAGCTCTTCGGGCGCTACCGGGGCACGATCCGCCAGGACGGCCTGCGCTGGGTGAACCCCTTCACCTCGCGCACCAAGATCTCCACCCGCGTACGCAACCACGAGACCGCCGTCCTCAAGGTCAACGACGCCTACGGCAATCCGATCGAACTCGCCGCGGTGGTGGTCTGGAAGGTGCGGGACACCGCGCAGGCGACCTTCGAGGTGGACAACTACCTGGAGTTCGTGGCCACGCAGACGGAGGCCGCGGTCCGGCACATCGCCATCGAGTACCCCTACGACGCCCACGACGAGGGCGGGCTCTCGCTGCGCGGCAACGCCGAGGAGATCACCGAGAAGCTCGCCGTCGAGCTGCACGCGCGCGTGGAGGCGGCCGGTGTGCAGATCATCGAGTCGCGCTTCACCCACCTCGCCTACGCTCCCGAGATCGCCTCGGCGATGCTCCAGCGCCAGCAGGCCGGAGCGGTCGTGGCGGCCCGTCGGCAGATCGTGGACGGGGCGGTGGGCATGGTCGAGGCGGCGCTCGCGCGCATCACCGAGCAGGACATCGTGGAGCTGGACAACGAGCGCAAGGCGGCGATGGTGTCCAACCTGATGGTGGTGCTGTGCGGGGACCGGGCGCCGCAGCCCGTCCTCAACACCGGGACCCTCTACCAGTGATGGCCGCCTCCGAGGGGGCCACGCCCGAGCGCCGGCCGCAGCAGCGCAAGCAGGTGCTGCTGCGGCTGGACCCGCTGGTGTACGAGGCCCTGGCCCGGTGGGCCTCGGACGAGCTGCGGTCCGCCAACGCCCAGATCGAGTTCCTGCTGCGGCGGGCGCTCGCGGAGGCGGGGCGGCTGCCCGGGGAGGCGCGGCCGATCCCGCGCCGGGGGCGGCCGCCCGCAGGTCCGGAAACCGGAACGCCCTGAGTTTCCTGAGGCTCCGCGTTCCTGCGTTTCCTGTGACAGAGCTGTGACAATCGGCCCCCACCTGCGGGGCCGTACACCTCGCCATGATCTACACACTCCGCGTATACATCCGGCGTATACACCGTGTGTAGAGTGCTCCGCATGTCCATCGGTCACACCCTTCTGGGACTCCTGGAGTCCGGGCCCCGCCACGGCTACGACCTCAAGCGGGCCTTCGACGAGAAGTTCGGTCACGACCGGCCGCTGCACTACGGCCAGGTCTATTCGACGATGTCGCGCCTGCTGAAGAACGGACTCGTCGAGGTCGACGGGATCGAGGCGGGCGGCGGCCCCGAGCGCAAGCGGTACGCGATCACCGACGCCGGCATCACCGACGTCGAGCGCTGGCTCGCGACGCCGGAGCCGCCCGAGCCGTATCTGCAGTCGACGCTGTACACCAAGGTCGTCCTCGCCCTGCTCACCCACCGTGAAGCGGCCGACATCCTCGACACGCAGCGCTCGGAGCATCTGCGCATGATGCGGATCCTGACCGACCGCAAGCGCCGGGGCGACCTCGCCGACCAGCTCATCTGCGACCACGCCCTGTTCCATCTCGAGGCCGACCTGCGCTGGCTGGAACTGACCGCCGCGCGCCTCGACAAGCTCGCCGAGGTGGTGACCAAGTGACCCCTCCCCCCGGCTCCCTGCTCGCGGCCGAGAACCTGCACAAGGTGTACGGGCCGACCACGGCGCTCGACGGCGCCGAGTTCTCCATCCACCCCGGTGAGGTCGTCGCCGTGATGGGCCCCTCCGGGTCCGGCAAGTCGACCCTGCTGCACTGTCTCGCGGGGATCGTGACGCCCGACTCGGGCTCGATCACCTACGGCGGCCGTGAGATGGCGACCATGGGCGACGGCGAGCGCAGTGCGCTGCGGCGCTCGGAGTTCGGCTTCGTGTTCCAGTTCGGGCAGCTCGTACCGGAGTTGACCTGCGTGGAGAACGTCGCCCTGCCGCTTCGGCTGAACGGCACCGCCCGCAAGGAGGCCGAGCGGACCGCGCTGACCTGGATGGAGCGGCTCGAGGTCGACGACCTCAGGAAGAAGCGCCCCGGTGAGGTCTCCGGCGGTCAGGGCCAGCGCGTCGCCGTCGCCCGGGCCCTGGTCACCAGCCCCCGGGTGCTGTTCGCCGACGAGCCGACCGGCGCGCTCGACTCGCTCAACGGCGAGCGCGTGATGGATCTGCTCACGGACGCGGCCCGGTCCACCAACGCCGCCGTCGTCCTGGTCACGCACGAGGCACGGGTGGCCGCGTACTCGGACCGCGAGATCGTCGTACGGGACGGCAAGTCCCGGGACATGGAGCGCATCGTATGAAGGCGGGGCACTGGGCCAGGGATCTGGCCCTGGGGGTGCGGTTCGCCTTCAGCGGTGGCCGTGAGGGGTGGATACGGGCCGTACTGACGGCCGTCGGCGTCGGGCTCGGGGTGGCGCTGCTGCTGCTGACGACCGCCATTCCGAGCGCGCTGTCCGAGCGGGACAAGCGGGAGAGCGCCCGGGACGACTTCACGTACACCGGGAAGGTGCTGCCGAAGGCCGGCGACACGCTGATCGTCGCCTCCACCGACACGACCTTCCACGGGGCGGACGTGCGCGGCCGGCTGCTGCAGCAGGAGGGGGCGCGGGCGCCGCTGCCGCCGGGCGTCGCGACGTTCCCGGCCAAGGGCGAGATGTTCGTCTCGCCCGCGCTGAAGAAGCTGCTCGCGTCCGGATCCGGCAAGCTGCTGCGCGAACGCATCCCCTACCGCGCCGTGGGCACCATTGCCGACCGCGGGCTCGTCGGGCCCGCCGAACTCGCCTACTACGCGGGCGCCTCGGGCCTGGAGCGGCATCTGGCCGGCGGCAGCGTCGAGCGCATCCACTACTTCGGGCCCTCCCCCGGGCAGCAGCAGGACGGCCTGGACCCGATCCTGCTGCTGCTCGTCACGATCATCTTCGTGGTGCTGCTGCTGCCCGTCGGCGTGTTCATAGCCGCGGCCGTCCGCTTCGGCGGCGAGCGCCGCGACCGCCGTCTCGCGGCGCTGAGGCTGGTCGGCGCCGACGGCCGGATGGCCCGCAGGATCGCGGGCGGCGAGGCCCTGGCCGGGGCGCTGCTCGGGCTCGTTCTCGGCACCGCCTTCTTCCTCACGGGACGTCAACTGGTGGCGCTGCTGGAGGTGCGGGACATCAGCGTCTTCCCGAGCGACCTCAATCCGTCGCCGGCGCTCGTCCTGCTCGTGGCCGTCGCGGTGCCCGCCTCCGCCGTCCTGGTCACGCTGTTCGCGCTGCGCAGGGTCGTCATCGAGCCGCTCGGCGTGGTCCGTACGGCGCGCCCGCCGCGGCGCCGGCTGTGGTGGCGGCTGCTGCTGCCGCTGGCCGGGCTCGGGCTGCTGTACCCGATGATCGGCCAGGGCAACGACAACGGGAACTTCAACCAGTGGATGGTGATCGGCGGCACCGTGCTGCTGCTGGTCGGTGTCACCGCGCTGCTGCCGTGGATCGTCGAGGCCGTGGTGGCCCGGCTGGACTCCGGTCCGGTCTCCTGGCAACTGGCGGTGCGCAGGCTGCAGTTGAGCAGCGGCTCGGCCGCCCGGATGGTCAACGGCATCGCGGTCGCGGTGGCCGGTGCGGTCGCCCTGCAGATGCTGTTCGCCGGGGTCCAGCACGACTACACCAAGGACACGAAGAACGACCTCAGCCGGGCGCAGATGGAGATCTCCGTGCGCGGTGACGTCCCGCTGTCCGAGGTGGACCACAAGCTCGCCGGGACCGAGGGCGTGCGCAAGGTGACGGCGCTCTCGCTGGGCTCGGTCGGGGACGGGCCGAAGAACCCGGCGACCGAGCTGGAGATGGCCGTCGGCAGCTGCGCGCAGCTGGCCGAGGTGGCCCGGCTGGGCTCCTGCCGCGACGGCGACATCTTCCGCATCGTCGGCGACCAGTACGGCGGCGACACGAAGAAGCTGATCGCGCCGGGCCGCACCCTGTACTTCGACCCCGCCTATGACGGGGTGAGCAGCCATACGGCGGCCTGGAAGGTGCCCTCCGGCGTGAAGACGGCCGCGCAGCGCGAGGACCCCACGGGCTACGAGCGCGGCGGACTGCTCATCACCTCGGGCGCGCTGCCCGCGGCCGCGACGGCCGGGCTGAGCCAGAAGGTGTATCTCTCGCTGGACCGGTCGGTGGCGGACGCCGACGAGCACGCGCGCAACACGGCCGCACAGCTGGACCCGCTGGCGAACGTGTACACCCTGACGTCCTCGAAGCAGTCGCTGCAGTTCCGATCCATCCGCACCGGCCTGTTCGTGGGCGCCACCTGCGTCCTCGTGCTGATCGGCGCGAGCCTGCTGGTCTCGCAGCTGGAGCAGTTGCGCGAGCGCAAGAAGCTGCTGTCGTCGCTGGTCGCCTTCGGCACCCGGCGCCGCACGCTGAGCCTGTCGGTGCTGTGGCAGACGGCGATCCCGATCGCCCTGGGCCTGCTGCTCGCCTCGGTGGTCGGCCTGACGCTGGGCGCGGTGCTGCTGAAGATGACCGGCACGACGGTGAGCGTGGACTGGGCGAGTGTGCTGTCGATGACGGGCATCGGCGCGGCGGTCGTCCTCGCCGTGACCGTGCTCAGCCTGCCGCCGCTGCTGCGGCTGATGCGCCCGGACGGCCTGCGCACCGAGTAGCGGCACCAGAGGCACGCAGGGCCCCTCCCCGCGGCCGGGGAGGGGCCCTCGTCGCTCACGGACCGCGTGGGTCAGACTCCGGCGTCCTCCGCCTCGTCCTTGGGTGTTGCCGCGCCGTCGGGTGCGGCGTCGGCCCGGGGCGGCTCGTCCTCGGCCTCCTGCGGAGCGGAGGGCTGCGCAGTGTCGTCGCCGCCGGGGATGTGCTCCTCGGAGTACGCCCGCAGATAGCCCATGACCGTGTTGGTGACGGCCACCAGCGGTACGGCGACCACCGCGCCGCCGATGCCCGCCACCATGCCGCCGCCGGCGACGGACAGGACCACCGCGAGCGGATGGACGCGTACGGCACGGCCGAGGATGAACGGCTGCAGGATGTGGCCCTCGATCTGCTGGACGGCGAGCACCACGGCGAGCGTCATCACGGCCGTGAACACGCCCTGGGTGACCAGCGCGACGACCACCGCCAGCGCGCCGGAGGCCACCGCGCCGACGAGCGGGATGAAGGAGAACAGGAAGATGAAGACGGCCAGCGGGACGGCCATCGGCACATCGAGGAAGTAGATGCCCAGGCCGATGAAGATGGCGTCGATCAGGGCCACCAGCACCGTGCCGCGCACATAGGCGGTCAGTGTGCGCCAGGCCCGCGGGCCCGCGCCGGAGATGGCGGGACGGGCGGCGGCGGGGACGAGCTTGAGCGTCCACTCCCAGATGCGCCGGCCGTCGTAGAGCAGGAACAGGGTCGAGAAGAACGTCAGCAGGATGCCGGTCAGCGCCTCGACCACGACCTGGACGCCCTCCAGGCCCGCCGAGGTGATCTGGTCGCTGTTCGCGCCGACCGCGTCGCGCAGGTTCTTGGCGATCTGGTTGATCTGCTTGTCGGTGACGTGGAAGGGGCTCTTGAGCAGCCAGTTGCGCAGATCGTCGATGCCGCTCTGGATCTGGTCGGAGAGGTTGTCGATGTTCTCCATGACCTGCCAGGTCACGAACCAGCCGATCAGCCCCATGACGACGAAGCCGAGGATCGCGGTCAGGGCGGTCGCCGGACCGCGCGGCACGCCGTGTCGCCTCAGCCGGGCCACGGTGGGCTGCAGCAGCGCCGTGATGAGCAGTGCGACGACGAAGGCGAGGACGACGAGCTGTACGGCGCTGATGACCCGCATCAGCACCCACAGCGTGCCCGCGAGCACCAGCAGCCGCCAGCCGGCCTCCGCGGCGACGCGCACGCCCCACGGGACGGCCTGCGCGGGCTCGGGGCGGGTGGCGCGCGGCGCCGGCGG
>NZ_JAFJSY010000180.1 GCF_019857225.1 Streptomyces plumbidurans
CCCTCCAACTGCCAGTGGGGCATCTTCCTGCGCAACCACGACGAGCTGACCCTGGAGATGGTCACCGACGAGGAACGCGACTACATGTGGGCCGAATACGCCAAAGACCCGCGTATGCGCGCCAACATCGGCATCCGGCGGCGCCTCGCGCCCCTCCTGGACAACGACCGCAACCAGATCGAACTGTTCACCGCCCTGCTGCTGTCGCTGCCCGGCTCGCCGATCCTGTACTACGGCGACGAGATCGGCATGGGCGACAACATCTGGCTCGGCGACCGCGACGCCGTGCGCACCCCCATGCAGTGGACCCCCGACCGCAACGCCGGCTTCTCCTCCTGCGACCCCGGCCGCCTGTTCCTGCCCACCATCATGGATCCCGTCTACGGCTACCAGGTCACCAACGTCGAGGCCTCCATGTCCTCGCCCTCGTCGCTGCTGCACTGGACCCGCCGCATGATCGAGATCCGCAAGCAGAA
>NZ_JAFJSY010000181.1 GCF_019857225.1 Streptomyces plumbidurans
ACCGGGTCGAAGGTCCAGTTGGAGGCCTCGGTGTCGACGAAGATGATCCGCGCGTCCGCGAACTGCTTGTCGTCGTCGGCCCACACGTAATAGTCGCCGTAGGGGCCGTCGGGGTCCTTTCTGGACTCCTGGAACCACGGGTGCTGGTCGCTGGTGTGGTTCATGACGAAGTCGATGATGACGCGCATGCCGCGCTGGTGGGCGGCGTCGACGAACTCGACGAAGTCGGCGAGGTCACCGAATTCCGGCAGTACGGCGGTGTAGTCGGAGACGTCGTAACCGCCGTCCCGCAGGGGGGACTTGAAGAACGGTGGCAGCCACAGGCAGTCGACGCCGAGCCATTGCAGGTAGTCGAGTTTGGCGGTGATCCCCTTGAGGTCGCCGACGCCGTCGCCGTTGCTGTCCTGGAAGGAACGGACGAGGACCTCGTAGAAGACCGCACGCTTGAACCA
>NZ_JAFJSY010000182.1 GCF_019857225.1 Streptomyces plumbidurans
TCCGCTACCTCCTCTCCCTCCTCCCGCAGAACAACCGGGAGAACCCGCCGCGGGTCGAGTCCGGGGACGCGGTGGACCGGCGCAGCGAGACGCTGCTGGACCTGGTTCCGGCGGACGGCAACCGGCCCTACGACATGACCCGGGTGATCGAGGAGATCGTCGACGACGGCGAGTACCTCGAGGTCCACGAGCGCTGGGCCCGCAACATCATCTGCGCCCTGGCCCGGCTCGACGGCCAGGTGGTCGGCATCGTCGCCAACCAGCCGCAGTCGCTCGCGGGCGTGCTGGACATCGAGGCCAGTGAAAAAGCTGCGCGCTTCGTCCAGATGTGTGACGCTTTCAATATCCCGATCGTCACCCTCCTGGACGTGCCGGGCTTCCTCCCCGGCGTCGACCAGGAGCACGGCGGCATCATCCGCCACGGCGC
>NZ_JAFJSY010000183.1 GCF_019857225.1 Streptomyces plumbidurans
AGGGTGTAGGGGGCGCCGATGCCGCCGGAGCCGGAGTAGCCGGGGCCGTGGATGGTGCCGTGGACGGTGGAGGGTTCGAAGCCGACGTTCTCCATGACGTCGATCTCGCCGGAGTCGGGCCAGTTGACGGGGGTGCCGAGCATCCAGAAGGCGGGCCACATGCCCTGGCCGCGCGGGATCTTCATGCGGGCTTCGACGTGGCCGTACTGGGCGTTGAACTTGCCGGAGGTGTTGAGGCGGGCGCTGGTGTACTGGCAGGTGCCGTACCAGCACTGGTAGTTGGCGGGGTTTTCCTTGCGGGCGGTGATGACCAGGTGTCCCTGGCCGTCGAGGGCGGCGTTGTTGGTGCCGGGGGTGTAGTACTCGCGTTCGTGGTTGTTGACGTTGTCGCCGGTCTCGGTCTGCCATTTCGAGCCGTCGAC
>NZ_JAFJSY010000184.1 GCF_019857225.1 Streptomyces plumbidurans
CGAGAGGGTCAGGGGGAAGACCATCATCCGCGTTCGTCCGTAAGGACTCGCGACGTCGATCGACCTGCCCTCACGTGGACCGGCATCGGCGCGTGGGCAGGGCGGTCATGCCCTGGTCGGTGACAGCCCGGGCCGTGCGGCACGGCGGACGCCGTCCGGCGCCCGTTCTCGGACCAAACAGGTCCCGGCCCCGCCCGTCTGCACGGCCTGAACACGGGTCGTCGAATTCCGCAAAGCTTTGTGCAATGCCTATGCAGACGATGTTCCGCGCACTGATTTCTGCCGCAGCCTTGACGGGTCGACGGAGTCCCGTCGGCTGAAAGGAGCAGGTCATGAGACATCTGCGCACCTGCGCCCGAGTGCCGGTCATCGCCGCGGTGGGCGTGGCCCTGCTGGTCGCCGGCTGTTCGTCCACCAAGA
>NZ_JAFJSY010000185.1 GCF_019857225.1 Streptomyces plumbidurans
AGGTGCGGGATGAAGGCGATTGTGGTGACAGATCAGGCCGCCGGGACGGCGGGGATGACGCTGGTCGAGCGGCCCAAGCCGGCGCCTGCGGGCAACGATGTACTCGTTGAGGTCTTCGCGTCGGGATTCACCCCGGACGAGCTCACCTGGCCCTCGTCGTGGACCGACCGCCTCGGCCGTGACCGGACGCCGTCGGTCCCCGGACACGAGCTGGCCGGAGTGGTCGCCGCCCTCGGCTACGGCACGGCCGGGCTGTCGGTGGGGCAGCGGGTGTTCGGCCTCACGGACTGGACTCGCGACGGCACCCTGGCGGAGTACGCGGCCGTCGAGGCGCGCAACCTCGC
>NZ_JAFJSY010000186.1 GCF_019857225.1 Streptomyces plumbidurans
GGGGTGGAGGTGGTCCTGGAGTCGGAGAACGGCATCCTGGGCACCGGCCCGTATCCGGCCGAGGATCAGGTCGACCCGGACCTGATCAACGCGGGCAAGGAGACGGTGACGGTCCTGCCGGGCGCCTCCTTCTTCGACTCGGCGCTGTCGTTCTCGATGATCCGGGGCGGGCACATCGACGTCGCCGTGCTCGGGGCGATGCAGGTCTCCGCGACCGGCGACCTGGCGAACTGGGCGATTCCGGGGAAGCTGGTCACCGGGATCGGCGGCGCGATGGACCTGGTGCACGGGGCACGCCGGGTGATCGTCGTGATGACGCACTGCGCGAAGGACGG
>NZ_JAFJSY010000187.1 GCF_019857225.1 Streptomyces plumbidurans
CGCGGCGACCGGCACGGGAACCTGGTGTTCAACAAGTCGACCCGCAACTTCAACCCGCTGGCGGCGATGGCCGGGAAGGTGACGATCGCCGAGGTGGAGGAGCTGGTCGAGCCCGGCGCCATCGACCCGGACGCGGTGCACCTGCCGGGCATCTTCGTGCAGCGGGTGGTGGCCCTGACACCCGGGCAGGCCGGGGACAAGAAGATCGAGCGGCGGACGGTGAGCGGCTGATGGCCTGGACACGGGAAGAAATGGCCGCACGGGCCGCACGTGAACTGGAGGACGGGCAGTACGTGAATCTGGGCATCGGGCTGCCCACGCTGATCCC
>NZ_JAFJSY010000188.1 GCF_019857225.1 Streptomyces plumbidurans
ACGGACGAACGCGGATGATGGTCTTCCCCCTGACCCTCTCGGTCGGGCTGACCCTCTCGGTCGGGCTGACCCTCTCGGTCGGATTGAACGCGGCGACGGCGTCGTCGAGGGCCGACACGGTGCCGATGATCGTCCGCAGCCGTCCGTCCCGCAGGCGCTGGACGATCTCACCCAGTTGCGCGCGATCGGACTCGACGACGAAGTCGATCGCCAGGCCGTCGGCGGGCCGCGCCTCGGGCGGCCCTGCGATGGTCACCAGGGTTCCTCCGGCCCGGACCAGGCCCGCGGACCGCCTCCCGATGTCTCCGCCGAAGAC
>NZ_JAFJSY010000189.1 GCF_019857225.1 Streptomyces plumbidurans
GAACGGACGAGGACCTCGTAGAAGACCGCACGCTTGAACCACTCCGGGTCCCGGTCCTTTGCGGGAGTGTCCTCGAAGGTGTCCGGAACGGGCTGGTTGACGGTCATGGCGCTCTGACTCTCCGATCGGTGGCTACGCGGACGACTGCTGGATGTGGAGCACATGTGCCGGGATCCGCCCGGGATCCAGGCGCACATAGTTGGTCCTGCCCCAGTGATGGGTCTCACCCGTCAGTTCGTCGTGTACGGACATGGATGCGTGCCACTCCAGGCCGAGTTGCGGCATGTCCAACGAGACCGTGGCCTC
>NZ_JAFJSY010000019.1 GCF_019857225.1 Streptomyces plumbidurans
GCCATCGGCGTGGCCAAGGAGACCCGTCACCGGGACCTGAGCGACGAGGAGCCGTCGGTGAGCGAGCAGCCCGCCACGGCTCCGGCGGACGCCCGCACGGTGTGACCCTCGGCAGCCGGCCCTCGTACGCCTCGCGTACGGGGGTCAGTGCTGTGCCGACAACCGGTGCAGCCGCAGGGCGAGTTGGATCTCCAGGGCGCGGGCGGGGCTCTGCCAGTCGTCGCCCAGCAGCCGGGCGACACGCTCCAGGCGTTGCGCCACGGTGTTGACGTGAACGTGCAGTTCGTCCTTGGTGCGGGCCGGGCTCATGCCGCAGGTGAAGTACGCGTCGAGGGTGCGTATGAGGTCGGTGCCGCGTCGTTCGTCGTACGCGACGACCTCGCCGATGGTGCGGTCCACGAATCCGGCGATGTCCCTGTCCCCCGCGAGCAGCAGGCCGAGGAAGCCGAAGTCCTCTGCCGCGGCCCCGCCGCCGGAGCGGCCGAGCAGGCGCAGGGCTTCGAGGCAGCGCCGCCCCTCCGCGTAGGCGGCGGCCACGGTGTCGGGGTGGACGACGAGATGCTGGACCGGCCCTGATGCGCCGACCGTGACCGTCTCGTGGACCGCCGTGCCCAGTTGACGGGCCGTGCGGCGGGCCAGTTCGGTGGCGGTGTCGCCGGGGCTCAGCGGTAGCAGCAGGACGGTGCCGCCGTCACGGGCGGCGGCCAGGCCGTGCCGGGTCGCGGCCAGATGCGAGGCGGCGGACCACAGTCGGCGGCGCGCGGCGGCTTCCTCGTCGGCGTCGGGTGCGGTGCCGTCGAGCCGGGCGGCGAGCACGACATGGGTGGCGTCGAGGTCGGCGTGCAGCATTGACGCGCGCTCGCGCAGCAGCCGCGGATCGCCGTCGCGGGCGTCGAGGAGGTCGTCCAACAGCTCGCCGCGGACCCGCTGCTCGGCCTCGGCGGCGGAGCGTCTGGCGAGCAGCAGCAGCGAGGTGACCATCGCGGCGCGCTCCAGAGTGAGCTGGTCGACCGGGTCCAGACCGGGGTGCCCGCGCAGGACGAGTGCGCCCAGCAGCTCGCCGCCCGCCGTGACGGCGGCGATCCAGTCGTCCCCCTGACGCACGGCGTGGCCTTCCGCGCGCGATGCCTCCAGGGGCTGTGCGGGAGCGTCGCCCGCCTTGGTGAACTCGACGGTGCTGTCGAGGACTTGGGACACCGCGGCGGCCACGTCGTGCACCCCGCCACCGCGCAGGACAAGCTCCGTGAGCCGGTCGTGGACGTCGGAGGCACGCTCGATGACGGCGCTTCGGTCGCGGATGATCTCGTTGGCCCGCTCCAGTCCGGCGAGGGCCGTGCGGGTCTCGGCGAGCATGTTCGCCGAGTCGATGGCGGCGGCGGCCAGCGCGGCGAACGAGCCCAGCAGCGCGATCTGCTCCCGCTCGAAGACCCGGGCGCGCCGGTCGGCGGCGAAGAGGACGCCGATGACATGGTGGCCCAGCATCAGGGGCACGCCGAGGATGGCGACCAGGCCCTCGTCCCGTACGCCCCTGTCGATGGTGTTCGTGTGCTGGAAGCGGCCGTCCTTGAAGTAGTCGTCGGTGACATACGGGCGGGCGGTCTGGGCCACGAGGCCGCCCAGCCCCTCCCCCATGCCGAGCCGCAGCTGCTGGAAGCGGGCGGCGACCGAGCCCTCGGTCACGCGCATATAGGTGTCGCCGCGGTCCGGGTCGTTCAGGCTGAGGTAGGCGACGTCGGTGCCCAGCAGCGAGCGGGCGCGCTGCACGATCGCCTGCAGCACGGAGTCCAGGTCCCGCAGGCCCGCGAGGTCGTGGGCCGTCTCGAAGAGCGCGGACAGCTCGGCCTCCCGGCGACGCCGTCCCTCCAGCTCGGCCCGCACGCGCAGCGCGAGCAGCTTGGCCTGCTCGAGCGCGGCGATCGCCTCGGCCGGCCGGCCCTCGGCGCGCGCCAGCAGCACCGGCTGCTCGTAGGCATCGGCGGACGCGCCCCTGGCCAGCAGTTCCAGGAACGGTGCTTCCGCGCCGCCGGGCACGGGTGCGGCCGCTTCGGCGGTGAGCGCCGCTCGGGCCGCTGCGGCGCCGTTGCGCCCGGCGGACTGCACGTGATCGCGAGACATGTTCACAGGATTCCTCATGGCCCGGCCGCCCGGTCGGCCCTGTGGAAAACTCGGTCTCGGACGGGCGCGGGCGCGGTCAGTGCGCGGTCCAGCCGCCGTCCAGCACGAGCGAGGTGCCGGTCACGAAGGAGGCGTGCGGGCTGCACAGATAGGCGACGGCCTCGGCGACCTCCTCGGGTTCGATGAGGCGCTTGACCGCGCTGTCCTGCAGCAGCACGTCCGTCAGGACACGCTCCGGGGGGACATCGTGTGCCTGCGCCTGATCGGCGAGCTGCTTCTCGACGAGGGGGGTGCGGACGTAGGCGGGGTTCACGCAGTTCGAGGTGACGCCGTGCGGAGCGCCTTCGAGGGCGGCGGTCTTGGACAGGCCCTCCAGGCCGTGCTTGGCGGCCACGTAGGCCGACTTGTAGGCGGAGGCCCGCAGACCGTGGACCGAGGAGATGTTGACGATGCGGCCCCATTCCTGGCCGTACATGTGGGGCAGCGCTCCGCGGATCAGCCGGAACGGTGCCTCCAGCATCACCGTGAGCACGGTGTGGAAGACGTCGGGCGGGAACTCCTCGATGGGCCGCACCAACTGCAGTCCGGCGTTGTTGACGAGGACGTCGGTGCCCGCCGCTGCCTGCTCCGCCGCGTCGAGGTCGGTGAGGTCGAGGACGTGCTGCTCGACACTGCCCGCGAGGCCCCGGGCCTGATCGGCGAGCGACTCCAGGCCCGGGGCGTCCCGGTCGACCGCTCTCACCTTGGCCCCGGCGGCGGCGAGCCGCAGCGCGCAGGCGCGGCCGATGCCACCGGCGGCGCCGGTGACGAGGGCGGTGCGGCCGTCGAGGTCGAGCGAGGGGGCGTGGGGGGCCGGTAGGGCGCTGGGCGGGGTCATGAGTCGACCCTAGGCAGCGCCCCCGCCCTGCTGCATGTGCTGTCGCCCCATACTTCAGTCAATACTCATAGGCTCAAACCATGTGGGTTCGTCGCTCAGCGCCTGCTTGATCCGGAAGTGGTGGTAGTCGGTCATGGTGGGCAGCGCGTCCAGCGCAAACCAGCCCACGTCCAGCGACTCGTCGTCGTTCACGCAGGCCTCGCCGCCCACGGCGCGGGCCCGGAAGCAGACGTCCATGAACTGGCAGACGTCGCCGTTGGGAAAGGTCACCGCCTTCCCGGACCGCACGGAGACCATCCGCTCGACGACGCATTCGACGCCCGTCTCCTCCTGCACCTCCCGGACCGCGGCCGCGGCGGGCTGTTCACCAGGTTCCGGTATGCCGGAGATCAGTGCCCAGCGATGGTTGTCCGCGCGCTGGCCCAGCAGGACCCGGCCCTCGTCGTCGAAGACGACGGCGCTGACGCCGGGCAGCCAGAGCAGCTGGTGACCGGCGGTGGCCCGGATCTCGCGGATGAAGTCAGGAGTAGGCATGCCATCGACCCTAAACGGCCGGCGCTCTGGTCCCGCCGCACTCCAGGAGGCGTACGCCCGGCGTACGGCTACATGCCCCGGGCGCGCCGCCCGCGCACTCCGGCGCCGATCGCCCAGCCCAGGCCGCCCGCCGCGACGAGCACCAGGGCGATCTCCGGCAGGGTGCCCAGCCGCGTCGCGGGTGTCTCGGACGACCGCAGCGGCACCTTCTGCACCAGGTGGTCGGCGACGAACATGCCGGTCTTCTGGGTGATCTTCCCGTCCGGCATGATGATCGCGCTGACGCCGCTGGTGACCGGCACCGTGACGGTCCGGCTGTGCTCGACGGCACGCACGCGTGACATGGCGAGCTGCTGGTAGGTCATCTCGCTGCGGTCGAAGGTCGCGTTGTTGCTGGGCACCGAGATCAGCTGTGCGCCGTCGGTGACCTCGGAGCGCACGGCCCAGTCGAAGGCCGCCTCGTAGCAGGTGACCAGGCCGACCTTCGCGTGGTCCATGGTGAACACGCCCGGCTCGGTGCCCCGGCTGAAGTCCTGGCGGACCATCGACGTCCAGTTGCTGTTGATCGCCCCGATGAGCGAACGCAGCGGCAGGTACTCGCCGAACGGCTGGATCTGCCGCTTGTCGTAGGTGTCGGTGGGTCCCTTCTTCGGGTCCCACAGGATCTGCTCGTTGTAGAGCTTGCCGTGCCGCTCGACGACACCGCCCACCGAGATGGGCACCCCGACGGCCTTGGCCGCGTTGTCGATGACGGCGTAGGCGTCGGCGTTGGCGAAGGGGTCGACGTCGGAGGAGTTCTCCGGCCACAGGACGAAGTCCGGCTTGGGGGTCTTGCCGGCCTTGACGTCGGCGGCCAGGCGCAGCGTCTCGCGCGCGTGGTAGTCGAGCACGGCTCGCCGCTGCGCGTTGAACTCGAGCCCGGAGCGCGGCACATTGCCCTGGATGACCGCGACGGTGGCGTACCCGTTCTCGGCCTTGTCGCTCACCAGCGGCCGGGCGGCCACCGCGCCCACCACGGGCACGGCCACGCTGAGCAGCGCGGCGGCCGCTGCCGACTTCCGGACGGCGCGCGTGCGCCTGCCCTCGACGGCGAGGCGTACGACCTCGTAGAGGCCGAAGCCGCACAGCACGACCGCGAAGCCGAGCACCGGGGTGCCGCCCACGGCGGCCAGTGGCAGGAAGACGCCGTCGGCCTGACCGAAGGCGATCTTGCCCCAGGGGAAGCCGCTGAACGGCACGCGCGCGCGTGCCGCCTCGCCCGCGATCCATACCGCGGCCGCCCAGAGCGGCCACCCGGGCAGCTTCGACACCGCGGCGACGCCCGCACCGACCAGCGCGACGAAGATCGCCTCGATCGCGACCAGCGCGAGCCAGGGTCCGGAGCCGACCTCCACACCGGTCCACACCAGGAGCGGCAGCAGGAATCCGAGGCCGAAGAGGTAACCGAGACCGAGCCCCGCCTTCCAGCTGCGCCCACGCAACACCCAGCCGAAGCAGGCGAAGGCGGGCAGGGCCAGCCACCACAGGGTGCGCGGCGGGAAGCTGACGTAGAGCAGCACTCCGGAGAGCGCCGCGGTGAGAGCCGGAACGAAGCGTGCGAGGCGTGCCACGGGTGAGGCGGTCGCGTTCTGCGGCTCCAACTGGTCCGACTCGTCCACGGAAGTTGCGGTGACGGTCACTCCGGGAGTGTACGGCGGGTGGCTTCGGCACTGACAGCGCGGTCCGGGTGGCAGCAAGCGGCGCCGGGCGGCCCAGGCGTCGCATCGTTCCTGCATAACTCGGTCCAACTCATCCACAAAACGGCCATCAACCGTTACGGTGTGCCCAGCCACAGTCGCGGGGCGGTCAGGGCCCGGCGACCTGGGTCGTACGAGGTCGGGGGGCCTCGGTCGGGTTCTGGGGGCTGGGTGGGTTCCACGGGGATGACGTCTGACGCCGGGCCTGGGGAGGTCGGCGAGAGACGAAACGTTTCTGACGCGGCGGGCGTGGTGGTGCTGGGTGCATGCGCCACCTGGTCGCTGATCACGGCGACCGTGCACGAGGGGCGCCCGGAAGGCGTGCTGCTCGCGGTGCTCGCCGTGGCGGCGGGCTATGCCGCCGGGCGGATCTGCGGGGCGCTGCTGCCGGTGGCGGCGCCCTGCGCCGGGGCCGTGGCCGGGCTCGGCCTGGCCATTGCCGTTCCGCAGCTGGCCCCGGGACCCCAGATCGTCGCGCCGCTGGGGCACGCCGGGGCCAGTGCCGCGCTGCTGACGCTGTGCGCCGGTGCGGCGTGCTGTGCGGCCTGGTCGACACCGATCCCGGCCGTGCGCCTCGCCCTCGCCGCGCTGGCGGTCGGCATCACCGTGTCCGCGGCCGTCCTCGGCTCGACCAGCGGATTCGTGACCTGCACCGCCGTGCTGCTGTGCTCCCTGGCCGCGGGCCGCATGACCAACCGCGGCCTCGGCATCGCGGGCCTCGCCCTGGCCGCGGTCACGGTGACCGGCCTGACCTGGGCCGTCGCAGGCAGTGCCCTGCCCGCCGGACTGACCTCGGCCCTGGAGGGCCAGCTCACCCCGCACCGGATCGAGCTGTGGCGGGACGCCCTGCATCTGGCGCATCACAACGCCGCCCTCGGCGTGGGCCCGGAGCGGTTCGGCGAACTGAGCACGACGGCGACCCGCACCCTGCTCTCGGACGGCAAACCGCATTCCGCACTGCTGCAGCAGGCGGCCGAACAGGGTGTCGTCGGGGTGGTCCTGCTGGGGGCGTCCTTCTGCTGGGTGCTGCACGCGCTGTGGCGCTCGCCGCGCCCCACACCGGTCGCGCTCACCGCCGGAGCGGCCCTGACGGCGCTCGCGACGATCGCCACGGTCGGCAACGCGCTGAGCTTCACCGCCGTCTCGGTGGGTGCGGGCGTCCTCGCGGGCCTGGCCACGGCCCGTCCGCTCGCGGACGAGTCACCGCAGGAGGAGTTGCACGTACGACCGTGTGACGACCGGCTGACGCCGTAATGGGCGGGTCCTACGCGGCCTGCCGTACGGTCCTGATCAGTGCAGCACGCCGGACGAGCCCGGGCGCAGGCGGTCCCGGATGACCCGGACGGCGGTCTCGGCGTTGTCCACGGTGATCGTGAACGTGTGCCCGTCCCACAGGCGCAGCACGATGCCCTCGCCGCGCCGCACGACGACGGCGGTCCCCTTCTCGGGCCGCCAGCGGTAGCCCCAGCCACCCCACTGGCGCGGGGTGACGTGCTCGGCGAACTCCGCACCCGCCACATGCGAGAGGGGAATGCGGCGGCGCGGCACACCGATGTGGCCGCAGCGCACCTCGACGCACTCCTTGTCGAGCTTCAGATCGACGTGCACGAAGGCGAGCGTGCCGAAGAGGACCAGCAGTCCGGCCGCGATGCAGCCGACGACGGACATGACGAGAGGGGCGATGCCGGACTTCCAGGCGGAGTCGACCGCGAGCTCGACCCCGAGCGCCATGAAGGCCGCACCGCCGAGCGCCAGCAGCCACTGGATCCGGTTGGTCGCGCGTCCGGTCCAGACATCGGGATGCTTGGCGTGCCCGCCCTGGGGGTCGTCCCTCATGGCTACGAGATTACTCAGGTTTCGCTGCGCGGGCACCGAGTCGCGGTGAGTGACTGCGCCGTCCGGCCCATCCCGGACCGGCTGCGTCCGTTTGGCGGCTTTCGTTCAGCTCGCGGGACTGACCGCCCGGAGGAGGCGGCCTTCCTCGTAGGCCAGGGCGGGCGCCACGAGCGCGCCCTCGCGACCGCTCAGCAGAACCGTGAGGGTTCCGGTCGCGGATGCGTCCGGGGCGGGCTGCTCACCGATCCGGCGCAGCGCCTGGGCGGCCACGGCACCGGCGGAACCGTGCAGGACGAGCGGCGGGCGGCCCGGCTGCTGCACGGCGGCACGGATGCGCTCGGCCACGAGCTCGTAATGGGTGCAGCCCAGGACGACGGTCGTTACATCGTCGGGGGTCAGCGCGGCGGCCGCGGCCACGGCGGTGTCGATGGCCGCCTCGTCCGCGTGCTCCACTGCTTCCGCGAGGCCGTGGCAGGGGACCTCCGCGACCGACACTTCGCCGGCGAACTCCGCGATGAGGTTGCGCTGGTAGGGGCTGCCGGTGGTGGCGGGCGTCGCCCAGATCGCCAGCGGGCCGCCGCCGGCCGCGGCCGGCTTGATCGCCGGGACCGTGCCGACGACCGGAACACCCGGTTCGAGGAGGGCCCGCAGGGCGGGCAGGGCGTGCACACTGGCCGTGTTGCAGCCCACGATCAGGGCGTCGGGCCGGTGCGCGGCCGCCGCTTCGGCGACCAGAAGCGCGCGCTCGGTCAGGTCTTCGGGAGTCCTGGGCCCCCAGGGCATGCCGTCGGGGTCCAGGGAGAGCACCAGATCTGCGTCGGGCCGCAGACGCCGTACCGCGGCAGTGGCCGCCAGCAGACCGATTCCGGAGTCCATGAGCGCGATCTTCACCCGGCCACGATAGACGATGGGCCCCTGCGGGACCGCCGGGTGGGGCACACTGCGCGGGTGAGCGCCATCGCGTTGATCGCCGCCGTATCACTCGCCGCCTGGCTGTGGCTGCTGCTCTGTCAGGGCTTCTTCTGGCGTACCGACGTCAGACTTCCGCACCGGCAGGACCCAGCCGTCTGGCCGCCGGTCTGCGTCGTGGTCCCCGCCCGCGACGAGGCCGAGGTCCTGCCCGCGAGTCTGCCGTCCCTGCTCGCCCAGAAGTATCCGGGCCGGGCGGAGATCTTCCTCGTCGACGACGGCAGCTCGGACGGCACCGGCGCCCTGGCCCTTGAACTGGCGGACAGACACGGCGGGCTGCCCCTCACCGTCGGCTCCCCCGGCGAACCGCCGCCCGGCTGGACGGGCAAGCTGTGGGCCGTACGGCACGGCATCGCACTGGCACGCGCGCGTGAGCCCGAATATCTGCTGCTGACGGACGCCGACATCGCACACGAGCCGGACAGTCTGCGCGAGCTGGTCGCCGCCGCACGCACCGGCGGCTTCGACGTCGTCTCGCAGATGGCCCGGCTACGGGTGGAGAGCCCGTGGGAGCGGCTGGTGGTGCCGGCGTTCGTCTACTTCTTCGCGCAGTTGTATCCGTTCCGCCGGATCGGCGCGAAGGGCACGCGTACGGCGGCGGCCGCGGGCGGCTGCGTGCTGTTGCGCACCGAGGCCGCCGAGCGCGCGCGGATCCCGGACGCGATCCGGCATGCCGTCATCGACGACGTGGCGCTCGCGCGCGCGGTCAAGGGCAGCGGCGGCCGCATCTGGCTGGGCCTTGCCGAACGGGTGGACAGCGTGCGGCCGTATCCACGGCTGCACGATCTGTGGCGGATGGTCTCGCGCAGCGCGTACGCGCAGTTGCGGCACAACCCGCTGGTACTGCTCGGCACCGTTCTCGGGCTGGCCCTGGTGTATCTGGTGCCGCCCGTGACGCTGATCGCCGGACTGGCCACCGGGGAGGCGGCCGCCGCGCTCCTCGGCGGCCTCGCCTGGCTGGTGATGACAGGGACGTACATCCCGATGCTCCGCTACTACACCCAGCCGCTGTGGCTCGCTCCCCTGCTGCCGTTCACCGCGTTCCTGTACCTCCTCATGACCGTCGATTCCGCGGTACAGCACTACCGGGGGCGCGGTGCCGCCTGGAAGGGCCGCACCTACGCACGCCCGGACACCGTGGCGGACGAGCACTCGCTCTGAGAGGGCAGCAGGCACATCCCGTCGCGGGGGCCGTCACTTCCTGCCGGGGCTCCAGTTCATGCCCCACCCGTAGGCGTGGTCGATGGTCCGCTGAGGGCTCACTCCGCGCTCGGGCACCAGATAGCGCGCCTCGCGCTGGACGATCAGGTCCCCGCCGTTGTTGGTGATCAGGGCGAGCGCGCACACCGTCGAGGGGACCGTGCACTCGTCGAGCGAGAAGTCGATGGGGGCGCCGTACTGCGGCTGGAGGGTGACGGTGGCGTGCAGGTCCGCGAAGGACCGCGCGCCTTCGTAGATCGTCACGAAGACGAGGATCCGCCTGAAGTCCTGCTTGTGGTCGAGGTTGACGGTGAGGTTCTCGCCGCTCTCGACGGCACCGGTGCGGTCGTCGCCGTCGAGGTGGATGTACGGCGGCTGGTGCAGCGCCCCGAAGGCGTTGCCGAGGGCCTGGATGACGCCCTTGCGGCCGTCGGTGAGTTCGTACAGGGCGCACAGGTCCAGGTCGAGGTCCCGGTGCATGGCGACCGCCCGGCCGCGCTTGCTGCCCCACCCGGAGAACTGCTTGCGCACCTGCCAGTTGAGGTTCACGCGCATGGAGCCCGAGGTGCCGCCCTGCTTGGCCAGCGAGACCGAGGGGGCCGCCTTTGTCAGCGTCACCTTGCTCAGGCTGACCGGCTGGGCGGGCGGTGCGGAAGGCGCAGACGGTGCGGGCGGCCAGGGCTGCTGGGCAGCAGCGGCCGGGGGCGCGACGGGCGGGGGCGGTTGCACGGCGGCGGGTGGTGCGACGGGCGGGGGCATGGTCACCGTGGGTGCGACCGGAGGCGCCGCGGGCGGAGGCGCGGGAGCGGCTGCGGGCGCGGCCTGCTGCGGCTCGTCCACCGTGATGCCGAAGTCGGTGGCCAGACCTTCAAGTCCGCTGCTGTAGCCCTGACCCACGGCGCGGAACTTCCAGGCGCCCTGCCGGCGGTAGAACTCGCCGAGCACGAAAGCGGTTTCGACGCTCGCGCCCGTGCTGTCGAAGCGGGCCACCACACCGCCCTGGGCGGCATCGCGGACCTCGATGTAGAGATCCGGGATCTGCCCGAAATTGCCGCCGTCGGCCGAGGCGGCGAGGACGACGGTCTCGATCGCGGGCTCCACGCGCGCGAGGTCCACAAGAAGACTGTCGACGATCTGTCCGCCGCCGTCCCTTTTGCCCTCGTGGCGCACCGCGCCGGAGGAGTGCGCCGGCTGGTTGTAGAAGACGAAGTCACCGTCGGAGCGCACCTTGCCGCCCACGAGCAGAAGCGCCGACGCGTCCGCGTCCGGCACGCCGGGGCCGGAACGCCAGCCCAATTCCACTCGCAGTGCCGCCGTCGGCACCGGTGTATTCGAACCTTTCGACATTGACATGTCCGCCCCCATCGCGTGTGACCGCGCAGCCCGTGTCCGGCAGCCCTTCGGGTTGTCTCCGCACACAACCTATTCCCAAGGACAGCGAACGCCCACGAGCGGCACAGGAAGACCCGAGACCGACCCGTCGGTAACCCGCTCGGAACTTGGCCTTTACAGGATTCTGACTCCGTTCGACGCCCTATTTTGCCAAGTTCGCTCGCATTGGGGATCCCGAGTCACTGCGGACGCTGAAAACAACCCTCTTATCGGTCTCCCCAACTAGCACATCGAGGGCTTAACTTATGAGCCATGACCTCCCCCCGCTCCACCTTCGGCGGCGGCTACTACTCCGCCTTCCCGGACACCCCGATCTACGACCGGCTCGTCGCCGAGCGGGGCACCCCGCAGATCGCTCCGATCCGGGTCCCCGCCGCGTACGACGCGCCGGGCAGCTATCTGCCGGCCCTGCCGTCGGCCCTGCCCGCCCTTCCGGCGGGCCCCTCCGCACAGTCCACCTACGGCTATCCGCAGGCGCAGCAGCCGGCTCCGCTGCAGCAGGCACCCGCGGCGTACATCCCTCAGCAGGCCACGGCCCCTCGCGGCTACCCCGGCCCGCAGCAGCAGCCGCAGCCGCAACGGCCGATGGCGTCCGGCATGGGCTATGAGGCGATGCGCCCCGCGGCCCCCCGGCCGATCCCGGCCCAGTACCAGGATCCGTACAACGCCCAGCAGCAGTACCGCGGCGGCTACTGAGCCGTCCGGCGTTCTCCACCGGTTGTCGCTGCCGCCTGGCACGATGGCCTCATGGGGAACGCTCTGCTGCAGTCGGTACATGTCCACCCGGTCAAGGCGTTCCGGGGCCTCGCGCCCCGGGAGGCCGTGGTGGAGCCCTGGGGGCTGGCCGGGGACCGGCGCTGGGCACTGATCGACGACGGGGGAAAGGTCGTCACCCAGCGTCAGCAGCCGCGCCTTGCGCTCGCCGCCGCCGAGTTGGTCCCCGGCGGCAGCGTGCGGCTGTCCGCGCCCGGCATGGATCCGCTGACCGTGCCGGAGCCCCGGCCGCTCGGCACGGTGCCGGTGCAGATCTTCGGCGACAAGGTCGAAGGGGTGCTCGCCGAGGACGGCTCGGCCCACACCTGGTGCAGTGACTATCTCGGCGCGGATGTGCGCCTCGTGCACATGGACGATCCGGCCACGCGCCGCCCCGTCGACCCGGAGTACGCACGACCGGGCGAGACGGTCGCCTTCGCCGACGGCTTCCCGCTGCTGCTCACCACCAGCGCCTCCCTCGACGCCCTCAACTCCCTGATCGCCCAAGGAGACCGCCCTGCCGAAGGGCCGTTGCCGATGAACCGGTTCCGGCCGAACGTCGTCGTACAAGGCACCACCGCCTGGGCCGAGGACGACTGGTCGCACATCACGATCGGCGAGGTCGCCTTCCGGGTCGCCAAGACATGCGGACGGTGCGTGGTGACCACCACCGACCAGGGCACCGCCGCACGGGGCAAGGAGCCCCTGGTCACGCTGGGCCGCCACCGCCGCATCGGCGGCCAACTCGTCTTCGGCCAGAACCTGGTGCCCCTGTCCACCGGCACCATCCGGGTCGGCGACCCGGTCACGGTCCTCGCGTAGGCGACTCGTGCGTGGCACGCGCAGAAAGATCCGCGCAGAAAGATCCGCACAAGTCGCGATGCGCGGGAACCGGGGCCGGGGGCCCGCGCGTTGAGCTTCGTGAGAAGTTCATGAGAGACCGCGGAAACGGGTGATGTCGCTCTCTCTTTGACGGGGCCGGCATGGGGACGGGCCGGTCGGGGGTTATGACGGAGCGGGAAGGGGGTGCAGGACGGTGCGCACGATCAGCGGACTCTGGCGCTGGCGGCACAATCCGCTGCGCCGCACCAGCGATCTGGCCGAGGCATGGCTGGCCCTGGCCACGCTGCTGCTGATCCTCGTCGCCGCGCCCGTGATCGGCACCGTCGTCGGAGGCATCGCCCAGGACGCCCTGCAGCAGTCCGCGCGGGACCAGCGCGCCGCCCGGCACCTGGTGACGGCGACGGTCGTCCGCAAGCTGGACCTCTCCCCGCTGGACACCGACCCCGAGACCTCCTCGGCGCGGGATCTGCGCAGCCGCGTCGTCGCCGACTGGATCGGGCCGGACGGCTCAAGACACCACGGCGCGGCGATGGCGGACCTCAAGTCCCCGCACCGCGGCGACCACTTCAAGATATGGACGGATCTGCACGGCCGGATAGTGGCCCGGCCGCTCGATGCCGCGACGGCGACCACCCATGCGGTGCTCGCCGGATTCGGTGCCGCCATGCTCACCGCGGGCGCCGTCGAGGGTGCCCGGCGCCTCGTCGTATGGCGCATGGTCCGTCGCCGGTACGCGCGTTGGGACCAGGCCTGGGACCGGGCGGGCCCGGACTGGGGCAGGACCGGCGCCGGCAGCTGACGGCCTTCCCGCTCTGGTCAACCCACCAGCCGCGCGCACGCTACGGTGGAGCGGCCGATCCCTTCGGCATCAACCCGCGTATCACGAGGTGGGGGCACAGCAACGCCATGGCACAGGGCACGGTCCAGGTGACGCACACCGGCACATCGAGGTGGCGACGCCGCACGGGTGAGTACGCGTCGCTCGCCGCCGCCCTGGAGGCCGCCGGCGACGGAGACGTCCTCACGGTCGCGCCCGGCACGTATCGCGAGAACCTCGTCGTGCGGCGGTCGGTCACCCTGCGCGGGCCCGAGGGCTCGCCCGGTTCGGTGCGGATCGCGCCCGCGGACGGTGTGCCGCTGACCGTGTGTGCCTCGGCAGTTGTCCAGGATCTGCATGTGGAGGGTCAGGACGCGGCGGCGCCCGCTCTGCTGGTCGAGGAGGGCACGCCGGAGCTGCTGGACATCCGGGTCGTCACGCGGTCCGCTGCGGGGATCGAGGTGCGCGGGGGCGCGCGGCCGACCGTGCGGCGCTGCACCGTCGACAACCCCGCGGGCAACGGCATCGCCGTACTCGACGGCGGGGGCGGGGTGTTCGAGGAGTGCGAGGTCGTGGCCGCCGGACAGTCCGGCGTCGCCGTCCGCGGCGGTGCGCACCCTCGCCTGGAGCGCTGCCGGATCCATCACGCCTCGGGGGCGGGGCTGTCGGCGACCGGTGAGAACACCGCCGTGGAAGCGGTGGGTTGTGAGATCTACGAGGTCCGGGGCAGCGGCGTCCAGATCACCGGGCGGGCCACCGCTCACCTCACGGACAGCGATGTGCACCGCACCACCGCGGACGGCGTCACTCTCGATACGGACGCGGTGCTCACCCTGGCCGACTGCCGTATCCACGACATCCCGGAGAACGCGGTGGATCTGCGTTCGCGCTCGGTGCTCACCCTGACCCGGACGACGGTGCGTCAGTTCGGGCGCAACGGCCTGTCGGTGTGGGATCCGGGCACGCGCGTGGACGCCAACCAGTGCGAGATCTTCGACAGCACCGGTGACTACCCCGCGGTGTGGGTCAGTGACGGCGCGACCGCGGTGCTCGACTCATGCCGGGTGCACGACGTGCCGGACGCCCTGTTCGTCCTCGACCGCGGCTCGCGCGCGGACGTCGTCGACAGCGACCTGTCCCAGGTGCGCAACACGGCCGTGTCGGTGAGCGACGGCGCCACCGCTCAGCTCGACGACTGCCGCATCCGGGACGCCGCGACGGGCGCCTGGTTCCGCGACCACGGCAGCGGCGGCACGCTCAACGGCTGCACCATCGACGGCACCCAGACCGGCGTGATCGTCACCAAGGGCGCCGACCCCACCATCGAGCGCTGCACGGTCGACTCCCCCGCGGAAGCGGGCTTCTACGTCTCGGCCGGCGGCCGCGGCAGCTTCCTCGGCTGCCGCGTGACGGGCAGCGGCGGCTACGGCTTCCATGTGATCGACGGCAGCCGTACGACACTGAAGAAGTGCCGTACGGAGCGCTGCGCGCGCGGCGGTTACGAGTTCGCGGAGGGCGGCGACGCGGCCCCAGGAACCGGCCCCGTCGTCGAGGAGTGCACCAGCGACGAGAGCGCGGGCCTCGAGCCGCCGACGGTGCAGGAGACCGCGGTGGTGCAGCAGGCCTCGCAGTCGCCCGGTCTGCTGGGCGCGATCCCCGGCCAGCGCACCACCGAGCAGGAGCCCCTCATCGCGGCCGCGCAGCCCGCGCAGCCCGCGCGGACGTCGAAGGCCGTGCTCGGTGAACTCGACGCCCTGGTCGGCCTGGAGAGCGTGAAGCGCGAGGTGCGGGCGCTCACCGACATGATCGAGGTGGGCAGGCGCCGGCAGCAGGCGGGCCTCAAGGCGGCCTCGGTCAAGCGGCATCTGGTCTTCACGGGCTCCCCCGGCACCGGCAAGACGACCGTGGCCCGGCTCTACGGCGAGATCCTCGCCTCCCTCGGCGTGCTGGAGAAGGGGCATCTCGTCGAGGTGTCCCGCGTCGACCTGGTCGGCGAGCACATCGGCTCGACGGCGATCCGTACGCAGGAGGCGTTCGACCGGGCGCGCGGCGGCGTGCTGTTCGTCGACGAGGCCTACGCGCTGTCGCCGGAGGACTCGGGCCGCGACTTCGGCCGGGAGGCCATCGACACGCTGGTGAAGCTGATGGAGGACCACCGCGACGCGGTCGTGGTGATCGTCGCGGGCTACACGGCCGAGATGGAGCGCTTCCTCTCGGTCAACCCCGGTGTGGCGTCCCGTTTCTCACGCACCATCACCTTCAGCGACTACGACCCCGAGGAACTGTTGCGGATCGTCGAGCAGCAGGCCGAGGAGCACGAGTACCGGCTGGCGCCGGGCACCGCTGAGGCCCTGCTGAAGTACTTCACGGCGCTCCCGAAGGGCCCGGCGTTCGGCAACGGCCGCACCGCACGGCAGACCTTCGAGGCGATGGTGGAGCGACACGCGAGCCGGGTCGCCCAGTTCGAGGAGCCGACGACCGACGATCTGACGCTGCTCTACGTCGAGGACCTCCCCGCGTCCTCCTGAGTTTCCGTCTTCGGGCGCGGAGCCGGTACGCCCGGCCTCAGCCGCGCCAGCAGGCGTTCGCGTTCCTCGGCGAAGGCCGGGTCGGCCTGGTAGTCGCTGTGGCCCAGGATCGGGGCGGGCAGCGGGTGTTGCGGGGTGCGGCCGTAGGCCAGGGGGTCCTTCAGCGGCTTGCGGTCCACCTCGGGCTCGTGGCCGCCGGGCAGCCGGACCGGGCCGCCGATGGGGTCGGTCAGCCGGTAGAGGTTGCGCCAGCAGTCGATGTCGCGGTGCAGCGAGGTGAGCGCGGCGGGGCCGAAGTGGGCCGGGAACCAGCGGCCGTAGAGGCGCTCGATCGGGGAGCCGTAGGTCAGCAGGGCGACGCGTCTGCGCTCCGACGGCTTGAGCTGCCAGGCCGCGGCGGCCGCGAGCACACTGCCCTGGGAGTGTCCGGAGATGACGAGGCGGCCGCCGGTGGCACGCGTCCATGTCGCCATCCGCCAGGTGAGGTCGGGGACCGCGCGCTCGGCGTAGCAGGGCGGGGCGAAGGGGTGGGCGGCGCGCGGCCAGAAGGTGCCGACGTCCCACAGGATGCCGATGGTGCGGCGGGCGGAGGCGTCCTTGTAGGCGCGTCTGCCCCAGGTGACGAAGAGGATGAAGCCCAGGCCGATCAGCCAGGAGCCCAAAGCCTGCGCGGTCTGGGCGGCGCCGTGCACGAAGGCGTACGCGTGCTGCGCGGTCCGGGCGGGGGCCTCGTCGGTCGTCATCGCGCCGGCCAGGGCTCCGGCGCCGAGCAGCAGGGTCGTGCCGGCGACGACGGCGATCAGCAGAGGTGCGCGGTCGGTGAGGGTGGCCAGTGCGCGCGTGGTGGCGATCTTGCTGGTGCGGGCGGCGTCGGTGGGTTCGGAGGGATAGTCCAGTTGCACCTCGCCCAGCTGGGTGCGGCGCAGCAGCCAGGCGCGTCGGCCCAGCCATCCGCAGAACCCGATCAGGACGACGAGCAGGACGGGGATCGCGGACGCCTGCCAGGTCAGCAGGACCGGTGGGCCCACGAGTGAGGTGCCGGTGCCGTCCAGCCAGTCGGACACGCGCTGGGCGACGCCGCCCGACATCACGCCGCCCAGCGCGCAGCCCAGCGTGGCGACTGCGGGGCCGGCCAGGCCGCGCATGGCGGCGCGTGCGTCGGGGTGGGTGCGGTGCAGCAGGTGGGCGACGACCGCGAGGGCGATCACCAGCGCGCCCTGGAGGAGGGCGAGGCCGCCGAAGGTGGTGCCGCCGCCGAGCAGTCGGCCCGTCGAGTCCCAGCCGGGCCGTTCCCATCCGGCGTAGAGGGCGGCGAGCAGCACCAGGAGCAGGGCGGAGAGCGGCAGCCGGCGTACGAGATGCTTGTCGCGCTCGTGGTCGAGGCGGTTCTCGCTGCGGCCGCGGCTGCAGACCACCCACAGCACGACGGCCGCGGTGGCGGCGATCGCGGCGAGCAGCAGCCAACCCAGGGTGTCGAGTGTGCCGGGGCCGCCGGGTCCTCGGTCGTGGCGGGCGGCGGTCGATGCCACCGCAGCGGCGACCGTCAGCAGTCCGGCCGCGGTGTGGGCGGCGCGCAGCCGGGCGACCAGCCGGCGGCCGTACCAGAAGCCGGGGCTGCCGAGGCCGGTGCGCCCGGTGCTGTCGTCGGGTTCGGCCTGGTGGGACATCGGCTGCACCGACTCGTAGGCGCTCCAGGTGCGGCGCGAGAGGTACCACAGCAGGCCGGTGAGCGCGGTGGGCACCACGGCCGCGAGGGCGAGGCGGCGGCCCGGCCTGCTCCACCAGCCGTGGTGCGAGACGTCGGGCGACAGGAAGCCCAGCCAGGAGTGCTGCTCGGCGCACGCGCGCGTGCCCGCGCACTGCCAGGCCGCCAGGTCCAGGGCGACCTCGCAGGCGGCCGCGACCAGCAGCACCGTCAGGGTGAGTCCGGCGAGCCGCACCAGCAGCCCGTACAGCCGGACCGTCCGCCGCCGGTGGCCGCGGGTGTCGGGGCGCATCCAGTGGGCGAGGTTGACGACCATGAAGGGCAGTAACAGCAGCCACAGGGCGCGTGCGCTGTCGCCGGAGGTGAGGTTGCACCAGACGTACGCTTCCTGCACCGGTCGGTCACGGTAGTCCTGGGGTCTGCTCTCCGCGTCGGCGTCCTCGACCCGGCGGTAGACGGCGGCCGTGTCGTCACCGGTGATCCGCACCGTGCTCGGATCGTTCAGCATCTGCTGCGGCGTGGTGCCGCCCACTCCGTGGACCAGGAGCTCCAGGGCCGTTCCGGATCCTTCGGAACCGCCTGCGCCGCTGCCGGTCGAGACACTTTTCTGCGCACGTTCCACTGTTCGCACTTCCCCCGTGACGCGCCGTCGGCTGATGGCCGTTTGTGTCCGTGCGGACACCAGGATCTCCGTTCTGCCGTGGCCTTACACCCGTGACCACGGAATCTCCCCGATCCGAGTGATATGCGGGCAACAGATGTGGCGTTGGTGACATGAGGGCGTCCGACCGGTGGCGTCGGGGGTACCCACCCGTGCGAGGATGGGACGCCCGTGCACCCGGCCGGGAAGAATGTCCTTGTCGGAGCGGGTGCGTGGGGCGTGTCGGACGGCTTGAGGCGAAAGGACCGGAGCGTACGTGAGCGAGAATCAGAACCTCCTCGCGGAGCAGCGGCGATCCCTGATCCTGGACGAGGTCCGGCGCCGGGGCGGGGTCCGTGTCAACGAGCTCACCCGCAAGCTCGGCGTCTCGGACATGACCGTACGCCGCGACCTCGACGCGCTGGCCCGCCAGGGCGTGCTGGAGAAGGTGCACGGCGGCGCCGTGCCGGTCGTCGAGGCGAGTACGCACGAGCCGGGCTTCGAGGCCAAGTCGGGTCTGGAGCTGACGGCCAAGGAGGACATCGCGCGGTCCGCGGCGGAGCTGGTGACGCCGGGTACCGCGATCGCTCTGTCGGGCGGTACGACGACGTATGCGCTGGCGCACCATCTGCTGGACGTGCCGGATCTGACGGTCGTGACCAACTCGGTGCGGGTGGCCGACGTCTTCCACGCGGCGCAGCGCACCTCGGGGCCCCGGCAGGGCGCGGCCACGGTCGTGCTGACCGGCGGGGTGCGCACCCCGTCGGACTCGCTGGTGGGCCCGGTGGCCGACCAGGCGATCGCGGCGCTCCACTTCGATGTGCTGTTCCTCGGTGTGCACGGCATATCGGTCGAGGCGGGTCTGTCGACGCCGAACCTCGCGGAGGCCGAGACGAATCGGCGTCTGGTGCAGTCGGCGCGCCGGGTCGTGGTGGTCGCCGACCACACCAAGTGGGGCGTGGTGGGCCTGAGTTCGTTCTCGGCGCTGGAGCAGGTCGACACGCTGGTGACGGACTCGGGGCTGCCGGGCGAGGCGCGCGAGGAGATCTCCGAGCATCTGCGCCAACTGGTCGTGGCGGGCGAACCGGAGGCCTGATCCGCGCCTGGCGGTGCAGACATCTGACGGGGCGCCAGTTATCGTGACGTCGCCCCGGTCAACTCCCCTGCCCTGCCAGGAGGTTCGCGCCCATGGCCCACCGACTGCGCTCCGTCGGGCTCGACTTCGCCGAGACCGCGCCCGTACGCCTGGTGTTCGCACGGGAGGTGCCGGCCGCACCGCGGGCGGTGTTCCGTGCCCTGGCCGAGGACGTTCCGGGCTGGGCCGACTGGTACTCGGCGGTCTCCCTGGCCCGGCCGCTCGACGGCGGAGCCCGCCGCGAGGTCAGGCTGAAGGGCGGCGTTCGCTTCGAGGAGACGGTGCTCGCGGCGAAGGAACCCGAGCTGTACGCCTACCGCGTCGACGTGACCAACGCGCCGGGCATGCGAGCCCTGGTCGAGGAATGGCGTCTGCTGCCGACCGGCATCGGCACCGGCACGCGCGTGCAGTGGACCTTCGCCGCCGACGGGACGGCGGCGTTCCGGTTGGTCCTCAAGGCGGCGCGCACGGGCCTGGGCCGCGCCTTCCGGGACGCGGTGATCTCACTGGACCGGCGCATCGCGGCCTGAGCGCTTCGCAGGCCGCTCAGTCGGGCCAGACTCCCGACCTCAGCAGGGAGTCGATCGCCGCCGCGTACGGCTCGATGTCCAGGCCCTGCTCGGCGAGCCACGCGTCCGAGTAGTACTTGTCCAGATACCGGTCGCCCGGGTCGCACAGCAGTGTCACCACGCTCCCCTGCCGTCCCCCGGCGACCATCTCGGCGACGATCTTCAGCGAGCTCCACAGTCCGGTGCCCGTCGAGCCGCCCGCCTTGCGCCCGATGGCCCGCTCCAGCGCCCGTACGGCGGCGACGCTCGCCGCGTCCGGCACCTTCATCATCCGGTCGATGGCGCCGGGCACGAAGGACGGCTCCATACGGGGGCGGCCGATGCCCTCGATACGGGAGCCGCAGTCGCAGGTGACGTCCGGGTCGCCGGCGGTCCAGCCCTCGAAGAAGCAGGAGTTCTCGGGGTCGGCCACACAGATGCGGGTGTCGCGCTGGGTGTAGTGGACGTAGCGCGCGAGGGTCGCCGAGGTGCCGCCGGTGCCCGCGGTCGCCACGATCCACGCGGGCTCCGGGAACCGCTCCAGCTCCAGCTGGCGGAAGATGGATTCGGCGATGTTGTTGTTGCCGCGCCAGTCCGTGGCCCGTTCCGCGTAGGTGAACTGGTCCATGTAGTGGCCGCCGGTCTCCACCGCCAGACGGGCCGACTCCTCGTACATTCTGCGGGAGTCGTCCACGAAGTGGCACCGGCCGCCGTGGAACTCGATGAGGCGGATCTTCTCGGCGCTCGTCGTGCGCGGCATGACGGCGATGAAGGGCACCCCGATCAGCCCGGCGAAGTACGCCTCGGAGACGGCCGTCGAGCCGCTGGACGCCTCGATCACCGGGCGGTCCGGTCTGATCCAGCCGTTGCAGAGGCCGTAGAGGAAGAGCGAGCGGGCGAGACGGTGTTTGAGGCTGCCGGTGGGATGCGTCGACTCGTCCTTGAGGTACAGGTCGATGCCCCACTTCTCGGGCAGCGGGAAGCGGAGCAGATGGGTGTCGGCCGAGCGGTTGGCGTCGGCCTGGACCTTGCGCACGGCTTCTTTCAGCCAGTCGCGGTAGAACGCGTCGCTGTGGTCGACGTCGAGGGTCCGGCCGGGCCGGGCCTGCTGAGTGGTGCTCACGACGGGGGCTCCTTACGCAGTGCGCCGACGGCGCGTCGCGCGGCCGACACACCGATCATATGCACCTTGCGCACGCTTCTCACCTGCATAAACGCACCTTTGAGCAGACCAAAGAACGGCCTGGGGGCGGGCGGTGGCCTCGATGGGGGCGCATTCGGACGAGTGCTCCGGGTGCTCGGGCGCAGGCGGTCGTACGCACTGGTGCTCGACGCCGGGTGCGGGCACACTGCACCGGACGGGGACGCACACTGGATCACGACATCAGCTGGACACGGACCGCGCAGGTCACGGTCCACCGCACCGGACGCGCACAAGGGGGCAGCGGCATGGCGGAGCCGGAGTTCAAGGCCACGGGCGTGCGGATCGGCAAACGGCTGCGTTCGCTCACCCGGGCCGGGCAGGTCCGGATCAGTGACGGCAGGCTGGCCCTGCTCACCAGTTACGGCACCGAGATCGACAGCGCGCCGGTGCAGGCGGTGCGTGCCTCGAAGCCCTGGTTCGCCGCGCACGGCCGGGCACTCGCGGATCTCAACGGCAAGCGGTACCTGCTCACCCTGGGCGATCACGACCCGGCGCCCGGCGAACCCGGTCCGCCCGCGGCGGGCCGGTTCATCGAGGCCGTGCGCAGGGCCGCGGGACGCGGCGGCTGACGGATCCCGAAAACCCAGGCGCCGGGCCGCGTCCTGCGATCGGCTGAACCGACCGCGAGTTGCGCCACCGCGCCCCCTGCGTCACGCTGGTCTCACGTCACTCTGGGTTTACCGGCGATAACGCTGCGAACCAGCCGCCGGGCACGACAGCAGGAGACCGTTTCCTTCCGGGCGCCCTGCTGGATCCGTCTTCCGTGTTCTTCCGGACCTCTTCAGTCGGGGAGTCGCAGCCGTGATCAGTCACCCAAGCAGGCACTGCACGGTAGAGCTCCAAGCCCTGCCGTCGCGGATCGGCCAGGTCCGCAGAATCGTCTCTGCGCAGTTGCGCTACTGGCACATGGACTCGCTCATCGACCGGGCCGCGCTCGGTGTGACGGAGCTGCTGACCAACGTTCACCTGCACGCCCAGCCCGACAAGCTCTGCACCGTGGAGATAGAGCTGCTGCTGGACCGGCTCATGGTCTCGGTGCGCGACCACGACCCCCGGCTGCCCGAGGTACGGGACGTGGAGACCTCCGCCACCACCGGGCGCGGGCTCGCCATGGTGGCCGCGGTGAGCGAGAGCTGGGGCGTGCGCCCGGACGGCGACGCCGGCAAGGTCGTCTGGTTCACGCTGCCCACCGCCCCGGCGCCGGTCGCTCCCCCGGCCCGCCCGCGCCGTACCGCCGAGAAGCCCGCCCGCCGGTTCACGGAGGTCGAGCACGCGGTCGACGCCCACAGGTCCGCACACGCTCCCGCCCGGTCCGCCGTTGCCGGTTGACCGGGCGGTGAGAGATTTTGATTGGTCGTTCGGCTCCGGGGGCGCCTCAGCCGGTGTCGGGACGGAACCCTCGTTGAGGTCGACGGGCTCTTGCCGTTGATCGAGCCCGCCGACCTCAACTCGCCGTCCGTGACCGGGAGTCACTCCGTGGCGATGGCGCGCAGCACGTCCAGGCGTGCCGCTCGGCGGGCCGGGCGCAGGCCCGCGAGGGCGCCTGCCGCGAGGCCCACCAGGGCCACGATCACGAGCTGCACGGGCGGGATCGCGAAGGCGAACGCGCTGTCGCTCGCGCCGTCCGAGGCCTTGACCAGCACCCAGCCGAGGAAGGCGCCGAGACCGAGGCCGCCGACCGTGCCGAAGGCCGCGACGAGCACCGACTCCCAGCGGACCATGGCCCGCAGCTGGGCACGGGTCTGGCCGACGGCCCTGAGCAGGCCCAGTTCACGGGTGCGTTCGTGGACGGCCAGCGTCAGGGTGTTGGCGATGCCCAGCAGTGCGATGAGGACCGCGAGGGCGAGCAGGGCGTAGACCAGGGTCAGCATCATGTCGATGCCGCCGGCCGAGGACTGCGCGTAGTCGTCGCGGGTCTGCACCTCGGGGTTGCCGTAGTGGTCGGCCACCTTCTGGACAGCTGCCTTGCCCGCGTCCGTGCTCACGCCGTCCTTGAAGGAGACGGCAATCAGGGAGTCGGCGTCCTGGGTGCGGTGCGGGGCCCAGGCGGCACGGGTGATGACGTAGTCGCCGGCGAGTTCGGAACGGCCGTAGACCGCGCGGACGGTGAAGCTCTCCTGCTTGCCGTCGGTGAAGGTGAGCCGGGCCTTCTCGCCGGTGGCCAGGTGCTGCTTGTCGGCCTCCGAGCGGGTGATGGCGATGCCGTCGGTGCCGAGGTGGCGCAGGGAGCCGTCGACCTTGCCGAGGTCGAAGGTGCGCTCCAGGGCGACGGGATCGGTGACGGTCAACGCCCGTCCCCGGCCGTCGACTTTCGCGACACCGCGGCCCAGGCCGACGGCCGTGTCGACCTCGGGGACCTGCTGGATCGCCCCGGCGAGCCGGGGGCTCAGACCGCTGCCGCCCGCGCCGAAGGACGGGGTGCTGACGGCGACGTCGCCGGCGAAGGACCGGGACACCGTCTGGTCCATGGTCGCCTTCAGCGAGGCGCCGAAGACGGTGAACAGCGACACGACGGCCACGCCGATCATCAGGGCGCTCGCGGTGGCTGCGGTCCGCTTGGGGCTGCGCAGGGCGTTGCGCCGGGCGAGCCCGCCGGTGACGCCGCGGAGCCTGTGGAGGGGGCCGCCGAGAATCCGTACGGCCGTGGTGGAGGCGACCGGGCCGAGGACCACGAAGGCGGCCAGGGCGAGTACGGCGCCGAACGCGGCCAGCCAGATGGACGGTGACACCAGGACTCCGGTGAGCGTGGTGGCCACGGCCAGGGCGGCGAGGCCCATGCCGGTGACGGCACGCGTGCGGGAGGCACCGGAGGCGTCCACGGCCGTCTCGCGCAGTGCGGCCAGCGGGGCGGTGCGGCCGGCGCGCGCGGCGGGCAGCAGCGCGGAGCCGAGGCAGACCACGATGCCGACCGCGAGCGGCAGCACCATGGACAGCACGCTGATCACCAAGTTCCCGTCGGGGAAGGGGAATCCGATCGCCGGGAACAGCGACTGCAGGCCCGCGGCGATGCCGATGCCGCCCGCGAGGCCCGCCGCGGAGGCGGCCACGGCGACGGCGGTGGCCTCGACGAGAGTCGTGGCCGTGACCTGTCGGCGGGAGGCGCCGAGGGCCCGCAACAGGGCGTTCTCCCGGGTGCGTTGGGCGACGACGATCGCGAAGGTGTTGTGGATGGAGAACGTGGCGACCAGCAGCGCGATGCCGGAGAAGACCAGCAGGAGGGTGGTGAAGATGGACAGGAACTGGCTGGAGACCATGTCCGTGTTCTCCTGCGCCGACTCCTGACCGGTGATGGCCTCGACTCCCTTGGGCAGTACGGGAGTCAGCCGGTCGACGAGCTCCTTCTCGCCGACGCCGGGACCGGCGCGCACCTTGATGCTCGCCGCCTCGCCGGGCCTGGCCGTGAGGTACTTCTCGGCGTCGGCGCGGGTCATGCCGGTGAAGGTCACCTGGGCCATGCCGTCCTCGCCGCCGAAGGTCGCGAGGCCGACGACGGTCACCTTGACCGGGTCGGGGGTGCGCAGCGTGGTGGTGTCTCCGATCTTCAGGTCACCCTTCTTCGCGGCGCCGCGGTTGAGGACGACCTCGCCGGACTTCTGCGGGGCGCGGCCCTCGGCGAGCTGGTACGGGTTGAGCTTCGGGTCGGTGATCCAGTTGCCGGCCAGGGTGGGCGGGCCCTGGCCGCCGACGGGCTTGCCGTTCTTCCCGACGAGCTGCCCTGCACCCTCGATGTCGGGCGCGGCGGCCGCGACACCCGGCACGTCCTCGAGGGTGCTCACGAGGTCCGTACGGACGGGCTGGCGCACGCCCTGGCTGTCGCCGGGTGTGGTGATGGCGTCGGCGCTGCGCACCACGGCGTCCGTGCCGCTGGTCGCGCTGCCGAACATGGAGTCGAAGCTGGCGCGCAGCGTGTCACCCATGACGAGGGTGCCCGCGAGGAACGCGACGCCGAGGAACACGGCGAAGAAGGTTCCGGCGAAGCGCCGCTTGTGGGCGCGGAGCGAGGACACGCTCAGGCGTACGGCGGCGTTCATGAGGGCACCTCGAAGGCTTTCATGCGGTCCAGGACCTTGTCCGCGGTCGGGGATTCCATCCGGTCCACCAGCCGTCCGTCGGCGAGGAAGACGACCTCGTCGGCGTGGGCGGCGGCGACCGGGTCGTGGGTGACCATGACAACCGTGCGGGAGGTCTGGCGCGCGGCGCGGCCGAGCAGGCCGAGCACTTCACCGCCGGAGCGCGAGTCGAGGTTGCCGGTCGGCTCGTCGGCGAAGACGACGTCGGGCTGCCCCGCGAACGCCCGTGCCACGGCGACGCGTTGCTGCTGGCCGCCGGAGAGTTCGGTGGGCCGGTGGTGCAGCCGGTCGCGCAGACCCACGACGTCGATCAGCGCGTCGATCCACTCCGGGTCGCCGCGGCCGCCCGCGAGATCCAGCGGCAGCGTGATGTTCTCCGCCACGGTCAGCGTCGGCACCAGGTTGAACGCCTGGAAGACGAAGCCGACGCGGTCGCGGCGCAGGAGGGTGAGGCGGCGGTCGTCGAGGCTGCCCAGATCGGTGTCGCCGATGACGGCGGCGCCCGAGGTGAGCGTGTCGAGACCGGCCGCGCAGTGCATGAGCGTGGACTTGCCGGAGCCCGAGGGCCCCATGATCGCGGTGAAGCGGCCGACCGGGAAGTCGACGCTCACCCCGTCCAGGGCCCTCACCTCGGTGTCGCCGCGGCCGTACACCTTCACGGCGTCGACGACCCGGGCGGCCGTCCGCACAGTGGTCGCGGTCGTCACGCCGCACCGCCCTTCGTACGGCCGAACTGCTCGTCCAGGACGGACAGCCGGCGCCAGTACTCGTCCTCGTCGATCTCGCCGGAGGCGAAGCGGCGGCCGAGCACGGCGATGGGCGAGTCGCCGGTGGGGCGGGCGTCGTCCATGAAGCGCCGCGGGCCTCCGCGGCGGCCACGCCACACGGTGCGGCGCAGCAGCGTCACGACGCCGACCACCACGGCCGCCCAGATCAGCGGGAAGAGGAGGATCCAGGGGCCGGGGCCGCCGCCGTGCCAGTTCGCGAGTGTCTGCATGTCGAGTCATCTCCCAGTTCGCTGTTCGGGTGTGGTCTCGAGACTCCCGCCGACGAGGGGTCCGGGTCGTCGTACGGCCAGCGGCACTGCGCATACCTCCCTGGGAGTACGCACGGCTGTTCCGGCTGCTCCTTGATGCCTCGACTTCTGTAACTACTAGTATGTACAGTGACGTCATGAGCACCTCGGAGAGCACATCGGAGCGGCTGATCGAGTCCACTCGTGAGCTCCTGTGGGAGCGCGGTTACGTGGGCACCAGCCCCAAGGCGATCCTGGAGCGCTCGGGCGCCGGGCAGGGCAGCATGTACCACCACTTCAAGGGCAAGCCCGATCTCGCGCTGACGGCGATCCGGCGGACGGCCGAGCAGTTGCGGGCTACCGCCGAGGGAGTACTGCGCGGCCCGGGGACGCCGTACGAGCGCATCGAGGCCTATCTGCTGCGCGAGCGCGACGTGTTGCGCGGGTGTCCGGTCGGGCGGCTGACGATGGATCCGGACGTCGTCGCCAGCGACGAACTGCGCGCGCCGGTCGACGAGACGCTCGACGCGATCCGCGAGCTGATCGCCGGGATCGTCGAAGAGGGCAAGGAGGAGGGCCAGTTCGCGCCCGGCCTCGACGACGAGGAGATCGCCGCGGCCGTCCTCGCCACAGTCCAGGGCGGCTATGTCCTCGCCCGCGCCTCCGGCTCCCCCTCGGCCTTCGACGCCGCTGTCCGTGGGCTGTTGTCCCTTCTCGCCCCGCGATAGGAGTGCGTGCACGTGCACATCACGAGGAATCACCCCGGTACACAGCAGGGACCGGCCGAGAACTTCACCGGTTCGGTGTGGCTCGACGAGATCGCCGCGCCCCCGGCCCCGTCCCGGCTGCGCATGTTCAGCGTCCACTTCGCGCCCGGCGCGCACACCGCGTGGCACCGCCATCCCCACGGCCAGGTCCTGCACGTCCTCGAGGGCGAGGGACTGGTGCAGCGCAAGGGCGCCGACGTCGAGGCGATCCGCGCGGGCGACACCGTATGGATCGAGCCGGACGAGTGGCACTGGCACGGCGCCGGTCCGCGCACCTTCATGACACACCTCGCGGTCGTCGAGGCCGCGGCGGACGGCACCACCACGCAGTGGGACGCGCACGTCGGCCCGGAGGAATACGCCGCCGGCGCATCGCCGGACACCCCCGCCTGAGGAGGCATCGATGCACGCCCTGCAGTACGAGCTGACCCTTCCCGCCGACTACGACATGGGCATCATCCGCGGACGCGTCGCCCGCGTGGGGCATCTGCTGGACGACTGGGAGGGGCTCGGCATCAAGACGTACCTCGTGCGCGAGCGCGGGGTGAACGGCTCACCGGTCAACCAGTACGCGCCGTTCTACCTGTGGAACTCCATGGAGGGAATGAACACCTTCCTCTGGGGCGGCGCGTTCCAGGGGCTCAGCAATGACTTCGGACGGCCGTCGGTCCGGCAGTGGAGCGGTCTCGCCTACGAGGACGGGGGCGCCCCGGGCTCATCGGCGCGGTTCGCGGTGCGGCGACGCCAAGTCGTGGCGGACGGTGTGGAGTTGGCCGCCGTGATGGGTGAGGCGGTCGACGAGGTCGAGCGCCTGGCCGGCGAGGACGGAGCCGTGCTCGCCGCTGCCGCCGTGGACACCAGCCGCTGGGAACTGGTCCACTTCTCGCTCTGGGAGCACGACACGCCCAAGGCGGACGGCGATGTGTTCGAGGTGCTGCACTTGTCGTCGCCGGGGCGGGACCGGCTGCCGCGCGGACGGCAGTGGTGAGCGGCTTCGTCCGTACGGTCCTGGGGGACCTGCGGCCCGAGGAGCTGGGCGTGTGCGACGCGCACGACCACCTCTTCCTCAGCAGCCCGCAACTGCCCGGCCAGGAACTCAACGACGCCCGCGCGGCACGGGCCGAGCTGGAGGCGTTCCGTGCGGCGGGCGGGACGGGCGTCGTCCAATGGACGCCGTACGGGATGGGCCGTCGGGCCGCCGACCTGCCCGCGCTGTCACAGGCCGCCGGTGTGCACGTGGTGTGCGCGACCGGGCTGCACCAAGCGGCCCACTACGCCCCGCAGTTGCTCAAGGAGGTACGCGACGGGCTCGCCGAGATGTTCGTCCGCGAACTCACGGAGGGCATCGGCACATCGGGCGTGCGGGCCGGGCTGATCAAGGTGGCGGGCGGCTTCCACGCCCTCGACGCACACGCCCGCTGGACCATGACGTCCGCGGCCGAGGCCCACCGTGCGACGGGCGCGCCCATCGCCGTCCATCTGGAGATGGGCACGGGCGCACTCGACGTACTGGACCTGCTGTGCGGCGAGTTGGACGTACCCCCGCACCGAGTGATCCTCGGGCACCTCAACCGCTCCCCCGATCCCGTGGTGCACCGCCAGGCCGCGGAGGCAGGCTGCTGGCTGGCCTTCGACGGCCCGTCCCGCACCCATCACGCCACCGACTGGCGCATGCCGGACTCCGTACGCGCCTTGGCCGAGGCCGGATTCGGGCACCGGTTGCTGCTCGGCGGCGACACCGTCGTCGCCACGGCGCGATCGGTCAGCGGCGGGCCCGGGATGCCGTATCTGCTGCGGCGCGTACGACCGCGTCTGGAGGCGGAGTTGGGCACGGATGCGGTGGATCGCATCCTTGCGGAGAACCCGGGGCGGGCGTTCGCCGTGGAGTGGCGCTGAGGGTCCACACCATGCGTCGGCAGCCATGAACTGCCGTTGCAACCAGCGCTGTTGAGCAGATATACCAAAAAGAAGGAGCGACACCCCATGCCGTTCGTCCGCATCGACGCGTTGCGCGCCGACACCCATTGCCTCGACGCCCTCGGGCGCGCCGTGCACGAGGCCCTGGTGGAGACCCTCGGCATCCCGCCCGACGACCACTTCCAGGTGCTGGTCGGCCACGACGGCATCAACAGCACGCTCCGGTACGGCGGTTACCTCGGCGTGGATCGGGACGACGGCATCGTCTACGTGGCCATCACCATGCGCCACGGACGCACGCCCGCACAGAAGCAGGCGCTGTACCGCCGGATCGCGGAACTGGCCCACGCCTACGCCGGGACCGAGCCTCGGAACGTGTTCGTCACCGTGACCGAGAACGAGTCGGCCGACTGGTCGCTCGGTCACGGGGCGGCGCAGTACCTCGAAGCCCCGTCGGCCTGAGCGGGCTCAGCGGCACGGTGAGCAGCCGGGCGTGCGGGGCCCGGTCAGCGGAGTTTGGCGTACTCCACCGCGATCTGCGCGCCCAGGCGGGCGTTGTTCTTGACCAGGGCGATGTTGGTTCGCAGGCTTTCGCCGCCGGTGAGTTCGACGATACGGCCGAGGAGGTACGGGGTGGTGTCCTTGCCGGTGATGCCGGCCTTGGCCATCTCGGTCAGGGCCTGGGCGATGACTCCGTCCATGCGTTCGGCCGGGACCTCCTCGTCCTCGGGCACGGGGTTGGCGATGCTGACGCCGCCCGGAATGCCGAGGTCCCAGCGGGCGTGCATCACGGCGGCGATCTCGGCGGGCGAGTCCACGCGCATCGGCGAGGTGAAACCGCTGCGGCGCGAGTAGAACGCCGGGAACTCCTCGGTGCCGTAGGTGAGAACCGGGACCCCGAGGGTTTCCAGGGTCTCCAGGGTCAGGCCGATGTCGAGGATGCTCTTCACGCCTGCGCTGATCACCGCGACGCCGGTCGTGGCCAGTTCGGTCAGGTCGGCGCTGATGTCGAACGAGGTCGGCGCGCCGCGGTGCACACCGCCGATACCGCCGGTGACGAAGGTGCGGATACCGGCGAGCGCGGCCAGTCGCATCGTGGCCGCGACGGTCGTCGCGCCATGTGCGCCGCGCGCCATCACGTACGCGAGGTCGCGGACGCTGGCCTTGGTGACGTCCGGCGCGGTGGCGAGGAGCTCCAGATCCGCGGGGGTGAGTCCGATACGGGGACGGCCGTGCAGGACGGCGATCGTCGCGGGTACGGCGCCGCCGTCACGGATGATCTGCTCGACCTCGACCGCCATCTCCACGTTCTGCGGGTGCGGCATACCGTGGCTGATGATCGTCGACTCCAGTGCCACGACGGGACGCCCCTCGCGCAGCGCCTCGCGGACCTCGTCCGTGAGGACGAGACGCGGGTGCGGGACGGCGGTCGCGGCGTTCGGGGCGGGGGCGGGCGTGATCATCTCGGGCTCCGGATCGGGTAGTTCAGGCGATCGAGTTGTTCAGGCAGTCGGGTTGTTCAGGCAGTCGGGTTGTTCAGGCAGTCGACGGGGACGTTCCGTTCAGCGCGTCCTCGACCAGGCGTGGGGTCAGGTCGGGACGTACGGTCGCCGGGCTCGCGACCGTCAGGGCCGCGGCGGCGTGGCCGTAGCGGGCGGCTTCCACCGCGTCGCCGCCGGCCAGCAGGGCGTGGACGAAGGCGGCGAGCATCGCGTCACCGGCGCCGGTGACGTCGGTGACCTCGGCGTACGGCGCGGTCAGGAACCGCGCTTCCCCACCCGCCGAACTCAGCACACTGCCGCGTGCCCCGAGCCGTATCCACACATGGCGCACCCCGCGGTCGTGCAGTGTGCCGGCGGCGGCCGTCACCTCGGCCTCGTCGTCGCCGACAGGGTGGCCGAGGAGGGCTCGCAGTTCGTCGAGGTTGGGGGTCAGCGCGAAGACCGGGCGGTGCGCGGTGAACAGCGGTGCGAGCAGGGCCGCCTTGGGCGCGCTGACCGGGTCGATCACCACCGGTACGTCGGCGGGGTGGGCGACGTCCATCGCGTGGGCCAGTACGGCCGACGGCAGGTTTCCGTCCAGGACCAACATGTCGGCGTGGGCGATGAGTTCGCGGGCCGGGTGCAGATCCTCCGGGGCCAGCGCCTCGGTGGCCGCCATGTCCGCGACCGCCACGACCAGGTCACCGTCGGCGTCGAGCACCGCCGTGTATGTCCCCGTCGGGTGGGCGCTGCGATGCACATGGTCGAGGCGCACCCCCGCCGCCGCGGTCTCCGCGAGCAGCCGCTCGCCCGCCGCGTCCCGGCCCACGGCGGCGATCAGATGCGTCGGGGTGCCGAGGCGCGCCAGGTTCTCCGCGATGTTGCGGCCCACTCCGCCCGCCGTGGTGCCGGCCCGGCCGGGGTTGCTCGTCCGTTGCCGTACGGGCGCCAGGCTGCGCACCTTCACGTCGGTGTTGGCCCCGCCGACGACCACGACCGCGTTCTCCTCGCGGAGGATGTAGCCGCGGCCGAGGATGGCGCCTTTCTTGCCCAGGTTGGACAGGTGCACGTTCACGGCCGCACGGGTGCTGCCGAGTGCGTCGGCGATCGCCTGCGGCCCGGCGAGCGGGTCGCGGCGCAGCAGCGCGATGATCTCGCGCTCCCGCTGGGTCAACATCATGCTGACCAAAGTAAAGGGGCTTTATTGGTGTAAGCAAGGGGGCGGAAGAGTCTGAAGAGGTGCTGCTCCGGCGGGCGGCGGCTCAACCGGTGCCGTGCCCCAGGTCGAGCCGAGTCAGGCGCTCCACGTTCTGCCGGTCCTCGGTGTCCTCGCTCGCCTCCGCGGCGAACCAGGCGTCGAGGATCTCCTTGAGCAGCGGCTCGGACGTCAGGCGCAGGCTGAGCGCCAGCGCGTTGGCGTCGTTCCAGCGGCGGGCGCCGTCCGCGGTGTACGCGTCCGTGCACAGCGCGGCCCGTACGCCGGGCACCTTGTTCGCGGCGATGGAGGCTCCCGTGCCGATCCAGCAGCACACGACCGCCTGGTCCGCCGCGCCCTCGGAGACCTCGCGCGCGGCCGCCTCCGAGCAGGCGGCCCACTGGGGGTCGTCGCCGGGGCTCAGCGCGCCGTGCGGCACGACCTCATGGCCGCGCCTTCGCAACTCCGCGACGAGCAGGTGCGCCACGGGTTCGTCCATGTCGGAGGAGACGGAGATCCGCATGACCGGAGACTAACTCCGTCACGACCGCTCCCCCAGTGCGCGCCGAGCGTTCGAGCCATCGCCCACGAGTGCACTACGTCCCCTCGGGCCAACGCCCCCGCGCGCAACAGCCACCCCCTCAGGCCAATGCCCCCGCGCGCAACAGCCACCCCCTCAGGCCAATGCCCCCAGCGGATCGTCCAGCACCGGCTGCCAGGCCAACTCGGCAGCGCCGACCAGGCTGTTGTGGTCGAGGGTGCAGGGCAGGATGGGGACGCCGCCGCTCTGGCCCCACAGGCTGCGGTCGGCCACGACGGCGCGCAGTCGGTCGGGGTCGGCGTCCAGCAGGGTGCGGTGCAGGCCGCCGAGGATGATGCGGTCGGGGTTGAGGATGTTCACCAGGCCCGCGAGACCGAGCCCGAGGCGGTCGATGAGGACCTCGGTGGCCGTACGGATGGACGGGTCGTCGTAGTGGTTGCGGATCAGGTCGATCGCCTGCTGCAGGAGTGAGACCTCCGGGCCGGGGTCGCGTCCGGCCGCTGTGAGCAGGGCCAGCGGGTCGGCTTCCACGTCGAGGCAGCCGCGGCTTCCGCAGTGGCAGGGGCGGCCCTCGGGGTTGACGGTGAGGTGGCCGACCTCCAGGGCCAGTCCCGAACTGCCCGTGTGCAGACGGCCGTCCAGCACCAGCGCGCCGCCCACGCCGCGGTGGCCGGTGGCCACGCACAGCAGGTCGCGGGCTCCGCGTCCGGCTCCGTGCCGGTGCTCGGCGAGGGCGGCGAGGTTGACGTCGTTGCCCGCGAAGGCGGGTCCGCCGATCCCGGCCTCGCGTACGCGCTCGGCGAAGATCCGGCGGACCGGGGCGCCCACCGGCCACGCCAGGTGCAGCGGGTTGAGCGCCAGGCCGTCGGGCTCGGCGACCGCTGACGGCACGGCGAGCCCGGCGCCGACGCATCGCCGTCCCGTGGTGCGCAGCAGTTCGGCGCCCGCCTCGACGACCGAGCCGAGGACCTTCGCCGGGTCGGCGTCGACGGTCTCGCAGCCCGGCGCGGTCTCGACGATCCGGCCGCCGAGGCCGACCAGTGCCGCCCGGAACCCGTCGGCGTGCACCTGGGCGGCCAGGACGACCGGCCCGTCCTCGGCGACCGAGAGCCGGTGCGAGGGCCTGCCCTGGGAACCGGCCGCCGCGGCGGGCCGGGCGTCCACCCGGATCAGCCCGAGCGCCTCCAGTTCGGCGGCGACCGCACCGGCCGTGGCACGGGTCACGCCGAGTTCGGCGGTGAGCACCGCGCGGGTGGGGGCGCGTCCGGTGTGCACGAGCTCCAACGCGGGCCCGAGCGCACCGCGCCCCCGGTCCAGCCGCGTTCTCGAGGTGGTCCCATTCCCCGTCGGCCGGGGGTCCGCCTTGCCGCTCATGTGGGCGAGTCTCCCATGATCCGCGGATACGCCGGCTACAGGCCGCTGACTCTGAGTGTGATGTTCAGACGTCCCGTCAGCCCCAACTCTGAAGGTGCCGTACCCGGCTGCACCTTCGGCACACCGTGGTAGGCGAGCCGCGACGGGCCGCCGAACACGAACAGGTCGCCGCTGCGCAGTTCCACGTCGGTGTACGGCCGCCCCCGGGATGTGATGTTGCCGAAGCGGAAGACGCAGGTGTCGCCGAGGCTCAGCGACACCACCGGCGCGTCCGACTTCTCGTCGCTGTCGCGGTGCATGCCCATGCGGGCCTCGGCGTCGTAGAAGTTGATCAGTGCGATGTCGTACGCCGGAGTGGGCTCGGCTTGGCCCATGGCGTCCCGCACCGCGCGGCGGCCCAGCTCGCCCAGGCTGTCGGGGAACGGCTTCACCGGGGAGCCGTCGCCGTCGACGACCGTGCGGGCGTAGGCGTACGGGTACCAGTGCCAGCCCAGGCAGACCTGCCGGGCGGTCATGGTGCCGCCGCCGGGTGTGCGGACCGTGCGCAGGCCGGCCGGTGGGCGGGCCCACTCCCGGCAGGCGCGGAGCAGCTCGCGCTGGTGGTCCGCGTCCAGCCAGTCGGGCACGTGCACCGCGCCGGGCGCGATCTGCTTGCGCTCGCGTGGAAACAGCTCGGACAGCTCGGACTCCATGTACGCCATCCTCCCCCACCGGCCGTGAGCTGCGGCTCGGCTAGCCTTGGCACACGATGAACGACCGTATGACGACGCCCTGGGGCGAGCTCGCGCTGACCCGTTTCCCGGAGGAGGCGCGCGAGAGGCTGCGCGCCTGGGACGCCTCCGACGAGTACCTCCTGCGGCACCTGGCGGAGCAGGAGATCCCGCTGTCCGGCACGGTCGTGGTCCTCGGCGACCGCTGGGGCGCGCTGGCCACCGCGCTCGCGGCGCATCGGCCCGTACAGATCACCGACTCCTTCCTCGCGCAGGAGGCGACCCGGGCGAACCTGCACCGCGCCGGGGCCGAGACGGGCGCCGTCCGTCTGCTCACCACCCAGGACCCGCCGCCCGACCGCGTCGACGTCCTCCTGGTGAGGGTGCCCAAGAGTCTCGCGCTGCTGGAGGACCAGCTGCTGCGGCTGGCGCCCGCCGTGCACGAGCAGACGGTGGTCGTCGGCACCGGCATGGTGAAGGAGATCCACACCTCGACGCTCCGCCTCTTCGAGCGGATCCTCGGGCCGACCCGCACCTCGCTCGCGGAGAAGAAGGCCCGGCTGATCTTCTGCACGCCGGATCCGTCGCTGAAGCGGCCCGCCAACCCGTGGCCGTATACCTACGCGCTCCCCGACGGCATCGGCCCGGTTTCGGGCCGCACCGTGGTCAACCACGCGGGTGTGTTCTGCGCCGACCGGCTGGACATCGGCACGCGCTTCTTCCTGGGGCATCTACCGACCGCGCGCGGCGGCCGGGTGGTGGACCTGGGCTGCGGCAACGGTGTGGTCGGTACGGCGGTGGCGGTGGCCGATCCGGCGGCCGAAGTGCTGTTCGTGGACGAGTCGTTCCAGGCCGTGGCGTCGGCGGAGGCGACCTACAAGGCGAACGGCGTGCCGGGGCATGCGGAGTTCCGGGTCGGGGACGGGCTGGCGGGGGTGTCGGCCGAGAGCGTCGACCTCGTGCTGAACAATCCGCCGTTCCACTCGCATCAGGCGACGACCGACGCGACGGCGTGGCGGATGTTCACCGGGGCGCGCCGCGTGCTGCGCCCCGGCGGTGAGCTGTGGGTCATCGGCAACCGGCATCTGGGCTATCACGTGAAGCTGCGCAAGGTGTTCGGCAACAGTCAACTGGTCGCCGGTGACGCGAAGTTCGTGGTGCTGAAGGCCGTGAAGCAGTAGATCGCCGAAGCGGTGAGCCGCTGAGCAGTCGGTCGCCGAAGCGGTGAGCCGCTGAGCAGTGAGCCGCTGAAGAAGTGGGCCGCGTCGCCCGGTCAGGCGGCCGGCCGGCCGAGTGTCGTAATGATGGCGGTGACGGCCCGCGCCATCGCTTCCCTCGCCTCCTTCAGGTACTGGCGGGAGTCGACCGCATCGGGGTGGTCGGCCAGGAATGCGCGGATCGCGCCCGTCATGGCGATGTTGAGGGCGGTGCCCACGTTCACCTTGGCGATGCCGCCCGCGACCGCGGCGGCGAGTTCGTCGTCCGGGACTCCGGATGAGCCGTGCAGGACGAGCGGTACGTCCAGAGTGGTGGAGAGCCGTTCGAGCAGGCCGTGGTCGAGGATGGCGGTACGGGTGGTCATGGCGTGCGTGCTGCCGATGGCGACGGCGAGGGCGTCCACGCCGGAGTCGGCGACGAAGGCGCGGGCCTCCGCCGGGTCGGTGCGGGCGCCGGGCGCGTGGGCGTCCAGCGCGGGCTGGCCCGCCTTGCCGCCGACCTGCCCCAACTCGGCCTCGATCCACAGGCCTTGGCCGTGCGCCCAGTCGGCGGCGGCCCGGGTCGCGGCCAAGTTGCGGTCGTAGGGCAGTCGGGCCGCGTCGTACATCACGGAGCTGAATCCGGCGTCCGCGGCCTGGTGCAGCAGCTCGTCGCTCTGGACGTGGTCGAGGTGCAACGCGACGGGTACGGCGGCGTGTTCGGCGGCGGCGACGGCAGCACGGGCCAGTGGCAGCATCCGTCCCTGGCGGAACTTGACCGCGTTCTCGCTGACTTGGAGGACGACCGAGGTCCCGGCCGACTCGGCGCCGGCGACGACCGCCTCGACGTGCTCCAGCGTGATGATGTTGAAGGCGGCGACGGCCGCGCGCTCGGCGGCGGCCCGGCTGACGAGTTCGCCGGTGGTGACGAGAGGCACGGCTTCTCCTTTTGAGGGGCGCGTCGGGGACGGGGTTGGCGCGTCCTCCGAGAGGCGCGTCGGGGAGTGTGCTGGCGCGTCAGGGCTCGAGGATCACCGAGCGGGTGAGGTGACGGGGCTGGTCCGGGTCGAGACCGCGGGCGGCGGCGACGGCGACCGCGAGGCGGTGGACGCGGACGAGTTCGGCGAGCGGGTCGAGGCCGCCCGGGACCCACAGTCCGCCGGTGGCGCGCACCTGCTCGGCCAGGCCCTCGGGGGCTTCGCCGAGCATCCAGGTCGCCGTACCGCGGGTGGTGATGCTGATCGGGCCGTGCCGGTACTCCATCGCCGGGTAGGACTCCGTCCAGGCGAGTGAGGCCTCGCGCATCTTGAGTCCGGCCTCGTTGGCCAGGCCCACCGTCCAGCCCCGGCCGAGGAAGGTGAACTGCGTGCAGTCGACGAGCCCTTCGGGCAGCGGGGTCGCGAGCGCGCTGCGGCCGTCGTCGACGACGGCGTCGGTGTGCAGGCCGAGATGGGCGCGGAGCAGGGTGAGCGCGGTCGTGGCGAACCGGGTCTGGACGACGGACCGTTCGTCCGCGAAGTCGAGCACGACGATGTCGTCGGCGGCTTGCATGACGGGCGTGTTCGGGTCGGCGGTGATCGCGACCGTGCGGGTGCGGCCCTGCAACTGCCCCAGGAGGTCGAGGACTTCGGTGGTGGTGCCGGAGCGGGTGAGCGCCACGACGCGGTCGTACGAGCGGCCGAGGGGGAACTCGGAGGCGGCGAAGGCGTCCGTCTCGCCCTGTCCCGCGCCCTCGCGCAGCGCGGCGACCGCCTGGGCCATGAAGTACGAGGTGCCGCATCCCACGATCGCGACCCGCTCACCGGGCGCCGGGAGCGCCTCGCGATGCCCGGGTGCGGCCGTCGCGGCCCGGGTCCAGCACTCGGGCTGGCTGGTCAGTTCGTCCTCGACATGGGTCATGCCGGGTCCTCCCCTGGTGGATTCCCGATCGGATTACTTTGCTTGTTTCTGCAAGATACAGCGTACTTTCGAGCATAATCAAGCAATCGACGCCATGCGGTGTGCGCTAGGGTCGCCGGGAGATCGAGGAACGGAGGGCGGGGATGTCGCGGGACGCCCGCTGGAAGGCGCTGCTGGAACTGCTCGTCGAGCGCGGCCGGCTGGATGTGGAGGAGGCGGCCGCCGACCTGGAGGTCTCGGCGGCGACGATCCGGCGCGACTTCGACCAGCTCGCCGAGCAGCAGATGCTCGTGCGCACCCGGGGCGGCGCGGTCGTGCACGGGGTGTCGTACGAGCTGCCGCTGCGCTACAAGACCGCCCGCCACGCCTCCGAGAAGCAGCGGATCGCGAAGGCGGTGGCCGACCTCGTCGCGCCCGGCGAGGCGGTGGGGCTGACCGGCGGCACGACCACCACCGAGGTGGCGCGTGCCCTGGCCGTGCGCAGCGATCTCACCTCCGGCACTCCGGCGCTCACCGTCGTGACGAACGCCCTCAACATCGCCAACGAGCTCGCCGTGCGCCCCCAGTTCAAGATCGTGGTGACCGGCGGGGTGGCGCGCCCGCAGTCGTACGAACTCATCGGGCCGCTCGCGGACGGCGTGCTCGGCCAGATCACCCTCGACGTGGCCGTCCTCGGCGTCGTCGCCTTCGACGCGGCCCACGGCGCGGCCGCGCACGACGAGGCCGAGGCGGCCATCAACCGGCTGCTGTGCGAGCGCGCCGAGCGCGTGATCGTCGCCGCGGACTCCAGCAAGCTGGGGCAGCGCGCGTTCGCCCGCATCTGCGACGCCACCGCGGTCGACACACTCGTGACGGACACGGCGGTCGACGCGGACGAGGTCCGCAGGTTCGAGGAGGCGGGGCTGAGGGTGCTGGCGGTCTGACGCGGAGGCCCGGGCCCGGCTGCTCGCCGGAGATCCGCCGACTCACGGGCTGCCCGGCTGCCCCGGACCCCACGACGCATCGGCTCCCCGCGGGCTCCCACCGCACCGGACGCTCACCTACCCACCGGGATCCTCACCCGCCCCCCGGCTCCCCGCCGCATCGGCCGCCCGCCAGCCCCCGCCACACCGGACCCTCGCCGACCACCAGAACACCCCACCCGCCAGCTCCCCGACTCCCGCCGCATCCGCTGCCCGCCGACACCCCACCACACCGGACGCTCACCAACCCACCGGAATCCTCACCCGCCCCCCGGCTCCCCGCCGCATCGGCCGCCCGCCAGCCCCCGCCACACCGGCCACTCGCCGCCCACCAGAACACCCCACCCGCCAGCTCCCCGACTCCCGCCGCATCCGCTGCCGGCCGACCCCCCACCACACCGGACGCTCACCTACCCGCCGGGAGCCTCACCCGCCCCCCGGCTCCCCGCCGCATCGGCCGCCCGCCAGCCCCCGCCACACCGGACACTCGCCGACCACCAGAACACCCCACCCGCCAGCTCCCCGACTCCCGCCGCATCCGCTGCCCGCCGACACCCCACCACACCGGACGCTCACCAACCCACCGGAATCCTCACCCGCCCCCCGGCTCCCCGCCGCATCGGCCGCCCGCCAGCCCCCGCCACACCGGACACTCGCCGACCACCAGAACACCCCACCCGCCAGCTCCCCGACTCCCGCCGCATCCGCTGCCGGCCGACACCCCACCACACCGGACGCTCACCAACCCACCAGGAAGCCCCACCCCCCGCACACCCACCCCACTCCCCCGATCCCCGCGCCCCCGCCCCCCGATCCGCCTAGGCTGAGGAACGCGCGACGTGGGACGCGGGACGCTGGCCCGGGGCAGGGAGGCTGTGATGAGCGTACGAGCGGTCGACGAGGGGATTTCCGAGGGAGGGCCCGGTTATCTGCCGATCGCCGAGCACGGGCTGATCGGTGATCTGCGCAGCGTGGCGCTCGTGGGCACCGACGGCACCATCGACTGGTACTGCTGCCCGGCCTTCGACGCGCCGAGCATCTTCGCGTCGATCCTGGACGCCGAGCGCGGCGGGTCCTTCCGGCTGGCGGCGTCCGTGCAGGCGAAGACCAAGCAGTTCTACTTCCCCGACACCAACGTCCTGATCACCCGCTTCTTCACCGAGGACGGCGTCGGCGAGGTGCAGGACTTCATGCCGCTCAACAACGGCGACGTGGAGGCGGAGCGGCACCGGCTGATCCGGCGCGTGGTGTGCGTACGCGGCTCCATCCCGTTCCGCGCACGCATCGCCCCGCGCTTCGACTACGGCACGCGCGAGCACACCGTGCGGATGGTCGGCGAGGCGGCGGTCTTCGAGGCCGACGGGATGTCGCTCGCACTGACCGCGACCGTGCCGCTGGAGGCCGAAGGACCGGACGCCCGGGCTGACTTCAAGCTCTCCCAGGGCGACACGGCGGTGTTCGCGCTGGACCAGCTCGGCGGCGACGTGCAGCCGCGCCGGTGCGCCAAGGCCGAGGCCGAGGAGCAGTTCGGCACCACGGTGGCGTACTGGCGGCGCTGGCTGTCCGCCTCCAAGTACCGTGGCCGCTGGCGGGAGATGGTGCATCGCTCCGCCCTCACCCTGAAGCTGCTCACCTACGCGCCCACCGGCGCGATCGTCGCCGCGCCGACCACCAGCCTGCCCGAGGAGCTGGGCGGCGAACGCAACTGGGACTACCGCTACGTGTGGGTGCGCGACGCCGCGTTCTGCGTGTACGCGCTGTTGCGGCTCGGCTTCACCGAAGAGGCCGAGGCGTTCATGAACTTCCTTGTCCGCTACGTCAGTACATGCGACGACGGGCAGTCCGCGCCCCTGCAGATCATGTACGGCATCGACGGCCGCACCGACCTCACCGAGCGCGAACTCGGCCATCTGGAGGGGCATCAGGGCTCCGCGCCGGTCCGGATCGGCAACGCCGCCGCCGACCAGCTGCAGCTCGACATATACGGCGCCCTCATCGACTCGATCTACCTCTACGACAAGTGGGCCAAGCCGATCTCCAGCGCCCAGTGGGACAATGTGTGCCGCCTGGTGGAGTGGGTGTGCGAGCACTGGGACCAGCCCGACGAGGGGATCTGGGAGACCCGCGGCGGACGCAAGAACTTCCTGTACTCGCGGCTGATGTGCTGGGTGGCGATCGAGCGGGCCATCCGCATGGCCAACCGGCGCGGCCTGCCCGCCGATCTGCCCCGCTGGCGCGAGACCCGCGACACGATCTACCGGCGGATCATGAAGCGCGGCTGGTCCGAGACCCGGCAGGCGTTCGTCCAGCACGAGGACGGCGACGTCCTGGACGCCGCGGTCCTGATGATGCCGCTGACGAAGTTCATCGCGCCCACCGACCCCAAGTGGCTGTCCACGCTCGACGCCCTCACCAACGACCTGGTGTCGGACTCCCTGGTCTACCGCTACGACCCCCTCTCGAGCCCCGACGGTCTGCGCGGCGACGAAGGCACCTTCTCCATCTGCTCGTTCTGGTACGTCGAGGCCATGGTGCACGCCGGACGCATCGACGAGGCACGGCTCGCCTTCGAGAAGATGCTCACCTACGCCAACCATCTCGGCCTGTACGCCGAGGAGATCAGCCACACCGGCGAGCAACAGGGCAACTTCCCGCAGGCGTTCACCCATCTCGCCCTCATCAGCGCCGCCTTCAACCTGGACAAGGCCCTGGGCTGAGGCGGTCGTTCGAGGGTGTTGCCTTGGGGGGTGTTGCCTTCGGGGGTGTTGCCTTCGGGGGTGTTGCTGAGGACACCCGGGATCCGGTGCCCAGGCCCAGGGACTGCGTCCCCCACGGCTGGGAGGATTCATGACGTCGGCGAACGGGCCGACACGGAATCCACCTCACGGACTCGGGGGAACACCGATGAACGAGACCATCGCCAGGCGTCTGACGGGTGCCGCGGGCATCACCACCGCGGCCGCGCTGATTGTCGAAGTGCCGCTGTACTTCGTCTACTCGGGCCCGCCGCCGGACGCCAACGTCCTGGCCCGGCTGCTGCTCGGCATCCTCGGCCTCGCCTTCCTGGTCGTCTTCGTGACGGCCCTGCGTGAACTGATCAAGCTCACACGCCCGGAGTACGAGTGGGCGGGCTCGATCGCCTTCGCCACCGGACTCGTCTACGCCACGATCACCCTCGTCTCCTCCGGCCTGGAGGCGGGCGCGGTCATCGCCACCGACCACAGGATCGACCCGACGATCACGGTCGACGGCACCTACATCCTCTACGGATCGATCTCCCGTCTGATGCTGGCCCTCTTCCTCACCGCGGTCGGCTTCGTCGTCACCCGCACGCGGCTCCTGCCGCGCTGGGTGGGCCGCTCGGCCTACGGTCTCGCGGTGCTCAACCTGGTGTTCGTGCCGTCCCTGTTCTTCGGCAACACACCCGCGCACTTCTACGCGGCGAACGGCTGGGGCACCACGGCCATGATGGGCGCGATCCTCAGCTACTGGCTGCTGGCCGTGGGCATCTCCACCTACCGCAGCGCCGCCCGCGGACGCATGGCGGTCGCGGCGTAGCCCCTGGAGCAGATCACCGAGCGGGCAGGACGGACTCAGGGGGTGCGGGGCCCCGCGGAGCCGGGGCCCGCCCGCCGGGACGTGCGCAGTGTGCCGAGTGTCTTCAGCAGACGGTCGGCGGGTGCGCGCAGCTCGGGATGGGCGTTCACCGTGTTCCGCAGGCCCCGCACGGGTCTGCGCCACAGCAGGTGGGCGGCCGAGACCGGGTGGGGCCTGCTGGCGAATCCTTCCGCCACGCGCAGCTCGCGGGTCTTGAGCCAGTCCTTGTACTCTTTGTCGCCGCGCCCCAGGTCGAGCAGCGTCACGCCGTTGCGGGCCGCTGCCTCGGCCGTGCGCAGATGCATCATCAGCCCCGGCGAGTAGTAGTGCAGCTCGGGGTCGTACGCGGTGAACCAGGCCGCCAGCACGGTGCGTGAGCGCGGCCCGAAGTGCGCCGCCACCGGCCGGTCACCGGCGTAGAGCACGGACAGCACACCGGTGAAGTGGTCCTCGCGGACCTGGTGGAGATGGTTGACCAGGTCGACGATCCACGGCCGCGCGAACCGGTCCATCCGTCCGGTCCTGCGGTACTGGGCGGACTTCCACTGCATCAGCCGGCGCAGCATCCGCGGATCGCGCTCGTCGAACTCGAAGCGCACCTCGCCCAGGTCGCGCCCGAGGCGGCGCTCCTTCTTCAGCGTGGTCTTGGCCAGGCCCGGGTACGCGCCGCGCAGCCACGGGGCGTAACCGCTCTCGTCGGGCTTGAGATCGACCACCGGGGAGGCGAACAGGCCCGTGACATGCCGGCTGAACGGTTTCTGCTCCTCGACGAGATGGTCGAACTCGAACACCGACAGCCCGCAGGCCTTCAGCAACTCCTGGGCGTCCCAGGTGACCCCCGGCCGGTGCACGAGCGCCTGGCAGTCGGACAGCCCGAGACCGATGGCACGGCCGACGCCGAGGACATTGCGTTCGTACGGCAGGAATCCGACCGGTTCTCCACCCTCGTGCAGGACCGCGATCCGCGTCCCGGCGCGGTATCTGCCGATCCCGAGGGCGAACTCCGGGGCCAGGAAAGGATTGGCGTATTCGGGCGACTGGTCCATCGCTCTGTGCCAGGCCGCTTGCAGCGAGGCGCTCAGTTCGTCGGTTCTGTGGATCGTGACGTCCACGTCAGATCATCCGCCCTTCCGCAGGCTCCGCGAAGAACGTCCCGACCGCAGCACTGGCCGGCTGAGCGTGTGGACCCCTGTTCATCGATCGCATCGGCGACCGCTCCCCCCGTGACGTCCCCCCGCGGCGCATCGTCCGCGTCCTACCACTTCTACGAGTATCAGCCGGTTCCGCGCCGTATGCACGGTCGTTGCGCGGTCGACCCTCAGGTTCCGAACTGTCCACCGAGGACCAAACCTCGCGAAACAGTACGCATGTTGTCAAGGGTGCCTGCCGCAACAAAGACCGCAGTGTGACGAGGTGCCAGGATCCGGCCAGATCGATCATTCGGGGGGGGAGGTGACGGCATGTCGCCGTTGCCCTCACTGCCTCCGGGTGCCGCTGGGGTCCGTCGGGCGCCGCCGGGCTATGCGCCCTTGCGGCCGACTCCCGCGTACACCCAGTACTCCGACGGGTTGTCCGGGATCCGGTCGTCGGGGTCCGGGCGCCACAGGGGGACGTAGACCAGGCCCGGGTCGACCAGGTCGAAGCCGTCGAAGAGTCCGAGGATCTCGTCGTGGGAGCGGGCCGTGACGGGAGAGGTGGCGCGGGAGCGGTAGAGCTTGCCGACGGCGTCCGCGGTGTCCGGGCGGTCCTGGTTGGTGGCGTGGGTCAGCGCCAGCCAGCCGCCCTCGGGCAGGGCGTCGCGGAAGGCGGTCACGATGCCGGCCGGGTTCTCCTCGGGCGAGATGAAGTGCAGGATCGTGATCATCAGTACGGCGACGGGCTGATCGAAGTCGATCAGCTTGCGCACCTGCTCGGAGCCGAGGATGTCGGCGGGCCGGCGGATGTCCGCGTCGACGATGTCCGCGTCCGGGTTGTCGGCGAGCAGCGAGGCGCTGTGGGCGACCGCGACGGGGTCGTTGTCGACGTAGACCACCCGGGCGCCGGGGCTGGCCGCCTGCGCCACCTCGTGGACGTTGCCCTGGGTGGGGATGCCCGAGCCGAGGTCGATGAACTGCCGTACCCCGGAGTCGACCACGAAGCGCACGGCCCGGCCGAGGAAGGCGCGGTTGGCGCGGGCCAGGGTGCGCACCTGGGGGTCGATGGCGGTGAAGGCGGCCAGGGCCTCGCGGTCGATGGCGAAGTTGTGCTGCCCGCCCATCATGGCGTCGTACATACGGGCCACGCTCGCCTTGTCGGGATCGGTCCCCGGCGGAATCCCTGCATTGTCCGACACTGCAACTCCCTCTGTGACCAGGGGCCTTGACGCGCCATCATATAGTTGCGGGACGGCGCTCGGCGAGCCACCCTCTTCGCCGGCGCACCCGGAGCCCCCACCCGGAAAGGCACGACCACTGCGGAACGAACCACGCAGCCGCGCCGACGAAGCCTCAGCCTCCCAGCCACCGCCCCGGCGTTCGGTCTTCTCCCCCGCTGCCGACGTCATCGGCTCCGAGCTCGACCTGCGGCTGACCGGCAGCCATGTCGTGCACGCGCTCACCCCCGGCTTCTGCGACGCGGCCTCGGTCTATCTGCTGGAGCGCTGGGTGCGCGAGGAGAACGCCTACCCGGCCACGGACCCGCCCCAGATAGAGGCGCGCCGCCTCGCGCTGCGCGTGGGGACGGACGCGGCGGAGTCCTGGGAGGGGCTGCTGCCGGTCGGCGAGGTGATCGTCTTCCCGCGCGGAACGCCGTACGCACGCGCCCTCGCCGACGGGCACACGCAGTTGCTGGACGGGGTGGACACCCACACCTCCGAGCGGCTTGTCGCGTCCGGGCACGGCGACGCGCGGATCGACGACCTGGTGGGCTCGTCGTCCTTTCTCGTCGTCCCGCTCCATCTGCGGGGCACCACGGTCGGTTTCGTCGCCTGCACCCGCGGTCCGCAGCGCGCCGCCTTCCGGACCGGGGAGGTCGTTGCCGTGGAGTGGCTGGCGGGCCGGGCCGCCATCGCCCTGGACAACGCGCGCCGCTACGAGCGCGAGCGCCGCACCGCCCTGGCCATCCGGAACAGCCTGCTGCCCGGCTCCGCCCTGGAGGTCGACGGCTGCCGCATCGCCCACGCCTGTCTGCCCGCCGGACAGGGCAACATCATCGGCGGTGACTGGTTCGACGTGCTGAAGCGGCCGGGCGACCGGGCCGGTCTCGTCGTCGGGGACGCCATGGGGCACGGCCCGGAGTCCGCCGTCGCGATGATCCAACTGCGCACCGCCGTCCGTACGTTGGCGGGACTCGACATCCCGGCCGCGGATCTCGTACGGCGTCTGGACGCCCTCGCCTCGGACACGCCCGGGGCCTCCTTCGCGACCTGCATCTACGCCGAGTGGGACGCACGCGCGCACACCTGCACACTCGTGGGTGCGGGCCACCCTCCCCCGCTGCTGCGCGGCCCGGACGGCCGGACCGGCCCGGTGGCGCTCGCGAGTCCGGGCCTGCCCCTCGGGCTCGGCACGGGCAGCTACGAGGCCACCGTGCTGACCCTGGACGAGCCGGCCCTGCTCGTGCTCTACAGCGACGGCCTGGTCGAGTCCCGCGGCATGGACATCGACCAGGAGATCGCCCGCCTCGCACGCGCCCTGGACTCGGCTGCCCTCGAACCCGTGCCGGCGTCCGACGAGCAGAACCGGCTGCAGTCGATGTGCCAACAGCTGCTGCGCTCCCCCTCCACAGCGGCCGGCGCCGACGACCGCACGCTGCTCCTCGCCGAACTCACCCCCGGGAAGGAATGACTCCTTCCCGGCAAGGAGTGAGCCCCCCGTCCGGCGGGCTCAGGCCGTTCTCAGGTTCGCCCACACGGCGTTGCCGCCGGTGAGCCTGGACCGGTCGATGCCCCAGCTGTCCGCGATCGCCTCCACGAGGAACAGCCCACGGCCCCCCTCGTCGTCGGGACCGGGTTCACAGCGGGGCAGTTCGCGGCCCGAGCGGTCGTGATCGTGCACCTCCAGGCGGAGGCAGTCGTCGGTGACGAGTCCGATACCACACAGGATGCGTGCGCTGAGGGTGTGGCGCAGGGCGTTGGTGGCCAGTTCGGACACGAGCAGGACGGCGTCCGCGCACAGGTCGGCCGGCAGCCGCCACGCACTCAGCCGGGCGCTCACGGAGCGGCGGGCGACTTTGATACTGGAGCGCTGCGGGGGCAGTTCGAGCCAGTGTGTCCGTTCCTGACTCGCTGCGTCTAACAGCTGCGGGGAGGAAGTCATGTGGGGGGTCACGGCAGTTGCCTTCCGGGGAGAGCGGGCGCACCGTGATCGTCGAAACGATTCACGCAAGTAACTATGCTCACAGGGCAGTTCAACCTGCAACCGGCTACCTGATAATTTCATTGGGTCGGTATCGAACTGGCGGCTTCACCAAGTCGCCATCACTGCCGTACTTGTGACAGTTCCTCAGGAGGTAGGGCGTGAACGAAGGCCGGTCGGGCACGGGCAACAACAGCCCCAGTGCTCCCACCGTTCTCCGCATGATCCTCGGCCGACGGCTGCAGGAGCGGCGCCAGGACGCGGGCGTGTCCCTCGACGACGCGTCCAAGGCGTTGCGGGTGACGTCCCTGACCATCCGCCGGCTGGAGAAGGCGGAGGTCGCACTCAAACCCCTCTATGTGGAGAAGCTGCTCGAAACCTATGGAGCCGACCGGCAGGAGATCGACGAGTTCGTCGCCTTCGCGGAGCGGGCCAACGAGCCCGGCTGGTGGCATGTCTACCGCGACGCGCTGCCGGACTGGTTCCGCGCCTATGTGAGCCTGGAGACCGGGGCCACGACCCTGCGCACCTACGAGCCCCACTATGTGACGGGACTCCTGCAGACCCCGCGGTACGCCCGCGAGGTGCTGCGCGGCGGCCTGCCGAACGGCAGCGAGGAGGACCTGGACCGGCGGGTCGATCTGCGGCTGCGCCGCCAGAGCCTGCTGGACAGATCCGACGCGCCCACGCTGTGGGTGGTGATGGAAGAAGCGGTTCTGCACCGGGTGGTGGGCGGTCCCGAGGTGATGCGCGAGCAGATCGACCGGCTCCTGGAGGTCTCGGAGCTGACCCACGTCAGCATCGACGTCGTGCCGTTCACGGCCGGCGCCCATGTCGGCGCGTGCGCGCCCTTCACCTACTTCCGGTTCGAGGAGCCGGAGCTGCCCGACGTCGTCTACAGCGAGGTCCTCTCCGGCGCCATGTACCTGGACCAGCGTTCGGACGTGGCGGCCCACCTGGAGGCGCACAACCGCATGTCCCTGCTGACCTCGGACGCGGACAGCAAGGCGCTCCTGAACCGCATGCGAAAGGAGTACTCATGACCGTCACCGACGGCCGTGGCTGCGATGTCTACAACGGGATGCCGGCGTCGGACCTCGGCGAGGTGGGCTGGGAGTCTCCATGGAGCGGACCCAACGGGGGCCAGTGTGTGCAGACCAAGCAACTCGCCGACGGCCGCGTGGCACTCAGGCAGTCGACCGATCCCGCCGGACCCGCCCTGATCTACACCCCGGAAGAGATCACCGCGTTCGTCGCAGGAGTCAAACGAGGCCTCGCCGATCATCTGACGGCCGGCTGACGCCCCCAGGAACAGCGGGAGGCACCGGGCACACCCCCGGCCGCCACCTGCCCGACACCCCCACCGCACACCACCGAAAGGTTCAGGATGACCAGCTCGCACGCCGCGCGGGACATTGACACCAGCAGGCCCCACTCCGCCCGGATGTACGACTACTACCTCGGCGGCAAGGACCACTTCGAGGTCGACAAGCAGGCCGCGGAGGCCGTCGCCGAGGCCTACCCGGCGATCTTCGTGTGCGCCCGCGAGAACCGGGCGTTCATGCACCGCGCCACCCGTGTCCTCGCCCGGGAGCACGGCATCCGCCAGTGGCTGGACATCGGCACCGGCATCCCCACCGAGCCGAATCTGCACCAGGTGGCCCAGTCCGTGGTCCCCGAGGCGCGAGTGGTCTACGCCGACAACGACCCGCTCGTGCTCAAGTACGCCGAGCGCCTGATGCGCAGCACCACCCAGGGCCGCACCACGTACATCGAGGCCGACGTCAACGACCCGTCCTCGCTGCTCGACTCCGCCGAGCTGGCGGAGGTGCTGGACCTGGACCGGCCCGTGGCCCTGTCGCTCAACGCCCTGATGCACTTCGTGCCGGACGCGCAGGACCCGTACGGCATCGTGGAGCGTCTGCTGGCGGTCCTGCCCTCGGGCAGCGCGCTGGCCCTGAGCCACTGCACGCCCGACTTCGACCCGGACACCTGGCAGAAGGTCACCGACATCTACACCAATGCCGGTACGCCGGTGCAGTTCCGCTCGAAGCAGGACGTGGCCCGCTTCTTCGACGGCCTCGACCTGCTCGACCCGGGCATCTCGGTCGGCCACCGCTGGCGTCCGGACGGCGAGTCCAACGCCACGGACGCCGAGGTCAGCCTGTGGACCGGCGTGGGCATCAAGCCGTAGGGGTGCGGCAGCCGGGGGTGTCGCGGCCCCGGTCCCCCGCGGGGCCGGGGCCGCACGTCGCCGAAGTCGTACGGCACAGGGGTCGTACGGCGATCACTTCGCCGGGCAGCGCCGCGCCCAGGCCTGGCGTGCCGTTGTGGAGGATGCGGTGACTGGTCGGCCGTGTACGGCTACGTGGCCGGTCTCGAACGGGCCGTACAGCCGGACTGCACGGCCGTGTTCGCCGCCAACGACCAGCTGAAACCGGGGCTGTTGCGCGCCTTCCACGAGCGCGGCCTGACCGTTCCCGCGGACATCGGCGTCGTCGGCTTCGACGACATGTCACCGTCGGCGGCCGCGCTGGGGCGCAAACCCGTTCCCCCGACCGACCGCCGCCCACGTGCTAGAAGGCAGGGCATGGAGATCGAGCCGGTCACCCCGACCACCCCGCGTCCCGTGCGCCGGCCGGCACTGGTGCAGGGCTGGCACGAACTGACCTTTCTGCACTGGCCGGTGGAGCCGGATCGGGTGGCCGGGCTGCTGCCCGCCGGGACCCGCCCGGACACCCTGGACGGGGTCACCTACGTCGGTCTCGTGCCGTTCCTCATGCGGGGCGTGGGCCTCGGCCCCGGGCCCGGGCTGCCGTATCTCGGCACGTTCTGCGAGACGAACGTACGGCTGTACTCGGTGGACGAACGTGGCCGCCGCGGTGTCGTGTTCCTGTCCCTGGACGCGAGTCGTCTGCTGCCCGTGCTGGTGGGGCGGCTCGGCGTACGGTTGCCCTATGTGTGGTCTGCGATGCGGCTGCGCCGCACGAACGGTGTGCTCACTTACACCTGCCGTCGCGGCGCGACCGGCCGCGGCCCCACGAGCCGTGCGGTGGTGCGGCCCGGCGCTCCGATAGCGCGGCCCTCGCCGCTGGAACTGTTCCTCACCGCCCGCTGGGGCATGCACGTCCCCTGGCACGGCCGTACCGCGCACATCCCCAACGAGCACGCGCCGTGGCCTCTGCACCGGGCCGAACTGCTCGGCCTGGACGACGACTTGGTCACCGCGGCGGGCCTGCCGCGGATGACGGATCCGCCGGTCAGCGTGCTGTACACGCCGGGGGTCTCGGTCCGCTTCGGGAGGCCGGACTCCGTAGGGACCGCCGGACTTCGGGTCGGGGAACGATCAGGAATTGAGAAGCGCCGGGCACCGTGAGGCCTCTAGCGTGGCCAGGGTGATCAGACGTCTCGTCCCGCCCGCCTACCGGCCGGTGCTCGCCAACGAGGTGTTCCGGCGGCTGTTCCTCGGCTTCGGGGTGTCGTACCTCGGGGACGGCATGAGCTTCGTCGCCGTGGCCTGGCTCGCCATCGAACTCGCGCCGGAAGCGACACAGGGGCTGTGGGTGGGCGGTGCGGTCGCCGCGAACACCCTGCCGGGCGTGGTCGGGGCCCTGCTGTTCGGGCGCCGGCTGCGCCGGGTCTCGGCCAGGCGGCTCCTCATGGCCGACAACGTCGTACGCGGTGTGTTCATCGGCGTCGTGCCGCTGGCCTGGTTCGCCGGGGTGCTGACACCGCCGCTGTACGTCGCGCTGCTCGCCGTGTCCTCACTGCTGCACGCATGGGGCAGCGCGGGCAAGTACACGCTGATCGCCGAGCTGCTGCCCGAGGAGCGGCGGCTGGCCGCGAACACGCTCGTCAGCTCGCTCAACTTCGCCGCCACGATCGCCGGTCCCGCCCTCGCCGGTGTCCTGGTGACGTACGCGAGCTCCGCTCTGGTGCTGGGTCTGGACGCGCTGACGTACGCCTTCCTCGCCGTGCTCGTCGCGCGCCTCCGGCTGCCGGAGTCGGGGCGGGTCTCCCCCGTCGACCAGGCGGCCGCCCGCGGCGGGCTCGCGCAGCTGCGGGCGCGCCCCGAACTGCTCGGTCTGCTCACCCTCACCTGGTTCTTCAACTTCCTCTACGGCCCGGTCGAGGTCGCCCTGCCCCTGCATGTGACCGACGACCTGCACGCCCCGGGCACGCTGCTGGGCCTGTACTGGATGCTGTTCGGCGTCGGCGCCGTCCTGGGTTCGCTGGCGGTCGGCGCGCTGCGGCAGCTGCCGCTGTGGCCCGTGACGGTGACCATCGTGATCGCCTGGGGACTCACCCTGCTGCCCTTCGGCCTCGATACGCCGACTCCCCTCACCGTCGCCTGCTTCACCCTGGGCGGCGTGATCTACGGGCCCTTCGTCGCGCTCTCGATGACGCTCCTGCAGGCGAAGTCGCCACCGCAGCACCTCTCCGTGATGCTCGCCGCCAACAGCGCGGTCCTGCTCACCGCCTCCCCCCTCGGCACAGCTCTCGGCGGCCCCCTCACCGCGACGCTGGGCGCCTCCACCACCATCGGCGCCTCGGGCCTCGCCACGGTCGCCCTGGGCACCTGCGCCTGCGTCCTGCTGGCGGCCCGGCGCGCAAGTGGTCAGGAATCGAGAAGCGCCGGGTCAGGGGGCGCGGATAACGTGGGCGCAGACCGCTGAGCACCCGGATGGAGAGACGATGACCACGGCCAACAGGACGCAGGCGCAGTCGCCGGCACCGCACGCCGCCGACAGTCACGACCTGATCCGCGTGCACGGCGCCCGCGAGAACAACCTCAAGGACGTCAGCATCGAGATCCCGAAGCGCCGGCTGACGGTGTTCACCGGAGTCTCCGGCTCGGGCAAGAGCTCCCTGGTGTTCGACACGATCGCCGCCGAGTCGCAGCGGCTGATCAACGAGACGTACAGCGCCTTCGTGCAGGGCTTCATGCCGAACCTGTCGCGGCCCGAGGTCGACGTCCTGGACGGCCTGACCACCGCGATCAGCGTGGACCAGCAGCGCATGGGCGCCGACCCGCGCTCCACGGTCGGCACCGCCACCGACGCCAACGCCATGCTCCGCATCCTCTTCAGCCGCCTCGGCAAGCCCTACGTCGGCCCGCCCGGAGCCTTCGCCTTCAACGTCCCCTCCGTCTCGGCGGCCGGTGCCATCAAGGTCGGCAACGCGCAGAAGGCCGAGAAGGTCACCTTCAACCGGGTCGGCGGCATGTGCCCGCGCTGCGAGGGCCGCGGCACGATCTCCGACCTCGACCTCACCCAGCTCTACGACGCCGACAAGTCCATCAACGAGGGCGCCTTCACCATCCCCGGCTACACAGGCGGCGGCTGGAACTCACGCCTGTACGCGGAGTCCGGCTTCTTCGACCCGGACAAGCCGATCAGCAAGTTCACCAAGAAGGAACTGCACGACCTCCTGCACCGCGAGCCCACCCGGATGAAGATCGCGGGCATCAACATGACCTACGAGGGTCTGATCCCGCGCATCCAGAAGTCGATGCTGTCCAAGGACAAGGAGGCGATGCAGCCGCACGTGCGGGCGTTCGTGGAGCGCGCGGTCACCTTCGCCGTCTGCCCCGACTGCGACGGCACCCGGCTCGCCGAGCACGCCCGCTCCGCGAAGATCAAGAAGATCTCCATCGCGGACGCCTGCCGCATGGAGATCAGGGATCTGGCCGACTGGGTGCGCGAGCTCGCGGACCCCTCGGTGGCGCCGCTGCTCAGCGCGCTCCAGCAGACCCTCGACTCGTTCGTCGAGATCGGCCTCGGCTATCTCTCGCTCGACCGCCCCGCGGGCACGCTCTCCGGCGGCGAGGCGCAGCGCGTCAAGATGATCCGCCACCTCGGCTCCTCCCTCACCGATGTCACGTACGTCTTCGACGAGCCCACCGCGGGCCTACACCCGCACGACATCCAGCGGATGAACAAACTGCTCCTGCGGCTGCGCGACAAGGGCAACACCGTGCTCGTCGTGGAGCACAAGCCGGAGGTCATCGAGATCGCCGACCATGTCGTGGACCTGGGTCCCGGCGCCGGGACGGCGGGCGGCACCGTCTGCTACGAGGGCACCATCGACGGGCTGCGCGGCAGCGACACCGTCACCGGACGCCACCTCGACGACCGGGCCGCGCTCAAGGACGAGGTGCGCGAGTCCACCGGCACCCTGGAGATCCGGGGTGCCTCGGCGAACAACCTCGAGGACGTCGACGTGGACGTCCCGCTCGGCGTGCTCGCCGTGATCACCGGCGTGGCGGGGTCCGGCAAGAGTTCGCTCGTGCACGGTTCGATCCCCGAGGACCTCGGGGTGATCTCCGTGGACCAGAGCCCGATCCGCGGTTCTCGGCGCAGCAACCCGGCGACGTACACGGGTCTGCTGGAGCCGATCCGCAAGGCGTTCGCCAAGGCCAACGGGGTCAAGCCCGCGCTGTTCAGCGCCAACTCCGAGGGCGCCTGTCCGACCTGCAACGGCGCCGGTGTCATCTACACCGACCTGGCGATGATGGCCGGGGTCGCCAGCACCTGCGAGGACTGCGAGGGCAAGCGGTTCGACGCGTCGGTCCTGGAGTACCGGCTCGGCGGCCGGGACATTTCCGAGGTCCTCGCGATGCCGGTGTCGGAGGCCCTGGAGTTCTTCGCGGACGGCGAGGCCCGCACCCCGGCCGCGCACAAGATCCTCGAACGCCTCGCGGACGTCGGGCTCGGCTATCTCACCCTCGGCCAGCCGCTGACCACGCTCTCCGGCGGTGAGCGCCAGCGTCTGAAGCTGGCCACGCACATGGCGGACAAGGGCGGCGTCTACGTCCTCGACGAGCCCACCACGGGTCTGCACCTCGCCGACGTCGAGCAACTCCTCGGTCTGCTGGACCGGTTGGTGGAGTCCGGCAAGTCCGTGATCGTCATCGAGCACCACCAGGCGGTCATGGCGCACGCCGACTGGATCATCGACCTCGGCCCCGGTGCCGGGCACGACGGCGGCCGCGTCGTCTTCGAGGGCACCCCGGCCGACCTGGTCGCCGCCCGCTCCACGCTCACCGGTCAGCACCTCGCGCAGTACGTGGGCGCCTGACCTCCACGGCACGGCCCGCGGTCGGCCTTCGCCTACTCACCGCGGTCGACGATCTGCCCGTCACCGGGCATGTGCTGGAACTGGCCTGCGGAACGGGCCAGTGGACCCGGCTGCTCGCGGCACGGGCGCACTCGGTGACGGCGGTCGACGCGGCGCCCGAAGCACTGGCCCTGGCACGCAGACGTGCGGCAGGCTCGACAGTCCGGTTCGTCGAGGCCGCCCTGTTCGCCTGGCGGCCGCCGCGCCGCTACGACACCGTACGACACGGTGTTCTTCGCCTTCTGGCTCTCGCACGTCCCGCCCGGGCGGCTGCCCGCCTTCTGGGACTTCGTGGCCGGCGTGCTCGCTCCGGGCGGCAGGGCGGTCTTCGTCGACGACGGCAGCCGGCGCCGCGTCGTGAAAGTGTTCCACGAGCCTCGAACCCTCATGTCCGACCTGACCGCGCTCGGCTGGTCGACCCGTGTCCGGACGACGGCGGGACAACTCATCGGCGAGGCGGAACCAACGGAGGTTGCTGCCCGGGCCGCTCAGCCGTAGTGCCGTGAGTCCCCGCGCGTGACAATGGCCGTATGGGCGCCGAGATCGTGGACGAGGCGGTGCAGGCAGCGCCCGCGCCGCCGCTGCGGGGGCTGGTCGGCCGGTACACCGGCTACCGCCAGCGTGGCGTGCCGCCCGCCCGGCACCGGGGGCTGCCGTCGCCGTGGCTGACCCTGATCATCACCCTCGACGAACCGCTGAGCATCGCCGCCCATCCCGATCCGGGCACCGCCCCCGGCGACTACGGCACGCTGCTCGGCGGCCTGCACCTCACACCCGCGCTGATCGAGATGCCGGGACGGCAGTCCGGGATCCAGGTCGCGCTCAGCCCGCTCGGCGCGCGGGTCCTGCTGGGGCTGCCGGCGGGCGAGCTGGCCGGGGCCGACGTCCACGCCGACGACGTGCTGGGCGCGGATGTGCGCGAGGTGCACGAGCGGGTGCGCGAGGCACCCGACTGGGCCGCCCGCTTCGCCGCCGTCGACGACTGGCTGCTGCGCCGCATGTCGCGACACGAGGCCGCACACCCCGCCGCCTTGGTGACGGATGCCTGGCACCTGTTGCTGTCGGCGGGCGGCCTGCTGCGCATCGACCGGCTGGCCGCGGAGATCTCCGTGAGCGAGCGGCATCTGCGCAACCGCTTCCGCACCGAAATCGGCCTCACCCCCAAGGCAGCGGCCCGCGTCATCCGCTTCGACCGCACCCGCCGCCGCCTCGCGGCCAGCCCCGGCGCCTTCGACCTCGCACAACTCGCCGCCGACTGCGGCTACGCGGACCAGTCCCACCTCGACCGGGAATTCTCAACCCTGGCCGCGTGCACCCCGAGCGCCTGGCTGGCCCAGGAGTCCCGAAACATCCAGTCCGGCCACCATCCGCCCACATGAAGCCGGTCGGGGGCAACCGGCCGAGCCGGGCACACGCCCGCGACACGGAGGCGCATCACCACGACCGACCCGCCCGACACCGCCAACCAGCCGCCGGGGCCTTGACCGGGCTCAACGGCTGGTCCGCCCCGTAGTCCCGAAACACCCAATCCGGCCGCCCCGCCTACATGAACCTGCCCAAGCCGGCCACCCGGCACATCACCACGCCCGACACCGCCGAGCAGCCACCCGCCCCACAGGACCGGCCCACCTTCCGCACCCACGCCACCCACACGTCGCCCGCGCTCAACGCCGCCCAACGGCCCACCCCGACGCCATCAACCTCGCACAACTCGCCGCCCACAGCGGCCACGCAGACCAGACGAGCCAGCTGCTCGGCGTACAGGCAGTCAGCCTCGAGAATCTGCGCCCGACACCGCCAAACAGCCACCTCTCCCACAGGCCCAGCCCCCCCTCCGCACCCACGCCACCCTCGCGCCGCCCGCGCCCGACACCGCCAAACAGCCACCTCTCCCACAGGCCCAGCCCCCCCTCCGCACCCACGCCACCCTCGCGCCGCCCGCGCCCGACACCGCCAAACAGCCACCTCTCCCACAGGCCCAGCCCCCCCTCCGCACCCACGCCACCCTCGCGCCGCCCGCGCCCGACACCGCCAAACAGCCACCTCTCCCACAGGCCCAGCCCCCCCTCCGCACCCACGCCACCCTCGCGCCGCCCGCGCCCGACACCGCCAAACAGCCACCTCTCCCACAGGCCCAGCCCCCCCTCCGCACCCACGCCACCCTCGCGCCGCCCGCGCCCGACACCGCCAAACAGCCACCTCTCCCACAGGCCCGGCCCACCTTCCGCACCCAGGCCACCCACACGTCGCCCGCACCGAACGCCGCCCAACGGCCCACCCCAACGCCATCAACCTCGCACACCTCACCGCCCACAGCGGCCACGCAGACCAGTCGCGCCTCACCCGCAAATCATCGGCCCTGACCGCCTGCACACCGAGCAGCCGGCAGCCGGCAGCCGCTGGAGTTCCGAAACATCC
>NZ_JAFJSY010000190.1 GCF_019857225.1 Streptomyces plumbidurans
GAACGGACGAGGACCTCGTAGAAGACCGCACGCTTGAACCAGTCCGGGTCCCGGTCCTTTGCGGGAGTGTCCTCAAAGGTGTCCGGAACGGGTTCGTTGACGATCATGAGGTGGGTGACCCTCCGATCTGCGGGGTGGACGGTCGCAGGACGGTGAACACATGCGCTGGACGGGTGCCCGGTTCCAGGCGTACGTAATTCGCCCTGCCCCAGTGGTAGGTCTCGCCGGTGAGTTCGTCACGCACCGGCACCGACTCGTGCCATTCCAGGCCGAGTTGCGGCATGTCCAACGAGACCGTGGCCTC
>NZ_JAFJSY010000002.1 GCF_019857225.1 Streptomyces plumbidurans
GGGGACCCTGTGGGAGAGTAGGACGCCGCCGAACAATCATTCAAAGGGTTGGATCCTGAACTTCGGTTCGGGGTCCAACCCTTTTTTGTTGTGCGTCACTTGAAGTTCACGTTGCGCAACAACGATCCTGCGCATGGGTACTGCTGCAATGCTCAGGGCCGCCGGTGTCGGGCTCGGTGACGAGGTCGTCGTACCGGCCTTCGGGAACGTCGAAGTGGCCGAGGCCGTGGCCATGGCCGGAGCGCTGCCGGTGTTCGCCGACATAGATCCGGTGTCGTACTGCATCGATCCTGCCGCCGTTGAGCTGGCCTTGACGCCGCGGACGGCGGCTGTCGTCGTCGTGCACCGCTTCGGGCGGCCGGCCGACATCGCGCGGCTGCACGAGGTGGGTCGGCGGCACGGGCTTCTGGTGCTGGAGCAGGGCGAGTCCGAAGTGCCGTACGGCGAGGTGGCTCAGCGTCGGGAGCGGGCTGCTTATCTCGACGCCAAGCTGCGGGGTGTGCGGACGCCCGACGGGGGTGACGGGCACACCTATCAGCAGTACGTCGTGCGGGTGCCGGGCAATGGGCGCCCGGACCGGGACGCTTTCGCCCGGGCCGTGCGGGCCAAGGGAGTTGAGGTGCGGGTACCGGTGAAGACCCCGGTGCACCGGCTGCCGGAATTTCGCCGGTGCGTGTCGCTGCCGGAGACCGAGCGGGCCGCCGACGAGACCCTCGCGCTGCCCGTGGACGCCGTGTTGACGAAGCGGGACATGCAGCGGATCGTCGGCGCCTGCAATGCGCTGGGCGGACTGCTTCAGCCGGCCTTCTGAACCGCCTTTACCGCTGAACGACGTGGTTGGGAGCAGGAGTCCGATCGGGGTATGATCTATCGCGTCGCTGCGAGGCACACCTCGAAAAGGCGACAGGCCCCTATAGCTCAGTCGGTAGAGCGTCTCCATGGTAAGGAGAAGGTCAACGGTTCGATTCCGTTTGGGGGCTTCGAGCAAAAAGGCCCCGCCCAATTGGGCGGGGCCTTTTGGTGTTTGTGGGTCCCTCAGTCCTTGTGGAGGCCGGGTACGCGCATCGCCAGGATGGCCATGTCGTCCGACGGGGCGTCGGAGGCGAAGCGCTCCACCGCGCGCATGATGCGTGCCGCGACCGCGCCGGCGGTCAGGCCCGTGCAGGTGGTCAGGACGTCCGCCAGGCCGTCGTCGCCCAACATGCGCGTGCCCTCGCGGCGCTCCGTGACGCCGTCCGTGACGCACAGGAGGACGTCGCCCGGGTCGAGGGTGACCGTCTGCTCGTAGAGCTCCAGGTCGTCCATGACGCCGAGCAGGGGCTGGGGTTCGGCGGCGGGTTCGACCGTGCCGTCCTGGCGCAGGCGCAGCGGGAGCGGGTGCCCGGCGCACACCACCTTGAGCTCGGCGCTGCCGTCCTCCTGTGGCCTCAACTCGCCGTAGAGAAGCGTCAGGAAGCGGCTGCGGGCGCCCTCGTCGAGAATGGCCGAGTTCAGTCGCTCCAGCACCGCCGGGCCGCTGAGGCCCTCGCGGGCCAGCAGGCGCAGGGCGTGCCGGGCGAGGCCGGTGACCGCGGCCGCGTTGGGGCCCGTACCGCAGACGTCGCCGATGGCGAAGCCGTAGGCGCCGTCGCTGATCGGGAAGAGGTCGTAGAAGTCACCGCCGACCTCGTTGCCCTCGCCGGCCGCGCGGTAGATGACCTCGACCTCGACGCCGTCGATCAGGGGCAGTTCGGGCGGCAGGAGGCTGCGCTGGAGGGACTGGCTGATGGCCGTGCGCTCGGAGTAGAGGCGGGCGTTGTCCAGGGCCAGGGCGGCCCTGCGGCTCAAGTCCTCGGCCAGTTCCAGGATTTCCTGGCGGAAGTGCTCGTCGGTGGGCTTGCCGAGGGTCAGCATGCCGATGACGCGGTTACGGGCCACCAGGGGGAGGACGACGGTCTCGCCGCCCACCGCGGAGGCCGTGGCGAGCGTGGGGCCGATACCCGAGGCGATCTGGTGGGTGGGGCCGCCACTGAGGCCCAGGCTGCGCATGGAGCTGCGCAGGGCCGCCTGGTGGGCGACCTCACCGGGGGCCGTCCAGACGCGGGCGCCGGGGGTCGGCACCGGGTCCGGCGGGGGGACCTTGGAGAGCAACGACTTGATGCCGTCGATGAGTTCCTCGTCCTCGTGCAGGACGTACGAGAGATACGGCTCGGAGGCCTGGTCGGCGATGGTGTAGACGGCGCACCAGGTGGCGAGGGTGGGGACCGTCATCTGGGCCATGAGCGCGAGGGTCTGGTCGCGGTCCAGGGTGCCGGCCAGCAGGTCGGAGGCTTCGACGAGGAAGCTCAGGGAGCCTCGGCGCAGGCGTTCCAGTTCGCCGAGGCGGGCCGACTCGACGGCCAACGCGATGCGGTCGGCGGCGAATTGGAGGCGCAGGGCCTCCTCGTTGGAGTATCTCCCGGCGCCTTCGGCCGCGACGCCGAGGGAGCCGGTGAGTCGTCCCTCGACCTTCAGGGGGACCGTGACGACGGAGCGCATGCCCGTGCCGTTGAGGAGCGGGACGGCGCCCGGAACGGCCATGAGGTCGTCGTGGACGGCCGGCATGCGGGCCGAGCCGTAGCGGCCGGGGCCCGCTTCCACGGGCACGCGCGCGAAGCGCTGACGGGCGGAGGGCAGGCCGGTGGAGGCGCGGACCTCCAGCTCCGTTTCGTCGTCGGTCGCGAGGAGCAGGAAGGCCGAGTCCGCGTCGAGCATGTCGCGGGCGCGCTCCACGGTGCGCTGCAGGAGGCCGTCGAGGTCGTCGGGGGCGGGGGAGCCGATGAACACCTCGAACGGGTCGCTGCTCTGCCCCTCGGCGTTGCTGACGGCGTCCGACGAGGGCATGCGCAACGGGCTCTGCAGTACGGCCCGTTCGTGGTCCCGGACGAGCAGACAGACCGTGGACGGCTCGCCGTCGGTGTCGCGGACGCGCAGGTGTGAGGCGTAGACCGGGGTGACGCGGCCGTTGGCGCCCCTTATGCCGTAACTGCCTTCCCAGCGCGAGAGTTGGAGGGCCTCCACGATGCCCGTGCTGGTGCCCGGGGTGTGCGGCCAGGCGGCGAAATCGGTGAGGGGCTTGCCGGTGACCTGCTCGGCCGCGTAGCCGAAGATTTCTTCCGCGTCCTCGTTCCAGGCGGTGATGGCGCCTGTGCGGTCGATCTGGATTACCGCGACGCGCACCCGGCCGTCGGCGACCGGGAGGAGGGCGGAGGGCAGGGACGGGCCGGCGGCGCGGGTGCCGACCGCGCGTGCGGGGAGGTCCAGCTGGAACCAGACCTGCTTGTGCGTGGAGGTGTACTCGACGCCCCAGCGGCCCGCCAGCGCCGCGCACAGCTGGAGGCCGCGGCCGCCCTCGCGGTCGGGGCTGCCCATGTTGACGGGGGAGCCCTGGAGGGGGATCTCACGTTCCGGGTAGCGGTCGGCGACCTCGATCCGTACCCCTTCGTCACTGCGCAGGCACAGAACGTCGGCGGAGGTGCCCGCGTGCACGACGGCGTTGGTGACCAGCTCGCTGGTGAGCACGACGGCGTCGTCGACGATGTCGGCGAACCCCCAGCCCTGGAGGGTGTCGCGGACGAAGGAGCGGGCGGTCGCGACCGATCGCCCCACGGGCTCGAAGCTGGCGGCCGCACGCGCGGTGATCACAGAACTCCTCGTCCGGTTGTCGGCGGGCAGGGCTGACTGGCCGACCGGCTCGTGCCGCTGATGCGGCAGAGCGCCCGTCGGCCGGGGGTCCGGGGGCTGTCCCCCCGGGATCAGTCCGGTGGTCATGGTCCGGCCGCCCCTCCGATGCCCGCTCGTCTCGTACCACCGCCCAGGCCGGACGGACCGGCGCGGCTGGACAGCCGCATGCAAGGTTACTTACCTTCGCGGTCCATGCGGATGCCGGTCTGCAGTGTTTCCGCCCAGAGGGTGTGCGGACGATGTGCGAAGCTGCCGAACTGTTATGGCCGGGTTCAAGCAGGGTGAAACACTGGGCAAGCTTCTTGTGAAGGTCCGGACAGGCCGAGTGACTTCCGTACGCAGTGGGCAGCAGCCCGTGGTGCGGCCTGGTATATCCGGCAGAAATACCCAGCAGTACCTGGTACGGCCAACGGTAGTACCGGAACACAGCAGTAACGGTCGACCCCTGCGGGAGGGACACAGTGGAGTCTGGCGAAGCGACGCGGGGCACTAAAACGCGCGCGAAAGGCGGACAGTCCCTGAACAACCAGCGCAAACCGCGCGGCGGAACCACCGCGGTGGACACGGCGGCCATGAACCGACTGCTGGCGGCCCTTGTGGCGATGCGTGACGGGAACTTCCGAAAGCGGCTCACGGTGTCCGGCGACGGCGTGATGTCGGAGATTGCCGCGGTTTTCAACGAGGTGGCCGACCGCAATCTGCATCTGACGAACGAGCTATCCCGAGTACGGCGCATGGTCGGCCGCGAGGGCAAGCTCACGGAGCGGCTCGACGCGGGCGCCTATGAGGGTTCCTGGGCCGCCGCGATCGACGCCTCCAACGCGCTCGTGGACGACCTCGTACGCCCCGTCTCCGAGGTCGGGCGGGTACTGACCGCGGTGGCCGAGGGTGACCTGTCGCCGCGCATGGAGCTGCGGACGCAGGCGCAGGACGGCACCGGGCATCCGCTGCGCGGGGAGTTCCTCAAGGTCGGCCGTACGGTCAACAACCTCGTCGACCAGCTGTCGACGTTCACCGACGAGGTCACCCGGGTGGCCAGCGAGGTGGGCACCGAGGGCAAGCTGGGCGGTCAGGCACGCGTGCGTGGCATGTCGGGTTCGTGGAAGGACCTCACGGACTCCGTCAACACGATGGCGTACCGGCTGACGGCGCAGGTGCGGGACATCGCCCTGGTGACGACGGCGGTGGCCAAGGGTGATCTGTCCCGGAAGGTCACGGTTCACGTGGCCGGCGAGATGCTGGAGCTGAAGAACACCGTCAACACGATGGTGGACCAGCTGTCGTCGTTCTCCTCCGAGGTGACGCGAGTCGCGCGCGAGGTGGGCACCGAGGGCGAGCTCGGCGGCCAGGCGCAGGTGCCGGGTGTGGCGGGCGTGTGGAAGGACCTCACCGATTCGGTGAACCTCATGGCCGGCAACCTCACGGCCCAGGTGCGCGGGATCTCCCAGGTCACCACCGCGGTCGCCAACGGTGATCTGTCGCAGAAGGTGACCGTTTCGGCGCGCGGCGAGGTCGCGCAGCTCGCGGACACGATCAACCAGATGACCGAGACGCTGCGGATCTTCGCGGACGAGGTCACGCGTGTGGCCAACGAGGTCGGCGCCGCCGGACAGCTGGGCGGCCAGGCGAACGTGCCGGGCGCCGCGGGGACGTGGAAGGACCTGACGGACTCCGTCAACACGGTGTTCCGGAATCTCACCACACAGGTGAGGGACATCGCCGCCGTGACGACGGCCGTGGCCAACGGTGACCTGTCGCAGAAGGTCACCGTCGACGTGGCCGGCGAGATGCTGGAGCTGAAGAACACCGTCAACGGCATGGTGGACCAGCTGTCGTCCTTCGGTTCCGAGGTCACGCGCGTGGCGCGCGAGGTCGGTGTCGAGGGTGAGCTGGGCGGCCAGGCGCAGGTGCCCGGTGCGGCCGGTACGTGGAAGGACTTGACCGACTCGGTCAACACTGCATTCCGCAACCTCACCGGTCAGGTCCGCAACATCGCCCAGGTGACGACGGCCGTGGCCAACGGTGATCTGTCGCAGAAGGTCACCGTCGACGTCTCCGGCGAGATGCTCCAGCTGAAGAACACCGTGAACACGATGGTGGACCAGCTGTCGTCCTTCGCCGACCAGGTGACCCGGATGGCCCGGGACGTGGGGACGGAGGGCCGCCTGGGCGGGCAGGCCGTCGTACCGGGCGTCGCCGGTACGTGGAAGGAGCTCACCGACTCCGTCAACGGCATGGCCGGGAACCTGACGGCCCAGGTGCGCAACATCGCCCAGGTGACCACCGCGGTCGCGCGCGGTGATCTGTCGCAGAAGATCGACGTGGACGCGCGCGGGGAGATCCTGGAGCTGAAGAACACCATCAACACGATGGTCGACCAGCTCTCCGGGTTCGCCGACCAGGTGACCCGCGTGGCCCGCGAGGTGGGCACCGAGGGCCGCCTCGGCGGTCAGGCGCAGGTGCCCGGCGTCGCGGGTGTGTGGCGGGATCTGACGGATTCCGTGAACGGCATGGCCGGGAACCTGACGGCCCAGGTGCGCAACATCGCCCAGGTCGCCACCGCGGTGGCCCGCGGTGACCTGTCCCAGAAGATCACCGTGGACGCGCGCGGGGAGATCCTGGAGCTGAAGAACACCTTGAACACGATGGTCGACCAGCTGTCGTCGTTCGCGGAGGAGGTCACCAGGGTCGCCCGTGAGGTGGGCACGGAGGGCCAGCTCGGCGGTCAGGCCGAGGTCCAGGGCGTCTCCGGCACCTGGAAGGACCTCACGCAGTCCGTGAACTTCATGGCGAACAACCTGACCATCCAGGTGCGCAACATCGCCGAGGTCACGACCGCGGTCGCCAAGGGCGACCTGTCGAAGAAGATCACTGTTGACGCGAAGGGCGAGATTCTTGAACTCGTCACGACGGTCAACACGATGGTTGATCAGCTGTCCAGCTTCGCCGAGCAGGTGACCCGGGTGGCCCGCGAGGTGGGCACCGAGGGCATCCTGGGCGGCCAGGCGCACGTGCCGGGCGTCGTCGGCATCTGGAAGGACCTCAGCGACAACGTCAACCTCATGGCCAAGAACCTGACCGTGCAGGTGCGCAACATCTCCCAGGTCGCGGCGGCGGTCGCCAACGGCGACCTGACGCGGACGGTGACGATCGAGGCGCGCGGCGAGGTCGCGCAGCTCGCCGACACCTTCAACACCATGGTCAAGACGCTGAGTTCGTTCGCCGACCAGGTCACCAAGGTGGCCCGCGAGGTGGGCACGGACGGCATCCTCGGCGGCCAGGCGCACGTACCGGGTGTGGCCGGTACGTGGAAGGACCTCACCGAGTCCGTGAACCAGATGGCGTCCAACCTGACCGGTCAGGTGCGCAACATCGCCATGGTCACCACGGCCATCGCCAAGGGTGACTTGACCAAGAAGATCGACATTGACGCCCGCGGCGAGATCCTCGAACTCAAGACGACGATCAACACGATGGTTGATCAGCTGTCCAGCTTCGCCGAGGAGGTCACCCGAGTCGCCCGCGAGGTGGGCACGGAGGGGCAGCTCGGCGGCCAGGCACGCGTGCGTGACGTCGACGGAACCTGGCGCGACCTCACCGAGTCCGTGAACGAGATGGCCGGGAACCTCACCCGGCAGGTGCGCGCCATCGCGCGCGTGGCGACCGCGGTGACCCGTGGCGACCTGAACCTGAAGATCGACGTCGACGCGTCCGGCGAGATCCAGGAACTGCAGGACTACATCAACAAGATGATCGCCAACCTGCGCGACACCACCATCGCCAATAAGGAGCAGGACTGGCTCAAGGGCAACCTCGCCCGTATCTCGGCGCTGATGCAGGGCCGCCGCGACCTGCAGGACGTCGCCTCGCTGATCATGAGCGAGCTGACGCCGGTGGTCTCGGCGCAGCACGGCGCGTTCTTCGTGGCCATGCCCCTGGTGGACGGCAAGGACCTGAGCGCCGAGAGCGAGGACGCGTACGAACTGCGCATGCTGGGGTCGTACGGCTACTCGATCGGCTCCATGCCGACGTCCTTCCGCCCGGGTGAGGCGCTGATCGGGACGGCCGCGGAGGAGAAGCGCACGATCCTGGTGGAGAACGCGCCCAGCGGCTATCTGAAGATCGCCTCCGGCCTCGGCGAGGCGCCGCCGGCGCAGGTGATCGTCCTTCCCGTGCTGTTCGAGGGCAAGGTGCTCGGCATCATCGAACTGGCCTCCTTCACGCCGTTCACGCAGATCCAGCGGGACTTCCTCAACCAGATCGCCGAGATGATCGCGACCAGCGTCAACACCATCTCGGTGAACACCAAGACGGAGCAGCTGCTGAAGCAGTCGCAGGAGCTGACCGAGCAACTGCGCGAGCGCTCGGCGGAGTTGGAGAACCGGCAGAAGGCCCTCCAGGCGTCCAACGCCGAACTGGAGGAGAAGGCCGAGCTGCTGGCCCAGCAGAACCGCGACATCGAGGTGAAGAACACCGAGATCGAGGAGGCGCGCCAGGTCCTGGAGGAGCGCGCCGAACAGCTCGCGGTCTCCATGCGCTACAAGAGCGAGTTCCTGGCCAACATGTCGCACGAGCTGCGTACGCCGCTCAACTCGCTGCTGATCCTGGCCAAGTTGCTCGCCGACAACGCGGACGCCAACCTCACCCCGAAGCAGGTCGAGTTCGCCGAGACGATCCACGGCGCGGGTTCCGACCTGCTCCAGCTGATCAACGACATCCTCGACCTGTCGAAGGTGGAGGCGGGCAAGATGGACGTCTCCCCGACGCGTATCGCGCTCGTCCAGCTCGTCGACTACGTGGAGGCCACCTTCCGGCCGCTGACCGCGGAGAAGGGCCTGGACCTGTCCGTACGGGTCTCTCCGGAGCTGCCCGCCACCCTGCACACCGACGAGCAGCGGTTGCTCCAGGTGCTGCGGAACCTGCTGTCCAACGCGGTGAAGTTCACCGACTCCGGCTCGGTCGAGCTGGTGATCCGGCCGGCCGGGCGGGACGTCCCCGGGAGGATCAAGGAACAGCTCCTCGAGGCCGGTTCGATGAGCGATCCGGACGCGGACCTGATCGCGTTCTCGGTGACCGACACCGGTATCGGCATCGCCGCCAGCAAGATGCGGGTGATCTTCGAGGCGTTCAAGCAGGCGGACGGCACGACCAGCCGCAAGTACGGCGGCACCGGCCTCGGGCTGTCGATCTCCCGGGAGATCGCCCAGTTGCTCGGCGGTGAGATCCACGCGCAGAGCGAGCCGGGACGGGGATCGACGTTCACGCTGTATTTGCCACTGCATCCGAGCGAACTGCCCCCGCAGGGTTATCAGCAGGCCCTGCCGACCCTGAACGCGGGCGATCTGGTGGCCTCCGCGGACCTGGCCCAGATCTCCGAGGCGGAGATCGAGACGCCGGCCGAGGTGAAGTCGTACCGCGAGACGCAGAACGGCGCCGCCGCGCTCTTCAGGCGCCGCCGCAGGAGCGGCCTGGACGCGGACGGACCGGCCTCGTCGGAGCAGTGGCCGTCCCAGGACCAGGACGCGGAGTCGCAGCCGCACCGGGGCATCCGCTTCGGTGGCCAGAAGGTGCTCATCGTCGACGACGACATCCGTAACGTGTTCGCGCTGACCAGTGTCCTGGAGCAGCACGGGCTGTCCGTGCTGTACGCCGAGAACGGTCGCGAGGGCATCGAGGTCCTGGAGCAGCACGACGACGTGGCGGTCGTCCTGATGGACATCATGATGCCCGAGATGGATGGATATGCGACGACGACGGCGATCCGCAGGATGCCGCAGTTCGCGGGTCTGCCGATCATCGCGTTGACCGCCAAGGCAATGAAGGGAGACCGGGAGAAGGCGATCGAGTCCGGCGCGTCCGACTATGTGACCAAGCCGGTCGATCCCGATCACCTTCTGTCCGTGATGGAACAGTGGATGCGAGGGGAGTGACGGGAACCATCGAGGTTCACTCGGAGTTGCTGACTGAGTGTGGCCGATGCCGTGTAGAAGTACGGGATTCGGGGAACCTTCTGGTCTCCCGGTCCGTTTCTGCTACGTGCACAGTGACATCGCGGTGACAGGGTGTGGCGACGGGCAGGGTGCGGCTACGATGACCGGCACAAGGACGGGCGGCGAAAGGGAGTCGTCCCAAGGGGCGGCACCCGGTGCACAGCCGGGGCGAGGAGGGCGGGCCATGGTGCAGAAGGCCAAGATCCTCCTGGTCGATGACCGGCCGGAGAATCTGCTGGCGCTGGAGGCCATCCTCTCTGCGCTCGATCAGACACTGGTGCGGGCATCGTCCGGGGAGGAAGCGCTCAAAGCACTGCTCACGGACGACTTCGCGGTCATTCTGCTGGACGTCCAGATGCCGGGAATGGACGGTTTCGAAACGGCCGCCCACATCAAGCGCCGAGAACGGACGCGGGACATCCCGATCATCTTCCTCACCGCGATCAACCACGGCCCCCACCACACGTTCCGTGGGTATGCGGCCGGCGCGGTGGACTACATCTCCAAGCCGTTCGACCCGTGGGTGCTGCGCGCGAAGGTCTCCGTCTTCGTCGAGCTGTACATGAAGAACTGCCAGCTCCGGGAGCAGGCGGCGCTGCTGCGGCTGCAGTTGGAGGGCGGCGGCAAGGCCGCGGTCGGCGACGTCAAGGAGCCCGCCGGGCTGCTCGCGGAGCTCTCGGCGCGGCTCGCGGCGGTCGAGGAGCAGGCCGAGGCACTGTCCAAGCAGCTCGACGACGAGTCGGCGGACGCGGCGGCCGTGGCCACCGCGGCCCATCTCGAACGCAAACTCACGGGATTGCGGCGGGCGCTGGACGCCCTGGAGCCAGGGGCCGGCAACACATCGTCGGTGTCCTCGCAGAACTGACGTGGCGGCGCGGACCAGTTGCGCATGAGGACGCGTCAGTTCCGCGCCCCCTTCAGGGCGACACGAACGGGTGAAGCAGTGGGCACACGTGTCCATCGGCGTCTCCACCGGTAACCTCACACCTATGGCCTCACGTCCCTCCGCTGCCAAGAAGCAGCCCGCCAAGAAGGCGGCGGCTCCGGCGAAGAAGGCCGCTGCGAAGAAGGCTCCGGCGAAGAAGGCGCCCGCCAGGAAGGCCGCGGCCAAGAAGTCGGCGCCGCCGAAGCCGGCACCGAGTCCGACCGGCGGCATCTACAAGCTGGTGCGCGCCCTCTGGCTGGGCCTCGCGCACACCGTCGGCGCCGTCTTCCGCGGCATAGGGAACGGCGCGAAGAACCTCGACCCCGCACACCGCAAGGACGGCGTCGCCCTGCTGCTGTTCGGTATCGCGCTGATCGTCGCCGCGGGCACCTGGGCCGATCTGCGCGGTCCGGTCGGCGATCTCGTCGAGATCCTGGTGACCGGCGCCTTCGGCCGCCTCGACCTGCTGGTGCCGATACTGCTCGGGGTCATCGCCGTGCGCTTCATCCGGCATCCCGAGCAGCCCGAGGCCAACGGCCGCATCGTGATCGGTCTGTCCGCGCTCGTCATCGGCGTGCTCGGCCAGGTCCACATCGCCTGCGGCGCACCCGCCCGCAGCGACGGCATGCAGGCCATAAGGGACGCGGGCGGTCTCATCGGCTGGGGTGCGGCGACCCCGCTGACGTACACGATGGGCGAGGTGCTCGCCGTCCCGCTGCTCGTCCTGCTGACGATCTTCGGCCTGCTCGTCGTCACCGCCACCCCGGTCAACGCCATCCCGCAGCGGCTGCGGCTGCTCGGCGTGAAGCTCGGCGTCCTGCACGACCCGGAGGACGACGAGTTCGGCGAGGACGACCAGCGCTACGACGACCAGTGGCGCGAGTCGCTGCCCGCGCGCCCGCGCAAGCGCGGCGCGGCCCCCGCCGATCCGTACGACCCCGACAGGGCGGAGCAGGAGGCGCTCTCCAAGCGCCGTGGCCGCCCCAGGCGCTCCGCGGTACCGCAGCCCGACATGGCGCGCCCCATGGACGCCGTGGACGTCGCCGCCGCGGCGGCCGCCGCGCTCGACGGCGCGGTCCTGCACGGGATGCCGCCCTCGCCGATCGTCGCGGACCTCACCCAGGGCGTGCGCGTGGGCGACCGCGAGGAGTCCACGCCCACGCCGGCCCCGAAGGCCGTTCCGGCGGCGCGCCCCAAGCAGGAGAAGCTGAAGGTCGAGGTCGCGGATCTCACCAAGCCCGCGCCCGAGGACACCGGCGAACTGCCGCCGCGCGCCGAACAGCTCCAGCTCTCCGGCGACATCACCTACTCCCTGCCCTCCCTCGACCTCCTGGAGCGCGGCGGCCCCGGCAAGGCGCGCAGCGCCGCCAACGACGCGGTGGTCGCCTCGCTCACCACCGTCTTCTCCGAGTTCAAGGTCGACGCCGCCGTCACCGGCTTCACCCGCGGACCGACGGTCACGCGCTACGAGGTCGAGCTCGGCCCCGCGGTGAAGGTCGAGCGGATCACGGCGCTGACGAAGAACATCGCCTACGCCGTCGCCAGCCCGGACGTACGGATCATCAGCCCGATCCCCGGCAAGTCCGCGGTCGGCATCGAAATCCCCAACACCGACCGCGAGATGGTCAACCTCGGCGACGTGCTGCGCCTGGCGGCGGCCGCCGAGGACGAACACCCGATGCTGGTCGCGCTCGGCAAGGACGTCGAGGGCGGCTACGTGATGGCCAACCTCGCGAAGATGCCGCACGTACTGGTGGCCGGGGCCACCGGCTCCGGCAAGTCGTCGTGCATCAACTGCCTGATCACGTCGATCATGGTGCGCGCGACCCCCGAGGACGTCCGGATGGTCCTCGTCGACCCCAAGCGCGTCGAGCTGACGGCCTACGAGGGCATCCCGCACCTGATCACGCCCATCATCACCAACCCCAAGCGGGCCGCCGAGGCGCTCCAGTGGGTCGTACGGGAGATGGACCTCCGATACGACGACCTGGCGGCCTACGGCTACCGGCACATCGACGACTTCAACGAGGCCGTGCGCAACGGCAAGGTGAAGCCGCCGGAGGGCAGCGAGCGGGAGCTGCAGCCGTACCCGTACCTGCTGGTGATCGTCGACGAGCTCGCCGACCTGATGATGGTCGCCCCGCGCGACGTCGAGGACGCGATCGTGCGCATCACACAGCTCGCGCGCGCGGCCGGCATCCACCTGGTGCTCGCCACGCAGCGGCCGTCGGTCGACGTCGTCACCGGTCTGATCAAGGCGAACGTCCCCTCCCGGCTCGCGTTCGCCACCTCCTCGCTCGCCGACAGCCGCGTCATCCTCGACCAGCCAGGCGCCGAGAAGCTGATCGGCAAGGGTGACGGGCTGTATCTGCCGATGGGTCAGAACAAGCCCACCCGTATGCAGGGCGCCTTCGTGACGGAGGAGGAGGTCGCCGCCGTCGTCCAGCACTGCAAGGACCAGATGGCGCCCGTCTTCCGGGAGGACGTCACCGTGGGCACCAAGCAGAAGAAGGAGATCGACGAGGAGATCGGGGACGATCTCGACCTGCTGTGCCAGGCGGCCGAGCTGGTGGTCTCCACGCAGTTCGGGTCGACGTCCATGCTCCAGCGCAAGCTGCGCGTCGGCTTCGCCAAGGCCGGCCGGCTCATGGACCTCATGGAGTCGCGGAACATCGTCGGACCCAGTGAGGGTTCGAAGGCTCGTGACGTTCTTGTGAAGGCTGATGAGCTGGACGGAGTGCTCGCGGTGATCCGCGGGGAGGCTTGAGGAAGAGGCTCAAGTGGCGTGAGGAGCGATGTCGGATCGTGACTCACCCGTAAGGGATCATTGAGCAACCGTTTCCCGTCGGCGTACGTCAAGTTGAGGGAAGCGACAAGCGCGTACCCGACCATCGGCGTGTCCGGCCATACCGATGGGCTAACAAGCTTCACCGCCCGGTTGCCCCGCCCATTTGTACCCCCCATAGACTGAACCTCCAGCACAGGTGGCTTAACGCTCGAAAGGCGCCCCCGTGTCCATCGGCAACTCTCCTGAAGACGAGCGTCCGTTCGAAGACGATCGCGAGGAAGCCCGCCTCTCCATCGGCCATGCCCTACGGCAGGCCCGCATCGCAGCCGGGCTGACCGTCGACGACGTCACCAACGCCACCCGGGTCCGGATCTCGATCGTGCACGCCATCGAGGCCGACGACTTCGCCCCCTGTGGCGGAGACGTCTACGCCCGCGGCCACATCCGGACCCTGGCCAAGGCTGTCCACCTCGATCCCGCCCCGCTGCTCGAGCAGTTCGACGCGCAGCACGGCGGCCGCCCGGCTCCGACCCCGGCAGCCCCCCTCTTCGAGGCGGAACGCATCCGCCCCGAGCGGCGCGGGCCCAACTGGACCGCGGCCATGGTCGCCGCGATCGTCGCCGTGGTCGGCTTCGTCGGCTTCACCGCCTTCAAGGGCGGCGACGACGGCGGCGCCAAGAGCCAGGTCGCCGAGGGGTCCACGCCCACCCACAGCAAGTCCGCCTCGCCCACGCCGACGCACACCAAGGCCGACAACCCGAAGTCCGACCCCTCGGACAGCGCCATCGCCGCTGCGCCCCAGGACAAGGTGACCGTCCAGGTCAGCGCCGCCGACGGCCGCAGCTGGATCTCGGCCAAGGACCACAACGGCCGGCTCCTGTTCGACGGGCTCCTCAAGCAGGGCGACTCCAAGACCTTCCAGGACAGCCAGAAGATCAACCTCGTCCTCGGTGACGCCGGCGCGATCCAGCTCTACGTCAACGGCAAGAAGATCGACAACCAGTTCCAGCCGGGTGCGGTGGAACGCCTGACGTACACGAAGGGCGACCCCCAGGTCGGCTGAAGCCGCAGCGCGCTCTCACAGGGCTGGTGAAGATCACCAGCCCCGTCGACGTGGGCTGTCGGCGAGACAAAGTAGTCTTGAGCGCATGCCTGAACGCCGTACCGTCGCACTCGTCACCCTTGGCTGCGCCCGTAACGAGGTGGACTCGGAGGAGCTCGCAGGCCGCTTGGAGGCGGACGGCTGGGACCTCGTGGAGGACGCCGCGCAAGCGGATGTCGCCGTCGTCAACACCTGTGGCTTCGTCGAAGCCGCCAAGAAGGACTCCGTCGACGCCCTCCTGGAGGCCAACGACCTCAAGGGCCACAGCAGAACCCAGGCCGTCGTGGCGGTGGGCTGCATGGCCGAGCGGTACGGCAAGGAGCTCGCCGAGGCCCTCCCCGAGGCCGACGGTGTGCTCGGCTTCGACGACTACGCGGACATCTCCGACCGTCTGCAGACCATCCTCAACGGCGGCATCCACGCCTCCCACACCCCGCGCGACCGGCGCAAGCTGCTGCCGATCAGCCCCGCCGAGCGCCAGGAGTCCGCGGCCGAGGTCGCCCTTCCCGGGCACGGCCCCGTGGACCTGCCGGACGGGCTGGCGCCCGCCTCCGGCCCCCGTGCGCCCCTGCGCCGCCGGCTGGACGGCTCCCCGGTCGCCTCGGTGAAGCTCGCCTCCGGCTGCGACCGGCGCTGCTCCTTCTGCGCCATCCCCTCCTTCCGCGGCTCCTTCATCTCCCGCCGCCCGAGCGACGTGCTGAACGAGACGCGCTGGCTGGCCGAGCAGGGCGTCAAGGAGATCATGCTGGTCTCCGAGAACAACACCTCCTACGGCAAGGACCTGGGCGACATCCGCCTGCTGGAGTCGCTGCTGCCGGAGCTGGCGGAGGTCGACGGCATCGAGCGCGTGCGCGTCAGCTACCTCCAGCCGGCCGAGATGCGCCCGGGGCTGATCGACGTCCTGACCTCGACGCCGAAGATCGCCCCCTACTTCGACCTGTCCTTCCAGCACTCCGCCCCGGATGTGCTGCGCGCCATGCGGCGCTTCGGCGACACGGACCGCTTCCTGGAGCTGCTCGACACCATCCGCGGCAAGGCCCCGCAGGCCGGCGTGCGCTCCAACTTCATCGTCGGCTTCCCCGGCGAGAGCGAGGCCGACCTCGCGGAGCTGGAGCGGTTCCTCAGCGGCGCGCGGCTGGACGCCATCGGCGTCTTCGGCTACTCCGACGAGGAGGGCACGGAGGCGGCGACGTACGAGAAGAAGCTGGACGAGGAGGTCGTCGCCGAGCGGCTGGCACGTGTCTCCCGGCTGGCCGAGGAACTCGTCTCGCAGCGCGCCGAGGAGCGCCTGGGCGAGAGCGTGCACGTGCTGGTGGAGTCCGTGGACGACGAGGGGGTGTACGGCCGCGGTGCGCACCAGGCGCCGGAGACGGACGGCCAGGTGCTGCTGACGAGCGGCGAAGGTCTGAGCGTCGGCCGTATCGTCGAGGCCAAGGTGGTCGGCACGGAAGGTGTCGACCTGGTGGCCGAGCCACTGGCGGGCTCCCTCGGGTGTAGTGAGGAGGCGGGCAGATGACCGGAGTACCGGCATCGGCGGCGAACGGCTCCTCGCAGGCGGGTTCCGCGAAGGCGGGCAGCACCGGGCCCGATGCGCCGGGTGGCGCGAAGCCCCCGCGGGGCGCGAAGCTGACCGCCGCGGCCGTCAACCAGGCCAGCGTCTGGAACGTCGCCAACCTGCTGACGATGCTCCGGCTGCTCCTCGTGCCCGGCTTCGTCGCGCTGATGCTGGCCGACGGCGGATACGACCCGGCCTGGCGCTCGCTGGCCTGGGCCGCCTTCGCCGTCGCCATGATCACCGACCTGTTCGACGGCCATCTGGCACGCGCCTACGACCTCGTCACCGACTTCGGGAAGATCGCCGACCCCATCGCCGACAAGGCGATCATGGGGGCGGCGCTGATCTGTCTGTCGGCACTGGGCGACCTGCCGTGGTGGGTGACGATCGTCATCCTCGGCCGGGAACTCGGCATCACGCTGCTGCGTTTTCTGGTCATCCGCTACGGCGTCATCCCGGCAAGCCGCGGCGGCAAGCTGAAGACCCTGACCCAGGGCGTGGCCGTCGGCATGTATGTGCTGGCACTGACGGGATGGCTGGCCACGCTGAGGTTCTGGGTGATGGCAGTGGCGGTCGTCCTGACCGTCGTGACCGGGCTGGACTATGTGAGACAGGCCATTGTGCTGCGCAGGCAGGGAATCGCCGAGCGCAAGGCCGCGCTGGAGGAGTCGGAAGCGTGAGTTCCCGGGCCGCCGACGTCGTACGACTACTGACAGTGAGGGGTGAGACCCTCGCGGTCGCCGAGTCCCTGACCGGTGGACTGGTCGCGGCGGAGGTCACTGCGGTCCCCGGCGCGTCCAAGGCCTTCCGCGGCTCGGTGACCGCCTACGCCACCGAGCTGAAGCACGAGCTGCTGGGCGTCGACGCCGCTCTGCTGGCGCGGCGAGGAGCGGTGGATCCGCAGGTAGCGGCTCAGATGGCGGCGGGCGTACGCAAGGCGCTCGGCGCCGACTGGGGCCTTGCGACCACTGGTGTGGCGGGCCCGGAACCGCAGGACGGCAAACCCGTCGGGACGGTCTTCGTGGCCGTGGACGGACCGTTCGAGGGCGATCCGGATTCTGCCGGTGGCGGAAAAGTGGAGGCCCTGCGGTTGAACGGCGACCGCGCGGAAATCCGTATGGAGAGTGTACGGAGCGTACTCGCACTGCTCTGGAAGGAGCTTACGGGCGAACGGTCCGGGAATGAGCCGGCACAGGATACGGAACAGAACGGGGGGTTTTGATGTTTGCAGCCCTGAGTGAACACGACATCGCTCCCCGCACGGCCGCAGCGCGAGGCGGTACGGTGGGGCGTGAAGGATGCGGTTACGCGGTCCGAGGAGGGAGCCACCGATGATTCTGCTCCGTCGCCTGCTGGGTGACGTGCTGCGTCGGCAGCGCCAGCGCCAGGGCCGTACTCTGCGCGAAGTCTCCTCGTCCGCCCGAGTCTCACTCGGCTATCTCTCCGAGGTGGAGCGGGGGCAGAAGGAGGCTTCCTCCGAGCTGCTCTCCGCCATCTGCGACGCGCTGGACGTACGGATGTCCGAGCTCATGCGGGAAGTGAGCGACGAGCTCGCCCTCGCGGAGCTGGCCCAGTCTGCTGCGGCCACCGAGTCTGTGCCCTCGCCGGTTCGTCCGATGCTGGGTTCCGTGTCGGTGACCGGCGTGCCACCGGAACGGGTGACCATCAAGGCGCCCGCCGAAGCGGTGGACGTGGTCGCCGCGTGACATCACGCGCGTGACTGCGTGAGCCGACCCGCACATGCAAGGCCCCGGCCGGGGCCTCTCCGGAAGAGCCGGAGAGGAGCGGTCGGGGTTTCCGCGTTCCCGGGGCAGGGCTGATGCAGTCCGGGTCCGTTTGCCGGTGCGGCCCGGGACGGTCATGGTGGAGGGTGCGTTGCGACCATGTGCCGTCGGTACACCCTCCCCGGGGGTGAAGGCCGCGCGGTCTGGCTTCGGGGCCGGAGGGGCTGGAGGTGGCGTCCATGGCACGGCCTGCAGTGCGCCGGGGGGCGGTTCTCGGGCTCGGGTTGCTGTGGTGGTGGGCGGTGCTGCGGCTGGTGTTCGCACCCGGTGCCGGGGTCCTGGAGGCGGCCGTCGCCGCCGGTGGCTGGGGGCTGAGTGTGCTGCCGGTGCACTGTGTGCCCAGGGCGCAGGCGTCCGGGGCCGTGGGGCCGGAGCGATGGCGGGTCGCCTTGCGGGCGGTGCGGACTACCACGGCATCGCCACTCCGCCGTTCGGGCGCAGAATCTGGCCCGTGGTGAAGGACGAGGCGTCCGAGGCCAGATAGAGCACGGTGTGGGCCACGTCCTCCGGTTCGCCGACCCGGCCCAGGGGCGCCATGCGCGCCATCTGCGCCTCGGTCCGCGCCTGTGCATCCGCTTCGTGGCGCTCGGTCATGGGCGTGCGGATCCAGCCCGGCGCGACGGCATTGACCCGGATCCCGTGCCGGCCGACCTCGTTCGCCAGGGTTTTGGTCAGTTGGACGACGGCCGCCTTGGCCACCCCGTAGCAGAGCAGGCCGGGGCGGCCGGTGTCCACGGCGCCCGAGGCCATGGTGATGATGCTGCCGGGCGCGTGCTGGTCGAGCATGCGCCGAGCTGCCTCCTGGCAGGCGTGGAGCACCCCCTTGAAGTTGACGCCGAGCACTCGGTCGAGGTCCTCGTCGCGGGTCTCCAGGACCGGGCTGCTGTGCATAATCCCGGCGATCGCCGCCATCACGTCCAGACGCTCGCAGGAGGCGACCGCTTGGGCGAGCTGTTCCCGGTCGGTGACGTCGAGCCGATGGATGCGGGCGGTCCCGCCCACGGCCTTGACGAGGGTCGCCGTCTCGTCGAGGCCCTTCTCGTCGCGGTCGGCGCAGTGGACCGTGGCGCCCGCCTCGGCGAGCAGCACGGCCGAGGCGCGGCCGATGCCGCCGGCGGCCCCGGTGACGAATGCGGTGCGTCCGGTGAGGTCGTACGCCTTGACTGGCATGCAAGGACGGTACGAGGGTTTCTGACGGGTCGTCAATTAGTGGTACGGCGTGGAGTTCCGCGATGCCGGGTGGTGCTCGGAGCCGGTCCGGTCTGGCAGTTCGGGCACCAGTACGTGGGGCGTTCGCGGGAGCCGTCGCCCTGTTCGGCCACGCGCACGGAGGTGCGGCAGCGCAGACAGGGGCGGGGTGCGCGGCCGTAGACGAACAGGTTCTGGCCGCTGCGGTTCGTGGTCCTGCGGACCGGGCGGTCGCGGTTGGCCTCCAGGAGCGCCTTGGCGAGCTCGGGCAGCTTCGCGGCGCGGTCGGCGGGCAGCGCGCCGATGGGGAGCCAGGGGGTGGCGCCGAGCAGGAAGCAGAGCTCGCTCTTGTAGACATTGCCGATCCCGGCGAGATTGCGCTGGTCCAGCAGGGCCTCGCCGAGGGAGCGGTCCGGGTCGGCGAGCAGGTTGGCGAGCGCCTGATCGGGGTCCCAGTCCGGGCCGAGCAGGTCGGGGCCGAGATGGCCGACGACGTTGTGTTCGTCGGTGGTGCGCACCAGCTCCAGGACGGGGAGGCGGTAGCCGACGGCCGTGCGGTCCGCGTTGCCCAGGATCGCGCGGATCTGGTGGGACGGGCCGCCGCTCCAGCGCTGACCCTGCGCGAACACCTTCCAGGAGCCGTCCATCCGCAGATGCGAGTGGAGGGTCAGGTTGCCCTCGATACGGGTCAGGAGGTGCTTGCCGCGGGGAGTGACGTCCAGGACGGCGCGACCCGTGAGGTCGGCCGTGGCGAACTTCGGCACCCGGAGGTCGCTGCGGGTCAGGACCTTGCCCGCGAGGGCGTCGTGCAATCGCCTCGCGGCCTGCCAGACCGTGTCTCCTTCGGGCATGGGTCAAGGGTGGCACGGGGCGGGCCCGAGGGGCGCACCGTGCGGCCTGCGCCGGCTCATGCCCGCAGCCGCAGGCCACGTGGGGTGGCGATGAAGCCGGCTCCTTCCAGGAGGGTGCCGATGGGGGACGTCAGGGCCGGGGCGCCGTTCACCCGCTCCACGGTGACCGTGCCCAGGGAGCCCGCTTTCGCGGCCGCCGCCAGGGCCTGGGCGGCGTCCTGCAGGCGGGGATCCTCGGTGACGGTGCCGTCCGGGTCGGCGGGCCAGGCGAGCAGGGTCTTGCCGCCGCGCTCCATGTAGAGCGTCAGCTCGCCGTCGACGAGGACGACCAGGGAGCCCGCTTTGCGGCCGGGCTTGTGGCCCGCGCCGGTCGGGGGCTCGGGCCAGGGGAGTGCCGCGCCGTACGCGTTCGCCGGATCCGCGGCGGCCAGCACGACGGCACGGGAGTCCGGGGACGAGCGGTTGCGGCGACCGGCGGGACCGCCTCCCGGGCCGCGCCCGAAACCCTGTGCGCCCCGGGGGCCTGCCGGGGGGTAGTCGCGCGGCGAGGTGTACTCGTGCGGTGCCGTACGGGGGTTCCAGGGGCCGAAGTCGTCGGCCGTGGATCTCTGGAACTCGTCGCCGGAGGAAGCGTCGCCGGGCGAGCCCAACGGCGCGTCGAACTCGGTGGTGAACGGTGCCTCGGTCCCATCGAAGGCCCGGCTGTCGGCGGGGTCGAAGCCGCCTGTTGCGAAAACGTCCGGTGCGAAGCCGTCCGGGGCGCCGTCGGGCGAGGACTGCGGCAGGGCCTCGCCGCGGTCGCGGGCGTTCGACACCGCGCGCAGCCGGTCCACCGCGCCGTCCATCGCGAACTGTGCCGCGCCGAGCCCCTCCACCACATAGCCGCGCCGTGCCTGGCCGCTCTCCTCGAAGACGGACAGGATGCGGTACGTCGCCGAGAAGCCGCCCTCGACGCCTTCGGCAGCGACGGCTCCCCGGGTGACCACGCCGTGCCGGTCGAGGAGGGTGCGGGCGAGGGCATGCGCGCGCACCGTGGGGTCCGCCTCGAGCGCCGGGAGCAGGGACCAGCGGCCGGCCACGGTCGGCGGTCCGCTGCGGGAGGCGGTGCGGGCCGCGGCGGTCAGGGAGCCGTAGCGCCCGCGGGGGACGTTGCGCTTGGCGCGGTGGGCCGTGGAACCCGCGGTGCGGCCGGAGCCGAGCAGGGAGCGCATGGGGCTCAGCGTGTCGTTGGTGAGACGGCCGGACCAGGCCAGGTCCCAGACGGCGTCGGCCAGTTGGGGGTCGGTGGCCTCGGGGTGGGTGGTCGCGCGGACCTGCTCGGCGATCTGGCGGAAGAACAGGCCGTACCCCCCGGAGAGGGCGTCCAGGACGGACTGGTGCAGCGCCGTCAGCTCCAGCGGGTGGGGCGGGGGCAGCAGCAGGGGTGCCGCGTCCGCGAGATACAGCGAGACCCAGCCGTCCTTGCCAGGGAGGGCGCCCGCACCGGCCCAGACGAGCTCTCCGGCGGAGGTGAGCTCGTCGAGCATCGCCGGTGTGTAGCCCGCGACGCGGGACGGCAGCACCAGCTTCTCCAGAGCCGATGCGGGCACGGACGCGCCCTGCAACTGCTCGACGGCGCGCACCAGTCCGTCGATGCCGCGCAGCCCGTGGCCCTTGCCGATGTGCTGCCACTGCGGGAGGAACTGGGCGAGCGCGGCCGGAGCGACCGGCTCCAGCTCGTGCCGCAGCGCGGCCAGGGAACGGCGGCGCAGCCGACGCAGCACGGCCGCGTCGCACCACTCCTGGCCGATGCCCGCCGGGTGGAACTCCCCCTGCACGACACGGCCGCCGGCGGCGAGGCGCTGCAGCGCGCCCTCCGTGACGGCCACGCCCAGGCCGAAGCGGGCTGCCGCGGTGGTGGACGTGAAGGGGCCGTGCGTACGTGCGTGGCGGGCGAGGAGGTCGCCCAGCGGGTCCTTCACCGGTTCCGTGAAGGCCTCCGGGACGCCGACGGGCAGGGCGGTGCCGAGGGCGTCGCGCAGGCGGCCGGCGTCCTCGGTCGCCGCCCAGTGGTCGGCGCCGGCGATCCGGACCTTGATCGCGCGGCGGGCATCGGCCAGCTCCTGCGCCCACTGCGGTTCGGCGCCGCGCTCGGCCAGCTCCGCGTCGGTGAGCGGCCCGAGCATCCGCAGCCGGTCGGCGACACCTTCGGCGTCCTTGATACGCCGGTCCTCGGTGAGCCACTGCAGCTCCTGCTCCAGCTCGGTGAGCACCTCGGCGTCCAGCAGCTCGCGCAGCTCCGCCTGGCCCAGCAGCTCGGCCAGCAGCCGCGAGTCCAGGGAGAGTGCGGCGGCGCGGCGCTCGGCGAGCGGGGAGTCGCCCTCGTAGAGGAACTGGGCGACATACCCGAACAGCAGGGAGCGGGCGAAGGGGGACGGCTCGGGGGTGGTGACCTCGACCAGGCGTACCTTGCGGGACTCCAGGTCGCCCATCAGCTCGACGAGCCCGGGGACGTCGAAGACGTCCTGGAGGCATTCGCGGACGGCCTCCAGGACGATCGGGAACGAACCGAACTCGCTGGCCACTTCCAGCAGTTGGGCCGCGCGCTGGCGCTGCTGCCACAGGGGGGTGCGCCTGCCGGGGTTGCGCCGGGGCAGCAGCAGCGCGCGGGCGGCGCATTCGCGGAAGCGGGCGGCGAACAGGGCCGAGCCGCCGACCTGGTCCGTGACGACCTGATTGACCTCGCCCTTGTCGAAGACGACGTCCGCCGCGCCCACGGGCGCCTGCTCGGAGTCGAACGCCGTGCCCGCCTTCATGGGCTCCTGGTCGAGCAGGTCCAGGCCCATGAGGTCGGCGTCCGGCAGGCGCAGCACGATGCCGTCGTCGGCGTGCATGACCTGGGCGTCCATGCCGTAGCGCTCGGAGAGCTTGGCGCCGAGGGCGAGTGCCCAGGGGGCGTGCACCTGGGCACCGAAGGGGGAGTGCACGACGACCCGCCAGTCGCCGAGCTCGTCGCGGAAGCGCTCCACGACGATCGTGCGGTCGTCGGGGATGTGGCCGCAGGCCTCGCGCTGCTCGTCCAGATACGCCAGGACGTTGTCCGCGGCCCAGGCGTCCAGGCCCGCCGCGAGCAGGCGCAGCCGGGCGTCCTCCTTGGGGAGCGAGCCGACCTCGCGCAGGAACTGGCCCAAGGCGCGGCCCAGTTCGAGGGGGCGGCCCAGCTGGTCGCCCTTCCAGAAGGGGAGCCGGCCCGGAACGCCCGGTGCGGGGGAGACCAGGACGCGGTCGCGCGTGATGTCCTCGATGCGCCAGGAGCTGGTGCCGAGCGTGAAGACGTCGCCCACGCGCGACTCGTAGACCATCTCCTCGTCCAGCTCGCCGACCCGGCCGCCGCCCTTCTTCGGGTCGGATCCGGCGAGGAAGACGCCGAAGAGCCCGCGGTCGGGGATGGTGCCCCCGGAGGTGACCGCGAGGCGCTGCGCTCCGGGGCGGCCCGTGACCGTACCGGCGACGCGGTCCCACACCACGCGCGGGCGCAGCTCGGCGAAGGCGTCGGAGGGATAGCGGCCCGCGAGCATGTCCAGGACCGCCGTGAACGCCGACTCCGGGAGCGAGGCGAAGGGGGCGGCGCGGCGGACCGTGGCCAGCAGGTCGTCGACCTGCCAGGTGTCCAGCGCCGTCATCGCCACGAGTTGCTGGGCCAGCACGTCCAGGGGGTTCGTGGGAATCCTCAGCGACTCGATGGAGCCGGTGCGCATGCGCTCGGTGACCACCGCGGCCTGGACCAGGTCGCCGCGGTACTTGGGGAAGACCACCCCGGTGGAGACGGCGCCCACCTGGTGTCCGGCACGGCCCACGCGCTGCAGGCCGGAGGCGACGGACGGCGGGGACTCCACCTGGACGACGAGGTCCACCGCACCCATGTCGATGCCCAGCTCCAGGCTGGAGGTGGCGACCACGGCGGGCAGCCGGCCCGCCTTGAGGTCCTCCTCGACGAGCGCCCGCTGCTCCTTGGAGACCGAGCCGTGGTGGGCGCGCGCGATGACGGGCGGGGCGCCCTGGGCCGCGCCCGAACCGCCCATGAGCTCGGCAGGGGAGTGGTGCTCCTCCAGGGGCTCGCCGGTGGCCCGCTCGTAGGCGATCTCGTTGAGCCGGTTGCACAGGCGCTCCGCCAGGCGCCGGGAGTTGGCGAACACAATGGTGGAGCGGTGCGCCTGGACCAGGTCGGTGATCCGCTCCTCGACGTGCGGCCAGATGGACGGGCGCTCCGTGCCCTCGGAACCGTCGGCGACCGGGGAGCCGCCCAGCTCGCCCAGGTCCTCGACCGGGACGACCACCGAGAGGTCGAACTCCTTGCCCGACGTCGGCTGGACGATCTCCACCTTGCGGCGCGGCGAGAGATACCGCGCCACCTCGTCGACCGGGCGGACCGTCGCGGAGAGGCCGATGCGGCGGGCGGGCTTCGGCAGCAATTCGTCCAGGCGCTCCAGGGAGAGCGTCAGATGGGCGCCGCGCTTGGTGCCCGCCACCGCGTGCACCTCGTCCAGGATCACCGTCTCGATGCCGGTCAGCGCGTCCCGCGTGGCCGACGTCAGCATCAGGAACAGGGACTCCGGGGTGGTGATCAGGATGTCCGGGGGCCGGGTGGACAGGGCGCGGCGCTCGGCGGGCGGGGTGTCGCCGGAGCGGATGCCCACCTTCACCTCGGGCTCGGGCCGGCCCAGGCGCACGGACTCCTGGCGGATGCCGGTCAGCGGGCTGCGGAGGTTGCGCTCGACGTCGACCGCGAGGGCCTTCAGCGGGGACACGTACAGGACGCGGCAGCGCTTCTTCGGATCCGCCGGCGGGGGCGTGGAGGCCAGCTGGTCCAGCGCCGCGAGGAACGCGGCCAGGGTCTTGCCCGAGCCGGTGGGGGCGACCACCAGCACGTCCGACCCCGCCCCGATGGCCTGCCACGCGCCCGCCTGGGCCGCGGTGGGCGCGGAGAAGGCCCCCGTGAACCAGCCGCGGGTCGCGGGGGAGAAGCCGTCGAGGGCCCGGTGTGCGGAGCTGACCATGCGTCCATCCTGCACCCGTCCACTGACAATGCGGCTGAGCTGCGGTGATGCCGCGCCGGAGAGCGCTCGGCGGTGCCGCACCGGACGCGTTCCGGCGCATCCGTCCCCTGGCGCGGTCTGGCGGAGAATGGGGGCATGGCAGGTTCGAGGAAGGAGGCGGCGCGGCACTGGCAGTACGCCGAGCTGCCCGGGGTCGATCTCCTGCGCGCCCGGTACATCCGCAAGACGTTCGTCCGGCACACCCACGAGAACTTCGTGATCGCCGCCATCGCGGACGGCGTCGAGGTCTTCCACCACCGCGGCGCCGACCAGTACGCCGGCGCCGGGGCGCTCGCGCTCGTCAACCCGGACACCACGCACACCGGTCGGGCCGGAGTGCCCGAGGGCTGGCGGTACGGGGCCGTCTACCCCTCGCCCGAGGTCGTGGCCGAGATCGCGGCGGAGACCACCCTCATACGCGGGACGCCCGGGTTCGTCAGCCCGGTGCTCGACGATCCGTACGCCGTGCGGCTGGTGCATCAGGTGCTGCGCGCCACGGAGGACGGCAACGCCCTCGCCGCCGACACCCTGCTGCGCGTCGCCGTGACCAGGCTGCTCCGGCTGAACGGCGGGCCGCTTCCGCAGCGGGAGGTGCGCACGGCGGGGGCCCGGATCGCGGCACGCGCGCGTGCCGCGCTGGAGGAGCGGATGGCCGAGCCGCCGACCCTGGAGAGACTCGCGGCCGACCTCGGCACCAGCCCGTTCGCGCTGCTGCGGGCGTTCCGGGACGCCTACGGCATGCCGCCGCACACCTGGCTCACCGACGCCCGGGTGCGGGAGGCGCGGCGGCTGCTGGACGTCGGCGTCACGCCCGCGGAGGCGGCCGTCGCCGTGGGGTTCACCGATCAGCCGCACCTGAACCGGCACTTCACCCGGATCGTGGGCGTGCCCCCGGGCGCGTACCGGCGTGAGCGCAAGAACGTACAAGACGCGCGAGGCCGACTGCTCGTACCGTCCGACGCGTGGCAGAACAGACAGCTCCCGCAGACATACGGTCCGAGGACGGCGGAAAGACCGACGCCGCCGTCGTACGGGACGCCCTCGCAGTCGGCGTCGCCGTAGGACTGTCCGGCTTCGCCTTCGGGGTGACCTCCGCCGGGAGCGGGCTCACACTGCTGCAGACCTGCGCGCTCAGCCTCCTGGTGTTCACCGGTGCATCCCAGTTCGCCCTCGTGGGGGCGCTGGCGGCCGGGGGCAACCCGCTCACTGCGGCGGCGGGCGCCTTCTTCCTGGGGGTCCGCAACGCCTTCTACGGGCTGCGGCTGTCCCAACTGCTCGCCCTCCCGCGCGCGGTGCGGCCGTTCGCCGCCCAGTGGGTCATCGACGAGACGACCGCGGTCGCGCTGGCGCAGCCCACCCGGCGGGCCACACGCATCGGGTTCGCCGTCACCGGACTCAGCCTCTACATCCTGTGGAACCTCACCACGCTGCTCGGCCAACTGGGCGCCCGGGCCATCGGCGACACCGCCGCATGGGGCCTCGACGCGGCCGGACCCGCCGTCTTCCTCGCGCTGCTCGCGCCGATGCTCAAGACCACCACCGAGCGCGCCGTGGCCGGCCTCGCGGTCCTCCTGGGGCTCGGTCTGCTGCCCGTGCTGCCCGCCGGAGTACCCGTTCTTGCAGCCGCGCTCGCGGCACCCGCCGTCCTCTGCCTGGAGGGCCGCCGCAGCGGCACATCACGCGTCCACGCGCGCGTGGACGACACCCCGGACGCCCCGAACGACGCCCCCGAGGAAGCCCGTTGAACACCTGGATCGCCATCGGCGCGACCGCCGTCGGTTGCTACGCCGTCAAGCTCGCCGGACTGCTGGTGCCCGCGGGCGCCCTGGAGAGGCCGCTCGTCAGGCGTCTGGCAGCGCTGCTCCCGGTGGCCCTCCTGGCCGCCCTCACGGCCCAGCAAACCTTCGCCGACGGGCACGCTCTGGTGCTCGACGCGAGGGTCGCGGGACTCGGCGCGGCCGCCGTCACGCTGGTCCTGCGCGCCCCGTTCCTGCTCGTCGTGGCGGCGGCCGTGCTGGTGACCGCCGGGGTGCGGGCCATGGGCGGCTGACGGGCACCCGGTAGTGGCCACCCTGGTAGTGGCCATTGCGATAGGTCATCCCGGCTGTGGCCATCGCGGTAGTGGCCGTTGCGACGGGCAGGCACGGCAGTCGCGATCCCGGCTGTAGCCATCGCGGCGGTGGCCGTTGCGACAGGCCGGCACGGCAGCCGCCATCCCGGCTGTGGCCGTCCCGGCAGCGGCCATCCCGGCAGGCCGGCACGGCAGCCGCCACCCTGGCAGTCGCCATCGCGGCAGTGGCCATCCCGACAGGCGGCCAGCACGGCAGTCGCCATCCCGACAGGCGGCCAGCACGGCAGTCGCCATCCCGGCAGTAGTCACCCGGGCAGTGGCCCCCCCGGCATAGGCCCCCCGGCAATGACCCGGCGCATCCGGCCCCGGCCCCCCGGTCAGCCGATGGGCCGGCCGTGTGCCCTGAGCGTGCTCAGCGCCTCGATGGTCACCATGGGGCGGGCCTCCAGGGCGGCGCCCGGTGTCCACGTGTGCTCGGGATACCACCCACGCGTCGTGGCGTGCGGCAGGAGCGGCCAGCCGCCATCGTCCTGCTGCGTATCCGCGAGGTGGTCGAGCGAGCGGGCCATCTCGGCATCCGTGAACCACGCGCGCGCGAGGGAACTCGGCGTCTTCGCGTAGTCGTGCGGGAAATGGTGCTCACCGGGCGGGTAGCCGGGCGCGATCGGCCACATGTCGAGCCGGTCGGGTTCCAGCGCCGCGAGCCGCTGCTCGCGCACCAGGCGGCCGAGGCGGTCGGCGGCCGCCTCCGCGCGCGGGCGGTCGGGAACGGCGTCCAGGAAGGCCACGGCGGCCTGGATCTCGTAGGGATGGGACTTCTCCAGCGACTCGATCGCCTGCCAGCAGAAGTCCGTGGCCCTGAACAGCCAGGCGTGCCATACCTCGTTGCGGTGCAACAGGCCCACCACCGGCCCTGTGGCGAGGAGTTCACTGGGCGGATCGGCCACGGCCTGGAAGAACGGGGCCGTCGGACAGCCGCGTGGGCCGGGAAGGATCGCCGGCAGTGCGCCGTCGGTCGTCGAGACGGCGGTCAGATAGCGGCACACGCGTTCCGCGCGCTGTCCGCCGCAGCGGCCGATGGCGTCCAGGACGCGCAGCGCGTGCCCAGTGTGCAGCGGCTGGCTGACCGGGCCGCGCAGATCCGGTTCCAGGGCGTGGCCGTACCCGCCGTCCTCGTTGCGGTAGGCGTCCAGCGCGCACTCCACGGGGTCCGCGCCCCCGTTCAGGAAGTGGTGTGCGAAGAGGCGCTGTTCCAGCACGCGCGCGGTGAGCCACACGAACTGCTCGGCACGCAAGAGCGGGGAGCGCGCCGGGGACGGGGCAGGCAGTGGGGAAGCTCCTGTTTCGGGCATGCGTCAGACCGTAGGGCGGAAAGCGGTCTCGCCAACGGGTACCTGCTCAGGCCCACCCCTGGAGCGGGATACTGGAGTCATGCGGTTGACGGTCTTCTGGCAGCGGATGGCGGATCACTTCGGTCCGGGATACGCCGACACCTTCGCGCGCGACCACGTGATGGCGGAGCTCGGCGGTCGTACGGTGCACGACGCACTGGACGCCGGCTGGGACGCCAAGGACGTGTGGCGTGTGGTCTGCACGGTGATGAACGTTCCGGGGGAGAAGCGCTGATCGTTCGCGAAGATCGCAGGGCGGGAGCGGATTGTCGGACCGGTGGGCGAGACTTGGTCCGTGGCATCCACTGACGAGACCGGGCAGACGTCCCGGCAGGCATCCCCCTTCGGCACCACGCCGCCCGGCCGGCCTCCGGCCGAAGGCGCCGCGGGACAGGGCGTCGGCATGCCGCGCTGGCTGCCGCGCGCGGTGCTGCTCGTGCTCGGTCTCTACGCCGTTTTCCAGCTGGGTACTTGGGCCTTCCACCAGCTCACCGGCCTGCTGATCAACATACTCATCGCGTTCTTCCTGGCCCTTGCCATCGAGCCCGCGGTGAGCTGGATGGCCACACGCGGTCTGCGCAGGGGCCTGGCCGCAGCCCTCGTGTTCCTCGCCGTGATGATCGTGTCCGCCGGGTTCATCACCTTGCTCGGCTCGATGCTGGCGGGCCAGATCATCAAGATCGTCGAGGACTTCCCGGACTATCTCGACTCCGTGATCAACTGGGTCAACACGAACTTCCACACCGATCTGAAGCGGGTGGACGTCCAGGAGGGTCTGCTGCGCTCCGACTGGCTGCGCAACTACGTGCAGCACAGCGCGACCGGTGTCCTGGACGTGTCCGCGCAGGTCCTCGGCGGTCTCTTCCAGCTGCTGACGATCGCGCTGTTCTCGTTCTACTTCGCCGCCGACGGTCCCCGGCTGCGGCGCGCGATCTGCTCCGTGCTGCCGCCCGCGCGCCAGGCCGAGGTGCTGCGCGCGTGGGAGATCGCCGTCAACAAGACCGGCGGCTACATCTACTCGCGCGGTCTGATGGCCCTCATCTCCGGCATAGCGCACTACATCCTGCTGCAGATCCTGGGCGTGCCGTACGCGCCCGTGCTCGGCGTCTGGGTCGGCCTGGTCTCGCAGTTCATCCCGACCATCGGCACCTATCTCGCGGGCGCGCTGCCCATGCTGATCGCGTTCACCGTCGATCCCTGGTACGCGCTGTGGGTGCTGATCTTCGTCGTGATCTACCAGCAGTTCGAGAACTACATGCTGCAGCCCAAGCTGACCTCGAAGACCGTCGACATCCACCCCGCCGTGGCGTTCGGCTCGGTCATCGCCGGCACCGCGCTCCTCGGCGCCGTCGGCGCGCTGATCGCCATCCCCGCGGTCGCCACGCTGCAGGCGTTCCTGGGGGCGTACGTGAAGCGGTACGCGGTCACGGACGACCCCCGGGTCCACGGCCACCGGCGAGGGGACCCGGGAGGGCCCGGCCTGCTCGCCCGCGCGCGGCAGTCGTGGGCACGGCGGCAGGGGGCGGCACAGGGCGACTCGGAGGACGACTCGGACGAGCCCGGGGAGGGCTCCTCGCCAGGTCAGTAGGTCAGGACGGCCCACACCCCGGCGCCGACGACGGCAGCCACGTAGCAACCGATCGCCGCCGTGACGATGCGGCGCCGCACCGGTTCGCTCCAGGAGGTGCGGGACAGCAGCCAGGCCAGCGCCGGCAGGACCAGGACCGCGTGCAGGCTGACCCCGTGGAGCGGCTTGAGAGGGGCCGTCGAGTGGTACGCCGCCTCCTGGTGGCCGGTACGGGTGAGCACGACCCCGCGCGCGATCATCGCGGCGCCCGAGGCGAGCCCGACGAGCAGGATCGCGAAGCCGGACCGGACGGCGAGGTCCATCCCCGCGGGGCCCGCGGGCCGTTGCCGGAACGAGGCCAGGGCGAACACGGTGAGCAGCACCACCAAAGCCCCGCCGCCCACCGCGAGCGTCATGGAGACCACGGTGTCGAACGGCGTCTCCATGTCGAGGTGAGAGGGCACCCGGCGCCAGGCCTGGAGCGTGATGCCGCCGACCTCCACGACGCAGTCGGCGGTGAACACGGCGAGCAGCAGGGAACGCAGCCGCGGGTCTACGCGCACGTACGACGTCACCCAGGTGACCGCGATCAGCGTCGCCCCGAAGGACAGCCCGAACGTGACGGGCTTGCGCCAGGAGACGGGTCCGTACCAGGGGCCGCCGTCGACGGCGAAGACCCCGAGGTGCACCAGGCCGGAGAGGATCAGGAGCAGGCCGACGCCGCAGGCGAGGCGCTCCACCGGACGTATCCCGGACCACCCCGCTCTCGCGCGCGGCGGGGTGGTCTCCAGGGTGTTCTTGTCGATCTCCATGCCCTCAGCCTCGCGACAACCTCTCCGTGCGTCGTCGTCCCGCCGAAGACACCCGCCGTACGCCACGGGAAGTAGCGAGGGCCCCAACTCGGCGCGGACACGGTCTCGGAGGTGCCGCGTGGTGCGCTTGACACGAAAATCGAACCTCCATTCTTATGGAGGTTCCGGTGAAGTCCTCGGCGGGTGTTTCGACATGGTTTCGACGGAGAAGTGCCCGAGTTATCCACAGGCCGGACGGGCGTCGGGGCGCATTGTCAGTGGCAGGCGTTAGCGTCTTTGACGTGAAGCGATCGACTCAAGCAAATCGGGTGGAACCCATGGCAGGAACCGACCGCGAGAAGGCCCTCGAAGCCGCTCTCGCACAGATTGAACGGCAATTCGGCAAGGGCGCGGTCATGCGCATGGGCGAGCGGCCGAACGAGCCCATCGAGGTCATCCCCACCGGGTCGACCGCGCTCGACGTGGCCCTCGGCGTGGGCGGCATCCCGCGCGGCCGAGTGGTGGAGGTGTACGGACCGGAGTCCTCCGGCAAGACGACCCTGACCCTGCACGCGGTGGCGAACGCGCAGCGGGCCGGCGGCCAGGTGGCCTTCGTGGACGCGGAGCACGCCCTCGACCCGGAGTACGCGCGAAAGCTCGGCGTCGACGTCGACAACCTGATCCTGTCCCAGCCCGACAACGGCGAGCAGGCTCTGGAGATCGTGGACATGCTGGTCCGCTCCGGCGCCCTGGACCTGATCGTCATCGACTCCGTCGCCGCGCTCGTCCCGCGCGCGGAGATCGAGGGCGAGATGGGCGACAGCCACGTCGGTCTGCAGGCCCGTCTGATGAGCCAGGCGCTGCGGAAGATCACCAGCGCGCTCAACCAGTCCAAGACCACCGCGATCTTCATCAACCAGCTCCGCGAGAAGATCGGCGTGATGTTCGGCTCCCCGGAGACCACGACCGGTGGCCGGGCGCTGAAGTTCTACGCCTCGGTGCGCATGGACATCCGCCGCATCGAGACCCTGAAGGACGGCACGGACGCGGTCGGCAACCGCACCCGCGTGAAGGTCGTCAAGAACAAGGTGGCCCCGCCCTTCAAGCAGGCCGAGTTCGACATCCTCTACGGCCAGGGCATCAGCCGCGAGGGCGGCCTGATCGACATGGGCGTGGAGCACGGCTTCGTCCGCAAGGCCGGCGCCTGGTACACGTACGAGGGCGACCAGCTCGGCCAGGGCAAGGAGAACGCGCGCAACTTCCTCAAGGACAACCCCGACCTGGCCAACGAGATCGAGAAGAAGATCAAGGAGAAGCTGGGCGTCGGCGTGCAGCCGGAGAAGCCGGCCGCGGAGCCGGGCGCCGACGCCGCCGTCTCCGCCGCCCCGGACGACGCCGCGAAGACGGTGCCGGCACCGGCGGCCAAGGGAGCCAAGGCCAAGGCTCCGGCTGCCAAGAGCTGACGCATGACACGGCGAACCGACTGGGCCGAGTACGCCTACCAGGACGCCGCGGGTGAGCGGAACGGCGGAAGCGACGGGGGATCCGCCGGGCCGGGCCGCGCTGTGTACGGCGCCGATGGGCCGTTCGGCGACGACGGCTCGTACAGCGGCGGGCCGGACGACGGAGCGAAACCGGACACCCCCGGGGCACCGGAGGGTCTCGGCTCGCCCCGTGGCCGCTCGCGGCGCGCCGGCAGGGCCCGTGACGGGGGTCCTGGCGACGGCGGTTCCCGCGGTCGCAGGCGGCGGCGTCGCGAGGAGTCGTCCGGTGAGGACGGGGGTTCCTCCTCGGCGAGGGCCGAGCGGGAGGAGTCCTCGGGGGACCCGGTCGAGCGGGCAAGGGCGATCTGTCTGCGCCTGCTCACCGGGACCCCGCGCACGCGCAAGCAACTCGCGGACGCCCTGCGCAAGCGGGAGATTCCCGAGGAGGCCGCGGAGGAGGTGCTGTCGCGGTTCGAGGAGGTCGGACTGATCAACGACGGCGCGTTCGCGGACGCCTGGGTGGAGTCCCGGCATCACGGCCGAGGGCTGGCCCGGCGCGCACTGGCCCAGGAACTGCGGACCAAGGGCGTCGACTCCACACTGATCGACGCGGCCGTCTCCCAGCTCGACTCCGAGCAGGAGGAGACGACCGCGCGCGAACTCGTCGACCGCAAGCTGCGCGCCACGCGCGGCCTCGACCGCGACAAGCGGCTGCGCCGCCTCGCGGGCATGCTCGCCCGCAAGGGCTACCCCGAGGGCATGGCCCTGCGGGTGGTGCGCCAGGCGCTGGAGGAAGAGGGCGAGGACACGGAGTTCCTGGGGGACGAGGGGTTCTGACGCGGGGCGGGGAGACAGACCTTCGCGTCCGCGGTGGCGGGTCGGCGAACCGCCTACGACGTCACCGGCAGCCCCGCCGCCCTCCACGCCTGGAAGCCACCGACCAGATCGGTGGCCCGGGCAAGCCCCAGCTGGTGCAGGGACGCCGCCGCGAGACTGGACGCGTACCCCTCGTTGCAGATCACCACGACCCGCACGTCGTGCCCCGTGGCCTCGGGCACGCGGTGGCTGCCCTGCGGATCGAGGCGCCACTCCAGCTCGTTGCGCTCGACGACGAGGGCACCGGGGATCAGACCGTCCCGCTCGCGCAGGGCGGCGTAGCGGATGTCCACCAGGAGCGCCTCGCCGCTCCGGGCAGCCTCGTACGCCTCCTCGGGCTCGATCCGCTCGTAGCCGACGCGGACCCGCTCCAGCAACTCGTCGATGCCGACCGGCTGTTCGTCCGTCCCGATCACTGCCTCGCTCACTGCCAGTCCTCCGGGCGTTCGACCTGTTCCAGGCGGAGCACCTGACCCACGCGACTGTAGCGGCGGATCTGCGGCAGGGGCGGGTAATAGGCGTGGACGGAGATCGCGTGCCGCTCGGTGGACTCGTTGAGCACCTCGTGCACGTGATGGCGGCCGAAGGCGCGGCCCCGGCCGGTCGGCAGCCGCCGCTCACGGTCGACGTCGTCGGTGAGTTCCAGGGTCTTCCAGCCGTCGGCGGGCAGCCGGGCGGCGAGCGAGTTCTCCTTGAGCTCACCGGCCGCGGTCGTGAACGCGCCGATGGACTCGGCGTGGTCGTGCCAGCCGGTGCCCGTGCCGGGCGGCCAGCCGATCAGCCAGGCCTCACTGCCGCCCGGCCCCTCCAGACGCACCCAGGTGCGGCCCTCGGGGTCGAGCGGGAGCGAGGCGATCAGCTCGGCGTCGGCGGCCGTACGCCGTACGAAGTCGAGAAGGTCCGCCTGCGTCGGCGTGTGAAGGGCGGACGTGGAGACAGCGGGGGAGACAGACATGGGACACCGTCCTGGAGAAAGTTCGCGTGGGGCGCACGGCAGCACAGACAGGCGCGCGCGGGAAAAAGAGATGCGAATTCAGCAGGACGGACGACACACGCAGCCCGCATAGCGGACGAGGTCCATATGGACCCTCCGCCACAGGCGCACATAGGTGTCGGTCATGGTCGGGAGTACACCACTGCAGATACGGCAAGGTCAACTCACCGTCACTATGTGGACCACAAAGTAACGGTGAGTACGGTCACTGGGCCGCGGAACCGGCCGTGGCCTCTGCGTCCGCCTCAGTCTCCGCAAGTGCCGGGCCGCCGAGCGTGGCCTCCGCGGCGGCGTACAGGTCCGCAGGGCGGACGCCGCCCAGTGCCGTGACCAGATGGCCGTCGGGCCGCACCAGCAGCACCGTATGGGCGGCCGCACCCGGGTAGCTCTCGGCGACCAGTAGCTCGGCGCGGTGCGGGAGCGCGGCCACCGCGGCCGCCAGCCGCGGCATGATCCCGGCGCTCACCCAGTGCTTGCGAGCCCACACGCCCGTGCCCGGCGCGATCAGCACCACCAGCAGCGCGCCACGCCCCAGCCGGTCCCGCAGCCGGACGAACGAACCGTCCTCCGCGGTGACCCGCACATCGGTGACCTGAGCACCGGGAGCCGTGCCCACCGGCACCTCCGCCTCCAGATGCCGGGGCGCGAGCGGCGAGACGTCGTACACCCCCGGCGCACCGAGCGCCCCGCGCCCCAGGTGACCGTCCGAGAGCAGAGCGTCGTGGCCGCGGGCCGAGCCGGGCACGTATGCCCGCAGCCCTCCGCCGCCGCGCAGCAGCGGCAGCACCTGGTCGGCGGCGCGCAGCCGGGCCGCGACGCTCCCGCGGCGCTCCGCCTGGTAGCTGTCGAGCAGCGCGTCGTGCGGCCCGTGGTGCCAGGCGAGCGCCAGCTTCCAGGCCAGGTTGTCGGCGTCCCTGAGCCCTTCGTCCAGCCCCTGCGTGCCCAGCGCGCCGAGCAGGTGCGCCGCGTCCCCGGCGAGGAAGACCCGGCCGACCCGCCACCGGCGGGCGAGGCGATGGTGGACGGTGTGGACTCCGGTGTCGAGCAGTTCGTACGGCGGTGTAACGCCGCCCGACCAGCCGGCGAGCGTCTCCCGGACGCGCGCCAGCAGCGCCTCGGGCGTGACCAGGTCCTTGCCCGGCGGCAGCAGCCAGTCCAGGCGCCACATGTCGTCCGGGAGGGGGCGGGCGGTCACCTCCCCGGCCGAGGGCCCGGACGTCCGCCACGGCGGCATCCGATGGAGCAACGCCTCGTCCGGCCACGGAAGTTCCGTGCGCAGCGTGGCCACGGCGTGTCGCTCCACCGCCGTACGTCCGGGGAAGCGGATGTCCAGGAGTTTGCGCACGGTGGAGCGGGGGCCGTCGCAGCCGACCAGATGGCTGCCGCGCCACCAGGTGCCCTGCGGGCCGCGGGTGTGGGCGGTGACCCCCGAGGTCTCCTGCTCGACGCTGTCGAGGCGGCTGTCCACGGCGATCTGGACGAGACGTTCGGCGGCCAGGGCCTCGCGCAGGGCACCCGTCAGGACGTGCTGGGCGATGTGCAGCGGGGCGGGTTCTCCGTCGCCGAACGTGACCTCGCGCATCACCTGCTTGCGCCGCACCGACCGCCATGCGGCCCACCGGGCCCCCTCTCGCGCGAGCGGCGCCCCGGTCAGCCGCTCCAGCAGAGCCGTGGTGTCCTCCCGCAGGACCACGGTGCGCGCCGGGCGTGAATCCTCCTTGCCGGGGCCCTCGTCCAGCACGATCGTGGGCACTTCCTGCCGTGCCAGTGCCAGGGCGAGCGTGAGCCCGACGGGCCCCGCTCCGACGATGATCACCGGGTCCACGGCGTGGCGCCCCCTGCCCGCGGCGATGTCCTCACGGACGTTGGTGAACAGGAAGTTGGAGCAGGGTGCACGATCACAGAACGTATGCAACCCATTGGCGAGGTTTGCGTCAAGCGACGAAGGCCGTGGCGATCAAGCCACTGCCTCCGTGCGCCGTTTATGCAACTTGACCGTGTGTCAGATCATCGGGGCGGCCGGGTGTCGGTGATCCCGGCCGGGCCGCCGCCCTCACCGCCGGTACCGAAGGCACCGCCCACGCCCGCGGGGTTGAGCTCCTTCATGTCCTCGGCGCCCAGGACCGCGCCCGTGCTCTTCTTGCTGCGCCTGAGCCTGGCTTCGAGCCAGCCGGCGAAGGTCGTCAGGGAGAAGTTGAGGGCGATGTAGATGACGGCCACCGCGGTGAAGCTGGCGATGGTGTTGCCGTAGTAGCCGATCATTGTGTTCGCCGACGAGAGCAGCTCCGGGAAGGTGAGGACCGCGCCGCCCAGGGCCGTGTCCTTCGCGATGACGACGAGCTGGCTGACGATGGCCGGGAGCATCGCGGTCACCGACTGGGGCAGCAGGATGAGCCGCATGACCTGGTTCTTGCGCAGGCCGATGGCCACCCCGGCCTCGGCCTGGCCCCTCGGCAGGGCCAGGATGCCGGCCCGGACGATCTCGGCGAGCACGGCCGCGTTGTAGAGCACGAGGCCGGTGACGACCGCGTACAGCGGGCGGTCGTCCGAGCTGATGTCGGTGTAGTTCGCGTACAGGGCCAGCCCGAAGATCATCAGGACCAGCACCGGGATGGCGCGGAAGAACTCCACCACGATCGCGGCCGGGACACGGATCCAGAGGTGGTCGGAGAGCCGGGCGATGCCCAGCACCGCACCGAGCGGCAGCGCGATGACCATGGCCAGCGCCGCGGCCTTCAGCGTGTTCTGCAGCCCCGGCCAGATGTAGGTGGACCAGGCCTCGCTGTGGAAGAAGGGCTTCCACAGCGTCCATTCGAGCTGGCCCTTGTCGTCCAGGCTGGTGTACACCCACCACAGCACCGCGGCGATGACGACGACGAAGACACCCGTGAAGAGCACGTTGCGCCGCTTGGCGCGCGGTCCCTGGGCGTCGTAGAGAACGGAGCTCATCGCTTCACCGCCAGCTTCTTGCCCACCCAGCCGAGGATCAGGCCGGTCGGCAGCGTCAGGATCACAAAGCCCAGGGCGAAGACCGCGGAGATCGGGATGAGCTGGGCCTCGTTCTCGACCATCTCCTTCATCAGGGTCGCCGCCTCGGCGACACCGATGGCGGCGGCCACGGTGGTGTTCTTGGTGAGCGCGATCAGCACGTTCGCCAGGGGGCCGATGGACGAACGGAACGCCTGCGGCAGGACGACCAGCCGCAGTACCTGGGAGAAGTTGAGGCCGATCGCCCGCGCCGCCTCCGCCTGCCCGACCGGCACGGTGTTGATGCCGGACCGAAGCGCCTCGCACACGAAAGCCGACGTGTAGGCGACCAGGCCGAGCACGGCGAGCCGGAAGTTGACCGTGTCGATGACCTGCGAGCCGAGGCCGATGCCCAGGGTGTTGTGCAGGCCCAGCGACGTGAACAGGATGATCACGGTCAGGGGGATGTTCCGCACGGTGTTCACGTAGAACGTCCCGAACCCGCGCATCAGTGGCACCGGGCCCACCCGCATGGCAGCCAGCAGAGTGCCCCAGACCAGGGAACCGACAGCGGCGAGCAGCGTCAGCTGCACTGTCGTCCAGAAGGCTCCCAGTACGTCGTAACCCTCAAGAAAGTCGAACACGATCTCCCGCGCTTCCGCGTGTAGGGATGCCGCGGTGCGCCGCCGCGAAGGACGGCGCACCCATCAGGCGCTGCTTCAGCTCTTGATGTCGCCGATCTTCGGCGCGGGCTCGTTCTTGTAGTTGGCGGGACCGAAGTTCTTGTCCACGGCCTTCTGCCAGGAACCGTCCGAGACCATCGCCTCGAGGGCCGTGTTGATCTTCGCCTTGAGGGCGCTGCCCTTCTTGACGCCGATGCCGTAGTTCTCGTTGGTCATCTTGAAGCCGCCGAGCTTGAACTTGCCCTTGTACTGGGACTGGGAGGCGTAACCGGCGAGGATCGAGTCGTCCGTGGTGAGGGCGTCGATGGCGCCGTTCTGCACACCGGTCAGACAGGCCGAGTAGGTCGGGTACTGCTGGAGCTGGGCCTTGGGCGCGAGCTTGTCCTTGACGTTCTGCGCCGAGGTCGAGCCAGTCACGGAGCACAGCTTCTTGCTGTTGAGGTCCGACGGCGACTTGATCGACTTCTCGTCGGAGCGGATCAGCACGTCCTGGTGGGCCAGCAGGTACGGGCCGGCGAAGTCGACCTTCTGCTCGCGCTCCGGGGTGATCGAGTAGGTGGCCGCGATGAAGTCGACGTCACCGCGCTGCAGCATGGTCTCGCGGTCGGCGCTCTTCGACTCCTTCCACTCGATCTGGTCCGCGCTGTAGCCGAGCTTCTTGGCGACGTACGTGGCCACGTCGACGTCGAAACCGGAGTAGCCCTGCGGCGTCTTCTGCCCGAGACCCGGCTGATCGAACTTGATGCCGATGGTGACCTTCTTGCCGCCCCCGGAGGACGACCCGCTGTCCTTGTCGTTGTCACTGGACCCGCACGCGGTGGCGGCCACGGCGAGGGCGAGGACGGCGGCCGAGGCGGCGGTGACCTTGCGGAGCTTCATGGTGAACATCCTTTGGCTGATGCGATGCAGAGGAGAGGGCCGGCGCAGAGGCGGGCCGGTGAGGCTGTGCGGGCGGCCGGGCCGTCAGTGGTGAAGGATCTTCGACAGGAAGTCCTTGGCGCGGTCGCTGCGCGGATTGCTGAAGAACTGGTCGGGCGCAGCCTCTTCGACGATCCGGCCGTCCGCCATGAACACCACGCGGTTTGCAGCCGATCGTGCGAAGCCCATCTCATGGGTGACGACGATCATGGTCATGCCGTCCCGGGCGAGCTGCTGCATGACCTCGAGGACCTCGTTGATCATCTCCGGGTCGAGCGCCGACGTGGGCTCGTCGAAGAGCATGACCTTCGGGTCCATGGCCAGGGCGCGTGCGATGGCGACGCGCTGCTGCTGGCCGCCGGAGAGCTGCGCCGGGTACTTGTCCGCCTGCGTGGCCACGCCGACCCGGTCCAGCAGGGCCCGGGCCTTGTCCTCGGCCGCCTTCTTGTCCGTTTTGCGGACCTTGATCTGGCCCAGCATCACGTTCTCGAGCACGGTCTTGTGCGCGAAGAGGTTGAAGGACTGGAAGACCATGCCGACGTCGGCGCGCAGCCGGGCCAGCTCCTTGCCCTCCTCGGGCAGCGGCTTCCCGTCGATCGCGATCGCGCCCGAGTCGACGGTCTCCAGCCGGTTGATGGTGCGGCACAACGTGGACTTCCCGGACCCGGAGGGCCCGATGACCACGACGACCTCGCCACGGGAGATCGTCAGATCGATGTCCTGCAGCACGTGCAACGCGCCGAAATGCTTGTTGACGCTCTTCAGGACGACAAGCTCGCCTGCACCGGCCACGTCTTCCTTGGCCACCGATACTTCGGTCATCGCTCTCAGGCTCCGTCCACCTCGGTTTCGCAGGACAGTAGTGAGACGCGACGACCAGCGTCATTACATCTGAGGGGAATCTGAGCATCACGATCCGGTAGCAATCGGACACGTGTCGTAGCAGTTGTCCCGCGGGCCCGGTATCGGCCGGATAACTAAAGCGGCGCTGCCCCGGAACCCACTTGACGCCGTCGTCGTCCATCAGCGTGACTGCCTTGGTGCACGCGCGCGTGCCCACGCGGTTTGCATCCATCCTGATCGCACGGCCTACGAACCGAAGGAGGACCGGATGAGGCTGCTCCTCGTCGAGGACGACAACCATGTGGCCGCCGCTCTTTCTGCGGTTCTGGCACGGCACGGTTTCGACGTCACCCACGCGCGCAGCGGCGAGGAGGCGCTCCAGGCGCTCGTTCCGGAGAGTGACGGCTTCGGCGTCGTCCTGCTCGACCTGGGACTGCCCGACCAGGACGGCTACGAGGTCTGCGGCAAGATCCGCAAGCGCACCAGCACCCCGGTGATCATGGTCACCGCCCGCTCCGACGTCCGCTCCCGCATCCACGGCCTCAACCTCGGCGCCGACGACTACGTGGTGAAGCCGTACGACACCGGAGAACTGCTCGCGCGGATCCATGCCGTCAGCCGGCGCACCTCCCACGAGGACGCCGCCACGGGCGCCGACAGCGAGCTGCGCCTGGGGCCCGTGCTCATCGAGCTGCCCACCCGGCAGGTCAGTGTGGACGGTTCGATTGTCCAACTGACCCGCAAGGAGTTCGATCTTCTCGCCCTGCTCGCGCAGCGCCCCGGAGTCGTCTTCCGGCGGGAGCAGATCATCAGCGAGGTGTGGCGCACCAGTTGGGAGGGGACCGGACGCACCCTGGAGGTGCATGTGGCGTCCCTGCGCGCCAAACTGCGCATGCCCGCCCTGATCGAGACCGTGCGCGGCGTCGGCTACCGGCTCGTCGCCCCCTCCTCGTAGCGTGCACGGGTGCACTCACGTCTTCTTCCGCTGCTCATTGTCCTGATGGCAGCCGTGCTGCTCGCGCTCGGCATTCCCCTGGCCGTGAGCGTGGCCGCCGCCCAGCAGCAGAAGGTCGTCGTCGACCGGATCGATGACACGGCACGTTTCGCGTCCCTCGCACAGTTCGTCACCGACGCCTGCAGCTCCACGCGCACGTCCCGCGACGAGCGCCTCGAAACCCTCACCACCGAACTGGCCAGCTACTACGGCGTCTACGGCATCAGGGCCGGCGTCTTCTGCCGCAGCGACGTCCCCATGGCCCAGGCGCCGCGCACCTTCTACCTGCCCAACACGGGCGAGGTGCGCGCCGCGTTCGCCGAGGCGCTGCTCAGCCGCCGCAGCCACGACCCGAACCAGGTGTGGCCCTGGCAGCGCGGCCGTCTCGTCGTCGCCTCACCGGTCATCCGGGACGGCGACGTCGTCGCGGTCGTCGTCACCGACTCGCCCACAGGGCAGCTGCGTTCGCGCATCCTGCACGGCTGGCTGATCATCGGGGCGGGCGAGATCGCCGCGATGCTGCTGGCGGTCGGAGCCGCGCTCCGGCTGACGGGCTGGGTCCTCAGACCCGTACGGGTGCTGGACGCCACCACCCACGCCATCGCGAGCGGAAGGCTGAAGTCGCGGGTCGCAGCCGCGGGCGGGCCGCCGGAACTCAGGCGCCTGGCCCGGGCGTTCAACGAGATGGCGGACAACGTCGAGGACGTGCTCGAACAGCAGCGCGCCTTCGTCGCCGACGCCTCGCACCAGCTGCGCAATCCGCTCGCCGCACTGCTGCTGCGGATCGAGCTGCTCGCTCTCGAACTGCCCGAGGACAACGAGGAGATCGCCTCGGTGCGCACCGAGGGCAAGCGCCTCGCCGAAGTGCTGGACGATCTGCTCGACCTGGCCCTGGCCGAGCACACCGAGGCCGACCTGCGGACCACCGACATCGGCGCGCTGGCCGCCGAGCGGGTCGCCGCCTGGACGCCGACGGCCGAGGCCAAGGGCGTGACGCTGGTGGGCGACTGCCCGCCGACCACCGGCTGGGCCGACCCGGTCACCCTCTCCAGCGCGCTGGACGCGGTGATCGACAACGCGGTCAAGTTCACGCCCGAGGGCGAGTGCGTCGAAGTGACGGTCTCGGCGGACGGCGACGTCACGAGCGTCGTGGTCACCGACAACGGCCCGGGCCTGACCGACGAGGAACTCGGCCGCGTCGGCGACCGCTTCTGGCGCAGCGGCCGCCACCAGAACATCAAGGGCTCCGGCCTCGGCCTGTCCATCTCACGCACCCTGCTCGAGGCGGGCGGCGGCTCCCTCTCCTACGGCCATCACGAACCGCACGGGCTGACGGTACGGGTGTCGGTGCCGAGGAGCAGTCCTACGGCTTGACCGAGCGGTAGTAGCGCCGGGCGCCCTCGTGCAGGGCCAGCGGGTCGGTGTAGATCGCGGTGCGCAGGTCCACGAGCTGTGCGGAGTGCACCCGGGTGCCGATCCCGTCCCGGCTCCTGAGCACGGTGCGCGTCACCCACTCGGTGAGCCTGGGGTTTACGTCCTCGCGGGTCATCAGCAGGTTGGCGACCGCGAGGGTCGGCACGGCGAGCCCGTTCTGGACGCTGGGGTAGGCCGACTCCGGCATGTTGGTGGCGCGGTAGTAGCGGGTGGCACCGCCCTGGTCGTGCAGCTTGGCCACAAGGTCGGGCCCGATCGGCACGAACCGGAGCGTGAAGCGGTCCGCGAGCTGCTGCACCCCCACGGTGGGCAGTCCCCCCGACCAGAAGAATGCGTCGATCTTGCCCTGACGCAGACGGTCCGGGCCGGTGTCGATGCCGTCGGAGTACGGGGTGATGTCCCTCTTCGCGTCGATGCCGGCCGCCTTGAGCACCCGGTCGGCAATGAGCCGCACACCCGAACTGGGCGGCCCGACGGCCACCCGCTTGCCCTTCAGGTCCGCGACGGAGGTGATGTCCGAGTCACGCGGCACGACGAGCTGCACGTAGTCGTCGTAGAGCCGGGCGACACCGCGCAACCCCGCCGCACCGGTGCGGTGTTCGAGCTTGTACGTCTCCACGGCGTCGGCCGCCGCGATGGTGAAGTCGGCCTCGCCGTCCGCCACGCGCGTGACGTTCTCCTGCGAGCCGTCGCTGGTCTGCAGCGTCACCTTGAGGTCGGGCATGTCCTCGTCGAGCGCGTTGCGCAGGAGCATCGCGTACTGCTGGTAGACCCCGGCCTTCGTGCCCGTGCTGATGGTGATCGTCCCGCTCGGAGCCGTGTCGCCCAGCGGCAGCAGCCACCACAGCAGCAGCCCGAGGACGACGAAGCCGGCGGCCGCGCCCTCGAGGACACGGTGCCGGCCGACATGCGGGAACATCCTGGACATGCGAGGGATCCTGCCAGTCGCCGTGCGGTGCTGACCAGGGCAGGAGCCACAACGTGACCGCAAAGGGATCACCTGGGGCGGTGTCGGTGCCGGTCGATACAGTCGCCGTATGAGCTCATCGCCCGCCGACCTGGTCCGCCAGTTCCACCTCGCCGTAGGGCTGGACGCCCGCAGCACACCCACCGAGATCCCGGCCCCGCTGGCCGCCCACCGCGGAGAGCTGCTCGCGGAGGAGGCGGCGGAGGTCGCCGAGGTCTCGGTCAGCGGACCGCTCGACAAGCTGGCGCACGAACTGGCCGACGTCGTCTACGTCGCCTACGGCACGGCCCTGGTCCACGGCATCGACCTCGACGCGGTGATCGCCGAGATCCACCGCTCCAACATGACCAAGGTGGGCCCCGACGGTCAGGTCGCGCGCAGAGCCGACGGCAAGGTCCTCAAGGGCGAGCACTACGAGGCCCCGGACGTGTCGGCGGTGCTGCGCCGCCAGGGGTGGGCGGACGCGTGAGCGCCGGGGGGCGGCCACCCCTGAGGCCCTGAGCCCGGTTGTCCACAGGCCGAGCGGAGCCGCTTCCGGCACCGCCTACCCTTGTCACATGAGCAGCATCGACCGGAGCCAGGCAGTGGGCGTGAAGACCTACGAAGTGCGCACCTACGGGTGCCAGATGAACGTCCACGATTCCGAGCGATTGTCGGGACTGCTCGAGGACGCCGGTTATGTGCGCGCCCCCGAGGGCTCGGACGGCGACGCGGACGTCGTCGTCTTCAACACCTGCGCGGTCCGGGAGAACGCCGACAACAAGCTGTACGGCAACCTCGGCCACCTCGCCCCGAAGAAGGCCGCGCGCCCCGGCATGCAGATCGCGGTCGGCGGCTGCCTGGCGCAGAAGGACCGCGACACCATCGTGAAGAGGGCGCCCTGGGTGGACGTCGTCTTCGGCACGCACAACATCGGCAAGCTCCCGGTCCTGCTGGAGCGCGCACGCGTGCAGGAGGAGGCCCAGGTCGAGATCGCCGAGTCCCTGGAGGCGTTCCCGTCCACGCTGCCGACCCGGCGCGAGAGCGCGTACGCCGCGTGGGTGTCGATCTCCGTCGGCTGCAACAACACCTGCACGTTCTGCATCGTCCCGGCCCTGCGCGGCAAGGAGAAGGACCGCCGCCCCGGCGACATCCTCGCCGAGGTCGAGGCGCTGGTCGCCGAGGGCGTCTCCGAGATCACCCTGCTCGGGCAGAACGTGAACGCGTACGGTTCCGACATCGGCGACCGTGAGGCCTTCAGCAAGCTGCTGCGCGCCTGTGGACAGATCGAGGGCCTGGAGCGCGTCCGCTTCACCTCGCCGCACCCCCGTGACTTCACGGACGACGTGATCACGGCCATGGCCGAGACACCGAACGTCATGCCGCAGCTCCACATGCCGCTCCAGTCCGGCTCGGACACCGTCCTGAAGGCGATGCGCCGCTCGTACCGCCAGGAGCGCTACCTGGGCATCATCGAGAAGGTGCGGGCGGCCATCCCGCACGCGGCGATCACCACCGACATCATCGTGGGCTTCCCCGGCGAGACCGAGGAGGACTTCGAGCAGACCCTGCACGTCGTCCGCGAGGCCCGGTTCGCCCAGGCCTTCACGTTCCAGTACTCCAAGCGCCCCGGCACCCCGGCCGCGACCATGGAGGACCAGATCCCCAAGAAGGTCGTCCAGGAGCGGTACGAGCGACTCGTCACCCTCCAGGAGGAGATCTCCTGGGAGGAGAACAAGAAGCAGATCGGCCGCACCCTGGAACTGATGGTCGCCGAGGGCGAGGGCCGCAAGGACGGCACCACCCACCGCCTCTCCGGCCGCGCCCCCGACAACCGCCTGGTCCACTTCACCAAGCCCGAGCAGGAGGTGCGCCCCGGCGACGTGGTCACGGTCGAGATCACCTACGCCGCCCCGCACCACCTCCTCGCCGAGGGCGCCGTCCTCGACGTGCGCCGCACGCGCGCGGGCGACGCCTGGGAGAAGCGCAACGCGGCCGAGGCGGCCAAGCCCGCGGGCGTGATGCTGGGTCTGCCGAAGATCGGCGTCCCCGAGCCCCTGCCGGTCGCGACGGGCAGCGGCTGCGGCTGCGACTGACGGGACGGGGACGGACAGACACCCGAACGGACAGACACCCGAACGGACAGACGCCGAACGGACAGACGCCGAAGGGTCGGGGCGCCGGGACGCCGGGACGCGGACGCCGGGATCATCCGCCCAGAGCGGCGCTCGCCCGGCGGCTCCAGGCGTCGGCGCGCTGCGCGTACCGGCGGCGTACCCTGCCGATCATGCTTGTCGCCGCCGCCGTCTGCCCCTGCCCACCGTTGCTCGTGCCCGAGGTCGCGGCGGGCGCAGCGGCCGAACTGGACGCCGCCCGGAGGGCGTGCGCCGACGCGCTCGGGGTGCTCGCCGCATCCCGGCCCGACCTGCTGGTGGTCGTAGGCCCCGCCGAGAAGAGCGGACGCGGCGCGCACCCGCAAGGCGCGCGAGGCTCGTTCAGCGGCTTCGGCGTGGACGTCGACGTACGGCTGGGCGTACCGGAGGCATCTGGCGCGGAGGCGGAGCGGGTCCTGCCGACCTCGCTCGCCGTGGGGGCCTGGCTGCTGGAGCGGATCGGGTGGGCGGATGCCCCGATCGAGGGACTCGGCGTGGGGGAACCTCTCGCGCCCGAGCGGTGTATTGAAGTCGGAAGGGACGTCGCCTCCCGTGCCGGGCGGGTGGCGCTGCTGGTGATGGGCGACGCCAGCGCCTGCCGCACGCTCAAGGCCCCCGGTTACCTCGATGAGCGGGCGGCCCCCTTCGACGCGGAGGTCGCACGTGCGCTGGGCGCGGCGGACGTGACGGCCGTCAAGGAGCTGGACCCCGAGCTGGCGTACGAGCTGAAGGCGTCCGGCCGGGCCCCGTGGCAGGTGCTCGCGGGTGCGGCGGAGGGCGCGGGCCTGAGTGGCGCCCTGCTGTACGAGGACGCGCCGTACGGCGTGGGCTATCTGGTCGCGACCTGGTCGTAGCGCACCGACCGCGAAGGCGGGAACTGCGAACAGGGCAGGCGCGGAGGGCACCGCGGACACGGCGGACGGCCGGGAGCCCTCGGCCCCGCAGCCGTCCGTCGATGTGCCGTGCTGTCGTGCTGTCGTGCGACCTGCCGTCCTGCCGTGCCGTGCTGCCGGTCAGGAAGCCGGCGGAGGCGAGTCCGGGGGCGTCGCGGTCGTGCCGCCGCCCGTCCCCGGGTCGCCCGGGTCGCCCGGGGCCCCCGGGTCGTCCTTGTGCGCGAGTCTGTCCATGGCGCCCTTGGCCTTGCCGGTCCCGGTCTGGATCTGGTCGCTGTACTTGCCCTTGGTCTTCTCGTCGACGACCTGCGCGGCCCGGTCGAGGCCGTGGGCGATCTTGTCCCCGTGCTGCTGCGCGAGGCCGGACACCTTGTCCTTGGCCGGGGAGAGCTTGGCCTTCATATTGTCCAGGAGACCCATGGTCCACCTTCCGTCGTCACCGGGCTCGCGCGGAGCGGTTACGTGCGGGCGTCCTCGCCGGCCTCGCTGTCGGCCGCCGCCTCCGCGGACTGCTGCTTGGGAATCTCGACGCCCTCACCGGACGCGTCACGGGAAGCGTCCTCGACGGCCCCCGCCTCGTCCGCCGCGCGCTCGCTTCCGCCCTCGGCCTCAGCATCGGCCTTGGCATCGGTGCCGGTGACGGCCTCGGCGGCCCCGGATCCCTTCGCCTCTGCCGCCTCCTCGGCCGCAGGCTCGGCCGCCGTGGACCCGGCCGACGGTGTGCCGGCCTGTGCCCCGGCGGTTGACGCCTCCTCCGCAGTCTTCGACCTCCGGAGAAGTCGTGCGAAAACGCCCATATCCACTCCATACGTTACTCGTGCGGGCGAAATCCCGCGTCGTCCGGTGCGCCCGTTTGCGCCGCCCGGATCGCCGCCACTCGAAACCGGCGGCGAGAACCTCGCAACGGGCAACGACCCCGCCCCTGCCCCGTCACGTAACTCGTTCGAGGAGCGCCTCGGGGGTTTGCGAGACTGGTCCGGTGAGCAGCGCACCCCCCGCCCCCCGAGTCATCGCCGTCGTCGGACCCACCGCGGCCGGAAAGTCCGATCTGGGTGTTTTTCTCGCCCGGCGCCTGGGTGGGGAGGTCGTCAACGCCGACTCCATGCAGCTCTACCGGGGGATGGACATCGGCACCGCCAAACTGACGCCCGAGGAGCGCGGCGGCGTCCCGCACCACCTCCTGGACATCTGGGACGTGACGGTGACGGCGTCCGTCGCCGAGTACCAGCGCCTGGCCCGCGCCAGGATCGACGCCCTGCTCGCCGACGGCCGCTGGCCGATCCTGGTCGGCGGCTCCGGCCTGTACGTCCGCGGGGCCGTCGACAACCTCGAGTTCCCCGGCACCGACCCCGAGGTCAGGGCGCGCCTCGAGCAGGAGCTCGCGCTGCGCGGCTCCGGAGCGCTGCACGCCCGCCTGGCCGCCGCCGATCCCGGGGCGGCGCAGGCGATCCTGCCCAGCAACGGCCGCCGTATCGTCCGGGCGCTCGAGGTGATCGAGATCACCGGACAGCCCTTCACCGCCAATCTCCCCGGGCACGACTCGGTCTACGACACCGTGCAGATCGGCGTCGACGTGGCCCGCCCCGAGCTCGACGAGCGCATCGCCCGCCGGGTGGACCGCATGTGGGACGCCGGGCTCGTGGAGGAGGTGCGCGCGCTGGAGGCGCAGGGCCTGCGCCAGGGGCGTACGGCTGCGCGCGCGCTCGGCTATCAGCAGGTGCTCGCGGCGCTCGCGGGGGAGTGCACGCTCGAGGAGGCGCGGGCCGAGACCGTGAGAGCCACCAAGCGCTTCGCGCGCCGCCAGGATTCATGGTTCAGGCGCGACCCACGGGTGCACTGGCTCAGTGGGGCTGCGGCGGATGTCACAGAACTTCCGCAGCTCGCAATGGCCTTGGTCGAACGACCGGTTACAGCCTGATCACGTCATGGCATCGGGACGCTCCGGCCGTCATCCCGGCCTTCGGCGCCGTGCCATCATCGAGCTTCGATCGACCAGTGGAGTCCTAGTTGGGAGGGCGCGTGGCGATGGAGGCCGGCCCTCGCGACACCGCACAAGGCACCGAGCCCCTCACCGTCGAAAGCGGTGATCAGGAGGAGGACGAGGACCGTCTGAGCCCCGACGGGCCCGACGACACACAGGGCGGCGTCACCGCCGACGGCCCGGAGCCCGACGAGATGTTCGCCGGCGGCCCCGAGGTCGAGGTGGAGCTGCGCCCGCAGCGGCGGCTGCGCATCTGGCAGCTCGCTCCCATCGTCGCCCTGGCCGCGGTCGGCTCCCTGATGTTCGCCTTCCCGCTCGCCTTCGACTTCGGCGACAGCGGCGCGGTGATCGCCATGCTGGGACTGCTGATCTGCTCCTGTGCCGCCGGCTGGGGAATGATGGCCGCGCGCCGCGTCGGTTACACGTGGCCGGGACTGCCGCAGCGGGGCTCCGGGCGCAGACCGGACTGGCGGGTCGTGCTGGCGTACGTCGTGGTCGTCGCGGCGGTCGTGGTGCTCGCCGTGTGGCGCGTGGCCCGGCTGCGCTGACGATCACGCGCGCGGGGTTGTCGTACCCACACCGTACGATCGAGGCATGAGCACGCGGATCGCCTTCCTCAAGGGGCACGGCACGGAGAACGACTTCGTGATCGTCCCGGACCCCGAGAACGCCGTCGACCTGCCCCCGGCCGCCGTCGCCGCCCTGTGCGACCGCCGCGCGGGCATCGGCGGTGACGGTCTGCTGCACGTCGTGCGGTCCGCCGCGCATCCCGAGGCGCGGGACATGGCGGCCGAGGCCGAGTGGTTCATGGACTACCGCAACGGCGACGGCTCGGTAGCGGAGATGTGCGGCAACGGCGTGCGCGTGTTCGCGCGCTACCTCCAGCGCGCCGGGTACGCCGGCGAGGGGGACCTCGCGATCGCCACGCGCGGTGGCGTGAAGGGCGTGCACATCGACAAGGACGGCGACATCACCGTCGGCATGGGCAGGGCGCGCCTGCCCGAGGGGGACGTCACCGTGAGCGTGGGCGAGCGCAACTGGCCCGCGCGGAACGTGAACATGGGCAATCCGCACGCGGTCGCGTTCGTCGACGACCTCGCGCACGCCGGCCATCTGTACACGCCCCCGCCGTTCAGTCCGGCCTCCGCCTACCCGGACGGTGTGAACGTCGAGTTCGTGGTCGACCGCGGCGCCCGGCACGTCGCGATGCGCGTGCACGAGCGCGGCTCCGGCGAGACCCGCTCCTGCGGCACGGGCGCGTGCGCGGTCGCCGTGGCCGCCGCCCGCCGGGACGGCGCCGACCCGGCCGTCACCGGCACCCCGGCGACGTACACCGTCGATGTGCCCGGGGGAACGCTGGTGATCACCGAGCGGACCGACGGCGAGATCGAGATGACCGGTCCCGCGGTGATCGTCGCCGAGGGCGAGATCGACGGCGAGTGGCTGGAAAAGATCGCCCAGTGAGTGGGACGGCGGCTTGGGATCGCAGGCGTGTGCATCGGAAGGTGCACGCGTCAACTACCGGTGCGACGACCGGGCGTTCGAAACCATGGCCGTCCGCCTTTCGCATGGCGCGAAATCGTAAACCTACAGACCTTCGCTCGAATGAGTGATCCGTTTCACGCTCGGCGAGAGGCGGTCGGTCGCACGTGATGGGCTCGGTAGCATCAAGCACCGGCCCGGGCGGGGGACCGTTGCCATCCCCTGAGCCGTGTCCGTCCTGGGGCACCCCGTCCGCCGGTCGATGCAGCCGGAGGTGCCCATGAGTGCGGAGGCGACCAACCCCGCGACCCCAGGTCCGGTAGCAGGCTCGGCCGCGCGCTGGCGAGCGCGCATCGATCTGCGCCGCCTCGGCCGTGCCGCGCTGCTCGGCCCCACCGCCCGAGACCGGCTGCCCAGCGCCATCAGTCATGTCGTCGACGCCCATCGCGCCCACTACCCGGGCGCCGACCTCGAACCGCTGCGCCGCGCCTATGTGCTGGCCGAGTCCTCGCACCGCGGCCAGATGCGCAAGAGCGGCGAGCCGTACATTACGCACCCGCTCGCCGTGACCCTGATCCTCGCCGAACTCGGCGCCGAAACAACGACTTTGACGGCCTCTCTGCTCCACGACACCGTCGAGGACACCGATGTGACCCTCGATCAGGTCGGCGAGGAGTTCGGGGCGGAGGTCCGCTATCTCGTCGACGGCGTCACGAAGCTGGAGAAGGTCGACTACGGCGCCGCCGCCGAGCCCGAGACCTTCCGCAAGATGCTCGTCGCCACCGGCAGCGACGTCCGCGTGATGTCGATCAAACTCGCCGACCGGCTGCACAACATGCGCACCCTCGGCGTCATGCGCCCCGAGAAACAGGCGCGCATCGCCAAGGTCACCCGGGACGTCCTCATCCCGCTCGCCGAACGGCTCGGCGTCCAGGCGCTCAAGACCGAGCTGGAGGACCTCGTCTTCGCGATCCTGCACCCCGAGGAGTACGAGTACACACGGGAGTTGATCGTCGACAACGCCTCCCGCGCCGACGACCCGCTCGCCGACATCGCCGACGAGGTGCGCGGCGTCCTTCGCGAGGCCGGCATCCAGGCCGAAGTGCTCATCCGGCCGCGGCACTTCGTCTCCGTCCACCGTGTCGCCCGCAAGCGCGGCGAACTGCGCGGCGCCGACTTCGGCCGCCTGCTGGTACTGGTGAACGAGGACGCGGACTGCTACGGCGTCCTCGGAGAACTGCACACCTGCATGACCCCCGTGGTCTCGGAGTTCAAGGACTTCATCGCCGTCCCCAAGTTCAACCTGTACCAGTCGCTGCACACCGCGGTCGCGCGGGCGGACGGCCAGGTCGCCGAGGTCCTCATCCGCACGTACCAGATGCACAAGGTCGCGGAGGCCGGGGTCATCGCACTGGGCAACCCGTACGCCCCGGCGCCCGACGATCCGACCGACGGCGAGCGGGTCGACCCCACCCGCCCCGGCTGGCTCTCCCGCCTCCTCGATTGGCAGGAGGGAGCGCCCGACCCCGACACGTTCTGGTCGACCCTCCGCGAGGACCTCGCCCAGGACCGCGAGATCACCGTCTTCCGGCCGGACGGCGGCACACTGGGCCTGCCCGAGGGCGCCAGCTGCGTCGACGCCGCGTACGCGCAGTACGGCGAGGACGCGCACGCGTGCATCGGCGCCCGCGTCAACGGCCGCCTGGCGACGCTGAGTACGGTCCTGCGGGACGGCGACACGGTCCAGCTCCTGATGGGCCAGGACCCGGCCTCCGAGCCATCCAGGGAGTGGCTGGAGCACGCGCACACGCCCGCCGCCCGTATCGCCATCCAGCGCTGGCTCGCGGCCCACCCGGCCCACGACGACGCGCAGGAGAGCGAGCCGGAGCGGCTGCTGGAGATCGAGGAGGCGCCCGCGACCGCTCCCCGGCCCGTCGGCGAGGGCGCCGCCCTGCGCTCCACCACCGATGACATCGTCGTCGACCGGCCCGGCGCGACCGTACGCCTCGCCGGCTGTTGTACGCCCGTGCCTCCCGACGAGGTGACCGGTTTCGCCGTACGCGGCGGCGTGGTCACCGTCCACCGCGTCGAGTGCGCCGCGGTGGAGCGCATGAAGAGCGCGGGGCGCCCGGAGGTCGGCGTGCGCTGGGGGGACACCACCGAGTGCCGGGTCACCCTGCATGCCGAATCGTTCGGCCGACCGCACCTGCTGGCCGACCTCACGGAGGCCATGGCCCTCGAAGGCGCCGAGATCGTCTCCGCCACGGTCGAACCCCCCACCCAGCAACGCGTCCGCCACACCTACACGGTCCAGCTCCCCGACGCAGCACACCTCCCCGCCCTGATGCGAGCGATGCGCAACGTACCGGGCGTGTACGACGTGAGCCGGGCGCAGACATCGGGGGCTTGACGCCGGGGGCGGGAGAACCCATTCGAGTGGGCCGATCGCGAGTCGGCGCCGTTCGGGGCGTGTGCGCTGATAGCGGTGATCCATGCTGCTCACCCCTCGCTCCCAGACCACAGGAACGGGCGCCCACGGTCCCCGGCCCGGCAACCCGTCCCGGTTCCGTCGTAGGCCACCGCGATCGCGCCGCCTGAAGGCGACCGCGCTGCTCGCCTCCGCCGTCTCCGTCTGCCTCCTCGCCGCCGGCGCGCCCGCCACCCCCGCGGGCATCGGTGACCGCCTCTTCCCGGACCTCGGCAACCCCGGCTACGACGTGCAGTCGTACGACCTCTCGTTCAGGTATGCCGGCAGCAACAGCAAGCCGCTCCAGGCCGTCACCACCATCAGCGCGCGGACCACCGAGAGCCTGGACCACCTCAACCTCGACTTCGCTCACGGCAAGGTCGAGTCGGTGACGGTCGACGGCCGGCCGGCCACGTTCGCCGGTGCGGGCGAGGACCTCGTCGTCACGCCCGCCACACCGCTGCCCGCGGGCAGCTGGACGCGGATCACCGTGCGGCACACCAGCGACCCCGTACCCGCGAAGGGCCAGGACGGCGGCTGGGTGCAGACTTCCGACGGGCTGGCGATGGCCAACCAGGCCGACGCCGGGCACCTGGTGTTCCCGTGCAACGACCACCCCTCCGACAAGGCGATGTTCAAGATCAGGATCACCGCCCCCAACGGCTACACGGCCGTGGCCAACGGAGTACAGACCGACCGGGAGCGGTCCGCCAGGGCGACCACGTGGACGTACCGCACCCGGCACCCCATGGCCACCGAACTCGCCCAGGTGTCCATCGGCCGCTCCAGCGTGCTGCACCGCACCGGACCGCACGGCCTGCCCGTACGCGACGTCGTACGCACCCAGGACCGCAAGGCACTCGAACCGTGGCTCGCCAAGACCCCCGACCAGATCGCCTGGATGGAGAGCAAGGTCGGCCGCTACCCCTTCGAGACGTACGGCCTGCTCATGGCGGACGCCTCCACCGGCTTCGAACTCGAGACGCAGACACTCTCTCTCTTCGAGAGAGAGCTTTTCACCGGCAACACCTACCCCGACTGGTACGTCGAGTCGATCATGGTCCATGAGCTGTCCCACCAGTGGTTCGGCGACAGCGTCAGCCCCCGCACCTGGTCCGACCTGTGGCTCAACGAAGGGCACGCCACCTGGTACGAGGCCCTGTACGCGCAGGAGAAGGCCGGCAAGTCCATGGACAAGCGCATGAAGGCCGCGTACGCCGCCTCCGACGGCTGGCGCGCGGACGGCGGCCCGCCGGCCGCACCCAAGGGGCCCCGGCCCGGCCAGAAGATCAGCATCTTCCGGCCGAACGTCTACGACGGCGCCGCGCTCGCGCTCTACGCCCTGCGCCAGGAGATCGGCCGGCCGGCCTTCGAGAAGCTGGAGCGGAGGTGGGTGAGCCTGCACCGCGACGGGACGGCCTCGACCGCCGACTACGAGCGGCTCGCCTCCCAGATCTCCGGGCGCGACCTGAGCGGCTTCTTCAAGGCATGGCTGTACGGCGAGAAGACCCCTCCGATGCCCGGTCACCCGGACTGGAAGTCGGACGCACCGGACGCCAAGAACCCGAAGGCCGCCAAGGCGCCCAAGGCCTCCAGCACCGCCAAGGCCGCGAAATAAGGCGATGACGAGACGGGCCGTGCCGTGCGACCATCTTCCAGTCCGTGACTCGGGTCCCGGGAATCTCCCGGGGTACTCGTACGTTGTGAGTATCGAGTCACTTCCCATCGACGTAAGGATCCAATGACCTCCTCTTCATCCCCTTCCCAGGACACTGAGCGCTTCGCGCAGAACTACGCCGAAGGTCTTCGGGCCGATGCCCTGATGGAAGAGGACGTCGCCTGGAGCCACGAGATCGACGGAGATCGGGACGGCGACCAGTTCGACCGCTCGGACCGCGCGGCCCTGCGCCGCGTGGTGGGCCTTTCCACAGAGCTCGAGGACGTCACCGAGGTCGAGTACCGCCAGCTCCGCCTGGAGCGGGTCGTGCTCGTAGGTGTGTGGACCACGGGTACGGTCCGGGACGCCGAGAACTCCCTCGCGGAGCTCGCCGCCCTCGCGGAGACCGCGGGCGCGCTCGTGCTCGACGGCGTGATCCAGCGCCGCGACAAGCCGGACGCCGCCACGTACATCGGTTCCGGCAAGGCCACCGAACTGCGCGACATGGTGCTCGAAACGGGCGCGGACACCGTCATCTGCGACGGCGAGCTCAGCCCGGGGCAGCTCATCCACCTGGAAGACGTCGTCAAGGTCAAGGTCATCGACCGTACGGCCCTGATCCTCGACATCTTCGCCCAGCACGCCAAGTCCCGAGAGGGCAAGGCGCAGGTCGCTCTCGCGCAGATGCAGTACATGCTGCCGAGGCTGCGAGGCTGGGGTCAGTCGCTGTCCCGTCAGATGGGCGGCGGCAAGGGCGGCGGCCTCGCCACCCGTGGTCCCGGTGAGACCAAGATCGAGACGGACCGGCGACGGATCCGCGAGAAGATGGCGAAGATGCGCCGGGAGATCGCGGACATGAAGACGGGCCGCGAGATCAAGCGCCAGGAGCGCAAGCGCCACAAGGTGCCCTCGGTGGCCATCGCGGGTTACACCAACGCCGGCAAGTCCTCGCTGCTCAACCGCCTGACGGGTGCGGGCGTCCTGGTCGAGAACGCACTGTTCGCGACCCTGGACCCGACCGTCCGCCGCGCGGAGACGCCCAGCGGCCGTCTGTACACGCTGGCGGACACGGTCGGTTTTGTCCGGCATCTGCCGCACCACCTGGTCGAGGCGTTCCGCTCCACCATGGAGGAGGTCGGCGAGTCCGACCTGATCCTGCACGTGGTGGACGGCTCGCACCCCGACCCGGAGGAGCAGCTGGCCGCCGTGCGCGAGGTGATCAGGGACGTCGGCGCCACCGACGTGCCCGAGATCGTCGTGATCAACAAGGCGGACGCGGCCGACCCGTTGACCCTTCAGCGGCTCCTGCGGATCGAGAAGCGCGCCATCGCCGTCTCGGCCCGCACCGGCCGCGGCATCACCGAACTGCTGGCCCTCATCGACAACGAACTGCCCAGGCCGTCCGTCGAGATCGAGGTGCTGGTGCCGTACACCCACGGCAAGCTGGTGGCCCGCGCCCACGACGAGGGCGAGGTGATCTCCGAGGAGCACACCCCGGAGGGCACCCTGCTCAAGGTGCGGGTGCACGAGGAACTCGCGGCGGAACTCCAGCCGTACGCACCCGCTCCGGCCCTCTGATCCACGGCGGTCCGCTGCGAAGAACGGCGATCCGCAACGCACAAGGCCCGCCCCTGAAATGCACCATCAGGGGGCGGGCCTTGTGCGTTGCGGCGTCACTGACCGCCGTAGGTCTCACTCATGTTCTCGTACAGCTTCTGCGCGCCCTTGCCGAGCTGCGGGCCCGCGAGCCAGGTGTTGTTCGACGGGCCGATCGAGGTGTTGGACACCAGCTCGGTCTTGCCGTTCACCACGCGGAACCAGCCGCCGCCGGACGAGCCGCCGGTCATGGTGCAGCCGATGCGGTACATCGTCGGCAGCGAGGGGCTCAGCGAGAGCCGGCCGGGCCGGTCGATGCAGCGGAACATCTTCAGGCCGTTGAACGGCGGAGCCGCCGGGTATCCCCAGGCGCCCATGCTCGACACCTCGCGCGGCGCGGGTGCCGAGAAGTCCACGTCGAGGGCCGCGCCGACCGTCTCCTCAAGGGACTTGGAGCCCCGCTCCGGCTTCACATGCAGGATGGCGTAGTCGTACGCGGCACCCGCGCCGCCCGTCTCCGAGCCGCCCTGGATCCACTGGTTGGAGGTGGAGGCCCAGTCCGCCCAGTACTCGCCGTAGGGAGCGACCTGCGTGGAGTCGGCGCTGCTGAGCTGCGACTCCGACAGGCCCTGGTCGTTGTAGGCCGGCACGAAGGCGATGTTGCGGTACCAGCCGCCGCCCTGGCCGGCGTGCACGCAGTGGCCCGCCGTCCACACCAGGTTCGACTTGCCCGGGTGGTTGACGTCCTTGATCACCGTGCCCGAGCAGACCATCGAGCCCTCGGGGGAGTCGAAGAAGACCTTGCCGACCGGGGCCGCGTGCTGGTGGTACGGCGTCTTCTCGGCCTGGGCCTGCACCGGCGCCGGCTCAGGATCGCTGACGCCCTGGTCGGCGGCCGCGTCCTTGGTGGAGACCGTCTTGTTGGCCTCCTTCGCGGACTGCATCCGCTCCGGCTTCCACAGACCCTCGATCACCGGGTTGACGAAGTCCTTGGCCTGGCTGAGCCACTTGTCCTTGTCCCAGTTCTTCCAGCCGCCCTTGGCCCACTCGTCGACGTCGATGCCGTGGTCCTTGAGCTTGCTCGCGATGTCGGAGGGGATCTTGAGCTTGCCGTCGCCGCCGCTCGCCGAGGCGGTGATGGTGCCGTCGGGCTTGCCGCTCGAGTTGTCGTCCGAGCCGTTGCAGGCGGTCGCGGTCAGCGCGAGCGCCGCGACCAGACCGGTGGCGACGAGAGCGGTGCGACGGGTGCGCGGAGTGTGGTCGGTGCGGTGGGTGCGTCGGTCGCGTGATGACGGTGCGGGCGTACGTGTGGAACGCATGGTGCGGTAACCCCCGTTGGAACGTATGTCTGCCATGTGCTTGCCAGTTCTGACGTGTCGGTCCTGACTTGCCGGTTCCGACGTGTCGATTCTGACTCGTTGGTTCCGGGTTGAGCGCCGAACCTGTCCCTGGGAAGCAACACCCCACTATGCCGGTGGGGTTGAGGGCGAACAGGGGCGGGACGGTGAAGGTTTCCGTGAGGCGCCCCACCCCTGTCTGTGCCCATCAGTCTGTGCCCATCGGCCGGTCACTGCGGACGCCGATCGGCGGTTCACTGCCCGGCGAATTTCTTGCTCACAGAGTCGTACACACCCTTGGCCACGTCACCCAGTCGCGGGCCCGCCAGCCAGCCCGAGGTCACCGGGCCGATCGAGGTGTTGGACACCAGCGCGGGCTTGCCGTCCGAGCCGGTGGCCACCCAACCGCCGCCGGATGAACCGCCGGTCATGGTGCAGCCGATGCGGTACATCGTCGGGGCCGCGGTGTCGATCGACAGACGGCCCGGCTTGTCCGTGCACTGGTACAGCTTCTGGCCGTCGTACGGCGGGGCTGCCGGGTAGCCGGTCGCCGTGATGCTGGGAACCTTCGGCACGGCCGGGGCGTTGAAGTTCACAGGAAGCGCCGAACCGACCGTCTCCTCCAGCGACTTGCCGTTGCCGCCCTTCTCCGGCGTCACATGGATGACGGCGTAGTCGTACGGCGCGCCGTTGCCGCCCGTCTCACCGCCCTGCTCGATCCACTGCTGGGAAGTCTGCGCCCAGTCGGCCCAGTAGACGCCGTAGGGGGCGACCTCTTCCTTGGTCGCGTTCTGCAGCTGATCGGCGCTCTTGCCCGAGTCGTTGTACGACGGCACGAACGCGATGTTGCGGTACCAGCCGCCCTTCTTGCCGGCGTGCACACAGTGGCCCGCCGTCCACACGAGATTCGACTTGCCCGGATGCGCCGGGTCCTCGACGACCGTCGCCGAGCACACCATCGTGCCCTCGGGGGAGTCGAAGAACACCTTGCCCGCCGTCGCGGCGTTCGCGTGGTACGTAGGCGCCACGGCCTTGGCGTTCACCGGCGCGGGCGTCGGGTCGGTCACTCCCTGGTCACCGGAGAGGTCGTTGTCGTCGACGCCCTTGTCCGGGTCGTCGGCGTGCCGCATCCGGTCCGGGTCCCACAGGCCGTTGATGATGGGGTTGACGAAGTCGTTGGCCTCGCGCAGCCAGTCGTCCTTGTCCCAGTTCTTCCAGGCCCCGTGCTTCCACTTGTCGATGTCGATCCCGTGCTCTTTGAGCTTCTGCCTGATGTCGTCCGGGATCTTGATCTTGCCGTCACCGGTGTCGTCGGCGCCGGCGGCCGAGGCGGACGCCGCCTGGCCGTCGGCCTTGTCGTCCCCCGAGTTGCAGGCGGTGGCGGTGAGCGCCAGCACCGACGCGAGGGCAACGGCGGCGACGACGGGGGAGGTTCCGCGGCGCGTACCCCTGTCTCGCCGGACGTGGAACGACGGCCGTGTGGATCGCATGGTCTGAACTCCCCCTGAGGTGAACGTACGGGCCGGCCCGGCCTCGGCGGCCTGGCTCGGCAGCCTGCCCTGGAACGGCATCACACACTATGCGCTCGCTGTGGGTGGGCGCCCACGGAACGGCAACGGTTTCGCTACGGAGCGCCTGATCAGCCAATTCGTCCGGAAAAGGGGGTGGTTGGCGGCGTTGGCGGCGTTGCAGGGGGTCGTGCGGGGGTGGGGGCGAGGGGGTTGAGGTGGAGTGGCGGGCCGGGGTGAGGAGTGCGCGGATGGGGCGCGTGGTGCGGTGTGCGGGGATGGGGCGCGTGGTGAGGTGTGCGGGGATGGGGCGCGTGGTGAGGTGTGCGGGGATGGGGCGCGTGGTGAGGTGTGCCGGGATGGGGCGCGTGGCGAGGTGTTGAGGTGCTCGGGGGAGCGCGAGGGGGGAGGGGCGGCGGCTGAGTAGGTGTCCTGTGCGCCAAGGATCTTGAGGCGGCCCGTAACCCGTTCACCCATGGGGGGTTGGTAGCGGTGGGGGGTCTGCTGTCCGTGTGCGGTCCCCTGCGTCTGTGGGCGGTGTATGGGCGGGAGGACTGGAAGCCGTGGCCAAGCCTGCGTGTGTGGGGAGTGCGTCGGAGGGAGCTTCCGGCGAGGATGCGACCGGCGCGAGTATCGGTAACCGGGCCGCAGACCTGACTTCCCTGCCGGCGCGCGCCGTGCACGAGGGGGTCCTACGGCGTCAGGCGGCGCGCGAATCTGCGGCGCGCACGTATGCCGGCGCCACCCTGCCGATCGTGCCCGTGCGCGCCCGCGGGATGACCATCGAGGGCGCCGACGGCCGTCGCTACCTCGACTGCCTTTCCGGCGCCGGGGCGCTGGCCCTCGGTCACAACCACCCCGTCGTACTGGAGGCGATCCGCAGGGTCCTTGACTCCGGCGCTCCCTTGCACGCCCTCGACCTGGCGACTCCCGTCAAGGACGCCTTCATCACCGAGCTCTTCCACACCCTCCCACCAGGCCTCGCCGATCACGCGCGCGTGCAGTTCTGCGGTCCTTCGGAAACCGACGCGGTAGAGGAAGCCTGCAAGCTGGTACGGTCCGCGACCGGCCGCACCGGCATCCTGGCCTTCACCGGCGCCCACCACGGCACGACCACCGAAGCGCTGTCAGCCCCCGATGCCTCCCGCGACTCCTACGCCGCCGCCGTCTCCGTCACATCCGCCGACCCCCTCGCGCCGATTGCCCGGCTCCCCTATCCGCAGGACTACCGCTGCCCGTTCGGCGTCGGCGGTCGCCAAGGCGCCGAACTCGCCGCCCGCTGGACCGAGTCCGCCCTCGACGACCTCGGACCGGATGTCCCGCACCCCGCCGGGCTGATCCTCGAACCCGTCCAGGGCGAGGGCGGAGTGCTTCCCGCGCCCGACGCCTGGATGCGGCGTATGCGGGAGATCACGGCCGCCCACTCCATCCCGCTCATCGCGGACGAGATCCAGACGGGCGTCGGACGCACGGGGGCCTTCTGGGCGGTGGAGCACAGCGGCATCACCCCCGACGTCATGGTCCTCTCCAATGCCATCGGAGGCAGCCTTCCGCTCGCGCTGCTGATCCACCGCGACGATCTCGACCCCGGGCAACCCGACGCTGCCACCGGCGCGTTCCGCGGCAACCAACTCGCCATGGCCGCGGGCACGGCGACCCTGACCTACGTCCGCGAAAACCGCCTCGCCGACCGAGCAGCCGCCCTCGGAGCCCGCATGCTCGACCAACTCCGTCCACTGGCACGGGAGTTCCCGTGTGTGGGGGATGTGCGCGGGCGGGGACTGATGCTGGGCGTTGAGTTTGTGGAAGCGGACGTGAAGGTGGAGGCGCAGGCAGAGACGGAGGTCGAGGCGGAGGCCAGGGCGAGGCGGGCGCGGGGCGCGAGCCGGAGCGAGGTGGGTGCGCCCTGCGGGTCTCGGTGGGGCGCAAGCCGCCTTGCGGCTTGGGACGGAGGGCCCGATCCGGCAGCGGCGCAGACGTCGGCTGGCGCCCACGCCGCCCCGCCACCCCCCGCTCCCGAACTCGCTGCCGCCGTCCAGCGCGAATGCCTGCGCCGCGGATTGATCGTCGAACTCGCTGGACCCCACACCAGTGTCGTACGGCTGCTCCCACCGCTGACGATCAGCGACGAACAGGCAGCGGCGGTACTCGACCGCCTGGCCGATGCCGTAAAGGCGGCAGCCCGCGCCCATGCCGGCGCATCCCGAGGGTTCCGTCCACCGGCGGAGGCCGACCTCCGGAGACGACGGCAGGACCACCGTGCCGAGAAGGCAACCCTGCCGAGCGGCTGACGCATACGCGCAGCGCTCGCCCAGCTCGACATCCACGTCCGCGCGCAGCGGCCCCGGCGGCGGGGACCCGCCGCACCGCCCGACTCAGAACCTTCCTTGAGGACCCTCGTGAAGCCCACCCCCACATCTGCAACCGGCACCCACAGCTCAGAGGCCGCCGTCTCCGTCTCCGTCGACGAGAAGAGCTCCGCCTCCGAACGCTCCCCGGACCGAATGCCCAACGAACCGCGAGGCGGGCTCCCGGAGCAGGACAGGCTCTCCCCACAGGAACGCGTCCCCGAGCAGCGGACCCCAGCAGCCGCGGCCGCAGACCCCTGCCGCCCCGCTGCCCTCGATCTCCTCGACCACCCCGACCCGGGCACCGCGGCCGACGCTGCGGCCGTCGAGAACCTGCTGCGCTGCTGGGTCCGGGAAACCGGCCTCCCGGCCCCCGACGACGCCACGCTCCGTATCCCTCTGCCCGCGAGCGGCACGGCACTGCTCGCCCCGGTTCACTACTGGTCGCCGACGGGATGGCACCGCTTCGGTCTCCCGCGTTTCGCCGACAGCCCCGAAGAGTCCCGAGCGGCCGACGCGGTCACCATTGCGGCTCTCCTCGCCCGCGAGACACCGGGCACCGACACCACGCCCGCTCCCGACCTGGTCGCCCGCGTCGCCGACTCCCTTCGCCGTACCACCACCTTCATCCGTGAACGTCGCACGCACTCTGCCGAAGCGCCCGATCTCTTCCTGGCCGCCGAGCAGGCGCTCGTGTTCGGGCACCCTCTGCACCCCACCCCGAAGAGCCGCGAAGGTCTCTCCGAGGCAGAAGCAGCCCTGTACTCACCGGAGTTGCGCGGCTCCTTCCCCCTGCACTGGCTTGCTGTCGCTCCCTCCCTGCTCGCCACCGACTCAGCCTGGACCGAACGCGGCCGCCTCGTCCCCGCGCCACGGCTCATCGCCCGACTCGCCGACACTCACCTCCCCCTCCCCGACGGCCACGCAGCCCTCCCCATGCACCCGTGGCAGTTGCGCGACATCCAGCGACGCCCTGAGACAGCGGCGCTCATCGACGCCGGGCTCCTTCGAGACCTCGGTGCGGCCGGCCCGCCCTGGTATCCCACCTCCTCCGTACGTACTGTCCACCGAACCGGCGCCCCCGCCATGCTCAAGCTGTCGCTCGGCTTGCGGATCACCAACTCCCGCCGCGAGAACCTCCGCAAGGAACTGCATCGCGGCGTCGAGGTCCACCGCCTGCTGCGCAGTGGGCTGGCGCAGCAGTGGCAGGCCGCGCACCCGGGGTTCTACATCGTGCGCGACCCGGCCTGGCTCGCGGTCGACTCACCGGACGGCAACCCCGTGTCCGGGCTCGACGTGGTGATCAGGCACAACCCGTTCAGCGCCTCGGACGACGTCTCCTGCCTCGCCGGGCTCGTCTCGCCCCGTCCACAGGCCGAGCCAGGCGTCACCCCCGCAGGCCCTTTGCTCCACCCGGAGGCGCAGCCGTGCGTCCTGCAGTCGCGACTGGCGACGATCATCAACCGTCTCGCGGGCCGTACGGGCCAGCCTCGTGGAGCCGTGGCCGCCGAGTGGTTCCTGCGCTACCTCGAACAGGTCGTCCGTCCCGTGCTGTGGCTGGACGCCGAGGCGGGAATCGCCCTGGAGGCCCACCAGCAGAACACGCTCGTCCTGCTGGACACCGACGGCTGGCCGGAGGGAGGGCGCTACCGGGACAACCAGGGCTACTACTTCCGTGAGTCCCGGCGCACTGAACTCGACGCCCGGCTTCCCGGGATCGGTCAGCACAGCGACACCTTCGTCCCCGACGAGGTCACCGACGAGCGCTTCCTCTACTACCTCGCGATCAACAATGTGCTCGGTCTCATTGGCGCTTTCGGCTCCCAACGCCTCGCCGACGAGGGGCTGTTGCTGGCCGCCTTCCGCCGCTTCCTCGAAGGCGGCGCCTCAGGTCCCGCCCGCCTGCGCACCTCACTCCCGTCCCACCTGCTCGACTCACCCGTCCTGCGCTGCAAGGCCAATCTCCTGACCCGGCTGCACGGTCTGGACGAACTCGTCGGCCCGGTCGACACCCAGTCCATCTATGTCACCATCCCCAACCCCCTCCTTACCTGACGGCCCATGTCCCACCTGCCCGCCCGTGCTGTTCGTCCTGCCGGCCCCGCCCATCCCGCCCGTCCGCCCACTCCTCTCAGCCCTTTCAGCCCTCTCAGTCCAGCCAGTCCTCCCGACCCCCTGTCCTCGCAGCCCCGACGGCTCTCGCACTGACCGCCCTGCCCGCACATCACCAACTCCCCCTCTCCAACCACGTTTTCGCCCTGAGGAACATGCCCCACCCCCACTTCTGAGAGGAGCGTCGCCGTGCCTCCCACCGACGCCACCGCCCACCCAGCTCCTACCGCGCACTCAGCCACCGCCACAGCGCCCGACATGGGCGCCGCCGAGAGCCCCGGCACGGCCGAGAGCAGCACCTGCGAAGGCACGGACAGTGAAGACACACTGGATCTGCGTCTGCCCGACGAACTGCTCGCGCTCTTCGCGGCGGAGAGTTGCACCGGCACGGCACCGAGTCGGCGTATGGACATGACGTCGCCCGCTTCCCTCTCCGTGACCGGCGACGACCTTCTCGACCACGTCGCCGCCTGGGGCCCGGTGGTCACCCCCGTGGGGGTGTTCCAGCTCGTCCCCGTACAGGTCGAGCGTGACCTGCCGTTGATCGTCCGCTGGATGAACGACCCTGCCGTGGCGGAGTTCTGGGAGCTGGCCGGACCCCAGACTCTGACCGAGAGCCACCTGCGGACTCAGCTCACCGGGGACGGACGCAGCGTTCCGTGCCTCGGGGTGCTGGAAGGCGCACCGATGAGCTACTGGGAGATCTACCGGGCGGACCTCGACCCATTGGCCCGCCACACTCCACTACGACCTCATGACACTGGTGTCCACCTCCTCATCGGTGAGGTCGCCGACCGTGGCCGCAAGCTCGGCAGCACACTGCTCAGAGCTGTAGCCGACCTCGCGCTCGACAAGCGGCCCTCCTGCGCACGCGTCATCGCGGAACCAGACCTTCGCAACACCCCCTCCGTCGCTGCCTTTCTCAGCGCAGGCTTCCGATTCGCCGCCGAGGTCGACCTGCCCGCCAAGCGAGCCGCCCTCATGATCCGGGACCGGTCCCTGCGCCATGTGATGTGACGCCGTGCGGCGACATCATCACTCTTGGTACACCGCTCGCGCCGATCCGGTTCCCATCGACGACAGCCGATTTCCACCGCATCGACTCACACGCCCCCACCCCACGTAAGCAACCCCCACCCACACCCGCCACCCGCACCCCCACCCACACCTGCCACCCGCACCCGCACCCGCACTCGCGCCCGCACCCACGCCCCGACAATCGCCCCCACCAGCCCACCCCGCAGAGCCACCCACCCCACCCCTCACACCCAGGAGCCCCCGACCTTGATCCCACCCCTCGTCCCCGCCTTGATCGCCCCTTTGTCAGTGCCGGGTCGTAGGGTGGTCGGGCTATGACGAAGCCCTCACTCCCCGAACTCCTGCACGCTGCCGTAACAGCCGTCGGCGGCACGGAGCGCCCCGGCCAGGTGACCATGGCCGAAGCCGTCGCGGAGGCGATCGACGACGGCTCCCATCTGCTCATCCAGGCCGGCACCGGCACCGGAAAGTCGCTGGGTTACCTCGTGCCCGCGCTTGCACACGGGGAGCGCGTCGTCGTGGCGACGGCCACCCTCGCTCTGCAGCGCCAGCTGGTCGAGCGTGACCTGCCGCGTACGGTCGAGGCGCTGCACCCCTTGCTGCGCCGCCGCCCGGAGTTCGCGATGCTGAAGGGCAGGTCGAACTACCTCTGTCTGCACCGCCTTCACGAGGGCGTCCCGCAGGACGAGGAGGAGGGGCTCTTCGACCAGTTCGAGGCGGCCGCGCCCACCAGCAAGCTGGGCCAGGACCTGTTGCGGCTGCGTGACTGGTCGGACGAGACCGAGACCGGGGACCGCGACAACCTCACGCCAGGAGTGTCCGACCGGGCCTGGGCGCAGGTGTCGGTCTCGTCCCGCGAGTGTTTGGGCGCCACGAAATGCGCGTACGGCGCGGAGTGCTTCGCCGAGATGGCCCGTGAGCGCGCCAAGCTCGCCGATGTCGTCGTCACCAATCACGCGCTGCTGGCGATCGACGCCATCGAGGGCGCCCCGGTTCTGCCGCAGCACGAGGTGCTGATCGTGGACGAGGCGCATGAGCTGGTCTCCCGGGTCACCGGGGTCGCGACGGGCGAGCTCACGCCCGGCCAGGTCAACCGCGCGGTGCGCCGTGCGGCGAAACTCGTCAACGAGAAGGCGGCCGACCAGCTCCAGACCGCTGCCGAGGGCTTCGAGCGGCTGATGGAGCTGGCCCTTCCGGGTCGCCTGGAGGAGATCCCGGAAGACCTCGGGTACGCGCTCATGGCGCTGCGTGACGCCTGCCGCACGGTGATCTCCGGGATCGGCGCGACCCGCGACAAGTCCGTCCAGGACGAGGACGCGGTCCGCAAGCAGGCCTTGGCGTCGGTGGAGTCGGTGCACGACGTGGCGGAGCGGGTCACCAACGGCTCCGAGTGGGACGTGGTCTGGTACGAGCGCCACGACCGCTTCGGCGCCTCCCTGCGCGTCGCCCCCATGTCGGTGTCGGGACTGCTCCGAGAGAAGCTCTTCGCCGACCGCTCCGTGGTCCTGACCTCCGCGACCCTGAAGCTCGGCGGCGACTTCAACGGCGTTGGCGCCTCCCTCGGGCTCGCCCCGGAGGGCACGCAGGGCGAGGACCTGCCGCAGTGGAAGGGAGTCGACGTCGGCTCGCCGTTCGACTATCCCCGGCAAGGCATCCTCTATGTGGCCAAGCACCTGTCGCGCCCCGCGCGGGACGGTGACCGTGCCGACATGATGGACGAGCTGTCGGAGCTGATCCAGGCAGCGGGCGGGCGCACGCTCGGCCTCTTCTCCTCGATGCGAGGCGCCCAGCTCGCCGCCGAGGAACTGCGCTCCCGGATCCCGGAGTTCCCGATCCTCCTCCAGGGCGAAGAGACACTCGGAGAGCTCATCAAGAACTTCGCGGCCGATCCGAAAACCTGTCTCTTCGGCACGCTGTCGCTCTGGCAGGGCGTCGATGTGCCCGGCCCCAGCTGCCAGTTGGTCGTCATGGACAAGATCCCCTTCCCGCGTCCGGACGATCCGCTGATGAGCGCACGCCAGAAGGCCGTGGAGGACGCGGGCGGCAACGGCTTCATGGCGGTCGCCGCCACACACGCCGCGCTGCTGATGGCCCAGGGCGCCGGCCGCCTCGTAAGGGCGACGGGTGACCGTGGCGTGGTGGCCGTACTGGACCAGCGTCTGGCCACAGCGCGGTACGGCAGCTATCTCAAGGCGTCACTGCCGGACTTCTGGTACACCACGGACCGCAACCAGGTCCGGAGGTCGCTCGCGGCGATCGATGCGGCGGCGACGCAGGCAGAGGCCGAGTGACCGGGGGTGAGCCTGACGCGGGGCCGCGTCAGGCTAACCCCCGGTCCGTATGCGTCAGTCAGCGGGGCCCGGACAGCACAGGGCCCCGGAACCGGCGCAGGGGTCCCGGGGCCCGGTCACGGGGCGGCTAACCGAGTGAGCCGCCCGCCGCAGCCGTCATACGCGGCGCAGCACTGCCACCACCTTGCCGAGGATGGTCGCGTCGTCGCCGGGGATGGGCTCGTACGCGGCGTTGTGCGGGAGGAGCCAGACGTGGCCGTCCTCGCGCTTGAAGCGCTTGACGGTGGCCTCGCCGTCCAGCATGGCCGCGACGATGTCGCCGTTCTCGGCGACGGGCTGGCGGCGGACGGTGACCCAGTCGCCGTCGCAGATCGCGGCCTCGATCATCGAGTCACCGACGACCTTCAGTACGAACAGCTCGCCGTCGCCGACCAGCTGGCGGGGGAGAGGGAAGACGTCCTCGACCGACTCCTCGGCGAGGATCGGGCCACCGGCGGCGATCCGGCCGACCAGGGGGACGTACGACGCGGCGGGCTTGCCCGCGGTGTCGGTGGGCTGCACGGTGGCGCCCTGGTCGGAGCCGCGGACCTCGTAGGCGCGCGGGCGGTGCGGGTCGCGCCGCAGGAATCCCTTGCGCTCCAGTGCCATCAGCTGGTGTGCGACCGAGGAGGTGCTCGACAGGCCGACCGCCTGGCCGATCTCCCGCATCGACGGCGGGTACCCGCGCCGCTGCACGGAGTCCCTGATGACTTCGATCACTCGGCGCTGCCGGTCGGTGAGCCCGGAGCTGTCCGCGCGGATGCCTGGAGGTCGACCAGGCAGGGAGCGCTTGTGCCCCTCTGGGTTCACAACTTCGTTCATGGCATGCACCGGCTCGAGTCGGCCCTGGGAGCGGTCCTGGGCAGTGATGGTGGCACTGTCTGCGGTGGTGGTCACGTCGGCCCCTCTCGATGGTCTCCCTGCTGGACAACGGTAGTTGCTTTCGAAAGGTTGCGCCAAACACACGTTCGAGTGAAAAACCGCGGATAGCCTGACTTGATCATGTGTCTGGGTGTACAGCTAACGCGGCACCTGGCGGACAAAGAGGCCCATTGTCGTACTCTTCACCACCGGGGTGCTGACCTCGTGGGTTCCTGCCCCAGTCTGCCATCCGGCATTCCGTCAACAGGGGAGAGACTCTCATCTCTGCGGGAGCCCCACGACGCCTCCCTGCGGCGCCCACGGTATCTCCGCATGTGCCGGAGCGGTACGCCCGTGCACATCCGGATCCGGAGCGTCGCCACGGACGCCTGGCACATGCCAATACGGCCGCGACACGCGCGCGTAGCGTGAATGTATGGGCCAATCCCCACATCTAGTGGTTGGATTTCACCAGCAGCCCAGAAGTTGTGGTCCCCAGGGTCTTCAGGCTCCAGGAGATCGCCTATGCTTGGGACTGCTTCGAGGGGCCCGTGAGGCCCAACGAGGCTATTGAGTCTGCTGCGAGGAGGGTTGGAAGCCATGTACTGCCCCTTCTGCAGGCACCCCGACAGCCGTGTCGTCGACAGTCGTACGACCGACGACGGCACGTCGATCCGCAGGCGCCGCCAGTGTCCGGACTGCTCCCGTCGTTTCACGACTGTGGAGACGTGTTCGCTCATGGTGGTCAAGCGGTCCGGAGTCACCGAGCCTTTCAGCCGTACCAAGGTCATCAACGGCGTGCGCAAGGCATGCCAGGGGCGGCCTGTCACAGAGGACGCACTCGCCCAGCTCGGCCAGCGGGTCGAGGAGGCGGTGCGAGCCACGGGGAGCGCCGAGTTGACCACCCACGACGTGGGGCTGGCCATACTCGGCCCGTTGCAGGAGCTCGACCTTGTCGCGTATCTGCGATTCGCCTCCGTCTACCGGGCGTTCGACTCGCTCGACGACTTCGAGACGGCCATCGCGGAACTGAGGGAGGGGACGCGACCCGCCGCCGCGGACAACGACGACCGCGAAGAAGCCGTCGCGGGGAGCCGGCAAGACCACTGCGGGAGCGCGAGGGCCGTCGAGGTCCCCGAGCCCGCCCGCGCCGCCGACTGACGACGGGCCGGAACCGGGGGAAGATCCGGAACCGGCCGCCGGCGGCGATCCAGGACCTGTTGCGGAGGGCAGCGCGAGTTGCCCGCAACACCAGACACAACACCGTGCCTCGGGAACATCGTGGCACTTCAGGGCGTTTTAGCCCGTACAGGGAGGCGGCATGACAGAGACGGCGAGCGGTCCGGCACGGAGTTCCCGCGCCAAGGGCACCAAGGCGACCAAGGGTCTGCGTGTCGAGCGCATCCACACCACCCCCGGCGTGCATCCGTACGACGAGGTGGCTTGGGAGAGCCGTGACGTCGTCATGACCAACTGGCGTGACGGCTCAATCAACTTCGAGCAGCGTGGCGTCGAGTTCCCCGACTTCTGGGCGGTGAACGCGGTCAACATCGTCACCAGCAAGTACTTCCGCGGTGCTGTCGGCACCCCGCAGCGCGAGACCAGCCTCAAGCAGCTGATCGACCGCATCGTGAAGACGTACCGCAAGGCCGGCGAGGACAACAAGTACTTCGCCTCGCCCGCCGACGCCGAGATCTTCGAGCACGAGCTGGCGTACGCCCTCCTGCACCAGGTCTTCAGCTTCAACAGCCCCGTCTGGTTCAACGTCGGCACCAAGCAGCCCCAGCAGGTCTCCGCCTGCTTCATCCTGTCCGTCGACGACTCCATGGAGTCGATCCTCGACTGGTACAAGGAAGAGGGCATGATCTTCAAGGGCGGCTCCGGCGCCGGCCTGAACCTCTCGCGGATCCGCTCCTCCAAGGAGCTGCTCTCCTCCGGGGGCAACGCCTCCGGGCCGGTCTCCTTCATGCGCGGCGCCGACGCCTCCGCCGGCACCATCAAGTCCGGTGGCGCCACCCGCCGCGCCGCCAAGATGGTCATCCTCGACGTCGACCACCCCGACATCGAGGGCTTCATCGAGACCAAGGTGAAGGAGGAGGAGAAGATCCGCGCCCTGCGCGACGCGGGCTTCGACATGGACCTGGGCGGCGACGACATCACGTCCGTCCAGTACCAGAACGCCAACAACTCGGTCCGTGTAAACGACGAGTTCATGAGGGCGGTCGAGCAGGGCGGCAACTTCGCCCTCCGCGCGCGGATGACCGGCGAGGTCATCGAAGAGGTCGACGCCAAGGTCCTGTTCCGCAAGATGGCCGAGGCCGCCTGGGCCTGCGCCGACCCGGGCATCCAGTACGACAACGTCATCAACCACTGGCACACCTGCCCGGAGTCCGGCCGGATCAACGGCTCGAACCCCTGCAGCGAGTACATGCACCTGGACAACACGTCCTGCAACCTCGCCTCGCTGAACCTCATGAAGTTCCTGAAGGACGACGGCAAGGGCCACCAGTCCTTCGAGGTCGAGCGCTTCGCCAAGGTCGTCGAGCTCGTGATCACCGCGATGGACATCTCCATCTGCTTCGCGGACTTCCCGACCCAGAAGATCGGCGAGAACACGCGCGCGTTCCGCCAGCTCGGCATCGGCTACGCCAACCTCGGCGCCCTGCTGATGGCGACCGGCCACGCGTACGACTCCGACGGCGGCCGCGCCCTCGCCGGCGCCATCACCTCCCTGATGACCGGCACGGCGTACAAGCGCTCCTCCGAACTCGCCGCGGTCGTAGGCCCGTACGACGGGTACGCGCGCAATGCGAGCGCCCACAACCGCGTCATGAAGCAGCACTCCGACGCCAACGCCGTGGCCCCCCGCATGGACGACCTCGACACCCCGGTGTGGGCCGCCGCCACGGAGGCCTGGCAGGACGTGCTGCGTCTCGGTGAGAAGAACGGCTTCCGCAACTCCCAGGCGTCCGTCCTCGCCCCGACCGGCACCATCGGTCTGGCGATGTCCTGCGACACCACCGGTGTCGAGCCCGACCTCGCCCTGGTCAAGTTCAAGAAGCTGGTCGGCGGCGGCTCCATGCAGATCGTCAACGGCACGGTCCCGCAGGCCCTGCGCCGCCTGGGCTACCAGGAGGAGCAGATCGAGGCGATCGTCGCCCACATCGCCGACAACGGCAACGTGATCGACGCCCCTGGCCTCAAGCACGAGCACTACGAGGTCTTCGACTGCGCCATGGGCGAGCGCGCCATCTCCCCGATGGGCCACGTCCGCATGATGGCCGCGATCCAGCCCTGGATCTCCGGCGCCATCTCCAAGACGGTCAACATGCCGGAGACGGCGACCGTCGAGGAGGTCGAGGAGATCTACTTCGAGGCCTGGAAGCTGGGCATCAAGGCGCTCGCGATCTACCGCGACAACTGCAAGGTCGGCCAGCCCCTCTCCGCCAAGACCAAGGAGAAGGAGAAGACCGAGATCACGGAGAAGGCCGAGGCGGCCATCCGCGAGACGGTCGAGAAGGTCATCGAGTACCGCCCGGTCCGCAAGCGCCTCCCCAAGGGCCGCCCCGGGATCACGACGTCCTTCACGGTCGGCGGCGCCGAGGGCTACATGACGGCCAACTCCTACCCGGACGACGGTCTCGGCGAGGTCTTCCTGAAGATGTCGAAGCAGGGCTCGACCCTCGCGGGCATGATGGACGCCTTCTCCATCGCCGTCTCCGTCGGCCTCCAGTACGGCGTGCCGCTGGAGACGTACGTCTCGAAGTTCACCAACATGCGCTTCGAGCCGGCCGGCATGACCGACGACCCGGACGTGCGGATGGCGCAGTCGATCGTCGACTACATCTTCCGCCGCCTGGCGCTGGACTTCCTGCCCTTCGAGACGCGCTCCGCGCTCGGCATCCACTCCGCCGACGAGCGCCAGCGCCACCTGGAGACCGGTTCGTACGAGCCGGCCGACGACGAGGTCGACGTAGAGGGCCTGGCCCAGTCCGCCCCGCGCGCCCAGGAGCTGAAGGCGGTCGCCACGCCGCGTGCCGAGGTCGAGGCGGGCAAGCCCGCCCCGCAGCAGGCCCACACCAGCGCCGAACTGGTGGAGATGCAACTGGGCATCCAGGCCGACGCCCCGCTGTGCTTCTCGTGCGGCACGAAGATGCAGCGGGCCGGTTCCTGCTACATCTGCGAAGGGTGCGGCTCTACGAGCGGCTGCAGCTGAACCTGAGCGGAAGGGCATCTGCTGCCACGTCCGGCAGGTGTAGCTGATCCTCAAAGGAGGGGCGCCGACCGCATGGTCGGCGCCCCTCCTCGGCGTACGGCAGGCGTCAGGGCTGCTGGGCTCGGCCCATGACCCTGGTGAACGTGGCGGGGTCGTCGTGGAAGCCGTGGACGCCGGGGCGGAATTGCCAGCCCCCGGTGTCGTCGCGTACGAACTCGCCGAGGGTGGCCGCCGTGGCGCCGAGGACCTGGCCGAAGTCGTCCTCGGCCAGGACGTTGTACCCCTCACGGATCCGCATGCCCGGGTTGAGCACCCCGACGAAGGTCCGGTCCGCCGATCGCTGTTGGATGACGACACCGACCACCACGCGCGCGTACCGGTTGTCCAGCCGGTCGAGTTCGAGGGTCATGACCTCGTCCCAGCCGAAGCCCTTGCCGTCCTTGCTGTCCCGGTTGAGGTAGATCGTGCCGTCGGGCGCACGGCTGTCGAAGTGCACCACATAAACGGGCTCTCCGTGCGGATCGCTCGCCAGGTAGGTGGCGGCCACGATGTCCAGATCGGTGGGTGGCTGCCCCGGCGGACTCGGATCCCATTTGAGTGCGACTTCGGCCTTGCGGATCGCCTTGTTGAGGCCGTTCACCAAACTTCCCCTTCCCCGTAGCCCGTGCGCTGCCTCCGCCCCTGAACTGCCGGGCGGACAAGGCCGGTTGTCCATCCTGCCACGCGCGCGTGCCCGCGTGCCGCTGCGCGGTCGGCCGGAGAGTGACCGGCGCCACGCTCCGTGGCCTTACGATGGCGCGGTGCTGGTCAAGTGGATTCGCTGCACCGTGGTGGACCGCCGCGGCTTCGAGCGGGGGCAGCGGAAGTGGGCGGGGCTTCTGGGGGAGCCGGGGTTTCGGGGGCAGGGCGGTGGTTGGAGCAGGGGACGTACAGGCGTGGCGCACATCTTCGCCTTCTGGGAAAGCCGTGCCTTCTACGACTCCTTCATGGCCCGCTCCCACGACCGGCTGGCGGCCGCTCAGGTGGGCACCTTCAAGGATGCCCAGGTCAAGCTGTTCGACTACCGCTTCGACGTGAAGACCGGTTTTGAACCACGTTTCACGGACGCCGACCTCGTGCGGGTCGCCCACTGCCGGGTCCACGAGGACCGGGCGGAGCACTTCACGCTGATGCAGGAAAAGGTGTGGAACCCCGCCATGGCCGGCTCACCCGGCATGATCCGCGGGCTGTTCGGCGAGGCCCCGGGACACGAGTTCATGGTGCTGTCGATGTGGCACTCCGCCGCCGAACACGGAAAGTACCGCGCTGAACGCGTGGAGCGACTGGCCCTGCGCGCCCAGACCGAGGCGGACGTCGCGGCCCTCGCGGGCGACATCGTCGAGCTGGAACCCACCTGGACGGTCTGAGAAGTCTAAGAACACTGAGATCGGGGCGTTCACCGTGCGCCCCGATGTGACCTGTGGTGCAGGAAATGTGTGACCTACGCCGTATGGAGCCCGTACGAGTGCTCGATCGGCCGTCACCCGATCTAGGGTTTTGGCATGGCAAGACCACGGCGCATCGTCCTTGTCCGGCACGGAGAGTCAACGGGCAATGTTGATGACACCGTGTACGAGCGTGAGCCCGACCATGCGCTCGCGCTGACCGAGCGCGGCTGGCAGCAGGCGGAGGAGACCGGCAAGCGGCTGCGCGAGGTGTTCGGCAGCGAGCGCGTCAGCGTGTACGTCTCCCCGTACCGCCGTACGCACGAGACGCTGCGCGCGTTCCACCTGGACCCCGATCGCATACGGATCCGCGAGGAACCCCGGCTGCGCGAACAGGACTGGGGAAACTGGCAGGACCGCGACGACGTGCGCCTGCAGAAGGCCTACCGGGACGCGTACGGCCACTTCTTCTACCGCTTCGCCCAGGGGGAGTCCGGTGCCGACGTGTACGACCGGGTCGGCGGCTTCCTGGAGAGCCTGTTCCGCAGCTTCGAGGCCCCCGACCACCCGCCGAACGTACTGCTGGTGACCCACGGCCTGGCCATGCGGCTGTTCTGCATGCGCTGGTTCCACTGGACGGTCGCCGAATTCGAGTCGCTGTCCAATCCGGGGAACGCGGAGATGCGGATGCTCGTTCTCGGGGAGGACGACAAGTACGCGCTGGACCGGCCTTTCGAACGCTGGCGGGACCCGGAGCCGTACGGGATCACCGGATAGAGTGGCGAAGCGATGACCCCTGACTCCTCTCCCGACGACCGCCTGGGCCGCGCCCTGGCCAGCCTGCGTGGACTTGCGGTGGGGGATGCGCTGGGCTCGCAGTTCTTCGTTCCGGCGAACCTCCCGCTGCTCAAGCACCGCGCATTGCCGCCCGGACCCTGGCAGTGGACCGACGACACCGAGATGGCCTGCTCGGTGGTCGCCGTCCTCGCCACCCATCACCGCATCGACCAGGACGCCCTGGCCCACTCCTTCGCCGCCCACCACGACTTCGACCGGGGGTACGGCCCCGCCGTGAACCGCCTGCTGCGGCTGGTGCGGGAGGGCGGTGACTGGCGCGAGCTGGCATCGGCGCTCTTCGACGGCCGGGGCTCGTGGGGCAACGGCGCGGCGATGCGGATCGCCCCGCTGGGGGCCTGGTACGCGGACGACCCGGAACAGGCGACCCACCAGGCGGAGATCTCCGCCTACCCCACGCACCAGCACCGCGAGGCCGTCGTCGGCTCCATGGCGGTCGCCGCGGCCGCCGCACTGGCAGCCGCTCCCGGCGGCCCGCCCAGTCCCGAGGCACTCCTCGAGGACGTGGTCGCACTCGTCCCGAAGAGCGCCGTCGGCGCGGGGCTCAGGCGCGCACGGGACATGCTCGACTACGGCGACGCCGGCACCGTCGCGGCCGTGCTGGGCTGCGGCCGGCGTACGTCTGCGCACGACACCGTGCCCTTCGCGCTCTGGTCGGCCGCGCGGGCCCTCGGCGACTACGAGCGGGCGTTCTGGACGACGGCTCAGGTCGGCGGCGATGTGGACACGACCTGCGCCATCGTGGGCGGTGTGCTCGGTGCGACGAAGGCGGGGGCACCGCCTGCCGCGTGGCTGGAGCGGACCGAGGATCTGCCGGACTGGGTCCGCACGCCCGCCTGACGCCGGGCCGGACTCTGTCGGCTCCTGTATGCAGGCTTGCGTTGCGCCTTTCGATGGCGGCTTGTGAAAACTCTCTGTGTCCGCCGGGAACTCTGCGTGACCTCCCGGCCGTTCTCCTGGCATCGACCGTGTGACTCACGCGTCGGTGCGTGCGGGTGTCACGCGAGAGCTTCTGGGGGTGGGTATGCAGTTCGTGGCGATGTGGCAGTTCGTGGTGATGTGGGCAGCACTGCTGGTTCTGACTGCCCTGTGTCTTTCGGCAGGTCTGCGAACGGCCGGACCGGTTTGCTCGCCGTCGGTCCTCAGGACCCGGTCCGGCCGTCCGCGGTGTGACGCGGGTGCGCGCGCTGGATCAGCCGACCGGCACACCCGCTGCGCCGGAGAGTGCCTCCAGATCGCTCTTGCGGACCCTGATCACGAACCAGGCGGTGCCGAGGGCGAGTACGGCCATGGCCGCGGCGGCGACGAAGCCCATGGAGATGCCGTGGGCGAGCACCTCGTGCCCCCATGTGCCGGGCAGCTGGTGCGTCTTGGCGAACTCCGCCTTCTGCTCCGGCGAACCGTTGGCGAGGAACTTCGGCACCTGCTTCTCCGCCTCGTTCTTGCTGGCCGACCCGAAGACAGTGGTCAGGATGGACAGACCGAGCGAACCACCCACCTGCTGCGTGGCGTTGAGCAGGCCGGAGGCGGCGCCCGCCTCGTGCTGCGCGACCCCGGAGACCGCCGTGACCGTCAGCGTCACGAAGTTCAGGCCCATGCCGAAACCGAACACCAGCATCGGGCCGAGCACCCCGCCCACATACGAGCTGTCGGAGCTGATGAGGGACTGCCAGGCAAGACCGACCAGCGCGAGGGCCGAGCCGGTCAGCATGAACGGCTTGGGCCCGAGCACCGGCAGGAACCGCTGCGACAGACCCGCGCCGACCGCGATCACGACCGTCACCGGCAGGAAGGCGAGGCCGGCCTGGATCGGGCTGTACCCCAGCACGTTCTGCACGAAGAGCACGATGTAGAAGAACATGCCGAACATCGCCGCGGCCAGGCTGAGCATGATCACGTAGGTGCCCGAGCGGTTGCGGTCGCGGAACATCCGCAGCGGCGTGATCGGCTCCTTGGCCCGGGACTCGATGAGCGCGAAGGACGCCAGCAGAATCACCGCCGCGGCGAAGGAACCGAGGGCCAGGCCGTCCCGCCAGCCCTCGTCCGCGGCGCGGATGAAGCCGTAGACGAGAGTTGCCATGCCTGCGGTCGAGGTCACCGCGCCTGCGATGTCGAAGCGCCCGGAGTGGCGTTCGGACTCGCTGATGTACATCGGCGCGAGCACGGCGATCAGCACACCGATCGGCACGTTGACGAAGAGCACCCAGCGCCAGTCGAGCCACTCGGTGAGCATGCCGCCCGCGAGCAGACCGATCGCACCGCCACCCGCGGAGACGGCGGCGAAGACGGCGAACGCCCGGTTCCGTTCCGGGCCTTCGGGGAAAGTCGTGGTGATGAGTGCCAGGGAAGTGGGCGACGCGATCGCGCCGCCCATGCCCTGCAGGACCCGTGCCGCAAGAAGCTGCCACGGTTCCTGGGCGAGCCCACCGAGCAGGGAGGCGAGAGTGAACAGAAGGATGCCGGTCATGAAGACCCGGCGGCGGCCGAGGATGTCACCGGCCCGGCCGCCCAGAAGCAGCAGGCCGCCGAAGGTGAGCGTGTAGGCGCTGACGACCCAGGTGAGGTCGGTGGTGCTGAAATCCAGCGCATTTTGAATGTGCGGGAGCGCGATGTTCACAATCGTCGCGTCGAGTACGACCATGAGTTGGCAGGCCGCGATGACTGCGAGCGCGATGCCGGGGTGCCCTTCCCGGCGGGCCGCACCTGGCTTCTGGTCCTTGATCAATTGAGAGGTTGTCACTATGGGTCCCCCACAAGTACGTTAGTGAACGCTCGCGTTCACTGTCTCGCCAACCGTAGTGAGTCCCCGATAGAGAACGCAAGCGTTCACTTAAATCGGTGTCGCGCGGCGAATCCCCCGATGCAGCCGCGACGCGCCTCCCCATCCCCTGAAATCCCCGCTCCTCATGCCAGCTGGAGACACTCAGATGGTTACCTCGCGCTGGACGGCCGCCCCCGCTCAGGCGGCCTCCCTCCGTCGGCGTGGCGTCGTGCTCGAACGCGCGATCCTCGAAGCCGCCCTCGAACAGCTCAGTACGGTCGGCTGGGCCGGCCTGACCATGGAGGGTGTCGCTGCCGGTGCCCAGACCGGCAAGGCCGCGGTATACCGCCGCTGGCCGTCCAAGGAGGACCTGGTCGCCGACGCGCTGCAGGCCGGACTGCCGCGCTTCGAGCAGGCTCCCGACACGGGCAGCATCCGTGAGGATCTGCTCGCCCTGTGCCGGGCCGCTCGGGACGCGATGTTCTCCCGTCCCGGTTTCGCGGTTCGCGCCGTGATTCACGAATGCGACTCGCTCCAGGCGGAGCGCTTCCACGCCGTGATCTTCGACGGGATCGTCGAGCCCATGATCAAGCTCGTCCGCGAGGTGATCACCCGCGGGATAGAGCGGAAGGAGGTCCGTGCCGACGCGGCGAGCAGCTACGTCTTCGACGCCATCCCGGCCATCATGATGTACCGCAACAAGATGCGCGGGAGTGAATGGGACGACCCCGATCTCGAGGCAATGATCGACCAGTTGATGCTTCCGCTGCTGCGGCCGGACGGTGACTGAGCACGGTCGCGCAGGACGGCGTCCGAGTCGGGGCGACGGGGGTGTCGGCGGGTGATCGACGAGGCGTAGGCTTAGGGCGTCATGCCGTACGTACCGCCTACTCACACCGTCGAGCGCTCCCTGCGCGCCACGACCGGAGCGAAGATCATTGCCGGTGTCGACGAGGTGGGGCGCGGCGCCTGGGCCGGACCCGTCACCGTCTGCGCGGCGGTCACCGGACTGCGCCGTCCCCCCGAGGGCCTCACCGACTCCAAGCTGCTCACCGTCAAGCGGCGCACGGATCTTGCCGTGGTGCTGCGGAAGTGGGTCACCTCGTACGCGCTGGGGCATGCCTCGCCGGAGGAGATCGACGACCTGGGCATGACCGCCGCGTTGCGACTTGCCGCGGTGCGCGCCCTGGAGGCTCTGCCGGTCCGTCCCGACGCGGTCATCCTCGACGGCAAGCACAACTATCTCGGCACGCCCTGGCAGGTCCGTACGGTCATCAAGGGCGACCAGTCGTGCGTGGCTGTCGCGGCGGCGTCGGTGATCGCCAAGGTTCAGCGCGACAAAATGATGGCCGAACTGGGCATGGACCATGCAGACTTCGGTTTTGCGGACAACGCCGGGTATCCGTCACCCGTGCACAAGGCCGCACTGGCGGAGCGGGGCCCCACCCCGTACCACCGGTTGTCGTGGGCGTATCTTGATGCGCTGCCCCAGTGGCGGCATCTCAAGAGGGTCCGCAGTTGGGCGGACGGAAGCGTTCCGGAGATCGAGGGTCAGCTCGGCTTCGACTTCTGACGATTCCGCTCGCACTCATGTGCCACCCGCCAACGCGAGCCGCACCAACGTTTGATAAAAATCAGCTCATGCCTCTCATTCCCGAGGAGCCTCAGATTCACGAGAGTGCCCAGGGTCCCCGCGCCACGCCGGCCAACGGCCGTACCGCGCCGACCCCTCGTCCTGTACCCGGCCCGCGCCCCGCGGCTCCGCCGCGTCCCGGCCGTCCCGGTCCGCACCGGCCCTCGCCGCCGGTGCAGCGAACGTCGCGTGACGCGGCCGCCGCGCAGCCCGGACCCTCGGTCCCGGCTGCTCCGGCCACCCCGCAGATCCAGCTGATCCCTGCTCCCGAGAGTGGCGCGCTCGATGCCGCCGAGGAAGCCGTGGATCTGCTGCTGGACTCGGGGCGTGCCCCCGGCGACGTCCTGGTGATCACCACCGGCGAACAGCACCCGTGGGCCGCCCACGAGCTGTCCTTCGGTGAAACCTCCTACTGGGCGCAGCACGACGCGGGCGACGACGTCTTCTACACGGACGCCGCTGCCGCCGGTCGCGCTGCCACCCGACCCGTCGTCGTGGTCGCGGTCAACGGCGGTTCCGACGCGGTCGCCACCGCATTGCCTCTCGCCCTCTCCCGTGCCGGCACCCTGCTGATCGTCTGCGGAGACCCGCAGCAGATCAACTCGGTTCTGGGTGCGGCCGTCTGAGCCCTGTCCGGCGCGTCCTTCGGGACGCCGGAGGGGCTTGAGACAGAGGCTCGAGGTACCTGCTCGAGGCAGACGCTCCGAGTCTCTACGCGAGCGCAGGAGCGCACGAGCGCCGTTGCTGTGGCACCGCACCGGTACGGAGGACGTTTCGACATGCGCGGATGAGGTCGTAGGCCCCGTGGATGCGTGCATCTCGACGGATTGCGCGGGCTGTTCGCAATACCGGCCGCCGCGACCCCGTGGGCGACTTCCCTCCTGCGGTGTCGGGACCGGAGACTGCGAGTAAGGGCGCGTGGGGCCCACCGGGCGTGGCCGGTGGTGCCCTCAGCGGGCGGCCGCGCGGCGCAGAACCTCCGAGGCCGCACCGCCGGTCCGCGGCAGCGGGGGCGGCGCCTCTGACGCGCCCAAGGCCTCCGGTGGCGAACCCGCGTGGGGACGGCGTCCGGCGCGGCCCTCACCGAGGACCTGCCAGCCGTCCCGGGTCAGCGTGATGTACGCCCCGCAGCGCAGTCCGTGCAGCGTGCACGCGTCACGCAGACCCCACATCCACGCGCCGTCCTCCTCGGTCCAGCGGGCGTCGCCGTCACGGCAGTACAGCAGCACGGCGGTGCGCACCGGTGTGCGGCGGCGCAGGTCGTGCGGGATGACCCGACGCAGCTGCGCGAGCAGCGCGTTGCGGAACATCCAGCCGTCCGCCGGAGCCGGGCGACGCGTGAACGAGGCGCTCGCGCACAGCCGTTCATCCGGATCGAGCACCGCTACGACCGCGGTCGTCGGCCTGGGCTGGTGCCGGGCGTGGAGTCCGCTGACGACCTCTCGGGGGTTGCGCAGCAGGGGGATACCGGCGGCGGCCCACTCCGAGGGTTCGAGCATGCGGGCGAGAGGGTTGGCGGATGCGGCGGACAGGTCGGCTGACGCCGACGTGGATGCCGCCGAGGACGGAGCGAATCCGAAGGTCACGGTCCTCCCTTCGGCTACGCGCCCACACATGGGGCGGGGTCTTGTTCGGGGGAGCGCACACCGCAGCAGAACCCTGCCGGACCACGGTCGAGCCGTGCGCGGGGAGCGGACTTCAATTCTTGCTGTCGAACTTGGATGCGGCAACGAGCAATTGGGGCCACTGACCGCTATCTGGGGGTGTGTGGTTTATATCCCTACCCAGTGGGCCACGCCACGACGCGTGGGGTCACCGTTCACCTGGAGTTCGTACACCGTTCGGGCAGGGCGGTCCAGCAGGGTGAGCGGCCGCTGTCCCGGCACATGGATCGTCGACCGGTCGCCGCCTGATCGTCACGTCCGGTGGAGTGGCCGATTGTCAGTGGCGTCGGGTTGCATGGGGGCATGAACGAAGTGGAGCTCCGCGCCGAAGCCGATGCCGTCCTCGCCCAGCTGGTCGGTGATCCGGCGGGCTCGGCGCGGCTGCGGGAGGACCAGTGGCAGGCCGTGGCGGCCCTGGTGAAGGAGCGCCGACGCGCCCTGGTGGTGCAGCGCACCGGCTGGGGCAAGTCGGCCGTGTACTTCGTGGCGACCGCCCTGCTGCGCCGGCGCGGAGCCGGCCCCACGGTGATCGTCTCGCCACTGCTGGCCCTCATGCGCAACCAGGTCGAGGCTGCGGAGCGGGCAGGCATCCGCGCGCGGACCATCAACTCGGCCAACCCGGAGGAGTGGAACACGATCCACGAGGAGGTGGAACGCGGCGAGACCGACGTGCTCCTCGTCAGCCCGGAGCGCCTCAATTCCGTGGACTTCCGCGACCAGTTGCTGCCCAAGCTGGCGGTCACAACCGGTCTGCTGGTGGTGGACGAGGCGCACTGCATCTCCGACTGGGGACACGACTTCCGGCCGGACTACCGCCGGCTGAGGGCGATGCTCACCGACCTCGCCCCCGGAGTGCCGGTGCTGGCCACCACCGCGACCGCCAACGCGCGCGTGACCGCTGACGTGGCCGAGCAACTGGGCACCGGCTCCGGCGAGGCCCTGGTGCTGCGCGGACCGCTGGACCGGGAGAGCCTGCGGCTGGGAGTGGTCCAGCTGCCGGACGCCGCGCATCGGCTGGCCTGGCTCGCCGAGCACCTGGACGAGCTGCCGGGTTCCGGGATCATCTACACGCTGACGGTGGCCGCCGCCGAGGAGGCCGCCGCCCATCTGCGCGGGCACGGCTTCCCGGTCGCTTCCTACACAGGGCGCACGGAGAACGCCGACCGGCTGCAGGCCGAGGACGACCTCCTCGCCAACCGGGTCAAGGCGCTCGTAGCGACCTCGGCGCTGGGCATGGGCTTCGACAAGCCGGACCTCGGTTTCGTACTCCACCTCGGTTCGCCGTCCTCGCCGATCGCGTACTACCAGCAGGTGGGCCGCGCGGGCCGCGGCGTCGAGCACGCCGATGTGCTGCTGCTCCCGGGCAAGGAGGACGAGGCCATCTGGCGCTACTTCGCCGATACGGCCTTCCCGCCCGAGGCGCAGGTGCGCCAGACGCTCTCCGCCCTCGCCGATGCGGGACGGCCGCTCTCCGTGCCCGCCCTGGAGGCGATGGTGGATCTGCGGCGCAGTCGGCTGGAGACCATGCTGAAGGTGCTGGACGTCGACGGCGCGGTCAAGCGCGTGAAGGGCGGCTGGACTGCGACGGGCGCCGACTGGGTCTACGACGCCGAGCGCTACGCCTGGGTGGCACGGCAGCGATCGGCCGAGCAGCAGGCCATGCGTGACTACGTCGCCACGTCCGGCTGCCGGATGGAGTTCCTGCGCCGGCAACTGGACGACGAGGGCGCGAGACCGTGCGGCCGCTGCGACAACTGTGCGGGACCATGGGCGGATTCCTCGGTCTCCACCCGGACGCTGAGCGCGGCGACGAAGGAACTGGACCGCCCCGGGGTGGAGGTCGAACCACGCAGGATGTGGCCCACCGGCATGCCCGCCCTGGGCGTCGAACTCAAGGGCCGTATCCCTGCCGGCGAACAGTGCTCCACTGGGCGCGCCCTGGGACGGCTCTCGGACATCGGCTGGGGCAACAGGCTGCGCCCCCTGCTGGCCGAGAACGCGCCCGACGGTCCCGTACCCGCCGATGTCCTGCAGGCCGCGGTGGCGGTTCTCGCCGACTGGGCGCGCTCTTCCGGGGGTTGGGCGGCGGACGTGCCGGACGCCGCACCCCGCCCGGTGGGAGTCGTCGCCGTGCCGTCCCTGACCCGACCGCAACTGGTGAGTTCGCTGGCCCAGGGCATCGCGACCGTGGGCCGCCTGCCGCTGCTCGGCGCCCTGACCTACACCGGATCGGACGGGGCGCATTCGGCACGTCGCAGCAATTCCGCCCAGCGCCTACGGGCGTTGTCCGGCGCCTTCTCCGTGTCCGAGGAGTTGTCCGCCGCGCTGTCCGCGTCCTCTGGACCGGTTCTGCTCGTGGATGACTACACCGACTCGGGCTGGACTCTTGCGGTCGCTGCCCGGCTCCTTCGCCGGGCGGGAAGCGGCCAGGTGCTTCCGCTGGTGCTTGCCGCGACGGGGTGAGCTTGTGCCTGGCCGTGGGGCGATGACGGAGCGGGGGACCAGGTCGGCGTCCAATTGACGTGTCCCTGGCCGGACTTATCCACAGGGCAAAGCGGAGTCTCGTGATCCGCGAGATCGTCTGCGTATGACGAATCACGGCGAAAGCACTGGATCCCACGAAAACGGCAAGCCGACGGGGCGCGACGGTCAGGGGGCCGATGACGAGCGCTCGGCCTTCCCGGACGCATCCGAGCGCCCGGTCCGCCCGAGCCGAGTCGACTGCACCGCGTACGACAGCCACGGTGCCGACCACCAGGTGACGCTGCGCAGTCCCGCCGAGCTGGCCGACGCGCTGCCGTATCTGCTCGGGTACCGCCCCGAGGACAGCATCGTTCTCGTCGCCCTGCACGACAGGGACGGACGCGGCCGGTTCGGTGGCCGGGCCCGCCTCGGCATTCCTGCCGGGCCGGACGACTGGGCCTCTGTGGCCGGGCAGTTGGCCCACGGGCTGGTGACGGGCAGCGAGCGCAGAGGAGCCCGGCCCGAGCAGATGGTCGCCTACCTGTGCCAGGAGCCCGAGAAGGGCGAGTCGGGGCGGCAGGTCATGGAGCGGCTGCGCCCGTTGGCCCAGAAGCTGCGCGTCGAGTGCGGTCTCCTCGACGTGCCGGTGATCGAGGCGCTGTGCATCTCGGACGGCCGCTTCTGGTCGTACTGCTGCAGCAACGAGGCGTGCTGTCCGCCCGAGGGCCTGCCCATGGGGCTGCCGGGCACCTCCGTACTCGCCGCCGCCGCCACCTACGCCGGCTTGCAGGTCCGCGGCACCCTGCGCGAACTGCGAGCCCGGCTGCAGCCCTGGGAGACCGCTGCCGCCCTGGAGCAGGAGAGCGCCCTGGACGCGGCGAGCGCGGCGCTGGTCCCCAGGATCCTCGAAGACGCGAGCCGCGTGGGCGTGGCCGAGGAGACACTCGAACTGGCCGCGCTGATCATGCGACGGCTGGCGGAGGCACCGCCCGTCTCCGGCCCGCTCGCGGCGGACCGCCGTGACGACGAACTGCTTGCCCATGACGAGGCCGCGACCTTGATTCTCGGCCTCCAGGACCGCGTGACCCGCGACCGCGCGGCCGAATGGATGGAGGGCGAGGAGGCCGCGTCCGCACTCCGACTGTGGCGTGCCCTTGCGCGCAGGTGCGTCGGGCCCTACAACGAACACGCGGCGGCACCGCTGACCCTGGCCGGTTGGGTCGCCTGGTCCACGGGCGACGACCTCGAGGCCCGCGAAGCCCTCGCCATGGCACTGGGCTCGGACCCCGACTACCTGTTCGCCCGTCTGTTGCACCAGGCCTGCAACGAGGGCCTGGACCCGGAGGCGATCCGCCGCTGTCTGCGCTCGGAGCGGCGGGACCGTGGGCGGCCGGAGGCCCGGCAGTTGCCCGCGGGAGAGGGGGCCGCGGAGCCGGGGGCGGTCGAGGGCGTGGAGCTGAACAAGCCGGTGCCGGACCCGGTTCAGAGCCCAATTCAGAACGAGGCGAAGGATTCGATGCCGGGACCGGCCGCCCGCTCACGCCGCCGCACCCGCCAAGGCAGCACCCTTCGCGGCACCTCCCGCTCGGCAAAAGCAGAGGCGAGGGGAAGCGGCTCGGGCGTCCCGCGTCAGCGAACGTCGGCTTCGAACGGCACCCGCCCCGGCTCCGCACGACCAGGGCACATGCGTCCACGGACGTCCGGAAAGGGCCCGGCACACCGCCGCGACGGTCGGCCCGGGAGCCTGCAGCCCGGAAGCGACGGTATCGGTGGGGAGACGTGAGAGGCGCGGAGGGCGACGAGGGGAGACGTGATGAGGAGTGGGGACGGTGGCCAGGGGAGACGTGACGAGGAGCGGGGAGAGCGACGAGGGCAGACGCGACGGGGTGCAGGGGGGCGGAGACCGGTGCGGCCGAACCAAGGCGGTCGCGAAGCGATCCGCGTCCGGCTGGATACGGCAGCCCGTGGCCACGATGAAGCCGGCGGAGCCATCCGTGTGGCCGCCATTCGGTCGGCTCGGCACGGCGCGGGCGTGACCCCGGGGACCCCCTCTCCGTTCACCTGAGTGGCGGAGCGCCTGGATGGCCGTGTCGCCACCAAGCCCACGACCGTCCAGATCCTCGCCACCTGGCGCCGCACACGCCCGAGGCGCATAGAGCGCAGAAAAAGCCACCCCATGCACCAGCCGACTCCGCCCTCCGCCTCCGCATCCGCCGCCTCCTTCTCCGCCACCGACCGTTCCTCGCCGCCTCCACAGGCGGGTGCCGCCCCGTCGACACCTGCGGAGCTTTCCGGCCGACCTGAGCCGCGTCCCGTGATCGACGTCCCGGATGGGCTCTCGTCCACCCGCCGGCAGCGGTCCCCGACAACCCCGACGAGCCAACCCCAGCCACAGAGTGCACCGGGCCGACCGACCCGGACTGCTCCACCCGTAGCCCGACCAAATGCGACCTCACCGCCGCTCGACCGCTTCGACTGCCTCAGGAGGGATGCTGCGTGACCGATCCATCAGAACCCAGGCGCCCAGCGGTCGATACGCCCGAGCAGCCGGGGTACAACGCCCTCGAGGTATCCGAGCGAGGGCACCGCACGACCGAACCAGCCGAGCCAAACCGCCCTGTCGCGCCACGGAGCCCTGCTGTCGCGCCAAGCCCCCCTGTGCTACGCCCCCTGCACCCCGACCACCCACCGATCCGGCCGACGACCTCAGCCCGACAACCAGAAACATCCCCGGGCCGACCCCCCTCGGCTCCCTTCACCCCCCGCCGCCCCATCGAACTGCCACCCACTCACACCGCACTGATCTGCGTCGGGCTCCCGGGACTCGCCATCTCGACGGAGCAAGGGCAGATGACCGGCCAGGGCCTGGAGGGTTTCTATCGCGCGGGCAGGCGGCTGCTCTCCCGTTGCCAGATCCGCGTCTCCGGGCGCGAACCGCTGGCGGTGCAGGCCCGGATGACCTCGGCCGACCGGGCCCGCTTCGTGGGGACGTTGCGTGCCTCCCCGCACTCCGGTCCGGACCCGGACGTCGTCGTCGAGCGCGTTCGCCAGGCGGACGGCACGGAGCGCATCACGTTGCACAGCACAGCCCTTCGCCCCCTGCGCGTGCCGGTCGAGGTCGCGCTCGGCACGGACCTGGCCGAGCTGGGTGCCATCGCTTCCGGTGCTGCTCCGCCTCAACTGGCCGCATGCGTCGGCGAGTCGGGCCTGCGCTGGTCCGGTCCCACCGGGGGCTCCTCGGTCACCGCGGACCCGCCCCCCGCTGATGCGCTGGCCTCCGCGGGGCTGCTGCGCTGGGAGTTCGAGTTGCCGCCGGGCGGCAGTAAAAGTGTGGAGCTGCGAGTACGGCCGGAGGGAGCGGGACCCGTCCGGGCCGTGGGGCGTACGACCACGAGCCCTCTCGCCCCTGCTCAGGCCTCCGGCGACGACCGCAGGGTCCAGCCGCTGCTGCGGACAAGCATCGAGGACCTCAACGCACTCCTGCTCCGCGACCCCGCGCATCCGTCGGACCTGCATCTCGCGGCAGGAGCCCCCTGGCGCTGCGGTCCGGCCCCGGCCGACGCACTCGCCGCGGCGCGGATGACGCTGCCCCTCGGCACCCGGCTTGCCGCAGGCACGCTGCGCACTCTCGCCCGTACCCAACTCCCGGGCACGGGGCCGCAGTCCGGCATGATCCCCGGGCCACGACGTGATGCGGGCACACACCTGCCTCCGGGCTGCACCGGTACCGAGGCCACCCTGCTCTTCCCGGTCCTTCTCGCGGAGGCCCGCCGCTGGGGGCTCCCCGACCCCGAGCTGGAGGAGATGCTGCCGGCGGCCGAGCGCTGTCTTACCTGGCTGCGGACGAACGTCGGCGACGGCACCTACCTGTGCGATCCGCAGCCCGGCGGTCCCGTCCGCTGCGAGACGCAGGCGCACGCCCACCGAGCGGCCCTCCTGGGCGCGGACCTGCTCGATGCCTGCGGCAGACCGGGCGGCGCCGAGCTGCGGGAATGGGCCCGGGCGCTGCGAACGGCCTTCCGGGAGGCCTTCTGGATCGACGACCTCGGTGGTGGCCGACCGGCAGCCGCCCGCGCCGCCGACGGCACCCCGGTCCCGCAGTTGGGCGCGGGCGCCGCCCACCTCTTCGACACCGGCCTGCTCGGCGGGGGAGAACTGGCCCCTGGACTGCTCGACAGGGTGCAGACCGAACAGCTTGCGCGGTTGCTCGGCGGTCCGGCCATGGACTCGGGCTGGGGACTGCGCGGGCTGGCCGCGAAGGAAGCCGGATACAACCCGTTCGGCCACCGCACCGGTGCCGTGCGCGTCCACGAGACCGCGATCGCCGTGGCCGGTCTCGCCGCGGCAGGCTACGAGAAGGAGGCGAGCGCGCTGCTGAGGGGCGCCCTGTCGGCGGCCGAGGCCTTCGGCTACCGGCTGCCAGAGATGTACGCGGGGGAGCAGCGCACCGAGGGCAGCGCCCCCCTCCCGCACCCGGCGGCCTGCCGCCCCGCCGCGACCGCAGCGGCCGCGGGCGTCCTGCTGCCGGTAGCACTCGCGGGAATCCGCCCCGACGCCCCCGCAGGGACGGTCACGCTGCGCCCCGTGCAGTGCGCTCCCCTCGGCGAGATCGTTCTGACGGGACTCCGGATCGCCGGCGCCCCCTTCTCCGTACGGGTCAGCCGGCTCGGCCTCGCCATGGTCGAGGAGGCCGCGGACGGCCTGCAACTGAGGGTCTGACCACGGACGGCGCACCACAGCACAGCGGCCCGGAACGCATGGTGAGGCGCATATCGGACCGAAGTGGATCAGCCATCGAAGCGACCGACGAAGGGAGTGTTTATCGTCAAGCAGACGACTATGATCGCCGCATGCCCTACGACCCGTCAGCCTTTCCGCCCTTCGCCGTCACCGTGGACCTGGTCGTGCTGACCGTGCGCCGCCATGCCCTGTGCGCGCTGGCGGTACGCAGGGGTGAACCGCCGTTCCAGGGGCGCTGGGCGCTCCCTGGCGGCTTCGTACGGGCCGACGAGGATCTGGCGCAGGCCGCCGCGCGAGAGCTGGCCGAGGAGACCGGGCTGCGCGCCCATGATCCGTCCGTCCCCGCCCAGGACAACGGAGCACACCTGGAGCAGCTGGCCACCTACGGCGACCCCAAGCGGGATCCCCGCATGCGTGTCGTCAGCGTCGCCCACCTGGCGCTCGCGCCCGACCTGCCCGCACCACGGGCGGGCGGTGACGCCAGCAACGCACGCTGGGCGCCCGTGGAGGAGCTGCTGCAGCAGACCGGCTACGGCCGCGACGGCGAACCGGTGGCACCGCTGGCCTTCGACCACGCCCAGATCGTCTCCGACGGCGTGGAACGCGCGCGATCCAAGATCGAGTACTCGTCCCTCGCCACCGCGTTCTGCCCCCCTCAGTTCACGGTCGGCGAGTTGCGCCGGGTCTACGAGGCGGTGTGGGGAGTGGCCCTCGATCCACGCAACTTCCATCGCAAGGTGACGGGGACGCCGGGCTTCCTCGTCCCCACCGGCGGGACCACCACACGTCAGGGCGGACGCCCGGCCCAGCTGTTCCGGGCGGGCGGCGCCACGCTGCTCAACCCCCCGATGCTGCGCCCCGAAGTGTGACGGCGGAGCCCGAACTCCGGGCAACGCACCGGGCGGAGAACGGCACACAGGCGCGAACCGGCTCGTAACGGCCTGCGGAATGGGCGCGCGATCCACACTAAAACGGACATAGCGCGCTATCTTGCTGCGGGTGATCCAGGTCTTCGGGTTGACCAGCATGCCCCGTAAGGGGTTTCCGTGTGCCGTCGACGATGTCTCCTTCGACGCACACTCAGGCCGCCTCACCACACTCCTCGGTACGCCGGGAGCGGGCAAGACGACGGCTCTCAGACTCATGCTCGAACTCCAACAGGGCCGCGGCATCACCCACTTCAGAGGACGGCCCCTGCATCGCATCGCGCACCCGTCGCGTGAAGTCGGTGTGCTTCTGGGCGATGTACCGGGGCATCCGGCCCGTACGGTCCGCGGCCATCTTCGCCTGCTGTGCGCCGCCGCGGGAGTGTCCATCCGCCGCGCCGACGAGGTCATGGAGGCCGTGGGTCTCGCCGGCCTGCGCGACGAACGCCTCGGCACGCTCTCGCGCGGCATGGACCGCCGTCTCGGCCTGGCCTGCGCGCTGCTGCCCGATCCGCACACCCTCGTCCTCGACGAGCCCGCCGACGGACTCTCCGCCCGCGAGGTCCGCTGGCTCTACGGCATGCTGCGTGCACACGCGGCCCGGGGCGGCACGGTGCTGCTGACCACCGCTGACCCCAAGGAGGCCGCACGCGGCGCCGACCGGGTCGTCACCCTCGAGCAGGGCAGAGTCGTCGCCGACCAGGACGCCGAGGACTTCGCGCGCACCCGGCTCCGCCCCCGCGTCGCCGTTCGCAGTCCGCACGCCGCGCGCCTGGCCGCCCTGCTCACCAAGGAGGCCCGCAACGCACAGCGCTCCGTCGAGGTGGTACGCGAGGGTGGCAACCGCCTCTCCGTGTACGGCAGTAGCTGCGCCGACATCGGCGAGACGGCCTTCCGGCACGGCATCCTCGTACACCAACTCGCCGACGAGATCGGGGACATGGGGCCCGGGGCGACGGACACCCTTGTCAAGGAGCCCGCAACCACCACCGATCCGTCGGCGCCGCAACGGCAGAACGCGTCGGGCGCCGCACGCGACCGTATCGCCGCACCGCACTCCACGCTCTCGGTCGAAGAGCCAAGCCACGCGGGTACGCAACCGCCATCCGTGACTCCTGACGGTGCCGCCCATGAAGCGCACTCCGATGCGGATACCAGCACGTACCCCGATGCGGATCCTGACGCGCGCCCCGGCACGTATATCGATGCGTATCCCGACGCGCACCCCGGCACGTATATCGATGCGGATCCTGACGCGCACTCCGATACGCACCCCGATGCGCGCCCCCATGTGAAATCCGCCCCAGACCCCGAACCGCTCTCCCCGGTCCGGGCCGACGACCTGTCGTCCTCGTCCTCCTCCTCGTCCCCCCTCCCCCCTCCCATCTCCGTACGCTCCGCCCCCAGCCCCCTCCGCCCCCTCCGCTACGAAATCCGTCGTGCCGCCGGAATCAGCACGGGATTTCTCACAGGCGCGGCCGTGCTCGTGGTGTCCGCCCTAGCCGCCCTCTTCTTGGCCCGGAGCGGGCACACCCCGCAGGAGCGTCTGCTCGTCGCGTGGCCGCAGGAGCTGCCGCTGCCGCCCGCCGCGCTCGGAGCGGGGCTGCTCGGTGCGCTGGCCTTCGGTGACGAGTTCCGTCACCCCGCGCTGGCGGCGGACCGCGGCACCGTCCCCCGTCGGCTGGGGCTGCTCGTCGCGAAACTCCTCGTCGCCACCGCAACCGCGCTGATGCTGGCCTTCCTCACGGTCGGCTGCGACGCCGAGATGCTCTACATCGTCTACGGACGGGAACTCACGCAAGTTCCTGCGGACTGGCTCTCGCTGAGCGCGAGTTGGTTCGGACTGGTCGTCGGCTGCGCCTGGGCAGGAGTGCTCGCAGCCGGCGTATTCCGGTCGACCACCGCGGGACTTGCGGCGGTGGTGGCGGTGCCAGTTGTCGTTGTTCCCCTCGTACAAAAGGCCTTGGCGGGTTCGTCCGTGCGTACGGCAGCCGGTTTTCCGTTGCGTCTGCGGGAGGTGCTTCTGACGCAGTGGCCCTTCGGTGGTGAGCGCTATCTGTCCGCTGTCGCGCGAGTGGTCGCCCAACCCGTGGGCGGCGCCCTGACGTTGTCGCTCACGGCGCTGCTCTGCGCGTATCTGCTCACCACGCTGCGCAGCAGGTTCCGATGACGACCGTCCGCACACTTTCGCCCTGCCTTGTGCACAACTCCCGGGGGTAAGCCCATTTCTTTCCGATAAGGCGTCAATTGCGACGGGGTGAGCGATCACCCTTTCGTGTGCTTTTCACCAAAGCCCTCAAGGGAGTTGAGGAGGGCGCCGACAAAGGTTCCGTGAGTACCCTTGCGCACACCATGATGACCGCCGCCCGCTCCGCAGACTCAGGTCTCGTCGGCCCGGGCGAACTCGACCGCTATCCCTACGCGGAGACCCACGTGTCCGACCGCGTAGGAGCCCCCGCCTGGGAGGGCGCGGATCCCGAGCTGAGCCGCGTGGGCCGGCGTGCCGCGGGCAGTCGCGGACGCGGGCTCCACGGCCAACTCGTCCAGCAGCTGGGTCAGATGATCGTCTCCGGCGATCTGGGCGCCGACCGTCCGCTGGTTCCCGAGGAGATCGGCCAGCGTTTCGAGGTCTCACGCACCGTCGTCCGTGAGTCGCTCCGCGTCCTCGAGGCCAAGGGCCTGGTCAGCGCCCGCCCGAACGTCGGCACGCGCGTGCGCCCCGTCAGCGACTGGAATCTCCTCGACCCGGACATCATCGAATGGCGCGCGTTCGGCCCGCAGCGAGACGACCAGCGCCGCGAGCTGAGCGAGCTGCGCTGGACGATCGAACCGCTGGCTGCCCGCCTCGCCGCGGGACACGGACGCGAGGACGTCCAGCAGCGGCTCGGCGACATGGTGGAGATCATGGGGCACGCCATGGGGCAGGGCGACGCCATCACCTTCTCCCGCGCCGACAGCGAGTTCCACTCCCTGCTCATCCAGGTCGCGGGCAATCGGATGCTGGAGCACCTCTCCGGGATCGTCTCTGCCGCTCTCCAGGTCTCCGGCGGCCCGGTCACCGGCTGTGACCGGCCGAACGAGGCCTCGCTGGGCCATCACGGCCGGATCGTCGACGCCCTCGCCACCGGAGACGGCGTCGCGGCCGAGTCCGCCATGCGCCAACTGCTCACCGCCCACCCCGAGGTGGAGCGCGTGGTGCCCGCGCCGCGCGAACACTGACCACACCCGCGGGCGGCGCGGCCGGGAGATGTCTCCCTCCTCCTGTGGCATCGCTCGGCCGCCGAACCGCCTCCGTCGGACCCCGCAGGATCCCGGAGATCCTGCGGGGTCCGACGGCGTGACGGCAGTGTGCGTGACGGGCTGTGTGACACTGGAAACGGACCGCGAGGTCTTGAGAATGCCGCCGCTTGAGTCACGGACGACCTTGTCTGCCCGTTTCTGCCCGTTTTTGGGCGCTTACGGGCTGTGACTCGGGCCACGTAGATTGGGCGTAACACTCGTGGAAACAGCGCGATGACCTAAGAGGTGACAGCCGAGGAGGGAATACGGACGCCGCTTGCGGCGCTGTGCATCTTCCCGGCACCCGCCCGCGCCGTCGGCCCAATCCCCAAGTCGGCGGTCGGCTCCTGTCCGCAGTGGACGGGGCCGGAAGCCGTTTTCCAACGTTCCGAGAGGTTGTTCGTGTCGGCCAGCACATCCCGTACGCTCCCGCCGGAGATCGCCGAGTCCGTCTCTGTCATGGCTCTCATTGAGCGGGGAAAGGCCGAGGGGCAGATCGCCGGCGACGATGTGCGTCGGGCCTTCGAAGCTGACCAGATTCCGGCCACTCAGTGGAAGAACGTACTGCGCAGCCTCAACCAGATCCTCGAGGAAGAGGGTGTGACGCTGATGGTCAGTGCCGCGGAGCCCAAGCGCACCCGAAAGAGCGTCGCAGCGAAGAGTCCGGCCAAGCGCACCGCCACGAAGACGGTCGCGGCGAAGACGGCGACGGCCAGGAAGGCCACCGCCACCGCCGCCCCGGAGGCACCGCCCGCCGCCGACGTGCCGGTCGAGGACGACGCCCCCAAGGCCGCTGCGAAGAAGGCGGTCGCCGCGAAGAAGCCGGCGGCCGCGAAGAAGACGGCCGCCAAGAAGACGGCGGCCAAGAAGACCAGTGCGAAGAAGGACGACGCCGAGGCCGTAGAGGAAGAGACGGTCGAGGAGGCCCCCAAGGGCGACGAGCCCGAGGGTGCCGAGAGCGCCGGCTTCGTACTCTCCGACGAGGACGAGGACGACGCCCCGGCCCAGCAGGTCGCCGCGGCTGGCGCCACGGCCGACCCGGTCAAGGACTACCTCAAGCAGATCGGCAAGGTCCCGCTGCTCAACGCCGAGCAGGAGGTCGAACTCGCCAAGCGCATCGAGGCGGGCCTGTTCGCCGAGGACAAGCTGGCCAACGCCGACAAGCTCGCCCCCAAGCTCAAGCGCGAGCTGGAGATCATCGCCGAGGACGGCCGCCGCGCCAAGAACCACCTCCTGGAGGCCAACCTCCGCCTGGTGGTCTCCCTGGCCAAGCGCTACACCGGTCGCGGCATGCTCTTCCTGGACCTCATCCAGGAGGGCAACCTCGGTCTGATCCGCGCGGTCGAGAAGTTCGACTACACCAAGGGCTACAAGTTCTCCACGTACGCCACCTGGTGGATCCGTCAGGCGATCACCCGCGCCATGGCCGACCAGGCCCGCACCATCCGTATCCCGGTGCACATGGTCGAGGTCATCAACAAGCTCGCGCGCGTGCAGCGCCAGATGCTCCAGGACCTGGGCCGCGAGCCCACCCCGGAGGAGCTGGCCAAGGAACTCGACATGACCCCCGAGAAGGTCATCGAGGTCCAGAAGTACGGCCGCGAGCCCATCTCCCTGCACACCCCGCTGGGCGAGGACGGCGACAGCGAGTTCGGCGACCTCATCGAGGACTCCGAGGCCGTCGTCCCGGCCGACGCCGTCAGCTTCACGCTCCTGCAGGAGCAGCTGCACTCCGTCCTGGACACCCTGTCCGAGCGCGAGGCCGGCGTCGTCTCCATGCGCTTCGGCCTCACCGACGGCCAGCCGAAAACCCTCGACGAAATCGGCAAGGTCTACGGCGTCACACGCGAGCGCATTCGCCAGATCGAATCCAAGACGATGTCAAAGCTCCGCCACCCGTCACGGTCGCAGGTGCTGCGGGACTACCTCGACTGAGCCGGTTTTTTGGAAGCGCCCCTGACCTTCGGATTTACGGGTCGGGGGCGCTTTTCTTGTCCGGGCCAGAGATCTCAGTCGTTGGCATAGGCCTTCGGCCTGAGCGCAGACCGAGCACAAGCCCTCCAGGACTCGTGGCTCCTTCTCCCCACCGCCGAGCGGAAGAGCGCGCCGCCGGGAGGTACGCCGCGGGCAGACCGAGGTGGTGGGCTGTCGGGCGAGGCGAGGCACCTCGCAGCGCGCTATTTCACGCGCTGCGCCCCTCCCTGCCCCTGCCCCTGCGCCTAGGCAGGCCAGGCACAGCGCTCACCCCTCCGTACTGCGTAACCACCCTCAAGCCGCGCTCCCACGACGCCATTCGCCAGCTCCTTTCGCTGGAAACCACCCCTTCCCCCACCACCCCGCGAATGCGCCCCCCGCCGGACTGAATCACGCTGGGTCTGTGATCACCACCCCAGAGTGAGGAGCCTGCATGCGTCGATCCTTTGTTCGGGCGCTGGTGCGGCCGCTGGTGCTTGCGGCCGCCGCGACCGCATTACCGTTGCTTTCCATGTCTCCCACGTCTCCCACGTCTTCCACCACTGGCGCGCTTTCCGCGCTGTCCCCTGCCTCCGCAGCGCCCGCCGGCAGCGTCGTCATAGGGAGCTTTCCGATCGATGTGTCCGAGAGTCCCTGGACGGTGGCGCTGTCGAGTCGTGACCGGTTCGGGGGTACGCGGGCGGGGCAGTTCTGCGGAGGTGTGGTCATCGGCCGTACGACCGTGCTCACCGCGGCTCACTGCATGGGGGAGGACGTCCTCGGCACGTCGGCGAAGAGCGTGCGCGACCTCAAGGTCATCTCGAACCGCACGGATCTGCTCTCGAACCGCGGCCAGGAGATCCCGGTGCGTGCGGTCCGGGTGAATCCGGACTACGACAGCAGCAGCAACGCCGAGGACTTCGCGTTGCTGACTCTCGCGGTGTCGCTGCCGCAGAGCTCGGTCATCGAGATGGCGGCCTCCGGTGATCCTGCGTACAAGCCGGGCACGAGCGCCATGGTCTCGGGGTGGGGGGATCTCACGGGCGGTGGAGACTATGCGCACAGTCTGCGAGCGACGCGGCTGCACGTGCTGTCCGACGCCCGGTGCCAGGAGGCGTACCCGGGCGGTGCGGAGGGCGTCTACGTCGCCCGGAGCATGCTGTGCGCCGGAGAGGCCGGAGGGGGCCATGACGCCTGTCAGGGGGACAGTGGCGGTCCCCTGGTGGCCAAGGGGAAGCTGATCGGGCTCGTGTCGTGGGGGAGTGGCTGCGGTCGAGCCGGCAGTCCCGGTGTCTACACGCGCGTCTCTGAGGTCGTACGGGCGCGGCATCTCGATGCCTGGGCGGGCGGGCCGCGCGGGACGGGCGGAGGAGCCTGAGCGTCATCCTTCGCCGGTGACGAGCGCGGGCGGCGCGGTCCCTGTGAGCAGGGGACGCGCCGCCCGTCGACCGGCCTGTGCCGGAGCTGGCTCGTCGTTGATGCGAGGTCTCAGCGCTCTTCGTCTGCTGTGGTCGCCGGAACGGACGTGAGCCGCTCCGTCTCGTCCTGTATCTCAGCGGCGATCTTCTTGAGTTCCGGCTCGAACTTGCGCCCGTGGTGGGCGCAGAAGAGCAGCTCTCCGCCGCTGAGCAGGACCACACGTACGTAGGCCTGCGCGCCGCAGCGGTCGCACCGATCAGCGGCCGTCAGCGGGCTCGCGGGGGTCAGAACAGTAGTCACGTCGCCTCTTCTCTAGCTCGACGAGCTGTCGTACCAGGGTCAACATCCAACCAGCCCTAAAACGTTCCCGCCCCGGGCTTTTCCTCGAAAAAATCTTTCGAGGCCGGCTGTCTGCTGCCGGTTGGCGGCGAATGTGCCGTATTGCGTGTCAGTCGTGTCTTACGGGTTCGCGCGGTCTGTCAATGTCTGGTCCTCCGGCTGGGTTGCCGGTTGTTCATGAGGACGTGCCCGGAGCCTAAATGGTTCATGCCTGGAAGGGAACGTGATATGTACTTCACCCCATCGAGGGATCGAACACGTATGCGACACTGGGCTACGCTCTACTTCAGCCGAGGGTGGCGTTACAACGGCTCTACCAGGCCTCGGTACCCTCTTGACGGCAACCGAAGCCGGGCCCTTACCCACCAGGGCCTCACCTGAAATTCAGCGAGGAGCGAACCGCGTGACCGCCGAAACGTCCGTGCCGTCCACAGCGCTGCTGGCAGGAGCAGACCGGGACGGTTCCAACTACACCGCGCGGCACCTGCTCGTCCTCGAGGGGCTCGAGGCCGTGCGGAAGCGTCCGGGCATGTACATCGGGTCGACCGACAGTCGCGGCCTGATGCACTGCCTGTGGGAAATCATCGACAACTCCGTGGACGAGGCCCTGGGGGGCTACTGCGATCACATCGATGTGATCCTCCACGACGACGGCTCGGTGGACGTACGGGACAACGGCCGGGGCATCCCGGTCGACGTCGAGCCGAAGACGGGCCTGTCCGGCGTCGAGGTCGTCATGACCAAGCTGCACGCCGGCGGCAAGTTCGGCGGCGGCTCGTACGCCGCCTCCGGCGGTCTGCACGGCGTCGGCGCCTCCGTGGTGAACGCCCTGTCGGCCCGCCTGGACGTCGAGGTGGACCGCGGCGGCCACACCCACGCGATCAGCTTCCGGCGCGGTGTACCGGGCGCCTTCGCCACGAGCGGCCCCGACGCCAAGTTCGAGGCCGGCAGCGGCCTGCGCAAGACCAAGAAGATCCCCAAGACCCGCAGCGGCACGCGCGTGCGCTACTGGGCCGACCGACAGATCTTCCTCAAGGACGCCAAGCTCTCCCTGGAGACGCTGCACCAGCGCGCTCGCCAGACCGCCTTCCTGGTGCCCGGCCTGACCATCGTCGTCCGTGACGAGCTCGGCCTCGGCGAGGGCGGCAGCAAGGGCGAGGAGTCGTTCCGCTTCGACGGCGGCATCAGCGAGTTCTGCGAGTACCTGGCGAGCGACAAGCCGGTCTGCGACGTCCTGCGCCTGTCCGGCCAGGGCACCTTCCGGGAGACGGTCCCTGTCCTCGACGAGCACGGGCAGATGACGCCCACCCAGGTCACCCGGGAGCTCGACGTCGATGTCGCGATGCGCTGGGGCACGGGGTACGACACGACCCTGAGGTCGTTCGTGAACATCATCGCCACCCCCAAGGGAGGCACCCACGTCGCGGGCTTCGAGACGGCCGTGACCAGCACGATCAACGAGGTGCTGCGCGCCAAGAAGCTGCTGCGCGTCGCCGAGGACGACGTCGTCAAGGACGACGCCCTCGAGGGCCTCACGGCGGTCGTCACCGTGCGCCTGGCCGAGCCGCAGTTCGAAGGCCAGACCAAGGAGGTCCTCGGCACCTCGGCGGCCCGGCGCATCGTGAACACGGTGGTCGCCAAGGAACTCAAGGCGTTCCTGACCTCCACCAAGAGGGACGCCGCCGCACAGGCGCGCGTGGTCATGGAGAAGGCCGTCGCCGCCGCGCGCACGCGCATCGCGGCCCGCCAGCACAAGGACGCCCAGCGTCGGAAGACGGCTCTGGAGTCCTCGTCGCTGCCGGCCAAGCTCGCGGACTGCCGCAGCGACGACGTGGACCGCAGCGAGCTGTTCATCGTGGAGGGGGACTCCGCGCTCGGCACGGCCAAGCTCGCCCGGAACTCCGAGTTCCAGGCGCTGCTGCCCATCCGCGGCAAGATCCTCAACGTCCAGAAGTCGTCCGTGACCGACATGCTCAAGAACGCCGAGTGCGGCGCGATCATCCAGGTCATAGGAGCCGGCTCGGGCCGTACGTTCGACATCGACGCCGCCCGCTACGGCAAGATCATCATGATGACGGATGCCGATGTCGACGGCTCCCACATCCGGACCCTGCTGCTGACGCTCTTCCACCGCTACATGCGGCCCATGGTCGAGGCGGGCCGGGTCTTCGCCGCGGTGCCGCCGCTGCACCGCATCGAGATCGTCCAGCCGAAGAAGGGCCAGGACAAGTACGTCTACACGTACTCGGACCGGGAACTGCGCGACAAACTGCTGGAGTTCGAGAGCAAGGGCATCCGGTACAAGGACTCCATCCAGCGCTACAAGGGCCTCGGCGAGATGGACGCCGACCAGCTGGCCGAGACGACGATGGACCCGCGCCACCGCACCCTGCGCCGGATCAACCTCTCCGACCTGGACTCCGCCGAGACGGTCTTCGATCTGCTGATGGGCAACGACGTGGCTCCGCGCAAGGAGTTCATCTCCAGCTCGGCGGCGACGCTGGACCGCTCCCGCATCGACGCGTAGCCGCTGCGTTCGGGATCGGCCCCGCACTGACACGTAGCCGCTGCGTTCGAGATCGGCCCCGCATCGGCACGTAGCCGCCGCGTCCGGTCCGAGCGGGAGTTCGTCCGGTCGCCACCAGCGATGTCGTACGGCGGCTCCACCCACGGGTGGAGCCGGCGGGCGTTTACGGATCCACCCACGATCCACCCCAGCGCCGATCTGCTGACCTGCGGATCTCCGTAGCGTCGAAGGCGTCGGGCAGCAGTCGCTGTCGCGGCTCCCTTCTTCGCTCACGGAGGCATTGATGTCCGGGCTCGTCAACGCGTTGGTGATCGTGGCCGTGGTCGTCCTGGTGATCGTCCGGCAGTTCCGCGCACAGCAGATCGGCACCGGGAAGCGCTGGTGGCTCGTGCCCGCGGTCATCGCCGTTCTCGCGCTGCGCCAACCCGGCATCGTCGACCCCCATCACCACACCACATCGATCGTGCTGCTCGGCGTCGAGCTGCTCATAGGCCTCGCCACGGGTGCCGGCTGGGCCTGGACCACCCGGATATGGGCGCAGCCGGACGGCTCGGTGTGGAGCAAGAGCACCAAGGCGAGCGTCACCGTCTGGATCGTCGGCATCGCCCTGCGCGCCGGTCTCTACGCGCTCGGTGCCGCCGTCGGCGTCCACCAGGACAGCGCCGCCCTGCTCCTCGCCCTCGCCGCCACCCTCCTGGTCCGCTCGGGACTCCTGATGTGGCGGGCCCAGTCCATCGCCCCGGCTGCGGGTTCCACCACGGCGTACGGTGACCACAAGGCCCGCCCCGCACGGAAGGAGCGTGTGTGACGGAGAACGTCTGGACGCGCTGGCCCTCGCGGGAGGCGCTCGGGAAAGCAGGCACATCACGACCCCGGCGCGTGATCGCCTGGGTCGTGAGGCTGGCGGCCCTGGGGTTTCTGCTGTGGGCCGCCTTCCACGGCAACCGGGTCCACGGCTGGGTGGCGGTCGCCGGTGGTGCCGGGGTGGTTCTGGCCGCATTTCTAGGCTGGGCCTTCTACCGCACCACGCTGCAGCACAGGCTGTGGCCCTCCCTGGCGTGCATGCTCCTGTTGCTGGGACTGGCCGTGTCGGCCCAGGCCGGGGGATTCCAGGGGCCCGCCTTCGTCCTGTGGTGCGCCTGCGCCGTCTCCGCTCTCGAGCGACTGCCGCTGGCGGTCGCCCTGCCGACAGCCGCCGTCGCCCTGTCCTCGTACGCGGCGGTGAACAACGACGTGTGGCTGACCACGGCGGCCACCACGGCGGGTCTCGCCCTGGCCGGCTATGTGCTGCGGCTCGACGCCGAGGCGCGTGGCCAGGCGCAGAGACTGCTCGCCCAGGAGCGGGCCGCGCGGGCCGCCGAGGCGGAGTCGGCTGCGCTGGCGGAACGGGCCCGGATCGCGCGGGAGATCCACGACGTGCTCGCGCACAGCCTCTCCGCGCAGCTCGTGCACCTGGAGGCGGCCAGGCTGCTGATCGAGCGCGGCGCCGACCGCGAGCAGATCCTGAACCGGGTGGTGGCGGCACGCGGCATGGCACGCGACGGCCTCGACGAGACGCGGCAGGCACTCTCCGCACTGCGCGGCGACATGACCCCGCTGGAGGACTTCCTCGCGCAGCTCGTCGATACGACGGCGGGTGCGGAGGTCACCATTACGGGTGAGCGCAGGAAGCTGCCGGCCGAGGCTTCTCAGGCGGTGCGCAGGGTCGCCCAGGAGGCCCTGACGAACGTCCGCAAGCATGCGCCGGGGGCGAAAGTGCAGGTGCGGCTCGACTACAGCGAGCGGCAAGTGACGCTGGACGTGCGGGACTTCGGAGGTTCACCGGGCGAGCTCACCGAAGCGGGCGGCGGGTACGGTCTGCTGGGCATGCGCGAGAGGGCCGAGCTGCTCGGCGGCTCGCTGGAGGCAGGGCGGGACAAGGAGGGGTTCGCGGTGACATTGAAGGTGCCCGTATGACCGATGGGGTCGAGGGCAGGCCTGCGCGTGTGGTGGTCGCGGACGATCAGACGGTGGTGCGTGAGGGCATCGTGATGCTGCTGGGCCTGCTGCCCGGGATCGAGGTGGTCGGCGCCGCGGGGGACGGGTTTGAGGCGGTGCGGCTCGTCGCCGAACTCGCCCCGGACGTCGTGCTGATGGACCTGCGCATGCCGCGCTGCGACGGTGTGGAGGCGACCCGGCGGATCCGTGCCGAGCACCCCGGCACGCAGGTCGTGGTGCTCACGACCTACGCGGACGACGACTCCCTGTTCCCGGCTCTGCGGGCGGGGGCGCGGGGCTATCTCACCAAGGATGCGGGCGGGGACGAGATCGTACGGGCCGTGCAGAGCGTGCTGTCCGGGGACGCGGGGCTGTCGCCGAGCATCCAACGCCGGCTGCTGGAGCGGCTGTCCGGTCCCGAGCCGCAGCCGGTGGCGGTGACCGAGGCGCCGGACGGGCTCACCACGCGCGAGACCGAGGTGCTGCTGCTGATCGCCGAGGGGTTCAGCAACCAGGAGATCGCCCGCAAGCTGCATGTCTCGACGGCGACGGTGAAGACCCACATCAACAACCTCTTCGCCAAGACGGGGCTCAAGGACCGTGCGCAGGCGGTGCGGTACGCGTACGCGAAGGGGCTCGCGCGGCCACCCGCGCAATGAGTCACCTGATGGGGTGAAGAGCGAGGGGAAGAAGAGTCACGGATCTTCCCGTTCTGTCCATCCTTGGGCATGCAGTCAAGCAACGGCCGGCCCCGCGCTGACGGGGGTGGCGCCGATGGTTCGGCCGACCACCGTGAGGATCACGTTCCGTCCCCTGCCGAGGAACCCGGGAGCGTGAGGTACGAGGACCCGTGGTACGACGCTCTCGCCTCCGGGTGGGGCGAGTCGGACGGCCCCGGCGGACAGGTTCCCGTCCCCGGACCCGGGATCGCTCCCGCGCGCAGGGAGGGTGGCGACGAGGCAGTGGTCGATGTCTACCTGGAGGTGCAGCGCAGTGCGGCGTTCCGGGAAGTGCGCAGCACTTATCGCAGGTTCGTGGTGCCGGGGGTCGTCGTCTTCCTCAGCTGGTACGTGGGGTACGTCGTGGCGGCCACCACCGCACCGGGGCTGATGGCGCGGCCCGTGGCGGGCGCCGTGAACGTGGCGATGCTGGCCGGGCTCGGGCAGTTCCTGACGACGTTCCTGTTCGCCTGGGCCTACGCACGGCACGCGCGGCTGCGCAGGGACCGGGCCGCCCTCGAACTGCGGTGGGACACACAGGAGTTGACGCGCGGGGCGCAGGGTGGTGTGGCGTGACGGGCAACCATCAGACACTGGCGCTGATCCTGTTCAGCGCGTTCATCGCCGTCACGCTGGCGATCACGACATGGGTGAGCCGCAACCGGCATGGATCCGCGGAGGAGTTCTACGCGGGCGGGCGTCTCTTCTCCCCGATGGAAAATGGTTTTGCCATCGCGGGCGACTACATGTCGGCGGCCTCCTTTCTGGGAGTCACAGGGCTCATCGCGCTGTTCGGGTACGACGGGCTGCTGTATGTGGTGGGCTTCCTGGTCGCCTGGCTGGTCGTGCTGTTCCTCGTCGCCGAACTGGTGCGCAACTGCGGGCGGTTCACGCTGGCCGACGTCGTGGCGGCGCGGATGAGCGAGCGGCCCGTGCGGATCGCGGCGGGAACGTCCTCGGTCACCGTGTCCGTTCTGTATCTGGTGGCGCAGATGGTGGGGGCGGGAAGCCTGGTCGCGCTGCTGCTCGGAGGGACGAGCCCGGCCGCGCGGGCCTGGACCGTCATCGGCGTCGGCGCGCTCATGGTGATCTATGTGTCGCTGGGCGGGATGCGGGCCACCACCTGGATCCAGATCGTCAAGGCGGTCCTGCTGCTGGCCGGCACGATCGTGCTGACCGTGCTCGTCCTGCTGCGGTTCCACGGCGACTTCGACCGGTTGCTGCTGACGGCGGCCGGGCGCAGCGGTCACGGGGACGCGTTCCTGACGCCGGGCCTGAAGTACGGCGGGGACTGGACCGCCCGCTTCGACTTCATCAGTCTCGGTCTTGCCCTGGTGCTGGGCACGGCGGGGCTGCCGCACATCCTGTCCCGCTTCTACACCGTGCCCACCGCCCGGGCCGCGCGACGCTCGGCGCTCTGGTCGATCGGGCTCATCGGCGGCTTCTACCTGATGACGATCGTCCTCGGCCTCGGCGCGGCCGCGATCGTGGGACCGGAGGCGATCAGAGGGTCGAACGCGGCAGGCAACACGGCGGTCCCACTCCTCGCCCTCGATGTGGGCGGCGGTGCGAACTCCACGGGTGGAACGATTCTTTTCGCGGTCGTCGCCGCCGTCGCCTTCGCCACGATCCTCGCGGTGGTCGCCGGCATCACGCTCGCCTCCTCGGCGTCCGTGGCTCACGACCTGTATGCGTCCCTGCGGCGCGGGCACGCGAAGCCGCGCAGCGAGGTGGCCGTGGCGCGGGTCGCGTCCGTCGGCATCGGCGTGGTCGCGATCGCCCTCGGGCTGCTGGCCCGCGATCTCAACGTCGCCTTCCTGGTCGGCCTGGCCTTCGCGGTCGCCGCGTCGGCGAACCTCCCGGCGCTGCTCTACTCGCTGTTCTGGCGCGGCTTCACCACGCGCGGCGCGGTGTGGGCCGTCTATGGCGGGCTGATCCCCGCGCTGGTCCTCGTCGTCCTGTCGCCAGTGGTCTCGGGCAGCCCGGAATCGCTGTTCCCGGGCGTGGACTTCCAGTACTTCCCGCTCCAGAACCCCGGTCTCGTGTCGATCCCGATGGGCTTCCTCGCGGGCTGGCTCGGCACCGTCACCTCCGGCGAGGTCCCCGACGAGGCCAAGCACGCGGAGACCGAGGTGCGGTCGCTGACGGGGGCGGGAGCCGCGTAAAAACCGCCGCTGTCACCGTCGTACGAGGAACGACTGCCGTGCGAGGAACGACTGCCGTGCGAGGAGCGACGGCCGTGCGAGGAGCGACGGCGGAACTTCGGCACAAGGAACCTCGGCGGAACTACGGCGCCACCCATGCGTACAGATGCTCGGGTCTTCCCGTGTCGCCGTACTTGAGGGTGAGGCGGAGGCGGCCGGCCTGTTCGAGGTTGCGCAGGTAGCGCTGGGCCGTGGAGCGGCTGAGGCCCGTCTCCGCGGCCACTTCGTGGGCCGAGAGCGGGTGGTCGGCCTGGTGCAGTACGTGGCAGATCAGGTCGCTCGTCGGTTCCGAGTGGCCGCTGGGCAGGCCCGGTGCCGACGGCGTCGGAGAGGTGCGCAGGGCTCCGAAGATGCGGTCCACCTGGTCCTGGCCGGCGATGCCGCGGCCGCCGACCCGGTCGACGGTGCGGCGCAGGGCGGCGTAGGAGTCGAGGCGGGTGCGCAGCGCGGCGAAGGTGAACGGCTTGACCAGGTAGTGCAGTGCGCCGAGGCGCATCGCCGCCTGTACGGTCCCCACGTCGCTCGCCGCGGTGATCATGATGACGTCCGTGCCGTGGCCCTGTTCGCGCATGCGGTGGACGAGTTCGAGACCCGTCTGGTCGGGCAGGTAGTGGTCGAGCAGCACCAGATCGATGCCCCCGCGCTGCACGCTGCTCAGCGCCTGGGCAGCGTTGTGCGCCCGGTCGGCCACCCGGAAGCCGGGAACCTTTCCCACGTACTTGGCGTTGATCTCAGCGACGCGGAAATCGTCGTCCACGACCAGGACGTCAATCATCGGGCCTCTTTCTGTCAAGGCCTGGCGAACGTTTTTCGCCGGTGTATCGGCTCCGCAGTTCTAGCGCGAGCAAAACGAGCACAACAGGCTGTTGCAAGCAAAAGAACGGCATGTGCCCACAAGGCTGCTGCTGTGGCCCGGCCCACATCTACCGTCCCCGGCCATGAGCGCAGACACAAGCCCCGCCATCCAGCTACGGGGCGCGAGCAAGATCTTCAAGACCCCGTCGGGGGGTCTGCACACGGCCGTCAGGGAGCTGGACCTCACGGTCGGGCGGGGCGAGTTCGTGGCGGTCGTCGGTCCCACGGGCTGCGGGAAGTCGACCACGTTGACGCTGGTCAGCGGGTTGGAGGAGCCCACCGAGGGCGACGTTCTGGTCGCCGGGGAGCCGGTCAACGGCGTCGGTGACAAGGTCGGTTTCGTCTTCCAGCAGGACGCCACCTTCCCCTGGCGCACGGTCCTGTCCAATGTCATGGCGGGCCCGCGATTTCGCGGTGTGCCCAAGGCGGAGGCCAAGGAGAAGGCGCGCGAGTGGCTGGCCCGCGTCGGCCTGTCGGCCTTCGAGGACCGCTACCCGCACCAGCTCTCCGGCGGTCAGCGCAAGCGCGTGGCGCTCGCCGCGACCTTCGTCAACGATCCCGAGATCCTGCTGATGGACGAGCCGTTCTCGGCGCTCGACGTGCAGACCAGGGCGCTGATGTCGGACGAGCTGCTGGAGCTGTGGGCGGGCACGGGCGCCTCGGTCGTGTTCGTCACCCATGACCTGGAGGAGTCGATCGCGCTGGCCGACAAGGTCGTCGTGATGACCGCCGGTCCCGCCACCGTCAAGCAGGTCTTCGACATCGACCTGCCGCGGCCGCGCAAGGTCGAGTCCGTGCGCCTCGAGCCGCGCTTCATCGAGATCTACCGCGAGATCTGGGAGTCCCTGGGCGAAGAGGTCCGGATCACCCGCGAGAGGGGTGCCGCCAATGTCGCCTGAGGTGCTCAGTACGCCGGTCGTCGACACGGCCAAGACACCGGACCGCTCGCAGTCACGCGCGCGTGCCGCCCGTAAACGCAGAATCGTCGTCACGGTCGCGCGGGTGCTGCTCCTGGTCGCGGTCCTCGGCCTGTGGGAGGTGCTCTCGCGCACCAAGGCCATCGATCCGTTCAACTTCTCGATGCCCTCGAAGATCTGGGACCAGATCTGGACGTGGTTGACGCACGGGACCGCCATCGGATCCCTGGGCGAGCAGATCTGGTACACGCTCTACGAGGCGCTGCTCGGCTGGGTCTTCGGTGTGATCGCCGGTGTCGTGGCCGGCATCGTCCTCGGGCGGATCGTCTTCCTCGCCGATGTCCTTGGTCCATACATCAAGGTGCTCAACTCGATCCCCAGGATCGTCCTTGCCCCGATCTTTGTGATCTGGTTCGGGCTCGGTCCGGCCTCGAAGGTCGCGTCGGCCGTCGTCCTGGTCTTCTTCCCCGTCTTCTTCAACGCCTTCCAGGGCGCCCGCGAGGTCGACCGCAACCTGGTCGCCAACGCCCGGATCCTCGGTGCCAGCGACCGGCGGGTGACGCTCCAGGTGGTCATCCCTTCCGCCACCTCGTGGATCTTCACCAGCCTCCATGTCAGCTTCGGCTTCGCCCTCATCGGCGCCATCGTCGGCGAGTACATCGGCGCCACCAAGGGCGTCGGCCTGCTCATCGCGCAGTCGCAGGGCACCTTCAACACGGCCGGCGTGTACGCGGCGATGGTCATCCTCGCCGTCGTGGCTCTGGCCGCCGAAGGGCTGCTGACGTTCGCCGAGCGCCGCATCTTCCGCTGGAAGCCGGCGAGTTCCGGAAGCTGACCACCGGGCAGTTCTCCTCACCCCGCGGTCCACCCCGCCCCACAGCCCCTCCACTTCTCCCCGCACCGCCCTCTCACAAGGACGTGAACGTCATGCGCAAGTCCGTCAGATACAGCACTCTGGCCGCTGCCGGTCTGCTCGCCGTCTCCTCCCTCACCGCCTGCGCCAACGACGCGGCGAGCACCACCTCCACCGGCTCGGGCGGCAAGGGGGACGGCAAGGGGACGAAGGTCAAGATCATGGTGGGCGGCCTGGACAAGGTCATCTACATGCCCGCGATGCTCACCCAGCGGCTCGGCTACTTCGACGCCGAGGGCCTCGACGTGGAACTGCTGAGCGAGCCGGCCGGCGTGCAGGCCGAGACCGCGCTCGTCTCGGGCCAGGTCCAGGGGGCCGTCGGCTTCTACGACCACACGCTCGACCTGCAGACCAAGGGCAAGTCCGTGGAGTCGGTCGTGCAGTTCTCGCAGGCGCCCGGTGAGGTGGAGATCGTCTCCAAGAAGGCGGCCGGTGACATCAAGTCGCCCAAGGACTTCAAGGGCAAGAAGCTCGGTATCACCGGTCTCGGGTCCTCGACCGACTTCCTCAGCAAGTACCTCGCCGTCAAGAACGGGGTGAACGTCAACGAGTTCACACCGGTCGCCGTCGGAGCGGGACAGACCTTCATCTCCGCGCTCCAGAAGGGCTCCATCGACGCCGGAATGACGACGGACCCGACCGTCGCCACGATCCTGGACAAGAAGGAGGGCAAGGTCCTGCTCGACATGCGGACCCCGGAGGGGTCCCAGCAGGCGCTCGGCGGCCCGTACCCGTCGTCAAGCCTGTACATGCAGACGGACTGGGTCAACGGTCACAAGGACACCGTCCAGAAGCTGGTCAATGCATTCGTCAAGACGCTCAAGTGGATGTCCACCCACAGCTCGGCGCAGATCGCCGACAAGATGCCCGCCGACTACTCGCAGGGCAACAAGCTCCTCTACGCCGCCGCCATCGAGAGCACGCTGCCGATGTTCACGGACGACGGAGTGATGCCCAAGAACGGTCCCGAGACCGTCGAGAAGGTGCTCAAGGCGTTCAACCCGAACATCAAGAACGCCAAGGTGGACCTCAGTAAGACATTCACCACGGAGTTCGCGGAGAAGGCCAAGGGCTGAGTCCGTATCTACGAGGGGGCACGGCCCCTTCCCCCGCCCCCACGGGCCGTGCCCTCAGGCGCGGGTCGCCCACACGTAACGGTGTTCAGGGCGGCCCGCGTCGCCGTATTTCAGGGTGAGCCGGGCCCTGCCCGTGCGCTCCAGGAGCTTCAGATAGCGCTGGGCGGTCTGGCGGCTCACCCCGGTCCGCTCGGCGATCTCGTGGGCCGACAGCGGGCCTTCGGCGTTCATCAGGGACCGGCGTACCAGCTCCGCGGTGGTGGGGGAGTGGCCCTTGGGCAGCCCCGGCTCCGAGGAGGCGGACAGCGCGCCGAAGATGCGGTCCACCTCCGCCTGCTCCGCCTCGCCGCCGCCGTCGAGCGTGCGCCGGAGCTTCGCGTACGCCTCCAGCTTGGTGCGCAGGCCCGCGAAGGCGAACGGCTTGACCAGGTACTGCAGCGCCCCGTGCCGCATCGCCGCCTGCACGGTCGCCACGTCCCGGGCCGCCGTCACCATGATCACGTCGGTCTGGTGACCGCGGCGGCGCATCTCCCGGACCACCGCCAGGCCCGTCTCGTCCGGCAGATAGTGGTCCATGAGGACCAGGTCGAGGTGGGGCAGCGACTCCAGCTGACACAGTGCCCCGGCGGCGCTGTGCGCCTCGCCGGCGACGTGGAAGCCCTCCACCTTCTCGACGTAGGCCGCGTTGACGGCCGCGACCCTGGTGTCGTCGTCCACAACCAGGACCTCGATCATCGCGACTCCTCCTCGACCGACGTCTCCACGGGCGCGGTCAGGGCGGGCTCCGGTGCCGGCTCGGTCAGCGCCTCCGGCAGGACGACGGTGAACTCCGCGCCGCCGCCGTGCGCCTCGCCCACCGACGCGGTGCCGCCCTGCCGCTCGGCGAGCCTGCGCACCAGCGAGAGCCCGATGCCGCGCTTGCGGTGGGCCGGCTGCTTCTTGGTGGACCATCCGTCGGCGAAAACCAACTCCCGCTGCTCCGCGGGGATTCCGGGCCCCGTGTCGCGCACTCTGAGCACGGCCGTACGTCCTTCGGCGCGCAACTCGATCTCCACGCGCGCGTGCAGGGTTCCGGCGACCGCGTCGAGCGCGTTGTCCACCAGGTTCCCGACGACGGTCACGAGCCCGCGGGGATCGATCAGCCGGTCGGGCAGCCGCGTCCGGTCCGAGACCCACAGGGCGACGCCGCGCTCCGCCGCGACCGTCGCCTTGCCGACGAGGAGCGCGGCGAGCAGCGGGTCCTGGATCTTCTCCGTGACCTGCTCCGCGGTGGCACGGTGGTCGCCGACCACCTCTCCGACGAAGTCCACGGCGTCGTCGTACATCTCGAGTTCGAGCAGCCCGAGGAGTGTGTGCATGCGGTTGGCGTGCTCGTGGTCCTGGGCGCGCAGGGCGTCGATCAGACCGCGCGTCGAGTCGAGTTCCCGGCCCAACTGCTCCAACTCGGTGCGGTCGCGCAGGGTGGCCACCGCGCCGCCGTCGTCGGTGGGCATGCGGTTGGCGATCAGGACGCGCTGACCGCGGACGGTGAGCAGGTCGGTGCCGGTCACCCGGCCGCCCAGGATGTCGGCCGTGCGACCCGCGCCGAGCGCCTCCTCGGGGGACCGGCCGATGGCCTCGTCGTCGATGCTGAGCAGGCGGTGCGCCTCGTCGTTGAGGAGGCGGATGCGGCCCGAGCGGTCCAGTGCGACGACACCCTCGCGGATGCCGTGCAGCATCGCCTCGCGCTCCGCGAGCAGCGCCGAGATGTCCGAGAAGGCCAGGTCGCGGGTCTGCCGCTGGACCCGTCGCGAGATCAGCCAGGCGGCCAGCGCACCGACCGCCAGGGCGCCGCCGGCGTAGGCGAGCAGCTCGGGGATCGCGCCGATGAGCTCGGCCCGCACACTGTCGTACTTGATCCCGACCGACACCGCCCCGATGATCCTGCCGCGGGAGTCCCTGAGAGGCACCTTGCCGCGGGCCGAGCGGCCGAGGGTGCCCTTGTCTATCTCCATGACCTGCTTGCCGGCCAGGGCGTCGCTGGGGTCCGTGGACACGATGTGCCCTATCTGCGACGTGGTCGGGTGCGACCAGCGCACCCAGTTGCGGTCCAGCACCACGATGTACTCGGCGCGCGTGGCCCGCCGGATCCGCTCGGCCTCCTTCTGCACCGGGCCGGTTTTGGTCGGCGGGGTGGTGAGCAGGCCCTTGGCGATCTGCGGGTCCGCGGCCGTGGTCTCGGCGATGGCCAGCGCGCGGCGCATCGCCTCCTGGTCCAGCTGCTTGCTCAGCGGGGCGAGGAACAGTCCCGTCGCGAGCACGGCGACCCCGGCGGCGATCACCACCTGCATCAGCAGTACCTGCGAGAACACCCGCTTCGGCAGACCGAGGCGCCGACGGCGTGCGGGGGGAGTGGGGCTCATACCCAAGACGGTACGTGGACGTGCCGGGACCGCCGTAGGGGGTGTGGCATGGATCTCTTGATCAATGCTGAGTCGTGCAGGTCAAGCCTTGATCGACCGCGTCAACCGGCGAGCGCGGAGGCCCTCAGCTCGTGCACCGCCAGGACCTCCATGCGCGCGGGCGAGCCCAGGGCCGAGGTCCCGCAGCTCTCCGGGCGGGGCGGAAGGGACGCGCCCTGGGCGACATCGACGCTCCAGCGGCGTCCGTCCGCGTGGGCGACGGTGACCCGCCAGCGTGGTGCGGACCCGCTCGTCGCCTCGACGCGCAGAGCATCCACCGCGTACTCGCCGACCGCCGTCCGTACGGCCAGCTCGGCCGCCTGGCCGGGCCGCTCCCAGGCGGAGCTCCCGCGGCAGCCCTCCACCACGACCCGCCCCTCCCGGACGCCGTGCAGGACCTCCTTGACGGCGTGGGCCTCGGCACGGCCGTACGCGTATCCGTACGGCAGGACGAGCACGGTGGGCGAGAAGCGATGGCCACCCAGATGAGTGACCTCCCAGACGCCCTCCACCTCGGACGCGGCGAGCTGGGCCGCGAGCGGACGGCCCAGCAGCGCGCAGCAGCGGTCCCGCTTGCCGTTCGTGCAGACGAGGGCCAGCGGCCCGCCGGAGTGCGGCCGGGCACCGAGCACCGCGTCGAAACTCCGGTGCTCGCCCCTGCCGAGCGCGGCGAAGTCCAGGTCGAGCAGTGCCCGGGGATCGTCGGCCGTGGCGGAGTGCAGCCATGCGCCGCCGGGGTCGGTGTGGGCCGCGTAGACCTGCCGGGCGGCGGGCGTACCGCAGTCGGCGTGCCGTCCGGGGCGGCGGATCAGTGCGATCCGTACGCCGGTTCCCTTCGCGGCCGCCTCCAGCGCACGGCCGAGTGCGGGATCGAGGTGGCTCGACGTGAGCGCCTTGGCGCCCCAGGGGCCCGGCTGCTCCAGCAGCAGCCAGGTCCGCGCGGTGGCGGCGGTGCCCGCGATCGGCTCGTCGAGCGCCTGGGAGGCGGTTGAGCACGTACTCACACAGGTGAGCCTAACCTGACTCGGCTCGACGCGACTCCCCGGCCGTCCTCGTGTCCCGCTACGGCAGCGGCAGCGGCAGCGGCTGGGGCTACGGCAGCGGCTGGGGCTCCGGCAGAGGCTGCGGCGGCCTGGGGCCCACGTAGTGTCCGCTCGGCCGCATGCGCAGCGGGCGCTCGCCGTACTCCTCCAGCGCATGGGCGATCCAGCCCGCTGTACGGGCCACGGCGAAGATCGTCTCGCCGGCCGTGGCGGGCATGCCGGCGGAGGCGGTGAACACGGCCAGGGCCAGGTCGACGTTGGCGTGCAGCGGAGTGTGCCGGGCCGTGGTGGCCACGATGTCGCGGGCCGCCGCGAGGGCGGGAGCGGCGCGGGGGATCCCCTCCAGGAGGCCGAACAGGGCACGCGCGCGTGGGTCCTCGCCGGGGTAGAGCCGGTGGCCCAGCCCCGGGATGCGACGGCCCGCCCGCAGCTCCTCCGCGATCACGGGGGCCGCGTCGCCCTCGTCGAGTACGTCGAGCAGCAGCCGGTGGGCGAGCCCGCTGGCGGCGCCGTGCAGCGGTCCCTCCAGCACGCCGAGCCCGGCGGATACGGCCGCGTAGGCGTGAGCCCGTGCCGAGGCGGCGACGCGCACCGCGAGGGTCGAGGCGGCGAGGTCGTGGTCGACGAGGAGGGCGAGAGCCGTGTCCAGTACGCGCAGCGAGTCCTCGTCGGCGTCCCGGCCGCTCAGCCGCGCCCACAGGCGCTGGGCCAGCGGACCGTCGCCGCTTCGGCGGCCACGGCGCGTCGGCAGGGCGGCGACCAGGGTGGGAATCAGGGCGCGCGCGGTGCCGAGGACGGCGTCTTCGGAGAGGTCGAAACGCAACGGGTCCGCCACCGCGGCGGCGATCGCCGCGACCCGCAACCGGTCGGTGGGGCCCGTGTGTTCGGGCAGTGCGTCGACGGCCCGGCGGGCGGCGGTGACGGAGGCCTCCGGTGCGGTGAACGTGACGCCGGGGCGCAACTGACCGGTCCACAGCCACTCGGCGACCTCTTCGTAGGTGTGGCGAGCGGCCAGTTCGGTGGCGTCGACACCCCGGAAGTAGTACGCGTCCGGCTCGATCAGGGTGATCCGGGTCCGGACGGACAACTCGCCTCCGGAGGCCGAACTCCCGCTGCTCTCACGCCTGTTGCGCCTCGCGAGCGCCTCCACTTCCTGGGCGTCGAAGGTGCTGCCCCGACCGCCGGGCACCCGCCGACTGGTGAGCTGACCGCGGCTCACGTACGCGTACACGGTCTCGGGTTTCACGCCCAGCAGTTCGGCGGCTTCCTTGGTGGTCAGCCGCTGGTCGGCGTGAGGGGAGGGGGGCTCTTGGTCGCGCATGAGGGTCACCGTAGCGGCACAGCGATGCATGGACAGGGCGCGTTGATGGACATTGATTCAATCAATATTGACAGAGAAATAGTCAAGCATGGACAGTCGAATCAAGTTCAGGGAGGAAACATGTCCGTCAACAGGTCAGCCGCGGCCACCATCAATGTGCCGCGTGGGCTCGCCGGTGTCGTGGTCACCGACACCGAGATCGGCGACGTCAGGGGGCTCGAGGGCTTCTACCACTACCGCCAGTACTCGGCCGTCGAACTCGCGCAGACCCGCGGTTTCGAGGACGTCTGGCATCTCCTGGTTCACGGCGACCTGCCGGACGCGGCGCAGCGCGCGGAGTTCGCCTCCCGTACGGCGGCACTGCGGAGGCTGCCGGACGAGGTGCGGGCGGTGCTGCCCGCGATCGCGGCGGCGAGCGGCGGGTCCGGGCCGCTGGCCGGGATGCGGACCGCGTTGTCGCTGCTCGGTGCGGCGAAGGGGTTCCGTCCGGTGTACGACATCGACGCGAGCGAGCGGCGCCGGGACACCGTTGCGGCCGCCGCGGCCGTACCGACCCTGCTCACGGCGCTGCACCGGCTGGGCCGGGGACTTGATCCCGTGGAGCCGCGGGACGACCTGTCCTACGCGGCCAACTACCTGTACATGTTGACGGGTTCGGAACCGGACGCGGCGCGGGCCCGGGCTGTCGAGCAGTACTTGATCTCAACCATTGATCACGGTTTCAATGCATCAACCTTCACGGCGCGCGTCATCGCGTCGACGGGGGCGGACGTGGCCGCGTGTCTCGTCGGGGCCGTGGGGGCGCTGTCGGGTCCGCTGCACGGTGGTGCGCCCAGCCGCGCGCTGGACACCCTGGACGCGATCGGCACCCCTGACCGCATCGACCCCTGGATCCGCGAACGCGTCCTCGCCGGCGACCGCATCATGGGCTTCGGCCACGCCGTCTACCGCACCGAGGACCCCCGCTCCCGCATGCTGCGCGAGGTGGCGCAGGGCTTCGGGGGGCCGCGCGTGGAGTTCGCCGTGGAGGTCGAGCGGCGGGTGGAGGAGATCCTGGCGGAACTGAAGCCGGGGCGGGAACTCCACACGAACGTCGAGTTCTACGCGGGCGTCGTCATGGAGCTGTGCGGCCTGCCCCGCGAAATGTTCACCCCTACCTTCGCGGCGGCCCGCGTGGTGGGCTGGAGCGCGAACATCCTGGAGCAGGCGGAGGACCGGAAGATCATCAGGCCGGTGGCGCGGTATGTGGGGTTGCCCGCCCCGCAAGCAGTCCCCGGGGCTGCCTGAGCATAGGCCGTGCGACTGTTTCTGCGAGCGAAGAGGGCCGCCGCATAGCTCTTGGCGCCGGGCCCGAAAGTTGTCCTGAAACGACTGTGAGGTCCGACACCGATCAGGTGAGGACCTCACGGAAGCTGTTCCAACGGGCCGTCTGTACGGCCTCCTAAGCCCCGTGGACGCGGGGCGGGACGCTGTGGCGTCCGTCAAAGGGGGTGTGGGGACCTGCTGAGACCCCTGTGTCCTACTGTGTGCGTTCGCGCCGGAAGCGACTTTCGGCCTTGATCGGCCAGTCAGGCGTCGGGAATGTCGTTCTTGGCGCGAACCAGGGTCTGGCGGTCGATGATCACGATGCGCTCATAGTCCGCTCGCGCGGCGTCAGCGGGCAGATTCCCGTCCAGGGACTGCGTGGCGTCTGTGCCGATAATGGCGAAATTTCCATCACTGAGCTCAAAGATGTCTGGACAGGTCTGTCCTGACATGCTCCCCCGGGCCGTGGGAGGGACGCCAATTCTGCGGACGATCTTCAACGAAGGTTCCATTCGGGTGAGTTGTGTTGCGCTTGTGTCACATAGGACACGAAGGCGCACGCCAAAAGTAATCATCACCGTGCGAAGACACGAAGAATTTCAGCCACAAGGCGGTGTACTGATGGCCCGAATGGGACGCCTGGCGCAAAGTGTGCTGCCGGAAAGCTCAGGCGACCCACCAGTGGTCGTTCTCGTCGTCGGCCCGCGCGACGATCTCGTCGACATGCCGGGCGAGCAATCGTTCCTGCGAATCGCTGGGCAGGCTTTCCCGGTGGTGCTGTGTGGCCTGCCAGTAATCACGGAAGATCGCGCTCTGACAGATGCCGCGCATGTGGCCGAGGGCTTCGTCGAGGTCCACGGTGCCCATGCGGTAGGCGTGCAGCAGGTTGCCGTACAAGGCGTTGGCGAAGAGGTACTGCTTCAACTGCGCCGGGCTGATCTCCATCTCGTAGGTGTCGAGCACCGCTGCCAGGTCAGGGTCCTGAACTGCCTTGCACAACAGGTCGAAGTGGAGCCGGTGCTTGTCCGTCATGTCGGCACGCCGATGGTGCTCGCGCTGCTCCTCCTGCATCTGTTCGAGGCGGGCGAGCAGCGCCGTCTCCTCGCGTAGACGCTGGGCAGTCGCTGCCACGAGAGCCCCCGCTACGAAGGCCAGTCCTGCCGCGGCAGCAGAACTCAGCCCCCTCATTCCATGTGTGGACATGTCAACCCCCGAATCAAACGGCCGTCCGCCGGTCGTCGGGGTGCGGGTCGACTGTTGGGGGACCGGCGAGCGGTGGGCGGCGCTTGCCGTCTCCCAGGATGCCGAGCGGCTCTGATCGGCAGGGAGGCGGAGAGGCGGCGCACGGAGGGAAGCGAGGGTCGCACACTCCGGCGCCTTGCCCAACGGATGCCCCGGAAATGCCGCTAACAATCGTTCACTCAGCGGTGATTGTTTCCGGCTCGTATCCTGGTCCGGCATTCACATCTCGCGCGTGCGCCGCCCTCGCGATCCGGCGCACGAGGAAGCGTGGAAGAGAGCGTGGAAGAGGTCGTACGTTGAGTCAGCCGAGCCGTAGCAGCTCCCGGCAGATCCCCGTCGTCGTACTCGCCGGATTCCTGGGTTCCGGCAAGACCACCTTGCTCAACCACCTCCTCCACCACAGCGGTGGCAGCCGTATCGGCGCCGTCGTCAACGACTTCGGCGCCATCGAGATCGACGCCATGGCCGTCGCCGGCGCGCTCGGGGACTCCACCGTCCCCCTCGGCAACGGGTGCCTGTGCTGCGCCGTCGACGTCAGTGAACTCGACGGTTACCTGGAGCGGCTCGCCCGGCCCTCCACCGGCATCGACGTCATCGTCATCGAGGCGAGCGGTCTCGCAGAGCCGCAGGAACTCGTGCGCATGGTGCTCGCCAGCGAGCTTCCGAACATCGTCTACGGCGGACTCGTCGAAGTCGTCGACGCCGCCGAGTTCGACGACACGCGAGCCAAGCACCCCGAGATCGACCGGCATCTCGCGTTCGCCGACCTTGTCGTGGTCAACAAGCTCGACAGAGCCGAGGACCACGAGCGGCTCCTCGGGCTCGTCCGCTCCCTCGTCGACCGTGCCGCGGTCGTTCCCGCCTTCTACGGCCGGGTCGACCCCGAGTTCCTCTTCGACTGCCGGCCCAGCGAGGAGCGCGTCGGGCAGCTGTCCTTCGACGACCTGCATGAGCACGGCAACGGCAGCGGGCACCACGCCGACCGACACCACCTGCACACCACGTACGACAGCCTGGACTTCACCTCCGAAGTACCCATGGATCCGCGCCGGTTGATGGAGTTCCTCGACAGCCGGCCCGAGGGGCTGTACCGGATCAAGGGGTACGTCGACTTCGGGGCGTGCGACGTCCTGAACCGGTACGCCGTACATGCCGTGGGGCGCTTTCTGCGGTTCTATCCCGAGCCCTGGCCCGGTGACGCGGGCGACGCACGCCTCACGCAGCTCGTCCTCATCGGCTCCGGCATCGACGCGCCCGCCCTCGCCAAAAGGCTCGAGGCGTGCAAGAGCGACGCCCCGGCCCCACACACCGACGACGAGGCCGGAATCTCCGGCATGTGGGGCGTCCTTCGCTTCGTACAGGACCCGGACGGGCCGGATCCCGACGAGCCTCCTCGGCCCGAGGAGCCTCCTCGGGATACGGACGGGCGGGATTCCGTCGAGCCCGGTCCTGGCGACGTCTAGACCGGTCCCGCCACCACCGACACCGTCTTCGGCAGTGACACGCCCGAGCCGTCGCGCCGTGGATCGATGTCAGGGAGTTCCGCCGGAGTGCCGTTCTTCTGGGCCGCCTTGGCCGGTACCGCGCCCGCCCAGGCCAGGGAGAGGCAGTCCTCACCCTTGAGGAAGCGCTGGCAGCGGACGCCGCCGGTGGCGCGGCCCTTGCGCGGATACTGGTCGAAGGGGGTCAGCTTGGCCGTCGTCTGGACGGAGTCGTCGAGGGTGCCGCGCGAGCCCGCGACCGTGAACACGACCGCGTCGGCCGCCGGGTCCACCGCCGTGAAGGAGATGACCTTCGCGCCCTCGGTGAGCTTGATGCCCGTCATGCCGCCCGCGGGACGGCCCTGGGGGCGGACCTGCGCGGCCTGGTAGCGCAGCAGTTGGGCGTCGTCGGTGATGAAGACCAGGTCCTCCTCACCGGTGCGCAGCTCGACCGCGCCGACGATCCGGTCGCCCTCCTTGAGGGTGATGACCTCCAACTCCTCCTTGTTGCTGGGGTAGTCGGGGACCACACGCTTGACCACGCCCTGTTCCGTGCCGAGGGCGAGGCCGGGGGAGGACTCGTCGAGCGTGATCAGGCAGACCACCGTCTCGTCGCCCTCCAGGGAGACGAACTCCGCAAGAGGCGCCCCGCCCGAGAGGTTCGGTGCCGAGGCCGTCTCGGGGAGCTGCGGCAGGTCCACGACGTTGATGCGCAGGAGGCGGCCTGCGGAGGTCACCGCGCCGATCTCGCCGCGAGCCGTGGCCGGGACCGCCGAGATGATCACGTCGTGCTTCACGCGCCTGGCCCCGGCGTCCTCCGGGAAGGGCTCGCCGTTCGCCGTGCGGGCCAGCAGGCCCGTGGAGGAGAGCAGGACCCGGCACGGGTCGTCCGCGACCTGCAGCGGCACGGTGGCGGCCGGGGAGCCGGACGTCTCCAGCAGGACCGTACGCCGCTCGGTGCCGAACTTCTTGGCCACCGCGGCCAGTTCGGTGGAGACCAGCTTGCGCAGCTCCGGGTCCGACTCGAGGATCCGGGTCAGCTCCGCGATCTCGGCGTTCAGCCGGTCCTTCTCCGACTCCAGCTCGATGCGGTCGTACTTGGTCAGACGGCGCAGCGGCGTGTCCAGGATGTACTGGGTCTGGATGTCCGACAGGGAGAAGCGCTCCATCAGGCGCTCCTTGGCCTGCGCGCTGTTCTCGCTGGAGCGGATCAGGCGGATGACCTCGTCGATGTCGACGAGCGCCGTCAGCAGGCCCTCCACCAGGTGCAGCCGGTCGCGGCGCTTGGTGCGGCGGAACTCGCTGCGGCGGCGCACGACCTCGAAGCGGTGGTCGAGGTAGACCTCCAGCAGCTCCTTGAGGCCGAGCGTCAGCGGCTGGCCGTCCACCAGCGCGACGTTGTTGATGCCGAAGGACTCCTCCATCGGCGTCAGTTTGTACAGCTGCTCCAGGACGGCCTCCGGCACGAAGCCGTTCTTGATCTCGATGACCAGGCGCAGGCCGTGCTCGCGGTCGGTGAGGTCCTTGACGTCGGCGATGCCCTGGATCTTCTTCGAGCCGACCAGGTCCTTGATCTTGGCGATGACCTTCTCGGGGCCGACCGCGAAGGGCAGTTCGGTGACGATCAGGCCCTTGCGGCGGGCGGTCACGTTGTCGATCTCGACCGTGGCGCGGATCTTGAAGGTGCCGCGGCCCGTCTCGTACGCGTCGCGGATGCCGGACAGGCCGACGATGCGGCCGCCGGTGGGCAGGTCGGGGCCCGGGACGAGCTTCATCAGGGTTTCCAGATCCGCGTTCGGGTGGCGGATCAAGTGGCGGGCCGCCGCGACGACCTCGGAGAGGTTGTGCGGCGGCATGTTCGTCGCCATGCCGACGGCGATGCCCGAGGAGCCGTTGACCAGCAGGTTCGGGAAGGCGGCGGGCAGGGCCACCGGCTCCTGCTCCTGGCCGTCGTAGTTGGGCGCGAAGTCGACCGTGTCCTCGTCGATCGACTCCGTCATCAGGCTGGTCGCGGCGGCCTGCCGGCACTCCGTGTACCGCATGGCGGCCGGCGGGTCGTCGTTGCCCAGCGAGCCGAAGTTGCCATGCCCGTCCACGAGCGGCACGCGCATGGAGAAGGGCTGGGCCATGCGCACCAGGGCGTCGTAGATCGACGCGTCGCCGTGCGGGTGCAACTTGCCCATGACCTCGCCGACGACGCGGGCGCACTTCACATAGCCGCGGTCGGGGCGCAGTCCCATCTCGTTCATCTGGTAGACGATGCGCCGGTGCACCGGCTTGAGGCCGTCCCGGGCGTCGGGCAGGGCTCGGGAGTAGATGACCGAGTACGCGTACTCGAGGAAGGAGCCCTGCATCTCGTCTACGACGTCGATGTCGAGGATCCGCTCCTCGTACGAGTCGTCGGGCGGCGGGGTCTTCGTGCTGCGGCGGGCCATCGCTGCCGGCTCCTCTTTTCTGGTCGCTCGCCTTCGGGTCGCGCCCCTTCGGCTCACTCTTGCCTGAAGCGTGAACGAGATCTGACGCGGACCATTGTGGACCGCGGCACTGACAACGCGGGCCGGGCCCCGGTGCGGGCGGCCCCGCCCGGCGCTCGGAAGCTCACCTCGCCGCGGCAGTCCGCAGGTTACGCGATCCGCTGTGGGCGTATGTCGTCCGGGAACTTCGCCCACCCTCCGCACGCTTGCATACAGTGGCAGGACCGGCAGGAAAAGCGCGGTTCGAACCACCGCACCCGCGATCGAAGGGACGTACATGCCCATGGGTCACACGGCCACAGACCAGGCAGGCACCGGGGGCCTGACAGCGACCGAGCACCGCCTGGCCAACGGCCTGCGCGTGGTGCTCTCCGAGGACCACCTGACCCCGGTCGCGGCGGTGTGCCTCTGGTACGACGTCGGCTCGCGCCACGAAGTCAAGGGGCGTACGGGCCTGGCTCACCTTTTCGAGCACCTGATGTTCCAGGGCTCCGGGCAGGTCAAGGGCAACGGCCACTTCGAGCTGGTGCAGGGCGCGGGCGGCTCGCTCAACGGCACCACCAGCTTCGAGCGCACCAACTACTTCGAGACCATGCCCACCCACCAGCTGGAGCTCGCTCTCTGGCTGGAGGCCGACCGCATGGGCTCCCTGCTCGCCGCCCTGGACGAGGAGTCCATGGAGAACCAGCGGGACGTCGTCAAGAACGAGCGCCGCCAGCGCTACGACAACGTCCCCTACGGCACGGCGTTCGAGAAGCTCACCGCCCTCACCTATCCCGAGGGCCACCCCTACCACCACACCCCCATCGGTTCCATGGCCGACCTGGACGCGGCGACCCTGGAGGACGCGCGCGCGTTCTTCCGCACGTACTACGCGCCCAACAACGCGGTCCTGTCGATCGTCGGCGACATCGACCCGGAGCAGACGCTCGCCTGGGTGGAGAAGTACTTCGGCTCCATCGCCTCGCACGACGGCAAGCCCGCCCCGCGCGACGGCTCGCTGCCCGACGTGATCGGCGAGCAGCTGCGCGAGGTCGTCGAGGAGGAGGTCCCGGCGCGCGCCCTGATGGCCGCCTACCGGCTGCCGCACGACGGCACGCGCGCGTGCGACGCGGCGGACCTCGCGCTCACCGTCCTCGGCGGCGGCGAGTCCTCCCGCCTCTACAACCGCCTCGTGCGGCGCGACCGTACGGCCGTCGCGGCCGGGTTCGGACTGCTGCGGCTGGCCGGGGCGCCCTCCCTGGGCTGGCTGGACGTGAAGACCTCCGGTGACGTCGAGGTGCCGGTCATCGAGGCCGCCATCGACGAGGAGCTCGCCCGGTTCGCCGAACAGGGACCGACGGCGGAGGAAATGGAGCGCGCCCAGGCCCAGTTGGAGCGCGAGTGGCTGGACCGGCTCGGCACGGTCGCGGGCCGCGCCGACGAACTGTGCCGGTTCGCCGTCCTGTTCGGCGACCCGCAGCTCGCCCTGACGGCCGTCAAGCGCGTCCTTGAGGTGACGCCCGAGGAGGTCCAGGAGGTCGCCAAGGCGCGCCTGCGCCCCGACAACCGCGCGGTGCTCGTCTACGAGCCCGTCTCACCGGAGGCCGCCGAGGACGCGAGCCCCCCGGAGGACCCCGAGGCCGAGGCCACGGTCGAAGCCGGCGACGACAACGAGGAGGCGGCCAAGTGACCGAGCTCGCCACGATGGAGTTCCACCCGCAGCCCCAGGCGGGCGAGGCCCGGCCCTGGGCCTTCCCGGCCCCCGAGCGCGGCGCGCTCGGCAACGGCCTGACCGTCCTGCGCTGCCACCGCCCCGGCCAGCAGGTCGTCGCGGTCGAGGTGTTCCTGAACGCCCCCCTGGAGGCCGAGCCGGCCGCCGTCGAGGGCGTCGCCACGATCATGGCGCGGGCCTTCTCGGAGGGCACCGACAAGCACTCCGCCGAGGAGTTCGCCGCCGAGCTGGAGCGCTGCGGGGCCACCCTGGACGCGCACGCCGACCACCCCGGCGTACGACTGAGCCTCGAAGTCCCCGCCTCCCGCCTCGCCAAGGCGCTCGGCCTGCTCTCCGACGCCCTCAGGGCGCCCGCCTTCGCCGACAGCGAGGTCGAGCGGCTGGTCCGCAACCGCCTGGACGAGATCCCGCACGAGCTGGCCAACCCCTCGCGCCGCGCCGCGAAGGAGCTCTCCAAGGAGCTGTTCCCGGCGACCTCGCGCATGTCGCGCCCGCGCCAGGGCACCGAGGAGACGGTCGAGAAGATCGACGCCGAGGCCGTACGCGCCTTCTACGACCGGCACGTCAGGCCCGCCACGTCCACCGCGGTCGTCGTCGGCGACCTCACCGGCATCGACCTGGACGCCCTGCTCGCCGAGACCCTGGGCTCCTGGACGGGCTCCTCGGCCGAGCCCCGTCCGGTGCCGCCGGTGACGGCCGACGACACCGGACGCGTGGTGATCGTGGACCGCCCCGGCGCCGTCCAGACGCAGCTGCTGATCGGCCGTATCGGCGCCGACCGGCACGACCGCGTGTGGCCCGCGCAGGTGCTCGGCACCTACTGCCTGGGCGGCACCCTCACCTCGCGCCTGGACCGTGTCCTGCGCGAGGAGAAGGGCTACACCTACGGAGTGCGCGCGTTCGGCCAGGTCCTCAGGTCCGCGCCGGACGGCACCGGTGCCGCGATGCTCGCGATCAGCGGTTCCGTCGACACCCCGAACACGGGACCGGCGCTGCAGGACCTGTGGACGGTGCTGCGCACGCTCGCCGAGGGCGGTCTGACCGACGCCGAGCGCGACGTCGCCGTGCAGAACCTCGTCGGGGTCGCGCCGCTCAAGTACGAGACCGCGGCGGCCGTGGCGAGCACGCTGGCCGACCAGGTCGAGCAGCACCTCCCGGACGACTACCAGGCGACGCTGTACCGGCAGCTCGCCGAGACCGGCACCGTGGAGGCCACCGCGGCCGCCGTGAACGCCTTCCCGGTGGACCGCCTGGTGACGATCCTGGTCGGCGACGCGGCGCAGATCAAGGAGCCCGTGGCGGCGCTGGGCATCGGTGAAGTCACCGTGGTGTCCGCGGAGTAGGGCACGCGCGCGTGGGAGCCCTGGTGACTGATGCGTCACCAGGGCTCCTGTATGTCCGAATTGAGGGAGAGTTGCCTGTCTGCCCTGTGGCATGCGCTACAAAAGCCCTGATCCGTTTGGGAATTGAAGGCGGCCCTGCTTAGCGTCGTCCGGGCTGTTCGTCAGGCAGTGCGCCGCAACCGCGGCACCGGACAGTCATCGCCGAGTCCCCGTACGGCGCGAGCCAGGGGAGCCGGGGACACACGCAGTCCCTGGGGTGAATCGGACGCCCGCGCGCAAGCGAGGGGGTCCGTAGGAGACCTTCCTGCTCCGAACCCGTCAGCTAACCCGGTAGGCGAGAGGGAAGGAAAGGACCAGCCAGTACATGGCGTTCATGTGCGCCACGGGGAAGCACCGTCGTCCCGGCAGGATGAAGCGCGGCACCGTCCAGGCGGCCGGCGTGGCGGCCATCGCCACCACCGGCATCGTCGGAGGCCTCGCGGCCCCCTCGTTCGCCGCCGAGAACTCGGTCGGCAACTCTGCCGAGAACTCGATCGAGCAGACCGGACTCAACCCCGTCATCACCATCGGCAACACCATCGCCGACAAGATCGACGCCCAGGCCGAGGCCCAGAAGAAGGCCGCCGAGGAGACCGCCCGCAAGAAGGCGGCCGAGGAGGCCGCCCGGCTGAAGGCCGCAGCGAAGGCCAAGGCGGAGCGCGAGGCCAAGGAGCGCGCCGCCCGTGCGGCCGAGCGCCGGCGCCTGAACAGCTTCGTCGCCCCGATCTCCAACTCGTACGTCTCGACGGGTTACAAGACCGGCGGCTCCCTGTGGTCCTCCGGCAGCCACACCGGCATCGACTTCCACGCCGCGAGCGGCACGAGCGTCCACGCGGTCGGCGCCGGCACTGTCGTCCAGACCGGCTGGGGCGGCGCCTACGGCAACCAGATCGTCATCAAGATGCACGACGGCAGTTACACCCAGTACGGCCATCTGTCGTCCATCGGCGTCTCGGTGGGCCAGACGGTCACCCCGGGACAGCAGATCGGCCTGTCCGGCTCCACCGGGAACACCACCGGACCGCATTTGCACTTCGAGGCCCGAACGACGCCCGAGTACGGCTCGGACATCGACCCCGTCGCCTACCTGCGCTCGCACGGCGTGAACGTCTGACGACACCCGAGCGATCTCTGCGAGGCCCCGGCTCCCGAGCCGGGGCCTTTCGCTGTTTCCACCATCTCGCTGACTCGCTGTCCCACGCCCCAATGTCCCACTGTCCAAAAAATATCCATGGATTTGGGCCCGCCGTCGGAAATTTCCGCGCCGTGCAATAGAGTCACGGAACACGCGTCAATCGTCGGCGTTTCGCGGGGATTAAGTCGGAGGTCGGTCATGCGTATTCCGGCGCACTCGGTGTGCACGGCGATCCGGGACGACATCGTCTCCGGTGTCCACGAGCGCGGCGGCCGGCTCACCGAGGAACTCCTCGCCCGCCGCTACGGCGTCTCGCGAGTCCCCGTGCGCGAGGCGCTGCGCACCCTGGAGGCGGAGGGTTTCGTGGTGACCCGGCGGCACGCGGGCGCGTGCGTGGCGGAACCGACCGAGCAGGAGGCCGCCGACCTGCTGGAGATGCGCATGCTGCTGGAGCCGCTCGCCGCCTCCCGGGCCGCGCAGCGGCGCACCGAGGCGCATCTGAAGGTGCTGCGTGGTCTGGTCAGACTGGGCCAGGAGCGCGCCAGGAAGGGCAGCAGCGAGGATCTGCGCTCCCTGGGCGGCTGGTTCCACGAGACGCTCACCCAGGCCTCCGGCAGCCCCGCGCTGACCTCGATGCTGACCCAGCTGCGGCACAAGATCGCCTGGATGTACGCCGTGGAGGTGCCCGCCGATCCGGCGGAGTCCTGGACGGAGCACGGTGCGATCGTCGACGCGGTGGCCCGCGGGGACAGCGAGCGCGCGCGGGCGGTGACGGCGCTGCACACCGAGCGCTCCAGCGCGGCCCACCGGCTGCGCTTCACCCCCGGCGCGGTCCGCGCCGACCGTGTGAGGACCTCGCAACATGCCGTAAACGTGACGGGCCTTCAGCATTAACATACGCGCCGTATACAAAGAGCAGTAATTTCCTCGGGGGATATTTCTTGCTGCCCTCGATCGGAAATTCGACCGGCGTCGGCCGAGAATTCCGGCGTCCGGCTCGGGAAATACGAAGGGCCCGCCCGGTGAATTCGGACGAGCCCTTCCGCGGTACCGCGGGTGCCGCGATCAGACGGTCTCGGGCAGTTCCTCCAGGCCCTCGGCGACCAGCTTGGCCAGCCGGTCCAGGGCGGCGTCCGCGCCCTCGGCGTCGGAGGCGAGGACGATCTCCTCGCCGCCCTGGGCGCCGAGGCCGAGGACGGCCAGCATGGAGGCCGCGTTGACGGGGTTGCCGTCGGCCTTGGCGATCGTCACCGGGATACCTGCGGCCGTGGCGGCCCGGACGAAGATGGAAGCGGGGCGGGCGTGGAGACCCTCGGCCCAGCCGACGTTGACGCGGCGCTCAGCCATGTGATGCTGCCCTTCGGTGTTCAGGGTTGTCTAGACCAGTTTCCCACAACGTGAAGCATGCCCGGAGCGGTACTGCGCCCGTCCGGGGCGGGGTGTCGGGCCGCGGCCTCGGCCCGACGTGCGTCCTTGCCGAAGTTCCCGGCGGACCGCACCCGGCGGACCGCCGTTTCTGCACAGACGTTTCTCCACAGACTGCCTCGCGCCGTTGTCGTACGCGAGCCGTAACCTGGGCCCCATGCAGACCTCGTCGGACCGGCACGAGTATCCCGCCCACTGGGAGGCCGACGTGGTGCTGCGCGACGGCGGCACCGCACGCATCCGCCCCATCACCGTCGATGACGCCGAGCGCCTGGTCAGCTTCTACGAGCAGGTGTCGGACGAGTCGAAGTACTACCGCTTCTTCGCGCCCTACCCGCGACTGTCCGCAAAGGACGTCCACCGCTTCACGCACCACGACTTCGTGGACCGGGTGGGACTCGCGGCCACCATCGGCGGCGAGTTCATCGCCACCGTACGCTACGACCGCGTCGGCGCCGACGGAACGCCCGCGTCCGCACCCGCCGACGAGGCCGAGGTGGCCTTCCTGGTCCAGGACGCCCACCAGGGACGCGGCGTCGCCTCCGCCCTGCTCGAACACATCGCGGCGGTCGCCCGCGAGCGGGGCATCCGCCGCTTCACCGCCGAGGTGCTCCCCGCCAACGCCAAGATGATCAAGGTGTTCACGGACGCCGGGTACACCCAGAAGCGCAGCTTCGAGGACGGCGTCGTACGCCTGGAGTTCGACATCGAACCCACCGACCGCTCGCTCGCCGTGCAGCACGCGCGCGAGCAGCGCGCAGAGGCGCGGTCCGTGCGGCGCCTGCTGATGCCCGGCTCCGTCGCCGTCGTCGGCACCGGCCGCACCCCCGGCGGCGTCGGCCGCAGCATCCTCGACAACATCCGGGACGCTGGCTTCACCGGATCCCTGCACGCCGTGAACCGGGCGCTCCCCGAGGACGTCAAGGAACTGGACGGTGTCCCCGCGTACCGCTCGGTGCAGGACATCGACGGACCCGTCGACCTCGCGGTGGTCGCCGTGCCCGCCGAGCAGGTGCCCGAGGTCGTCACCGAGTGCGGCGAGCACGGCGTGCAGGGGCTCGTCGTCGTCTCCGCCGGGTACGCCGAGAGCGGGCCCGAAGGACGCGAGCGCCAGCGCGAACTGGTGCGGCACGCGCGCACGTACGGCATGCGGATCATCGGGCCGAACGCCTTCGGCGTCATCAACAACTCGCCCGACGTCCGGCTGAACGCCTCCCTCGCCCCCGAGCTGCCCCGCCCCGGCCGCATCGGCCTGTTCGCCCAGTCCGGCGCCATCGGCATCGCGCTGCTGTCCCGGCTGCAGCGCCGCGGCGGCGGGGTCACCGGCGTCACGGGCGTGTCCACCTTCGTGTCGTCCGGCAACCGCGCGGACGTGTCCGGCAACGACGTGCTCCAGTACTGGTACGACGACCCGGACACCGACGTCGTCCTCATGTACCTGGAGTCCATCGGCAACCCGCGCAAGTTCACCCGCCTCGCCCGGCGCACCGCCGCCGCCAAGCCGCTGGTCGTGGTGCAGGGCTCCGGTTCCGCGCCGCAGGGTCACGCCGTACGGGCCACCCGGCTGCCGCACGCCACGGTGTCCGCGCTGCTCCGGCAGGCCGGCGTGATCCGCGTGGACACCATCACCGAACTGGTCGACGCCGGGCTGCTGCTGGCGCGGCAGCCGCTGCCGACGGGCCCGCGCGTGGCGATCCTCGGCAACTCCGAGTCGCTCGGACTGCTGACCTACGACGCCTGCCTCTCCGAGGGGCTCAGGCCGCTCAGGCCGCTGGACCTGACCACCGAGGCCTCGGCGGGCGACTTCCACGCCGCCCTGTCGCGGGCGCTCGCGGACGACGCGTGCGACGCGGTCGTGGTGACGGCGATCCCGGCCATCGGCGAGGGCTCACCGGGCGACGCGGAGCTCGCGAAGGCGCTGCGGTCGGCCGCCGAGCAGGTGCCGGGCAAGCCGGTGCTCGTGGTCCACGTGGAGCTGGGCGGACTCGCCGAGGCGCTGTCGGCCGCGGCCAGCACCGCACCGAAGCCGGACGCCCGGGCCTCCGGCACCCGCAGGCTGCGCCCCTCGCAGCAACTGCCCCCACCGGTGCGGACCGAGGAATCCGCCGCCTCCGAGGCCGGCCCCCGCCTCATCCCCGCCTACCCCGCCGCCGAGCGCGCCGTCCGCGCCCTCGCCGAGGCCGTGCACTACGCCCAGTGGCGGCGCGAGGCCGCGGAGCCCGGCAGGGTGCCCGAGTACGAGGACATCGACGAGAAGGGCGCCGCCCGCCTCATCGACGGCATGCTCGCGCGCGGCCAGGGACTCACCCTCGGAACCGAGGAGATGCACGAACTGCTCGGGCGGTACGGCGTCGCCGTGCGCAAGGCGGTTCCCGCGTTCACCCCGGACGACGCCGCGCGGGCCGCCGCGGACGTGGGCTACCCGGTCGCCCTCAAGGCCACCGCCCCGCACCTGCGCCACCGCGCCGACCTGGGCGGCGTACGGTTGGATCTCGCCGACGAGGAGCAACTGCGGCGGGCGTACGCCGAGTTGACCGAGCTGTTCGGCAAGCCCGAGGAGCTGCGGCCGGTGGTGCAGCAGATGGCGCCGCGCGGCGTGGACACGGTCGTGCGGGCCGTGATCGACCCGGCGGCCGGAGCAGTGCTGTCCTTCGGGCTCGCCGGAGCTGCCTCCCAGCTGCTCGGCGACATGGCGCACCGGCTGGTTCCGGTCACCGACCGGGAGGCGGCCTCCCTCGTCCGGTCGATACGGACGGCGCCGCTGCTGTTCGGCTGGCGCGGCTCGACCCCGGTCGACACCCCTGCGCTGGAGGAGCTGCTGCTGCGGGTGTCACGGCTGGTCGACGACCACCCGGAAGTGGTGGCGGTGACCCTGGAGCCGGTCGTCGTCGCACCGCACGGCCTGAGCGTGCTAGGCGCCTCGGTCCGCCTGGCGCCGCCCCCCGCCCGCGACGACCTCGGCCCGCGCACGCTTCCCGTCTACTGAGACCTGTAGCGGCTGTGTCCACAGACAACACCTGACCGGTGCCTTACGGCCAGTGCACCCCCGTAGGATGGGCGTCATGGCCAAGACCAGTACGACGACCCAGGGGCTGCGAGCGGCGATCGAGCGCAGCGGCTACTACCCGGCCCTCGTGGCCGAGGCGGTGGAGGCCGCCGTGGGCGGCGAGCCCATCCGGTCGTACCTGGTCCACCAGGAGACGACGTTCGACCAGAACGAGGTGCGGCGGCATGTGACCGTGCTCGTCCTCACCGGCAACCGCTTCATCGTCAGCCACACCGACGAGCAGGCGGCCGACGACACCTCCCCGACGCCGTACGCCACGACCTCGACGGAGTCGGTGAAGATCGGCCGGATCTCGTCGGTCGTGCTCAGCCGCGTGGTGGCCAACCCCGAGCAGTACCAGCCGGGCACGTTGCCCCGCGAGGTCGTCCTGACCATCGGCTGGGGCGCCGTCTCCCGTATCGACCTCGAACCCGCCGCCTGCGGCGACCCCAACTGCGAGGCCGACCACGGCTACACGGGCAGCTCCACCGCGGACGACCTCAGCCTGCGCGTCAGCGAGGCCGGCGACGGCCCGGAGACGGTGCGCCAGGCGCTCGCCTTCGCCCAGTCCCTCTCCGAGGCGACCGCGGACGCGACCCGCTGATGGTGCACGCCACCTCCTGGGACGCCGACCCCGAACCCCTCGCCGTCGACTCGGCGCCGCTGCCCGAGTACGGCAGCGGCTCCCTCGCCGACCTGCTGCCCACGCTGGCCGCCGGCATGGCCGTGCCGGGCATGACGGCCGCGATCACCGAACTGACCCCGGCCGACCGCAACTGCGTCTTCCTGATCGACGGGCTCGGCTGGGAGCAGCTCAGGGCGCACCCGGACGAGGCCCCGTATCTGACCTCGCTGCTCGGCAGCTCGCGCGGCGGCACCGGGCGCCCGCTGACCACCGGCTACCCGGCGACCACCGCGACCTCCCTCGCCTCCGTCGGCACCGGCCTGCCGCCCGGCGCGCACGGCCTGCCCGGCTACACCGTGCGCAACCCCGAGACCGGCGAGCTGATGAACCAGCTGCGCTGGCAGCCGTGGACCCCGCCGCGCGCGTGGCAGCCGTACCCCACCGTCTTCCAGCTCGCCCACGACGCGGGTGTGCACGCGGCCCAGGTGTCCTCGCCCACCTTCGAGACCACGCCGCTGACCAAGGTCGCGCTCAGTGGCGGAACGTTCCACGGGCGGCTGTCCGGCGAGGACCGCATGGACCTCGCAGCCGAGCAACTCGCCGCCGGCGACCGCTCCCTGGTCTACACGTACTACTCCGAACTCGACGGCGCCGGCCATCGCTACGGCGTCGAGTCCGACACCTGGCGCGGCCAGCTCATGCACGTCGACCGGCTCGTCCAGCGCCTGGCCGAGCAACTGCCGCCGCACACCGCGCTGTACGTCACCGCCGACCACGGCATGATCGACATTCCCTTCGACGAGGACCACCGCATCGACTTCGACGCGGACTGGGAACTTCGGGCGGGCGTCGCCCTGCTCGGCGGCGAGGGCCGGGCCCGGCACGTCTACGCCGTCCCGGGGGCCGCGAACGACGTGGTGACCTGCTGGCGCGAGGTGCTCGGCGAGCAGTTCTGGGTGGCCTCGCGCGACGAGGCGATCGCGGCGGGCTGGTTCGGGCCGAAGGTCGACGAGCGGGTTCACGCGCGCATCGGCGACGTGGTCGCCGCCGCCCGCGACGACGTCCTGATCATCGCCTCCGAGCGGGAGCCGAAGGAGTCGGCGATGGTCGGCAACCACGGTTCGATGACCCCTGCCGAGCAGCTGGTCCCCCTGCTCGAAGTACGCTCCTGAAGCCCGACGCCCGTCCCTCCTCGCCGAAAGGTTCTCAACTCGTCATGCCCGAGCTGGTGTTCTTCTCCGGAACGATGGACTGCGGGAAGTCGACCCTGGCTCTGCAGATCGAGCACAACCGTTCGGCGCGGGGCCTGGCAGGCATGATCTTCACGCGGGACGACCGCGCGGGCGAGGGCAAGCTCTCCTCACGCCTCGGCCTGGTCACGGACGCGGTGGAGGTCGAGGACGGGCAGGACCTGTACGCCTACCTCGTCGACCATCTCTCGCAGGGCGGCCGCGCCGACTACGTGATCGCCGACGAGGCGCAGTTCCTCGCGCCGGAGCAGATCGACCAGCTCGCGCGCGTGGTCGACGACCTGGGCCTGGACGTCTACGCCTTCGGCATCACCACGGACTTCCGCAGCAAGCTCTTCCCCGGCTCCCAGCGCCTGGTCGAACTGGCCGACCGCATCGAGGTCCTCCAGGTCGAGGCCCTGTGCTGGTGCGGCGCCCGCGCCACCCACAACGCCCGCACGATAGGCGGCGCCATGGTCGTCGAGGGCGCACAGGTCGTCGTCGGCGACGTCAACCGGTCGGACGACATCGGCTACGAGGTGCTGTGCCGCCGCCACCACCGGCGCCGGATGACGGCGGCGACGTCGGGGGCGGCGGCGCTGTCGCCGGACGTGCTGCCGGTGTCGCAGCACTAGGACCCGTGCACCAGAAGCTGTTGCCGGGCGCCTGCCCAAGGCTCAGTGCGGGCTCTCGATCAGGCAGAACCGCGCGCCCTCCGGATCGGCCACCGTCGCCACGCGCCCGTAGGCGGTGTCCCCGGGGGACGACAGGACGTGTCCGCCCAGGTCCGCCAGGTGCTCCACGGCCTCGTCCGCGTCGGTGACTTCGAAATAGGTGATCCAGTGCGGGCCCCGGTCGCGGGGCAGGCTGTTGCCCACGCCGTGGATACCGGCGACCGGGCGGCCCTCGATCAGCAGCGTCAGATAGTCGAAGTCGGCGGAGACCACCGGCTCCTCCTCGTAGCCGAAGACCGTCTCGTAGAACTTGGCCACGCTCACCGACTCGTAGGACAGCAGCTCGTTCCAGGCGGGGGTGCCGGACACGCCCGTGAGGGCCGTGACGTGGTGCTCGGTCGGCTGCCAGATGCCGAAGACCGCGCCGGAGGGGTCCGAGCCGATCGCGAGCCGGCCGGCCTCGCCGGCGTCCAGCGGGCCCACGCCGATCGTGCCGCCGCACAGCCGTACGGTCTCGGCGGTCACGTCCACGTCGTCCGAGGCGAGGTAGGGCGTCCAGGCGATGGGCAGATGACGGTCGGGCGGCAACTGCCCGATGCCGGCCACCTCGTGACCGTCGAGCAGCGCCCGCACGTACGGGCCGAGCTGCTCGGGTCCCGGCTGGAACTCCCAGCCGAACAGCGCCCGGTAGAAGTCCTGCGTCGCGGCCAGACCGTGCACCATCAGACTCACCCAGCAGGGCGTGCCGGGCGTGTGCCGGGCGTGCGCCCCGCCGCCCCGGCCGGCCGACTCGCGTGCCTCGGTCATCGTCACTCTCTCCTCGGCCCCTCGCGGTGGCCGCGTCACGTCCGCTCTCCGGATCCCCGAGCCGATGCTCGCACCACCGGTGGTGCCGCGCGCTGCGGGCACGCCGCCTTGTGAGGAGGATGCCCGGTGTGCGGTTTCTCATCCATTTCTGTGCGATTGCCGACGGATGTCGATCAGCTGTACAGCATGTGCCCGAACCCGTACGCCTCGTGACCGTGCCTGCCCGGCCGAGCACAGTAGCCGGACACGAACGATGCGGCCACCCCGTGCGCAAGGATGGTGGCCATGAACGCCATCATCTCCGCTTCCGAACTCGCGAGCGACCTGGCGGGACAGCACCCGCCCGTCCTGCTCGACGTCCGCTGGCAGCTCAGCGCGGCCAAGGCGGCCGGTGAGCCGCCCTTCGACGGCCGCGCCGCGTACGCGGCCGGGCACATCCCGGGTGCCGTCTACATCGACCTGGACACGGAACTCGCGGGCACCGCCGGTGAACGCGGCCGCCATCCGCTGCCGGACCTGGAGGTCTTCGGCGCCGCGATGCGCCGGGCGGGTGTGTCGGCCGGGCGGCCGGTGGTGGCGTACGACGGCGGACAGGGCTGGGCCGCGGCCCGCACCTGGTGGCTGCTGCGTTGGACGGGCCACCCGGACGTACGGGTCCTCGACGGCGGCCTCGCGGCGTGGGAGGGCGCGCTCCAGACATCCGTGCCCACGCCGGCCGAGGGCGACTTCGAGCCGGTGCCGGGGGCCGCGGGGCTGCTGGACGCCGACGCCGCGGCGGCGCTGGCGCGGACGGGGGTGCTGCTCGACGCGCGCGCGGGGGAGCGGTACCGCGGCGAGGTGGAGCCGATCGACCGGGTCGGCGGCCACATCCCGGGCGCGCTCTCGGCGCCCACGAACGAGAACGTGGGGAGCGACGGACGGTTCCTGCCGGCCGAGCGACTGGCCGAGCGGTTCAAGGCCCTTGGCGCGGGCGGCGGTTCACAGGTCGGTGTGTACTGCGGCTCGGGCGTCTCCGGGGCGCACGAGGTGCTGGCACTGGCGGTCGCGGGCATCGAGGCGGACCTGTACGTGGGTTCGTGGTCGGAGTGGTCCTCGGACCCGACCCGGCCGGTCGCCACGGGCCCCGACCCTCGCTGACGCCCGGCGCCCGCGAACGGCGAGGGCCGCACCCGTCGGATGCGGCCCTCGCTGCCGGTCCCGTACGACCGGTCGCTCTTCGTACGAACGACCGGTAGCGACTGCCGGCGACTACTCCTGCTTCTTGCGCCGCGTACCGAACACGATCTCGTCCCAGCTCGGAACCGCCGCGCGGCGGCCGGGGCGGACGCCGTCGGCCTCCGCCTGGCGGTCGGTGGCGCCGACGAGACGGTCGCGGTGGCTGGTGACCGAACGGGGCATGAGGACGTCCGCGTAGGCGGAACCGGCCGAGGCCGCGGGGGCCGGCGGCTCCTCCGCCTCGGGTTCGGCGGGGGGCTCCTCCGCGGGGGGCGCGGGCGGAGGGGTGTCCTGCGTCGGACGCTCGGGGACCACCAGGTCGCCGCGGAAGCTCGGCACCGCCTCCAACAGGCTGGTCAGCGAATCCCGTTCGGCCGTGCTCTCCTCGGCGGGCTCGGACGCCTGCGCGGGCAGGCTCGGCCGCTCCAGGGCGCGGTCCAGCGGGCGGTCGCGCGGCAGCCGTGCGATGCGCGGCACGAACGGAAAGCTCGGCTCCGGCGCGGCCAGGTCCTCGGACTCGCCGATGAGCGAACGGGCCTCGTCGTCGACCGCCTGGACGAGTCGCCGGGGCGGGTCGTACGTCCAGCTCGCCGAGTGCGGTTCGCCCGCGACCCGGTAGACCAGCAGGACCTCCCAGGTGCCGTCGTCGCGGCGCCAGGAGTCCCACTGCACGGTGTCCTTCTCGGCGCCGCGCAGCAGCAGTCGCTCCTGGACGGCCTCGCCCAGTTGCGGCCCGGTGTTCTCGCCGGGGCGGCGGACGGGTGTCTTGCGGGCCCGCTCGGCCATGAACGCGCGCTCCGCGAGCACGGGGCCCTCGAAGCGGCGTACGCGGTCGACGGGGATGCCCGCGAGCTGGGCCACCTCTTCGGCGGTCGCACCGGCGCGTATACGGGCCTGGATGTCGCGGGGGCGGAGATGGCTCTCCACCTCGATCTCGATCTGGCCGAGGCGGGGGCGGTCGCCGCGCACGGCGGCACGCAGGCGTTCGTCGATCGGAAGCGTGTACTCCGTAGAGTCGGCAGCCTTCAGCACCAGCCGTGTGCCGTCATTGGAGACGGCCACGACACGCAGTTCGGGCATGGGGACCTCCCGGGTGGTGCCTGCCGACGTCACGTGCGTCGCTGCTTCCGCTAGTCGAGTGTGGCCTGCCCGGGTGCAGCCTGCCACAACCTTGCCGAGTTGCCCGGCGTGTCGGGCACGGGCCCTGGACCGCCGTTATGGCACGGTTACCTATTCGCAACGCTAAGTGACCAACTCCGTCACCCTGTGCAACTAGCCCCCTCATGGCGGTCCTTGAAGGTCGCGGACGCCCTGGCGGGAGACCGGACCCAGGGCTCGCAACAGTACTCCATTCGGGCCACGTGCGTGGATTGGCACGCCGCTCAACTTCTGGCAAGGGGCGGTCTCGGCCCGCTCGTTGAGGGGTTTCCGGGATCTTGGACGTGGTGCAGTTCACGCAATCGTCAGAAACGGAACCAATGGTTACGAGCCCAACACCCGGCGCAGGTAGTCGTTCTGGAACCGCCGGTCCGGGTCGAGCCGGTCGCGCAACTCGGTGAACTCGGCGAAGCGCGGATAGGCCCGCGAGAAGTACTCGGCGTCGCGTGTGTGCACCTTGCCCCAGTGCGGCCGGCCCTCGTGGGCGGTGAAGATCCGCTCGGCGGCGGTGAAGTACGCCTGGTACGGGGTGCCCCTGAACATGTGGACGGCGACGTACGCGCTGTCGCGGCCCGACGCCGTGGAGAGCGTGATGTCGTCGGCCGGGGCCGTGCGCACCTCCACCGGGAAACTGACCCGCAGACCGGAGCGGTCGACCATCGCCTTCAGCTCGCGCAGCGTCTCGGTCAGGGCCTCGCGCGGGACGGCGTACTCCATCTCCACGAAGTGCACCCGGCGCGGTGACGTGAAGACCTTGTAGGGAATGTCGGTGTAACTGCGCGCGGACAGGGCCGTGCTGGAGATCCGGGCGATCGCCGGGACGGTCGCGGGCACCGCCCGGCCGACCCACTGGGCCACCTGGAAGACGCCGTTGGAGAGGAACTCGTCCTCGATCCAGCCGGCCACCGGGGACACCGGCTTCTCCGGTCCGGCGCTGCGGTTGTTCCGCTTGGTGTTGGTGCTGCCGGTGTGCGGGAACCAGTAGAACTCGAAGTGCTCGTTCTCGGCCCACAGTTCGTCGAAGTCGGCGAGCACCCGCTCCAGCGGCATCGGCTCCTCGCGCGCGGTGAGGAGGAAGACGGGCTCCACGGCGAAGGTGATCGCGGTGACGATGCCGAGCGCGCCGAGGCCGATCCGGGCGGCCGCGAAGACGTCGGGATTCTCCTTCTCGGAGCAGGTGAGCACCGAGCCGTCGGCGGTGACCAGCTCAAGTCCCCTGATCTGGGCCGCGATCGACGCCGACTCGCGGCCCGTGCCGTGCGTGCCGGTGCTGACCGCGCCGGAGACCGTCTGCTCCATGATGTCGCCCATGTTGGTCAGCGACAGGCCCTCGCGGGCCAGGGCCATGTTGAGTCTCTTGAGCGGGGTGCCCGCCTCGACCGTGACCGTCATGGCGTCACGATCAATCTTGCGGATGCCGGTCAACAGTTGAGGACGGATCAATACACCGTCGGTCGCGGCGATGGACGTGAAGGAGTGCCCGCTGCCGACGGCCTTCACGGTCAGACCGTCCTCCGCCGCCTTCCGTACGGCCGCGGACAGTTCCTCGACGGAGGCCGGAGCGATTTCGCGCGCCGGACGGGCGGCGACGTTGCCGCCCCAGTTACGCCACGTGCCGTTCCTCGCGCTCGCTGTGCTGCTCAACGGTGCCTCCCCGTCGCGTGACCGGCCTGCTGAGCCGGCGGTACCCCAGGAAACCGACCACGACCGCGACGGCCCCGGAGACCGCCGGGACCCCGTACCCGGCCCGCGCGCCCGCCGCGTCGATGACCCAGCCGGCCATGGAGGAGCCGAGCGCGACACCGACGGCGAGCCCGGTGCTCACCCAGGTCATGCCCTCGGTCAGTTTCGCGCGTGGTACGTGCTCCTCGATCAGGGACATCGTCGTGATCATCGTCGGTGCGATGGACAGCCCCGCCACGAACAGCGCCACGGCCAGAAGCGGCAGGTTTCCGACCAGTAGGAGGGGGATCATACTCACGCCCATCGCACATACGCCCAGCAGCCAGCGGCGGGCGGGCGCCCCCGTGAAGTGCAGCAGCCCGAAGACGACCCCCGCCGTGCAGGAGCCCGCCGCGTACAGCGCGAGCACGAGGCTCGCGGCGGCCTTGTGCCCGCGCTCGTCGGCGAAGGCCACGGTGACCACGTCGACCGCTCCGAAGATCGCGCCGGTGGCCGCGAAGGTGGCCACCAGGACCTGCAGTGCGGGGGAGCGCAGGGCCGAACCGCGGCCGTGCTTCTCGCGCGGGTGCGGTGCGGGCTCCGTGGCGCGCTGGGCGGTCAGCCAGAAGACGCCGGCCGCGAGGAAACACGCCGCGAGCAGCGGTCCGGCCTCCGGGAACCAGGCCGTGGACAGGCCGATGGAGATGATCGGCCCGAAGATGAAGCACACCTCGTCGACCACGGACTCGAAGGAGTACGCGGTGTGCAGCTTGGGGGTGCCCCGGTACAGGGCGGCCCAGCGGGCGCGGATCATCGCGCCGAGACTCGGCACCGAGCCGATGCCCGCGGCGCACACGAACAGCGTCCAGTCCGGCCACCCGAAGTGCGCGGCGCACAGCAGCCCGGCCGCCGCGCTGAGCGCGATCAGGGTCGCGGGGCGCAGCACCCGGCGCTGTCCGTACCGGTCCACCAGCCGGGAGACCTGCGGCCCGAGCGCGGCGGCGGCGAGCGCGATGGTGGCCGACAGGGCGCCCGCGAGCCCGTAGCGCCCGGTGAGCTGGGAGATCATCGTGACCACGCCGATGCCCATCATCGACAGCGGCATCCGGCCGAGAAAGCCCGCGGCGGAGAAACCCTTGGTGCCGGGGACGGCGAACAGGGCGCGGTAGGGGCTGGGCACGGGGTCTCCGGGGGGTACGGCTCAGTATGGCGCCGGCTGGGGCTCAGTAAGGTGCGAACGCAGCTGATACAGCTTACGGGTGAGGCCGCCCTAATGCACCCCGCCGAACGGCCACCCCGCCGTTTCCCGGCCGTCAGTGCCGGGTGGCAGGATCGACCCATGTCAGAAGTGCTCGACGCCAGTCCCTACGACGCCCTCCTCCTGCTCTCGTTCGGCGGCCCGGAAGGCCCGGACGACGTGGTCCCGTTCCTGGAGAACGTGACGCGAGGGCGAGGCATCCCCACCGAACGCCTCAAGGACGTGGGACGGCACTACTTCCTGTTCGGCGGGGTCAGCCCCATCAACGCCCAGAACCGCGCCCTCCTGGACGCTCTCCGCAAGGACTTCGCGGAGCACGGCCTCGACCTGCCGGTCTACTGGGGCAACCGCAACTGGGCGCCCTACCTGACGGACACCCTGCGCGAGATGGTCGCCGACGGCCGCCGCCGCATCCTGGTCCTGGCCACGAGCGCGTACGCCTCGTACTCGGGCTGCCGGCAGTACCGCGAGAACCTCGCCGAATCGCTCGCCGCCCTGGAGGCCGAGGGCCTGGAGCTGCCGCGGATCGACAAGCTCCGGCACTACTTCAACCACGAGGGCTTCGTCGAGCCCATGGTCGACGGGGTGCTGCGGTCCCTGGCCGAGCTCCCCGAGGACGTACGGGCCGGAGCGCACATCGCGTTCTCCACCCACTCGATCCCGACCGCCTCCGCCGACACGTCCGGCCCGGTCGAGACCCACGGCGAGGGCGGGGCGTACGTCGCGCAGCACCTGGAAGTGGCCCGGCTGATCGCCGACGCCGTGCGCGAGCGCACCGGCATCGACCACCCCTGGCAACTCGTGTACCAGTCGCGCTCCGGCGCCCCGCACATCCCGTGGCTGGAGCCCGACATCTGCGACCACCTGGAGGAGCGGCAGGCCGCCGGCGCCCCGGCCGTGGTCATCGCCCCCATCGGCTTCGTCTCCGACCACATGGAGGTCCTCTACGACCTCGACACGGAGGCCAGGGCCAAGGCCGAGGAGCTGGGCCTGCCGATGCGCCGCTCGGCCACGGTCGGCGACGACCCGCGCTTCGCCGCCGCGGTCCGCGACCTCGTCCTGGAGCGCGCGGCCGTGCAGCGCGGCGAGGACGTCACCCCCTGCGCCCTGGGCACCCTCGGCGCCAGCCACCATCTCTGCCCGGTCGGCTGCTGCCCGGCCCGCGCCTCCCGCCCGGCCGCCGCCGGCGCCGACAGCCCCTACGCGTGAGGAGCGCCGTGAGCGACCCGACCGACCCCCTGCACCAGGAACTGCTCGCCCTCGCTCAGGAGGCCGCCCGCCGCGCCGGCGAGCTGCTCCGGGACGGCCGTCCGGCCGACCTCGCGGTCGCCGCGACCAAGTCGAGCCCGATCGACGTGGTCACCGAGATGGACATCGCGGCGGAGAAGCTGATCACGGACCTGATCTCCGAGCGCCGCCCGGACGACGGCTTCCTCGGCGAGGAGGGCGCCTCCACCGAGGGCACGAGCGGCATCCGCTGGGTGATCGACCCGCTCGACGGCACGGTCAACTACCTCTACGGGCTGCCCACGTGGTCCGTCTCCATCGCGGCCGAGCAGGACGGCGACACGGTCGTCGGGGTGGTGGCGGCCCCGATGCGCGGCGAGACGTACCACGCGGTCCGCGGCGGCGGGGCGCGCGCCACGGGTGCCTGGGAGGGCGAGCGCGAGCTGGCCTGCCGGCCGGCACCGCCCCTCGCGGAGGCCCTGGTCTCGACGGGCTTCAACTACGTCAGCGAGGTCCGCAGCCACCAGGCCGAGGTCGCCCGCAGGCTGATCCCCCTGCTGCGCGACATCCGCCGCAGCGGCTCGGCCGCGGTCGACCTGTGCGACGTGGCGTCCGGCCGCCTCGACGGCTACTTCGAGCGCGGGCTCCACGCCTGGGACCTCGCGGCGGGCGACCTCATCGCCCGGGAAGCGGGCGCGCTGACGGGTGGACGCCCCGGAGAGCGCCCCGGACGCGACCTGGCCATCGCCGGTACTCCCGGCGTCTTCGAGCCCCTCCAGCGCCTCCTGGAGGACTTCGGCGCCTGGCACGACTGACCAGGTGACCGAAGGGCCGCGCACCGGTGAACCGCAGGTGAACGCGGCCTCGTGACAGCACAGCGGGCCCCCGGCGCTGGATTCGCCGGGGGCCCGCCGCCTCGCTGACAGCCGATCGAACGCTACGCGCCGACCTCCACACCGTGTTCGGCGGCGAGGCGGCGCAGGTCGTCGAGCTCGCCCTGCTCCACCTCGACGAGGAAGTCGTCGCCTTCGTCGCGAGCCCGCGTCAGGTCGGACTCGGTCGTCTTTATGCGCTGCAGAAGTCCTGCGGTGAAAGCGTCCATGCTGCGCCCCCTCGTCCTGGGTCGTGGGTCGGTGGCACGGGGGTGTGCCGTTCGGAAGGGGCGATCACGTCTCGCGACAAGCGGATCGCGCCGTGCCGCATGGTGCTGCAGCACTAGCAGAGCGTGATCGCGGGGTATGAACCGTCCTCCCCCCGCTTCCTTCCGTGGAAACCTCAACCCGACGACAAAATCTTTGATTCCCGGGACTCACACCTGTCCTTCATCCGGGCCTCATCCGCCGCCCACCCGCCTTACTGCCGACTTATGGCCGAAAAGGGCAGGATGGAGGCACACAGCCAGGACCACAGGAAGGACAACCGACGTGCGTGTACTCGTCGTCGAGGACGAGCAGCTGCTCGCCGATGCGGTGGCCACCGGACTGCGCCGGGAGGCCATGGCCGTCGACGTCGTGTACGACGGCGCGGCCGCCCTGGAGCGTATCGGCGTCAATGACTACGACGTGGTCGTCCTCGACCGCGACCTCCCCCTCGTGCACGGCGACGACGTGTGCCGCAAGATCGTCGAACTGGGCATGCCCACGCGCGTGCTCATGCTCACGGCCTCCGGCGACGTCAGCGACCGCGTCGAGGGCCTGGAGATCGGCGCCGACGACTATCTTCCCAAGCCCTTCGCCTTCAGCGAGCTCATCGCACGCGTGCGTGCCCTCGGCCGGCGCACCAGTGTGCCGCTGCCGCCGGTCCTGGAGCGTTCGGGCATCAAGCTCGACCCCAACCGCCGCGAGGTCTTCCGCGACGGCAAGGAGGTCCAGCTCGCGCCCAAGGAGTTCGCCGTCCTGGAGGTGCTGATGCGCTCGGAGGGCGCCGTCGTCTCCGCGGAACAGCTCCTGGAGAAGGCCTGGGACGAGAACACCGACCCGTTCACGAACGTCGTGCGCGTGACCGTCATGACCCTGCGCCGCAAGCTGGGCGAGCCGCCCGTCATCGTCACCGTGCCCGGCTCCGGCTACCGGATCTGATACGCAATGGCCGCAACACCCGCTCTCCCCACCGCGCCCCCCAAACCCACCTGGGACCCCCGCAAGCCCGAGCCGCCGTTCCCGTGGCTGCGCCCGACCATCCGCATACGGCTCACGCTTTTGTACGGCGGCATGTTCCTGATCGCCGGCATCCTGCTGCTGTCGATCATCTATCTGCTGGCAGCCCAGGCGCTGCACGAGGGCAGCGGCCAGACCTTCCAGCTGTCCGGCACCAACCTCGACATAAGCAGCTCCACCTGCCCCAAGCTCAACCAGGCGACCAGTAACGACCAGTTCAACTCGATCCTCGCCTCGTGCGAGGCCGTCCAGCGCCAGCACGCACTGGACGATCTGCTCAGCCGCTCGCTGCTGGCGCTGCTCGGCCTCGCCGTGATCGCCTTCGCCTTCGGCTACGCGATGGCCGGCCGCGTCCTGTCGCCGCTCGGGCGGATTCTGCGGACGGCACGCGCGGTGGCGGGCTCGGACCTGTCCCGCCGTATCGAACTGGACGGACCGGACGACGAGATCAAGGAGCTGGCCGACACCTTCGACGACATGCTGGAGCGCCTCCAGCGCGCCTTCACTGCCCAGCAGCGCTTCGTCGGCAACGCCTCGCACGAGCTGCGCACCCCGCTTGCGATCAACCGCACGCTGCTGGAGGTCCACCTCTCGGACCCGGGCGCGCCGGTGGAGCTGCAGCAGCTCGGCAAGACGCTGCTGGCCACCAACGAGCGCAGCGAGCAGCTCGTCGAGGGCCTGCTGCTGCTCGCCCGCAGCGACAACCAGATCGTCGAGCGCAAGCCGGTGGACCTCGCCGAGGTCGCAGAGCAGGCCGTCGACCAGGTGCGCGCGGAGGCCGACGCCAAGGGCGTGGTGATCCGCGGCGAGCAGAAGCCCGCGATCGTCCAGGGCAACGGCGTACTGCTGGAGCGGATCGCCCTGAACCTGGTGCAGAACGCCGTGCGGTACAACGTGCCGGACAAGGGCTGGGTCGAGGTGACCACCGACGTCCAGCACGGGCAGGCGGTCCTGGTGGTGACCAACACCGGACCGGTCGTACCGGCGTACGAGATCGACAATCTCTTCGAGCCGTTCCGGCGGCTGCGCACGGAGCGCACGGGCAGCGACAAGGGCGTAGGGCTCGGTCTGTCCATCGTCCGCTCCGTGGCCCGGGCGCACGGCGGCCACATCTCGGCACAGCCGCGTGAGGGGGGTGGACTCGTGATGCGCGTGGCGCTGCCGATCTGACATCATGCCGCGAGCAGACGGGGATGTTCGCTTTGCGCGGAATTTTCGGGCCGCCCGATGGGCTGCCCCGTGTGTGATCGATCACAGGGGCGATTTTCCGGCCATCTACTCTCCGTGATCATGGGGGCTTCCGGAAAGCCGGGAAAATCCGGGTTTTCAGGTCACCTGATCACGGGAAGTACAGGGTGAGGTGCCTTTGAACAGCGGCATGCGGACCGTGTACGGTCCGGTTCGCCATCCAAGCCGATCACTCGTGAGGAGTCCGGTTGGGTGTCGATTGAGTAACAGACCTTGATGTGAGGCAAAATCTCCGCCTCGGGTCGGGCACAAGTCCGGCCTCTCACGCGTTACGTGCGCTGGAGACACCGCAGACACCCAGAGGGGGAGAGCGACATGGCAACGGATTACGACACTCCACGCAAGACCGACGACGACGTCGACTCGGACAGCCTTGAAGAGCTGAAGGCCAGGCGGAACGACAAGTCGACGTCCGCAGTGGACGTCGACGAGTTCGAGGCCGCCGAAGGCCTGGAGCTGCCCGGCGCGGACCTCTCCAATGAGGAGCTGGCCGTCCGGGTGCTGCCCAAGCAGCAGGACGAGTTCACCTGCATGAGCTGCTTCCTGGTGCACCACCGCAGCCAGCTGGCCCGCGAGAAGAACGGCCAGCCGATCTGCCGCGACTGCGACTGAGGACGGGTCGGCCGTGACTGGCTCGACCCCTCCCTGGAAGCGCCGCTCCCTGCCGCGGGGAGCGGACGAAGGGCCGTCCGGCGGCCCTCATGGCGCGCGTGACGACGAGCGGGGCCCATCCGATGTGACGCCCGATGACAAGGGGCCCACCGGATCGGCCTCGCTCGCACCGACGGCCGGCCGGGGCGACCGCCCGGCTGCGTCGCAGCCCCCCGCGCCCGTCGCCAGACGGCGGGCCGCGGTCATCCGTGACAAGGCCAGGCAGGGCGTCCGCAAGGGCGGCAGCGCGGCCCGGGCGGGTCTGGCGTACCTCGCCGACCGGATCATCGACATCGCCCCGCGCGTGCCCGTACGTGACCTCGCCACGCTCCGCAGGCAGTTCCCGGGTCTTGGGCCCGAGCAGCTCGCGGACAAACTCGTGGCGGGCGCGGCCGCCGCGACCTCCACGGTCGGAGCGGGCATCGGAGCGGCGGCGATGCTGCCGGTGCCGCCCGCGATGCCCACGGAGATCGCCGCCGAGATCACCGGCGTCGCCGCGATCGAGCTCAAGCTGATCGCCGAACTCCACGAGGTCTACGGGGTACGACCGCCCGGCAACCTCAAGCAGCGCAGCACCGCGTATCTGAACTCCTGGTCGGGAGAGCGCCGGGTCGACGTGACGAAGCCGTCGACCATGACCGCGGCGCTCAACAGCCATGCCAAGCAGCAGCTGCGCCAGCAGATCATGAAGCGCACGGTGCGCGACCTGCCGAACCTGATGCCCTTCATGGTGGGCGCGGCGGTGGGCGCGGTCATGAACCGGCGGGACACCAGGAAGCTCGCCGCCCGTATCCGCAAGGACCTGCGCAAGGTCCAGGTCCCCTGGGACGCGCTGCCCGCGCTGCCCCCACTGGAGGAGCCCGCCGACCCCCTGGAACTGGAGGACGGCTCCGAGGGCTGAGCGAGAAGGGTTGGGCGAGAGGGGCTGAGCGAGAGGGGCTGAACCCCTACGCCGCCGCCTCCCGCGCCGCCTTCAGCGCCTCGGCCAGCCGCTCCGGCTCCCGCGTCGACAGATACAGGTACGGCGTCGGGTCCTCGGGATCGGTGACCACCACGCGCAGCGCCCTCGGGATGTAGGCGCGCAGCAGCAGGAAGGCGCGGGTGTCGGCCTTGTGCGTGCGCCAGGCGCGCGCCTCCTCCGCGTCCAGGACCTCCGTCTCGCCGAGGGCCGTGACCGGGATCTTCGCCTCGCCCGCGATCAGCGAGCCGCCCACCACACGGATGCGCACCGAGCCGTACGAACTCGCCATGACGGCCGCCACCGCGGTGCCGCCGACCAGGCCGCCGAGCATCGGCAGGGTGCCGAAGGGCAGCAGGATCAGGGCGAAGGAGACGCCCACCAGAAAGGAGATCAGCCACCACGAGCGCGGGGCCGTGAGGCGTTCTTCGTAGGGGGTGGTGGAGAGCTGCATGGAGCCAAGCTTGACACGGTGTCCGGACAGGGCGGACGCGCGGGTAAGGTCTGCGCCTGTGAGTGGTACTTCCCCAGCTCTTCAGCCCCCCGCCGACGCGGTGAAACCCGTGCGGCACCCCGATGCTCCCGTGCCCGGTGAGCTGCTGGGTGCCCACTACGAACACTGTTTCGGATGCGGTGGCGGGCAGGCCCATGGGCTGCATCTGGAGGCGCGGGCCGGTGAAGGCGTCAGCATCACCGCGGAGTTCACCGTCCAGCCCGCCCACCAGGGCGCTCCCGGCCTCGCCCACGGCGGGGTGCTGGCGACCGCGCTGGACGAGACCCTCGGCTCGCTGAACTGGCTGCTGCGGAGGATCGCCGTGACCGGACGGCTGGAGACCGACTTCGTGCGGCCGGTGCCGGTCGGCACCACCCTGCATCTGACGGCCGAGGTGACCGCGGTGGCGGGCCGCAAGATCTACTCGACCGCCACCGGACGCCTCGACGCCCCCGACGGGCCCGTGGCCGTCCGCGCCGACGCCCTGTTCATCGAGGTGAAGGTCGACCACTTCGTCGACAACGGCCGCCCGGAGGAGATCCGCGCCGCCATGAACGACCCCGATCAGCAAAGGCGCACCCGCGCCTTCGAGGTGAACCCGTGAGCCGTGACCCGCGCGAGGAACTGGACGTGCAGATCGTGCGCGTCGACCCGGACGTACCGCTTCCGTCGTACGCGCACCCCGGTGACGCCGGAGCCGATCTGCGCACCACCGAGTCGTGCGAACTGGCGCCCGGTGAGCGGACCGTGCTGCCCACCGGGGTGTCGATCGCCCTCCCGGAGGGGTACGCGGCCTTCGTGCACCCTCGATCCGGTCTGGCCGCCCGCTGCGGTGTCGCCCTGGTGAATGCCCCGGGGACGGTTGATGCCGGGTACCGTGGGGAGATCAAGGTGATCGTGGTGAATCTCGACCCGCGCGAGGCCGTGCGGTTCGAGCGCTTCGACCGGATCGCCCAGCTGGTCGTCCAGCGGGTCGAGAGGGTCCGCTTCCGGGAGGTCGCGGAGCTACCCGGTTCGGTGCGGGCCGAAGGGGGCTTCGGGTCCACCGGAGGTCATGCCGCGGTGACCGGGACGAGCAGCACAAATGGTCGGGCCGCCGAGGGCGGCCGGGCGGGTGGGAATCGATACGCTTCGGTCGTATCCGACCGGGAAGGACAGTGACGTGTTCGGACGTCGCAATAAGAAGGGTGCCGCCGAGGACGCGGCCGGCGAGGCCGAGCAGGTCGTCGACAGCGTCGACACTGAGGCGGACGAGGAGCGCGAGCGCGTGAGGCTCGAACCCGGGCCGCGGCCCGACGGACCGTGGGACGCCACCGAGGTGCGCGACCCCGCAGAGGGTCGTGTGGACCTGGGCGGCATGTTCGTCCCCGGGGTCGACGGCATGGAGCTGCGGGTCGAGGTCGCGGGCGACGCGATCGTCGCGGCGACCGTCGTGCTGCGCGACAGCGCCATCCAGCTGCAGGCCTTCGCCGCTCCCAAGCGTGAGGGCATCTGGGGCGAGGTGCGCGAGGAGATCGGCGCGGGCATCACCCAGCAGGGTGGGATCATCGACGAGGTCGAGGGCCCGCTGGGCTGGGAGCTGCGCGCACAGGTCCCGGTGCAACTGCCGGACGGCACGGGCGGTTTCCAGGTCGTGCGGTTCGTCGGCGTGGACGGTCCGCGCTGGTTCCTGCGCGGTGTGATCTCGGGGCAGGGTGCGGTGCAGCCGCAGGCGGCCGGTCTGCTGGAGCAGATCTTCCGGGACACGGTCGTGGTCCGCGGCGAGGGCCCGATGGCGCCCCGCGACCCGATCGTCCTCAAGCTGCCGAACGACGCCCAGATGGTCCCCGAGGGTGTCCAGCAGGAGGAGGGCTCGCGCTTCTCCGGAGGCATGGGACAGCTGCAGCGCGGACCGGAGATCACCGAAGTCCGCTAGCTCGCGCAACGCAACGATCGAGAGCCGCACCCGGCGAGGGTGCGGCTCTTTCATGTGCGTGACCTCTTGACGGTGCATTGGTCTGTACCTACCGTTCCGGCACGCGTCTGTTCATAAAGGCGCCTCGCGTTCACATACGAGAACGGAAGGCCCCCCACTATGCGCCGTACCGCCCTCCTCGCCACCGCCTCCGCGCTTGTCGTGGGCATGCTCGCATGGCCCAGTGCCCGGCAGGCCGACGCCGCCCCCACCACCTTCGTCCACCCCGGAGTCACCGTCTCCCAGGCGCAGTTGGACTTCACGCGCAGCAAGGTCAACGCGGGCGCCCAGCCCTGGAAGGGCGCCTTCGACCAGATGATGGCGAGCAAGTACGCCGACCTGAACCGCACCCCGAAGCCGCGGGCGACGGTCGAGTGCGGCTCGTACTCGAATCCGAACTACGGCTGCACGGACGAGCGCGAGGACGCGATCGCCGCGTACACCGACGCGCTCGCCTGGTACATCACCCGCGACGACCGGTACGCGAAGAAGTCCATCGAGCTGATGGACGCCTGGTCCGCCGTGATCAAGGACCACACCAACAGCAACGCGCCCCTGCAGACCGGCTGGGCGGGCAGCTCCTGGCCGAAGGCCGCCGAGATCATCAAGTACACGTACACCGGCACCTGGCCGAACTCCGGCCGCTTCGCGACCATGCTGCGCGACGTGTACCTCCCCGAGATCATCAACGGCTCGAACTCCAACGGCAATTGGGAGCTGACGATGATGGAGGCCGCCGTCGGCATCTCCGTCTTCCTGGACGACAAGGCGTCGTACGACAAGGCCATGGCGACGTTCCGCACCCGCACGGCCGCGTACGTGTACCTCTCCTCCGACGGCGACCTGCCGAAGACGGTGCCCAGCCAGCACCTCGACACCAAGCAGAAGATCGTCAACTACTGGCAGGGGCAGTCCACCTTCGTCACCGGGCTCACCCAGGAGACCTGCCGCGACTTCACCCACACGGGATACGGCATCTCCTCGATCTCCCACGTCGCCGAGACCAGCCGCATCCAGGGCCAGGACCTCTACGGCACCGACGTCGGCGAGCGGCTGCGGCAGGCGCTCGGGTTCCAGTCCAAGTACCAGCTGGGCGCCGCCGTGCCGAGCTGGCTGTGCGGCGGGTCGCTGAAGCTGGGGCTCGGGCCGGTCACCGAGGTCGGCTACAACGCCCTGCACAACCGCCTCGGCATCGCGATGACCAACACCCAGGCGCTGACCGAGCAGCAGCGCCCGGCCGGCAGCAACAACCTCTTCGTCGCCTGGGAGACCCTCACCCACGGGGACAATCCGAGCTGACCGACCGTTGAAGGACCGGGCGCCAGTGGCGATACTGACGCCCGGCCGACGGCGTCACGGGGGAGGGCACATGAGCCAGGTGGTCACCGAGACCATGGTGCGGGTGGAGGACGTCCACAGGTCCTACGGCCAGGGGGCGGCCGCCGTGCACGCCCTGCGCGGCGTCTCCTTCGAGGTGCCGCGCGGCGAACTCGTCGCCCTCAAGGGCCGCTCGGGATCGGGCAAGACGACGCTTTTGAACATCGTCGGCGGACTCGACACCCCGGACCGCGGGCGCGTCGCCGTCGACGGCGTCGACCTCTCGGAGCTCGGCGAGGACGGACTGCTGGCGCTGCGCCGCGACCGCGTCGGCTTCGTGTTCCAGTCCTTCGGGCTCATCCCGATCCTCACGGCCGCCGAGAACGTGGGCGTGCCGATGCGGCTGCGCCGGACCGACGTGCGCGAGCGCGAGGAGCGCGTCGAGCTGCTGCTCGCCCTCGTCGGCCTCGCCGACCACGCGGCACAGCGACCCGGCGAGCTGTCCGGCGGCCAGCAGCAGCGCGTCGCCATCGCCCGCGCCCTCGCCAACAGCCCCTCGCTCCTGATCGCCGACGAGCCGACCGGCCAGCTGGACGCCGAGACCGGCCACGCCGTCATGGAGCTGCTGCGGGCCGTCGTCCACAGCGAGCAGGTCACCGCCCTCGTCGCCACCCATGACGCGACCCTGCTGGACCTGGCCGACCGGGTCCTGGAGCTGAGCGACGGGGAGATCGTCGAGCACTGATCCGCGCAGCCCGTCAGGGATGCGTCAAAGACGCCGCCCACCCCGGCTCTCGTCCCGTTTTGTCCCGAAGACTGGCCGTAAGGTCGACGCTGCGTGCACGGCACGGAACGGGAAGACAATGGGGGCCATGGGACGCGGCAAGCTTCGGATCTACCTCGGCGCGGCGCCGGGCGTCGGCAAGACGTACGCCATGCTCGCCGAGGCGCACCGGCGCACGGAGCGGGGCACCGACTGCGTCGTGGCCCTCGTGGAGCACCACGGCCGCCCGCGCACCGAGGTGCTGCTGCACGGCCTGGAGCAGGTGGCGCGCAAGCAGCTGGAGTACCGCGGCGCCGGCTTCACCGAGATGGACGTGGACGCCGTCCTCGCCCGCGCCCCCGAAGTGGCCCTGGTCGACGAACTCGCCCACACCAACGTCCCCGGCTCCCGCAACACCAAGCGCTGGCAGGACGTCGAGGAACTCCTCGCGGCCGGCATCGACGTCGTCTCGACCGTCAACATCCAGCACCTCGAATCCCTGGGCGACGTCGTCGAGTCGATCACCGGCGTACGGCAGCGGGAGACCGTACCCGACGAGGTGGTGCGCAGGGCGGACCAGATCGAGCTGGTCGACATGTCGCCACAGGCGCTGCGGCGGCGGATGGCGCACGGCAACATCTACCAGCCGGACAAGGTCGACGCGGCACTGTCGAACTACTTCCGGCCCGGCAACCTCACCGCCCTGCGCGAACTGGCGCTGCTGTGGGTCGCCGACCGGGTCGACGCGTACCTGAAGCAGTACCGCAGTGAGCACCGGGTGTCGAAGATCTGGGGCTCGCGGGAGCGGATCGTGGTCGGGCTGACCGGCGGCCCGGAGGGCCGGACGCTGATCCGGCGGGCCGCCCGGCTGGCGGAGAAGGGCGCCGGCGGCGAGGTCCTGGCCGTCTACATAGCCGGCAGCGACGGGCTCACCGCCGCCTCGCCCAAGGAACTGGCCGTGCAGCGCACCCTGGTGGAGGACCTCGGCGGCACCTTCCACCATGTCGTCGGGGACGACGTACCGGCCGCGCTGCTCGACTTCGCGCGCGGGGCGAACGCCACCCAGATCGTGCTCGGCGTCTCCCGGCGCAAGACCTGGCAGTACGTCTTCGGGCCGGGAGTCGGCGCCACGGTGGCCCGGGAGTCGGGGCCCGACCTCGACGTCCACCTGATCAGCCACGGCCAGGCGGGCAAGGGGCGCGGGCTGCCGGTCGCCCGCGGCGCGCGGCTCGGCCGCTCCCGGATCATCGCCGGCTGGGTGGTCGGCGTCGGCCTGCCCGCCGTCCTGGCGGTGCTGCTCAACACCGTCCACCTCGGCCTCGCCAACGACATGCTGCTGTTCCTGGCGGTCACGGTCGCCGCCGCCCTGCTCGGCGGACTGCTGCCCGCGCTGGCCTCGGCCGCGGTCGGCTCCCTGCTGCTGAACTACTTCTACACACCGCCCCTGCACCGGTTCACCGTCGCCGACCCCAAGAACATCGTCGCCATCGCGATCTTCGTGAGCGTCGGGGCCTCGGTGGCCTCCGTCGTCGACCTCGCGGCCCGCCGCACCCACCAGGCGGCCCGGCTGCGCGCCGAGTCGGAGATCCTCTCCTACCTCGCGGGCAGTGTGCTGCGCGGCGAGACCGGTCTCGAAGACCTCCTGGAACGGGTGCGCGAGACCTTCGGCATGGAGTCGGCGGCCCTGCTGGAGCGGGCGAGCGACCACGACCCGTGGACCTGCGCGGGCCGCGCCGGGCTCGGCCCGCCGGTGGACCGGCCCGAGGACGCCGACGTGGACGTGCCCGTCGGGGACCGGCTGGCGCTGGCGCTCACCGGCCGGGTGCTGCCCGCCGAGGACCGCCGGGTGCTGGGCGCGTTCGCCGCCCAGGCCGCCGTCGTACTGGACCGCCGACGCCTGCAGGAGGAGGCCGACCGGGCCCGCGCGCTGGCGGAGGGCAACCGCATCCGCACGGCGCTGCTGGCCGCCGTCAGCCACGACCTGCGCACCCCGCTCGCCGGGATCAAGGCGTCGGTGTCGTCGCTGCGCTCGGACGACGTGTCCTGGTCCGAGGAGGACCGGGCGGCGCTGCTGGAGGGCATCGAGGAGGGCGCCGACCGCCTCGACCACCTGGTGGGCAACCTTTTGGACATGTCCCGGCTGCAGACCGGCACGGTCACCGCGCTGATCCGCGAGGTCGACCTCGACGAGGTCGTCCCCATGGCACTGGTCGCCGTGCCCGAGGGCAGCGTCGGGCTCGACGTGCCCGAGAGCCTGCCCATGGTCGGCGTCGACCCGGGGCTGCTGGAGCGCGCGATGGCCAACCTGGTCGAGAACGCCGTCAAGTACAGCCCGCCCGGCAAGGCGGTCCTGGTCGCCGCGAGCGCCATCGCCGACCGGGTGGAGGTACGGGTCGTCGACCGCGGCCCCGGAGTCCCCGACGAGGCCAAGGAGCGCATCTTCGAGCCGTTCCAGCGCTACGGCGACGCCCCGCGCGGGGCCGGCGTGGGCCTCGGCCTCGCCGTGGCGCGGGGCTTCACCGAGGCCATGGGGGGCACCCTCGACGCCGAGGACACCCCAGGCGGCGGCCTCACGATGGTCCTCACCCTGCGCGCGGCGGCGGCGCACGCGCCGGAGCATCTCCACCCAGCGGAACCCGAAAGGCAGGCCACATGGTGAGCCCCGGCGGGGATACCCCCCAGGCCCCCACGAGGGTGCTCGTCATCGACGACGAGCCGCAGATCGTCCGCGCCCTCGTGATCAACCTCAGGGCACGCAAGTACGAGGTCGACGCGGCCCACGACGGCGCGAGCGCCCTTCGGCTCGCAGCCGCCCGCCACCCCGACGTCGTCGTCCTCGACCTGGGGCTGCCCGACATGGACGGCGTCGAGGTGATCAGGGGGCTGCGCGGCTGGACCCGCGTACCGATCCTGGTGCTGTCCGCCCGGCACACCTCCGACGAAAAGGTCCAGGCGCTGGACGCCGGCGCCGACGACTACGTCACCAAGCCCTTCGGCATGGACGAGCTGCTGGCCCGGCTGCGCGCCGCGGTGCGCCGGGCCGAGCCGCTCGGCGCCGGCGAGAGTGATGTGCAGAGCGTGGAGACGGAGGAGTTCACCGTCGACCTGGCCGCGAAGAAGGTCAACCGGGGCGGCAGGGACGTACGCCTGACGCCCACGGAGTGGCATCTGCTGGAGGTGCTGGTGCGCAACACGGGCCGGCTGGTGAGCCAGAGGCAACTCCTCCAGGAAGTGTGGGGTCCGTCATACGGGACCGAGACGAACTACCTCAGGGTGTACATGGCGCAACTGCGCAGGAAACTCGAGGCCGACCCGTCCCATCCGAAGCACTTCATCACCGAGCCGGGCATGGGCTACCGGTTCGAGCGCTGAGGCCGCGGGTACGTACCGTCAGTGCACCCCGGTACGCTTCAGACATGAGTGCTGTTCCTCGTTCCGAAAAGCCGGTGGGCCGGTTCCGGCGCATGCTCGACCGGCTCTCCTCCTCGCAGGAGGACCTGGAGTCGGAGGAGCTGCGGGAGGACACCGAGACCACGGGCTGTACACGCATCGGCGACTGCCACGACCGACAGATCGTCACCGTTACTGGTACCTTGCGCACGGTCACCCTGCGGCCGCGTGCGGGCGTCCCGGCCCTGGAGGCCGAGCTGTTCGACGGGTCCGCCGCGCTGGACGTGGTGTGGCTCGGGCGGCGCTCCATCGTCGGCATAGAGCCGGGGCGCAGACTGATCGCGTCGGGCCGGATCTCGATGAGCCGGGGCCGCCGGGTGCTGTTCAATCCGAAATACGAACTGAGACCCCTCGGACGGGAGTAGCCGGTGACGTCGCTCGACAAGCCGACCGAAGACACTCAAGCCGACGACATGCGGACGGTGACGGAGGCCGCGCTCTTCGAGGCGTTCGGCGGAGTCCGGGGCATGGTCGAGACGGTGCTGCCCGGCCTGCTCTTCGTCACCATCTACACGATCAACAAGGACCTGCACTGGTCGGCCATCGCCGCCCTCGCGGTCTCCCTGCTGCTCGTGGTGGTCCGGCTGGTCATGCGTGACACCGTCAAGCACGCGTTCAGCGGTGTCTTCGGCGTCGGCTTCGGTGTCGTCTTCGCGATGATGACGGGCAATGCCAAGGACTTCTATCTGCCCGGCATGCTCTACACGCTGGGCCTGGCGCTGGCGTACATCGTCACCACCCTGTGCGGCGTCCCGCTGCTCGGCCTGATCCTCGGGCCCGTCTTCAAGGAGAACCTCTCCTGGCGCACCCGCAACCCGGGCCGCAAGAAGGCGTACTCGAAGGCCAGTTACGCCTGGGGTCTGATCCTGCTCGCCAAGTGCGCGATCCTCTTCCCGCTGTACTGGTGGGCGAACACCGCCCAGCTGGGCTGGGTCCTGGTCGCCCTCAAGATCCCGCCGTTCCTGCTGGCCGTCTGGCTGACCTGGGTCTTCCTCGCGAAGGCGCCCGCGCCCATCGACGTGTTCGCGGAGATGGAGGCGGAGGAGCAGGCGGAGAAGGAGCGCAAGGCCGCACTGTCCGCCGAGCACGGCGAGACGACGAGCGGCAGGCACCGCCGGGAGGCATGAGTTCCCGCCACGACGGCGAAGGGCGCCCCGCTTTGGAACGGGGCGCCCTTCGCCGTCGTGGCGGAAGGTGCGGGGGCTAGCCCGCCGCGTCCTCGCGGCGCATCGACAGCAGATCCTCCAGCTGCTCCTCCCGGGCCTGTGCGGCCACGAACAGCAGCTCGTCGCCCGGTTCCAGGGAGTCGTCGCGGGACGGGGTCAGGACCCGGGTGCCGCGGATGATGGTGACCAGGGAGGTGTCCTCGGGCCACTCCACGTCGCCGACCTGCGTGCCCGCCAGCGCCGACTCCTCCGGCAGCGTCAGCTCCACCAGGTTCGCGTCGCCGTGGCTGAAGCGGAGCAGCCGGACCAGGTCGCCGACGCTCACCGCCTCCTCGACCAGGGCGGACATCAGGCGCGGGGTGGAGACGGCGACGTCGACGCCCCAGGACTCGTTGAAGAGCCACTCGTTCTTGGGGTTGTTGACACGGGCCACGACGCGCGGGACGCCGTACTCCGTCTTGGCCAGCAGCGAGACGACCAGGTTGACCTTGTCGTCGCCGGTCGCGGCGATCACGACGTTGCAGCGCTGCAGGGCCGCCTCGTCCAGGGACGTGATCTCGCAGGCGTCGGCGAGCAGCCACTCCGCCTGCGGGACACGCTCGACCGAGATGGCGGTCGGCGTCTTGTCGACGAGCAGGACCTCGTGGCCGTTCTCCAGCAGTTCGCCCGCGATCGAGCGACCGACCGCGCCGGCTCCGGCAATGGCGACCCTCATCAGTGACCGCCCTCCTCTTCGGGACCCTTGGCGAAGGACGCCTCGACCTTGTCGACCTCGTCGGTGCGCATCATCACGTGCACCAGATCGCCCTCCTGCAGCACCGTCTGCGAGGTCGGCAGGACCGCCTCGCCGAGCCGGGTCAGGAACGCCACGCGGACACCCGTTTCCTCCTGCAGCGTGCTGATCTTGTGACCGACCCAGGCGGGGGAGGCGTGCACCTCGGCGAGCTGGACGCCGCCGGTGGGGTCGCGCCACAGCGGCTCGGCGCCCGAGGGGAGCAGCCGGCGCAGCATCTGGTCGGCCGTCCAGCGGACCGTCGCCACGGTGGGGATGCCGAGGCGCTGGTAGACCTCCGCGCGGCGGGGGTCGTAGATACGGGCCGCGACGTTCTCCACGCCGAACATCTCGCGGGCCACTCGCGCGGAGATGATGTTGGAGTTGTCGCCGCTGGACACGGCGGCGAAGGCACCGGCCTCTTCGATGCCGGCCTCGCGCAGGGTGTCCTGGTCGAAGCCGATGCCGGTGACCCGGCGGCCGCCGAATCCGGGGCCGAGACGGCGGAAGGCGGTGGGGTCCCGGTCGATCACGGCGACCGTGTGCCCCTGCTGCTCCAGGGTCTGGGCCAGAGCGGAACCCACTCGTCCGCAGCCCATGATGACGATGTGCACGACCGTCCTTCCGGTGTCAATAATCACAGCTCGGCCAGATCAGGGTCTCAGACCGACGCCCAAAGCTACACACCGGCGACCGGACGTCGGCACCCCCGTGCACGGTTGCCTCGCGACGTACTGCGTCAGCGCCTGCTGATGCTGCGGACGCTGGCGAGGGTGAGGACTCCAAGGCCCAGGAGGGCCGCCGCGGCGCCGATCAACTCTGCGGTGGCGTGCATGAAACCTCCGGGAACGACACGGGGCGGTGACAGCCGGGGAAGCGGGGCGGTGCTCGTCGTAGCGGGGCGGTGCTTGTCATATAGGCATGACGTTCGGTCGTCCTGCGGAACCCCCGGCAATCCCACGCCTGTTTTCACCCGGAGGGCAGATGTGCGGAGGGGACAGGGGTGCCGGATCACGGCCGAGGGTGGGGGAGGTGGTTCAGCGGCCGTTCGAACGCCTACGATTACCTGTTGTGTCCAAACTGACCGACGTGCCCAAGCGGATTCTGATCGGGCGCGCACTGCGCAGCGACCGGCTGGGCGAAACGCTCCTGTCGAAGCGCATCGCCCTTCCCGTCTTCGCCTCCGACCCGCTGTCCTCGGTGGCGTACGCGCCTGGGGAGGTGCTTCTGGTCCTCTCCGTCGCGGGTGTGTCGGCGTATCACTTCAGCCCCTGGATCGCGCTCGCGGTCGTGGTGCTGATGTTCACCGTGGTCGCCTCCTACCGGCAGAACGTGCACGCCTACCCCAGCGGCGGCGGCGACTACGAGGTCGCGACCACCAACCTCGGCCCCAAGGCGGGCCTGACCGTGGCCAGCGCCCTGCTGGTCGACTACGTCCTGACCGTCGCCGTCTCCATCGCGTCCGGCATCGAGAACCTCGGCTCGGCGATCCCGTTCGTGGTCGAGCACAAGGTGTTCTGCGCGGTCGCGGTGATCGTGCTGCTGACGCTGATGAACCTGCGCGGCGTGAAGGAGTCCGGCAAGCTCTTCGCGATCCCGACGTATGTGTTCGTCGGCGGCGTGTTCATCATGATCGCGTGGGGCGCGTTCCGTGCTGTGGTGCTCGGTGACACCATGCGGGCCCCGACGGCCGACTACACCATCAAGGCCGAGCACCAGGGCCTGGCCGGGTTCGCGCTGATCTTCCTGCTGCTGCGCGCCTTCTCCTCCGGCTGTGCGGCGCTGACCGGTGTCGAGGCGATCTCCAACGGTGTGCCGGCCTTCCGCAAGCCCAAGTCGAAGAACGCGGCGACCACGCTCGCGGCGATGGGCCTGCTGGCGGTCACCATGTTCTGCGGCATCATCGTCCTCGCCCTGACGACCAAGGTCCGCATGGCCGAGAACCCGGCCACCGACCTGCTCAAGCACGGCGTCGGCGTCGGCTCCGACTACGTCCAGAATCCGGTCATCACCCAGGTCGCCGAAGCCGTCTTCGGCAAGGGCAGCTTCTTCTTCGTGGTGCTGGCCGCGGCCACCGCGCTGGTGCTGTTCCTGGCCGCCAACACCGCCTACAACGGCTTCCCGGTGCTCGGCTCGATCCTCGCCCAGGACCGCTATCTGCCCCGCCAGCTGCACACCCGCGGCGACCGGCTCGCCTTCTCCAACGGCATCGTGCTGCTGGCCGGCGCCGCCATGCTGCTGGTGGTCATCTACGGCGCCGACTCGACCCGCCTGATCCAGCTGTACATCGTCGGCGTGTTCGTGTCCTTCACGCTCAGCCAGACCGGCATGGTCCGGCACTGGAACCGCCACCTGGCCACCGAGAAGGACCCCGCCCAGCGCAGCCACATGATCCGCTCGCGCGCCATCAACACCTTCGGCGCCTTCTTCACCGGCCTGGTCCTGGTGGTCGTCCTGGTCACCAAGTTCACGCACGGCGCCTGGGTGGCCCTGCTGGGCATGTGCATCTTCTACGCGACCATGACGGCCATCCGTAAGCACTACGACCGCGTCGCCTCCGAGATCGCCGCCCCCGAGGGCCCCAGCGACGACAGCGTACGGCCCTCCCGCGTGCACTCCGTGGTCCTGATCTCCAAGATCCACCGGCCCACCCTGCGCGCCCTCGCCTACGCCAAACTCATGCGCTCCGACTCCCTGGAGGCGCTCACCGTCAACGTCGACCCGACCGAGACCAAGGCACTGCGCCAGGAATGGGAGCGGCGCGGCATCGACGTCCCCCTGAAGGTCCTGGACTCGCCCTACCGCGAGATCACCCGGCCGATCATCGAGTACGTCAAGGGACTGCGCACCGAGTCCCCACGCGACGCCGTCTCCGTGATCATCCCCGAGTACGTGGTCGGCCACTGGTACGAGCACCTGCTGCACAACCAGAGCGCCCTCAGGCTCAAGGGCCGGCTGCTGTTCACCCCCGGCGTCATGGTCACCTCGGTGCCCTACCAGCTGGAATCCTCCGAAGCCGCCAAGCTGCGCGCCCGCAGGCGCCAGGACTGGAGCGCACCGGGCTCGGTACGCCGCGGTCCGGCCCACACGGGCCGCGCCAAGGACCAGGAGCACACGGGCAGCCAGGGCTGACGACGCTCGCCGGTCGCAGGCGCGTCGGTCGCACGCGTCGGTCTGCCGCTCGCCGATCGGTCGCACGCGTCGGTCTGACGCTCGCCGGTGAAACGGCCGGACCACACCCACGTAGACTGGTGGGCTGTTGTCCGGCCGTTTCGCATTTTCGACGTTGTGGAGTCACCCCGCCATGCAGGCAGAACCGAAGAAGTCGCTGGTGGGGGAGGAGTACGAGGTCGAGGTCGGCCCCGTCGCCCACGGCGGGCACTGCATCGCCCGTACCGCCGAGGGCCAGGTGCTCTTCGTCCGGCACACGCTGCCCGGAGAGCGGGTCGTGGCGCGGGTGACCGAGGGCGAGGAGGGGGCCCGCTTCCTGCGCGCGGACGCGGTGCGGGTGCTGGAGGCGTCCAAGGACCGCATCGAGGCGCCCTGCCCCTACGCCGGTCCGGGCCGCTGCGGCGGCTGCGACTGGCAGCACGCCAAGCCGGGCGCGCAGCGCCGGCTGAAGGGCGAGGTCGTCGAGGAGCAGCTGCGGCGGCTCGCGGGCCTCACGCCCGAGGAGGCCGGCTGGGACGGCACCGTGGTGCCCGCCGAGGGCGACAAGCTGCCCGTCGGCGAGGTGCCCGCCTGGCGCACGCGCGTGCAGTACGCGGTGGACGCCGAGGGTCGTGCCGGACTGCGCCGCCACCGCTCGCACGAGGTCGAGGCGATCGACCACTGCATGATCGCCGCTCCCGGGGTCAGCGAGCTGGGCATCGAGAAGCGCGACTGGACGGGCATGGAATCCGTCGACGCGATCGCGGCGACCGGTTCGCAGGACCGCCAGGTGATCCTGGCGCCGCGTCCCGGCTCCCGCCTGCCCATCGTGGAGCTGGACAAGCCGGTGTCGGTGATGCGGGTCGGCGAGAAGGACGGCGGCGTGCACCGGGTGCACGGCCGCCCCTTCGTGCGCGAGCGCGCCGACGGCCGCACCTACCGCGTCGGCAGCGGCGGCTTCTGGCAGGTCCACCCGAAGTCGGCCGACACCCTGGTCACCGCGGTCATGCAGGGACTGCTCCCGCGCAAGGGCGAGATGGCGCTCGACCTGTACTGCGGCGTGGGCCTGTTCGCGGGCGCGCTCGCCGACCGGCTCGGCGAGCAGGGCGCGGTGCTCGGCATCGAGTCCGGCAAGCGCGCCGTGGAGGACGCCCGGCACAACCTCGCCGGGTTCGACCGCGTCCGCATCGAGCACGGCAAGGTCGAGGCCGTCCTGCCGCGCACCGGCATCACCGAGGCCGACCTCATCGTCCTCGACCCCCCGCGCGCCGGAGCCGGCCGCAAAACGGTCGAACTCCTGGCCTCCCTCGCCCCCCGCCGCATCGCCTACGTCGCCTGCGACCCGGCAGCCCTGGCCCGCGACCTGGCGTACTTCAGGGACGGCGGGTATCGGGTGCGCACGTTGCGGGCGTTCGATCTGTTCCCGATGACGTCGCACGTGGAGTGCGTGGCTATTCTCGAGCCCGCCGAGAAAAGGCTCTGACCTGCTGCTTTCCCCTTGTCTCAGGTTCCTCGCACATGATGTCGACCTGTTTCCCGGAGCGCACTCCCGGAAAGACAACAGCCTCTCAGACCCAAAAGTGGGCGATCGAGCCATACTGCACGCTTCACCGGCCCTCTGTGCGTTTTGCCATCTGGCTCGCCATGCCTACTCTATGAGAGGCTACGATGCCTCATAAGAACAATGAACGCTTCCGCAGAGCCTTCGCGTGAAGGCTCCGACCTGACCTGAGCTCCATCACAGGGGGACTTGCCTCATTGGCAAGCAACGACTGAAGCGCTCACGATTGCGAGTCGTGCATGAAATGGACGATCACCGTCGAAGCGTCCGGGGATGATGCCACCGAGACGCCAGCGACGATCACAGCGATCATGCAAAGCGGGCCCGACGGGACGCCGCAGATAGTTGAGCTGACCGTTCGTGCTGCCCAAGGACGCGGGTTTCCCTCGCGTGCGGCCCGGGACATCGACTTCGAGATGTTGGCCCGGGCGATCGGCGGTGCTGCCGCACACATGCCTCCGCATCCTCAGACGGCTTCAAGTGAGGCGAGTAAAGCGCCGTCGCCCACGCGGGCCGAGACGCGCACCGAGCGCCCCTACCGCAAGATGCCGGATGAAGCCGAGGTGCGAGAGGTTTTTCTCCGGACAGGAAGCGTGGGCAAGGTGGCCCGGCACTACGACGTGCCCAGGTACACGGCGCAGGCCTGGGTGGACAGGCTTCGTCGTATGGGTCAGTTGGAAGACCGGAAGCCGCTCTCCTCCTGATAGGTTCACGGTCGCACCGCTACTGCGAGGGACGTGACGGGGCGGCAGTCTCCGGGCGGAGGAGCGGGAGCCGGTGTAGTATCCGGCAGCCTTCTGTCCAGCGCTCCGCCCTGCGAGCCGAGCGCTGTACAGAGTGTGTGGCTCCGCGTCGGCCGTGCGCTCACCGACGGAGTCTCTGCCGGCGGATGCCATGGTGCATGCCTCGGCAACATGGAGCCGATCAAGTTGCTTCAGCACGTCAAAATCGCCCGTGCCTGCGAATAACTGCTTTCGCATTGCTTCCCCCGTGCACTATCCCCCGACACAGCGTGTGCGCCCGGACAACTGTCCCGATCCCAGTCCCCGCTCTGTCCCCGGCAGAGGCTGACTTCTGGGTCTTGCGTAGGGTGCCTGGTGTGTGCGTCGCCAGACACATGACTGCGCTGCTTCCGCCGAGAGTACAGTGAGACCACAGTGAGCGCTAGGCCTTTCGCACCGTCCTTGGGTTGAGAAAGGCTGTATCGTATTCACGCTCCAGGTTCGACCCTGTTCCGATCTCGAGGGTGCGCAGCGGAAGGGAACACCGTGGAAGTCACGTGGGATCAGGTACTTGCATGGCGATTGAAGCGGCAGTTCCTCGAGATGCGAGGCGGAGCGGGAGCGGAGGAGATCGTCGGGAGACTGTGCGGGGTCCAAGCGCAGGTCGCCTCGGCCGCCGAGGTGGCGCTGGGGGTCAGGCAGGCCGAGCCCCGCAGTGATGCTCTGCGAAGAGGGCTTGAAGATCGTGTGCTGGTGAAGACCTGGGCCATGCGCGGAACACTCCACGCCGTGCGGTCGTCGGAGGTCGCGTCCTATCTGTCGCTCATCGCTTCGGCGCGTACCTGGACCAAGCCTGTGTGGCAGCGCTCCTTCGGTGCCACGCCGAAAGACGTGGCGGCTCTGGTCGAGGCCGTCTCCACGATCCTGGACGGTGCGGTGCTCACGCGGGACGAGCTGGTGACGGCACTGGTGTCCGACGGCCGGTTCAGCGGTATGGAGGAGCAACTGCGCTCGGGATGGGGCGCGTTGCTCAAGCCGCTCGCCTGGCAGGGCGCGTTGTGCTACGGGCCGAGCCAGGGCACCAAGGTCACCTTCACCCGCCCCGCGAGCCTGCTGCCCGACTGGAAGGGCCTGCCCGACCCCGATGAGGCCGCACCGACGGTGATCGCGTCGTATCTGGGTGCCTACGGCCCGGCGACGCCCGAACTCTTCGACGCGTGGCTGTCCCGCAACAGCCTGCGGAAGACGGTCCTGCGCGCGTGGTTCGCGGACATGGGGGACGACCTGACCGAGGTCCGGGTGGAGGGGCACAGCGCCTACATGCTCTCGGAACACGCCGACGATCTCGCCGATTGCGCCCCCAGCACCTCCGTACGGCTGCTCGGCGCGTTCGACCAGTACGTCCTCGGGCCGGGAACCAAGGCCACGGAGATGCTGCCGGCCGCGCACCGCGGCAAGGTGAGCCGGGCCGCCGGGTGGATCTCTCCGGTGCTCGTGGATGGTGGGCGGATCACCGGGGTGTGGGACCTGACGGACGGCGAGGTCGTCGTCTCGTTGTTCCCCGACGCCGACAAGCCCTCCGGTAAGGCGCTGGAGTCGGAGGTGGAGCACATCGCGCGGGTCAACGGGACGAACGACCTCACGGTGCGCTTCACCTGATCGCCCTCTCGTGCGGCGCCGCGGGACTCCACCGCGGCGCCGCGGGCGTCACCAGGCCAGGGCGGAGAGCGGAACGTCGGGGCACTTCGCGGCCTGGGCCAGCAGTGCCAGCACCTGGTCGATGCGGGCCAGCCCCGTCTCGCGGTCCCATAGATCGGTGTTGATCTCCAGCATCACCGAGACGCCGTCCTCGCGCATGAGCGAGTGGAACGACATGTCGTAGCGGGCGGTGCCATGGGAGATCAGCTCGTAGGACGTGTGGCAGCCGGGCAGGTCGACCGGCATCCAGTCGGCGAGCTGGAGTTCGCAGGTGACCTGGTAGACGGGGTGCGTGCCGGGCAGGCGCTCGGGGCGGACCGCGTCCACGATCTCGGCGAACGGCAGGGCCTGGTGCTCGTAGGCCTGCAACAGCTCGGCCCTGACCCGGTCCAGGAGCTCGGCGAAGGACGGGTCTTTCGAGCAGTCGACCCGTACGGGCAGTACGTTCAGGAAGCAGCCGATCAGCAGCTCCGCCCCCCGGCGCCCCCTGTTCTCGGTCGGGACGCCCACCACCACGTCGTCCTGTCCGGTGAGGTGGTGCAGCAGGGCGACAACGGCGGTGCAGAACACGGCGAACGGCGTGGTACGGCGCTCACGCGCGAGGCTGCCGAGGATCCCGGCGACTTCGAGCGGGGCACGTCGCTCGAGGAATTCGCCGGTGAAGGTGGCCCGGTCGGGACGAGCCCGGTCGGTGGGCAGGGCCGGACGTGGCGCGTTCGCCAGCTTCCGCCTCCAGAAGCGGCGCAGTCGCTCGCCCTCTGCTCCGGCAAGCGTGTCCTGCTCGGCACGGACCAGGTCGGCGAAGCCGAGCGTCAACGGGGCCAGGGAGGCCGGCCGGGACTCGGCCCGCGCCTGGTAGAACTCGGACATCTCGCGCATGAACACCGTCATCGACACTTCGTCGGTGACCAGGTGGTGGAAGAGCAGGTGCAGGACGTGCCGGTCCTCCGCCAGGCGCACCAGCCGGGCGCGCAACAGCGGGCCTCGGGTGATGTCGAAGCCGCCGTAGGCGGTCTCCTGTTCCAGGGCCTGTGCCCTTCGGTCGCGTTCCGGTCCGGGGAGCCCGCCGAGGTCCACCAGGGGGACGTCGAAGTCCCCGTGGCCGGCGATGCGCTGCACCGGCTCGCCGTCCACCTCGATGAAGGTGCCGCGCAGCCCCGCCTGGCGGGCGACGACGTCGGCGACCGCGGCACGCAGCGCCGACGCGTCCAGAGGCCCGTCGATGCGCAGGAGGAGGGGGATCGTGTGGGTGAGCGTCCCCGGGTTCGCCTGTTCGGCGAGCCACAGTTGCCGTTGCGCGGCCAGCAGCGGGATCAGGGTGTCCTCGCCGGGCGGCGGCGCCGCCACGGGGGCGGGCGCCGCGTCGTCCATCCCGTCCCCGGGAGCGGAGGCGACCAGGGCGAGGAGTTCGTCGAGACGAGGGTGAAGGCGGCGCAGCTCGGTGGCGAGGAGGGCGGGCGTCGGGTTCTCGAACAGTGTGCGGACGCGCACCGTGACGCCCAGGGTCTCGTCCAGCTCCGCGATCAGACGCATCGCGACCATCGAATAGCCGCCGAGCTCGATGAAATCGTCGTCGGCGTGCACGAGCGGATGCTCCAGCACCTGGGCCCACAACTCGCACAGCAGTGAGACCAGGGGGTCGTCGGTGGTGGTCGCGTCGTTCTTGACGTCCCCGGCCGTGCCGTGCCGGGTGAAGGACACCCCGTCGAGGATCTCCAGGCGGCCCAGGGGATTCCAGCGGGCGGTCAGCGGTGTCGCGGCGGAGCCCACGTACAGCGTGCCGGGTGCGTACGGCGACAGCGCGGTGCCGCCCCCCGGGGCCCCGCCGACCTGGAAGTCCCCGCCACCACCCCTCAGAACCGGCCAGGCCCCGGGCACACCGGTACAGTCCGCCACCAGCAGCGGGCCGTCGGGCGGCTGGAAGAGCCGGAGGGCCTGCCGCGTCCCGTCGGCCGTCCAGCGCGCCAGATCGTCGGCGGCGACGCAGGCGTCGGTGACGAGGGTTCGGGCGGTGGCCCGCCCGACGTACGTGCCGAACAACTCGGCCGGTACCAGAGCCATGGTGGCGAGGAAGTCCGGTGCGTCCACGGGGCCTGCGGTCACGACATGTGCCCCGACCCGCTGGGCGGCGCTGCGGACGGCGTCGGCGTGGGCGGCCTCCGGATGGAGCAGGAGCGTGTCGGCGTCGGACAGGCCCAGGGCCTCCGCAAGGTCCGCGGAGGGTCCCGCCCCGGCCGGAGGCCCGGTGAGCGGAAGAGCCGACAGGGGCAGACTCGGTTCACCGAGCCATGCTGTGAGCACCCGCGCGTAGTCCTCGACCAGAGCGGTGATGCCGTGGTCGGTGTAGAGCCGGGTGTCGTATTCGACCCAGACGCGCAGCCCGTCGTCCGACGTACCGACCTCGAAGACGGTGTCGAACCGGCCGCGCTCGCGCGGGACCTCCAGCGTCGACGTCGCCAGGCCGCAGAAGGCCACACCGCCCACCGGGTCCACGACGGGCAGGAAGAGGTGCTGGACGACCGTGGTGCGGCTGGGGTCGCGGTTCGCCCCGGCCACCTCGACGATCCTGCTCAGCGGCAGACGGGCATGGTCGACGGCCTCCACGACGGCTCGCGTGCAGCGGGCCGTGAGCTCGGCGAAGGCAGGGTCGCCCGCCACCCCGATCCGCAGCGGCACGGTGTTCGAGAACTGCCCCACCAGGCGCTCGACCTCGGGAACGGACCGGTTGGCGGCGAGCACCCCGAGAACGAGGTCGTCGTCTCCCGTCGAACGGGTGACCAGCGCGGCGAAGGCGGCGAGACAGACCGCGTAGGGCGTGGTGCGCTGCTCCCGGGCGAAACCGGCAAGTGCGGATCCGACGGTGGCCGGGAAGTCGAACGCGCGACGGCGGCCCTGGGTCCCCTTCACCGGCGGCCTCGGCCTGTCGAGCCGTAGGTCGAGCGCGGCCGGCGCGTCCCGCAGGCTCTCGCGCCAGAACGGAGCGTCCGCCCGCAGGGCCGCGGGCAGCAGTGTGTCGCGCTCCCAGATCGCGAAGTCGCCGTACTGCAGGGCGGGTTGGGGCACGGGGGAGGGGGCGCCGCGCAGCGAGGCCAGATAGTCGTCGCTGATCTCGGACAGGACGGCCCGCACGGCGGTGGCGTCGGCGACGAGGTGGTGGACGGCCAGCGCGAAGACGTGGTCGTCGGCGCCGAGGCAAACCACGAGAAAGCGGATCAGCGGACCGGCGGCCGGGTCGGTGCCCTCCTCCGCGAACTCGCGCACCAGGTCGATCGCATGGGCGAGCGGCTCCGCGGCAAAACCCACGTCCTCCGCCGTGTCCGTCGCCCCGGCCCAGACGAGTGGTGGGTCGGGGGGCGCGGGGTGGACGCGCATCACGGGCTCGCCGTGGTGGTCGACGAAGGTGGTGCGCAGGATCTCGTGCCGTGCCAGCACCGCGCGAACGGCATGGGCGAGTGCTGCCCGGTCGAGGGGGCCCCGGAGGCGATGGGCCACGCATTCGGTCAGGAACCCGTCCGTGGGACCGTGCTCTCCCGCGGTCCAGAAGTGCTCTTGGATGGGGGCCAGCGGAATGTAGTCTCGCGAAGAATACACAAGGACACGGTATCGTGTTTTGGGCCCAGGTCAGCGGAGCAGTGACCTCCCGAGGTCCTCGGGACAGCTGCCGAGCCGTCCGGGCCGTAGCGTTCATGGCCCCAACTCCCTTGCAGCAGAGGGCACCCACGGCACTCGGCGAAACCGTCGCGGAAGCGGAGCGGAGGCTGCTATCGTCTCGCGGTGCCGACAGTTGTTGACTCTACGACATGGTGTCGTATTTCGGAGTGATGCATATGGGTCCGCGCGGGGCCGCCGAACAGTCCGTCGCCAACGATCCAAGCGCCCCGGCGAAGCCCAGGTCGGTGCTCTTCCGCAACCGGAACTTCGCGCTGCTGTGGTCCGGGGAGTCGATCAGCCTGCTCGGCAGCGAGGTCAGCGTCATCGCTCTGCCCTCGCTCGCCGTGCTCGTCTTCGGCGAGGGCGCGCTGGGCGTCGGTGCCCTGGTGGCACTCCAGTGGATCCCCTACGTGCTGCTGGGACCGCTGATGGGCGTGTTCACCGACCGGCTGCGCCGAAAGCCGCTGATGCAGGTGGCGAACGTGGCCCGGTTCGTCATCCTGGGCTCCCTGCCGTTGGCCGCCGCCCTGGACCACCTCACCGTGGCGCACCTGTACGCGGCGGCGCTGCTCAAAGGCGTCTTCGACGTCGTCTTCCAACTCGCCTACCAGGCGTATCTGCCGCAGCTCCTCGCACGTGAGGACCTGATCGACGGCAACGCCAAGACCCAGCTCAGCCGCTCCACGGCGCTGGTCCTCGGCCGGTCCTTCGGCGGTGGCCTGGTCAGCTGGCTCGGCGCGGCCCGGGCCATCACCGCCGACGCGGTCTCGTATCTGTTCTCCAGCCTCGCCCTCGCGTTCGTGCGCCACCAGGAGCCGCAGCCCCGGCCCGCCCAGCGCGGTGTCGCGGCGACCGTGCGGGACCTCAAGGGCGGCATCGCACTCACCTTCGGCAACCGCCTGCTGCGCTCCCTGACCCTGATGGCCACCTTCGGCAACATGGCCGTCTCGCTGACTCTCGCGATGATCATCGTTTTCGCCTACGACGACCTGGGCTTCTCCGGCGGCCGGATCGGTCTCGCCCTGGGCGTGGGCGCTGTCACCACCGTCGTCGGGGCCGTGCTGTCCCGGCGGATCAACGAGCGGCTGGGCATGGGACGCACCCTGATCCTGACCCACGTTCTGCTGGGACTGGCGTTCGTGCTGCTGCCGGTCGCGTCCTCGGCCGGCAAGGGCCTCGCCTTCGTGGTCATCGTCGTGTCCCAGGCCATCTCGTCCTTCACGACACCCGTCGCCAACGTCGGCATCATGACCATGATCCAGAAGGCGACGCCGCCTCAGGCGATGGGCCGCGTCGGCGGTGTCTCCCTGCCACTGGTGTGGGGAGCGAACGCCGTGGGCCCGCTCCTGGGCAGCGCGGTCGCGGCGCTGGCCTCGGTGCGGGTCTCGTTCTTCTTCGCGGCCGTGCTGGCCTGGTGCGCGGTCGTCTGGATTCTCCTCGGCTCGGTGCAGCGGATCACCGACGACGTCCCGGAGGAACTCCGCGTGCCCGCATAGGACCCGTCATCCACCTTCCCGAGCCGGCGGTCCGGGCCGTCCGTGGAACGGCCGGAGCCGGGCGACGGACGACGATCGACCGGAGGAACACGTTCCATGGGCATCCCCGAAGACGCCACGTTGCCGGAAATCGTCCAGAACCATGCCCGGACCAGGCCCGACGCCCTGGCGATCGAGCGCGGTCCGGTACGCCTGACGTACGGGGAGCTCAACCGGGAGGCGAACCGGCTGGCACGGGCCCTGGCCGCCCGGGGGGTGGGCCGGGGCGCGGTGGTCGGCATCCACCTGGGGCGGTCCATCGAATGGGTGGTCGCCATGCTGGCGACGCTCAAGGCGGGCGCGGTCGTCATGACGCTGGACCCCAAGGCGCCGGCGGAGCGGGCGCTGCGCGCGGTACGCGCCGCCGAGGCCGCCGCCGTCGTCACGGATCCCAACGGCGAGCCGGCGGCGTCGGCGTACTCGGTGCCGGTGGTCGTGGTGGGCGACGGCGGCCGGAAGACCGCGGCGGAACAGGAGTCCCGGGACACGGCCCTTCCGGGCCGGCCCGAGGACGCCGATCCGGACATCCCCTTCTTCCCCGACGACCTCGCCTACGCGGTCCACACCTCCGGCTCGTCCGGCAAACCCAAGATCGTGCTCGCCCAGCACCGCTGGCTCACCGGGGGCGCCTCGCCGGGCTCCGCGCTCAACCGCACCACGTCGGCGGACCGGGGCGCCTGGCTAGGACCGGCCGGCGCCGGCATAGCCATCCACGAGGTGTGCGGGCTGCTGTGGCGGGGCGCCAGCATCCACGTCGCGGAACAGGACGTGATCACCTCGCCCCCGGCCCTTCGCGACTGGCTGATCGCAAACCGGATCACCCAGGCGTTCGTGATCACGCCGCTCGGGGAGATGCTCCAGGCGCTGCCCTGGCCCGAGGACTGCACTCTGCGCCTGATGACGCTCGGCGGCGCCAAGCTCAACCGGTGGGCGCCGGCGGACCTGCCCTTCGAGGTCGCCGTCTCCTACGGCTCGCTGGAGGCGTTCCAGATAGCGAACACACTGCACCCGTGGGAAGCGCGGTGCACGCCCGCCACGGCCACCGCCGCGGACCGTGCGGCGCCGCCCCCCGTCGGGCGGCCGCTGCCCGACGTACGGGTCCATGTCCTGGAGGACGACCTGACGGAGGTGTCCGCCGGAGCGCTGGGCGAACTGTGGATCGACTCGCCCGCGCTCTGCCTCGGCTACCTCGGGGACCCCGCCCTGACCGCCTCCCGCTTGCGCCCCAACCCCTTCGGCGCACCGGGCAGTCGTCTGTACCGGTCGGGGGACGCCGGCCGGTACCGGCAGGACGGGGTGCTCGAACACCACGGGCGCATCGACGACGTCGTCAAGATCCGCGGCCACCGGGTGGAACCGGGTGAGGTCGAGTGGGTGCTCGGCAGCCACCCGAAGGTCGCGCAGGTGTGCGTCGTCACCGTGCAGGACGGCGACCGGTCGCAGCTCGTGGCCTGCTACGTCACCGGGGAACCGCCGACCGCGAACGCGTCCCTGGCCGTCGAGCTGCGCGCCCATGTCGCGCGGAGACTGCCGGACTTCATGGTTCCGGTCGCCTATGTGCGGATGGACCGGCTGCCGATGAACACCTCGGACAAGGTCGACCGGCTCTCCCTGCCGCCGGCCGACTGGCGGGAGTGGCGGCCGGTCCAGCCCTACCGGGAGCCCCGGGGCGACGCGGAGGTCCGCCTCGCGAAGCTGTTCTCCGAGTTGCTCTCGGTCGAGCGGGTCGGGGCCGACGACAACTTCTTCGAGCTCGGCGGCGACTCGCTCCTTGCCGCGCGGTTGCGCTCGGCCGTCGAGGAGGCGTTCGGCATCCCGCTCGCCCTGTCGACCGTGATGACCGCCGGGACGCCGGGCGAGCTGGCCGGGCATCTGGCGACCGCGAGCCGGGAGCCGGCCGGCTTCGAGACGCTGCCACCGATCGTTCCGCGCGACCGTTCCTGACCGCGTGCCACGGCGAGGGGGAGAGAACATGACGACACCACCGCAGGACGTCATCACACGGCTCACCGAGGCGTTCGACTTCCACGACCCGGAGTACACACCTCAGACGGCCGAGGACGTCAACGCGGCACTCCGGGAGAAGACACCGGTGGCGTACTCGCCGGCCCACGGCGGTATGTGGGTGCTCTCCCGCTACGAGCACGTGAGGGAGGCACTCAGGGACCACGAGACCTTCAGCTCCGGATCCGGCGTGCACTTTCCGCGCGCCGCGGGCATGCCGAAGTTCTCCCCCATCGACTACGACCCGCCCGAGCACGGAGCGATCCGCAGGCTGATGGCGCCACCGGTGGACCGGGAAGCGGTGGGCCGCCTGGAGCCGGCGGTCGCCCGGCTGGCCACGGACCTGGTGGCGCCGATCGTCCGCCGGGGCCACGGCGACCTCGTCGCGGAGCTGTCCCGGCCGTTCGCCATCGGCACCCTCGCGCTGGCCATCGGCCTGTCGGAGAAGGCACAGCAGGAGGTCCGCGAACTGACCGCCACCATGTGGCGTCGCATGGCGAAGGACGGGGACTCGTCGGCCTTCTGGCCCGCCTACCGCGACCTGCTGTCCGGGGAGATCGAGCGGGCACGGCGGGAGCCGGGGGACTACTACCTGTCGTGGCTCGTGAGGGCGCGGATCGACGGCGAGCCGGTCTCCGACGAACTGCTGTACTCCGTCATCGTCTCGTACTGCGTCGCCGGCCACGACAACACCATGAACACGATCAGCCGCATCCTGTGGCACCTGGCGGGCGACCCGGCGCTGCAACGACGCATCAAGGCTGAACCCGGCCTCGCGGCCCAGGTCGCGGAGGAGACGCTGCGCAGATGGTGCCCGACCGACCGGTTCACCCGCGTCACCACACGCGACGTCACCATCGACGGTGTCACCATCCCGAAGGGATCCCGGGTGGTCCTGCTCTTCGACGCCGCGAACCGCGACCCCGACACGTTCCCCGACCCGGACGCCTTCCGCCCCGACCGCGACGACGCCCACCGGCACCTGAGCTTCGGCAACGGCCTGCACCACTGCCTCGGAGCGCGGCTGGCGCGCGCCGAGTTCAAGGCCGTCCTCGGCGAACTCGCCCGGCATCCCGAGTACCGGCTGACCGAAGAGCCCCGGCTCTCCTTCGAGAACGGGCGGCACATCATGTTCGACCGCATCCCGGTCCGCTTCGAGCCATCCGGGACGACGGCCGGGAAGGCGGGGGACTGAGCCGTGGAGGACCGTTCGACCGGGGTGCCGGACACCGGCGCCCCTTCACCGGAACCGCTGGTCACGCTGGCGGCCGGGCTGTGGCGCTCGCAGACCCTCGTGGCGGCCGAAGCCCTCGGCCTGTTCACCTTCCTCCACCAGGAGGAAGGGGCGACCCTGCAGGAGACGGCCAAGGGGCTCGGCATCCCCGAGCGGCCGGCGGAGATGCTGCTGACCGCGTCGGCCGCCCTGGGGCTGCTGCGCAAGGACGGTGAACGCTACGTCAACAGCCCCGTGTCCGACGCGTATCTGGTACGCGGCAGGCCGTACTACTTCGGCGACTACATCCGCATGCTGCAGGAGTACGTCTACCCCGGATGGATGCGGATCACCGAGGCCGTCCGGACCGACCGGCCCACCAGGCCGACCCCGGAACCGGGCAAGGGCATCTTCGACGGGGACAACCGCCCGGCCCTCTTCTGGGACGGGCTCTACCCGGTGTCGGCGCTCACCGCCCAGGCCCTGGCCAGGGCCGTCGATCTGGACGGCGCCAGGCTGCTGGACGTCGGCGGTGGCGGCGGCGCCTTCACTGTCGAGCTGTGCCGCCACCACCCGCGGCTGAGGGCCACCGTCTTCGACCTGCCGCACGTGTGCGCCCTCACGGCAGGCCGGATCGCCGAGGCAGGCCTGGCGGACCGGATCGCGGTGCACCCCGGCGACTTCTTTGCCCCGCAGGACCTGCCCGAGGGCCACGACACGATCCTGCTTTCCATGATCTTGCACGACTGGGACGAGACACAGGGCCGTGAGCTGCTGGCCAAGTGCTTCAGAGCGCTGCCTGCCGGCGGAAGGATCGTGATCAGCGAACTGCTCGTCGACGACGACAAGGCGGGACCGCCGGACGCCGCCCTGATGAGTCTGAACATGCTGGTCGGCACCCCTGGACGCAACTACACGGCCGCGGAGTACACCCACTGGCTGCGCGCTGCCGGCTTCCGGGACGTACACACCGTGCGATTTTGGGCACCCGCGGCGAACGGCGCCGTGGTCGCCCACAAGCCGTGACACGAGGGAGGGCGACGTCTGTGACGACCCGGAGGAAGTGGCTGCTCAGGGAGCCCGCGCCGGACGCGTTGTACCGTCTGTTCTGCCTTCCCTACTCCGGCTGCGGCGCCTCGATGTTCCGCGAGTGGCCCGAGCGGATCGGTCCGGTGGAGGTCCTGCCGGTGCAGCTTCCCTGGCGCGAGAACCGGATGCGCGATCCTCACTTCCAGACCTACGAGCGGCTGGCCACCGACCTCGTGGACGCGCTGGCCGGCCATCTCGACCGTCCCTACGCCGTGTTCGGGCACTGCGGTGGCGCGTTGCCGGCCTTCGAGACCGTGCTGCGGATCGACGGCCGCGGGCTGCGCCCGCCTGCCCGCTGCTTCGTCTCCTCGCAGGTCGCCCCGCAGGACGGTCCCTACGGCCGGTTCCTCGGGATGACGGGCGAGGAACTGCGGGCCGAGCTGAAGGGCCTGCTCGCGGAACTCGGCTCCGCCGCCCCCGCGCCCGACATGCTCGACCTGCTCCTCGAGATCCTGCAGGCCGATCTGGACGCGAACCGCGCGTACCGCAGGGAGCGGCCGGTGCGGGTGTCCAGCCCGATCACCGTCATCGGGTGGGACGAGGACACCGAGGTCCCGCACGGCCTCATGACCGGCTGGAGCGCGTGGGGCGAGGCCCGCAAGCACGTGCTGTCCGGGACGCACTACACCTTCCTGCACCTGCCGGACGCCCTGCGGGACCTGCTGATCGCGGACATCACCGAAGCCTGACCCTGGTGCGTCGACGGGGGCGGTCGGGACGGGTGTCGCGATGTGTCAGCGGAAGCTGGTCAGGCCGGTGGCCGCCGGGTGTGGTGTCGCCCTGGCCCAGAGCACGGCGGGGGCACCCGTGCGGGCCGCCTCCACCGACGCCAGCCGGTAGGCGGTGGCCGCGGTGGAGTGCGCCAGCATCCCGCGCACACCGTGGAGTTGCAGTGCCTTCCGGGTGCACAGCAGGGCGTGCTCCGCGGCGACGGCCAGCAGGCGTGCGGCGTCGGCCGGGTTCCCCCGCCCCTGGTCGCGGTGCCAGGCGACCTCGTGCAGCAGCAGACGCCAGCCGTCCGCCTCCCCGACGAGCCGGGCCAGACCGTGTGACACGGTCTGCAGGTTCACCAGCGGACTGCCGTACTGAACCCGGCGGTTGACGTGCGAGCGGGCGACAGCGAGCGCCCGGTCGGCGAGGCCGAGGAGGACCGCCGCCTGACGGACCCGGGCCGCGTCCAGCGCCCGGCTCCACCGCTCGGCGGGCAGGTCGAGGGCCTCGGCCCGGGCGCCGCTGAAGCGCAACCGCACGGTGGGCAGCCTCAGCAGGGAGCCGGTCTCGACGGCGCAGGTGGTGGGGTCCGGGGTCACCACGTACGGGCGGGTGGTGCCGTCGTGCGCCGTGGCGCGGGCGACCACGAGACCGAAGTCCCCGACCGGCAGGTGCTCGCTGTCGCCCCAGAGCCGGCCCTCCGCGTCGACCCGCAGCCCGGTGTCGGTGTGCACACCGGCGGTCGCGGCGTGCCGCTGCCCCTTGAGCACCTCTTCGAGGAGGGGTTCCGCAACGCCCGTCTCCTCCAGCAGTTCGAGGACGAGCACCGTCTCGCGGTAGGCGCCGAGCGGCTCGAGCCCGTGACCGAGCCGGGCGTTGACCATGATGTCGGCACTCAGCCCCAGTCCGAGGCCGCCCAGGGACTGCGGAGCACCGAGTCCGGGAACCCCGAGCGCGGCGAGTTCGGCGTACACGTCGCCCGTCCTCGTCAGCGCGGTGTCCACGGCTTCGGCGAGCCGGGCCTGGAGCGGGTCGATGCGCAGATCCATGCTCATCCTTCGGTCCGAGAGTCGTCCAGCAGCCGGGCACCGGCGACGATGTCGAGCAGCACTTCCGAGGCGCCGCCCGAGATGGTCATGCCGGGTGCCTCCCGGTAGGCCGCCTCCAGCACCGGGCCGTCGGTGCCCGGCTCCGGCTCCAGCAGGTCCAGTCCCAGCGTCTCGAACGCCCACCACGCGATCCCCTGCGCGGTCTCGCTGCAGTGCCACTTGGCGAGGGACGCCTGGGCGATGTCCGACTGGCCCTCGTGCAGACTCTGCAGGGCCCGGCAGGTCAGCAGTCTGCTGGCGTCGAGCCGTGCCTGGTGTCGCGCGAGCCCGGCGAGTTCGCTCCCGGTCGGCTGCCGGCCGTCCGCGACGAGCCGGTCGGCTGCGAGTTCGAGCCAGTAGCGGGCGCGGACGTAGTAGTCGAGCCCGTTTCGTTCCGCCGCGAACATCCGTGTGATCAGCGACCATCCGGCGCCGACCGAGCCGAACACGGCGTCCTTCCCCACGCGCACCTGCGAGAAGCGGATGTCGTGGAACTGCTCGTCGGCCAGGCTCGGAAGGGGACGGACCGAGACGCCCGGGGTGTCCAGCGGCACCAGGAAGAGGGTGATCCCCTCGTAGCGGCTGTTCCCGCTGTCCGTGCGCACCGCGCACAGGGCGACGTCGGCGTAGGCGCTCTTGAGGTTGTAGGTCTTGCGGCCCTCGATGACCCAGCCCGAGCCGTCGGCCGCCGGTGTGGCATGTGTGGTGACGCTCGCCAGGTCGGACCCGTGCTCCGGTTCCGTGAACAGGATGCACGCCGTCAGGTCCCCGGAGGCCAGCCGCGGCAAGAGCGAGCGCCTCTGTTCCTCCGTGCCCGCCTGCAGGATCAGCGAGCCGACTATCTGCACAGAGATGTAGTACAGACTCTGTGGTATTCCGTGGCTCACCATCTGCTCCAGGAGCACCACGGTCGCGGTGAAGTCCGCGTCCCGGCCACCGTAGGGGACCGGCCAGGAAGGCGCCAGCACGCCGGTCCGGCCCAGGTGACGGTAGAGGTCACGGACGTCTCCGTCCATGTGGTCGGCTCGGCTGCGCACCGTGTGGAGGAGCCGACGCGTCTCCGGATCGGAGAACAGCGCGTTCACCTCCTGCTCGAACGCGACCGTGGATTCCGGCACTTCGAAGTGCATGCGCGATCCTCGTCAGTCCAGTCGCAAGCGCCAATGTAGAGTGTTACTGTGCGGACTCGGTGAGGACTTTATAGTATCTCGGCGCTTTCAGGGCGGACGTATGAGTCGACAAAGTGAACTGCTCCGCCGACTGCGTGGGCTGCCGGCGGAGCGCAGGGAAGAGTTTCTCGCCCAACTCGACGGTGTCACCCAGGGAACCCGGTCGGCGCCGCTGTCCTGTCGTCAGGAACAGCTCTGGCTGTTCGACCGGGTGGCGCCGAGCGGTAAGGCGTACGGCCTGGGCTTCGTACTGACGCTGACCGGCCCGCTGGACGCCGCGGCCCTGGAGGACGCGGTGAACGACGTCGTCGCACGGCACGCCGTGCTGCGGTCGGTGTTCCCGCACGAGCACGAGACGGGCGCCCAGGTGGTGCAGTCCCCGCCCCGCGTGCGGCTGCCCGTGGAGGAGCCTGCGGAACCAGGGCCGGACGGGCCGGTCCGTCAGGTCGTGCGTGCCGAGCTGAGCAGGGGATTCGACGTCAACGCCGACCTGATGGTGCGGTTCCGGCTGCTGCGGCGCTCGGAGCGGGAACACCAGCTCGTGGTGGTGACCCACTACCTGGTCATGGACCCGCGCTCGACTGGCGTGCTGTGCGCCGACCTCGCCGTCGCCTACCGTGCGCGGTGCGCGGGGCGAGCCCCCGAGTTCGGCACACCTGCGGTGGACTTCGGTGACTACGCGACCTGGCAGCGCGAGTGGAGCCGGGGCGGCGACGCCGACCGCATGGTCGGCTACTGGCAGCGCACGCTGGGCGGCTGGGAGGACACGGCGTTCCCCACCGACCTGCCACGGCCCAGGCTGCTGGACCTGGACGGCGGGGTGGTGCGCGAGCCGTTGGCCGCGCGCTCGGCCGAGCGGGTGCGGGAAGTCGCCCGCGATCTGGAGGTGAGCCCGGAGGACGTGCTGCTCGCCGCCTATGTCGCCACGGTGGCCCGGCACACCGCCACCACCGACGTCGTTATCGGCGTGCCGCACGACATCCTCGGGCCGTTTTCTCCGGACGCCCTCATCGGTGACTGCGGCAACCTCCTTCCGCTGCGCGTCGAGGTGGACACCGGGGCGTCCTTCGCCGACCTGGTGCGCACGGTGTCCCGCCGGCGCACGGAGGCCGAACAGCACGGCGACCTCCCCTTCAAGCTCGTGCTGGAGCGCCTCGGCGTCGAACCCGATCCCAGCCGGTTGCCACTCGTCCAGCTCGGGTTCACCGCCGCCCCCATGGCCGCGGAGCCGGTGCGGGCGGGCGACCTGCGGATCGACGCCGAACAGGTGGACACCGGCGTCGGCACCTTCGAACTCTCCCTCGAGGCCGCACTCGACGGACCCGCGCCGACGGTCGCCGTGCGGTACGCGGCCGCGCTCTACCGCGAACCGACCGCGCGGCGGGTCGCCCAGCGCTACCTGCGGCTGCTCGACGGCGGCTGCCGCGCCCCGGAACGGCCCGTCACCGCACTGCCGTTCGGTGAGCCGGGCGCGCAGGACCGCATCCTCGGCGAGTGGAACGAGCCGATCGGCTCCTGCCCCGACGACACCGTCCACGGGCTCTTCGAGCGGGTCGCCCGTGCGCACCCCGACCGTCTCGCGGTGGCCTTCCGCAAGGGCGGGACCACGTACGCCGAACTGGACGCCTGGGCCAACCGCATAGCCCGTGGCCTGCTCGACCAGGGTGTCCGGCCCGACGCGCGGGTGCTCGTCATGGTGGAGCGCGGGCCGGCGCTGATCGCGGCGCTGCTCGGCGTGCTGAAGGCCGGGGCCGCCTACGTGCCCGTGGACCTGACCCTGCCCGAGGAGCGCGTCAACGCCATCGCCGAGGACTCCGGAGCCGGCTGGGCACTGGTGTCACCGGGATCCCCCCGGCCCGCCACCGAGGGCGTACGCACCGTGGACGTCGAGGAGGACGTCACCGGCCTGCCCGGCACCTCCGTGGACGCGTGGGCCGTTCCCGAGTCGCTCGCCTACGTCATCTACACCTCCGGGTCCACCGGACGCCCCAAAGGGGTGCTCATCGAGCACCGCAACGTCACCAACTTCATCAGGACGGTCGGTGAGATGTTCGGGCTCGGCCCGGACGATCGCATCCTGCAGTTCGCCTCTCCGGGATTCGACGTATCGGTGTTCGAGGTCTTCGGCGCACTGCTGACCGGCGCCCGCCTGTACGTCGTCGACGAGGAGGAGCGCAGGTCGGTCGACGCCCTGGACGCACTCCTGGTGGAGCAGCGGATCACGGTCGTCGACCTGCCGCCGGCGATCATGGAGCTGCTCGAGCCCGAGAGGTACGAGGACCTGCGGGTGGCCTTCGTCGGCGGGGAGGCGTTCACCGGTGAGCTCACCACCCGCTGGGCGCGGGGACGCGCCTTCTACAACGGGTACGGCCCGACCGAGACCACGGTGACGGTGGTGGCCAGGAGATGCGAGGGGCAGTGGACGTCGTCACCGCCCATCGGCCGGGCGATGGCGCACCACCGCGCGTACGTCCTCGACGCGGACCTGGGGCTGCAGCCACCGGGCGCGGTGGGCGAACTCGCCATTGCCGGGCTCGGCGTGGGACGCGGCTACCTGGGCCGGCCCGACCTCGGCGCCGAGCGGTTCCGCCCCGACCCGTACGGTCCGCCGGGCTCGCGTATGTACCTGACGGGTGACCTGGCGGTCTGGGACGACGACGGCGACCTGCGCTTCCTCGGCCGGATCGACCGTCAGGTCAAGGTCAGGGGAGTGCGGATCGAACTGGGGGACGTGGAGGCCGCGTTGCAGACCGTCGCGGGGGTGGCCCGTGCGGTCGCCGACGTCGCCGTGGACCCCCGTCTGGGCACGCTGCTGATCGCCTACGTCGTCCCGGAACACGGTGCCGACCTGCAGTTGGACGCGGTACGGGCCGCGCTCGGCACCCGGCTGCCGCAGACCATGGTGCCCAACGTGCTGGTACCGCTGGACGAGGTGCCGCTGACCCAGAGCGGCAAGGTCGACCGGCGGGCGTTGCCGGCGGTGGAGTTCGCCGGCGTGGAGGACGAGGCGGACGTCGACGACGAACACAGCACGTCCACGGAGCGGCTGGTGCGCGGGGAGGTGTTCGCGCCGCTGCTGGGAGTACGCATCGGCAACGCCGCCAACTTCTTCGCGGCCGGAGGGACCAGCCTGCAGGCGATCCGCATCGCCTCGCGGGTCAAGGCCGTCTTCGGGGTCGACGTGCCGATCGCGGACTTCTTCGCCGACCCCACGGTCGGCGGACTCGCCCGTCTGGTCGACGAAGCCACCGAACGCGACCGGGAGCGCCGGGGCGCCCTCGCCGAGGCCCTGGACCTGGTGGAGGGACGCACCGACGAGGAGATCGGCGAACTCGCCCGGCTTCTGGAGACGAGCGAGGGGGACGGGTGACGATGTCGGTGACCGGCACACACGGCACACCGGCCGGCCCGGCCGCGTTCTCGGCGGAATCCCGGTGGATCAGGAGGGCGGCCCGGCCGTCCGCCGCGCTGCGGCTGGTCTGCCTGCCGTTCGCGGGCGGTGGCGCGTCGGTGTTCGCGGGCCTGCCCGGACTGCTGCCGGAGTCGGTGGAAGTCGTCGCCGTGCAGCCGCCCGGCCGCGAGGACCGCTCACGGGAGGCCGCGCCCGGCGATCTCGGCGCACTGATCCGGGCCTGCGCCGTGGCACTGCGCCCGTACTGCACGGTGCCCTACGCCCTGTACGGACACTGCGCGGGCGCCCTGCTCGCCTACGAGGTCGCACAGACCATGGGCGAGCGGTTCGGCGTATGGCCCCGGACGCTGGTGGCCGGCGCGCAGCCCGCCCCACACCTGCCCCCGTCCGGGCCGGTGCTGCACGAACTGCCGGACGCCGAACTCCTCGGCGTCGTCCGGGCCAGGGGCGGCATCCCCGACGCGCTGCTGGACAAACCCGCCTTCCTCGAGTTCCTGCTGCCCGTGCTGCGTGCCGACTTCAGGCTGTGGGAGCGCTACGAGTACCGCGCCCGGCCGCCGCTGCCGGTGCCGGTCACGACGCTGCGCGGCCGGGACGACCGGCTCGTCGGACCCCAGGACGCGCAGGCGTGGTGCGAGCACACCTCGGTGGGCGCCTCGGACCGGCTGGTGGACGGCGGCCACTACTTCATCAAGGACATGTCCCTGGACGCCGCACGCACCCTGGCGGAGGTCCTGCTCACGGACTGACGGACTGACGGACTGAGGGGCGACGGAGGAGAAAGAGGGCGTACATGACCGACAGCGGGGATCTGGCCAGGATCGACCGGGCCGCGGCCGGCGTCGAGGGGGTACGCGAGGCGGTCACCGTCATCGATCGCAGACTGCGGGCGCACAACGGCCCGGACGAGGGCCCGGTCACGGCCCGTCCGCCGGGGACGCCGATCGCTGGAGGGCGTCCGGCGCTGGTGCGCGGCCCGGCACCGGCCGTCCCGCCCAAGGCCCCGCGGACTCTCGGTGAGGCCCTGCTGCAGGCCGCGTCGCTGGCGCCCGGCCGAGGACTCACCTATGTGCTCCCCGACGGCGGCACCGACCGGCAGACCTTCCCGGAACTGGTGGACGAGGCGCTGCGAGCGCTCACGGGACTGCGGGCGCTGGGGCTCGCGCCGGGCGACTCGGTGCTGATGCAGTGCGGGGACAGCCGGACGTTCGTCACCGGGTTCTGGGCGTGCGTCCTGGGCGGCTTCGTCCCCACGCCGGTCGGGGCCGCCCCCGACTACCGCACGGAGAACGCCGTCGTCCGCAAGCTGCGCGCCGCATGGGAGATGCTGGACCACCCGGTGGTGCTGACCGACACCGAACTCCACGACCGGGTGGCCGGTCTGGCCCCGCTGTGGGAGGCGGAAGGGCGGCTGCGCGTCGTCTCTCTGTCCGAGTCGGCCTCGGCGGGGGAGCCGGCCGAGCCGTTCGCCGCGACACCGGACCACCCCGTGGTCAACCTGCTGACCTCGGGCAGCACGGGGACACCGAAGTGCGTGCGGCACGTCCACCGCACGATCGTCGCCCGCACCCACGCCGCCATCTCCGCCAACGGCTTCACGGAGGACGACGTCTCGCTGAACTGGATGCCGCTGGACCATGTCGGCGGAATGGTGATGTGCAACGTGCGCGACGTGTTCCTGCGCTGCGAACACGTCAACGCCCGTACCGAGAGCATGATCCGGCGTCCGCTGAACTGGCTGGACTGGATCCAACGCTTCCGCGCCACCACCACGTGGGCGCCGAACTTCGCCTTCGCGCTCGTTCTGAAGCACCGCGAGGAGATCGCGGCCGGGCGGTGGGACCTCTCCAGCATGCGCAACATCTGCAACGCGGGCGAGGCGGTCGTGGCCCGGACGGCGTTCGCCTTCTTGGAGGCGCTCGCCCCGCACGGCCTGCCGGCCGACGCCATGGTGCCGTGCTGGGGCATGTCCGAGACCTCCTCCGGGGTCACCTACGGGCGGCTCGACATCCGTGACCGGTCGGTGGGCACTGTCACCCTCGACTCCGGGTCGCTCGACGGACAGCTGGTCCGGACCGTGCCCGACACACCGGGTGCGGTGACGCTGACCGAGGTCGGCAGGCCGGTGCCGGGAGTGGCGCTGCGGATCACGAACGACGAGGGACGCGTGCTGCCGGAGGGGCGGGTGGGCCGCCTGCACGTCACCGGCACCACCGTCATGGAGGGTTATCTGCGCAACGAGGCCGCCGACGCCGCGAGCTTCACCGACGACGGCTGGTTCGACACCGGTGACCTCGGCTTCGTGCGCGACGGGCGGCTGACGCTGACCGGGCGCCGGCAGAGCATGGTCATCGTCAACGGCGCCAACTACCCCTCGCACGAGATCGAGGCGGTGATCGAGCAGGCCGAAGGGGTACGGCCCGCGTGCGCGGCCGTGTGCGGGCTGCCGGACGAGGACACGGGCACGGAGGCCGTGTACGCCTTCTTCGTCCCCACCCCGGCCGCCTCGGCGGACCTGGACCGCACGGTCCTCGGCATCCGCACGGCCCTGACCCGCACACTCGCGCTGCGTCCCAAGGCGATCGTGCCGGTGAGCGAGGAGGAGTTCCCCCGGGCCGCGGGCGGCAAGATCCAGCGTAAGCACCTGGTGGACGCGCTGCGGCAGGGACGCTTCGACCACCGCATGTACGGCGGGGAACCGGGTGGGGCCGAGCAGGGCGGCAGCCGCATGCTGGAGTCCACCTGGTCGCCGGTGGACGTCCTCGACACGGGGCCCGGGGACCGGCCGACCGTCGTCTACGCGTCCGACACGGCCGACTGGGCATGGCGGGTGCCCGGCGTCACGGGAGTCGTCACGCCCGGTGAGCGGTTCCGGGTCGAAGAGGACGGTCACGTCGTGGCGGACCTGGCCGACCCGGAGCAGCAGGATCGCGCGCTCGCCCACCTGCTCGCCGTCTCGGGGCCGCCCGAGCGGGTCGTGTACGCGGTGGAGAGCGGCGTCACGGACGACGCACCCGAGGCCCCCGAGCGTTTCCTGGTCACCCTGGCCGCCCTCGCCCGTGCGGTGCCCGGCGCCGACCTCGTCGTTCTGACCCGGAGTGCGCTGCACGTGCGCGAGGGGGACGAGGTGGTCCCGGGGCGGGCGGCGCTGACGGGGATGGTCCGCACCGCCGCCACCGAGGGCGTGTGCGCGTCGGTCCGGCTGGTCGACGCGCCCCTCGACGCCGACGGCAAGGCCCTGGCGCAGCTGGCCGACACCGGCTACGGCGCCGATGTGGTCGGTGTGCGCGAGGGCGCCGGATACGCGTACGGACTGCGGGTGGTGGAACCGGCGGGGGACATGGACGTCCCCGGAGAGTTCCTGCGGCCGGGAGGCACCGCTCTGGTCACCGGCGGACTGGGCGGCCTCGGACGGGCGGTCTGCGAACACCTCCTGGTCGCCGTCGGCGCACGACTGGTCGTCGTCGGGCGCACCCCTGAGGCCGAGCTGGACCGGACCGGAGCCGGCGAGGTCCTGGCCGCGCTGCGCGACCTGGGACACGTCCGCTACGCGTCCGCCGACGTGGCCGACGCCGACGAGCTGGCCGCCGCGGTCGCCGCCGCGGAACGCGACTGGGGGCAGCGGCTCGACCTGGTCGTGCACCTCGCCGGGAGCCCGATCGCACCGCAGTGGGACGACCTGGCGGCCCATCACCTGACGCGGGAGTCGGTGACCTGGCTGCGCCATATGCTGCGCCCCAAGGCCCGCGGCTGCGCGGCCATCGAGGAACTGCTGGAGGACCGCCCGGACACCGCTGTGGTGTTGTTCTCGTCCGTCAACGGCTTCCTCGGCGGCAGCGGTTTCGGCGCCTACGCCGCCGCGAACGCCGCCGTCGACGGCTATGCGCGGCGATGGGCCGCAGGCGGGCGGAGGGTGCGCTGTCTGGCGTGGAGCATGTGGGCGGGGCCGGGCATGAACGAGGGCAACCCGCTGACGGAGGCGGCCCGGCGACGCGGCCTCGGCCTCATCGACCCCGCCGAGGGCGTGTCGTCACTGCTCCGCGCGCTGCACCACCGCGGTCCCCACCTGCTGATCGGTGCCGACCCCGCGAACGCGCACATGCGGCCCCATCTTGCGTCCGACCAGTTCGCGGGGGGCAGCGTCGTTGTCGCCGTGGTGCCGGAGCCGGAGGCGGACGTCGACACGGTGCGCCGCGAGGTCGCCGTCGCACTGGCCCGTGAGGGGGTCTTCGCTCAGATCACGGTCGTGCCGAGGCTTCCGAGGGACGTGCTCGGCGCCGTCGACCCGGTGGCGGTCCTGGCCTCCCGGGAGACCGCGCACGTCGTCCACGCCGCTCCACAGGGGCCGGGGGAGGCCCTGGTGGCCGACGTGCTGGGAGAGCTCCTCGGCGCCGACCGGATCGGCCGGGACGTCTCCTTCTTCAGCCTCGGGTGCGACTCGATCAGGGCGGTGCAGGCGGCCGACCGACTGGGGGCGCGCTTCGGCCGCGACGTGCTGGTGGAACTCCTCTACGCCCACCCGACGGTGCGTGAGCTGGCCGACGCCCTCGGCCTGCCGGACGGTCCCTGAACCGGCGCCCGGCCCGCGCCGTCGTACGCGGGCCGGTCCCGGGCCAATCACCCGTCCGCCGTCCGCCGTCCGCCACCGCCAACCGCCGGCCGGCGCGAGGGCGTCGCGGTCGGTTCAGGACTCCGCGATCCGCAGCCGCCGCTCCCGCAGCCACTGGTAGTGCGGCAGGTGGTACCGGTAGTACGGGCCGAGCACCGGGTGGTCCTCGACCTCCGTCGCTCCGGCGCTGGGGCGACGCGTGACACCGGTGCTCGCGGCCACCTCGGTGTGCCAGCGCAGCGTCTTCTCCCAGCCGGGCAGCACCGAGGGGGACCAGGACAGCGCCTGAGGCCGGAACTCCAGTCCCACCGCCCGGCAGTACGCGCGGACGGTGGCTTCCGGGCGGTCCACGAAGTCGTCGGAGTCGACCACCACCGGTTCGCCGCCCGCCCCGCGCACCGCTTCGTGGATCTCCCGGACCCGGGCGAAGCCGATCTCGTCCCGGGTGAGCTGCGGGTTGAGTCGGTGATGCGACGCGATGGCCTCGCGCGGATGCCGCACGAGGAACGTGTGAGCGGCCTCCCGCAGGAAGTCGTCGGCGGCGAGCACCCCCGGGTAGTGGAAGTCGGTGGTGTCCTTCACGAACACCGGTGTGCGCTCGGCCAGGGACAGCAGCTCGTCCATCAGCGTCCGCTCGTCCGTGCAGGACACGCCTGCGACCTCGGCGGTGCCGAAGTCCTTCAGGTGTGAGAACGGCTCGTGGAGCACCGTGAAGTCGCCGCGCTCGTGCATCATGCGGGCGAAGGCCGTGGACCGGCAGCGCGGCGGGCTCCACAGCACCAGCAGCCGAGGTCCGGACTCAGAGGGCGGCATCGCGTTCTCCCGTCGTCCTGCTGTGCACCGCGTGCTGGACGGCCTGCGCTACTTCCGCGCGGTGCTCGGTGAGGAAGAAGTGGCCGCCGGGGCGTACACGCAGTTCGAACCCGGAGCAGGTCTCGTCCCCCCAGCCCCGCATGGCCTCGGGTGGGACCTCGGGGTCGCGGTCGCCGCACCAGGCCAGGATCGGGCAGTCCAGCGGCACCCCGGGTCGGTAGTGGTACCGCTCGATGAGCGAGAAGTCCGAGCGCATCATCGGCAGCAGCAGGTCCAGCAGTTCGTCGTGCGCGAGGATCTCCTCGTCGATGCAGCCGTAGTCCCGCAGGACGCCCATGAACTCCGGCCGGGGCAGGGAGCTCACCGGCTGCAGCGGCCGCCCGATCGGGGGCGCGGGCCGCCCGCTGACGAACAGGTGCCCGACCCTGTGTCCCCGCGCCCGCAGGCGCCGGGCGGTCTCGAACGCCAGGATGGCCCCCATGCTGTGCCCGAACAGCAGCGGCACGGTCGGCGCGGCCGCGATCAGCCCCGCGACCTCGTCGGTGACGGTGTCGAGCGACGTCGCCAGGGGTTCCGTCATGCGGGCGCCCCGCCCCGGCAACTGGACGGGCACCAGCTCGACGGAGCCGTTGACGTACTCGGCCCAGTCGGCGTAGTAGCTCGCCGAACCGCCGGCGAACGGGAAGCAGTACAGGCTGTGGCGCGCGGTGGAGGAACGAAACCTCCGGTCGAACCAGGAGCCGGCGCCGCTCACCGGCCGGCCTCCGCACGGTCCGTACGACACCCCGGGCGGGGCAACAGCCGCATCGGCATCCGCTTGTATCCCGCGACGAAGTTGGACGCCAGATGGGCGACCTCGCCCGCCGGCTCCACGGCCTCGACGAGGTCGAGCAGCTCGTCGAGGAGGATGCGCAGGGCCAGGGTCGCCAGGCCAGCGCCGATGCAGTAGTGCGGCCCGACACCGAAGGCGACATGACGGTTGGGGTGCCGGGTGACGTCGAAGCGGAACGGATCCGTGAAGACGCGCTCGTCGCGGTTGGCGGACCCCAGCCACACACTGACCGGCTCGCCCGCGCGTATCAGCCGTCCGTGCAACTCGACGTCGCGCACGGCGTAGCGCATGAAGTGGCTGGCCGGCGACGCCCAGCGCAACACCTCCTGCACGCACCGTTCGCGCAGTTCCGGATTGTCGCGGACCTTGGCGAACTGCTCCGGTTGCTCCCCCATCATCGACACCATCGTGCACACCGCATGCGGGGTGGTGACGTTCGCTCCGAGCAGGAGCGCGTAGCAGTTCAGCATCAACTGCCGTTCGCTGAGCGGGTCCTCGTCGAGGTCCATCGACCGCAGAATGCCGATCAGGTCGGTGCCCGGATCGGTGCGCGGGCGCCGGGTGACCTCCGTACGGAAGAAGTCGAACAGCTCGTGGTGCGCCTGGCGGACAGTGGCGGTCGGGGAGCCGGTGGAGTAGTCCGGGTCGTCGTAGGCGACCGTCATCGTGGTCAGCTCCGCCATGCGCGGCCAGTGTTCGCTCGGCAGCCCCATCAGCGTGCCGGTGAACGCCATCGGGAACATCAGCGCGGCCTGGGCGACGTCGAAGACCGACCCGTCTAGGGCCGGCTGCAGCAGCCGGCGCACCTGCGCCCGGATGGAGCCCTCCTGGCCGGCCACCGCACGCGGGGTGAGGGCGCGGTTCAGCGGCTCCCGCAGCTGCCGGTGCCGGGGCGGGTCGGTGTCCGGCATCATGTCGTCGGACGCGATGTCCGGCATGCTCAGGTCGATGATGCACAGCATGGTGCCGCGCCGGGAGGAGAACGTCGGGTGGTCCCGCAGCACCCGGTGCACGTCGTCGTACCGGGTCAGCACCCAGAACGGCTCGCGTCCGTCGCCCGGGTCGCAGCGGTGGGCGGGGCTGTTCTCCCGCAGGTGCGCCCACAGGGCGTGCGGGTCGCCCGACGCGTAGTACGCGGAGTCCAGCAGGTCGGCGTCGCGGAACGACACCGGAGCGAACGGCGGTGTGGACAGCAGCATCTCAGACTCCTCCCGCCCGCTCGGCGACCCGGGCGTCCACCACGTCGGCGAGCTCCGCGACGCCGGTGGCGCGGTAGAAATCCCCGACCGGCACCCGGACCCCCAGCTCATCGGTGATCGTGTCCAGCAACTCGATCGCCGACAGGGACGTCCCGCCGAGGACGAAGAAGTCGTCGTCCTGCCGGACGTCCCCGACCCGCAGCACGCGTTCGTACAGTTCGGCGATCCGCTCGCCGGTGGGGCGGGCGGACTGCTGCGCAGGGGTGCCCGCCTGTGCGGGACCGTGCATGTCGATCACCTTTTCCCAATCTCGATCACCTGCGTCGCGGCGGCGCGGATCGCCGCCGCGCTGACGCCCGACTCCTCCAGCGCCTCCCGGTGGCCGCGCACCACCGTGCCCACCGGCCCGTTCACGGCCACGCGGCGGTGCGGCACCGGGCAGTGCGCGCCGACGGCCTCGGCGACGGCGTCACCGAGTCCGCCCCGCGGTCGGTGCTCCTCCACCGTGACCAGCGCCCCGGTGGTCCGGGCCGCCGCGAGCACGGCCCGCGAGTCCAGCGGGCTGAGCGTGTGAATCTGGATCACCTGGCAGGACACACCGTCGTCGGCCAGGGCATCGGCGGCTTCCAGCGCCATGAGCACGGGCTGTGGCCCCATGGCGATCACCGTCACGTCGGTCCCGGGCCGCAGCCGGCCGGCGCGGCCGAGGTGGAACGGCGGCCGTCCGCCGTGCACCGAGGGGGTGGCCGAACGGCCCAGCCGCAGGTACGCGGGCCCGTCCACGGCGTGCAGGGCTCGCACGGCGGGCTCGATCTCGGCGGCGTCCGCCGGCACCACGACCGCCAGGTCCATCAGGGCGCGGGTTACGGCCAGATCCTCCAGTGCGTAGTGGCTGCTGCCGAAGTGCGCCGCGGAGAGGCCGCCGTGTGTGGCGACGATCCGGACCGGCAACCGGTGGCCCACGATGTCCGCCTTGAGCTGTTCGGCCGCGCGCAGGGTGGCGAAGGCGGCCATCGTGTGCGCGTACGGCCGGTAGCCGCGCGAGGCGAGACCCGCCGCGATGCCGAACATGTTGGCCTCGGCGATGCCGACGTTGACGTACCGGTCGGGAAACCGGGCGCCGAAGGTGGACTCCAGCCCCCCGGTGTCCGAGTCGAGGCAGATCACCCGCTCGTCGACGGCGGCGAGGTCGAGCAGCGCGTCCCGGTAGACCCTGCGCGGGTCCGCCGGCTGCGGGTCCGCCGGCTCCGGGCCGGTCGCGGGGGCCGTCACGCCGGTGCCTTCGCGTCCAGCGCGGCGAGCGCGCGCCGTACCAGCGCGGGACGCAGGGTCGCGTAGTGGCTCGAGGCCTTCCCCTCCAGGAAGGGCACGCCACGGCCCTTGACCGTGCCGGCGACGACCGCCACCGGCCGTCCGGCCGGCTCGCCCAGTGCCTTCCCCAGGGAGCCGAGGTCGTGTCCGTCCACCGTGCGGGTCAGCCAGCCGAACGCGGTGAACTTGTCGGCCAGCGGTTCGAGCGAGACGCAGCCTTCCGTGGGACCGGTGATCTGCAGTTCGTTGCGGTCCACGACGGCGACCAGGTTGTCGAGCGCCCGGTGCCCGGCGTACATCGCCGCTTCCCAGACGCTGCCCTCCTGCAGTTCGCCGTCGCCCAGCAGCACGTAGACGTGGCCCGTGCCGCCGCCCAGCCGTTCGGCCAGGGCGAGACCGATGCCGAGACTCAGACCATGACCGAGGGAACCCGTGGCGAACTCGACGCCCGGCAGGCCCTGCGGGGGATGCCCGAACAGGCGGCTACCCGGCCGCGTGTAGCCGGCCAGCTCCTCCGCGTCGATCCGCCCGGCGGCTGCCAGGGCCGCGTACAGGGCGGGTGCCGCGTGCCCCTTGCTGAGCACGAAGGCGTCCCGCTCGGTCATCACGTCGAAGTAGAGCGAGGTCAGGATGTCCACGCAGGACAGGCTTCCGCCCACGTGTGCGCCGTGCGGGCCGCCGGCCATGCGCACGACCTCACGGCGCAGACCGTGCGCCACGGCGCGCAGATCCTCTCCCATGTCAGTCTCCCGCCGCGTCGTGCCGCCAGTCGCGGTCGGCGGGTTGCGCCCGGGCCATCCGACGCACCAGGCCGAGGTGCTCCCAGACCTTCTCGAACCCGTCGGCGTACGCCGCGAGGGCGGCGGCTGCGTTCGGGCCGAGGTGGCGCCGCTGCAGGCAGAGCGTGCCGTCCACGGTGGCGCAGCTGACGGGGTGAGCGGCCGCAACCTCCTCCAGTGAGGTCTCGCCGCGGAACGCCGGATGCGCGGGCAGCGGGGCCACCTGGTACTGCGACACGGGCACACCCTCCGCGCGCAGCGCGCGGTGCAGCGTCCGGCGCACGGCGGACGGCGGTACGCCGGCGAGGTCCAGCTCCCCGGGAACGATGCGCAGCCTGACGATGTGCCAGGCATGCGTGCGGTCGGCGGGCACATACGGCACGCGCAGTCCGGGCAGCCGGCCCAGACGGTCCAGGAACGTGCCGACGGCGTGCTCGCGGGCCTTGGCGTAGGCGGGCAGCCGTTCCAGCTGCGACCGGGTGAAGGCGGCCTGCACCGGGCCGAGCCGGGCGTTGACGCCCGGACGGTGGGCTATGTAGCTGCGGGTGCGCGCGGGTGGCCGCTCTCCGAAGTTCCGTATCGCCACCGCCGCTCGGTACAGCGACGCCGAGTCCGTCGTGACGAGCCCGCCTTCGCCACACGTCGGCAGGTTCTTGCTGGGGTGCAGACTGAAGCAGCCGAGCGCGCCCAGTGCTCCTGCCGCGGTGCCCCGCCAGGTCGCGCCGTGCGCCTGGGCCGCGTCCTCGATCACGGGCAGTCCGCGCCGGTCGGCCGCCTCCAGCAGCGCCTTCATGTCGGCCGGCAGGCCGTGCAGGTGCACAGGCAGTATGGCGGCGGTACGGGGACCGAGAGCGTCGCCGGCCCGCGCCGGGTCCATGGTGAACGTGTCCGGCTCGATGTCCGCGAACACCGGGACGCCACCGCACTGACGGACCGCCTGGGCGGTCGCGTTCATGGTGAGCGCGGGCACCACCACCTCGTCGCCCGGACCGATCCCGAGGGCGCTCAGCGCGATCTGCAGGGCCGCCGTGCCGGAGGAGACGGCGACGCAGTGGGCGGTCCCGACATGGTCCGCCCACGCCCGTTCCAGCGCGGGCACCTCGGTCTCGCCCGCCGCGGTGGAGGTGAGCCTGCCGCCGCGCAGCACGCGCAGCACGGCCTGTTCGTCCTCCGCCGTCACCACCGGCCACGGTCCCCCGTCCACGCCCGCCGGGACCGCGCGCGGTCCGCCCAGCATCGCCAGCGTGCTCATCGCGGACCTCCGGCGAGCCGCTCGAGGTGCGTCAGGCAGTGTTCCCAGGCCCCTACCAGGTTCCTGCCCAGCGTCAGCAGGCGACGCAGGTCCGGCTGCCGTTCCGCCGTCCCGTGGGCCGCCAACATCCGCAGTCCCGTCCATCCGTGGGCCACTCGGTCCACCCACCGACCGGCCTCGGCGAGCTCCGGCCGCTGGAGCGTGCGGGCCGCGCGGGTCAGGAACCCGGCGTGCAGGGCCGCCTCGGCCTGCGCGGGCCAGCCGAGCACGTAGACCTCGCGCAGCACCCCGGGCCCCTGCTCGGCGACCCGGTCCGGCAGCGCGCGCAGCAGTGTGTCGAGGCCCGAGGGCCCGTGCCCGGACGCGCGCAGCGCGGTCGTGTTGGCGTGGACCACCTCGCGCAGCCAGGGCCAGGTCAGCGGTGGCTGCGGACCGGTCGGGCGCACTTCCAGCCAGCGCCACGCCGGACTGCTGCCGGCGAAGAACGGATCGCTCACATCCTCGACGCTGATGCTGCCGCGCGCCTCCTCCAGCACTCCCCGGGGCAGGGGGCCGTGGAACGCCGGCGGCATGGGGTCGGTGACGTCGTAGGCGTCGCGCTCGGCGTCGTATCCGGTGACCACCAGCAGGTGGGCCGCGTGCACATCGTGGTAGGCGGGGCGGAAGGGCAGGTGGAAGTTGTTGACGGCGGCGATCACCGGCACGCCCCGGGCCAGCGATGCCACCAGCTCCCGGTGGGCGTCGGCCGGCCCTGCGGGGCGGCGCCAGCGCAGCCGCACCGGGTGGTGGAGACAGAGGAACTCCTCGAGCGCGTCGCCCGCGGGGTGGTAGTACTCCACCGGCTCGACCGGCCCGGCGGGTGCCCAGAACCGCCAGCCGGCGCCCAGTGCCCGCACCGGATCCCAGCCCGCCCGCTCCAGCACGTGGCCGATGTCGATCTGCAGGCAGCTGCACAGGTCGTCGTACCAGTCGACGGACCACTCGGCGCGTGCGGTGACCGGGGCCGTCACCGCACACACTCCAGCGACAGGGCGAAGACGTGCAGCGCGGGGTTGTCGGGAAGGCGCAGTCCGCACACCGGTTCCCGGCGGGTGACCGGGATCCGCACCGCCCACAGCCGGCCGCCGAGGTTCTCCTGGCGGTGGTGCGGATAGTGCAGCGCGTCGGACCGGGCGGCGAGCACCTCCCCGAAGTGCGCCCGTGCGGGCAGGAAGTCCGACACCCGGACCCATTCCGGATCGGCCGCGCCGGAGGCGTAGTGCACGAACGCCGTCTCCTCGCAGCGGCGTTCGGAGGTGGCGAGCAGGTGCAGCCAGTCGGCCGTCGTCCGCGGCAGTTCCAGGTACTGGCCGGCGCAGCGGACGTTGTCCGGCTCGGCGCCACCGCCGGGGACTCCCCGGAAGGGGATGCCGCCGACGGTGAGTCCGTCGTGGGGCAGCACCTCGGCGGGCAGGCTGTTACCCCAGACGTTCAGCATGCCGCGATGCAGAGTCTTGTCCGTGGTGAGTGCGATGTTGTTCCGATACGGCGTCAAGTCGACGGTCACCACGGAATGTGTGCGCTTGGCCTCGGTCGACGCGGATTCAGTCACGTTCCCACTCTCGTCGATTGAAGTGTGTGACGGTCCGATTGTGTTAGCGTCTTTGTAGAGTCTCTGTCGAGTTCTGACCCTAGTTGCAGACTCTTCAGGAGGCAACTTATGACTGTATGCCCTGAATGCCGGGGGGCGGTTTCCGTGCCCGACGACGTCATGGCCGCCGAAATCGTCGTGTGTGGGGAGTGCTCGAGCGAGCTGGAGGTGGTGGCGGTGACGCCGACAGTGCTCGCCCTGGCCCCGGAGGTCGAAGAGGATTGGGGAGAGTGAGCGACGGCGGAGAGCGCGCGGAGCGACCGTTCGCGCTCGTCGCGACCCGCGTCCGGGTCGAGGAGCGGATGCTGTTCGACGCCTTTCGCCGGCGGGGTGCCGCGTGCGAGCACGTCGACGACCGCTCCATCGTCTACCGGGTCGGCGGACCGCCGCCACCCTGGCGTGCGGTGCTCAACCGCGCGCTGTCCGCGATCCGCCGGCTGGAGGTGAGCCGGTGGTGTGCGGCGACGGACACCCCGGTGCTCAACTCGGCGGTGACGCTGGCCTGTTGCGACAACAAGATCGCCACATCACTGGCGTTGCACCGCGCGGGCGTGCCCACCCCGGACACCGTGGTCGCCCTGGACGCGGCGGGCGGCGGCCGGGCCGTCGCCGAGGTCGGCTACCCGGCGGTGGTCAAGTCGGTCAACGGCTCATGGGGCCGCGCGCTGGCACGGGTGGGGGACCCGGACGCGGCGGAGGCGGTCTTCGCGCTGCGCGCCGAAATGCCCTCGCCGGTACAGAAGCTCGGCTACACCCAGAAGTTCCTGCCCGGGCGCGACCTGCGCGTCCTGGTGGTCGGCGGGCGGGCGGTCGCTGCAGTCGTCCGTGAAGCGGACCACTGGGTGCGCAACACCGCCCGCGGCGCGCGGGCCACCGCCCACCCGCTCGGTCCGGAACTCGCCCGCCTGGCCGAGCGGTCCGCCGCCGCGGTCGGCGGCGGAGTCCTCGGCGTGGACCTGCTGGAGGACGCCGCGGGAGATCTGCGGGTACTGGAGGTCAACGGTGCCGTGGAGTTCCACGGCCTGGCCGACGCACACCCGGACCTGCCCGTCGCCGACCTGATCGTGGACCATCTCCTCGACGCGACCGCGGGAGCTGCCTCATGAAGGCAACCGTGCTCGGTGCCGCCGGGTACGTCGGCGGCGAACTGCTGCGGCTCGCCCTCGGACACCCCGGACTCGAAGTCGTGCAGGCGACCTCCCGCCGGCACGCGGGCCGCCCGGTCGGACTGGTCCACCCTCATCTCCGCCACCACGCCGGCCTCCTCTTCACAGAGCCGGACGTCCTGGAACCCGTAGACGTCCTGTTCTCCGCTCTGCCCCGCGGTGAACTGGCCCGCGTCCACGACCAAATCACCTCCGTGGCACGGACCGTGGTGGACCTCGGCCCGGACTTCCGCGACCCCGAGGGGCCGGGCGGCGCCGCATACGTCACAGGGCTGCCCGAGCTGTACCGCGGCGCCCTCGCCGGCGCCACCCGCATCAGCGTGCCGGGGTGCATGGCCACGGCCGCGGCGGTCGCGATCCGACCCCTGGTCGCGGCGGGCCTGACGCAGGACGACGTCGTCGTCGACGCCCGTACCGGCTCCAGCGGGGCGGGTGGCGAGCCGAGCCGGGCCACCCACCACCCGGAGCGGCAGCACGCCATGCGGATCTACAAGGCCACCGGGCACCGTCACGAACGGGAGATCGCCCGTCTGTGCGGAGTACGGGCGCGGATGACGGTGACCGCCGTGCCACTCGTCCGCGGGGTGCAGGTGGTCGCCCATCTGCGTCCACCGCGTCCGGTCTCACGGACCGAGGTGTGGTCGGCCTTCCGGGACGCCTACGCCGACGAGCCGTTCGTACGGCTGGTCGCGCACCGCAGCGGGCTGCACCGGCTGCCCGACCCGCAGTTCCTGTACGGCGGCAACTTCGTCGACCTCGGTTTCGACGTGGACGACGACGGGCGGCGCGTCGTCGTGGTGGCCGCGCTGGACAACCTGGTGAAGGGCGCGGCCGGCGGCGCGGTGCAGAGCCTGAACGTCGCACAGGGGCTCGAGGAACAAACCGGCCTGGACTTTCCCGGCCTGCATCCGGTGTGAGGGGGGTGACGATGAAGTCCGACGGCGCAGCGCGGGCGAACGGCCTGCTCGTGGTCAAGATCGGCGGCGGCGTACGGCCGGAGCCGGTCCTGGACGACGTGGCCGCCCAGGTGGAAACCGGCGTGCCGGTGGTGCTGGTGCACGGTGGGGGACCCGAGGCGGACAGGCTCTCCGCGGCGGTCGGTCTGCCGGTGCGGACGGTGCGGTCACCCGACGGCACGCGGGGCCGCCGGACCGATGCCGCCGCCATGGACGTCGTGACCATGGCGCTGCTCGGCCGGGTGAAACCGGCCCTCGTCGGGGGGCTGCTGGCGCGGGGCGTCCGGGCCGTCGGCCTGAGCGGAGCCGACGACGGCCTGGTCACGGCCGAGCGCAAGCAGGTGATCCGCTCGGTCGAGGACGGCCGGGTCCGGTTGATCCGCGACGACCTGTCGGGGCGGATCACGTCGGTGCGGCCCGAACTGCTGCGTACGCTCCTCGGCACCGGCCTGGTCCCGGTCGTGTCCCCGCCCGCCGCCGGTGGCGAGGGGCGGCTGCTGAACGTGGACTCCGACCAGGTCGCCGCGAGCCTCGCGGTCGCGCTGGGTGCGGTGGCTCTGGTGCTCCTGACGGATGTGCCGGGTGTCCTCGCCGATCCAAGAGACCCCACATCCGTGATCAGGGAGCTGGCACAGGAACCGCCGGGCGCCAGCGGACGGATGCGGCACAAGGTGCGGGCCGCTCTGCGGGCGCGGGCCCGGGTCCCGCACGTACACGTCGCCTCCGGCCTGGTCGACCGGCCCGTCACGGCGGCCCTGACGGGCGGCGGGACGGTCGTCACGGGCACGCTGCCCGGCGCCGCCGAGCCCGTCGGGACGGACGGGGGCCGGGCATGACGTTCTCCCCCGAATACCCCGCCTGGCTGCTGCGCGCGATGCTGTGCATCCCCTCGGTGTCGGGGCAGGAAGGCCGTCTGGCCGCCTTCCTCGCCGAGCAGATGGCGGCGCTCGGCATGGACGCGCACGTGGACGCCGCGGGCAACGCGCACGGCGTGGCCGGCCCGCCGGACGCGCCGGTGATCATGCTGCTCGGCCACATCGACACGGTGCCCGGCCGGGTTCCGGTGTGCCACGTGGGCGACCTGCTCTACGGCCGGGGCGCCGTGGACGCCAAGGGCCCCATGGCCGCCATGATCTGCGCGGCCGCCCGGGCGAGAGGAGTCCGGGTGCACGTGGTCGGCGCGGTCGGCGAAGAGGTCGCCGGGTCGCGGGGCGCACGCCACCTGATGTCGACCCTCGCCCCGCCCGCCGCCGTCCTGATCGGCGAGCCCAGCGGCTGGGACGGCGTCTGCCTCGGCTACAAGGGCCGGGTCGGCGTCGGGTACGAGACCAGCACGCCGCCGCTGCACACCAGCAGCCCCGTGCCGACGGCGGTCGAGGCGGCGGCCGAGTTCTCCCGGCGCGTGAAGGACTATCTGCGCGCGGTCTCCGAGTCAGCCGATCCCGTCTCGTTCGGCACGGCCACGGGCACGCTGGTGCGGCTCACGGGCGACCTCAGCAGGGCGGAGGCGTTCCTGACCTGCCGGGTGCCGCCGGGCTTCGACTTCGAGGCGTTCGAGCGGCACGTCACGCGGTCCGCGGGAGGCCGGGTCCGGTTCGACGAGCGGGTGCCCGCCGTCCGCCGCCCGCGCAGCGACGTGGTGGTCAGCGCACTGCGGGCGGCGATCCGGAGCAACGGCGGACAGCCCGCGCTGAAGCTCAAGTCCGGTACGTCGGACATGAACGTGGTGGAGGAGTGGGGCGTGCCGATGGCGGCGTACGGTCCCGGTGACGCGCACCTGGACCACACCAGTGACGAGCACATCGCGATCACCGACCTGATCCGGTCCGTCGACGTGCTCACGACGGCGCTGGGGCGGATCTCCGGACAGCTGCGCGGGCGGACCGGCCGGGGCGCCGCCGTCTGCGCCAACGTGGGATAGGGGGCCCGCATGCGACTTGACGGACAGGTGGCGATGATCACGGGCGCGGCGCGCTCGCTCGGACGCTCGCACGCGCTGACGTTCGCGCGGGAGGGCGCCGACCTGCTGCTGGTCGACCGCTGCCGGCAGGACGGCCCGTACCCGCTGGCGGAGCGCAGGGAGCTGGAGGAGACCGCGGCCGCGTGCCGGCGCACCGGCAGCAGGGTCGTGACGGCGGTCGCCGACGTGCGCGAACAGTCGGCCGTTCAGGCGGCGGTGGCGGCGGGCCTGGACGAGTTCGGGCGGATCGACGTGCTGGTGAACAACGCCGGCCTGCTCGCCCCCGGCGGTGTCCGCTCGCACGAGCTGAGCGAGGACGACTGGAACCTCGTCATCGACGTCAACCTCAACGGCACCTGGCGGTGCTGCCGCGCGGTGCTGCCGCACATGGTGGCGCAGCGCTCCGGGACGATCGTGAACACGGCGTCCACCGGGGGCAGGGTCGCGTTCGAGATGTACTCCAGCTACGTCGCCTCCAAGCACGCCGTGGTGGGGCTGACCAAGGCGCTGGCCCTGGAGTACGGCCGATACGGCATCCGCGTCAACGCGGTCTGCCCGAGCACGGTGGCCGCCGACGACGACCTCGGCAGCCGCAGCACGCGGGCGGTGGCCCAAACGATGGGCTCCTCCCTGGAGGACTACGAGCGCAGTTCGTCGTCGTACCACGCGATCGGGCGCCTCGTGACCGCACAGGAGGTCTCCGCCGCCTGCCTGTGGCTGGCCGGCCCGGAGTCCGGCGGCACCACGGGCACCGAACTGCTCGTCGACGGCGGCTTCACCGCACGCTGACCGGCCGCCGACCCCTGCTACCACCGCCCCCGCACGGAGAGGAGTGGAATGTCCGAGCAGCGCACCGGGCCGGTGTCCGACGACGCCCTGGAGCGGCGGCTGGCCGCACTGACCCCCGCACAACGCACCCTTCTGGAACGCGTCCTGGCGCGCGACGGCGCCGCCCCCGGTGTCCGGCGGCGGCCGGACACCGACGACGGCGTGCCGCTCTCCTTCGAGCAGGAGCGGCTGTGGTTCATGAACGAGCTGGTCTCCTACCGCGCGATCTTCCACGTACCGGTGGCGCTGCGGTTGCGCGGAGGACTCGACGTGCCGGCCCTGCGGCGTGCGCTCGCCCGTCTCGTGGCGCGGCACGAGACGCTGCGGACCGTGTTCCGCGACACGTCCGCCGGCCCCCGCCAGATGGTCCGCGACGCGGTCGAGGTGCCGCTGCCCGTCGAGGACTGCTCCGGGGCCGCCGATCCCGGACAGGAGGCCCGCACGCGGGCCTCTGCGTCCGTCGGCGCACCGTTCGACCTGCGGACCGGACCGCTGCTGCGGTGCGTGCTGTACCGGATCGCACCGGACGATCACCTGTTCCTGCTCACGCAGCACCACATCGTCTCCGACTACTGGTCCCTGGGCATCCTGCTCAACGACCTCGGCGCCCTCTACGCCGACGAGACCGGCCGGCCCACCGGACTGCCGCCGCAGGAGCTGCACTACCCGGACTTCGCCCACTGGCAGCGCACCACCCTGGACCCCGCGACCATCGACCGGCACCTCGGGTACTGGCGGGACCGGCTCGCCGACGCCCCGGAACTGCTGGAACTGCCCACCGACCGCCCCCGGCCCGCGATCCGCTCCAGCCAGGGGGCCTTCCACCACATCCAGTTCCCGGGTGACCTCGTCGCCCGGCTGCGCGACCTGGCCAAGGAGGAGTTCACGACGCTGAACGTGGTCGTCCTGGCGGCGTACTTCGCGCTGCTGTCGCGGCTGGCCAGACAGGACGTGATCGTGGTCGGCGTTCCCGTCGCCGGGCGCTCCCGGCCCGAACTGCAGCGCATGGTGGGCTACTTCCTCAACTGGCTGGCCATCCGGGTCGACGTGGGCGACCGTCCGTCGCTGAGGATGCTGGTGCGGCGCACGGCCGAGGCGCTCACCGAGGCGATGGCCCACCAGGACGTACCGTTCGACATGCTGGTGAGCGAGCTGCAGCCGGCCCGTCGGCCCGGGGTGACGCCGGTCTTCCAGACGTCGTTCAGCCTGCGCGACGGTGCGCCGACCCCACCGGGCCTGCCGGGGGTCGACGTCGCCTTCGCCGACCTGGACGGCGGTGCGACGCACTTCGACCTCATGGCCGAGCTGTGGTGCGAGGACGACCGCGTCGTCGGCTACCTCCCTTACGACGACGAACTGTTCGACGCGTCGACGGTGGCTTCGTACGCCGAGTGGCTGACGCGGCTGGCGGAGGCCGCGGCGTTCGAGCCGGACCGTCCAGTCGCCACCGTGTCCCTGCTCACCGAGGCGGAGCAGGCGGAGCTGATCGGACCCGGCCCCCTCCCGCCGGAGGGAACCGGGCAGACGCTGCACGCCCGCTTCGCCGAACAGGTGCGGCGCCGGCCCCAGGCGCCCGCGGTCTCGGACGACACCACCGACCTGACCTACCGGGAGCTGAACGAGCGGGCCGGCCGGATCGCACATGTCCTGCGGCGGCGCGGCGTCGGCCCCGGCACGGTCGTCGGAGTGGTCCTCGGCCGGACGGTGGACCTGCCGGCCGCGGTCCTGGGAGTCCTCAAGACGGGCGCCGCCTATCTGCCCGTCGACCCCGACAGCCCCGTCGAGCGCACCGCCGCGCAACTCGCGGACTGCGCCGTGACGACCGTGCTGGTCACCGGGGACCTGCTGGACCGGCTCCCGGCGGATCTGCCGGAACCCGTGGTGCTGGACACCGCAGCGCCCGAGTTCGCGGACGCACCCGCCAGGCCGGCCGACGCCGATGTGCCCGCGGCCTCGCCGGCGTACATCATCCACACCTCCGGATCGACCGGCGCCCCCAAGGGCGTCGTCGTCTCGCACGCCAACGCGCTGCGGCTGTTCACCGCGGCGTGGCGGCTGTTCGACCTGGGCGAGGACGACGTATGGACGCTCTTCCACTCCTGCTCCTTCGACTTCTCGGTGTGGGAGCTGTGGGGGGCGCTGGCGCACGGCGGCCGTCTGGTCGTGGTGCCGCAGTGGGTCACCAGGGCACCGGACGCCTTCGCCGAGCTGCTTCAGCGGGAGAACGTCACCGTGCTCAGCCAGACTCCGTCCGCGTTCGGGCAGTTGTCCCGGGTCCTGCTGGACGCGCCACGGCCGCTCGCGCTGCGGTATGTGGTGTTCGGGGGCGAGGCACTGGACCTGCCGTCCCTGCGCGACTGGACGGATGTGTACGGCGACGAGGCGCCCCGGCTGGTCAACATGTACGGGATCACCGAGACGACGGTGCACGTCACCTTCCGGCGGATCACCCGGGCGGACACCGCGAGCACCAGCACCCGCTCCCTGATCGGCCGTCCGCTCCCGGATCTCACGATGTACCTGCTGGACGACGAACTGCGGCCGGTGCCCCCCGGAATCCCCGGAGAGATCTTCGTCGGCGGCGCGGGTGTCGCCCTGGGCTACCACGGCGCGGCGGCCCTGACCGCGCAGCGGATGCTGCCCGACCCCTACAGTCCGCAGCCCGGCGCCCGGATGTACCGGAGCGGAGACCTGGCCGTGCGGCTCAAAGACGGAGAGCTGGCGTATCTCGGCCGGCTCGACCACCAGTACAAGATCCGTGGTCACCGGGTCGAGACCGGAGAGGTGCAGGCCGCACTCGGCCGGCTCGACGAGGTCGCGGAGAGCGCGGTGCTGGTCGTCGACGACCGCGTCCGCGGGAAGACTCTCGTCGCCTACGTGGTGCCCGAGCCCAGCAGGGACGTCACCCCGACCCGGATCCGCCGTGCGCTGCTGCGCACCCTGCCGGACTGGCTCGCCCCGTCCTCGGTGGTGCTCCTGGACTCGCTGCCGCTGACCCGCAACGGCAAGCTGGACCGGCAGGCGCTCGCGGCCCGGCGGCGCGACGCCGGCCGGGAGCGCACCCGGGCCGCCGCGCCGCAAGGCCCCACGGCGGTCGCTCTGGCCGCGATCTGGGCGGAGCTGCTCGGTGTCGACCACGTCGGCGCGCAGGACGACTTCTTCGAACTGGGCGGCCATTCGCTGATGGTCGTGCACCTGGTGTCGACGATCCGGGCCCGGCTCGGTGTCGAGGTCCCGCTGGACACCCTCTTCCGGCGTCCCGAACTCCAGGCGATGGCAGACGAGGTGGACCGTCTCACGGCCGGATCCGGGCCTGCGGCCCCGGACGGCGGCGGTGCGGCAGTGCAGTCCGCAGTGCCGGCCGCGCCCGGGCCCGTCGGTGGCGGATTGCTGTCCTCGTCGGCCGATCTGCGGGCGGTGCGGGCCGAGATCGACTCCCGGCTGGCGGCCGTGCGGCCACCGGCCGGCGCCGTGGGACTCCCCGCGGGGGAGCCCGGCACGGTCCTGCTCACGGGGGCGACCGGGTTCGTCGGCGCCTTCGTCCTCGCCGAACTCGCCGAGAGCGGCGCGCACGTGGTCTGCCTGCTGCGTGGCGGGGCTGATCGCCGGGACGGACTCCTGGCACGGCTGCGGGAACTGGGACTGTGGCGGGACCGGTACGCGTCGCGCATCGAGGTCGTGGGCGGTGACATCGGCCGACCACTGCTCGGCCTCGCCCCGGACGCGTACCGGGACCTGTGCGACCGGGTGGGACGTGTCGTGCACGCCGCCGCCTGGGTCAACCACATCTATCCGTACGACCGGCTGGCCGAGGTGAACGCGCACAGTACCGCCGCTCTGCTGGCCTTCGCCGCAACCACACGGCGCAAGAGCCTCACGCTGGTCTCCACCAGCGCCGTGTTCGAGGCCGCCGACCAGCCCGAGGGCAGCGAGATCGGGGCGGTTCCGGTGCGTTGTCTGCCGGGGGAGAGCAGCGGCTACGTGCGCTCGAAAGCGGTCGCCGAACTGTACGCGGAGCACGCGGGTGACTTCGGGGTCCCGGCCGTCGTGGTGCGCATTCCCAGTGTCTTCGGTGACCGGCGCCTGTTCCAGATCAACACCTCCGACGCGATATGGAACTGGACCAGGGCCATGCTGGTCACCGGCCGCTACCCACGCAGCTTCGACGATCCGGGCAACGAGCTCTTCCAGGCGCTGCCCGCGGACATCGCCGCGCGCGCGATCGCCGTCGCCGGCCGGGGCACGGACGAGCCCGGCTGCCGGATCGTCAACGCCGTCCCCCGAACGGTCGGCGGCACCCGGCTGCTGCTCGACGGGCTGCGTGCCGTCGGACACGACCCGCAGCCCATGCCCGACCGGGAGTGGTACAGCCTGGTCGGCCGACTCGACGCCCGTGAGATCTGGGTCGCGGGCATCGCCGCCCACCTCGCACGACGTCCCGACACCGGAGCGCCCCGGCGGCGACTCCACCGCTTCTCACCGGCTCCGGACCCGGACGTCGCGCGCCTCGTCGACGCCCACGCCATCCGGTCGCCGGCCGACATGGCCGGCTACATCGGATCGCTGACCGGGTCCGGTGGTTCCACGGCGGAGCACCTCGCCCGCTGACGCACGTGTACAGCCCTGCGGTTCTCCCGGCACAAGGAACGGATTCAGGAGCGACATTGAGCACGGACAACCGGAACTACCTCGTGGTGGTCAACCACGAGGAACAGTATTCGATCTGGCAGGCCGACCGGGACATCCCGGAGGGCTGGACGGCCACGGGCTTCGGCGGAACGAAGGACGAGTGTCTGTCGCACATCGCCGAGGTGTGGACGGACCTGCGGCCGCTGAGCCTGCGGCGACGGCTGGCGCAGTCGACCGCCGAAGGGGGGAACCGACGTTGACACAGCGCGACGCGGCCGACGACGCCATCGCGGTCATCGGGATGAGCTGCCGGTTCGCCCCGGACCTCACCACGCCGGAGAAGCTCTGGTCTTTCCTGGCCGACGGCGCCAGCAGGATCAGCGAGATGCCGGACAAACGGTGGGAGCCCTACACCTCCGGCAGCCCCGAGGCGACCGCGATCCTGCGCAAGGCCACCCGCAAGGGGGCCTTCCTGGACGACATCGAGGGCTTCGACGCGGAGTTCTTCCAGATCACGCCGCGCGAGGCGGAGTTCCTCGACCCGCAGCAGCGCATCTGCCTCGAACTGGCCTGGGAGGCGCTCGGTGACGCGGGCGTGCCGCCGCTCTCCCTGTCCGGTACCGAGGCGGGCGTGTACATGTCCGCCAACTCCAACGACTACGGCCGCCGGCTGCTGGAGGACATACCGCGGACGGGTGCCTGGGCCGTCAACGGAACGACGTACTACGGGATGGCCAACCGCATCTCGTACTTCCTGGATCTGCGCGGTCCGAGCATCGCCGTCGACACCGCGTGCGCCGGCTCGCTGACCGCCCTCCACGTCGCCGCGCAGAGTCTGCGGCTCGGCGAGACACCGCTGGCGATCGTCGGCGGCATCAACATCATGGCGACGCCCGCCCTGGTGGTGGCTCTGGACTCCGCGGGCGCCACCGCGCCCGACGGGCGCAGCAAGGCGTTCGACAAGGCCGCCAACGGCTACGGCCGCGGCGAGGGCGCCGGAGTGATGGTGCTCAAGCGCCTGGCCGACGCCCGCCGCGACGGTGACCGGATCCGAGCGGTCATCGTGGGCAGCGGCGTCTTCCAGGACGGCCGGTCCGACGGCATGATGGCGCCCAACGGGGACGCCCAGGAACACATGCTGCGCCAGGTCTACGAGCGGGCGGGCGTCGAGCCGGGCTCCGTCGACTACGTCGAGGCGCACGGCACCGGAACGCCCCTCGGGGACCTCGCGGAGAGTCGGGCCATCGGCAGCGTGCTGGGCGCGGTACGCCCGGCCGGCGATCCCCTGCTGTTCGGCACCCTGAAGCCCAACATCGGGCACGTGGAGGCCGCCTCGGGCATCGCGGGCGCGATCAAGGTCGTGCTGTCGATGGAGCACGGCCTGATCCCGGCGAGCCCGCACGACGAGGTCAACCCCGATCTCGATCTGGCGGCGCACGGGCTCCGCCTGGTGGGCGAGACGACGCAGTGGCCGCGCCGTGACGGCGGCCCGCGTCGCGCGGGGGTGTCCAGTTACGGCGTGGGCGGCACGGTCGCGCACCTGATCCTCGAGGAGGCGCCCGAGGCGCAGACCGGCCGCGTCCCGGACGCCCGGCCCGAGGAGACCCCGCGCGTCTTCCCCCTCTCCGCCGTCGCCGAGGCGGGAGTGCGCTCGCTGGCCGGGTCGGTCGCCGAGTGGCTCCGTACGGACACCGGCACGTCGCTCTCCTCCGTCGCGCACACGCTGACCCGCCGGCGTTCGCACCTGGCGGTGCGGGGCGCGGTCGTCGCCTCCTCCAGGACGGAACTGGCCGAGCAATGGGACATCCTGGCGGCGGGCGACAGGTCGCCCCAGGTGGCCTTCGGGCGGGCGGTGGCCGCTTCGTCGCCCGGAGCGGTCTGGGTGTTCTCCGGGCACGGAGCCCAGTGGACCGGCATGGGCCGAGGTCTGCTGCGCGACGCCCCGGCCTTCGCCAGGACCATCGACGAGCTGGCCGAGGTCTTCCGGGCCGAGCTGGGGTGGACGCCCCGCGAAGTGATCGACGAGGGCGGCCCGTGGACCGTCACCACCGTCCAGGCCATGACGTTCGCCATGCAGGTGGCGCTCGCCGAGACCTGGTACGCGCAGGGCGCACGACCGGCGGCGGTGATCGGGCACTCGGTGGGCGAGATCGCGGCAGCCGTGGTGGCGGGCGCGCTCGACCTGACGGACGCAGCCCGGTTCGCCTGCCGCCGGGCCAAGGCGCTGGAGGCGGTGGCCGGGCGAGGTGCCATGGCGCTGGTGGGCCTGCCCTTCGCGGAGGCCGCCGAACGTCTCGCGGGACGTGACGACGTGGTCGCCGCCATCTCCGCCGGCGCCCGGTCCGCCGTCGTCTCCGGTGACACGGACGCCGTCGAGGAGCTGGCACGCCGCCTTCAGGCGGAGGGCGTGGACGTGCGGCGGGTCAACAGCGACGTGGCCTTCCACAGCCCGCACATGGACGCCGTGCTGCCGCAGGTGTCGGCCGCCGCGCGGGAACTGACCGCCCGGGAGCCCCGGGTGCCGCTGTACAGCACGGCCCTGACGGACCCGCGCTCCGCGCGGCCGCGGGAGGGGGCGTACTGGGAGACGAACCTGCGTGCGCCGGTGCGCTTCGCCGAAGCGGTGGCGGCGGCGCTCGAGGACGGCTTCCGCGTCTTCCTGGAGGTGTCCGCGCACCCCCTCGTGGCGCACTCGGTGACGGAGACGGCGCACGCGGCCGGTGCGGAGAACGTGCTGGCGGCGGTGACCCTCCGCCGCGACCAGCCCGAGCTGGGCACGCTGCTGGTGAACCTCGCACAGCTGCACTGTGCGGGCGTCGAGGTGGACTGGCGGTACGAGGGCGAGCTGGCCGCGCTGCCCGCCGTGCACTGGCAGCACCGCCCCTACTGGATCTTCCCCGGGACGTCGGCCGAGAGCCGCGGCCGGGGCCATGACCCCGACACCCACACTCTCCTGGGCGGGCTCAGCACGGTGGCGAGCGCTCCCGCGCAACGGGTGTGGCAGACCCACCTGGACATGTCGAGCCGCCCGTATCACCAGGACCACAAGGTGGTGGGCGTCGAGACGGTGCCCGCCTCCGTGGTGATCAACTCGTTCGTCACGGCGGCGGCCCGCGACGGCGGCACCCCGGGGCTGACCGACATCGTGCTGCGCACCCCGCTCGCGGCCACCCCGCCCCGCGTGGTGCAGGTCGTGCTCGACCAGAACCAGGTGCGGCTCGCCAGCCGCATCCGGCGCGCCGACGGCGCGGGAGGCGACGAGGACCAGGACCAGGAGTGGATCACCCACGCCACGGCGAACGTGGACCGGGGCGCCGTCGTGGGGTCGCGCCCGATGGAGGACGTCGAGGCGATCCGCGCCCGGTGCCCGGAGGAGTGGACCTGGACCCGCGTCGATCAGATCTTCCGGAACATGGGAGTGGACGGCTACACGTTCCCGTGGGTCGTCGAGGAGCTGAGGCGCAACGAGGTGGAGCAACTCGCCGTCGTGACCATCGACCACACGCCGAAGCTGCATCCGAGCAGCTGGACGGCCGTGATCGACGGCGCGCTGACGGTGAGCGGCGTCCTGGTGACCAAGGAGGACTCGCGGACGCTGCGAACGTCCTCCCACCTCGACGCGATCGCCTTCCGGGGCGATCCGCCCGGGCGGATCGTCGTGCACACGACGCGGTCCGCGGCGTCGCCGGAGACCACCATCGACGTGCTGGTCTCCGACATGGACGGCAACGTCGTGTGCGAGGCGACCGGCCTGCGCTTCACTCAGGTGCACGACAAGCCGGGCAGCGCCCTGCCGCCGCGTCGGCTGGTGCACGAGATCGCCTGGGAACCGGTCGAGCCGTCGACGGATGCCGGCCTCCCCGTCGAGCACGCGGTGCTGCTCGGCGACGAGGCGGTCACCGCGCCGCTGGCCGAGCGGTTCGCCGCGCGCGGCGTGCCGTACCTGCGACTGGAGCGGGCACAGGACCTGCCCCACGTGCCCGGGGGCGGCCACGGGGTCCTGGTGGTGGCCCCGGAACCGCAGCGCGCCGGGGAAACGCCGGAACAGGCGGCCGAGAGGTGCGCCTGGACGCTGATCGACGCCGCCCAGCACCTGGGCCGCCGCCCGGCGCGCACGGCCGACGGCACCGGACAGCCGCTCAAACTGTGGTGCGTGACCACGGGCGTACGCGCGCCCCGGCGCGAGTCGGACCTGTCCCACGCCCCGCTGTGGGGGGTGTCGAGGATCATCGCCGGTGAGCGTTCGGATTTGTGGGGCGGTGTGGTCGACATCGCGGCCGAGGCGGCTCCGATCGGCGCCAACACGGCCGATCTGCTGCTCGACCTGTTCCGCGGCCTGGACGGCACCGAGGACATCGTGTCGGTCACGCCGGACGGTGCGTTCGCCGCGCGGCTGACGCAGGTGGAGCGGCCGGCCGAGAGCCAGGCCCTGGAACTGCGGCCCAACGGCACCTACCTGATCACCGGTGGGCTGGGCGGGATCGGTCTGGAGGTCGCCCGCTACCTGGCGGACCGAGGCGCCCGCCGTCTGGTGCTGGCGGGCCGGCGCGGACTGCCGCCCCGGTCGGAGTGGGAGCGGGTGCGGGAGCCCGCGGTGCGGGCCCGGATCGACGCGGCACTCGCACTGGAGGCGATGGGCGTGACCGTCCGGGTGCTCGCACTGGACATCTCGGACGCCGACGCGGTGGCCGCCGCCCTGTCGCCGTCGGCGTTGGACCTGCCGCCGATCCGCGGTGTGGTGCACGCCGCGGGTGTCGTCTCCGACGCGCTGGTGGACAAGACGGACCGTCAGGGCCTTCGTACGACGCTGGCCCCGAAGGCCGGGGGCGCGATGGCGTTGCACCGGTTGTTCCCCGAGGGCACGCTGGACTTCTTCACGATGTTCTCGTCGTGCGGGCAGCTCGCCCGGCTCACCGGGCAGGCCAGTTACGCGGCGGCCAACTCCTTCCTGGACGCGCTCGCGGCGCTCCGCCACGCGGGCGGCCACACCGAGACGACCAGCCTCGGATGGACGCAGTGGCGGGGGACGGGTATGGGCGAGACCACGGCCGGCACCACCATCCTGGAGGCCGAGTCACGGGGCCTGGGCGGCATCTCCGCGGCCGAGGCGTTCCGCGCCTGGTCGTTCGCCGACCAGCTCCGCTCGCCGTACGCCGCGATCCTGCGCGTGATGCCGGAACGGTCGCTCCCGGTGTTCTCGAGGCTGCAGGCCGCCGAGGCGGAGGAGTCCGGGGCCGGTGCCGAGACGGTCGACTGGGCGGCGCTGTCCGAGGAGGAGATCGCGGAGCGGGTCCTGGCCGAGGTGCACGAAAGCGTGGCCGCCGAGCTCAGCCTGGCCACCGCCGACATCGCGGTCGACCGCCCGCTGGTCGAGCTGGGGGTCGACTCGGTGTTGACAGTCGGGCTCAGGGTCCGGCTGCATCGGCGCTTCGGCATCGACCTGCCTCCCACGATCCTGTGGAGCAGTCCGACGGTGCGGGCTCTCGCCGACTTCCTGGTCGGCGAGGTGAGGGGCCAGGACACGGACGAGGACGAGGCCGGTGCCGTGGAGGAGGCGGCGGTGCCGGTCTGACGGCCGGCTCCACCGGGCAGGGGGTACGGCGTCCCCTGCCCGGACCGCCGGCCGGCGGCGCGGTCGGGCCGCCGCTGATCGAGCCGTGCCAACGGGGAGGAGACCACGATGAGTTACCTCGGTGTACCGGGGGCGAAGCTGTACTACGAAATGTCCGGGACCGGGCCGGTGCTGCTGCTGATCTCCGGAGGAACGGACGATGCGGACGACTTCGAGGGAGTCGTCCCGTTGCTCCAGGACGCCTTCACCGTCGTCGCCTACGACTGCCGCGGGCTCTCCCGCAGCCGTCTCGACGGCGATCCGGCGGATGTCCCGGTCGAGGTCCACGCCGATGACGCCCGGCGGCTGCTCCGCGCGGTCGGGGACAGACCGGCCCATGTGTTCGGCAGCAGCAGCGGTGGCCAGGTCGCTCTGTCCCTGACCGCCCGTCACCCGGAACTGGTCCGCGGCGTGGTGGCCCACGAGCCGCCCGCCGTCGCCCTCCTCCCCCACGGCGACCCGCGCCGCACCGTGCTCGCCGAGGCCCGTGCGGTCCACGCCCGCGAGGGCGTCAGGGCGGGTATGGCGGCGTTCGTCGCGGCGGCCGGCCTGGACAGGGTGAAGCACCCCGAGCGCCATGCGCCCGAGAGCCCCCAGGCCGCGCTGAACACACAGAAACGGCTCGTTCGCATGGAGCGCAACCTGGAGTATTTCCTCTCCCACATCGTGGGGCCTGCGGCCGACTTCGTACCGGACGTCGACGCCCTGTCGTCGGCGCCGGCACCGCTCACCGTGGCGGTCGGGGACGCCTCCGAGGGCCAACTCGCCCACGCGACCGGGCGGGCGCTGGCCGCTCGGCTGGGGAGGGAGCCCGCCGTCTTCCCCGGCGGTCACGCGGGGTTCGTCACCCACCCCAGGGCGTTCGCCCGAGCGCTGCGCGCGGTGCTCGCGGGCCGGCCGGGCGCGGACTAGAGGGGCGTCTGCTGGTGCAGGACGACACGCCAGGCGTCATCCTCACGGCTGTAGACGGTGGTGGCGAGGGCGGTGTGGTCGACGTCGCCCTGGTCCGTCCGGGCCGTGTACTGGACCCGGTAGGTGACCAGAGCGCTGTCCGGCGACAGCACCCGGACCTGCCGGTCGCTCAACTCGCTGCGCACGAACGGGTTGCGGTTGGCCTCGATCAGCGGAACGATCCGCTCCTTGTCGGCCGTTCCGAAACGGCTCACCAGAAGCGCGTCCTTGCGCAGCAGACGTTCGTAGGTCGTCCCGTCCCCGGCGCGGTTCGCCCGCCAGAGCTCCTCCTCCAGGGCGGACAGCAGTTTCGCGATATCGCTCATGAGGCCTCCGGGGAACACGACCACGTCACAGACCTACAGTACGGATGTCACGCCCAGTCGCCAAAACAGCACTATGAGTGGCGTGTGAACTGATGGAGAGGAATGCCGACACCGAGGCCGGGCGGATCGACGGGTCCCGTACCGTCTCCCACCTGGACGCGCTCGAGTCGGAGGCGGTGCATATCTTGCGCGAGGCAGCGGGCGAGTTCGAGAACCCGGTGATGCTGTTTTCCGGCGGCAAGGACTCCATCGTCATGCTGCACCTGGCGCTGAAGGCGTTCGCTCCCGCGCCGGTGCCGTTCGCACTGCTGCACGTGGACACCGGACACAACTTCCCCGAGGTCATCGAGTACCGCGACCGCACGGTGGCGAAGCACCACCTGCGGCTGCACGTCGCCTCCGTCCAGGACTACATCGACCGCGGTGTGCTCAAGGAACGCCCGGACGGCACCCGCAACCCGCTGCAGACGCTGCCGCTGACCGAGAAGATCCAGAGCGAGCGGTTCGACGCCGTGTTCGGCGGCGGACGCCGCGACGAGGACAAGGCGCGCGCGAAGGAGCGCGTCTTCTCGCTGCGCGACGAGTTCTCGCAGTGGGACCCACGTCGACAGCGCCCCGAGCTGTGGCAGCTCTACAACGGCCGCCACGCACCCGGCGAGCACGTGCGCGTCTTCCCGCTCAGCAACTGGACCGAGCTGGACGTGTGGCAGTACATCGCCCGGGAGGGCATCGAGCTGCCGCAGATCTACTTCGCCCACGAGCGCGAGGTGTTCCGGCGGGCCGGCATGTGGCTGACGGCCGGCGAGTGGGGTGGCCCCGAGGACGGCGAGACCGTGGAGAAGCGGCTGGTGCGCTACCGCACCGTCGGCGACATGTCCTGCACCGGTGCGGTCGACTCCGACGCGGTGACCCCGAAGCAGGTCATCACCGAGATCGCCGTCTCTCGGCTCACCGAGCGCGGCGCGACGCGCGCCGACGACAGGCTCTCCGAGGCCGCCATGGAGGACCGCAAACGCGAGGGGTACTTCTGAGCATGACCACGGCACCTCTCGGCCGCCACCTCCAGGACGGCCCGGACCTGGCGCTGATGACGGACGGTTTGCGGGCCGCCGCCGGCTCCCACGGCGAGTGAGTCGTAGACGTACTCGATCCGGCGGGCCACGATGTCGGCGCGGCTGCGCCACAGGTCTGACGGGTGTGATCAGCCGGCGTCGGCCGTGTAGCCGGCGCTTTCGATGCCGTGTACGGCGTATTCCTCGTCCCGGTCCGGACGGTCGCCGCTGATGCCCACCGCGCCCACGACATGGCTCGCGGTGTCGCGGATCAGGACGCCGCCGGGAACCGGGGCGATGCGGCCCTGGGAGATCGCCGTGAGGGACTGCAGGAACGCCGGTGCCTCGGTGGCCTTCTGCGCGAGGCCGCGTCCGCCGACGCCCATGCCGAGCGCGCCCCACGCCTTGGCCTGGGCGATGTCCGGCCGCATGATGCCGCTCCAGTCCTCGCGATTGAGGGCCACCAGGTGTCCGCCCGCGTCGAGGACGGCGACGGTCAACGGCTGACAGCCGAGCTCACGTCCGCGCGCCAGCGCGTGGTCGACGATGAGGGAGGCTTCCTTGAGGAGACCAGGGTGCATGGGTCTTCGCTTCCGGGTCCGGTGGCGTAGGTGTTCTGTGTGCGGGCGTTCGGTGCGTGGGCGATGGATGTGTGGGCGTCCGGTGTACGTGGAGCGTGCGCACGGCCCGCGTCATCGACGCAGCCGTGCGCACGCTCCACGGTGGGCCCGAGGATCAGGCAGCGGGCTGCGGCTGCTGCGCGCTCTCCGTCTGCCCGGGCATCTCCTCGAGGTCGTACTCGTCGGACTCCGTCCGCGGCAGCACGATCTCGGGCAGACCGATGAGGAACACCCCGAGCTCGGAGGAGGCGGTCAGGCGCAGCGTCTCCCCGGGATCGGCCTGTATGGCCGTCAGCCGCGTGATGTCCTTGCTCTCAGCCGTCCCGGAGCCGGACAGGACGACGAGCAGCCGGCGGGCCCGCTCGTCGAGGCCGGCCCAGGTGGCTCCTTCGGACAGCCGGATCATCTCGATCCAGACGCCTCGCTCGGAGAACGCCCCCATGAACTTGTGCTCCACCCTCTCGTTGTCGTCCAGGGGCAGCCAGTTGAACCGCTTGGGGTCGGCGATCTGGACGTTCTTGTACCGAGGACTCGGGTACTTCAGCCGCTCGCCGAAAACGTGCTCCCAGATGGTGTTCAGGCCCCACTGCACCTTGCCGTCCTCGCGGTGGTAGTAGGGTCCGACGAATTTGCCGTGCTCCAGCAGTTCGTCCCAGGCCTTGCGGCGCTGTTCGATACTCATGAAGCCGTACCCCGAGGCACCCCCGAACTGCAGGACCAGCTGCAGACGTTCGCCGGGGGCCGCCTCGCCGAGCGGGTCGTCCTGGGGGCCATAGGACAGGCCCTCGGGGAAGTAGCCGACCTGGCCCTCCTCGAGGATCAGACCGCGGCCGAGGTTCATCGCGCCTGAGATCGGCAGCCTGATCTGGTCGAAATTGTGCCGGTGCCGGGGCATCGCGAAGTCGGCATCCTGCCGGCCCAGGATGTACATGAAGTTGTCGCGGGAGTCCGGATCTCCCTTGAGCATGTGCTGAAAGGCCACCGCTCCGGTCGGGTGGTCCTTCTTCCAGTTGGTCTCGTCGTAGGGAACGATCTTCATGGCTTTTCCCTCCCAGGGGTTTCAGGAAGCGACGGCTTTGCGCTCGTCGGAGGCCAGGACGGGGGCTTCGGCCGGGCGTTTGCGGGACACGCTGAGGCAGAAGAGCACCACTGCCGTGCACAGGGAGATCACCCCGGCCAGGAGGAAGAGGATCGGCACACCGAGTCCGGCACCGATGAGGGCTCCGCCCAGCACCGGCCCGATGATGCCGCCGAGCCGCCCGGCGCCGATCAGGGTGATGGCGCATGCGCCCAGGCCATAGGCGGCGCCGATCACCATGGCTGGGTCGTAGCGGTCGGCCAGCCTGCCGATCAGTACGCAGCCGATCACGCCGCCGAGATTGAGCGTCGCCACCGCCAGCAGAGCGCTGCGCACACCCGCTTCGGCGGCGATGGTGGGCAGCCACGTGGTCAGGAAGTACGCCATGAGCAGCGTGAGGAACATGGCCGCCCACAGCAGGACCGTGGCAACAGCCCTGCCCTGGCGGAACAGGTCCGCGACGGGAGACCGCTCGGCCTCGGAGGGATCCTGCGTGCCGGTGGTGTCGGGGGACAGGCCCAGCCGTGCGTAGATGCGTGCAGCAGCGGCCGCGTCACCGCGGACCTGCAGGAAGCGGGCCGACTCCGGCAGCTTGAACAGCAGAACCACCAGGATGAGGAGCGGGGCGGCGCCGCCGACGTAGAACAGGCTGGCCCAGCCGTAGCTGGGGATCAGCCACGCGGCGAGCACGCCACCGAACACGGCACCGAGCGGGAAGCCGCACCACATCAGTCCTACGATCGTCGCCCGCGACTTGGCGGGCGCGTACTCCGAGGCGATCGAGACAGTGCCGGGGATGGCCGCATCCAGCCCGAGACCGGTGAAGAAGCGGAGCACCTCCAGCGTGCCGAGCGAGGTGCCGAAGTGCGGGGTCAAGAAGGATCCGTCGCTCCCGTCGTCACGCCGTTACTCGACGACGGCACCCTCGACCACGACAGCCTGCGCGGCCTGGTCCGCTGGCAGCTGGAGTCCGGCTCGCACGGTATTTCGCTGGGCGGCTCCACCGGCGAGCCGAGCGCGCAGAGCGCCGAGGAGCGGATCGCCGCCATGCGCACTGCGGTGGACGAGATCGCGGACCGGGTGCCGTTCGTGCCCGGTACCGGCTCCCACACGCTGGACGAGACGCTCGCCATCACCGCCGCGGCCCGGGACCTGGGTGCCGACGCGGCACTGATCATCACCCCCTACTACGCCCGCCCGACGCAACAAGCCCTGTACCAGTGGTATGCGACCGTGGCCCGGGAGTTCCCCGACCTGCCGCTGATCGTCTACAACGTGCCGTCCCGCACCGCGGTCGACATCGCGCCGGACACGGTCAAGCGGCTCTTTGCCGACTTCGACAACATCGTCGGCATCAAGGAGACCACCAAGGACTTCGAGCACTTCTCCCGGGTGCTGCACGCCTGGGGTCCCGAGCTGCTGGTGTGGTCGGGCATCGAGCTGCTCTGTCTGCCTCTGCTGTCCCTCGGCGGAGTGGGCTTCGTCAGTGCCGTGGCGAACCTGGCACCGGCCGCGGTGGCCCGCATGTACGAGTTGTGGGAGACGGGAGAGCCCGAGAACATGGCGGCCGCCCGCGAACTGCACTTCCGCCTGCACCCGTTGGTCGACCTGATCTTCACCGAGACCAACCCGGCTCCTGCCAAGTGGGTGCTGCACCAGCAGGGGCGTATCGCCTCCGCGCATGTGCGGCCTCCGCTCATCACCCCGACCCAGCAGGGCATCGCCCGCATCCGGGATCACCTCAAGGCAAGTGACGGCCTCGTGCAGTCCCTCTGACGCGACGCAAAGGAGAAGCCACGTCCGGCACGCGCCCCTCAGGACTGCCCGGCACCATCCCCCACTGGATCGGCGGCCGGGCCGCAGGCAGCGCCGACGGCCGTACCTTCGACGTGACCGACCCCGTCTCGAACCGTGTCTACGCCCGGGCGGCGGCGGGCAGCCGGACGGAGGTCGACCGAGCGGTCGCCGCCGCCCGGGCCGCCTTCCCCATCTGGTCCAGGCTCTCGAACCGAACGCGGGCCACCACGCTGAACCGCATCGCGGACGAGGTGGAGGCCCGCTGTGAGGAACTGGCACAGTTCGAGTCCTTCGACACCGGGCTGCCCATCACCCGGGCACGCGGGCAGGCGCGGCGGGCCGCGGAGAACTTCCGCTACTTCGCCGACGTGATCGTGTCGCTGGGGGAGGAGGCGTTTCGCCAGGGGGACGAGCAGTTCAGCTATGTGGTGAGGTCCCCGGTCGGTGTCGCCGGGCTGATCACCCCGTGGAACACGTCGTTCATGCTGGAGAGCTGGAAGCTCGCCCCCGCACTGGCCGCGGGCTGCACCCTGGTGCTCAAGCCGGCCGAGTGGACACCGCTGTCGGCCGGGCTGTGGCCCCAGATACTCTCCGCGGCGGGACTTCCCGACGGAGCCGTCAACATCGTCCACGGCATCGGCGAGGAGGCCGGCCAGGCGCTGGTCGACCACCCCGAGGTGCCCCTGATCTCCTTCACCGGCTCCACCGACACGGGCCGGCACATCGTCCGCAGCTCCGCCGCGCACCTGAAGAGCACGTCGATGGAGCTCGGCGGCAAGTCACCGGTGATCGTGTTCGCGGACGCGGACCTCGAAGCCGCCCTGGACTCGGTCGTGTTCGGCGTCTTCTCCCTCAACGGCGAGCGCTGCACCGCGGGTTCGCGGGTGCTGGTCCAGCAGCCGGTGTACGAGGCGTTCACCCGCCGCCTGGCCGAGCGCGCCGAACGGGTGAAGGTCGGCGCCCCCGCCGATCCGGCCACCGAAGTGGGCGCCCTCGTCCACCCCGAGCACTACGCCCGTGTCCTCGACCACGTGGAGACCGGCACGAAGGAGGCACGTCTGGTGGCGGGTGGCCGACGGCCCGATCACCTCCCGGAGGGCAACTACCTTCAGCCCACCGTCTTCGCCGACGTCTCCCGGGACGCCCGCATCTTCCAGGAGGAGATCTTCGGACCGGTCGTCGCGGTGGCTCCGTTCGAGGACGAGGCGGAGGCGGTCGAACTGGCCAACGCCACGCAGTACGGGCTCGCCGCGTACATCTGGACGTCCAACCTGAAGCGGGGTCACCGGATCGCGCACGCCGTCGAGTCCGGCATGGTGTGGGTCAACTCCCACAACGTGCGTGACCTGCGCACCCCCTTCGGCGGCGTCAAGTCCAGCGGTCTCGGCAGAGAGGGCGGCGCGCACAGCATCGACTTCTACACCGAGAGCAAGATCGTGCATGTGGCGCTGGGCGACGTGCACACCCCGCGGTTCGGAACGGGAGTCTTGGCATGAGCACCGCCCCCGCCCCCGATGTCGTCCGGGCCGCTTACGCCCAGCTTGTCGTCACCGACATCGTCAAGGCACGGTGGTTCTGGGTGGACATGCTCGGCTTCCACGTGCAGTACGAGGACGCCGGAACGCTCTGTCTGCGCGGCACGGATGAACTGACCCACCATTCCCTCGTGTTGCGCCGGGGTGACGTCGCTGCTCTGGACCACATCGCCTACCGCGTCCGCACACCCGACGATGTCGACAGGGCCGAAAGCTACTTCACCCGCCTGGGATGCCCGGTGCGCCGGATTCCGAAGGGCGCGGGCACGCAAGGGGTCGGAGAGGCGGTGCGCGTCATCGACCCCCTGGGCTTTCCGGTGGAGTTCTTTCACGACATCGAGCAGGCAGAGCGGCTCATTCAACGCTACGACCTGCACCGCGGTGCCCAGGTCGCGCGCCTGGACCACTTCAATCTCTGCACCCCGGACATTCCGGCTGCCTACGCCCACTACACGGCGCTCGGTTTCGGTTGCTCGGAGACCATCGAGGGGACGCCCATGAGCTGTACGCCGCTTGGATGTACCGCAAACAGACCGTCCATGACGTGGCCTTCACCGGTGCAGCCGGTCCGCGGCTGCACCACGTGGGCGTCGCCACTCACGAGTCCCACCACGTCCTGCACACCGCGGACATCTTCGGTGCGATCCGCAAGGAGGAGCACATCGAACGCGGCCCCGGCCGGCACGGCGTTTCCAACGCCTTCTACGTCTATCTGCGCGACCCGGACGGACACCGGGTGGAGATCTACACCTCGGACTACTACACCGGAGATCCCGACCACCAGACGTACCGCTGGAACGTCCACGACGACCGGCGCCGCGATTTCTGGGGGAGCGCCGTGATCGAGTCCTGGTACAAGGAGGCCAGTCCCGTGCTCGGCTTCCGGCGTCGGACGAAGCGGCCCCCCATCCGTTGATGGTGTGGATCCACGGAGGCGGATTCATCAACGGGGCCGCGTCCGACCCCGGATACGACGGGGAGTCGCTCGCGCGGCAGGGCGTCACCGTGGTCTCCCTGAATTACCGGCTCGGGGCCGTCGGTTTCCTCACCCACCCCGAAATCGGCGCTCTGCAGGACAGCCCGGTGGAACAGCCCTTCGGCCGCGGGTGCGCACAGCAGGCTCCGTACTGCCGCGGCTCCTGCGGACTGGCCGAAGACGGTGACGTTGCCGGGGTCCCCGCCGAACTCGGCGGCGTCCCCGCCGAGGCGGTGCGCGAGGCCTCGCTCGCCCTCGCGGGCATCCGCCCGCCGGAGGGCCGGGTGCACACGCCGGCCAACCTCACCTGGTACCCGGTGGCCGACGGCGAGACCGTCGCCGGGGATGACACCTTTCCCGGCTGGCCCCGGGGCGTACCGGTCATGCTGCGCTGCGTCGAGAACGAGGCACGCTTCTTCATCCGGCCCTCCGGCCTCCATGGACCCGACGACCGGGATCGCCCTCGACGTGGTGTACTCGTCGGCGATCTGGTTCGAGCCCGCCTTGGCGACCGCCGAACGCTTCGCCGCCCTCGGCCGCGAGGTCCACGTCTATCACTTCGAGCGGGTCGCGCCCGGCGCCGCGAGGTCCGGCGAGCGGGCGATGCACACCGCTGAACTCCCTTACCTGTTCGGCGTGTTCCAGCCGGGAGCCCACGACCCGACGGACGCTGCGGTGTCTGCCGAGATGCAGCACGCCAGGAGCGGTTTCGCCCGCAGCGGCGTCCCCTGCTTCCTCGACGGCGAGCGATGGCCACGCTTCGACGCCGCAGCGCCACGGCACGCGGTGTTCGGCGACACCACCGCCGTCCGGTCGCTGACCTGAGCGTCTTTGACCTGCTGCGGGTGGCGGACTCGCCAATGTCACAGATTCGGCCGTCTCGACATTCCCGGGGGCCGACGCGGTACTCGTGGGTGGAGGCAACCCTAGGAGGCCGCAGATGAACGCCCTGCCGCAGTCCGGTGCGACCCGGAGCCGCCCGACCGGACGAAGTGCCGACCTGAAGCTGCTCGGCATCTATCTCAACGACCACCTCGCCGGCGCCACCGCCGGCACCGCGCGCGCCGGCCGTCTGGTGCGTGTCGCCCGGGGTTCCGCGCTCGGGCGGGCGATCGAGCCCGTGGCGAAGGAGATCGCGCTGGACCGGGCGGCGCTGCTGGACATCATGCGTGATCTCGGGATTCCCGTCCGTCGCTACAAGGTGTGCGCGGGCTGGGCGGGGGAGCGAGTGGGGCGGCTGAAGCCCAACGGCCATCTGATCGGCGGGTCGCCGCTCGGGACCGTACTGGATCTGGAGGCGCTGCGGCTGGGCGTCGAGGGCAAGGCGGCCGGCTGGCAGACCCTGCGCAAACTCAGCACGGTCGACGAGCGCCTGGACGCCGCCCGGCTCGACACACTGATCGAACGAGCCCGCCGGCAGCAGGAGACGATCGAGGAGTGGCGCGTGCGCCAGATCGAGCAGGCGCTGACCACCACGGGCGGTTGAGCCGCTGCCGCGTGAGGGACATGGTGAGCCGCTACCGCGCGGGGGACAGGGTGACTCGCTCGTGCGTCTTCCGTGCTCCGGCGGGCAGTTGACCCGGCCGCGAGATACATCACGCCTGGTCGCGCGGTGTTGGCCAGGTCCTCGCCACACGGTACGGTCGGTGGGATATCGATGAGGGCAGGACGGAAGCCGGTGTGAGTCCGGCACGGTCGCGCCACTGTGTGCCGTCGCTTCGCAAGGAGTGGCGGCGAGTCAGACCCGTAGCCCTCGTCATGTGCACCATCGACATGGGACGCGAACTCCCGGAGAGGCACTGCCATGGCGCAGCACGTCGCGCAGCCGACAGCCACCACCCCCGCTCTTCCCGCCAAGCTACCGATCGGCGCGATCGTCCCGTGGGCGGTCTTCTTCGGCATCCTGATGCTGGTCCTGCTCTACTTCGTCGGCGCCGAGCAGGGCGCCACGTCCGTCGTCTCCGGCTCGGACGTCCACGAGTGGGTGCACGACGCCCGCCATCTGCTCGGTTTCCCCTGCCACTGACGCAAGGGGACCCGCACCCTCATGAACTCCGCAACGGTAAGAAACCTGCTCGTGCGGGGCATGCTCGCCGGCCTCGCGGCCGGCGTGCTCGCCCTGGCCGTCGCCTACTTGCTCGGTGAGCCGTATGTCGACAAGGCGATCGGCTTCGAGGAGGCGCACTCCCACGAGCACGAGATGGAGGTCGTCTCGCGCGGTGTGCAGTCCACCGCCGGCCTGGCCACCGGTGTACTGATCTACGGCGTCGCCTTCGGCGGCATCGCCGCGCTCGCGTTCTGCTTCGCGCTCGGCCGCGTCGGCCGCTTCAGCCCGCGGGCCACCGCACTGCTGCTGTCCGGCTGCGCGCTGCTCGCGGTCTATGTCGTCCCGTTCCTGAAGTACCCGGCCAACCCGCCCGCCGTCGGCAACGCCGACACCATCGGCAAGCGGACCACCCTGTACTTCCTGATGATGGTGCTCAGTGTGCTCCTCGCCATCGCGGCGACCATCCTGGGCAAGCGGCTCGCCCCGAGGCTGGGCAACTGGTACGCCACTGTCGTCGCGGTGGCCGCGTTCGTCCTGGTGATCGGCCTGGCGTACGCGTTCCTGCCGGTCGTCAACGAGGTGCCCGCCCACTTCCCGGCCTCCGTGCTGTGGCGGTTCCGCCTCTCCGCGCTGGCCATCCAGGTCACGCTGTGGACGGGCTTCGGCCTCGCCTTCGGCGAGCTGGCGGAGCGGGTGCTGAACCCGCGGCCCGCGAGGGCGGCCGCGCCTTCGGCGGTCACCGCGGGCGGCAGCTGACGGTGACCTGAATCGAGCGAACGTGAGGGCCCACGGAATCTCTCCGCGGGCCCTCACGCCTGTGATGGCCCCGCATGTGAGGACCGCGGCGTGTGTCAGTCGGCGTCCTGCCGCGGGTGCAGCGGGTTGCCCAGCCGCAGGTTCCAGCGTCCGGCCCGGCCGCTGATCTCCGTTGCCGTCAGCGGCGGCACGTCCGCGCGCCAGAAGGACGCCGCGGGCGCTCCCAGCACCTGCACCACCGCGGCCCGTACGACGTCCGGCTCGACCACCGCGAGTGTGCGGCCGTCCGTCCGCGACGCGGCGTCCAGCCACCGCCCGACGCGCAGGCACAGGTCCCGCACCGACTCCCCGCCGTGCGGCGCTGAGTCCGGATCGGTCAACCACCGCGCCACCGCCTCCGGTTCGGACCCGGCGACCTCGTCGAGGGTGAGACCCGCCCAGCGGCCCGCGTTCAGCCCCGCCAGCTCCGCCGGCGCTTCGCCCGCGTCGAGTCCGAGCGCCGTCGCGGTCTCGCGGCAGCGCACGCCGGGGGAGACGACGACGCGCTCGGCCGGGGGCAGCGTCCCGGCCGCCGCACGGGCCCGCGCCGCGCCGCCGTCGTCGAGCGAGCCCGTGCCGTCGTAGAAACGGGCCTGGCGCAGCGAGGTGCTCATGGCGGGTGAGATGAGGGTGACGCGGCTGGTCACGTTGCTCCTGTCGTCGTCCGGATCGGGGATCTGCTGCCGGGTCGCCGGCTGCCGACAACTGTGCACGCACCGCCCGCGCGACCGCGAGGAGGTTCGCCGCCGCGACGAGGTTCTTGAGCAACGCTCCGGTCCCGTGCCGACCGCGCCTTTTCAGGCCGCAGCCGGGGTCCCCGCCCCAGAGCCGTTCGGCGGGGGTCGCCGCAAGGCCGGGGCGCAGGGCGAGGGGGATCTGCCGGGCGGTGTCCGGCTGCCGCTGGTCGTCGCGTTCCGCCTGGCTGACGGGGCGAACCAGCTGCACCGGCAGACCCGCCCGACGGCGCCACGACGGAATTCGGGGGGCGGCGACGAGTGTGCGGCCGCTCGGACCCCTGCCCCGAACGCGGCCAGGGCCGGCCCGTGATCGGGTCGGCCCTGGTGTGTGGTGCGGTGGGGTCAGATGAGGTCGAAGCGGTCGAGGTCGCTGACCTTGGCCCACGCGGCGACGAAGTCCTTCACGAACTTCTCCTTCGCGTCGTCGCTGGCGTAGACCTCGGCGAGGGCGCGGAGTTCGGAGTTGGAGCCGAAGACGAGGTCGGCGCGGGTGCCGGTCCACTTCAGCGCGCCGGAGGCGTCGCGGCCCTCGAACGTGGTCTGGTCCTCGGAGGTGGCCTTCCACGTCGTGCCCAAATCGAGCAGGTTGACGAAGAAGTCGTTGGTCAGCCGGCCCGGCGTCTCGGTCAGCACCCCGTGGGTGGAGCCGGCGTGGTTGGCGCCGAGCACACGCAGGCCGCCGACCAGGACGGTCATCTCCGGGGCGCTGAGGGTGAGCAGGTTGGCCTTGTCGAGCAGCAGGTACTCGGCGGGCAGCCGGTTGCCCTTGCCGACATAGTTGCGGAAGCCGTCCGCGGTGGGCTCCAGCGCGGCGAAGGATTCCGCGTCGGTGTGCTCCTCGGTGGCGTCCACGCGGCCCGGTGTGAAGGGCACCTGCACGGCGACACCGGCGTCCTGGGCGGCCTTCTCCACCGCGGCCGCACCGCCGAGGATGATCAGGTCGGCCAGGGAGACCTTCTTCGCACCCGTGTTGAAGTCGGCCTGGATGCCTTCCAGGACGCGCAGGACCTGGGCGAGTTCGTCGGGGTTGTTGACCTCCCAGCCGCGCTGCGGCTCCAGGCGGATGCGGGCGCCGTTGGCGCCGCCGCGCTTGTCGCTGCCGCGGAACGTCGAGGCCGACGCCCACGCCGTGGAGACCAGCTGTGAGACGGACAGCCCGGAGTCGAGCAGTTTGACCTTGAGGGCGGCGATGTCGGCGGCGTCGATGACCTCACCCTCGGCCTGCGGCAGCGGGTCCTGCCACAGCAGCGTCTCCTCCGGCACCTCGGGGCCGAGGTAGAGCGACTTGGGGCCCAGGTCACGGTGGGTCAGCTTGTACCAGGCGCGGGCGAAGGCGTCCGCGAACAGGTCCGGGTTCTCGTGGAAGCGCTTGGAGATCTCGCCGTAGATCGGGTCGAAGCGCAGCGAGAGGTCTGTGGTGAGCATGGTGGGCCGGCGCTTCTTCGACGCATCGTGCGCGTCGGGGATGATCTCCTGAGAGTCCTTGGCGACCCACTGGTGGGCGCCGGCCGGGCTCTGGGAAAGCTCCCACTCGTAGCCGAAGAGGATGTCGAAGAAGTCGTTGCTCCACTGGGTGGGCTTGGTGGTCCAGGTGACCTCGAGACCGGAGGTGATGGCGTCGCCGCCCTTGCCGGTGCCGTGGGTGGACTTCCAGCCCAGGCCCATCTGCTCCATGTCGGCGGCCTCGGGGTCGTTGCCGACCGCGTCGGCCGGGCCGGCGCCGTGGGTCTTGCCGAAGGTGTGACCGCCCGCGATCAGAGCGACGGTCTCCTCGTCGTTCATCGCCATCCGGCGGAACGTCTCACGGATGTCGCGGGCCGCGGCCAGCGGGTCCGGGTTGCCGTTGGGGCCCTCGGGGTTGACGTAGATGAGGCCCATCTGGACGGCGCCGAGCGGGTTCTCCAGCTCACGGTCGCCGCTGTAGCGCTGGTCGTCGAGCCAGGTCGTCTCCGGGCCCCAGTACACGTCCTCGTCGGCCTCCCACACATCCGCGCGGCCGCCGCCGAAGCCGAAGGTCTTGAAGCCCATCGTCTCCAGCGCGACGTTGCCGGTGAGGATCATCAGGTCGGCCCAGGAGATGGACTGGCCGTACTTCTTCTTCACCGGCCACAGCAGCCGGCGCGCCTTGTCGAGGTTGCCGTTGTCGGGCCAGCTGTTCAGCGGCGCGAAACGCTGCTGGCCGCGGCCGGCACCGCCACGGCCGTCGCTGATGCGGTAGGTGCCGGCACTGTGCCAGGCCATCCGGATCATCAGCGGGCCGTAGTTGCCGAAGTCGGCGGGCCACCAGTCCTGCGAGGAGGTCAGCACCTCGGCGATGTCGCGTTTCACGGCGTCCAGGTCGAGAGCCTGGAACGCCTCGGCGTAGTCGAACTCCTCACCGAGGGGGTTCGCGACCACCGGGTCCTTGGCGAGGATCTTCAGGTTGAGCCGCTCGGGCCACCACTGGCGGTTGCCGCCACCCTGCGTCGGGTGCGCGGCACGCTGGTGCGCGACCGGGCAGCCACCGGTGCCCTCAGCCTTGGGGTCGGTGACGATTGCGTCGGGGTTCTCAGACATGGAAGTCCTTCCCTGGGTGGATCATTCAGCTGTACTGCGGGCTTCGGTGGAGCAGGAGGGGCACAGGCCCCAGAAGATGACCTCGGCCTCGTCGACCGCGAAGCCACGGTCGTCGGACGCGGTCAGACAGGGGGCGTGGCCGACCGCGCAGTCGACGTCGACCACGACGCCGCACGACCGGCAGACGAGGTGGTGGTGGTTGTCGCCGACCCGCCCCTCGAACCGGGCCGGGCTGCCCGGCGGCTCGATACGGCGTACGAGACCGGCCGTGGTGAGCGCGTGCAGCGCCTCGTACACGGCCTGCAGCGATATGTGGCCGACACGGTCGCGCACTCCTGCGGCGATCGTCTCGACGTCGAGGTGGTCACCGTCGCGGACGGTTTCCAGCAGTGCGACGCGGGCGGCCGTCACCCGCAGGCCGGCACCGCGCAGCTCGTCGGCGGTGTTCGGGGTCCGGGGCGCGGTCATGGGGACCAACCTAGCGGCATAAACACGAAGAGTTCAAGAAAACGAACTCTACAGGTTTGGCTCGTCGCGCTGAACGGCGGATGAAGGGCCGCTACGGCCGCTGAAGTGCGGGGTCGGCCGGTGGGCCGTTACTCGCCGGTGTGCAGCTCTACGCAGCAGGCGGCCTCGTGGGCGGTCAGTACGGCCGTGGTCTCGGGGTGGCCCGAGGTCTCCAGGTAGCCGCACAGGAAGGCGTGGTTCATGCCGCAGATCAGCTCCGGGGCCTGGGCGGCGACCGGATGGAAGGGGCAGTTGTGCAGCACCGTGCGGCCGGGGCCGGCGTCGGCGGGCTCGTAGCCGAGCGATTCCAGGGTGGAGGTGACGTCGTCGTCGCGGGTCCCGGCGCCCAGCGCCTCGCCCCTCTCCCGGGCCACGCGCAAGGACGCCTCCCGGGCGTCCTCGCCGGGCTTCTGTGCCGTCAGCGCGTCGGTCAGCAGCGAGGCCAGCAGATCGTGGCGGCGCGGCGGGAGGCTCACGGACAGGGAGTAGGGGCTCGGCTCGTACACCTTCGGGGCGCGGCCCACCCGGCGCGGCCCGGCGCCGCCGTGCCGGGCTTCGAGCAGGCCCGAGGCGACGAGCTTGTCGAGGTGGAAGGCCGCGAGCTTGCGGGAGATCCCGACCGCCGCCGACGCCTCCTCCCGGGTCACCGGCCGCTTGGCCCGCCGTACGAAGTCGAGCAGTTGACGCCGTGACTCGTCGCCGAGGACGGCGAGCGCCGCGATCGGATCGGGGCCGGAGGTCTCGGAACCGGAGGTCACGCAGTCACCGTAACTCCGACCCGGACGCTTGACCCACGCCCCGAATAAGACTAACAATCGTTGGTGAAATACCTCACAGGCGAGGTGACGCATGACGGTCGACGGTGATCTGCGGCAGGCGAAACAACCGGTCAGCGGCGCTCTGGCGGGGCCGTACGGCCATCCCTTCCATCCGATGCTGGTCACCGTGCCGATCGGGGCCTGGGTGTGCAGCCTGGTCTTCGACATCGCCTCGAAGATCGTCGCCCGGCCGGGGTTTTTGACCCACGGCTCCGCCTGGCTGATCGCGATCGGCGTGCTCGGCGCGCTGGCCGCGGCCTGCGCCGGCTTCCTCGACCTGTTCGCCATCCCCACCGGGACACCGGCGTTCCGCACCGGACTGGTGCACATGACCCTGAACCTCGCCGTGACCGCCGCGTACGCGGCCGGTTTCGCCTGGCGCCAGGGCGGCGGCTACGCGGGAGGGCAGAGCGTCGGCAGCGGGCAGCTGGCGCTCTCCGCCGCCGCCCTGGCCCTCCTCGGCTTCTCCGGGTACCTCGGCGGCAAGCTCGCCTACCGCTACGGCGTGCGGGTGGCCGCCGAGTCCGTACAGGCCGAGGGATACCGCAGCACCCGTACGACGACCTGACCGGAACCACTGGAGGCCGACCCATGGACATCGCCGCTCTCGTCGCCTGGATCGTCACCGCTCTCGGCGGATTCGTCCTGCTCGGCCGCTGGCTCGGCGGCGGTGGACTGCGTCAGCAGCAGGCCGGGACCACGCGCTTCCCGGCGCCGGTCGTCTTCGGGCACTTCCTGCTGGCCGCGGCGGGACTGGTGGTCTGGATCATCTATCTCGTCGCCGACAAGGACGCCCTGGCCTGGACGAGTTTCGTGCTGCTCGTCGTCGTCGCCCTGCTCGGCTTCACCCTGTTCGCCCGCTGGATCCCCGTGCAACGCACGACACCGGCAAACGCCGAGTCCACCCCCGCCGAGCGGCATCTGCCGGTCCCCGTCGTCGCCGCCCACGGCCTGCTCGGCGCCACCACCCTCGTACTGGTGCTGCTCGCCGCCCTCGGGGTCGGCAGCTGAGGGCGCGCCCGTCGCAGGCGGGCGCGGGACCGTATGTCGTGGCTGGTCGCGCGGTTCCCCGTGCTCGCTAGGGCGCCTAGGGTCGAAGCATGAGGGAACTGGCGGACACGGCACGGCAGTGGGCGGCGCACGGCCGCGGTACGGCGGTCCTCGCGCGGCCCGTCACCGAGCGGGGCTTCGGGCCCCGGCACCCGGCCGACGCCCTGCTCATCGACGCGGACGGGACCTGTCACGGCACCCTCTACCAGGGCGCCTTCGACCGGCAGTTGGCCGAGCAGGCGGCCCTGCTCGCGCCCGGACACACCGCCCGCGTGTGCCCGGTGGCCGTCCACGACGACGGGGTGAGCGAGGCGGGGCTGACCTGCGGCGGACAGGCCGAGGTCCTGCTGCAGCCGCTGCTCGCCGTCCCGCCCCGCTGGTGGGAGCTGCTCGCCGCGGGCGCCGACGCCGCCCTGATCACCTGGCTCGACGAGCGGCGCGTCCACGCCGTCAGCACCGTCGTGACCACGGGCCCGGAGCCGGACGACGCGGATCTGCCACCGCAGGCCGCCGCCCGCGCCCGTGACCTGCTCGCCCGTCATCGTGCGGGGCGCGAGGTGCAGGCCACCGACGCCGGGCTCGTCCTGATCGAGGCCTGTCCCTGCGTCCCCCACCTCGTGATCGTGGGCGGCGGCGAACTCGCCGAACTGCTCGTCGCCCAGGCCTCCCTGCTGGGCTGGCAGGCCACGGTCACAGCGGCCGCGAAGGACGCCGCCGAGCTGCTCGCCGAACGCCCCGCGGCCGCCTGTCTGGTCCTGCTCAGCCATGAGCCCGACGTCGACGTGCCCACACTCCGCGCGGCGCTGACCGCGGGCACCGCCTATGTGGGTGCTCTGGGATCGCGCCATACGCAGGAGCGTCGCGCCGCCGGACTGGTCGAGGCGGGCCTCGGCGAGGAGCTGCTCTCGCGCATCCACGGCCCGATCGGCCTGGACATCGGCGCCCGTACCCCGGCGGAGACCGCCATGGCCATCTGCGCGGAGGTCCTGACCTCGCTGGTGCGCTGACGGCAAATGCAAGGCACTGATCCGCTGCCGCGTCGCACAAGCGTGGTCACACTCTCATTTTGGCGTGCATGTGCGTTTGCTGGAAGTGGCCTGCCGGGTACGGTCTTGCGGGAGGTGGTAGCCCGTGAGCCAGACCCTGACGCCGCCGGTCGCCGAGTTCGCCCTGAGCGGTGACCTCGCCCGCCCCGCCCGGCTGACCGTGCCCGATCTGCTCGGCTGGCCGCAGCACGAGGTGCGGGTCGCCTTCGAGTGCCGCACCAGCGGGGTGCAGCACCACAGCTTCGCCGGGCCGCTCCTGTACGACGTGCTGTCCGACGCGGGGCCCGGCTTCGATCCCCTCCGGCGCAAGGACCGGCTGCGTTTCCTGATCGCGATCACCGGCACGGACGGCCACCACGCCCTGCTGTCCTGGGCCGAGATCGACCCCGACTTCGCCCACGCTCCGGTGCTGCTGGCCACGAGCATCGACGACACCCCGCTCGACCTGGCCGGCTCCCAGCTGGTGCTGCCCCAGGACCGGTGCGGGGCCCGCTACATCAGCGGGATCAGGGCGATCCGGGTCGACGGGGGGTACGCGCGCTCCGAGGGGTGAGCCACACCCGCTGACGGTGCGTACGGTGTTGACGGTGCGGACGAGTAGCCCGCCGGGACGCAGCACACGACCGTCACAACTGACCGGCGGACGCGGCGGATTCGGCGGCCCCGGCGGTCCAGGTGATGCGCGGCGGCACCACCCGGGCGCACAGCGGGTGGCCGCGGTCGTCGGTCAGCGCGAGCCGCCCGGTCAACTGCCCGTCGCGCACGGCGGCTTCGAGCACGTCGGTGGGTACCGCGTCGAGCACCAGCTTGGCCCGCCGGAACATGGTGAAGGCACCGGAGCCGTCCACCGAGCCCCACGACAGATAGACGAAGCGATTTCCCGGACGCCCTTGAACAAAGGGCCCCTTGACGTCCGTACCGGTGACCGTGCACTCAAGCGTCCAGCTCGCACGGGCGGCGTCGCCGGGCTGCGGGTCGAGCAGCTCGGCCGGCCGGTCCCGGCGCTGCACGGCCACATGGACGTTCGCGTACGACGGGATGCCGTCGTCGGGCCCGCACGCGCGGCCGGGCAGGTCCACGCCGTCGATTCGGATGCGCACCTCGGACGTCAACCCCTCACCGCCTCGGCCGCCGGCTCTGTCGGTCCCCAGTGTGCACCCGCGGGCGCGGGCAGCCGCCGGGCGGGGCGGTCCGCGGGCGTGGCAGGATCGGGCGCCATGACAGCGGCTCCTTCGGTACGCGCGCTGCGCGCGGCGGTGTTCGCCGCGCTGTGCGTGCTGCTCGCCGCCGGGGGCCACGCCCTGGCGACCGGCACGGCGCCGCCCGTCTGGACGCAGGCAGCCGGGTTCGTGCCGGTCTTCGTGGCCGGGTTCCTGCTGGGCGGCCGGGAGCGGTCGTTGGCCGCCATCGGCGCGGCGACGCTCACGGCCCAGGGCGGACTGCACCTCGGTTTCGACGCCGTACACCCGCACACCGGAATGCTCATGGGCGGGGCGCACGGCATGCACGGGATGCAGGGCATGCACGGGATGCCTGGGACGGCTCCCGTACATGTCACGGCCGCCCTGCACGGGATGGCCGCCATGCCCGGGATGAGCGCCCTGCCCGGGATGGCCGCCCTGCACGGCATGCACATGGCCCACGCCCACGCCCTGACACCGCACGCCACGATCGCCCATGTCGCGGCGGCCGTGGTGCTGACGGGGTGGCTGCGGCGCGGGGAGGCCGCGGTGTGGTCGCTGCTGCGCCGGGCCGTCGCGCTCGTGCCCGGTCTCGCGGCCTGGTGGCAGGTGTGCGCCGGGACGTGGCGGGTGCCGGCCGCGCCGGACCCCGTACGCCCGGGCGTCGAGGGCGTGCGGCCGCTGCGGCGGCTGTTGCTGAGGCACGTGGTGCAGCGGCGCGGTCCGCCGCACGGGATGTCGTACGCGAACTGACCGACATCCCTTTTCCAGTACGGAGATCCACCCAGTCATGTCCATCGCACGCACCGACCTCGGCCGTGCCGGGGCCGTCACCGCCCTGGCCGCGGCCGGAGTCCTGGCCGCCGCGGGCATCGCCTCCGCGCATGTCACCGTCCACCCCGACAGCTACGCCAAGGGCGCCACGGACGGCGTCCTGAGCTTCCGCGTCCCCAACGAGGAGGACACGGCGAACACCACCAAGGTGCAGGTCTTCCTGCCCACCGACCACCCCGTCCTCGGGGTGCTCGTCTCGCCGCCGCAGGACGGCTGGACGGCCAAGGTCACGAACACCAAGCTGAAGAAGCCGGTCAAGACCGACGACGGCACCATCACCGACGCCGTCTCCGAGATCACCTGGACCGGCGGCAAGATCGGTCCGGGGCAGTACCAGGACTTCAATGTCGCCTTCGGTCAACTGCCGGACGACACCGGCCAGTTGGCCTTCAAGACGCTGCAGACCTACTCCGACGGCAAGACCGTCCGCTGGATCGAGCAGGCGCAGGCCGGCCAGGAGGAGCCGGAGAACCCGGCACCGGTCCTCAAGCTGACCGCGAAGGCGGCCGGCGACGACAGCGCACCGGCCGCCCCGGCGAAGGAGTCCAAGGCGGCCGGCAGCACCGACTCGGCCTCCTCCGACGGCACCGCCCGCGGCCTCGGCATCGCCGGGCTCGTCGTGGGCGTGCTGGGTCTCGCGGCGGCGGCGTTCGCGCTCCTGCGCAACGGCCGCTCCCAGAAGGCCTCCTGACCGCGGCGGCGCTCACCGCCGCAGCCCGCGTACCACTCCCGCCGCGACGGCGGCCGCGCTCAGCCCGGCCCCGGCCAGGGCCAGTGTCCTGGCGCGCCGTCCCGGCGGGGTGGGCCGCGCACCCGGACCCACGGCGTACGCGCTGCCGTGCGCGCCCCTGGGCAGCCCCGAGGCCAGCAACTCGGCCAGGTGGACTCCCTCGTGGCCGCCGCTGTCGAACTCGTGGACCTGGGTACGGCAGCTGAAGCCGTCGGCGAGGAGGACGGTGCCCGCGTCCTCCTCGCGCAGCCGGGGCAGCAGCACCCGCTCCGCGCAGGCCTCGCTGACCTCCAGATGGCCGCGCTCGAAGCCGAAGTTCCCGGCCAGGCCGCAGCACCCGGACTCCAGTTGCTCGGCGTCGACGCCGGCTCGCTTCAGCAGTTCCTGATCGGCGTTCCAGCCGAGCACCGCGTGCTGATGGCAGTGCACCTGGGCCAGCGCCCGCGCCGAACGGTCCGGCACCTGCGGCGGCTCGTAGCCGGGGGAGTGCTCGGTGAGCAGCTCCGCGAGCGTCACCGTCTGCTCGGCCAGCCTGCGCACGTCGCGGTCGCCGGGGAAGAGGTCGCCCATGTCCGAGCGGAACACGGTGGTGCAGCTCGGTTCGAGCCCCACCACCAGGCCGCCCGCCCGCACATGCCCGGCGAGATGGCGCACGGTCCTGCTCAACACCCGTTCCGCGACGTCCAGTTGGCCGGTGGAGAGCCAGGTGAGACCGCAGCACAGCGGTTCCTGCGGCAGCTCGACCCGCCAGCCCGCGTGTTCAAGGACCTCCACGGCGGCGCGTCCGACGTGCGGGTGGAAGAAGTTGGTGAAGGTGTCCGGCCACAGCAGGACGCTGCCGCGGGACCCGTCGCCGTAGGTCTCACGGCGTCCGGCGAACCACTGCTGCAGCGTCTGCTCGGCGAACAGCGGCACCTCGCGGTCCTCGACGCCCGCGAGCGCGCGGGCCGCCCTCGACAGCGGCGGGGTGTGCGTGAGGGTGTTGACGAGCGGGCCGAGTCGGGAGCGGCCGACGGCCTGGGCGAGAAGCGGCAGCCAGCCCATGGAGAAGTCGGAACGGGGCCTGCGCCAGGGCCGTCCCTCGTAGTGGTGGGAGAGGAACTCCGCCTTGTAGGTGGCCATGTCGACATCGGCCGGGCAGTCCTTCTTGCACCCCTTGCAGGACAGGCACAGATCGAGCGCGTCGCGCACCGCCTCGGACCGCCAGCCGTCCCGCACCGCGCTGTCACCGTGCCCGTCGAGCATCTCGAACAGCAGCCGGGCCCGCCCGCGCGTGGAGTCCTCCTCCTCGCGCGTCACCTGGTACGAGGGGCACATCACCGAACCGCCGTCCGTGGTGAGCTGCCGGCACTTGCCCACGCCCACGCACCGGTTGGCGGCCTCGGCGAACGACCCGCCGTCGTCGGGGAACTGGAAATGCAGGTCACGCGGAGCGTAGGGGGCCCAGTCGCCGCCCAGGCGCAGATTCTCGTCCAGCCGGTAGGGCGCCACGACCTTGCCCGGGTTCATCCGGTCCAGCGGGTCGAAGACCGCCTTCAACCGCCCGAAGGCCTCGACGAGTTCGTCCCCGAACATGCGCGGCAGCAGCTCGCCCCGGCTCTGCCCGTCCCCGTGCTCACCGGAGAAGGACCCGCCGAACTCGGCGACCAGGTCCGCCGCCCGCTCCATGAACCGCCGGTAGGCGCTCACCCCGTCGGCCGTGTACAGGTCGAAGGGGATACGGGTGTGCACACAGCCCTGCCCGAAGTGGCCGTAGAGGCTGGGCCCGGTGTCGTCGAGGTACCCGAACTCCTCGTACAGCTTGCGCAGTCGGCGCAGATAGGCGCCGAGTCTCTCCGGTGCCACCGCCGAGTCCTCCCAGCCCTCGAAGGTGTCGGCGTGCTGTGGGATGTGCGCGGTGGCGCCGAGTCCGGCCTCGCGCACCTGCCACAACTCGTCCTCGTGGGCGGGCTCGTCGAGGAAGGCGACCTCGGCGTCGTGCTCGGACTCGCGCAGGCCCGCCAGCATCCGGTGCGCCCGCTCGTCGGACTCGTCGAGGGTGTCCCCGCCGAACTGCACCATCAAAAAGGCGTTCCCCGCGGGCATCTGCTCGCGCGCCTTGGGGTTGAGCCCCTTGATCCGCTCGTCCCGCAGCAGCCGCGCGTCGAGACCCTCCAGCGCGATCGGCTCGTACGGCAGGATCGCCGGTACGGCGTCGGCGGCCACCGCGATCTCGGGGAACCCGAGGACCACGAGCGTCCGCTCCTTCACCACGGGCACCAGCTCCAGCTCCGCCCGCAACACGGTGACCAGCGTCGACTCGCTGCCGACGAGGAGGCCCGCGACGTCGAAGCCGTGCTCCGGCAGCAGCGAGTCCAGGTTGTAGCCGGAGACCCGGCGCGGGATGTCGGGGTAGCGGCGGCGCACCTCGTCGCCGTAGCGGTCCCTCAGGGCGCGCAACTGCCGGTAGAGCGCGGCCCGCAGGTCGCCCTGCCGCTCGATCTCGGCGTACTCCTCGTCGCTGGTCTCACCGCACCAGAAGCGGGTGCCGTCGTAGAGCAGCACCTCCAGGCGGGCGATGTTGTCGACGACCTTGCCGTGCGCCTGGGCGGTGGCGCCGCAGGAGTTGTTGCCGATCATGCCGCCGATGCAGCAGTTGGCGTGCGTGGCGGGCTCGGGGCCGTAGCGCAGGCCGGTCGGCGCGAGCTGCCGGTTGAGCTCGTCGAGGACGATGCCGGGCTGGACGACACAGGTGCGGGCCTGTGCGTCCACGGACTCGACGCGGTGGCAGTACTTCGACCAGTCGATCACCACGCCCGCGTTGGTGCACTGCCCGGCCAGGCTGGTCCCGCCGCCGCGCGAGAGGACGGGCACGTCGTGCTCGCGCGCCACGGCCACCGCCTCCGCTGCCGCCTCGGGGGTGCGGGGCACGACCACGCCGATCGGGGTCTGCCGGAAGTTCGAGGCGTCGGTGGAGTACGCGGCCCGGCTCCCGGCGTCGAAACGGATCTCGCCGTCGACCCGTTCGCGCAGCGCGGCCTCCAGGCGCGCCACGTCCACGGGGGGCGCCGTTCCGCCCCGGACGACGGGTTCGGGCAGATCCAGCGCACCCATGGAGCTCTCCTTCGGTCGCCGACGCGGCAAGGGCAGGGGAGCGCCGGGTACCCAGGTGCGCGAGGGGCATCCGCCCGGTCGGCTACGGCGCCCCGGACTCCTCGGCGAGCTCCGGCAGCAGGCCACACATCGCCTCGTGCTGGTCCGGGCCCATGACGCGGGACAGGGCCCCGGTGACCGTCGTGGCGAGCGTGCCGGAGGCCTCCTCCAGGAGGCGGCGGGCCTTGTCGGTGAGGGCGACCTCGATGCCGCGCCGGTCGCCGCAGACCGACTTCCGGTTGACCAGGCCGGCGTGCTGCAGGCAGGCGATCTGGTAGGTGAGCCGGGTCTTGGGGCGGCCGAGGAGCTCCGCGACGCGGGTCATGCGCAGACCTTCGGGCTGCTCGGCGAGCAGGCACAGGATCAGGAACTCGTCGTGCGAGACGTCCATCCGGTCCTTGACGACGGAGCGCAGCTCCTGCTCCACCGCGCCCATGGCCGCGAGCAGCACCATCCACGCCCGCAGCTCCTTGGGCAGCAGTCCGGCGCCCTGCGCGGACGGGCATTCGGGCAGCTCGGCGGGGTGCTCCTCGGGGTCGGCCATGGTGTCGAGTGTAACGGTCGTCCATTTTTGGACGAGACGGTTGTCCAGATTTGGATAACGGGCTAGCGTGTGGTCATCCAAATTTGAACCATCCGCTCGGACCCCCTGGAGAAGACCATGACCGTCGCCGTCGACACCGGTGTGTGGCAGCTCGACGCCACCGCCTCCACCGTCTCCGTGCGTCACAAGACGATGTGGGGCCTCGTCACCGTCAAGGGCAGCTTCGGGGCCGTCGGCGGACAGGGCGAGGTCGGGCCCGACGGCACCGCCACCGGCACCCTGACCCTGGACGCCGCCACCCTCGACACCAAGAACAAGAAGCGCGACGACCACCTGCGCTCCGCCGACTTCTTCGACGTCGCCAACCACCCCGAGATCACCTTCGCCGTGCGCAGCGCCAAGGCCGGGGCCGGCGACACCGTCGAGGTCTCCGGTCAGCTGACCGTGCGCGGCGTCAGCCGCCCGCAGAACCTGACCGCACGCCTGGCCGCCGCGGACGCCGACGCCCTCACCCTGGACACCGAATTCACCGTGGACCGCGCCGAGTTCGGCCTCGGCTGGAACCAGCTGGGCATGCTCCGCGGCCTGACCACGGTCACGGCCACGCTCCGTTTCGTACGCAGCACGGCGAACTGACGGCCGCTCAACCCGCCTGCTGTGTGCGGGAGTTCCGGTCCGCCAGCCGGACGTACGCGCTCGACAGCGTCTGCGGGGCCGCCGTGAAGGCCCGCAGGCGTATACGGGTGCCCGGCCTGATGGGCAGGGCGTACGTCCCGGAGGCCGGTCTGATCTCCATCCGTACGGTCCCGTGGGCGGGCACGGTGGCCGGACCCCGCACCAGCGACCAGTACCTGCCGGAGCCCTGGTTCGTGGTGAGCATGAAGTGGGGCGTCAGGGCGGTGCCGTCCACGTTCGTGACCCGCACGGTCAGCCGGGACACGGCGTCCGCGGACACCCGCCGCACCGCGGCGACCCGCAGCTTCAGCGGCGCCGTGCCGGTGACCGCCACGGCGGCGCTCACCAACGCCGGGGCGACCAGCAGCGCGGACGCCGCGACCAGCGCCGTACGCCGGTGCGGGCCGGACAGCGCACGCGGGCGCGGCTGCCAGGCGCGGGCGAACTCCGACGGGGGAGCGGTGACCGCGGCCGCCAGCCACAGCGGGGTCATCAGAAGGTAGTAGCCGTCCTGGGAGCGGGTCGCCAGATAGAAGGCACACCAGGGCAGGACGGTCGCCGCCGGTCCCAGACGGCGCATGAACAGCACCAGCAGCGCGAGCAGGGCCGCGGCCAGCAGCACACTCGCGTACCCGTACCAGTCCAGCCGGTCGCTGCCGTCGGTGAAGTACAGGGAGACGTCCCCGAGACCCTGTCCGTGCAGGGTGGCCCCCTGCGTCAGCGGCAGCGCGATGCCGGTGATCCAGGTGCCCGGTTCGCTCACCACGAAGTACGTGTTGACCAGCAGCCACACGGTGGCGGCGACGCCGGTGATCCGCAGGACCACCGCCGCCGCCGCCGCGCGCCCGCCCAGCTCGCCCCGGCGCACCGCGTAGATCCCGGCCAGCAGGAACGGCGCGAGGAACCACGGCAGTTGCTGCGCGGCGCAGGCGGCGCCCAGGCACATGGCCCGCGCCACTCCGGACGGACCGAGCCGCCCGCCACTGCCGATCCGCGGCCAGCGCACCACCACCGGGATCAGCAGGGCCAGCGCCGTGATCGCCGGATAGCCGAGCCGCGCGTACATCGGGAGCAGGCCGAAGCCCAGGCACGCCATGGTGGCCGCGGAACGCCACGGGGTGGGCAGCATCCGCCACAGCACCACCGTGCCGACGACCAGCGCGCCGGTGCTCACCGCCGTCGCCGGGGCGCCGCCGTGACCCAGCCACAGCAGCGGGGCGGCCAGCAGCGGGACGAGGGGCGGATAGCCGTACGTGAAGTCGTAGCCGCCGCTCACCGTCGGGGTGAGGGCGACGCCGTGCCCGAACAGCCAGGGCCACGGCTGTCCGTAGACGGGATGCCCCGCGACCAGCTGCCGGGCCGCCTGGGTGGTCAGGACCGCCTCGTCGGAGCCGCCGTGGTTCATGACCCAGGCGCACACCGCCAGCGTCACGGCGGTGATCAGGACGCACAGGTCCAGCCGCGCCAGCGACCGGGCCCGGCGCACCACCAGGGTCAGGACTCCGCACATCAGGATCGAGGCGTAGCAGAGCGAGACCACCGCGGCCACGGGCAGCCGGTGGCTCGCCCCCTGCGTCCACACCGAGCGCGTACCGATGAAAAGACTCACGTCCGCCAGCAGCGTCAGGACGCGGTGCCACTGGGCGGGCGGTTCCGGAGGGGCGGACACCACCGACTGCGTCCGCCGCCCGGGTGCCACCAGCTGGGTCTCTGCCAAGTGCACGTCCGCGAACGCTAGTCGCGCCCGGTGAGCGGGGCGTGGCGGGCGGTGAAGAGTCCGGTGTGAGGGCAGTAAGAAGCCTCGATCGGGCAGGAACCGGTGATTTCCGACGAGTCCGACGCTGCGGTCCGCTGCCCGGGGAAACGGCCGGGACGGTCGCGGAGCGTGTCGCGATTGGGCCGAACGGGTGACGTGGCGTAAGAATGGCCGATGCAGGCATGAGTGATGCAGGCACGGAGTCACGAGTCAGTTCGGGGGGAGCCGGTGAACAGCCACGACGTCACCGATGAACAGTGGGAGGGCCTGGCCCAGGTCGTACCGCTGCGTGGACGCGACGCCTGGCCGTCGGCGGTGGACCACCGCTCGCTCCCGGACGCCGAGACGGAGCTGCGCCGCCGCTTCGTGGTCCTGCGGGTCAATGTCTTCGCCGACGCCCGCGAGGTCGCCGAGACCCTGATGGCCGGCGTCCCCGTCCTCCTCGACCTCACCGGCGCGGAGAGCGAAGTCGCCAAGCGCGTCCTGGACTTCAGCACCGGCGTCGTCTTCGGCCTGGCGAGCGGGATGCACCGCGTCGACCGCAATGTCTTCCTGCTCACCCCGGCCGACACCGAGGTCACCGACCTCATGGAGAGCGCCGGCCTGTCCGGCGGCTGACCCGGTCCCCCGATCGTAGGAAGCTCCCGAAGCCGTAACGGTTCGCCGCACGGACCCGGTCCTACGGTCCGGATATGACCCTGTCACCTGCTGAAGCGCCGTCCCTGGACCGCATCGGGGCGGACCGCCCCCGCTCGGTCCGCCCCTGTCTCACCGAACTGCGGCTGTCCGCCTTCGCCGGGCACCGGGGGGTGGCGTTCGGGCTGGGCGCGGTGACCTTGCTCACCGGCAGGAGCGGATGCGGGAAGACGACCGCCCTGCACGCCTACGAGGCACTGGCCAGGCTCGGCGCGGGCGCAGAGGCCGGGGAGGTGTTCCCCGACGCGCGGGCCTGGGTGCCGGACCGGGCGCGCCCCGACGTGCAACGGCGGCGCGGGTTCCGCATCGGCTGCACCGCCGACGGACCCGAGGGGCCGGTCCGGCTCGACGTCGCCGTGCAGGCCGAGCCCGAACTGCGCATCGTGGGCGAGCGGTTGACGTCCGGCGGGCTGGTCCTCCTGGAGACCGCCCTGCGCGACCCCTCCCGCCGTACGGTGCAGGCGGTCTGGCACACCGCCGGTTCGGCGTCCGTGACACGCGGACCGCTGCCCGACGACCGGCTCGGCACCGCGCTGCTGCCCCTGCGGGTGGCCGGCAAGACCGACGGACAGCGCCGGGTGCTCGCCGCCGCCGAGCAGATGGTCGTCGCCCTGCGGTCCGTCTACGCCTGCGACCCGCGCCCCGGCCGGATGCGGGCCCCCGTGCCGATCGGCTCCGGCCGGCTCCTGGGGAGCTGCGACAACCTCGCCGACGTCCTGTGGCGCACCCGCGCCGAGTGCGGGCGACGGCACGCCCTGCTCGTCGACGCGGTGCGTGCCGGCTGCCCGGGGCCGGTGGCCGACGTGCTCGCCCGGCCGCTGGGCGACGGCACCGTCCAGGCCCTGCTGGACCGCGGCGACGGCCACCACACGGCTCTACGGCGCCTGGGCGACGGCGAGTTGCGGTATCTGGCGCTCGCGCTGGTCCTGCTGACCGGGCCGGGCGTCCTGGAGGTGGACCCCGCCGGCGAGGTACCCGCGGCGATGCAGACGCTCACCGTCCTCGCCGATGGCTTCGACCGCTCGCTCGACCCGCGTCAGCGCGGTGAGCTGCTGCGACTGGCGGTGCGGATGGGCGAGCGCGGTCACATCAGGGTCGTGGCGGCGGTGAGCGATCCGTCGTGGATCGCGGGGGCGGGTGGTGGGGACGGGGCGAGCGTGAGCGAGGGGCTCACGGTGGTAGACCTGGAACCGTGACCGATCCCCAAGGCGGACCCCCGCACGGGCAGCCCCCGCACGAGCCCCTCGACGTGGCGAAACTGCAGCGCAGGCTCGCCGACTTCGCAACCGCCCGCAACTGGCAGCCGTACCACACCCCGAAGAACCTCGTCGCCGCGCTCAGCGTCGAGGCCTCCGAACTGGTCGAGATCTTCCAGTGGTTGACGCCCGAGGAGTCGGCCGGGGTCATGGACGACCCGGACACGGCGCACCGGGTGACCGACGAAGTGGCGGACGTGCTCGCCTACTTGCTTCAGTTCTGCGAGGTCCTGGGCATCGATCCGCTCGCGGCGCTGGACGCGAAGATCGACCGCAACGAGCGAAGGTTTCCCAGACCTTAGGCAATGGTGAGGAGTTGTTCAGTCCGCTTTCACTCTCCGGAGTCAAAATCCCGTCTGAAATCGATTTGTTGTCCACAGATTTCGGTCTTCCTCTGGCTTTTCGTCCCACACACCTTCACTCTGGGTAGTGGACAACGGAGTTCGGAGGACGTGTGGGCAGCGCGTCCAGACAGACGGGGGCAGCGTATGGACGCTGTTCGGCTGATCGTGACGAGCAGACGTGCCCTGGCAGGGAGCGGTGGCACGCCGGAGATGCTGACGGAGGTGTGGCAGGCGCAGGCCCTGGCGCAGGCGATAGGCAGCCGCCTCGCGGTCGCCGGCCCACCCGAACTGCGGGGCGAGGCCCTGGGGTTGACGGAGCTGGCGGGACGCGGATGCGGCGTCCTGGACACCCCGCGCCTCGCCACCGAGGATCTGCGCGCGGCCCAGCTCACCGAACTGGGCGACGCCCGCCAGGCCCTAGTCTGCCTGGGCGGCCTCCTCGGCGAGGTCGGCATAGCCCTGGTCGGCCTCGCCTGCGCCGCGGACGACGAGAGCACCTACTGGCAGTGCATGGAGTCCATCGACGCCGCCGACGAGTCCCGCGACCGAGTCCGCGAAATGCTCCGCCGCCTCGCAGACCGGGAGGAGGCGTTACCGGGGGAGAGGGGGCTGCTGCATGAGGTGGTACTGCCGGAGACGGTGCGGGAGGAAGGGGCGCTGCCGAAGAGGGAGGCGAGTTAGGGCCTGGCGGCCCTGTGATCCTTTGGGTCGGTGATCCTTCGGGTCGGTGGGTCGGTGGGTCGGTGGCTCTGCGGACCGGTGGCCCGGTGGCCTTGCGGTCCGGTGGCCCGGTGGCCTGGAGGCCCGGAAACGCGGTCCGCCAGAGGCTCGATGCCTCTGCGAACCGGTGGTTCGGCGGCCTTGCGGCCCGGCGGGGCCCCGGGAGGGCCCGTGCGGGTGACACCCCGGCGACGGCCGGCCGGTGCGGGGGCCGGGCTGTCCGGCTCCGCTCGCCCAGCGATCGCTTCCGTGCCCGGTCACTGGCACGGGCGTGCGCCGGGCGCGGCGTTGACGGATTTCACCCGGCAGGGGATTTCCACCGGCTGGAGAATTTGACCCGGCAGAGGCGTAGGGGACCGGTGGGGGTGGGCGGGCCCGGGGCGTGCAGGATGGGTGCATGGATCTGCGCATCTTCACCGAGCCCCAGCAGGGGGCGTCCTACGACACTCTGCTCGCCGTGGCGAAGGCGACCGAGGACCTCGGGTTCGACGCCTTCTTCCGTTCCGACCACTATCTCCGCATGGGCTCGGGGGACGGTCTCCCCGGCCCCACCGACGCCTGGGTCACGCTCGCCGGCCTGGCCCGCGAGACGAAGCGCATCCGCCTCGGCACGCTGATGACGGCCGCCACCTTCCGGCTGCCCGGCGTCCTCGCCATCCAGGTCGCGCAGGTCGACCAGATGTCCGGCGGCCGCGTCGAACTCGGCCTGGGCGCGGGCTGGTTCGAGGAGGAGCACAAGGCGTACGGCATCCCCTTCCCGAAGGAGAAGTTCGGCCGCCTGGAGGAGCAGCTCGAGATCGTCACCGGCCTGTGGAGCACCAAGCTCGGCGAGAGCTTCGACTTCCACGGCACGTTCTACGACCTCACCGACTCGCCCGCCCTGCCCAAGCCCGCCCAGGACCGCATCCCGGTGCTGATCGGCGGCCACGGCGCGACCCGCACCCCGCGCCTCGCGGCCCGCTTCGCCGACGAGTTCAACATGCCTTTCGCCGGCGTGGAGGACAGCGAGCGCCAGTTCGCCCGCGTCCGCGCCGCCGCCGAGGAGGCCGGCCGGGGCGCGGACGACCTCGTCCTGTCCAACGCCCTCGTCGTCTGCGTCGGCAAGGACGACAAGGAGGTCGCCCGCCGCGCCGCCGCGATCGGCCGCGAGCCCGACGAGCTGAGGGCCAACGGCCTGGCGGGCACCCCGTCCGAGGTCGTCGACAAGATCGGCCGGTACGCCGAGATCGGCTCCCGCCGCCTCTACCTCCAGGTCCTCGACCTCTCCGACCTGGACCACCTGGAGCTGATCTCCTCCCACGTCCAGTCCCAGCTGTCGTAGCGGCCGGCGAGATGCCGTAGGAATGCCGTAGGAATAAACAAAGGCGCCGGTCGGCCCCCGTATGCGAAGGTGGGACGGTCGTCCTGCCGAGCCCCCAGGATCACCCTTCCTGGGGGCTTTCGCGCGCACGGCACCGAGAATCGTCAACCGGCCTGAGAGGCCCTGCCCATGTTCCTGACTCTCACCACCACCGGCACCCCCGAACGCCCCGCCACCGACCTCGGCTACCTGCTGCACAAGCATCCCGACAAGGCGCAGGCGTTCTCCACCTCGTACGGCACGGCGCACGTCGTCTACCCCGAGGCGGACGACCAGCGCTGCACGGCGGCGCTGCTGCTGGAGGTCGACGCGGTGGCGCTGGTGCGGCGGGGGAAGGGCAAGGGTCGCGGCGGAGCCCCCGACGCGGCACTCGCGCAGTACGTCAACGACCGCCCGTACGCGGCCTCCTCGCTGCTCGCCGTGGCGCTGAGCAGCGTGTTCTCCAGCGCGATGAAGGGCACCTGCCACGCCAGGCCCGAGCTGCCCGCCGAACCGCGCCCGCTGCGCGTCGAGGTGCCCGCGCTGCCCGCGCGCGGCGGCGCGGAGCTCGTACGGCGGCTCTTCGAGCCGCTCGGCTGGGCGGTGGCCGTCGAACCGGTCGCCCTGGACAGCGAGTTCCCCGAGTGGGGCGACTCGCGCTACGTGCGCCTGGTCCTGGAGTCGCAGGCGCTGACCGTCGCCGAGGCCCTGCGCCATCTGTACGTCCTGCTGCCCGTGCTCGACGACGCCAAGCACTACTGGGTCGCCCCGGACGAGGTCGACAAACTGCTGCGTGCCGGTGAGGGCTGGCTGGCCGAGCACCCGGAGCAGAAGCTGATCACCAGCCGCTATCTCTCCCGCCGCTGGTCGCTGACCCGGCAGGCGATGGAGCGGCTGGAGCTGGTGCGCCTCGCGGAGGCCGACGACAGCGAGGTCGAGGAGATCGACAACGCCGTCGGGGCCGAGACCGAGGAGGAGCAGCGGCCGACTCCGCTCGCCGTGCAGCGGAGGGACGCGATCATCGAGGCGCTGCAGGCGTCCGGCGCGACCCGCGTCCTCGATCTCGGCTGCGGGCAGGGCCAGTTGGTGCAGGCGCTGCTCAAGGACCCGCAGTTCACGCAGATCACCGGTGTCGATGTGTCGATGCGCGCGCTGACCATCGCCTCCCGGCGGCTGAAGCTGGACCGCATGGGGGAGCGGCAGGCGTCCCGCGTCACGCTCTTCCAGGGCTCGCTCGCCTACACCGACAAGCGCCTCAAGGGCTACGACGCCGCCGTGCTGAGCGAGGTGATCGAGCACCTCGACCTGCCGCGGCTGCCCGCCCTGGAGTACGCCGTGTTCGGCGCGGCCCGTCCGCGCACGGTCCTCGTGACCACCCCGAACGTGGAGTACAACGTCCGCTGGGAGTCCCTGCCGGCCGGCCATGTCCGGCACGGCGACCACCGCTTCGAGTGGACCCGCGAGGAGTTTCGCGCCTGGGCGGACGCGGTGGCCGAACGGCACGGCTACGGCGTGCGGTTCGTGCCCGTCGGCCCCGACGACCCCGAGGTCGGGCCACCCACCCAGATGGCCGTTTTCGAGATCGACCAGGCCGGACCGAAGAACGAGAAGGAGGCGAAGGCGGCATGACCGAGACACAGCACAGCACCCGGAGCGAGGGGCGGGTCCTGCCCGTCACCGACCTCTCCCTCGTCGTGCTCGTCGGCGCCTCCGGCTCCGGCAAGTCGACGTTCGCCAGGCGGCACTTCAAGCCGACCGAGGTGATCTCCTCCGACTTCTGCCGCGGCCTGGTCTCCGACGACGAGAACGACCAGAGCGCGACGCGGGACGCCTTCGACGTCCTGCACTACATCGCGGGCAAGCGGCTGGCGGCGGGCCGCCGTACGGTCGTCGACGCGACCAGCGTGCAGTCGGACGCCCGACGGCAACTGATCGACCTGGCCCGGCAGTACGACGTGCTGCCCATCGCGATCGTGCTGGACGTCCCGGAGGAGGTGTGCGCCGAGCGCAACGCGGCCCGTACCGACCGGGCCGAGATGCCGCGCCGGGTCATCCAGCGCCACATCCGTGAACTGCGCCGTTCCATACGGCACTTGGAGCGCGAGGGCTTCCGCAAGGTGCACATCCTGCGCGGCGTGGAGGACATCGAGAGCGCCACCGTCACGACCGAGAGGCGCTTCAACGACCTCACCCACCTCACCGGTCCGTTCGACATCGTCGGCGACATCCACGGCTGCGCCGCCGAACTGGAGTCGCTGCTCGGCAAGCTGGGCTACAGCGACGGCGTCCACCCGGAGGGCCGCACGGCCGTCTTCGTCGGCGACCTCGTCGACCGCGGCCCGGACAGCCCGGGGGTGCTGCGCCGTGTGATGTCGATGGTGAAGTCGGGCAACGCGCTGTGCGTGCCCGGCAACCACGAGAACAAGTACGGCCGTTACCTCAAGGGCCGCAAGGTCCAGCACACCCACGGACTCGCCGAGACCATCGAGCAGATGGCGGGCGAGAGCGAGGAGTTCACCCGCGAGGTACGGGAGTTCATCGACGGCCTGGTCAGCCACTACGTCCTCGACGGCGGCCGGCTCGTGGTCTGCCACGCCGGTCTGCCGGAGAAGTACCACGGCCGCACCTCGGGCCGGGTCCGCTCGCACGCCCTGTACGGCGACACCACCGGCGAGACCGACGAGTTCGGGCTGCCGGTGCGCTACCCGTGGGCCGAGGACTACCGCGGCCGGGCGGCGGTCGTGTACGGCCACACGCCGGTCCCCGCGGCGACCTGGCTCAACAACACCATCTGCCTGGACACCGGCGCCGTCTTCGGCGGCAGGCTCACCGCGCTGCGCTGGCCGGAGCGCGAGCTGGTCGACGTACCGGCCGAGCAGGTCTGGTACGAGCCGGCCCGGCCGCTGCGCACCGAGGCGCCCGGCGGGCAGGACGGGCGGCCGCTCGACCTGAACGACGTGCACGGCCGCCGGGCCGTGGAGACCCGCCATCAGGGCCGGGTCGCGGTACGCGAGGAGAACGCGGCGGCGGCGCTCGAGGTCATGAGCCGCTTCGCGGTGGACCCGCGGCTGCTGCCGTACCTCCCGCCGACCATGGCGCCCACGGCCACGTCCAAGGTGGACGGCTACCTGGAGCACCCGGTCGAGGCGTTCGCGCAGTACGCGGCGGACGGCGTCGCGCGGGTCGTGTGCGAGGAGAAGCACATGGGCTCGCGTGCCGTGGCGCTGGTGTGCCGCGACGCGGAGGTGGCGCGCGAGCGGTTCGGGGCGGACGGTCCGACGGGCTCGCTCTACACCCGTACCGGACGGCCGTTCTTCGACGACGAGGCGGTGACCGAGGAGATCCTCGGGCGGGTCCGCACGGCGGTCGGCGAGGCCGGTCTGTGGGACGAACTGGGCACGGACTGGCTGCTGTTGGACGCCGAGCTGATGCCGTGGTCGCTGAAGGCGTCCGGGCTGCTGCGCTCGCAGTACGCCGCCGTCGGTGCCGCGTCGGGCGCGGTCTTCCCGGGTGCGCTCGGCGCACTTCAGGCCGCCGCCGCGCGGGGTGTCGAGGTGACCGACCTGCTGGCCCGCCAGCGTGAACGCGCCTCGAACGCGGCCGCGTTCACGGACGCGTACCGCCGCTACTGCTGGACGACCGAGGGGCTGGACGGGGTACGCCTCGCGCCGTTCCAGATCCTCGCCGTCCAGGGCCGCAGCCTGACCGGGCTGCCGCACGACGAGCAACTCGCCCTGCTGGACCGGGTTGTGGAGCACGACGTGAGCGGTCTGCTGCAGACCACCCGGCGTCTCTACGTCGACACCGGCGACCCGGAGTCGGTGCGGGCCGGCGTCGACTGGTGGCTGGAGATGACCGGCCGCGGCGGCGAGGGCATGGTCGTCAAGCCCGTCGGCGCGCTGGTGCGCGGCAAGGAGGGACGGCTCGTGCAGCCCGGCATCAAGTGCCGGGGCCGTGAGTACCTGCGGATCATCTACGGTCCCGAGTACACACGCCCCGACAACCTGACCCGGCTGCGCTCCCGCTTCCTCAACCACAAGCGGTCCCTGGCGATCCGCGAGTACGCCCTCGGCCTCGAGGCTTTGGACCGGCTGGCGGAGGGCGAGCCGCTGTGGCGCGTGCACGAGGCGGTGTTCGGGGTGCTGGCACTGGAGTCGGAGCCGGTGGACCCGCGGCTGTGACAGCTGGGCCAGTCAACAGACCAGCCGCAGCCGCTGCCCGCACATTCCGACCGTCAGGGACTGCCCCCAGGTCAGGTCCAGGGCGTCCGTCTCCATCCCGTCCCCGAAGGCCACCAGCCGTTCGGATTCGACCGTGAGGCGGAGGCGGGACGCGGCCGCCAGTTCCCCGGCCACCAGTGACGTACCGGTGGCCGGGGACGGCCAGGCCTCGCGCACGAACCACAGCAGGCGTTCCTCCGTGGGGGAGGGCAGCGACAGCCGCCCTCCCCTCTCCTGCCACACCGACCGGAGCCAGCCGGTCGCCCCCGTGCCCGTGCCGACGATCACCCCGGAGGAGGCCTGGGCCTCGACGACACCCCCGTCGCCCTCGAGGCCCAGGCGGTATCGGGCGGTCTGATGACCGGCGGCGCCCAGGTAGATCTCGTTCAGTGCCACGAGCCGCTGGGTGTCGTCCGCCACCGCTTCGACCATGGTGAGTTCGTCGAAGGGGCTCGCCGCGGATTGCGTGGAGCGCAGCAGTGCCCCGGCGTGCTCGGGCCGGTGCCGTACCAGGACGCCGGGGTTGCGCCCGGGATCGGTGTCGATGCCCAACACCGGCTGCCCGGCGAGGTACTTGGCGACGTTCGCCACCAGTCCGTCCTGTCCGACCACGACGACCACGTCCTCCGGCGCGAACAGGAAGCGGTCCAGATCACCGCGCTCGACCAGGGACTGACGCCACGTCAGGGGAATCGCTGAGGTCACCTCGGCCAGCGCCCGCCGGGCACGGCGGTGCCGCTCGGCGACCTCCTCGATGTCCCGCCCCCGGGAGGAGAGGAAGAACGCGGCCTGCCCGTGCGTGCCGTGACGTGCCACCAACTCCTCGTACTCCGTGGTGCGGTGGACGAGCACGGCGCGCGGGGCGAGACTCACGCCGGCTCTCCGCCGCCGAGCTTGGCGAGCAGTCCCGTCAGCACGTCCGGCGAGATGACCACGCTGTCGATGCGCGGCAGGTTCTCCGCCAGCCGGGTCCCGGTGAGGGCGTTGAGGATCGCCACGTCCACCTCGGCATGCACCCGCAGCCAGGCCGCCTGCGCCTGCGCCCGCGCCTCACCCGTCTCGCGTGCCCCCTCGGCCTCCGCGCGGGCGAGCCGCACCGACCGGGTCGCCTCCGCCTCCGCGAGCTTCACCGTCCGGGCGGCCTCGGCCTCGGCGCGCACCGCGTCCGCGGCGGCATGCTCCTCGGCCTCGCGGCGGCTGTTGGTGCCGCGCTGCTCGACCAACTGCTCCTCGCGGCGGGCGAGTTCGATCTGGCTGGCCAGTTCGTTCTCGGCGATGGCCCGCTCGCGCTCGACGGCCACGGCCCGCCGCTCGTAGGTCGCCTTGTCGGCCTCCTGCTGGATCTGCTCCCGGGCCGGTGTGCGCAGCGCGCGCTCCACCTCGGGCTCGGGCCGCACCGCCATCACGCGCACGGCGACCACCTCGATACCGGTGGCCGGCAGCCGCGGTTCGCCGCCGAGCCCGGCCGCCACCCGCTCCCGTACCGCCGCCACCCCGTCGACCAGCGCCGACGACAGTGACGTACGGGCCAGGACGTCCAGGGCGTGCTGCTGCGCGGTCTCCGTCAGCAACGTGCCGAGCTGCTCCAGGGGCGAGCCGCGCCACACTCCGGTGTCCGGGTCGACGGAGAAGTCCAGCCGGGCCGCGGCGAGCGCAGGGTCGCTGATCCGGTACGTCACCGTGGCCTGCACCGTCACGTCCTGGAAGTCGGACGTACGGGCGTGGAAGGTCATTGCCAGCTCACGGTCGTCGACCGGCACCTCGGACAGCGCCGCGGTCAGCGCGCGGAACCAGAAGCTGAGCCCCGGCCCGTCGTGCACCAGCTCGCCGTCGCGGTGGTGGCGGATGTGCGCCGTCGGCGCCCCGCGCAGGTGGCGCCAGCCCAGGCGCCGGGTGATGTCGGCCATCGGACCCCCTCGTTTCTCGTCTGTCCGACGATAAGCGGGGCAGGCGCTTATCGTCAAGAGGACGAAAACAAGAGCGGCAGAAAAGGGCCATCGGCGGGTCAAGACGCTCGCCGATGGTCAGGATGGAGGCATGGGATTCCACGTCGACTCCGAGGCCGGGCGGCTGCGCCGCGTCATCCTTCACCGGCCGGATCTCGAGCTCAAAAGGCTCACCCCTAGCAACAAGGACGCCTTGCTCTTCGATGACGTGCTCTGGGTGCGCCGGGCGCGCGCCGAGCACGACGGATTCGCCGACGTCCTGCGCGACCGGGGGGTCGCCGTCCACCTCTTCGGCGACCTGCTCACCGAGGCCCTTCAGGTGCCCGAGGCCCGCACCCTCGTCCTCGACCGGGTCTTCGACGAGAAGGAGTACGGCGTCCTCGCCACCGACCACCTCAGGGCCGCGTTCGAGACCCTGCCCGCGCCGGAGCTGGCCGAGGCCCTGGTCGGCGGCATGACCAAGCGCGAGTTCCTGGACGCGCACCTGGAGCCGACATCGGTGCGCTTCCATGTCATGGACCTCGACGACTTCCTCCTCGCGCCCCTTCCCAACCACCTCTTCACCCGCGACACCTCCGCCTGGATCTACGACGGCGTCTGCGTCAACGCCATGCGCTGGCCCGCCCGGCAGCGCGAGACCGTCCACTTCGAGGCGATCTACCGCCACCACCCGCTCTTCCGTGACGAAACGTTCCGCGTGTGGTCCGAGGGGCAGGCCGACTACCCCTCCACCATCGAGGGCGGGGACGTCCTGGTGATCGGCAACGGCGCCGTCCTGATCGGCATGAGCGAGCGCACCACCCCGCAGGCGGTGGAGATGCTCGCGCACAAGCTCTTCGAGGCGGGCTCGGCCACGACGATCGTGGCCCTCGACATGCCGAAGCGGCGCGCCTTCATGCACCTCGACACCGTGATGACGATGGTCGACGGCGACACCTTCACCCAGTACGCGGGCCTCGGCATGCTGCGCTCGTACACCATCGAGCCCGGGGCCGGGGACAAGGAGCTCAAGGTCACCGACCATCCGCCGGAGCACATGCACCGGGCGATCGCCGCCGCCCTCGGGCTCAGCGGGATCCGGGTGCTGACCGCGACCCAGGACGTGCACGCCGCCGAGCGCGAGCAGTGGGACGACGGCTGCAACGTCCTGGCCGTCGAGCCGGGCGTCGTCGTCGCCTACGAGCGCAACTCCACCACCAACACCCACCTGCGCAAGCAGGGCATCGAGGTCATCGAGATCCCGGGCAGCGAGCTGGGCCGGGGCAGGGGCGGGCCGCGCTGCATGAGCTGCCCGGTCGAACGAGAGGCCGTATAGAGCGGCCGTATAGAGAGGCCGTAGGGAGAGGCTGTATAGATTTGCGAATCGTCGTATAGACTTCCAGGGTAGATGTTCCCGCATTCTGGAGTGCCCCCATGGCGTCAGTCCCGACCGCCCTCGCCGGCCGCCACTTCCTCAAGGAGCTCGACTTCACCCAGGAGGAGTTCCTCGCGCTGATCGAGCTGGCCGCCGAGCTGAAGGCCGCCAAGAAGGCCGGGACCGAGACCAGGCATCTGAGCGGGAAGAACATCGCGCTGGTCTTCGAGAAGACCTCGACGCGCACCCGCTGCGCGTTCGAGGTCGCCGCCGCCGACCAGGGCGCCTCCACGACCTACCTCGACCCGTCCGGCTCGCAGATCGGGCACAAGGAGTCCGTGAAGGACACCGCGCGCGTGCTGGGGCGGATGTACGACGCGATCGAGTACCGCGGACACGGCCAGGGTGTCGTCGAGGAACTCGCGGCGCACGCCGGCGTGCCTGTCTACAACGGGCTCACCGACGAATGGCACCCCACCCAGATGCTGGCCGACGTGCTCACCATGACCGAGCACACCGACAAGCCGCTGACCGCGACGGCCTTCGCCTACCTCGGCGACGCCCGCTACAACATGGGCAACTCCTACCTGGTCACCGGCGCCCTGCTCGGCATGGACGTCCGGATCGTCGCGCCCCGGCTGCTGTGGCCGGACGAGACGATCGTGGAGGTCGCCCAGCGGCTCGCCGCGGCCTCCGGTGCCCGGATCACCCTCACCGAGGACGTCAAGGAGGGGGTGCGCGGCGCCGACTTCATCGCCACCGATGTATGGGTGTCGATGGGGGAGCCCAAGGAGGTCTGGGACGAGCGCATCGCGCTGCTCGGCCCCTACGCCGTGACCATGGATGTCCTGCGCGCCACCGGCAACCCCGACGTGCGGTTCCTGCACTGCCTGCCGGCCTTCCACGACCTCGGCACCGACGTCGGGCGCGAGATCCACCAGCGCCACGGCCTCACCGAGCTGGAGGTCACGGACGAGGTGTTCGAGTCCGAGTACTCCGTGGTCTTCGACGAGGCCGAGAACCGGATGCACACCATCAAGGCGGTCCTGGTCGCCACGCTGGGCTGAGCCCTCCGAGGGCGCTGATCCTTCGGCGGCGCTCAGAGGGGGCGCCGCTGCCGCGGCGCCGCGGGCAGCCTGAACCACACGGCCTTGCCCGCGGTGGTCGGACGATGCCCGCAGGACGAGCTGAGCGCGCGGATCAGCAGCAGCCCGCGCCCGCCCTCGTCCCAGACGTCGGGCATCTTGTCGCTGGGCCAGGTCAGCTCGTACGGCGGCATCGGGTCGGGGTCGTGCACCTCGACCTGGCAGCCGCCCGGCAGCAGCTCCACCACGAGCTCTATGGGCGAGTCCCCGACGGTGTGCTCCACCGCGTTCGCCACCAGCTCCGCCGTGAGCAGTTCCGCGGTGTCGCAGTCGGCCCCGTGGTCCAGTTCGGCCAGCGCCGTGCGCACCAGGGCACGGGCCACGGGCACGGCCGCGACGGAGTGCGGCAGCGCGATGCGCCACGAGGCGGAGGGGCGTTGGTACAAGGCGGGTCCGTTCATAGCAGGCTGTCCTGCTTTCAACCGTATGAATGGTACGGCTCCGTCCGGCAGCATCCTCCGGAGGGCACCGCGCGGGACCTTCGGCCCCGCTGCCAGGCGGCTTACCCGTGACGACGCCTCGCCTCGCACGGCTGCCGCGGCCGTAGCCCGTCTGTCGACGATCCGTGACGGATGTGACCCGGCGGGGTCGGTTCCGGGTCGGTCTATCGCGCACTCCTGACGACAGTCACGAATGAGTGATAACTTCGAGGGGCAGAGCTCAGTACGGCAGTGCCCGCCCCCGAGGAGGCCGCACGTCATGAGTCCCTTCACCGGATCGGCCGCCCGCACCAGGCGCTGGGAACATCTGCGCGTGGAGCTCGCCGACGGGGTCGCCACGGTCACGCTCGCCCGGCCCGACAAACTCAACGCGCTCACCTTCGGCGCCTACGCCGACCTGCGCGACCTGCTCGCCGAGCTGTCCCGCGAGCGGACGGTGCGGGCCCTGGTGCTGGCCGGTGAGGGCCGCGGCTTCTGCTCCGGCGGCGACGTCGACGAGATCATCGGCGCCACCCTGGCCATGGACACCGCCCAGCTCCTCGACTTCAACCGGATGACCGGACAGACCGTGCGGGCCATCCGGGAGTGCCCCTTCCCGGTGATCGCGGCCGTGCACGGGGTGGCCGCGGGCGCCGGGGCGGTGCTGGCGCTGGCGGCGGACTTCCGGGTCGCCGACCCGAGCGCACGCTTCGCATTCCTGTTCACCCGGGTGGGACTCTCCGGCGGCGACATGGGCGCGGCCTATCTGCTGCCCCGGGTCGTCGGGCTCGGCCACGCCACCCGGCTGCTCATGCTGGGCGAACCGGTCCGCGCCCCCGAGGCCGAGCGCATCGGCCTGATCAGCGAGCTGACCGACGAGGGCCGCGCCGACGAGGCCGCCGCGGCGCTGGCCCGCCGTCTCGCCGAGGGCCCGGCCCTGGCGTACGCGCAGACGAAGGCCCTGCTCACGTCCGAACTGGACATGCCGCTCGCCGCCGCCGTCGAACTGGACGCCTCCACCCAGGCCCTGCTGATGAACGGCGAGGACTACGCCGAGTTCCACGCGGCCTTCACGGAGAAGCGCCCGCCCAAGTGGAGGGGGCGCTAGCGATGGAGACCTCGCGCATCGCCATCGTCGGCGGCGGCCCCGGCGGTCTCTACGCCGCCGCCCTGCTCAAGCGCCTGGACCCGGCCCGCGAGATCACCGTCTGGGAGCGCAACGCCCCCGACGACACCTTCGGCTTCGGAGTGGTCCTCTCCGACGAGACGCTCGGCGGCATCGAGCACGCCGACCCGCTGGTCTACGAGGCACTGCAGAAGGACTTCGTCCGGTGGGACGACATCGACATCGTGCACCGGGGCCAGCAGCACACCTCCGGCGGCCACGGCTTCGCGGCCCTCGGCAGACGCCGTCTGCTGCAGATCCTGCACGAGCGCTGCCGCACCCTCGGCGTCGAACTCCGCTTCCGCTCCGAGGCACCGCACCCCGACGAGCTGGCCCGCTCCCACGACCTGGTCGTCGCCGCCGACGGGGTGCGCAGCACCATCCGCGACACCTACGCCGCCGACTTCCGTCCCCGCGTGACCGCCCACCGCTGCCGCTACATCTGGCTCGCCGCCGACTTGGCCTTCGACGCCTTCCGCTTCGAGATCGCCGAGACCGAACACGGCGTGATGCAGCTGCACGCCTACCCCTTCGCGCCCGACGCCTCCACGGTGATCGTCGAGATGCGCGAGGAGGTGTGGCGCTCGGCCGGCTTCGCCGATCTCGACGAGGCGGGGTCCGTGGAGCGCTGCGCCAAGATCTTCGCGGAAGCCCTCGGCGGCCGGCCGCTGCGCTCCAACAAGTCGGCGTGGACGACCTTCCGCACGGTGACCAACGAGCACTGGTCGCGCGGCAACGTCGTCCTGCTCGGCGACGCCGCGCACACCGCCCACTTCTCGATCGGCTCCGGCACCAAGCTCGCCGTGGAGGACGCGCTCGCGCTGGCCGCCTGTCTGGAGGAGCAGCCCTCCCTGGACAAGGCGCTCGCGGCCTACGAGGAGGAGCGCAGGCCCGTGGTCGCCTCCACCCAGCGCGCCGCCCGCGCCAGCCTGGAGTGGTTCGAGAACCTGGGGCTCTATCTCGACCAGCCGCCCCGCCAGTTCGCCTTCAACCTGCTCACCCGCAGCCGCCGCGTCACCCACGACAACCTCCGGCTGCGCGACGCCCGTTTCACCGGTTCGGTGGAGCGCGAGTTCGGCTGCCCGCCCGGTACGCCCCCGATGTTCACGCCGTTCCGGCTGCGCGGGCTGACCCTGCGCAACCGGGTCGTGGTCTCGCCCATGGACATGTACTCGGCCGTCGACGGCGACCCGGGCGACTTCCACCTGGTCCACCTGGGCGCACGCGCGCTCGGGGGCGCGGGCCTGGTGATGACCGAGATGGTGTGCGTCAGCGCGGAGGGCCGGATCACGCCCGGCTGCACCGGCCTGTACACCGCCCGGCAGGCCGACTGCTGGAAGCGGATCACCGACTTCGTGCACGCCCAGGCCCCGGGCACCGCGATCGGCGTCCAGCTCGGTCATTCCGGGCGCAAGGGCTCGACCAAGCTGATGTGGGAGGGCATGGACGAACCGCTCGACGACGGCAACTGGCCGCTCGCCGCCGCCTCCGCACTGCCGTACAAACCGGGCAGCCAGGTCCCCCGCGAACTCACTCGCGCCCAACTCACCGACATCCGCGAGCAGTTCGTGGCCGCCGCCGTGCGGGCCGCCCGGGCCGGCTTCGACCTCCTCGAACTGCACTGCGCCCACGGCTACCTGCTCTCCGGCTTCCTCTCCCCGCTGACCAACCGGCGTACCGACGCCTACGGCGGCTCGCCGGAAAAACGTCTCCGCTTCCCGCTGGAGGTCTTCGACGCCGTACGCGCGGTCTGGCCGGAGGAGAAGCCCATGACCGTCCGCATCTCCGCCACCGACTGGGCCGAGGGCGGCACGACGGCCGAGGACGCCGTCGACATCGCCCGCGCCTTCGCCGCGCACGGCGCCGACGCGATCGACGTGTCGACGGGCCAGGTCGTCGCCGACGAACACCCGGAGTTCGGCCGCTCCTACCAGACCCCCTTCGCCGACCGCATCCGCCACGGCACGGACATCCCGGTGATCGCGGTTGGCGCCATCTCCTCCTGGGACGACGTCAACTCCCTGATCCTGGCGGGCCGCACCGATTTGTGCGCCCTGGCCCGCCCCCACCTCTACGATCCCCACTGGACCCTGCACGCGGCAGCCGAGCAGAACTACACCGGCCCGGGCATCAGTTGGCCGGTCCCGTACCGCGCGGGCAGCCGACGGCCGCAGACGGGTCGCACGGATGCGCCCAAGCCACGGCTGACGCTGGGGAGTTGAGCGTGGGCGCCACGTCGCGGGCGCACCGCGTGAGTTGACCTCGCCGCGCTCACAGCAGCCCCCGCTCCGCCAGCAGCGCGTGCACCGCGTCCGCCGACTCCGTGGGCGTCTGGTGCTGGGTGGCCAGTACGAGGTCCGGGTCCACCGGAGGCTCGTACGGGTCGTCGACCCCGGTCAGCCCCACCAACTGGCCCGCGGCCTGCCGGGCGTAGAGCCCCTTCACGTCCCGTTCGCCGCACACCTGGACCGGAGTGGCCACATGCACCTCGACGTACGGCGTCGAGCTGGCCTCGTGCCGTTTGCGCACCGCCTCGCGGCTGTCCGCGTACGGCGCGATGACGGGCACGAGCGAGAGCACGCCGTTGCGCGCTAGGACCTCGGAGACCAGGCCGATGCGCTGCACGTTCGTGTTGCGGTCCGCGCGGGAGAAGCCGAGGCCCGCGGAGAGGAAGCGGCGTATCTCGTCGCCGTCCAGGATCTCCACACGATGCCCCTCGGCCTTGAGGCGTTCGCCGAGCAGACGGGCGACGGTCGTCTTGCCCGCGCTCGGCAGTCCGGTGAGCCAGACAGTGGCTCCCTGAGCCCGTGCCGTGGTGGTCTTGCGCAACAGTCCTCATTTCTTACCCGGCATTTCTTACCTGGCGACAGCCAGGCGCAGGCTAGGTAAGAAACTTGAGAAGAGGGACAGAGGAGCCTGAGCGTTGCGTGAGTGACCGAAGGTGTGCCTGGTCTCACACCCCTACGAACTCGGCTCCCGTGTCCCTCAGTCGCGCGTGCAGCCCCCGGAAGACGGCGGCCGAGCGGACGCCGGGCCAGTCGTCGGGCAGCAGGCGGGCGGGCAGGCCCGGGTCGGCGTAGGGCAGATGCCGCCAGGAGTCCAGGGCGAGGAGATAGTCGCGGTAGGCATCCTCGGGCGGGGTGTGCGGCCGGTGCTCCCAGCCCTGCAGCACGGGCCCGTGGCGGTCGAGGAAGGCCTCGTGCTCCTTGGCGATGGCGGCCAGGTCCCACCAGCGGGCGACCGCCTCCCGGGTCGCCGCGAAGCCGAGGTGCTCGCCGCGGAAGAGGTCGACGTACGGGTCGAGGCGCAGCCGCTGCAGGGTGTGCCGGGTCTCCTCGTACAGCCGGGCGGGAGCGATCCACACGCCGGGCGTCGCGGTGCCGAAGCCGAGGCCGGCCAGCCGCGAGCGCAGCACATGCCGCTTCTGCCGCTCCGACTCCGGAACGGAGAACACGGCGAGCACCCAGCCCTCGTCGTCGGGCGGCGCCGAGGCGTAGATGCGCCGGTCGCCGTCGTCGAGCAACTGGCGGGCGTCCGGGGACAGTTCGTACCCGGCCGCGCCTTGCGCCGTGCGGGCCGGCAGCAGCAGCCCGCGGCGTTTGAGGCGGGACACCGACGACCGTACGGAGGGCGCGTCCACGCCCACCGCGGCGAGCAGCCGGATCAGTTCGGCGACGGGTACGGGACCCTCCGCGAAGCGTCCGTAGGCGCCGTAGAGCGTGACGATGAGAGACCGTGGTGCATGCTGGTCGGACACGTTGATCATCTTAGGTCGTCGGCATCAGTGCTGGTCACCTTCGGTGTCACGTTCGACGGTGGCTTCGGCCCCGGTCTCGTCGCGCAGCCGGAAGCGCTGCAGCTTGCCGGTCGCGGTGCGCGGCAGGGCGTCGAGGAAGACGATCTCGCGGGGGCATTTGTACGGCGCCAGCTCGGACTTGACGAACGCGCGCAGTGCCTCGACGTCCCGTCCGGCGCCCTCCTTGAGCACGGTGTACGCCACCACCACCTGCCCGCGCGCCTCGTCGGGGCGCCCCACGACGGCCGCCTCCACCACGTCCGGGTGGCGCAGCAGGGCGTCCTCGACCTCGGGCCCGGCGATGTTGTACCCGGCCGAGATGATCATGTCGTCGGCGCGCGCGACATAGCGGAAGTAGCCGTCGCCGTCGCGGACATAGGTGTCACCGGTGACGTTCCAGCCGCCCCGGACATAGACGCGCTGGCGCGGGTCGGAGAGGTAGCGGCAGCCGACCGGGCCGCGTACGGCGAGCAGCCCCGGTTCCCCGTCGGGCAGCGGGTCGCCGTGCGCGTCCTGCACCCGTGCCTGCCAGCCCGGTACGGGGATTCCGGTCGTGCCGGGCCGGATCTGCTCGTCGGCCGCGGAGATGAAGATGTGCAACAGCTCGGTGGCGCCTATGCCGTTGATGATGCGCAGCCCGGTCCGCTCGTACCAGGCCTGCCAGGTGGCGGCGGGTAGGTTCTCCCCGGCCGACACACAGCGGCGCAGGGGCGCGACGTCGTGGGCGTCGAGTTCGTCGAGCATCGCCCGGTAGGCCGTGGGCGCGGTGAACACCACGGAGACCCGGTGTTCGGCGACGGCTGCCAACAGCTGCTTGGGATGGGCCTGTTCGAGCAGGAGCGAGCTGGCTCCGGCCCGCATCGGGAAGACGACCAGACCGCCGAGCCCGAAGGTGAAACCGAGTGGCGGACTGCCCGCGAAGACGTCGTCCGCGCGGGGTCGCAGCACATGCGCCGAGAAGGTGTCCGCTATCGCCAGCACATCGCGGTGGAAGTGCATGCACCCCTTGGGGCGGCCGGTGGTGCCCGAGGTGAACGCGATCAGCGCGACGTCGTCGGCCGCGGTGTCGACCGCCTCGTACGGGGTGTCGGGCGCGGGCCTGCACAGCAGGTCGTCGGGGGCGTCGCCGCCGTACGTCGTGATGCGCAGGCCCGGTATCTCGGCCTTGGCCAGGTCGTCGACGGACCGTATGTCGCACAGCGCGTGCCGCACCTCGGCGATGGCGCAGATCGTGCTCAGCTCGTGCGGGCGCTGCTGGGCCAGCACGGTCACCGCGACCGCGCCCGCCTTCAGCACGGCCAGCCAGCAGGCCGCGAGCCACGGCGTGGTCGGCCCGCGCAGCAGCACACGGTTGCCGGGGACGACGCCCATGTCCCGGGTGAGGACGTGCGCGATGCGGTCGACACGGGCGCGGAGTTCGCCGTACGTCCAGGACGGCCCGGCGGGGGTGTGGAACACCGGGCGGCCGGGGTCCGCGTGGTCCAGGAGCTCGGCGGCACAGTTCAGCCGATCGGGGTAACGCAGCTCCGGCAGGTCGAAGCGGAGTTCGGGCCACTCCGCGGGCGGCGGCAGGTGGTCGCGCGCGAAGGTGTCGACATGGGCCGAGACGTTCATGGCGGTGCGCCCCCTTGCCGTGTTCGGCGTCGTGGTGGGCCTGGGGTCCGTCCAGCGCTCTGAGCGTATCGTGTTGGTGACGACAGTCAACGGTGCGCGATAACCTCGTGGCAGGTACGGAGCAGAGGGGACCGCCAATGCCCGCATTCTCACTCGAACCGGAACAGATCGCCTGGTGTGGCGAGCTGCGCGCCCTGGCCGCCGAGCAGCTGCGCCCGCTCGCCGAGAAGGGCGAACCGGGGCACGTCAACCGCGCGCTCGTCGCGGAACTGGGTCGGCTCGGACTCCTGGGGCGCCTGTTCACCTCGGGCGCCCTCGACCTCTGCCTGATGCGCGAGTCCCTCGCCTACGCCTGCACCGAGGCCGAGACCGCCCTGGCCCTGCAGGGGCTCGGCGCCCACCCGGTGCACGCCCACGGCACCCCGGCCCAGCGCGAGCGCTGGCTGCCCCGGGTCGCCAACGGCACGGCGGTGGCCGCGTTCGCACTGAGCGAGCCGGGAGCGGGCTCGGACGCGGCGGCCCTCGCACTGCGGGCGGACCCGGACCGGGACTCGGGGGAGGCCCCGGAATCGGAGGCGGCCCCGCCGGGCAGCGCGTCTGTCGCCGAGCCGCCGGTCGCCGAGCCCGACGGCCCCGCCCGCTGGCGGCTCACCGGCGAGAAGTGCTGGATCTCCAATGCGCCGGAGGCCGACTTCTACACCGTATTCGCCCGCACCACCCCCGGCGCGGGCGCCCGCGGGGTGACCGCCTTCCTGGTGCCGGCCGACCGGCCGGGGCTCACCGGCACGCCCCTCGACATGCTCTCCCCGCACCCCATCGGCGCCCTCGACTTCGACGCCGTACCCGTCACCGCGGACGACGTGCTCGGCGAGGTGGACCGCGGCTTCCGGGTCGCCATGGGGACCCTCAACCAATTCCGCCCCAGCGTCGGCGCGTTCGCGGTCGGCATGGCGCAGGCGGCCCTGGACGCGACCCTCGCGCACACCGACCGACGGGACGCGTTCGGCGGCACGTTGCGGGATCTGCAGTCCGTCGCCCACCAGGTCGCCGAGATGGCGCTGCGCATCGAAGCGGCCCGCCTCATGGTGTACGCGGCGGCGACGGCGTACGACGAGGGCGCCCCCGGTGTCCCCAAGCGCGCGGCCATGGCGAAGCTGCTGGCCACCGAGACCGCGCAGTATGTCGTCGACAGGGCCGTCCAGTTGCACGGCGCCCGGGCCCTGCGCCGCGGCCATCTCCTCGAACACCTCTACCGGGAGGTGCGCGCCCCGCGCATCTACGAGGGCGCGAGCGAGGTCCAACGCGGCATCATCGCCAAGGAGTTGTACGCCGGAATGCAGGCAGTGGAGGGATCGCGGTGAGCACCGAGCGCGTCAACCCGTCCGAACTCTCCCCGGCGACCGGCTTCTCCCACGCCGTCGTCGCCACCGGGACCCGCGTGGTCTTCCTGGCCGGCCAGACCGCTCTGGACACCGACGGAAAGATCGTCGGCGACACCCTCCCCGAGCAGTTCGAGCGGGCCCTGACCAATCTGCTGACGGCCCTGCGCGCGGCGGGCGGCACCCCGGCCGACCTCGCCCGCGTCACCGTCTACGCCACCGACGTCGCCGCGTATCGCGTCCATGCGCGCGAACTGGGCGGTATCTGGCGCGAGTTGGCGGGCCGTGACTATCCGGCGATGGCTGTCGTCGAGGTCGTACGCCTGTGGGACGAGCAGGCGATGGTGGAGCTCGACGGGTTCGCCGTGCTGCCGTAGACAGCCGTGCCCGACCGCAGTGGGCTCGGGCCGCGGTGTGCTCAGGCCGCGATGGCCAGTCGCTCGACGGGCACCCGGTGCGGCGCGACCGCACGGCCGTCGGGCGTCAGCTCACCGGTGTCGTCGAAGACGATCGCGCCGTCGCACCGAAGGCTCCAGCCCTGCTCGGGGTGGGCGGCGACGATGTGCACGGCGGCGGTGTCGAAGGAAGGGCACGAGGACTGGTGGGAACACATGGCGCACCTCCACGTCGGTCGGGACCGTCCGTCCGGTCCCTATGTACAGACCATGCTCCCGTCGTGAACTCATCGGAACGGCCCGCCGTGAAGCGTGACAACACGCGGACAACCTCCGGACGGTTCCACGACGCTCGCAGCGGACTCGCCACCGAAGGGGTGACGGTCACGGCCGTCGACGCCCTTGCCGGGTACCAGTGGAAACCCCACCTACAGGAGGTTTCCCATGACCAAGCGCCCCGCCCTCGCCCTCGCGGCCGGTGCCGCGATCGTCCTGCTCGCCGCTCCGGCCGCCCCGGCGTCCGCCGCCCCGCACCGGGCCGCGGACGTGAAGGAGACGGTGACCGTCGACCCGACGGGCCGTATCGCCGACGACGGCACCGTCACGCTGACGGGCACCTATCGCTGCGTCGACAGCACGGGTCCCGCCTTCGTCAGCTCCAACATCCGTACGACCTCCACGAACTCGGCCACGAGCCCGAGCAGCGTGACCGTCGTCCAGGGCGTCGGCGGCACCATGGCCGTCTGCGACGGCGCCACGCACCGCTGGGAGAACAGCAGCACGCCGTCGCCGGAGGTCAAGCCGGGCAAGGTCAGCGTCGAGGCGACGGTCACGGAGCTGGAGTTCCACGGCATCCTGCCCCTGCCCCGCTTCCACGCCGTGCAGCGGCACGACGTCACCCTGACCCAGGACTGACCGCCGCCCCACCACCTGCCGCCAAGTCGCGCCGCCGAACCGTATGGTCGGCGGCGCGTGGCATGTCAGGAGTCGGGTCGGTCGCCAACACCTCGACGCTCTACTTATCGCTCGCGCGACGACAAGATATTGTGTAGTTACAGATATTGTGCAGCTACGCCGACGAGCAGCCGACGGCGAGGAACCTGACGAGGGAAGTGACGGGCATGGCGAACGACACCTCCGCACGGCCGGTGGTCAGCCGCCGCCGGGAGGTCGGCGACACCAGCGCCCGTTCCCTGCTGATGACGATGCTCGGCGAGTACGTCCTGCCCCGCGGCCGCCCGGTGTGGACCTCCGCCCTCGTGGAGGCGCTCGCCCTGTTCGGCGTCGAGGAGAAGTCGGCCCGCCAGTCGCTGGCCCGAACCGCCGCCGAGGGCTGGCTGGCCGCCGAGCGGGTGGGCCGCCGGACGCGCTGGGCCCTCACCCCACCCGGACGCCGCCTGCTGACCGAGGGCGCGCAGCGCATCTACGACTTCGGCAGCGAGGAGCGCACCTGGGACGGCACCTGGCTGATGGTCCTGGTCTCGGTACCGGAGTCCAAGCGGGACCTGCGCCACCGGGTCCGCACCCGGCTCAGCTGGGCCGGCTTCGGCTCCCCGGAACCCGGCGTGTGGATCACCCCCCGCACCGACCGGGAGACGGAGGCGCTCGGCGTGCTGAAGGAACTCGGCCTGGCCGACGACGCGATGTCCTTCACCGCCGCATACGGCGCCGTGGGCAGCGAGACCGCCATGGTCGCCCGCGCCTGGGACCTCAGCGAGGTGGCGGACCGCTACGAGGCGTTCATCGACGAGTTCACGGGCCTGCACCCCGCGGACGGCGACGCCCTGCTGCACGCCCTGACCGGGCTGGTGCACGAATGGCGCCGCTTCCCCTTCCTCGACCCGCGCCTGCCCTCGAAGCTGCTCCCCGCGGGCTGGAGCGGCGCCCGGGCGGCGGCCCTCTTCCACACCAAGCACGCCGAATGGAGCGCGGGGGCGCAGCGGCGGTGGGAGGAACTGGAGGGCTAGGGGCCCGTCCTGAAACCCGAGCCGTCCTGGAGTCCGAGGCCCGGAAACACCCTCGCCGCGTTCCCCGACAGCACGCCCCGCAGGGTCTCCTCCGGCAGGCCCAGCTTGCGCAGGGCGGTGACGTTGGCGGCGGTGCCTGGTACCCCCGGCCAGTCCGTGCCGAAGATCCAGCGGCCCGCCAGCCGGGGCAGGTCGAAGCGGGCGTAGTACTCGGGGAGTCTGCGCGGGGGCAGTCCGGCCAGGTCCAGCCAGACGTTCGGGCGGGCCAGCGCGAGGAACGCCGCGGTGTCGTACCACCAGCCGCGCCCGCCATGGGCGAAGACGAACTGCACGCCGGGGAAATCCTCCACGGCGTCGAGCATCAGCTGCGGGTCGCCGAACCGGGCCCGCGCGCCCGGGAAGGTGGACGTGCCCGAGTGCACGATCACCGGGACACCGCGCTCGGCGCACAGCGCGTAGAGCGGGTACAGCTCCTTGTCGGCCGGGTCGAAACCGGCGTGCACGGGATGGAGTTTGACCGCCACCGCGCCGAGCTCCAGCTGCCGCTCGGCCTCGGCCGCCACCGGGTGGTGCAGATGCGGGTTGACGTTCGCGACCAGCCGGAACCGCTCGGGGTTGTACGCGACGACCGGCAGCAGGTCCTCGATGGGCTGGATCCCGGTGGCCCGCGGGCTGTACTCGCAGAACAGCAGTGCGCGGTCCACCCCCTCGGACTCCAGCTGGGCGTCCAGCCGCTCCGGCACCGGATCGCCGTGGTCGTCGTAGGCGTCGCGCCAGGGGTGCCCGCCGGAGAACGTCTGCGCCCACTCGAACCAGGACGGCTTGAGCGTGGACAGCCGCGGGACATGGACGTGCGCGTCCACCACCGTCTCGCCGTCGATCACGGCGCCTCCTCGGAGCCGACCAGCTCCCGCAGCACATTGCGCCGGATCTTCCCCGTGGGCGTGCGCGGCAGTTCGGTCAGCGCGACGACGGCGCGCGGGCGCTTGAACGCGGCCAGCCCCTCCCGGCACCAGGCGACCAGCGTCTCCGCGTCGACCTCGCGCCCGGCTCTCGGCACCACGCACGCGACCGGCTTGTCCAGCCCGTCCGCGTCCCGCGCTCCCACCACGGCGGCCTCGGCCACGTCCGGATGGGCCAGCAGCCGCTCCTCGACCTCCGTGGGCGAGACCCAGATGCCGCCCGCCTTGAGCAGGTCGTTGGTGCGGCCCATGCAGGTGTAGGTGCCGTCGCCGTTGCGGACGTAGGTGTCCCCGGTGCGCACCCAGTCGCCGAGGAAGACCTGACGGGTGGTGTCGGCGCGGCACCAGTAGCCGGTGGCGGCCGACGCCCCGCGGACGTAGAGCTCGCCGGGCACGCCCTCGCCCGCCACCACCCGGCCCTCCCCGTCCCGCAGCTCCACGGCGTACCCCGGAACAGGCTCGCCGGAGGAGCCCGGATGGACCCGCCCCTGCCGGTTGGAGATGAAGATGTGCAGCATCTCGGTCGACCCGATCCCGTCGAGGACCTCGACGCCGAACCGCTCCAGCATCCCCCGGTAGATCCGCGCCGGCAGCGCCTCACCGGCCGAGACACCCGCGCGTACGGTCGCGAAGGCGTCGTCGGGGATGTCGAGGCCCGCGAGCAGCGCCCCGAGGAAGCCGGGCACGCCGAACAGGATCGTGGCCCGGTCGGCCGCCGCCCGTTTGGCGAACAGCGCGGGGGAGGGCAGGGCCGGTTCGAGCAGGGCGGTGGCGCCCACCGACAGCGGGAAGAACATCGAGTTGCCGAGCCCGTACGCGAAGAACAGCTTCGCCACCGACAGACAGCGGTCCTCGGGGCCGATGCCGAGGACCTGCCGCCCGTAGTTCTCGGCGACCAGCCTGATGTCGTCGTGCCGGTGCATGGCCGCCTTGGGCGTGCCCGTGGTGCCGGAGGTGTAGAGCCACAGGGCGGGGGAGTCCGGCCAGGTGGGGTACGGCTCCTCGTGCGCGCCCGGGTCGGCGGCCCGCAGCCGCTGCCACTCCTCGCCGAGGACGACGTGCTCGACCTCCGGGGCCTCCCGCACGGCCGCCCGCACCACGGGGGCGAACTCGGCCGATCCCAGCACCACGCGCGTACGGCAGTCCGTGACCAGGCCGCCCAGCTCCGCGCCGGTGAGCATGGTCGAGGCGGGCACGGCCACCGCGCCGATGCGGAAGGCGGCGAGGATGCCGGTGAACAGCTCGACGTCGTCCGTCATGCAGAACAGGACGCGCTCCTCGGGCCGCACCCCGAGGGCTTGCAGCCCTGCGGCCACCCGGCGGACCTCACCGGCCAGCTCCTCGTAGGTCAGGGACCGGGTGGGCGTCACGACGGCCGTGTGGCCGCCGCCCCCCTCCGTCACCTGCCGGTCGACCAGCCACTGTGCCGCGTTGAACAGCTCGGGCATGACGGCCGCCTCACACCAGTCGGACGTACTCGTAGTCGAACGGCTTGCCGTTGATGCCGCTCGTCGGCGGCGCCACCCAGCTCGCGATCTTCCCGCGCTCGTACACCGGCTGCATCAACGACCGTACGAACGCCAGGTCCTCGGCCGTCGGCAGCCAGTGCCCGCGGTTCGCCTCCCAGGTCTCCGCGTCGACGATCGTGCCGTCGGGCGTGACGTGATGGCCGGAGGCGAGGCCGACACCGCGGTTGAAGCCGGGATGCGGGAGCGTCAGCCGGAAGTCGATGCCGTGCTCCTCCAGGATGCGGTTCCAGCGCTTGAGGCCCGTCCGGCAGTCGGCGATGTACTCGTCGCGCAGGTCGAGATTGAGGGCGAGCAGCGCGGGCACCTCGTCGACCCCCCAGGTGCCGTCCGCGACGGGCTTGTCCAACCGCACGCCGTCCTCGGTGAGTTGATGGTCGTCGCCGCGCCGCTCCTCCTGCCAGCGGCCCTTGAGACCGGCGGTGTAGTAGTTGGCCGCGTTGGTGGAGGTCTCGCTGCCGAACAGGTCCAGGGAGACCGTGTAGTGGAAGTTGATGTACTTCTGGATGATGTCGAGCGGGATGCCGCCGCAGGCCGCGATGTCCAACGTGTCGTGCTCGCGCACGAGTTGGGCGCTGCGGGTGACCACCCGGTCGACGCCCGTGGTGCCCACCATCATGTGGTGCGCCTCTTCCTTCAGCATGAAGACGCAGGTCCGCGACAGCGGGTCGAAGGCGCTCTCCTTGAGCGAGCCCAGCTGGTACTTGCCGTCCCGGTCGGTGAAGTACGTGAACATGTAGAAGGCCAGCCAGTCGGCGGTCTCCTCGTTGAACGCGCCCAGGATGCGCGGCGAGTCGGGGCTGCCGGAGTTGCGGTACAGCAGCGCCTCGGCCTCCTCGCGCCCCTCGCGGCCGAAGTAGGCGTGCAGCAGATATACCATCGCCCACAGATGCCGCCCCTCCTCCACGTTGACCTGGAAGAGGTTGCGCAGGTCGTACAGGCTCGGCGCGCTCAGCCCCAGCAGACGCTGCTGCTCCACGGAGGCGGGCTCGGTGTCGCCCTGGATCACGATCAGCCGCTGCAGATCGGCGCGGTACTCTCCGGGCACCTGCTGCCAGACCGGCTCGCCCCTGTGCTCGCCGAAGGCGATACGGCGGTCCGGGGTGGGCTCGGCGAGGAAGATGCCCCAGCGGTAGTCGGGCACGTTGACATGGTCGAAGTGCGCCCAGCCGTCGCGGCCCACCGACACGGCGGTGCGCAGATACACGCCGTGGTTCTCCAGCGAGGGGCCCATCTCGCCCCACCAGCCGAGGAACTTGGGCTGCCAGCCCTCCAGCGCCCGCTGCAGCCGGCGGTCGTCGGCGAGGCCGACATTGTTGGGGATCTTGGAGTCGTAGTCGATGGCGGTGGGCATCGGGTCACACTCGCTTCCGGTCGTAGACCGCCCGCTGCCCGGTGCCGTAGCGGCGCAACGCGCCTTCGGGGCCTGAGGCGTTGGGGCGTACGAAGATCCAGTTCTGCCACGCGCTGAGCCGGCCGAAGATCTTGGTCTCCATGGTCTCGGGGCCGGTGAACCGGTGGTTGGCCTCCATCCCGGTCAGCGCGTCCGGGCTCAGCGCCGCCCGGTTCTCCAGGACGATGCGGATCTCGTCCTCCCAGTCGAGGTCGTCGGGAGCGTCGGTGACGAGACCCAGCTCGCGGGCCCGGGCGGCGGACAGCGGCTGCCCCGCCTCCCGCCGCAGCCAGTCGAGGTGGTCCTCGTGGCCGTAGAAACGGGACTGGAGGCGCGAGAGTCCGTTGCCCATCGGGAAGGTGCCGAAATTGGCCTCGGACAGGGTGAGTTGGGCGCGCTCCTCGCTGTCCGGGTCCTCGATCGGCGGCCCGTCCAGCATGTACTGCACGTCGCAGGCGAGGGCGAGCTCCAGCAGCAGCCCGGCGAAGCAGCTGCCCGGCTCGACCAGGGCGACGAGGCTGCGGCTGGTGACGTCGAGCCGCTTCAGGGTGCGCTTGTAGTAGTGCAGGATCTCGTTCGCCAGCCAGTCGTCCTTCGCGCTCAACAGTCGCTGCTCCTCGGCGAGTACGCGCTCGCGGTCGCCCTCGGTGCGCAGCACCCAGGTGCCCAGCTCGGGCTCGTTCGCCCGCAGCCGCAGGATCAGGTCGTCGAGCTCACGGGTGAGGGCGAGCAGCCAGCCGTCACCGCCGTCGGGCCCGCGCACGGTGATCCGGACGAGCCCGCCGGGCCGGTCGAACTCGCCCCGCACATACCGATAGAAGATCCCTTCGTCACTGATCTCCCGCTCCAGCGGGGCGAGTTGAATGCCGCGCACGTCCGCCGGACGGGGATGGCGTGCCGCCGCCTCCCGCGCCCGCTGCTCGACGACCGTACGGAAGTCCCGGCGCGGCACCACCTCGTCCACCAGCCCCCAGTCGACGGCCGTCTTGCCGCGCACGCCGTCGCTGCGGGTGGCGAAGACGTCGGCGAGGTCCTTGCGCACATGGCGCTTGTCGGTCAGCCGGGTCAGTCCGCCGGTACCGGGCAGCACACCGAGCAGCGGCACCTCGGGCAGCGCGACCGAGGAGGAGTTGTCGTCGATCAGCAGGATCCGGTCGCAGGCGAGCGCGAGCTCGTAACCGCCGCCCGCGCAGGAGCCGTTGACCGCGGCGATGAAGGTGAGCCCCGAGTGCTCGGAGGCGTCCTCCATGCCGTTGCGGGTCTCGTTGGTGAACTTGCAGAAGTTCACCTTCCACTCGTGCGCCGAACCCGCGAGCATCCGGATGTTCGCCCCCGCGCAGAACACCTTCTCCTTGGCGCTGGTCACCACCACCGCCCGCACCTCGGGATGCTCGAACCGCAGCCGCTGCACCGCGTCGTACAGCTCGATGTCCACCCCGAGGTCGTAGGAGTTGAGCTTCAGCTCGTACCCCGGCACCAGCCCGCCCTGCTCGTCGACGTCCAGCTCCAGCCAGGCCACCGGCCCGTCCGTGCGCAGCCCCCAGTGCCGGTACATGTCCGGGCTCCGGTCGAAGGACACCTCCACCATGCCGAGCGCCTCCTCGCACCGGTGCGGGTACCGATGCCTTCGATGGTCTACAGAAGAGCGTCATGGCGTCAAGGTTCTGTAGAACAAAAAGGGACCGGAACGCACCGTGGAAAAGAGCCGGAACGCACCGTGGCGCCGGGCCCGCGGTACGGGGCCCGGCGCCACGGAGGGCATGGAGAGCTCGGAGGGCTCGAAGGCTCAGATGTCCCGGAAGATCTCGATCTGCGCGCCGACGGAGTTCAACCGCTCGGCCAGGTCCTCGTACCCCCGGTTGATGACGTACACATTCCGCAGGACGGACGTCCCGTCGGCCGCCATCATCGCCAGCAGGACGACCACGGCGGGTCGCAGGGCCGGCGGGCACATCATCTCGGCGGCGCGCCAGCGGGTGGGGCCCTCGACCAGGACGCGGTGCGGGTCGAGGAGCTGGAGGCGGCCGCCGAGGCGGTTGAGGTCCGTCAGGTAGATGGCGCGGTTGTCGTAGACCCAGTCGTGGATGAGGGTCTTGCCCTGCGCGACGGCCGCGATCGCCGCGAAGAAGGGGACGTTGTCGATGTTCAGGCCCGGGAAGGGCATGGGGTGGATCTTGTCGATCGGGGCTTCGAGCTTGGACGGCCGGACGGTCAGGTCCACCAGGCGCGTACGGCCGTTGTCCGCGAAGTACTCGGGCGTACGGTCGTGGTCGAGCCCCATCTCCTCCAGGACCGCCAGCTCGATCTCCAGGAACTCGATCGGCACCCGGCGCACGGTCAGTTCCGACTCCGTGACCACGGCGGCGGCCAGCAGGCTCATCGCCTCGACCGGGTCCTCGGAGGGGGAGTAGTCCACGTCGACGTCGATGTCCGGCACGCCGTGCACGGTGAGGGTGGTGGTGCCGATGCCTTCGACCCGGACGCCGAGCGCCTCCAGGAAGAAGCACAGGTCCTGGACCATGTAGTTGGAGGACGCGTTGCGGATGACGGTGACCCCGTCCGAACGGGCGGCGGCCAGCAGCGCGTTCTCGGTGACGGTGTCCCCGCGCTCGGTCAGCACGATCGGCCGGTCGGGCCGCACCGCCGGGTCCACCAGGGCGTGGTACTGCCCCTCGGTGGCGGTCACCTCCAGACCGAACCGGCGCAGCGCGATCATGTGCGGCTCGATGGTCCGCGTGCCCAGGTCGCAGCCGCCCGCGTACGGCAGCTTGAAGCGGTCCATGCGGTGCAGCAGCGGGCCGAGGAACATGATGATGGACCGCGTCCGTACGGCCGCCTCGGCGTCGATCGCCGTCATGTTCAGCTCGGCGGGCGGCGCGATCTCCAGGTCGACGCCGTCGTTGACCCACCGGGTGCGCACCCCGATGGAGTTCAGCACCTCCAGGAGCCGGTAGACCTCCTCGATCCGCGCGACCCGACGCAGCACGGTGCGGCCCTTGTTGAGCAGGGACGCGCAGAGCAGCGCGACGCACGCGTTCTTGCTCGTCTTGACGTCGATGGCACCGGAGAGCCGGCGGCCGCCGACGACGCGCAGATGCATCGGCCCCGAGTAGCCCAGCGAGACGATTTCGCTGTCCAAAGCTTCACCAATGCGGGCGATCATCTCAAGGCTGATGTTTTGATTGCCGCGCTCGATGCGGTTGACAGCGCTCTGACTTGTGCCGAGCGCCTCCGCCAGCTGCGCCTGAGTCCAGCCGCGGTGCTGCCGCGCGTCCCGGATGAGCCTGCCGATGCGTACGAGGTAGTCGTCTGCCATGGGGTTGAGGTTATCTCAGATATGAGATGGGGCCTGTTGGGGGGTCCGTTCGGGTGACGCGCCGTCAAAGCTGCCTGGTCGCACAGGTGCGCCGCCGTTCGAAAGATCCGGGCAAATCCCTCGATGTCGTATGACGTCGGACGCCCTCGCGCCCGACCATCCGGTACTGCCGCGCTCGGCTTCCGATGCCGCCGCGCGCGAAGCCGTGGAGCGCGCCACAGTGGGGACCCGGGCATGACCATCCCGTGCCCATGTACTAGAGTTATCTCGACATCGAGATATCTGCCGAGGAGCACCGCAGCGCCAAGCCCGGTAAGGGTTACCTAACTTAGCCTTACCTTAGCGGATGTGGTGAGTACGCGCACATCAATGAAGGAGACTGTCGTGTCGGCGAACAGCTTCGACGCCCGCAGCACGCTGCAGGTGGGCGACGAGTCGTACGAGATCTTCCGGCTGGACAAGGTGGAGGGCTCGGCCCGGCTGCCGTACAGCCTCAAGGTCCTGCTGGAGAACCTGCTCCGCACCGAGGACGGCGCGAACATCACCGCCGACCACATCCGCGCGCTCGGCGGCTGGGACTCCCAGGCGCAGCCGTCCCAGGAGATCCAGTTCACGCCGGCCCGCGTGATCATGCAGGACTTCACCGGCGTGCCCTGTGTCGTGGACCTCGCCACCATGCGTGAGGCCGTCAAGGAGCTCGGCGGCGACGCCGACAAGATCAATCCGCTGGCCCCGGCCGAGCTGGTCATCGACCACTCCGTCATCGCCGACAAGTTCGGCACGAACGACGCCTTCAAGCAGAACGTCGAGCTGGAGTACGGCCGCAACCGCGAGCGCTACCAGTTCCTGCGCTGGGGCCAGACCGCCTTCGACGAGTTCAAGGTCGTCCCGCCCGGCACCGGCATCGTCCACCAGGTCAACATCGAGAAGCTGGCCCGCGTCGTCATGGTCCGTGACGGCAAGGCGTACCCCGACACCCTGGTCGGCACCGACTCGCACACCACGATGGTCAACGGCCTGGGCGTCCTCGGCTGGGGCGTCGGCGGCATCGAGGCCGAGGCCGCGATGCTCGGCCAGCCGGTCTCGATGCTCATCCCGCGCGTCGTCGGCTTCAAGCTGACGGGCGAGCTCAAGCCCGGCACCACCGCCACCGACCTGGTGCTCACCATCACCGAGATGCTGCGCAAGCACGGCGTCGTCGGCAAGTTCGTCGAGTTCTACGGCGAGGGCGTGGGCGCCACGAGCCTCGCCAACCGCGCCACCATCGGCAACATGTCGCCGGAGTTCGGCTCCACAGCCGCGATCTTCCCGATCGACGACGAGACCATCAACTACATGCGGCTCACCGGCCGCAGCGAGCAGCAGCTCGCGCTGGTCGAGGCGTACGCCAAGGCGCAGGGCCTCTGGCTGGACCCGAAGGCCGAGCCCGACTTCTCCGAGAAGCTGGAGCTGGACCTCTCCACGGTCGTCCCCTCCATCGCCGGCCCGAAGCGCCCGCAGGACCGCATCGTCCTCGCGAACGCCGCCGAGCAGTTCAAGCAGGACGTGCGCAACTACGTCGACAGCGTGGACGAGGCGGGCCAGGAGTCCTTCCCGGCCTCCGACGCCCCGGCCATCGCCCCGAACGGCGCCCCGTCCAACCCGGTCACGGTGACCGCCCCCGACGGCTCGACGTACGAGATCGACCACGGCGCGGTGACGGTCGCGGCCATCACCTCCTGCACCAACACCTCGAACCCGTACGTCATGGTCGCCGCCGCCCTGGTGGCCAAGAAGGCGGTCGAGAAGGGCCTGACCCGCAAGCCGTGGGTCAAGACCACCCTCGCCCCGGGCTCCAAGGTCGTCACCGACTACTTCGACAAGGCGGGCCTGACCCCGTACCTCGACAAGGTCGGCTTCAACCTCGTCGGCTACGGCTGCACCACCTGCATCGGCAACTCCGGCCCGCTGCCGGAGGAGGTCTCCAAGGCCGTCAACGACCACGATCTCGCGGTGACTTCGGTCCTGTCCGGCAACCGGAACTTCGAGGGCCGGATCAACCCCGACGTCAAGATGAACTACCTGGCCTCCCCGCCGCTGGTCGTCGCGTACGCCATCGCGGGCTCCATGAAGGTGGACATCACCCGTGACGCCCTGGGCACCGACCAGGACGGCAACCCGGTTTACCTGAAGGACATCTGGCCCTCCGAGGCCGAGGTCAACGACGTCGTGGCGAACGCCATCGGCGAGGACATGTTCAACAAGTCCTACGCCGACGTCTTCGCGGGCGACGCCCAGTGGCAGGCGCTGCCGATCCCCACCGGCAACACCTTCGAGTGGGACGCCGAGTCGACCTACGTCCGCAAGCCCCCGTACTTCGAGGGCATGCAGCCCGAGCCGGCCCCGGTCTCCGACATCTCCGGCGCCCGCGTCCTGGCCAAGCTGGGCGACTCGGTCACCACCGACCACATCTCGCCCGCCGGCGCCATCAAGGCCGACACCCCGGCCGGCCAGTACCTCACGGAGCACGGCGTGCAGCGCCGCGACTTCAACAGCTACGGCTCGCGCCGCGGCAACCACGAGGTCATGATCCGCGGCACGTTCGCCAACATCCGCCTGCGCAACCAGATCGCGCCGGGCACCGAGGGCGGCTACACCCGCGACTTCACGCAGGCCGACGCGCCGGTGTCGTTCATCTACGACGCCTCGCGCAACTACATCGAGCAGGGCATCCCGCTGGTCGTCCTGGCCGGCAAGGAGTACGGCTCCGGCTCGTCCCGCGACTGGGCCGCCAAGGGCACCGCGCTCCTCGGCGTCAAGGCCGTCATCGCCGAGTCGTACGAGCGCATCCACCGCTCGAACCTCATCGGCATGGGCGTGCTCCCGCTGCAGTTCCCGGAGGGCGCCTCGGCGGCCTCCCTCGGCCTGACCGGCGAGGAGACCTTCTCCTTCACCGGCGTCGAGGAGCTCAACAACGGCACCACCCCCGGCACGGTCAAGGTCACCACCGACACGGGCGTCGAGTTCGACGCGGTCGTCCGCATCGACACCCCCGGCGAGGCCGACTACTACCGCAACGGCGGCATCATGCAGTACGTACTGCGCTCGCTGATCCGCAAGTAAGCGACAACTCAAGGCAGTTGAGGGCCGCGCCCCCGGTTCACCGGGGGCGCGGCCCTCGTCGTGTCAGTGCCGTGAGATCAGAATCCGAGCGTGATGGGGCTCCGCTCAGGGCGGACCCGGTGGGGTGTGTCGGGCCACCGGGTCCGCGAGCCGGGCAGGCCGGGGGAGTACCTGGTCCGGATGGTGCTGGTCTCATGGCGACGCTGCGCTGTGCGACAACGTTGTCCAGCATTTTGCGAACAACCTTACTACTTGAACGGACAACGACGTCAAGCCAGTTGACGCCCGGGCCCGACCACAGAGAAAGACCACAGAGAAAGAGGGCCGCGTCGCATGCGACGCGGCCCCCTCACTGTTCAGCCGCTCACGCGAGCAGTTCGATCTCCGAGACCACCGCCTCGCCGTCGAGCACCAGGCGGTACTTGCCGTACGTACCGGGGGACTTCACGGAGAACGCGCGGGTCTGCTTGTCCCAGCGGAAGGACTCCCCGGACCGCTTGTCCAGCGTCTTCCACGTGGTCCCGTCGTCGGAGCCCTGGAGCGTCCAGCCGGTCGGTGCCTTGGTGTGGTCGCCGGACGACGTCAGCGTGTACTGCAGGCCCTTGACCGCACCGGAGACCGGCAGGTCCACGGACGTGACCGTCGCGTCGGTCGCCGAGGTGTTGTCGAACAGCGCCCCGTCGCCCTTGAGCACGTCCGCCCGCGGCGTCGGCACCTTGTCGTCCTTGGTGATCGACACGGGCGCCGCGTCCTTGCCGCTGCCCCACTTGGAGGGCTTCGAGCCCATGTCGAAGTCCAGGACCCCGCCCTTCTTGAGCAGTGAGTCCGGCAGCGAAGTCTTCGACCACGTACGGCCGTTGACCTTCAGCCCCTGCACGTACACGTTCTTCGTGCTGTTCTTCGGCGCCCGGACGACCAGGTCGTGGCCGTTCTCCAGGTGCACCGTCGCCTTCTTGAACAGCGGGGAGCCGATGGCGTACTCGCCGCTGCCCATCACCAGCGGGTAGAAGCCGAGCGAGGAGAAGAGGTACCAGGCCGACTGCTCGCCATTGTCCTCGTCGCCGTGGTAGCCCTGCCCGATCTCGCTGCCGGTGTAGAGGCGGGAGAGCACCTCGCGGACGTTCTTCTGCGCCTTCCAGGGCTCGCCGGCCGCGTCGTACATGTAGTTGACGTGGTGGGCGACCTGGTTGGAGTGCCCGTACTGGCCCATCCGGACGTCCCGCGCCTCGGTCATCTCGTGGATGACACCGCCGTAGGAACCGACGTTGTCGGGCGAGGCCGTCTCGGGTGTCGAGAAGTACTCGTCCAGCTTGTCCCCGAGGGCCTTCTGTCCGCCGTACAGGTTGGCCAGGCCTCGGCTGTCCTGCGGGGCGGTGAAGGCGTAGCCCCAGCCGTCGGTCTCCGTGTAGTCGTAACCCCACACCTTCGGGTCGTACTTCGCGGAGTCCAGGCGCCAGTTGCCCTTGGCGTCCTTCCCCTGGAAGAAGCCCGCCTTGGAGTCGAAGAGGTTGACGTAGTCCTGGGCGCGGTTGAGGAAGTAGTCCGACTCCTCCTTGTAGCGCTTCTCGCCGGTCTTCTTGTAGAGCGCCTTGCCCATCTCGGCGATGCCGTAGTCGTTGACGTAGCCCTCCATCGCCCACGAGAAGCCCTCACCGGTGTCGGTGCTCGTGTAGCCGAGGAACGGCGAGGTGGTCATGCCCTTGCGGCCCACGCCGGAGGACGGCGGGACGACGGTGGCGTTCTTCACGGCCGCGTCGTACGCCGACTTGGCGTCGAACTTCACGCCCTTGACGTACGCGTCCGCGAACGCCACGTCCGAGGAGGTGCCGGTCATCAGGTCCGCGTAGCCGGGGGAGGACCAGCGCGAGGTCCAGCCGCCGTCCTTGTACTGCTGCACGAACCCGTCGACCATCTCGCCCGCCTGAGAGGGCGTCAGGAAGGAGTACGCCGGCCACGTGGTCCGATAGGTGTCCCAGAACCCGTTGTTGACGTACACCTTGCCGTCGACGATCTTCGCGCCGGTGTGCGTCGGGGTGTCCGGGTTCGGCATCGGCGAGAAGGGCGAGGCGTACTGGTACTTCGAACCCACCTTCTCGAAGCCGGAGTTGGGGTACAGGTACAGCCGGTACATGCTGGAGTACAGCGTGGTCAGCTGGTCCGGCGTCGCGCCCTGGACCTCGACCTTGCCGAGCAGCTTGTCCCAGGTGTGCTGGGCCTGCTTCTTGACCGCGTCGAAGGACCTGCCGTCCGGAATCTCCTGACGCAGGTTGTCCTTCGCCTGGTCGACGCTGATCAGCGAGGTGGCCAGGCGCAGGGTGACGGTGTGGTCGGAGCCCGCGTCGAACCGCATGTAGCCCTTGACCCCGCTCGACGACGCGTCCGTCACCTTCTTGTCGAAGACGCCGTAGACGAAGAGCCGGGTGGCGCCCGTCGACAGTCCGGACTTCACGTCCGAGTAACCGGTGACGATGCCGTTGTCCTTGTCGAGGGTGAGCCCGGCCTGCTCGGTGACGTTGTCGAAGACCACGCTCGCGTCATCGCCCGGGTAGGTGAAGCGCAGCGAGGCGGCATGGTCGGTCGGGGCCATCTCGGCCTTCAGGCCGTTCTCGAACCGCACCCCGTAGTAGTACGGCCGCGCGGTCTCGTTCTCGTGCCGGAACGCCAGCTCACGGGCCTCGCGGCCGGTGTCGGGGGTGCCGGAGGCCACCGACGGCATCAGCTGGAAGGTCTGCCGGTCACCCATCCAGGGGCTGGGCTCGTGGCTCGCGCTGAACGACTGGATCGTCGGCAGGTTGTCGTCGTTGTTCGCCCGCGCGTAGTCGTACAGCCAGCTCAGCGACGACGAGTTGGTCACCGGCGTCCAGAAGTTGAACCCGTGCGGAGTGGCCGTCGCGGGGAAGTTGTTGCCGCGCGAGAAGCTGCCGCTGGAGTTGGTGCCGCGGGTGGTCAGCACGTAGTCCGACAGATGCGCCTTCGGCTTCTCGGGCGCCACGGACTTGAGCGCGATGTCGTCCAGCCAGCCGCGGAACTTCGCCGGGCCCTTGGGGGAGTCGTACGCCACCAGGATCCGGTCGACGGTCTTGCCGGCCGCGACCGAGCCGATCCGCGAGGTGACGTTGTTCCACTGGTTGACGTAGAGGATCTTGGCGGCACCCTGCGCCTGCGGCGTCAGCCCGAAACCGTGCTGATCGACCGCGTCGAGGTCGCTGAGATAGGTGCCGTCGGTGAAGGCCAGGTCGACGGAGACGTTCGTGGCGTCGTAGTCCAGGACCTTGTCCGCCATCTGCGGGAAGATCCGGTACGAGAGCTGGGTGTCGCGGCCGACGGCCACGTTCACGTCGAAGATCTTGTTGTACGAGTACGCCCGCCCGTCGGCGGTGTGCCGTCCGGCGTAACGCAGTGCCTTCTTTCCGGTGAAGCCCGCGGCCGCCTTCGCGGTCGGTGAGCCGCTCGGGCCGTGGTCGACCAGCGAGAGCATGTCCTGCGGGACCGGGTTGTCGCTGTCACCGGTGGAAAGCTGCAGGTCGGCGAGTTGCAGGATGTCCGCGGCGCCGTTGTTCCTCGTGATGTCGAGCCGGAAGTGCTGGTACTCGGCCGGCTCGGCGAGGTCGTACTTCTTGGTCTGGAAGCGCTCGCCGAAGGACTCCCCGGAGCGGGAGTCGAGGGTCTTCCAGTCCTTGCCGTCGGTGGAGCCCTGCAGGGTCCAGTCCTTCGGGTCGCGCTCGGCGAAGTCGTTGGCCGAGGTGAGCGCGTAGTTGGTGATCTTCAGCGGCTTGTCGAGGTCGAACTCCGCCCAGCCGGTCGCCTCGAAGGTCAGCCACTTGGTGGCCGACTCGCCGTCGACGAGGTTCTCCTTCACCTCGCCGCCGCCGGTGTTCTCACCGCTGGCCCTCACGTCGGTGACATGGTCGTTGACGTTTCCGGGGATGCCGCTGCTGTATCCCCCGTCCACGCCGGAGGCCCGCTTGGTCCCGTCCGGCCTGGTGTCGACCGTGTTGAGCCAGTCCGGCGCCGGATCGCCCGCCTCGAAAGAGGAGGCGAACGACCGGTCGGCGGCCGGTGCCTTCGCCGGAAGTGCGGTGGCCGCTCCCTGCGTGCCCACCGCCAAAGCAAAAGCGGCCGTCAGCACGACGGCCGGACCCCATCTGTGCCGAGTTCTGTGCCCCATGTGCCAGCACCCTCCCTGGGCTTGTGGACAACGTTGTCAACTTAGCCGCGCAGAGACCAGTAGTGGGTCAAGTGGTCAGTGATGTCAAGGGTGTTGCCTGCGGCATTCGGGGTTTATGTCGCGGATTTTTCCGGCAAGGTGGTCACAGGGGGCTCATATTTCCGCGAGGTCTCAACTCGGATAAGACCATCGGCCAACCTTGCATTCGATCTTGCTCCGTTGGCGGGAAGTGGACTATACCTGTCGGCGATTCACCCCATCCGTACTACACGATCCGCACTTCCTGCACGACCCTGCTTGACCTGACCGCGGTGCCGGGGAGGATCCGGTTCACCGCCTGAGTCCTGGAGAAGGCGAGGACTTGAGCATGGGATCCACTTCCGCCGAGAACAACGGCACGACGGGTGTCGGCCGCCGCGATCTGATCAAGCGGTCCGCCGCGCTCGGCCTGATCTCCGTACCCACGATGAGCTTTCTGTCGGCCTGTGCCAGTGGTGGCGGCGACGACAACGGCGACAAGGCCAAGGCGGGCAAGAAGACCGCCAAGAACCCGCTCGGCGTGAACGACACCGCGGGCATGGAGTTCGTCCTGTTCGACGGCGGCTTCGGCAAGGAGTACGCCCAGGACGCCGTCAAGATCTACGAGAAGAACTTCCCCAAGGTGAAGGTGAAGTTCTCCGCCACCCAGAAGATCCAGTCCACCCTGCAGCCCCGTTTCAACCAGGGCACCCCGCCGGACCTGATCGACAACTCCGGTGCCGAGCAGATGGACATGGGCGTCCTGGTCGGCAAGAAGCAGCTCTCCGACCTCACCCCGCTGCTGGACGCCGCGTCCTACGACGACCCGAACAAGAAGGTCCGCGACACGCTGCGCCCCGGCATCGTGGAGATGGGCCAGTTCGACGGCGACCCGGTCTGGATCATGTACTACGCCTACACGATCTACGGCGTCTGGTACTCGCAGAAGGCCCTCGACTCGCTCGACGCGGAGTACCCCAAGACCTGGGACGAGATGCTCGCCGTGTGCGAGAAGGCCAAGAAAAAGGGCATGGCCGGCTGGACGTACGCGGGCAAGTACCCGTACTACATCCCCTTCTCGCTCTACCCGATGATCGGCAAGGTCGGGGGCCGCGAGGTCCTGGACGCCATCGACAACCTGGAGCCGAACGCCTGGAAGCACCCGGCCGTCAAGGCCTGCTTCGAGGCCTATTACGAGCTCTACAAGAAGGGCTACATCCTCAAGGGCACGCCCGGCCTGGACCACATCCAGTCGCAGACCGCGTGGGCCAAGGGCAAGGCGCTGTTCATCCCGAACGGTTCCTGGGTGGAGAACGAGTCGGCGAACGTCATCCCCAAGGACTTCAACCTCGCCGTCTCCGCGCCGTCCGGCATCGACAGCTCCGACAAGCTGCCCTTCGGCACCATCTGGGCCTCCGGCGGTGAGCCCTTCATCGTCCCGGCCAAGGCGAAGAACCCCGAGGGCGGCATGGAGCAGCTGCGCATCATGCTCAGCGAGGCGTCCTCGAAGAACTTCACCACCAAGGTGAAGTCGCTGACCGCGTTCAACGGCGGCACGACCGGCATCACCCTGACCCCGGGCCTCAAGTCCGGTGTCGCGGCGCTGGACCTGGCCAAGGACAACGTCCTGAACCCGCGCATCCAGGACTGGTACGTGCAGCTGCAGAAGGAGCAGATCGGTGTCGGTGGCCTCGGCGAGATGATGGCCGGCCGCGCCACCCCGGCCGAGACCATCAAGAAGATCCAGGGCTTCGCCGACGCGGCCGCCAAGGACAGCTCGATCAAGCACTACAAGCACCAGTGAACGCCCGTCACCAGCGGCAGCACAGGCCCGGAAGATCGGGGTAGGCAGTAATGCAGCACGGCAAGTACCGGTTCATCGTGGGGTTCCTCGCGGTTCCCCTCGGGCTGTACGCGCTTTTCGTCGTCTGGCCGTTCATCCAGTCCATCTACTACTCGTTCACGGACTGGACGGGACTGAGCCCCGAATTCAAGATGGTCGGCTTCGACAACTATCAGCGGATGTTCCACGACGACATCTTCTGGAAGTCGCTCTGGCACAGCCTGCTGTTCGCGTTGGTGCTGCCGCTGGTGACGATCAGTCTGGCGCTGTTCTTCGCCTTCATGATCAATGTCGGCGGACGCAGAAGGAGGGGCGGCCCGGTGATCTCCGGTGTCCGGGGCTCCTCCTTCTACAAAATCGTCTATTTCTTCCCGCAGGTGCTCTCCATCGCGATCGTCGCCCTGCTGTTCGCTTTCGCGTACAACCCGGACAGCGGCGCGATCAACGCGTTTCTGCGGGGCATCGGGCTCGACAGCCTCCAGCCGCTGTGGCTGGGCGATCCGAGCCTGGCCCTGTGGTGCGTGATGGCGGTCCTCGTCTGGTCCTCGGTCGGCTTCTTCGTGGTCCTGTTCTCCGCCGGTATGGCCTCCATCCCGGCGGACCTGTACGAGGCCGCGCTGCTCGACGGCGCGAACCGCATCTCCACGTTCTTCCGCATCACCCTGCCGCTGCTGTGGGACACCGTGCAGTCCGGCTGGGTGTACATGGGCATCCTCGCCCTCGGTGCCGAGTCGTTCGCGGTCGTACAGATCATGACGACCGGACCCGGCGGTCCCGACTACTCGACCACCGTCATGGTCCTGTACGTGTACCAGAAGGCGTTCCGTGACGGACAGGCCGCCTACGCGACCACGATCGGCGTCGCCCTGCTCGTCGTCACGCTGGCCTTCGCGGCGATCGTGATGCGTTTCGGTCGGCGCGAGCGGCTGGAGTACTGATCAGATGAAGACGACCGAGACCCCCGCCCCCGTGCCCGCCGAGTCCGGCGCCACCGTCAGCAAGGTCGACACAGCGGCCCGCCCGCAGAAGAAGCCGAAGAAGGAGGGAGGCGTCCTGAACGCCTTCTCCCACGGTTTCCTCATCCTGTGGGCGTTCATGGTCGTGATGCCGCTGCTGTGGGCCGTGATGACGTCCTTCAAGGACGACAGCTCCATCTTCAGCTCGCCCTGGGCCCTGCCCGACAAGCTGCACTTCGACAACTGGGCGCGGGCCTGGACCGACGCCAACATGAGCGACTACTTCCTCAACACCATCCTGGTGGTGGGCGGTTCGCTCATCGGCACCCTGATCCTCGGCTCGATGGCGGCCTATGTCCTCGCCCGGTTCGACTTCCCGGGCAACAGGTTCATCTACTTCCTGTTCATCGGCGGCATGAGCTTCCCGATCATGCTGGCGCTGGTGCCGTTGTTCTACGTCGTGAACAACATGGGCCTCCTGAACACCATCCACGGCCTGATCCTGGTCTACATCGCCTACTCGCTGCCGTTCACGGTCTTCTTCCTGCACGCGTTCTTCCGAACGCTGCCGACCTCGGTCGCGGAGGCGGCCTTCGTCGACGGGGCCTCGCACAGCCGGACGTTCTTCCAGATCATGCTGCCCATGGCCAAGCCCGGCCTGATCAGCGTGGGGATCTTCAACTTCCTGGGCCAGTGGAACCAGTACATGCTGCCGACGGTGCTCAACACCGACCCGGACAAACGGGTGCTCACCCAGGGTCTGGTGCAGCTCGCCGCCAGTCAGGGCTACAAGGGCGACTGGTCGGGCCTGTTCGCCGGTCTGGTGATGGCGATGCTGCCGGTCCTTGCGGCGTACATCATCTTCCAGCGGCAGGTCGTCCAGGGGCTGACGGCGGGGGCGCTGAAGTAGCGAACCGAAGCCTTCGAGCGCGCCGTCCCCGACCGCGGGGGCGGCGCGCACATGTGTGTGCAAGAACCCGGATGCGGTTCAACCTCTTGACGGGAGGCGACCCGAACAGCTCAGCTTAGAGTTCACTAGTTGGACATAGTCGGGGCCTCATCGAAGCGGTCCCGCGCGCAGGAGGTCGTCGTGGAGACTCCGGGGTCGCAGTCGTCACTGCACCGAGCCAACCTGGAGCGGGTCGTACGTGCCGTGCGGCTGGCCGGGTCACTCACGCAGGCGGAGATCGCGCGGACCACGGGACTGTCGGCGGCGACGGTCTCCAACATCGTCCGCGAGCTCAAGGACGGCGGAACGGTCGAGGTCACGCCCACCTCGGCGGGCGGCCGCAGGGCCCGCAGCGTCTCGCTGAGCGGCGACGCCGGCATTGTCATCGGGGTGGACTTCGGACATACGCATCTACGGGTCGCGGTCGGCAACCTCGCCCACCAGGTGCTGGCCGAGGAGTCCGAGCCGCTGGACGTGGACGCGTCCTCGGCACAGGGCTTCGACCGGGCGGAGGAGCTGGTCAATCGCCTGATCGCAGCAACGGGCGTCGACCGGTCCAAGATCGCCGGAGTGGGCCTCGGCGTGCCCGGCCCGATCGACGTCGAGTCCGGCACCCTGGGCTCGACCGCGATCCTGCCCGGCTGGAGCGGCACCAGGCCCGCCGAGGAGCTGCGGGGGCGGCTCGGCGTGCCGGTGCACGTGGACAACGACGCCAACCTCGGCGCCCTCGGCGAGCTGGTCTGGGGCAGCGGGCGGGGGGTAAAGGACCTGGCGTACATCAAGGTCGCGAGCGGTGTCGGCGCCGGGCTGGTGATCAACGGGAAGATCTACCGGGGTCCCGGCGGCACCGCCGGCGAAATCGGACATATTACACTCGACGAATCAGGTCCCGTCTGCCGCTGCGGAAACCGCGGATGCCTGGAAACCTTTGCTGCGGCGCGCTATGTGCTTCCGTTGCTCCAGTCCAGCCACGGCACCGACCTCACGATGGAAGGCGTCGTACGGCTGGGCCGGGACGGAGACCCGGGCTGCCGTCGGGTGATCGCCGACGTCGGCCGCCACATCGGCAGTGGAGTCGCGAATCTCTGCAATCTGCTGAACCCGAGCCGTGTGGTCCTCGGCGGTGATCTCGCCGAGGCCGGTGAGCTGGTGCTCGGCCCGATAAGGGAGTCCGTCGGCCGCTACGCGATCCCCAGCGCAGGGCGCCAACTGTCCGTTCTCCCGGGGGCACTTGGGGGCCGTGCGGAGGTGCTCGGAGCGCTCGCTCTCGCGCTCAGCGAGATGGGCGATTCGACCCTTTTGGACGGCACGCTGACAGCAGTCACCCCTGCCTTCACTTAGAGAACGGATGGCACCGTTGCCATCTCGTTAAGGATTTACTTCTTGACGTCGCACCTGCGGCCGAGTTGACTTCCAGCCACCTCGGCCGCAGTGTCGCGGCCTCGTCAGGGAGGTTTCTGAAGTGAACACGCGTATGCGTCGTGCCGCGTTTGCCGTTGCCGCGGGTGCGATGGCTGTTTCCCTCGCCGCTTGTGGAAGCGCCAAGGAGTCCGGCGGTGGTTCGGACTCGTCGTCGTCCGCCAAGAAGGGCGACAACATCAAGGTCGGTCTGCTCCTGCCGGAGAACCAGACGGCCCGCTACGAGAAGTTCGACAAGCCCCTGATCGAGAAGAAGATCAAGGAGCTCACGAACAACAAGGCCCAGCTGGTCTACGCCAACGCCAAGCAGGACGCCAGCACGCAGAACCAGCAGGTCGACACGATGATCACCAACAAGGTGGACGTCCTCATCGTGGACGCGGTCGACTCCGCGGCGATCAAGAACTCGGTGCAGAAGGCCAAGGATGCCGGCATCCCGGTCGTCGCCTACGACCGTCTCGCGCAGGGCCCCATCGACGCGTACACCTCGTTCGACAACGAGACCGTCGGCAAGACCCAGGGCCAGGCCCTGCTGAAGGCCCTCGGCTCCAAGGCCAAGTCCGGCAAGATCGTCATGATGAACGGGTCCTCCACCGACCCGAACGCCGCCCAGTTCAAGAAGGGCGCCCTCGAGGTCCTCCAGGGCAAGGTGAACATCGGCAAGTCCTACGACACCAAGGACTGGAAGCCGGAGAACGCCAACGCCAACATGGAGGGCGCGATCTCGGCGATCGGCAAGAAGAACCTGATCGGCGTCTACTCCGCCAACGACGGCATGGCCGGCGGTATCATCACCGCCCTCAAGGCCGCCGGCATCACCAACATCCCGGTCACCGGCCAGGACGCGGAGCTCGCCGGTGTCCAGCGCATCGTCGCCGGCACCCAGTACATGAGCGTCTACAAGCCCTACGCGCCGGAGGCCAACGCCGCCGCCGAGATGGCCGTGGACCTCGCCCAGGGCAAGTCGCTCGACTCGGTCGCCAAGGACAAGGTCGACAGCCCGACCACCAAGCAGGTCCCCTCGGTCCTGGTCCCGGTCCAGTCGCTGACCAAGGACAACATCAAGGACACCGTCATCAAGGACGGCGTCTACACGGTCGCCGACATCTGCACGGCCCAGTACAAGGCCGCCTGCGACAAGATCGGTCTGAAGTAAGCAGCCGGGCGTCCTTTCCAGGCAGGGGAATTCGTCCTTGAATTCCCCTGCGGGACGCCCGCTCCGAAGGCTCCTCCGGCGCCCCGCGCATCAAACAGCCCCGCAAGCTCGTCGCGGGGCGCCGGACGGATCAACCCCCCTTTTTCTGCACAACCTCCCGCCGGGTCAGGCGGCGAAGGAGATGGTTCACGTGTCCGCTACGCCCGTGCTGGCGTTGCGCGGGGTCTCCAAGCGATTCGGTGCCGTCCAGGCGCTCACCGACGTAGAGCTTGAAGTCCACGCCGGTGAGGTGGTCGCCCTGGTCGGCGACAACGGCGCCGGAAAGTCCACGCTGGTCAAGACGATCGCCGGCGTGCATCCCATCGATGAGGGTTTCATCGAGTGGGAAGGCAGGTCGGTCAACATCAACCGGCCGCACGACGCCCAGCACCTGGGCATCGCGACGGTGTACCAGGACCTCGCGCTGTGCGACAACATCGATGTCGTCGGCAACCTGTACCTCGGTCGTGAGGTCCGCAAGTTCGGCATCCTCGACGAGGTCGAGATGGAGCGCCGCTCCCGCGAACTGCTGGACCAGCTGTCCATCCGCATTCCCAGCGTCCGCATCCCGATCGCCTCGCTCTCCGGCGGTCAGCGCCAGACCGTGGCCATCGCACGCTCCATGCTCGGCGAGCCCAAGCTGGTCATCCTCGACGAGCCCACCGCCGCCCTCGGCGTCGAGCAGACCGCCCAGGTCCTCGACCTGGTGGAGCGGCTGCGCGAGCGCAACCACGCCGTGATCCTCATCAGCCACAACATGGCTGACGTGAAGGCCGTCGCCGACAAGGTGGCGGTGCTGCGTCTGGGTCGCAACAACGGCGTCTTCGAGGTCAAGACGACCTCGCAGGAAGAGATCATCTCCGCCATCACCGGTGCCACGGAAAACGCCGTGACCCGTCGTGCGGCGCGCACCACTGGGGAGATCAAGAAGTGAGCATCGACAAGACCTCCACGCCTCCCGGCGACCACGTGGTGGAGAACCCCGAGGCCGCCACCGGTGCCGCGACCGTCGTCGACCCCCGGCTGCTGGTCCGCGAGCAGGGCTTCGCGGGCTACCTGAGCGAGTTCAAGCGCAAGATGAAGGCCGGCGACCTGGGTTCCATCCCGGTCGTCATCGGCCTGGCGATCATCTGGATCATCTTCCAGAGCCTGAACTCCAACTTCCTCACCGCGAACAACCTCTCCGACATCTCGATCGCGATGGTCGGCACGGGCATGATCGCCGTCGGCATCGTCTTCGTGCTGCTGCTCGGTGAGATCGACCTGTCGGTCGGTTCCGTCTCCGGTGTCGCGGGCGCCTCCTTCGCCGTGCTGAACATCAACCACGGCATGAACGAGGCGCTGGCCTTCGTGCTGGCGATCCTCACCGGAACCGTCGCCGGCGCGATCCACGGCTTCTTCTTCGCGAAGATCGGTGTGCCAGCGTTCGCGGTCACCCTGGCCGGCCTGCTGTTCTGGAACGGCTTCATGCTCCAGATCCTGGGCAGCAACGGCACGATCAACCTCAACAGCGACGGCATGGTCGCCAAGCTGACGACGTACTACTTCACGGACGTCGCCGCCGCGTACGCCCTCGCCATCGTGGTGACCGCGCTGTACTTCGTCACCTCCTTCCTCGGCAACCGCCGCCGCGAGGCCGCCGGTGTGCCCTCGCGGCCGCTGAGCGAGATCATCCTGCGCACGGTGCTGCTCGGGGTCCTCTCGATCGCGGTGGCCGTGGTCTACAACCAGTACAAGGGCCTGCCGCTGGCCGTCGTGATCTTCATCGGCGTCCTGCTGATCACGGACTTCGTGCTGCGCCGCACCCCGTACGGCCGCAAGATCTTCGCGCTCGGCGGCAGTGTCGAGGCCTCCCGGCGTGCCGGTATCAACGTGGAGATGATCCGGATCTCGGTCTTCGCGATCTCGGGCACCTTCGCCGCGATCGGCGGTCTGTTCATCGCCTCGAAGATCGCCTCCGCCAACCAGGGCGCCGGCGCCGGCGACCTGCTGATGAACGCGATCGCCGCCGCGGTCATCGGCGGTACGTCCCTGTTCGGTGGGCGTGGCCGCACCTGGAACGCGCTGCTCGGTGTGCTGGTCATCGTCTCGATCCAGTACGGCCTGGCCCTGGAGGGCATCGCCTCCCCGGTCCAGTACATGATCACCGGTGGTGTTCTGCTGGCGACCGTCGTCATCGACGCGGTCACCCGCAAGACGCAGAAGACCGCTGGGCGCGCCTAGCGCAAGGGTCGTATCTCGCCGTAGGGGCGCGGGTCGACTGCGCGTGCCGGTCCGTTGTGGCCGGTCGCGCAGTTCCCCGCGCCCCTTTGCAGTGCCCCTCGGCGTGCTCGCGGTGGGGGACATTAGACTCGGGCGAGCCCGGCGAAAGCTCGAACAGCTCTACTGCAAGGAGGCACGGGTGCCGCTGCTGACCCGCATCAGGGGACCGCGCGATCTGGACCGGCTCAGCCTGGAGGAGCTGGACCAGCTGGCGGAGGAGATCCGCAGCTTCCTCGTCGACGCGGTCTCCAAGACCGGCGGCCACCTCGGCCCGAACCTCGGTGTGGTGGAGCTGACCATCGCCCTGCACCGGGTCTTCGAGTCCCCCAAGGACCGGGTCCTGTGGGACACGGGCCACCAGTCCTACGTGCACAAGCTGCTCACCGGCCGCCAGGACTTCTCGAAGCTGAAGCAGAAGGGCGGCCTGTCCGGCTACCCCTCGCAGGCCGAGTCCGAGCACGACGTCATCGAGAACAGCCACGCCTCCACCGTCCTCGGCTGGGCCGACGGGCTCGCCAAGGCCAACCAGATCCTGGAGCGCGACGACCACGTGGTCGCCGTGATCGGTGACGGCGCCCTGACCGGCGGCATGGCCTGGGAGGCGCTGAACAACATCGCCGACGGCGACCGCCCCCTCGTCATCGTCGTCAACGACAACGAGCGGTCCTACGCACCGACCATCGGCGGCCTCGCCAACCACCTCGCGACCCTGCGCACCACCGACGGCTACGAGCGCTTCCTGGCCCGCGGCAAGGACCTCCTGGAGCGCACCCCCGTCGTCGGCAGGCCCCTCTACGAGACCCTGCACGGGGCCAAGAAGGGCCTGAAGGACTTCATCGCGCCCCAGGGCATGTTCGAGGACCTCGGGCTCAAGTACGTCGGCCCCATCGACGGCCACGACATCGAGGCCCTGGAGTCGGCCCTCACCCGCGCCAAGCGGTTCGGCGGGCCCGTCATCGTGCACTGCCTCACCGAGAAGGGCCGCGGCTACCAGCCCGCCCTGCAGGACGAGGCCGACCGCTTCCACGGCATCGGCCCCATCCACCCCGACACCGGCCTGCCCATCAAGGCAGCGGGCGCCGACTGGACCTCCGTCTTCGGCGACGAGATGGTCAAGCTCGGCAAGGAACGCAAGGACATCGTCGCGATCACCGCCGCGATGCTCCAGCCGGTCGGCCTGAAGAAGTTCGCGGACACCTTCCCGGAGCGGATCTACGACGTCGGCATCGCCGAGCAGCACGGCGCCGTGTCGGCCGCGGGCCTGGCCCAGGGCGGCCTGCACCCCGTCTTCGCCGTCTACGCCACCTTCCTCAACCGCGCCTTCGACCAGGTCCTGATGGACGTCGCCCTGCACAGGCGCGGCGTCACCTTCGTCCTGGACCGGGCCGGCATCACCGGCACCGACGGCGCCTCCCACAACGGCATGTGGGACATGTCGATCCTCCAGGTCGTCCCGGGCCTCAGGCTCGCCGCACCGCGCGACGCCGACCAGGTGCGCGCCCAGCTGCGCGAGGCCGTCGAGGTCGACGACGCCCCGACCGTGGTCCGCTTCTCCAAGGGCGCCGTCGGCCCCGCCGTACCCGCCGTGGGACGCGTGGGCGGCATGGACGTCCTGCGCGAGCCCGGCACCCGGACCCCGGACGTGCTGCTCGTCTCCGTCGGCGCGCTGGCCCCCATGTGCCTGGAGATCGCCACCCTGCTCGACAAGCAGGGCATCACCACCACCGTCGTCGACCCGCGCTGGGTCAAGCCCGTCGACGAGGCCATGGCGCCGCTCGCCGAGCGGCACCGCGTGGTCGTCACCGTCGAGGACAACTCCCGCGTGGGCGGCGTCGGTTCGGCCGTCGCGCAGGCCCTGCGCGACGCGGGCGTCGACGTCCCGCTGCGCGACTTCGGCATCCCGCCGCGCTTCCTCGACCACGCCTCCCGCGCCGAGGTCATGGCGGAGATCGGCCTCACCGCGCCCGACATCGCCCGCCAGGTCACCGGTCTGGTCTCCAAGCTGGACGGCCGCTTCGACCGTACGGCGAGCGGGGTGGACGCCGTGGAGCCCGCGCGCGACTAGAGAACCGACCGGAGAACAGCGCCCCCACGGGCCGGTTCCGCCACTCCTACAGGTGGCGGAACCGGCCCGTTTGCGTGAACCTGCCCTTGCCGGGGCATACGCACTCCCGGCCCTCTCGATCATGTTGAGCCATATCGAGGTCTCACAAACGTGGGAGGTAGGTACGTGAGCAGCACGCTCTTCAGGACGAAGAACATCGAACAGTCCATCCAGGACACCGAGGAACCGGAACACGCGCTCAGGAAGTCACTGTCGGCTCTCGACCTGACGGTGTTCGGCGTCGGTGTCATCATCGGCACCGGCATCTTCGTCCTGACCGGCACGGCGGCGAAGAACACCGCGGGCCCCGCGGTCTCACTCTCCTTCGTCGTCGCCGGAGTCGTCTGCGCGCTCGCCGCCCTGTGCTACGCCGAGTTCGCCTCCACGGTCCCGGTCGCGGGCTCCGCGTACACCTTCTCGTACGCCTCAATGGGCGAGTTCCCCGCCTGGATCATCGGCTGGGACCTGGTCCTGGAGCTGGCGCTCGGCACGGCGGTGGTGGCCGTCGGCTGGTCCGGCTACATCCACTCGCTGCTGGACAACGCCGGCTGGCATCTGCCCGAGGCGCTCAGCGGCCGGGACGGCGCCTCCGGGTTCGGCTTCGACATCCTCGCCGCGGCCCTCGTGCTGGTGCTGACCGCGATCCTCGTCCTCGGCATGAAGCTCTCCGCGCGGGTCACCTCGATCGTCGTCGCCATCAAGGTGGCCGTCGTCCTCGTCGTCATCATCGCGGGCGCCTTCTTCATCAAGGGCGACAACTACGACCCGTTCATCCCGAAGGAACAGGCCGTACCGGCGGGCGGCGATCTGAAGGCGCCACTGATCCAGCTGATGTTCGGCTGGGCGCCGTCCGACTTCGGTGTGATGGGCATCTTCACCGCCGCGTCCGTCGTCTTCTTCGCCTTCATCGGCTTCGACGTCGTGGCCACCGCCGCCGAGGAGACCCGCAACCCGCAGCGGGACGTGCCGCGCGGCATCCTCGGCTCCCTGATCATCTGCACCACGCTCTACGTCGCCGTGTCGATCGTGGTGACCGGCATGCAGAAGTACAGCAAGCTCTCCGTGGACGCGCCGCTCGCCGACGCGTTCAAGGCCACCGGGCACCCGTGGTTCGCCGGTCTGATCAGCTTCGGCGCCGCCGTCGGCCTGACCACGGTGTGCATGATCCTGCTCCTCGGCCAGTCCCGGGTGTTCTTCGCGATGAGCCGCGACGGGCTGCTGCCGCGGTTCTTCTCGCACACGCACCCCAGGTTCCGCACCCCGTACCGGCCGACGATCCTCCTCGGCGTCATCATCGCGATCGTCGCCGGCTTCACCAGCCTCAGCGAGCTCGCCGAACTGGTGAACATCGGCACGCTCTTCGCCTTCATCATCGTCGCGATCAGCGTGATCATCCTGCGCAGGAGCCGCCCCGACCTGGAGCGTTCCTTCCGCACCCCGCTGGTGCCCTTCCTGCCGATCGTGTCGGTGCTGGCCTCGCTGTGGCTGATGCTGAACCTGCCCGCCGAGACCTGGCTGCGGTTCGCCATCTGGATGGTGATCGGCCTCGTCGTGTACTTCTTCTACAGCCGCTCCCACAGCCGGCTCGCCCGGTCCGGAGAAGGGGCTGTGACGAGCAGTCAGTAGACGTCGTCTTCAGATCCGCGGCCCCCGTGCGTCCCCTTTCGGAGAGGACGGACGGGGGCCGCGGGGCGTTCTCGTGAGTCGAGGCGCTACGACGGTCTGACGGTCCGTGGGCCCGCGACCTCGGCGCCCAGATCCTGTACGCGCCGCCGCAGTTCCCGGTCCGCCGTCACCACCAGGACGGGCCGCTCGCCCGCGCCCGCCACCAGCTCGACCATGCGGTCGTCCCCGCTGCCCGGGGCCGGCTCCACCCGTACGCCGGGCACGGACTCCACCCCGCGGGCGGCGCCCTCGACCACGAGGACGATCTCGACGGGCCCGTCGTGGCCCGGCAGGCCGTCGGCCGCCAGCCGGTCGCGCAGGCGTTCCGCGGCGCCCCTGCGGTCGCGCCACCAGCCGTCGGGGACCGACCCGACGACGTTCGCGGCGTCGACGATCAGCAGCAGCGGGGAGTCACCCCGGTCATCGGCCCCCATGAGTCAGCCGGCCCGCTTCCCGTCCTCGTTCTCTTTCGCGTTCTCGTTCCCTTTCTCGTTCTCCTTCTCGTCGAAGCTGGCGAAGTACGCCGCGGCCATGTCCTCGTCGGCGTGGCCCTGGGCGGCGGCCCGCTCCATGCGCTCCGCGCTCGCGGCGGCCACGTCCAGCCGTACCCCGTGCTGCCGGCCGGCCTCCACGATCAGCCGGGCGTCCTTGGCCGCGGTGTCCACCGCGAAGCTGGCCGGGGTGAGCCGGTCCTCCAGCACCAGGGCCGCCTTGGCCTTGAGGTAGCCCATGTCGAGCGGACCGCCGGCGATCAGGTCGAAGAAGCTGTCCGGGGCGACGTCGAGCGCCTTCGCCAGCGCCAGGACCTCGCCGGTCGCCGCGGTGGCCGCGAGCACCCAGCTGTTGGCCACCAGCTTCAGCCGGCTCGCGCTGCCCGCCGCGCCGTCCTCGCCCGTCCACACGGTGCGCGCGCCGACCGCGTCGAACAGCGGCTGCACGGTCTTGCGGCCCTCGACGGGCCCGGCGGCCAGCACGGTCAGCTGACCGGCCTCGGCGGGCTGGCGGGAGCCGAGCACGGGGGCGTCGTAGAAGACGAGTTCGTGCTCCCGGGCGAACGCGGCGAGGTCGCCGGTCGCCTCGATGCCCGCGGTGGTCGCCTGCACCCAGGCGGCGCCGGGGCGCAGCGCCGAGGCGGCCTCGCGCATGACGGCCAGGGCGGCGGGACCGTCGTAGAGCATCGTCAGGACGGCGTCGGCGCCCCGCACCGCCTCGGCGGGGGAGTCGCAGACGTGGATGCCGTCGGAGGTGAGCGGCTCGGCCTTGGCGCGGGTGCGGTTCCAGGCGCGGACGGTGTGGCCGGCGCGGGCGAGGTTGCGCGCCATCGCGGCGCCCATGATGCCCGTGCCCAGGACGCTCACGGTGAGCTGGTCGGTCATGAGGTCGGCTTCCTTACTCGTGCGGGGTTGCCCTTGTGCGGTGGTTGCTGGGTACAGCCTGCCCGCCGGGTGCCCCGTCGCGCGCACCGGACCCGTTCGGAGCCGTGCGTCACGCGGGGGCCGGGACGCGCCGGGCGCGCCGCCCCGCATAGAGTGAACCGGTGAACGGCGACTGGCTCATACGCGGCCGCGACGGCCGGCTCAGTGTCTATCTGCCGACGGACGACGCGGTCCTGTGCCGCGCGGAACGCGGACCCGGCAGCGCGTGGACACCCGCGCACCGGATCGGCGGCGACCAGAAGCTGCTCCCGTCCCCCGCCGTCGGCCAGGGGCGCAACGCCTACGCCCATCTGGTCTCCTGGCGGCCCACCGTCCCCGGCGAGGCCGGCCTGGTCCACTCCACCCACTTCCGGCCCCGGCTCGCCGCCCTCGACTGGAACCCGATCGGCCACCCCAACAAGAAGGGCGACCGGACCGGTACCCCGGCGGTCGCGGTCGACGCCGAGGGCCGCGCCCATGTCTTCGTCCGCAACGGGGGCGGCGGGGTGAGCATGCTCGGCCAGAAGGAGAAGGGCGGCTGGGGGCCCTGGCGCGACCTCAAGGGGCGTGAGGTGCAAGAGGAGTTGGCGGCCGTCACCGGCGAGTCCGGACGCGTCGAGCTGTACGCGGCCGTCCCCGGCGGCCTCGTGTACTGGCGGCAGGAGAAGGCGGGGGAACAGCCCGCGCTGGAGGAGGCACTGGAGGCCTCCGTCCGCCCGGGCACCCTGCGCGCCCTCGCCACCTCCCCGCAGAGCACCACCCTCTTCTACACCGACGACTCGGGCGACCTGTGCGCCTGGCGCCCCGGCGGCAAGGCGGTCACGCTGTTGCCGTCGGCCGGACCGGGCCCGGTCTCCGCGGTGCGCTGCGAACTCGACGGCCACGACTGCACGTTGCTCGCCCAGCGCTCGGCGAGCGGGCGCGTCGCCTTCGCCGCGTACCCCACCGAGCAGGAGTCGGCGGGCGCCTGGTGGACCGAGTCGGGCCCCGCGCTCCCCTCGGACGCCACGGTCTCCCTCGCGACCGACGAGGACGGCCGCGTGGTGGCGGCGACGCTGTCACCGTCGACGGGACAGCTGTTCCTCACCCGGCGCAAGGACGAGCCGGGGCTGGCGTTGGAGGCCTGGCGGGAGGTGTGAGGGGCGGCGGCCTCCACGCCTTGGTCACACGGTGTTCGCAGAACGTTCGACCTATGATGGGGCGCGCCCGGCTTCCCCGTGCAACAGGTGTCCGGGAAACGGCAGGTCAGCCACGCCGGGCGGCAAGGGAGGGGCGGGCCACGTCATGCGGACCGGATCCGGGCGCGGCGCCGCCCGACGCAGAACGACCGAGCACGCTGTCGCACACCGGGAGACCGGGGGTCACGGCGGACACGGGGGCCACGCGGCGGAGGCGACCGTGGACGGCCGCTGGCTGCTGCGCGGCAAGGACGGCCGGCTGACGGCCTACGCCCGCACCCGTGGCGGGCTGCTGCGCTGGACGGAGCTCCGGCCGGGCGGTCCGCACTGGACGGGCCCCGAGTTCTTCCCCGTGGCGGACCTGACCCATCTGTCGGTGGTCCAGGGGGCGGACAGCTACGTCCACTTCCTGGGGCGACGTGAGGTGCGCAAGGGCGACGGGCCGCCCGCCGTGGACATCGTGCACGCCATCCAGTACCAGACGAGCCGTCCGGTCACCGAGTGGCGTTCGCTGGGCAATCCGCACAAGGACCGGGAGAAGGCCGCACGCTTCGGCACACCCGTGGGCGCGGTGAGCGGGTCGGGGCGCGTGCACGTCTTCGCGCGCAACGCGGGGCGCGGTCTGATGCTGCGCCGCGAGGGCCCGACCGGGAAGTGGCAGCCGTGGGAGGACCTCCACGGCAGCGGGGTGCGGGACGGACTCGCGGTGACCTCCCACGCGTCCGGGCGCATCGAGGTGCTGGCGGGCGGCGGCCAGGACGCCATGTGGTGGCGGCAGGCCGAACCCGACGGAGGCTTCGGGCAGGAGCCGAACATCGCGCTGCAGGTCACCCCGGGCACGGCGGCCGCGCTGGAGACGGCGCCGGACCGGGCGACGTACTACTGGGCCGACCGGAACACCGGCGGGCTGGTCGCCCACCGGCCGGGCGGCTGGCTGATCCCGCTCGGGGGCGCCCCGGCCGCCGAGCCCCCCGCGCTGCTGCGGGCGCCGCTCGACGGCTACGACTGCACCGTGCTCGCGCACCGCGGCCTCGACGGCGAGGTCATGCTGGCGGTGTGCGGCACCGAGAACGAACAGGCGGGCCTTTGGTGGTCGCCCACCGGTGAGTCCTCCGCCGGGGCCCCCGCCCTGTCCCTGGACGCCCACGGCCGCGTCGTCATGGCCACCGTCACCAAGGACGGCGCCCTCCACATAGCCCGCCAGTCGGGCGGGCCGGGCCTGGCGCTGTCTCCGTCGGTACGCGTCTGACGGGCGGACGGACGGGCGCGCGCGGACGGACGCGGCGGGTGGCGGGGGAGGGTGCCGTGCCGCCCCCGCCCCGGCCGTCAGGAGCTCGACCCCGAACCCCCGCCCCGCGCCGGTGACTTCTTCGCCGACTCGGGGATCTCCTGGTCCTTGCGCAGGGCCGCCCAGAGGCGGTCGGCGTTCGGCTGGGCGGCGACCACGCGGTTCGGGTCCTGCACGTCGTACTTCACCGGCAGCATGATCGTCTCCATCGTGGCGGGGTCGATGCCGTTCATGCTGCGGGCGAACCTGGCGAGCTTGGTGAGGGAGGCGAGCCCCGAGTCGGTGGTGAGGGACTTGGTCAGGCCGTTGGCGATCCGGTAGGTCTTCGTGGGGCTGCCGAGCAGGTCCTGCTTCTTGATCTCGCTCAGCAGGGCGATCATGAACTGCTGCTGCAGACCGATGCGTCCGAGGTCGCTGCCGTCGCCGATGCCGTGCCGGGTGCGCACGAACTCCAGCGACTGCGTGCCGTCGAGCCGATGCGCACCGGCCGTCAGATCAAGGCCGCTGGACTTGTCGTGGATGTCCTGGTCGACGGTGATGTCCACCCCGCCGATCGCGTCGACGAGCCCCTTGAAGCCCGCGAAGTCGATCTCCACGAAGTGGTCGAGGCGGACGCCCGACATCTGCTCGACCGTCTTGACCACACAGGCCGGACCGGCCAGCGAGTAGACCGAGTTGAACATCACGCGCTTCGCGGAGGGCAGCTGCGAGCCGTCCTTCGCCCGGCACTCGGGCCGTGTCACCAGCGTGTCGCGCGGGATGCTCACGGCGACCGCCTTCCGCCGGCCCTCGGGTATGTGGATCACCAACGCGGTGTCGGAGCGCGCCCCCGCGACCTTGCCCGTGCCCAGGGACGCGTTGGCGCCGGAGCGCGAGTCCGAGCCGAGGACCAGGAGGTTCTGCCCCGACGTGGGCAGCTTCTCGGGGCGGTTGTCACCGATCGCCTTGTCCAGATCGACGCCCTTGATGTTGCCGTTGAGATCGCTGTAGATCCAGTAACCGGCACCGCCCGCGGCCAGCACCAGCAGGACGAGGCTCAGCGCGATCCAGCGCCAGATCCGACGGCGCCGACGGGGCGGCCTGGCCCGGCGGCGTGACGGTGCGTGCCCTGAGTCCCGGGGCCCCGTCTCCGTCTGGGCGTGCGTCATGTGCGTTCGGTCCTCTCTCCTCAACCAAATGGCTCGGGGCACGAGTGGGGGGAGAGGCCGGGCCCGTCTGCGGTGGTGGACGGTCGTCCACCGGTCATCAGACGTTCAGAAGCAATTAAGGGTTGTATGTGTTTTCTGTCATTTCTGACTGATCTTGACAGCTGTGTATGCGCTTGCTGATGATGTGCCGGTCCTGTGAAGGTTAAACATTCGGTGTGAACCGGCGACGGCTGCCTGCCGTCGCCGATGTGGTCGCATTTCGAGCCGGGGGGCACGAAGGCGAGCGACCACGAGTACTCACCTTCGGCCGTGCCGGGTGAGCAAGGGGAGGGTGGGGTGGCTGTGCTGCTGTGTGCGTCGGCCCGTGGGGGGCGATCGACGTGACGGCCGTATCCGATCATGCTGTGGGGCGGGCGCCGCGTCCGGCCGCCGGTCGAACCGCTCGAGGCGGTGCCGCGGCGCGTCCCGCCGCCGGCTCCGTGCCCACCACGGCGACCGCGGAGCACGGTGACGTCTACGTCGAGCCCGGCCTGACGCCGCTGTCGGCACGCGAGGCCAACCGCAGCGCGCTGACCGCCCTGCTCGACTCGGCCGGCGTCCCCCACTTCGCCGTCCGCGGCACCGCCGACCACGGCACGGTCGTCGCCGTCGCCGAGGAGTACCGGGAGCGGGTGCTGGGCGCGGTGTTCCGCGGGCTGAGCCAGTACCCGGGGCACCTGAGCGTGATCGACCCCGACGCACCCCGTCCGTCCAAGCCCGTGTCCTCCCGGGACTCCAGGGCCTGGCGCGAGGTCACCGCCGCGCGCGTCCTGCAGGTCAGCTGGTACCGCACCGACCCGGGGCGGCATCTGCTGCTCGGGCACGAGTACGGCTGCGCGGTCGAGTTCTGGCTGCGCAACGGCGGCTACCTCGTCGCGCCGCGTGCCAACCGCGCCACCTGGGCCGTCGCGGCCGACGGCCCGAACGTCCTCGGGGCGGCCAGACTGTTCAGTCGGTTCGTGTCGGACTGGACCCCGCGGCACCTGGCGCCCGCGCTCGCCACCCGCTCCGAGTTCCTGGTGAACTGCGCGGACGACATCACCTTCCCCGTCGACGCGGTCTACACCTGGGTCGACGGCAACGACCCGGCCTGGCAGCAGCGCAAGGCGCAGGCGAAGGGCGAGGTCTACCACGCGGAGTCGGCCAGCGACGCGCGCTTCATCAGCCGCGACGAACTGCGCTACTCGGTGCGCTCGTTGCACCTGTTCGCGCCCTGGATCCGCAACGTGTACATCGTCACCGACGACCAGGTCCCGCCGTGGCTGCGCGAGGACCTGCCCGGGGTGCGGATCGCCACCCACCGCGAGATCTTCCGCGACCGCTCGGTGCTGCCGGTGTTCAACTCGCACGCCATCGAGTCGCAGCTGCACCACATCGAGGGCCTGGCCGAGCACTTCCTGTACTTCAACGACGACATGTTCATGGGCCGCCCGGTGGCCCCGCACGCCTTCTTCACGCCGAGCGGCACCGCCCGCTACTTCCCCTCGCGCAACCGCATCCCGCAGGGCCCCGTCGTGGAGACCGACACCCCGGTCGACGCGGCGTGCAAGAACAACCGGGCTTTGCTGAGGAAACGTTTCGGCAGGGTGATCACCCAGCCGATGGAACACATCCCCTACGCCCTGCGCCGGTCCGCGATGGAGGAGGCCGAACGGGACTTCCCCGAGGCCTGGGCCCGCACGGCGGCCAGCCGCTTCCGCGCGATGACCGACCTGTCGCCCACCTCGTCCTTCGCGCTGTACTACGCGGCCCTCACCGGCCGTGCGCAACCGGGATCGATGCCCTTCACCTACCTGCAACTGGCGGTGCCGGACCTCGCAGACCGGCTGCAACGGCTGCTGGACGGCCGGGACCAGGACTCCTTCTGCCTCAACGACGCCTTCTCGACACCCGAGGACATCGAGGCACAGCAGGAACTGCTGGACGGCTTCCTCAACGCGTACTTCCCCACACCCAGCCCCCACGAGAGATGAAACGGAGTTCATGACGTGTCGGACCCGACGTCCATGAGCTCCGCGGCCAACGTCTACAAGCGCCTCGTCCCCCAGCCCGTACGCTCCGCCGCCGCCACCACCCTCCCGGTGGGCGTACGGCGCAAGGTCAAACGGGGTCTCGCGCGCACCCTGAGCCGCCGCGAGGCCCGGCTGCACCGGCGCGCCCTGCGCCGGGTGCGCAGGGCCGGACTCGGCAGCTCCGAGCGCCGCACCGAGGCACCCGACGGCAGAGTCGGCCACGTGCACAGCGGCCTCACCACCGACCTGGCCCGCCGGCTCGACCACGACCTGGTCACCCAGGCCCTGGACGCCGCCGAGATCCCCTGGTTCGCCGTGCCCGCCCTCGACGACCGGCGGATCTGCCTGGCCGTCGACCAGAAGGACAAGGGCGCCGTCCGCCGCGTACTACGCGCGTTGCTGGAGGACCACACGGGCTACGTCGTCTGCGTCTCACCCGCGAACAACGACACCCGCGAGCTGCCCGGCAGCCATGTCAAGGCGTGGAAGCACTACGGCAGGGCCAAGGTGATCCGCCTGACCTGGCTGCGCACCGATCCCACCGAGAACCTCTGGGTCGGCGACGACCAGGGCATCGAGATCGAGTTCTGGAGCACCAACACCGACCTGGCCACCGAGCGGCTGGTAGGCCCGCGGCCCAACCGTGTGCAGCGCTCGGTGCCCAGCGACGCACCCGGCGTCGAGATCGGCCTGGAACGGCTGTCCGGCTACTGCGACATCGACGGCGACCTGGAGCCGACGATCACCCTGGAGAACTTTGACGTCCTGCGCCTGGAGGAGATCACCTTCCCCGTCGACGCCGTCCTGCTGTGGCAGCACGCGACCCCCTGGGGCGAGCAGCTGCTGCGGGCCGCACTGCGCTCCCTGCACCAGTACGCGCCCTGGGTGGACGTCGTCCACGTGGTCGCCGAGGCGAGGCCGCCGGCCTGGCTGGTCGCCGACGACCGGCTCACCGTCGTCCGCGCCCGGCCCGGCTCCGAGTGGCATCTGGACCAACTGCCCGACCTGGCCGAGCACTTCCTGCTGCTGCGCCCCGGCGCCCTGCTCGGCCGGCCGGTGCGGCCCTTCGACTACTTCACCCCGAACGGCACCACCCGCCCACGGCGCGGCCCCTGGAACGCCCAGGAGTCCTTCGCCCCGTGGACCCGCACCGCCCACTCGGCCGCCGGCCGCGTCGTCGCGCACGGCTACGCGCACGGCCCCCAGCCGCACCGCGTCGAGACGCTCGCCCGGCTCACCGCCACCGGCGTCGCGCCGCTGCCGCTGGAGGACGCGCAGTGGCTGCCCGTCGTGCCCGGCACACACCCGCTGGACGGAGTGGTCCACCACCTCGGCCACACCGCGGGCCTGGCCGACCCCTCCGGCGAGGCCACCGTGGCCCTGCACGCCGCGCTGCCCGGCATCGCCAACCACTTGGAACGGCTCCTGGTCCGCCGTGACAGCCAGCACATCCAGCTGTTCGGCCTCGGCACCGACGAGGCCCGCGCCCGCGGCGGCACCAAGGCCGTCACGAGCTTTCTGCACCGATACTTCCCCGTCCCGAGCATCTTCGAGGGCGGTCCGGGCACCGACGGACACGACGAGACGGACAAGCAGCCGTGAGCATGGGCAACCCCGAGGCCTCCGCCGCGGTAGGCGCGTACCGCACCCTGGTACCGGCGGGCCTCAGACGCCGCATCGCGCGCCGGGTGCCGCTGCGCCTGCGCATGGTGCTCAAGCAACTGCTGCGCCGGCTGCACACCGTGAACCTGATGGCCCGCGTCGTCCGCGGCGCCCGGGCACGGCGACGCTGGCCGCACCTGTCCGGCGCGGGGGAGCGGCTCGCCGCCCTCGCCGGGCACGGCGCGCGGATCGCGCTGATCCGCCCTGCCGTCTCCCCGCTCGGTCTGCGCGAGGCCAACCTCGAACTCGTCGTCACCGCCCTGGAGGAGATCGGCGTCGACTACTTCGCCGTACGCGGCAGCTCCGACTTCCGCTCCTGCCTCGCTGTCGCCGAGGCCGACCGGGAGCGGGTCGGCCAGGTGCTGGAGCGGTGCGCCGAACGCAGCCCCGTCCATCTGCGGGCCTGCCGGGGCGAGTCGGCGCAGGGCCGCACCGTACTGGCCGGGTCGCGGGCGGGCCGCCGACTGGCCCGGCACGCGCGCGTGCTGCGGGTCGGCATGGTGTGGAGCGACCCGGCCGGCTCCCTGGTCCTCGGCCTGGAGCACGGCTGCGACATCGAGTTCTGGCGTCCCGAGGACGGGCGGCTGCACGCGCCGCGCCCCAACCGGGTCACCGAGGACGTCGCCCTGGACGAACCCCGGGTCACCGTCCCGGTCAGCCGGCTCACCGGCTTCGCCGCCCTGCACACCCGCCGCACCCGCTCGGTGCGCACCATCCGGCCGTGCGCCGACCCGCTGCCCGAGGACGTGCGCTTCCCCATCGACGTCGTCTACACCTGGGTCGACGGCAGCGACCCCGCGTGGCAGCGGCGGCGCGGCGCGTACGGCGAGCACGGTTACCACACCGAGTCCGCCAACGCCGCCCGCTACATCAGCCGTGACGAACTGCGCTACTCCCTGCGCGCGTTGGAGCAGAACGCCCCCTGGGTGCGCCACGTCTACCTGGTGACGGACCGTCAGCGCCCGGCCTGGCTCAACGACCACCACCCGCGCATCACCGTCGTCGACCACTCGGAGATCTTCGACGACCCGAGCGCGCTGCCCACCTTCAACTCGCACGCCATCGAGAGCCGGCTGCACCACATCAAGGGCCTGAGCGAGCACTTCCTCTACTTCAACGACGACATGTTCCTCGGCAGCCCCGTCACCCCGCAGGACTTCTTCCTCTCCAACGGCATGACCCGCACCTTCTTCTCCCCCTCGCAGGTGCCCCGTTGGGACCTGACCCCCGTGGACCGCCCGGTCGACGCGGCCGGCAAGAACAACCGCCGCCTGCTGCAGGACCACTTCGGCAGCGCCATCGTGCAGAAGCTCCGGCACGCCCCCTACGCCCTGCGGTGCAGCGTGCTGGCGGAGATCGAGAACGAGTTCGCCGAGGACCACCGCCGCACCTCGCACAGCCGGTTCCGCAGCGCGGCCGACATCTCCATCCCGTCGTCGCTGTACCACTACTACGCCTACTTCACCGGCCGGGCCGTCCCCTCGAACATCACCTTCGCCTACCTCGACCTCGCCAGGCCCGAGATCCAGCGCAGGCTCGGCATCCTGCTCGCCCGCCGCGACCGGCAGGCGTTCTGCATCAACGACACCCTGTCCGACGGCCATGACACCGAGCACCAGACGGCGATGCTCAGCCGCTTCCTGCGGACCTACTACCCGGTGCCGTCCCCCTTCGAGAAGAAGGAGCGTCACGACCAGAAAGAACCCCAGGCCCGGTGAAGATCTCCTTCCTGATCAACAACATCTACGGCATCGGCGGCACCAACCGCACGGTCATCAACCTCGCCGAGGCACTCTCCGTCCACCACGACGTGGAGATCGTCTCGGTGTTCCGGCGCACCACCGCCACCAAGTTCGAGATCTCCCCGCGCATCACCGTGCGCGCCCTGGTCGACCTGCGCCCCGGCTCCGCCGACAAGGGCGCCGCCGGCAGCGACGAGCCGAGCGAAGTGGTGCCGCGCCAGGAGGAGTTCTACGCGCAGTACAGCCGCTTCACCGACGGACGCATCATCCGCGACCTGCAGAGGACGTCCGCCGACGTCGTCGTGGGCACCCGTCCCAGCCTGAACCTCTTCGTCGCCGCGCACACCCGCGACGGCGCCCTGCGCGTGGCCCAGGAACACATGACGCACCTGGCGATCCCGCCCGCGGTGCGCGCCGAGATGGCCCGCGTCTACCCGCGGCTCGACGCCATCACCACGGTCACCGACGCCGACGCCCGCTCCTTCATGGAGAACACGCCGATCGCCGGCATCCCCGTCGTCGGCATCCCCAACAGCGTGCCCGAACCGTCCGTCGCCCCCTCCGACTGCTCCCACAAGGTCGTCGTCAGCGCCGGCCGCATGCACCACATCAAGCGCTACGACCTCCTCATCCGCGCCTTCGGTCAACTGGCCCACGAGTTCCCCGACTGGCAGCTGCGGATCTACGGCGACGGCGGCGAGGCCGGCAAGCTGCGCGCGCTCGTCACCGAACTCGGCCTGACCGGACGGGCGTTGCTCATGGGCGGCTTCTCGCCCATCGAGTCCGAGTGGGCCAAGGGATCCATCGCCGCGGTCACCTCCAGCGCCGAGTCCTTCGGCATGACGCTCGTCGAGGCGATGCGCTGCGGACTGCCCGTCGTCTCCACCGACTGCCCCGTCGGCCCCCGCGAGATCCTGCGCGACGGCGAGGACGGCTTCCTCGTGCCCAACGGCGAGGTCGAGGGCATCGCCTGGGGACTGCGCCGCCTCATGGCCGACGACCCGCTGCGCCGCGCCATGGGCGCCGCCGCCCTGCGCAACGCCACCCGCTACGACCCCGCCGCCGTGGCCGACCGCTACGTGGAGCTCTTCGAGGACGCCGCCCGCCGCCGCGCCGCAGCCCACCGCGGCTACCGCGCCCCGGCCGGAGCCCGCGCGTCCGGACCGGAGCAGCTCACCGTGCCGCCCGTCTCCATCGGCGCCGCCACCGTGGACATCACCGCCGACGACGCGGGCTGGCTGCGGCTGTCCGCCGACGGGCCAGAGGAGGGGCGCCGCCGCCGGCGGTTCGTGCTGCGCCACAGGCCCTCCGACGGCGAGCCCCGCCCCGACCTCCCGCTGCGCACCTCCCGCAAGGATCTGGACAACGGCGGCACCCGCTACACCGCCGTCCTGACCCCCTCCGCCCTCGACGAACTCGGCGACGGACGCTGGCAGGTGACGATGAGCGCCGCCAAGTCCTCGCCCGTGCACATGAAGGCGGGCGTCCGCGACACCCGCGCCCTCATCGACGCCCGCGCCCGCCTGATCGCCCGTCCCCCGACCGGCCCGGTCGGCTGGAACCTGCCGTACGCCCAGCCCAACGGCAGGCTGATGCTGCGTACCGTCGTACGCGAGCAGCACGTCGAGTGCACCCAGGTCGAGTCCGCGGACGGCGCCGTCACCGTGCGGGGCGTGCTGACCGGGCCACGCCGGATCGAGCCGGGCGCGCTGTTCGTCGTCAGCCGCCGCGGCCGCCACAGCCGCACCTTCTCCGTGCCAGTCGAGGTCCTCGGCCGCCAGACGTTCCGCGCGCAGGCACCGCTGCGCCAGGTCGTCGACCACCGGCTGGAGCGCTGGGAGGACTGGGACTGGTGGCTGCAGCCCGACCCGTCCGACCGGCGCAAGGTGCGCGTGTGCCATCTGCTGGAGGACTTCCCCGACGTCAAGGGCGCCTACGTGTACCCGTCCGTCCCGCTGGTCGGCGACGAGGTCTCGCAGTACGCCGTGGTGCACCCGGCCCGCCCGGTGTGGGTGCGGCCCTACTGCTCCGCCTCCGGCGCCATGGCCATGAACGTCGTGGACCGATGAAGGCGCCGGTCGCCGTGACCCCGCTCAACCCGACGGCCGAGGAGGGCCGATGACCGAACCCACCCGCTCCGTCCTGCACATCGTCGCCCACCAGGACGACGACCTGTACTTCATGAACCCCGACCTGGTGCGCTCCCTGCAGGACGGCGACCGGATCACCACCGTGATCGTCACCGCGGGCGAGGGCGACGGCGTCAACGCCGACACCGACGACCCCCAACGCGCCGCCCTGGCACCGGACTTCGCCCGCTACAGCACCGAGCGCGGCTGCGGGCTGCGCTCCGCCTACGCCCGTATGGCCACCGGCGACCGCGACCACCCCTGGCGGCGCGAACCCGTCGACCTGGTCCCCGGGTTCGCCGCCGAGCGGTTCACCCTGGCCGACCACGAGGTGAACCTGTACTTCCTCCAGCTGCGCGAGCAGGCGCCCACCGAGCGCAGCACCCGCACCGGGCTGCACGACCTGTGGGAGGGCGCCCTGCGCACCCAGCCCACGCTGCCGGTGCACGGCTGTACCGTCGGCCAGGTCCAGCACGTCGGCCGCGACCAGCTGATCGCCGCCCTGACCGCCCTCCTCGGCCATGTCCGCCCCACCACGGTGCGCACCATGGACCCCGACCCCGAACACGACGGCGGACGCGCCGAGTTCGTGTGCTCCGACCATGCCGACCACACGAGCACCACCCAGTTCGCGCTCGCCGCTCTCGCCCGGTACCGGGAGGGCGGCCACAACCCGGTCGTCGAGCACTACCGCGCCTACGCCAACCGCTTCTGGGGCTACAACCTCGACTCGGCCGCCGTCACGGAGAAGACCGAGTACCTGGCGACCTACAGCGGCCTCGACGCGCCCGCCCGCTGCCCGCACGGCACATGCCACACCTGCGGCGACCGCCAGTTGGGGCCCAACCCGCTGCGCAGCACGCACATGATGAGCGCCGCCTCCCGCTACTCGCCGACCACGAACTGGCTGCGGCTCGGGCCGGGCGGCCGGCTCAACGCGTTCGCCGTGCTGGCCGGGCGGCTCGCCTTCTGGACGGAGACCGGTCCGGCGAGCGGCGAGTGGAAGGGCCCCTTCGTGCTCGGCGACGGCTGGATCGCGCCGACGCTCGCCGTCACCGGCCTGCCCGGCGGCCCCGCCGAACTCGTCGGCCTGCGCCGCCAGAACGTCGTCGGCGGCGGGGTCACCGTCGACGTCGTGCACACCGTGCAGGACCCGGGCGGCAACGGGTTCAACGGCTGGCAGACCCTGGAGAACCCCGACTGGACGCAGGGCGACGGCCGCCGGCAGCGCGAGGTGGGTGTGCCGTCGGCCGCGGTGGACGCGGCAGGCCGGCTCCATGTCTTCGTCCGCACCTTCGACCAGGGCATCGCCTGCCGCCGCCGGGAGGCCGAGGGCACCTGGCTGCCGTGGGAGAACCTCGGCGGCTCCTTCGTCCAGGACGCGGGCTGCGCCCTGACCACCGAGCGCGGCACCGTCGAGCTGTATGTGCCGGGCAAGAACACCGTCTGGCGCTGGCACCAGACCGCACCGGGCGGCCCCTTCCAGCTCGACGACACCTTGCGGACCGGCCGCCCCGCCACCGGCGGAGTCACCGCCGTCGACTCCGGTGACGGCCGCACCTGCCTGTACTTCCGTGAGGCCGGCACCGGGCAGGTCATGGCCTACCGCCGGCACGCCGACGGCCGCTGGCCCGGTTCCGGCGCGGGTCTCGGCGGTCACGGCGGCACCGGCGCCGTCGCCGCCCTGTGGGCCCCCGAACGCGGCGCCCGCGAGGCCTTCCTGGCCCACCGCGGCAGCCGCGGCCGTCTCGTCACCTCCCTGCCCGACCGGGACAAGGAGGTCTCGGGCACCCACTGGCGCGAGTCCGGGGAGATGTTCGCGCAGGCCCCGGCGATGGCCCACGACGCCACGGGCGCGCTCGTCGTCGCGGTCATCGGCACGGACGGCCGGCTGCACACCCGCCGCCAGCTGTCCCCGACGGCGGGCAGCCCCCTCGGGCCCTGGCGGTCGTAGCGGGACAGGCGCCGTACACACAGCGAGGGCCTCCGCCCGCCGGCGGAGGCCCTCTTCAGCCGTGTCGCGATGTTACGCCGGAACCGACGCCACGCCCGGCTCCAGGAACTTCTTGCCGTTCACGCGCTCGGAGACACCCTCGCGGTCCAGGTACGGCGTGATGCCGCCCAGGTGGAAGGGCCAGCCGGCGCCCGTGATGAGGCACAGGTCGATGTCCTGGGCCTCGGCGACGACGCCCTCGTCGAGCATGAGCCCGATCTCCTGCGCCACCGCGTCCAGGACACGGTCGCGGACCTGCTCCTCGGTCAGCACGGTGTCGCCCTGCTTCAGCAGCGCGGCGACCTCCGGGTCCAGCTCCGGCTTGCCGGAGTCGTAGACGTAGAAGCCGCGCTTGCCCGCCTTGACGACGGCGGCGAGGTTCGGGGAGACCTTGAAGCGGTCCGGGAAGGCCCGGTTGAGGGTCTCCGAGACGTGCAGGCCGATCGCGGGGCCGACCAGTTCGAGCAGGACCAGCGGCGACATCGGCAGGCCGAGCGGCTCGATCGCCTTCTCGGCGACCTCGACCGGGGTGCCCTCGTCGATGACGTTCTGGATCTCGCCCATGAAGCGGGTCAGGATGCGGTTCACGACGAACGCCGGGGCGTCCTTGGTGAGAACCGCGGTCTTCTTCAGCTTCTTGGCGACGGCGAAGGCCGTGGCCAGCGAGGCGTCGTCGGTCTGCTCGCCGCGGACGATCTCCAGCAGCGGCAGGATCGCGACCGGGTTGAAGAAGTGGAAGCCCACGACCCGCTCGGGGTTCTTCAGCTTCGACGCCATCTCCGAGACGGACAGCGAGGAGGTGTTCGTGGCGAGGATCGCGTGCGCCGGGGCGACCGCCTCGACCTCCGCGAACACCTGCTGCTTGACGCCGATCTCCTCGAAGACGGCCTCGATGACGAAGTCCGCGTCCGAGAAGCCCTCGGCCTTGTCCAGCACACCGGTCACCAGCGCCTTGAGGCGGTTGGCCTTGTCCTGGTTGATACGGCCCTTGCCGAGCAGCTTGTCGATCTCGCCGTGGACGTAGCCCACACCCTTGTCGACGCGCTCCTGGTCGATGTCCGTGAGGACGACCGGGACCTCCAGGCGGCGCAGGAAGAGCAGGGCCAACTGGCTGGCCATCAGGCCCGCGCCGACCACGCCGACCTTGGTGACCGGGCGCGCCAGGTTCTTGTCCGGGGCGCCGGCCGGGCGCTTGCCGCGCTTCTGCACCAGGTTGAACGCGTAGATGCCGGCGCGCAGTTCACCGCCCGTGATCAGGTCGGCGAGCGCCTGGTCCTCGGCGTCGAAGCCCTGCTGCAGGTCGCCGTTCTTGGCGGCGGCGATGATGTCGAGGGCGCGGTAGGCGGCCGGAGCGGCGCCGTGCACCTTGCCGTCCGCGATGAAGCGGCCCTTGGCGACGGCCTGGTCCCAGGCCTCGCCGCGGTCGATCACCGGGCGCTCGACCTTGATGTCGCCGTTGAGCACCTGGGCGGTCCAGATCAGCGACTGCTCCAGGAAGTCGGCGCCCTCGAAGAGCGCGTCGGCGATCCCGAGGTCGAAGACCTGCTTGCCCTTGAGCTGCTTGTTCTGGTTCAGGCTGTTCTCGATGATCACCGAGACGGCCTTCTCGGCGCCGATCAGGTTCGGCAGGATCGTGCAGCCGCCCCAGCCGGGCACCAGGCCGAGGAAGACCTCGGGGAGCGAGAAGGCGGGCAGCGCCTTGGAGACGGTGCGGTACTGGCAGTGCAGACCGACCTCGACGCCACCGCCCATCGCCGCGCCGTTGTAGTACGCGAAGGTCGGCACCGCGAGGCCCGCGAGGCGCTTGAAGACCTCGTGGCCGCCCTTGCCGATGGCCAGCGCGTCCTTGTGCTCCTTCAGCAGCTCGACGCCCTTGAGGTCGGCGCCGACGGCGAAGATGAACGGCTTGCCGGTGATGCCGACACCGACGATCTCGCCGGCCGCGGCCTCCTTCTCGACCTGGTCGACGGCGGTGTTGAGGTTCGCCAGCGAGGCCGGGCCGAAGGTGGTCGGCTTGGTGTGGTCGAAGCCGTTGTCCAGCGTGATGAGCGCGAAGCGCCCGGCGCCGGCGGGCAGGTCGAGGTGGCGTACGTGCGCCGAGGTCACGACCTCGTCGGGGAACAGCTCGGCCGCGCCCTTCAGGAGTTCGGTGGTGCTCACTTGTTGCCTCCGGCGTCCTTGTGGTTCGGGTTCTCCCAGATCACCGTGGCGCCCATGCCGAAGCCGACACACATGGTGGTGATGCCGTAGCGGACCTCCGGCTGCTCCTCGAACTGGCGGGCCAGCTGCGTCATCAGACGGACACCGGAGGAGGCCAGCGGGTGACCGAAGGCGATCGCGCCGCCGTACTGGTTGACGCGCGGGTCGTCGTCGGCGATGCCGTAGTGGTCCAGCAGGGCCAGGACCTGGACGGCGAAGGCCTCGTTGATCTCGAACAGGCCGATCTCGGAGATGTCGAGGCCCGCCTTGGCGAGGGCCTTCTCGGTGGCCGGGATCGGGCCGTAGCCCATGACCTCCGGCTCGACGCCCGCGAAGGCGTACGAGACCAGGCGCATCTTCACGGGCAGGTTGTGCTCGCGGGCGAAGTCCTCGGAGGCGATGATCGAGGCGGTGGCGCCGTCGTTCAGACCGGCCGCGTTGCCCGCGGTGACCCGGCCGTGCACACGGAACGGCGTCTTGAGGCCGGCGAGGTTCTCCAGCGTGGTGCCTGGGCGCATCGGCTCGTCGGCGGTGACCAGGCCCCAGCCCGTCTCACCGGCCTCGGGGCTGGTGCGGCGCACCGAGATCGGCACCAGGTCCTGCTGGATCTTGCCGTTGGCGTACGCCTTGGCGGCCTTCTCCTGCGAGCGCACCGCGTACTCGTCCGCGCGCTCCTTGGTGATGTGCGGGTAGCGGTCGTGCAGGTTCTCCGCGGTCATGCCCATGAACAGGGCGGACTCGTCGACCAGCTTCTCGCTCACGAAGCGCGGGTTGGGGTCCACGCCCTCGCCCATCGGGTGGCGGCCCATGTGCTCGACACCACCGGCGATGACGGCGTCGTAGGCGCCGAAGGCGATGGAGCCCGCGGTGGTGGTGACGGCCGTGAGCGCGCCGGCGCACATGCGGTCGATCGAGTAGCCGGGCACCGACTGCGGCAGGCCCGCGAGGATGCCGGCCGTGCGGCCGAGCGTGAGGCCCTGGTCGCCGATCTGCGTGGTCGCGGCGATGGCGACCTCGTCGATCTGCTTGGGGTCGAGACCGGGGTTGCGGCGCAGCAGCTCCCGGATGGCCTTCACGACGAGGTCGTCGGCACGGGTCTCGTGGTAGATGCCCTTCGGGCCCGCCTTGCCGAACGGGGTACGGACGCCGTCGACGAAGACGACGTCCCTGACGGTACGAGGCACGATGGCTCTCCTCCAGGGTGCGGGACGCTGAGCGCTTGCTCATGGCCATGCTACTTATGAGTAACGTGACTGCCCAGTCCTGTCGGCGTGAGCGGCGAAGGTCACATTCGCCGCCTCGCAGATCTTGGCGTGATCTCGACGTCTCCGTTCCGCTTCAGGGACGGCAGGTTCAAGGGCTACGCGGACAACGCGGCCACCAGAACAGGCGTGACCTGCTCCACCTGCCAGGGCCGCGCCCCGTATCCGGACAGCGCCGCGCCGACCGTCTCGGGATCGACGTCCTTCGGCGGCTCCCAGCACACCCGCCGCACCGTGTCCGGGGTGATCAGGTTCTCCTGGGGCATGTTCAGCTGCTCGGCCAGCGCAGTCACGGCTGCCCGGGCCGCCGACAGCCGCGCGGCCGCCGCCGGGTCCTTGTCCGCCCAGGCCCGCGGCGGCGGGGGCCCCGTCACCGGCTGCCCCGGAGCGGGCAACTGCGTCTCCGTCAGGGCCCTGGCGCGGTCCACCGCGGCCTGCCACTGCTCCAGCTGGCGCCGTCCCATCCGGTTCCCGAAGCCGTTCAGCGCGGAGAGCGCCTGCGCATCGGCCGGCAGGGCGAGGGCCGCCTCCACGATGGCGGCGTCGCCGAGCACCTTGCCCGGCGACACGTCCCGCCGCTGGGCGATCCGGTCCCGCGTCTGCCACAGCTCCCGCACCACGGCGAGCTGCCGGCGCCGGCGCACCTTGTGCATTCCGGACGTACGCCGCCAGGGGTCCTTGCGCGGCTCCGGCGGCGGGGCCGAGGCGATCGCGTCGAACTCCTGGTGGGCCCACTCCAGCTTGCCCTGCCGGTCCAGCTCCTTCTCCAGCGCGTCGCGCAGGTCGACAAGGAGCTCGACGTCCAGCGCCGCGTACCGCAGCCACGGCTCGGGCAGCGGACGGGTCGACCAGTCGACGGCGGAGTGGCCCTTTTCCAGTACGAAGCCGAGGACGTTCTCGACCATGGCGCCGAGGCCCACCCGGGGGAACCCGGCGAGACGGCCGGCCAGCTCGGTGTCGAACAGCCGCGTCGGCACCATGCCTATCTCGCGCAGACACGGCAGATCCTGAGTGGCGGCATGCAGATCCCACTCGACGTCGGAGAGCACCCGGCCGAGACCCGACAGATCGGGACAGGCCACGGGGTCGATCAGCGCGGTCCCCGCACCCTCGCGGCGCAGCTGCACGAGATAGGCGCGCTGGCCGTAGCGGTAGCCGGACGCGCGTTCGGCATCCACGGCCACGGGGCCGCTGCCGCCCGCGAAGGCGGCGATCACGTCGGCCAGTGCGGCCGCGTCGGCGATGACGGGTGGAATCCCCTCGCGCGGCTCCAGCAAAGGGATCGGCTCTGCGTTCGGCGCCCCCGTAACAGATGTTCCGCCGTCTTCCGGAGGGGCGCCTCCGGTGGTTCGCAGTGAGGTGTCTGCTGCGGTCTCTTGGGCGTCGGTCACCTGTCAAGAGTATCTGTGTATGGACAGCGCCCGCCGACGTAACGTTCCGTCGACGGGCGCCTGGGGGTCGTAAACCAGTCAGGTCGGTGAAACATCCGGTTCACGACAGGTGGGACACGGGCGAAAGGATCAGCGGCCGATTCCGTTCACGTCCGTGAATGAGGAAGGCGTAAGGGGAGAAGGTGTGGCGGAGAGATGCGGGGGAGAGGCGGGGGGAAGGGCGTACGGGTCAGTGGATGATGCCGGTCCGCAGGGCCACGGCGACCATTCCGGCGCGGTCACCGGTGCCGAGCTTGCGGGCGATACGGGCGAGGTGGCTCTTGACGGTCAGCGCGGACAGCCCCATCGAGACGCCGATGGCCTTGTTCGACTGGCCCTCCGCGACCAGCCGCAGCACCTCGACCTCGCGGCCGGACAGTTCGCGGTAGCCACCCGGGTGGCTCGGGGCACCCGGGGGGCGGCGGTGCATACGGGCGGCGGCGGCGCCGATGGGGGCGGCACCGGGCCGGGTGGGGAGCCCGATGTTGGTGCGGGTGCCGGTGACGACGTAGCCCTTGACCCCGCCCGCGAGGGCGTTGCGCACGGCGCCGATGTCATCGGCGGCGGACAGCGCGAGGCCGTTGGGCCAGCCCGCGGCGCGGGTCTCGGAGAGGATCGTCAGGCCGGAGCCGTCGGGCAGATGGACGTCGGCGACACAGATGTCGCGGGGGTTGCCGATGCGGGGACGGGCCTCCGCGATGGACGAGGCCTCGATCACGTCGCGCACACCGAGGGCCCACAGATGGCGGGTGACGGTGGAGCGGACGCGCGGGTCGGCCACGACCACCATGGCGGTCGGCTTGTTCGGGCGGTAGGCGACCAGGCTTGCGGGCTGCTCGAGGAGAACGGACACCAGGCCTCCTGGGGTGCGGGACGGCTTTCAAGGTCACAGTCGTCTTCGGCACCGAACCCGGAGTCCTTTAGGGAAAGATCACGATTTAGTGAGTAACAATACGTGCAATTCGGACAAGCGATCGATCATCTGCTGAACGGATCGGTTCGTTCGAGGCCCTCTTCATGATTGAAAGTGGCCGAGTCGACAAAGTGACGGTCACCGAAGCGACCGTCACTCAAGACGAACGTCAACGCGCCTGCGGATCCCTTCGCTGCGGCAGTGTCACGATCGACGCGTCGCCGGGGCCGGCCGGCGGCAGTCCCGCGACCTGGGCCAGCAGATCGCACCAGGCGGTCAGATGGGCCGCCGCGTCGGGCACACCGCCCAGCCCCTCGCGAGGCGTCCAGGACGCCCGGATCTCGATCTGCGAGGCGGCCGGGCGCTCCGCGAGCCCGCCGAAGTAGTGCGAGCTCGCACGGGTGACGGTGCCGCTGGGTTCGCCGTAGGACAGACCGCGGGCCTGCAGCGCGCCGGTCAGCCAGGCCCAGCACACATCGGGCAGCAGCGGGTCGGCGGCCATCTCCGGCTCCAGCTCCGCGCGCACCAGCGTCACCAGCCGGAAGGTGCCGCGCCAGGCGTCGTGTCCGGACGGTTCGTGCAGCAGCACCAGCCGGCCGTCGGCCAGATCCTGGTCGCCGTCGACGACCGCGGCCTCCAGCGCGTACGCGAACGCGGCGAGCCGCTTCGGCGCGGGCGTCGCCTCGACCTCGATCTGCGGCCGCAGCCGCGCGGATCTGAGCGCGTCGACGGCAGCCCTGAAGGGCAACGGAGCCGTACCGCCCGCATCCCGGTCCCCCTCCGTGGTGTCGTCCATTCCGTCAGCGCCGTCCGACAGTCGTCCCTGAGCCGCAGCCATGCGGGGAAGATTAAGGGGAACGGCGCCCTCGCGCAGGGAGGGACACCCGTGCGGCGGCCGCATGTCCGGATCGCGCCCCGTGGACCGGGCACTTCGGCGCTGCGGCGCCGTGCGAGACTTGCCCGCGTGAGTGCGAACCAGAGCCCCGCGAACCAGACCCGGACACCGTCGGCCGCCACGTACGACTCGGCATTCCTGAAGGCGTGCAGGCGCGAGCCCGTGCCGTACACGCCGGTGTGGTTCATGCGTCAGGCCGGGCGCTCACTGCCCGAGTACCGCAAGGTCCGCGAGGGCGTCCCGATGCTCGAGGCCCTGCGACGGCCCGAACTGATCGCCGAGATCACCCTCCAGCCGGTCCGCAGGCACGGGGTGGACGCGGCGATCTTCTTCAGCGACATCGTCGTCCCGCTCAAGGCCGTCGGCATCGACCTCGACATCAAGCCCGGTGTCGGCCCGGTCGTCGAGAACCCGATCCGCACCCGCGCCGACCTGGCCCGGCTCAGGGACCTCACCCCCGAGGACGTCTCCTACGTCACCGAGGCGATCGGCCGGCTCACCAGCGAACTCGGCGCCACCCCGCTCATCGGTTTCGCCGGTGCGCCGTTCACCCTCGCGAGTTACCTGATCGAGGGCGGTCCGTCGCGCACGTACGAGAACGCCAAGGCGATGATGTACGGCGATCCGGAGCTGTGGGCCGACCTGCTCGACCGGCTCTCGGACATCACGATCGCGTTCCTCAAGGTGCAGATCGAGGCGGGCGCCTCGGCCGTGCAGCTCTTCGACTCCTGGGCCGGCGCTCTCGCCCCGGCCGACTACCGTCGCTCGGTGCTGCCCGCCTCCGCCAAGGTCTTCGAGGCCGTCGCCGGATACGGCGTCCCGCGCATCCACTTCGGCGTCGGCACCGGCGAGCTGCTCGGCCTCATGGGCGAGGCCGGCGCGGACGTCGTCGGCGTCGACTGGCGCGTCCCGCTCGACGAGGCCGCCCGCCGGGTCGGCCCCGGCAAGGCGCTGCAGGGCAACTTCGACCCGACCGTCCTGTTCGCCCCCAAGGAGGCCGTCGAGGCCAAGGCTCGCGAGGTCCTCGACTCCGCCGCCGACCTCGAAGGCCATGTCTTCAACCTCGGCCACGGCGTCATGCCGTCCACCGACCCGGACGCGCTGACACGGCTCGCGGAGTACGTGCACGAGCAGAGCGCGCGCTGACTCACCACGTGTGCCGGGGCCGTGCGTTCCTGCCGAACAGCAGGCCGCGCGGTTCCGGCGGTGGGGGCGTGCCCGCCTTGAGGGGCCAGGCGAGGAGCATGCCGACCAGGAAGCCGACGACGTGTGCGGCGTACGCCACCGTGCCCGCCGAGGAGACGCCCTCGCCGGAGGAGTACACGGCCTGGAGCACGAACCAGAAGCTCAGCACCAGCCAGGCCGGCAGCCGCAGCGGCAGGAAGAGCAGGAACGGCACCAGGATCCAGACCCTGGCCTTCGGATACAGCACCAGATAGGCGCCCAGGACACCGGCGATCGCCCCGGACGCGCCGATCAGGGGGTCGGCGGAGTCGGGGTTGAAAAGCGCGAAGCCGTAGCCCGCCGCGTAGCCGCAGACGACGTAGAACAGCGCGTACCTGACGTGCCCCATGCGGTCCTCGACGTTGTTGCCGAAGATCAGCAGGAAGAGCATGTTGCCGAGCAGGTGCAGCCAGCCGCCGTGCAGGAACATCGCCGTGAAGACGGACAGCGCGGGGGACTTGTCGTAGTCCGGCGGCGCCACCACGCAGCCCGCGCCGTGCGCGCCCACGCCGACGTCGCCCGTGGGTACGAGCCGCGGCATCTGGTGGTGGATCAACTCCTGCGGTACGGCCGCGTAATGGTCCAGGAACGCCTGCAGATGGCACGTCTGCGCCAGCGTGCTGTCCCCCGCCACGGAGCCGGCGAGGCCGGGCATGAACAGGAAGACCACGAAGTTCGCGGCGATCAGCGCGTACGTCACCCAGGGGGTGCGCCGCACCGGGTTCACGTCATGGACGGGAATGACCACAAGGGATGAGTGCCCGCGATGGACGGAAATAGTGCCACCGAACACGCCGGGTGAACGGTGAACAACGGCACGCGCGCGTGCGTATGTCTCCTCAACCGCCCGCGGCACGGGGAAGGCGGGTCGCGGGGACGACGTGAGGAACAGGCGATGAACGACCGAGTTACTCCTGCGATGCACGCCACACCCGACGGTGAGGCGGAGATCTCGCTCGTGGTGAAGCTGCCGTGGGAGGACGTCGCCCGGCTCGGCCAGGAGGCGGGGCGGCTGGCCGCGCAGATGCAGCGTCCGGTGACGCTCGACGAGGCGGTGAGCCACCGGTTGCGGTCGGTGCGGAGTGCTTCGCATGCGAAGCCTGCGGGGGAGCAGCCCGCTGCGGTGACGGCTGCTCCTTCCGCGTCGTCGGGGTCTGTGTCGTCGTTGCCGCCTCGGCCTCCGGCGGAGCAGGCGCGGCAGGCGATCGAGCGGATCAACGGGTCGGCGTAGGGGGTGGGTTTTGGGGGTGCGTTGCCGGGTGCCGGTTCGTTGTGGTTGCTCGCGCAGTTCCCCGCGCCCCTAAAAACCTTGCTGTACCGCTCTTGATGCCTTGCGGGCTGCTACCAGTACCGGGTCCCAGACCGGGCTGAACGGTGGGGCGTAGCCGAGGTCCAGGGCGGTCATCTGGTCGACCGTCATCCGGGCCGTGAGGGCGACCGCGGCGATGTCGACGCGTTTGCCGGCGCCCTCGCGGCCGACGATCTGGACGCCGAGGAGGCGACCCGTGCGGCGTTCGGCGAGCATCTTGACCGTCATGGGGGAGGAGTCCGGGTAGTAGCCCGCCCGGCTCGTCGACTCGATCGTCACCGCCTCGAACTGCAGCCCGGCCCTGCGGGCGTCCTTCTCGCGCAGGCCCGTACGGGCGATCTCCAGGTCGCAGACCTTGGAGACGGCGGTGCCGACGACGCCGGGGAAGGTGGCGTAGCCGCCGCCGGCGTTGGTACCGATGACCTGGCCGTGCTTGTTGGCGTGGGTGCCCAGGGCGATGTGGCGCTCCTGGCCCGAGACCAGGTCGAGGACCTCGACGCAGTCGCCGCCGGCCCAGATGTTCTCGTGCCCGCGCACCCGCATGGCCAGGTCGGTCAGCAGGCCGCCGTGGGCGCCCAGGGGGAGCCCGGCCGCGCGGGCGAGCGTCGTCTCCGGGCGCACGCCGATGCCCAGGACCACCACGTCCGCGGGGTACTCGGCGTCCTGCGTGGCCACCGCCCGCACCCGGCCGTCCTCGCCGGTGAGCAGCTTCGTCACCTCGGCGTCGTTGACCATGGTGATGCCCATGCCCTCCATCGCCTCGCGCACCAGGCGGCCCATGTCCGCGTCGAGCGTGGACATCGGCTCGCGGCCGCGGTTGACGACGGTCACCTCGTAGCCGCGGTTGATGAGTGCCTCGGCCATCTCCACGCCGATGTAGCCCGCCCCGACGACCACCGCGCGGCGGCCACGCGCGCGCGTGAGCGAGTCGATCAGCGCCTGGCCGTCGTCCAGCGTCTGCACACCGTGCACACCGGCGGCGTCGGCGCCCGGCATGTCCGGGCGGATCGGGCGGGCGCCGGTCGCGATCACGAGTTTGTCGTACGACGTCCAGGACTCGGCGCCGGAATCCACGTCACGCGCGCGTACCCGTCCGCCCGCCACGTCGATCCGAGTGACCTCCGTCCGCATGCGCAGATCGATGCCCCGCGCGCGGTGCTCCTCGGGCGTACGGGCGATCAGCTCGTCCCGCTCCCCGACGTCGCCGCCCACCCAGTACGGGATGCCGCAGGCCGAGTAGGAGGTGAAGTGGCCGCGCTCGAAGGCGACGATCTCCAGTTCGTCGGGGCCCTTCGTCCGGCGGGCCTGGGACGCCGCGGACATTCCCGCGGCGTCGCCGCCGATCACGACCAGTCGTTCCCGCCCAGCGCTCATGTTCATGTGAACACGCTACGGGGGCAGGGCATTTCAGTCGTGCTCACCTCCCGGACGCGGGCCGCCGCCCGGCGTGCGAGGGGCCGACGGCAGCGGGCCGAGCGCGCTCGTCGCGGGTGCGCGGTCCGGGCGGCGCGGCAGCCGGGGACGCACCAGCCGCAGCCAGCCCAGCACGATCAGGGCCGCCACCGCCGCGAAGGGCAGCACCGCGCCGAGCGCCACCGCGAGCCAGCGCAGCATCGTCACGAACGCGCCCCAGCCGCCCGCCAGCGCGTCCAGGAACCCGGTGTCGTCGTCCTCGGCGGCCGCCTTCACCGGCGTCTCGGACAGGGAGAGCGTGATCGTGGCGAGGCTCGTGCGGTCCTTGAGCGAAGCCTGCTGCGCGAGCAGCGACTCCAGGTCGGCTTCCCGCGTGCTCAACTCGCCCTCCAGCTCGACGACATCGCTGAGCCGGGTGGCCTGGTCCATCAGCTCGCGCACCCGGGCCACGCTCGCCCGCTGCGACTTGACGCGGCTCTCCACGTCGACGACCTGGTCGGTTACGTCCTCGGCCTTCGCGGTCCGGTCCAGCAGCTTGCCCGCACCCTGCAGATCGGCGAGGACCTCGTCGTACTTGTCGACCGGCACCCGCAGCACGACACGGGTGCGTTCACGGCCCTTCCCGTCGCGGGTGGTGGTCTCGTTGCCGACGTAGCCGCCCGCTGTCTCGGTGGTGGTGCGGGCCTCGTCGAGGGCCTTGGGCACGTCCTTGACCTGGACGGTCAGGGAAGCGGTGCGGATGATGCTGCTGGTGAGCCGCGGTGCCCGGCTCGCCCTGGCGCCGCTCGCGCCCTTGTCGCCGCCGGGGGCCGACCCCTGCGCGTCGCTCTTCGCGGCGGCCTTGCCGTCGGCGGCGCTCCCGCCGGAGCCGGAATCGCCCGCCGCGCTGCACCCGGTCAGCGCGAGCGCCGCGGCGAGCAGGAGCGCGGCCAGGGCCGGGACGGGTCGTACGGGATGTGGTGAGCGCATGTGCTGAACCCCCGGGGTTGTGACGACTGACGCTCCTTCGACGCCGGGCGGGGCCGGGACGTTGGACCCGGACGGTCCCGATGCGGTCACGGTCGGGACTCGCGCAGGACACCGGGCCGGGGCGCCGGGCCGGAGCACCGGGCCGCGGGCGGCGGGCAGCGGACGGTCTGTCAGTGGCGTCTGAGAGGCTGGGGACATGCGCGAAGTGGAATCCCGTACGGAGCAGGTCGTCGTCATCGGAGCCGGAATCGCCGGGCTGGCCGCCGCCCACCGGCTGCTGCGGCACGGGGCACGGGTGACAGTCCTGGAGGCCTCGGAGCGGGTCGGCGGCAAGCTGCTGCCGGGCGAGATCGCGGGCACGCGCGTGGACCTCGGCGCCGAGTCCATGCTGGCCCGCAGGCCCGAAGCGGTGGCCCTCGCGCGCGAGACGGGCCTCGGCGACCACCTCCAGCCGCCGGCCACCGCGACGGCCTCGATCTGGACCCGCGGCGCCCTGCGCCCCATGCCCAAGGGCCACGTCATGGGCGTCCCCGGCACCGCCACCGCCCTGGCCGGCGTCCTGTCCGACGAGGGCCTCGCCCGCATCGAGCGCGACGCCGACCTGCCCCGCACGGAGGTCGGCGACGACATGGCGGTCGGGGAGTACGTGGCGGCACGGCTCGGCCGAGAGGTGGTCGACCGCCTGGTGGACCCGCTGCTCGGCGGTGTCTACGCGGGCGACGCGTACCGCATCTCGATGCGTTCCGCGGTCCCGCAGCTCTACCAGGCCGCGCGGACACACGACTCGATCACCCAGGCGGTCCGCGAGATCCAGGCCCGCGCGGCCGCCGCCCAGCAGACCGGACCGGTGTTCATGGGCATCGAGGGCGGCGTGGGCAGCCTGCCGCTCGCGGTGGCCGAGTCGGTGCGGGCGCGGGGCGGCGAGATCCTCACCGGGGCGCCGGTCAGCGAGCTGCGCCGGGCGGAGGGCGGCTGGCGCGTCGTCGCTGGCGACCGCGTACTGCACGCGGACGCCGTGATCGTCGCCGTACCCGCCCCGGCCGCCGCCGCACTGCTGCGCGCCGAGGCCCCGGCCGCCGCGTCCGAGTTGGCCGCCGTGGAGTACGCCTCCATGGCGCTGATCACGCTCGCCTACCGCCGCGCGGACGCGGACCTGCCCGAGGGCAGCGGCTTCCTGGTGCCGCCGGTGGACGGGCGCACCATCAAGGCGTCGACCTTCGCCTCCCGCAAGTGGGGCTGGATCGCCGACGACAACCCCGACCTGCTCGTCCTGCGCACCTCGGTCGGGCGCTACGGCGAGACGGAGATCCTCGGCCGCGAGGACGCGGACCTGGTGGAGGTCTCCCGCCGCGACCTGCGCGAGGCCACCGGCCTTGACGCGGCCCCGGTCGAGACCCGCGTCACCCGCTGGACCGACGGCCTGCCCCAGTACCCCGTCGGCCACCACGCGCGCGTGGCCCGCATCCGCGAGCACGTCGCCAAGCTGCCGGGCCTGGCCGTGTGCGGCGCGCAGTACGACGGTGTCGGCATCCCGGCGTGCATCGCGAGCGCGTACGCCGCGGTGGACCAGATCCACGGCGACCTGAGCGGTGTGCAGGAGCTCACCGCCGACCCGGTGCAGAGTCTGCACGGCGGAGCGGGAGAATAAGGGCATGAGTGACGACGTTCCCACCACCGAGGCCGCGAGGATCCCCAACAAGGGCAAGCTGGCCAAGGACCTCAACGAGGTCATCCGCTACACCCTGTGGTCCGTCTTCAAGCTGAAGGACGCGCTCCCCGAGGACCGCACCGGCTACGCCGACGAGGTCCAGGAGCTGTTCGACCAGCTCGCCGCCAAGGACGTGACGATCCGCGGTACGTACGACCTGTCCGGTCTGCGCGCCGACGCCGACCTCATGATCTGGTGGCACGCGGAGACCAGCGAGCAGCTGCAGGAGGCGTACAACCTCTTCCGCCGCACGAAGCTGGGCCGCGCCCTGGAGCCCGTCTGGTCGAACATGGCGCTGCACCGCCCCGCCGAGTTCAACCGCGCGCACATCCCCGCGTTCCTCGCCGACGAGACGCCGCGCAACTACATCAGCGTGTACCCCTTCGTGCGCTCCTACGAGTGGTACCTGCTGCCCGACGAGGACCGCCGCCGCATGCTCGCGGACCACGGCAAGATGGCCCGCGGCTTCCCGGACGTGCGCGCCAACACGGTCGCCTCGTTCTCCCTCGGCGACTACGAGTGGATCCTCGCCTTCGAGGCCGACGAACTCCACCGCATCGTCGACCTCATGCGCCACCTCCGCGCCTCCGAGGCCCGCAGGCACGTCCGCACGGAGATCCCGTTCTACACGGGGCGCCGCAAGTCGGTGGCCGAGCTGGTCGAGGGGTGGGTCTGACCGGCGGTGCTTTGCGGGCGGTCGGGGGTTCCCTCCGGGGGGCGGCGCGGCGGTAGGTCGGTGGGGGAGCTGGTCTAGGGGCTCGTCCGACCGGCGGTGCGTTTGCGCGTGGCCGGGGGGCCGGGGGTTGTCCTCCGGAAGGTACGGCACCGGGCGCCGCAAGTCGGTGGCCGAGCTGGTCGAGGGGTGGGTCTGACCGGCGGTGCTTTGCGGGCGGTCGGGGGTTCCCTCCGGGGGGCGGCGCGGCGGTAGGTCGGTGGGGGAGCTGGTCTAGGGGCTCGTCCGACCGGCGGTGCGTTTGCGCGTGGCCGGGGGGCCGGGGGTTGTCCTCCGGAAGGTACGGCACCGGGCGCCGCAAGTCGGTGGCCGAGCTGGTCGAGGGGCGGGTCCGACCGGCGGTGCTCTGCGTGCGGCCGGGGGTCACTCCGGGCCGGGCGGCGCAGCGGAAGGTCGTCGGGGGACTGGACTAGGGGCTCGTCCGACCGGCGGTGCGTTTGCGCGTGGCCGGGGGGCCGGGGGTTGTCCTCCGGAAGGTACGGCACCGGGCGCCGCAAGTCGGTGGCCGAGCTGGTCGAGGGATGGGCCTGACCCGGCGGTGCTTTACGCGTGGCCGGGGTTCCCTCCGGGGGAGGGCCGCGCGGCGGTAGGCCGGTGGGCGGGCTGGTCGAGGGCCCGTCCGACCGGCGGTGCTCTGCGTGCGGCCGGGGTTCACTCCGGGTCGGGCGGCGCAGCGGTAGGTCGGCGGGGGACTGGTCTAGGGGCTCGTCCGACCGGCGGTGCTCTGCGTGCGGCCGGGGTTCACTCCGGGTCGGGCGGCGCAGCGGTAGGTCGGCGGGGGACTGGTCTAGGGGCTCGTCCGACCGGCGGTGCTCTGCGTGCGGCCGGGGTTCACTCCGGGTCGGGCGGCGCAGCGGTAGGTCGGCGGGGGACTGGTCTAGGGGCTCGTCCGACCGGCGGTGCTTTGCGCGTGGCCTGGGGGCCGGTGGGTTGTTCGCCGGGAGGTGTGGCACCGGGCACCGGTCGAGGGGTGTGACCGGCGGTGCTGCGAATGGCTGGAGGTCCGTCCCCTCTGGGGCGGCGCGGGGTAGGTCGGTGGGCGGGCTGGTCGCGGGGCTCGTCCGACCGGCGGTGCTCTGCGTGCGGCCGGAGGTCCGTCCCCTCCGGGGGCGCGGCGGTAGGTCGATGGGTGAGCTGGGCGAGGGGCTCGTTCGGGTGGTGGCCGTGCTTGGTGGGGGGTCCCTGGGAATGCGGCACGGGCCGCCGTGGTCGGAGGCCCGTGGTGGTTGTCGAGGGGGCGGCCGGGGCGGTGGGGGTTGTTCGTCAGTGGTGGGCGGTGCTGCCCTTCAGGGGCTCCTTCAGCGGGGTCTGCCGGGCGCGGTCGTCCTGCGGCTTCGGCTTGGGCTCCGCGTGCGGGGCGCAGGACGCCTGCTCGTCGGGTGTGCGGCCCTCCAGCAGGTAGGCGTCGAGGTAGCCGTTGACGCACTTGTTCGGGCCGCCGGCGATCCCGTGCGTGCCCGCGTCCCGCTCGGTCACCAGCACCGAGCCGGACAGCCGCCGGTGCATCTCCTGGGCGCCCTCGTACGGCGTCGCCGCGTCCCGCTCGGCGGCAAGGATCAGCGTCGGCGGCAGCTCACCGGGCCCGGTCCGCACATCCAGCGGCTGCTGACGGGACGTCGGCCAGTAGGCGCACGGCAGGTTCATCCACACGTTGTCCCAGGTCTCGAACGGCGCCACCCGCGAGAGCCGGGTGTTGTCCCGGTCCCAGACCGTGAAGTCCGTCGGCCAGGGCGCGTCGTTGCACTCGACGGCGGTGTACACCGCGTTGGAGTTCTCCGCCTCGGCAGCCGCCTCCGTCGCCGGCCCCGCCTGTTCGATCAGCGGCTTCGGATCGCCCTTCAGATACGCCGACAGCGCCTGGGCACGCGTCGGCCAGTAGTCGTCGTAGTACCCGGCCGACAGGAACGCGGCCTGCAGCTCCGCGGGGCCCACCTTGCCGCCCGCGGGCTCCGCCGCGAGCCGGGCGCTCGCCTTGGCGTAGCTGTGCTGGACCGCGGCCACCGTCCGGCCCAGCCCGTACACGTCGTTGTGCTTGGCGATCCACTTGCGGAAGTCCGTCCAGCGGCTCTCGAACGCCGCCGACTGCTCCAGGTTGTTGCGGTACCAGATCTGCTCGGGCGCCGGGTCCACCGCCGAGTCGAACACCATCCGCCGTACGTGCGAGGGGAACAGGGTCGCGTAGAGCGCCCCGAAGTAGGTGCCGTACGACGCCCCCATGAACGTCAGTTTCGGCTCGCCCAGCGCTGCCCTGATGACGTCCAGGTCACGCGCGTTGTTGAGGGAGTTGAAGTACTTCAGCCCGCTGCCCGACCGCTTGGCGCAGCCCTGCGCGTAGGCCTTCGCCTGGGCGACGCGCGCCTTCTTGTACGACTGGGAGGGGTGCGTGGGCGCCTGTGCGGGCGCCTTGAAGAAATGCCCCGGGTCCTCGCAGGACAGGGGCGCGGACCGGCCGACTCCGCGCGGGGAGTAGCCGACCAGGTCGTAGGCCGCCGCGATGCGCTTCCACTCCGGGAGCAGGCCGACGAGCGGGAAGTAGCGGCCGTCGCCGCCCGGCCCGCCGGGGTTGTAGACCAGGGCGCCCTGGCGGCGCACCCGGCGCTTGCTGTTGTGCGGGTCCTTGTGCGTGGCGGCGACCCTGGTCACGGTCAGCTTGATCTGCTTGCCGCCGGGGTGTGCGTAGTCCAGCGGGACGGACACCGTGCCGCACCGCATCGCCCCCGGCATCTCCTTGACGTCGGCGCACTTGCCGAAGGCGATGCCGGCGGCCCCGGCCCGCGCGGCGGCCACCGCCGTGCCCTGCTGCTCGGCCCCGTCGAAGGCAACTGGTGCCGCCGGTGCGCTGCCGGCCGGGGCCAGGGTCAGGGCCGTCAGGAGCAGGGTCCCGGCGGCCGAGTGGAGGGCGGCAGCTCTCATGGCGTATCCCTTCGAGGCATGGCAGCGACAAAAGGGATGTTTCGTTCGGTGTATGGAGAAGGCAAGCACCGACCCGGCGGTTCGGCCCCAATGCCCCCTATGCGCCCCCGATGTGCGGTTCGCGCCACGGCTGGCCGCGATGCGACAGGGCCGCGCGCAGGTCGGGCTCGCCGATCGCGCGCACGCCCCGTACGGCGACGGAGGTGAGATACGTACGGTCGTCACCGCCCGCCGTGCGCCGGGTGAGGGCGCCGAGCAGCCGCTGCCCGGCCGGTGAGGCCCAGCGCGAGTACGGGTGGACCTCGACCCGGGCGATGGCCAGGCAGCTCAGCGTCAGCGCGAGCGGGAGCGCGAACCACAGGGCGACCAGGCCGCGCGGCATGTCCGGCCGGGCGGGCACCAGCAGCGCGACCGCGCCCAGCGCGAGCACCGCCGCCGAGGCGAGCTGCACCTGGCGCACCGCGGCGGCCACCGTGGTCCGGGCGCCGGCGGGCACCGCCAGACCGGCGTCCACCAGCCGGTCGGCCAGACCGGAGACGGCGTCGGCGCAGGCGGTGGCGTCCCGCACCGGGGCGATACGGCTCTGCCCCTCCGGCCCGATGGCCCCGATGACGGAGCGCTCCATCTCGTCCCGGCCGCGCGGGTCGACCACCGTCGCCCAGCCGGTGTGGGCGAGCAGCAGCCGACGCTGACGGGCCATGGAGACCATGGTCAGATCGGCGACCCGACGCGGCCCGCCGGACAGGAACGCGGCCTCGTAGAGGGTCAGCTCACGGTGCCGGGCGGGTGCGTCGCCGTCCGCGGCGCGTACGGCGGCCAGGCACAGCCGCGTGCAGGCGATGCCGGCGGTGGCCCAGGCCAGCAGCAGGAGAAGGACCCAGAACATGCCGCGTTTCTATGCCAGATGCCCGGTCGAACGCCATGCCCTGTTCACGATCCGGGACGGAGCGTTGTCTGTATGTGACGTTCCGTTTGATACGGGGTTGGTGCGGGGCGGGATTGCGGCTACCGCGGCGGCGGGCTGGTGGCGGCGGGCGGCAGGGGATAGGTCGGGGGCGGGGACTCCGAGAGCGGGGTCGCCGGGCTCGGGTCCGCGGTCGGACCGGGCGGGGCGGGGGAGCCGGCCGGCGGGGGTGTGCTCGCCATGGCCATGTCCTGGGCCAGCGCGTTCCAGTCGACGTCTCCCGTGGCCTCAAGGACCTTGATGTGGTCGAGCACGGTGGTGTTCGCGTCGTCCGCGAGCGAACGCACCAGCGAGTTGCGGGTGGCGGCACGGACCTCGGCCACCAGCGAGAACACCTTGCCGTGCGACAGCCGCGCGATGTTGACGAAGTCGCGGTCGTAGGCCGTCCCGTGGGCGGCGTTCAGGGTCGCGAGCCACTGCCGCTGCTGGGCGTCGGGCTCGTTGGGCAGCTGGAGCCCGAGCTTGCCGGCGACGTCGCGCACCCGCTGGTCCAGGAAGGTGTGCCCCACGGCGAGGTGCTGCCCCGCCGTACGGACGGCCTGCGTGGTGCCCTTCCGCTCGGCCTCCTGCCCGGCGGGCAGTTCCCACAGCCCGGCCAGCCGCACCTTCCTGACGAAGTCCCGGTCGAGCGCGGACAGCGGGCCGTACCGCGTCGGCACGCTCCCGGCGTTCAGCGTGCTGACGCCGGTCCCCGAACGGTCCGCGTACGACCAGATCGGAAAGATCAGCGCCATCAGCGTGGCCAGCAGGCCGATGACGATGATGCCGGTGCCGCTGAGGATGCCTCGTCCCTGGAGAGGTGGTCGCGGTCGCATGGTGCCTCCTGTACGGCACCGAATATTACTGCGGGGTTCGACCGCCCTTCCGGTCCCCTCAGCGGTGCGGCAGGACCCGCCGGGCCGCCCTCGCCGCACGCACCGCGGGCCGCTGCGACCGCGGCACCGGACCCGACCGCTCCAGCCACCACGCCTTGAGCTCCCGCCGGACGGCACCCTCCGTGAGGTGCCCGTCGAGCAGCAGATGCGCGGCGAAGTCCAACGCGTCCCGGCGGTAGCCGCCCGTCATCGGGTGCCCGTGGGCGTACGCGAGGAAGCCGGGCCGGTACGCCTCGCCCAGGATCTGAGGCAGTTCGGGCGCGACCTTGGCCACCACGTCCGCCCGCTTCGAGGCGAGCGCCCGCGCCTGCACCCCCAGCCGCACCCGGTCGAACCCCTCCGGCACGGGCGTCCGGGCGACGAGCGCGGACAGCAGGGCGGCCTGGGCGAGCGCGAGCCGCTGACGGGCGGCGTCGGTGGACGCGGAGGAGGCCGTACGGGTGCCGCCGTCGACGACTGCCGCGGCCTCGGCCCGCTGGGCCGCACCTTCCTCCACGGCGGTGCGGATCGCCGCCAACTCGCCCTCCAGCTCCGCCGGTTCGGGGAAGTTCTCGTCCCTCTCCAGCAGCACGCCCGGCGGTGCGACGCGCGAGGCGAGGTCGGTCAGGATGTCCAGGACCGGCCGCGGCACCGGGTGGGCGTGGCTGTCGTGCCAGACGCCGTCGCGCTCGAAACCGCCCGCGACATGGACGTACGCGATGGCCTCCAAAGGCAGCTCGGCGAGCGCCTTGGCCGGGTCCTCGCCGCGGTTGACGTGGTTGGTGTGCAGATTGGCGACGTCGATCAGGAGCCGTACGCCCGTCCGGTCGGCGAGCTCGTACAGGAACTGCCCCTCCGTCATCTCCTCGCCCGGCCAGGCGATCAGCGCGGCGATGTTCTCCACGGCGAGCGGCACCGGCAGGGCGTCCTGTGCGATGCGGACGTTCTCGCACAGCACGTCGAGGGCGTCCCGGGTGCGTGGCACGGGCAGCAGATGCCCGGCCTCCAGGAGCGGGGAGGCGGTCAGCGCGCCGCCCGCCCGTACGAACGCGATGTGCTCGGTGACCAGCGGCGACCCCAGCACCTCGGCCCGCTCGGCGAGCGCCGCGAGCCGCCCGGCGTCCGGCCGGTCCGCGCCGCCGAGGCCCAGGGAGACGCCGTGCGGGACGACGGTGACGCCGCGGGCGCGCAGCCGCAGCAGCGACTCGGGGAGGTGTCCCGGGCACACGTTCTCGGACACGGCCTCGACCCAGTCGATGCCCGGCATGCGCTCCACGGCCTCCGCGATCTCCGGCCGCCAACCGATGCCCGTTCCCAGTCGCTCCATGGTGTGTCCCCCTCCTCGGCCGTGTCCCGAAGTCCGGCTGCGTTCGATCCGGCGACCCCGTGATCGTCCTCGGCGATACGTCTCCTTCGATACGTCGGCGTCGACGTGACGGAGGTATGGCCCCGCCGCCGGGAGCCGAATCCCGCGCCGCGCACCTTCAGAGCAAGATTTGAGGTTGGCGACGCACTCCGGGGTGCCCTGCTGCTGCGTTCAGCGCAGCGCCGGGTGATCGGCCACCACTGTGCACGAGCCGGGGGCGATCTCGGTGAAGCCCGCGTCGCGCACCAACGGCAGCGCGCCGGAGGTCAGTTCGTCCCAGCGGGCCGGGTCGGCAGTGCGTACGGCGAGGGCGAAGCCGTTCTCGCGCCAGGCCGTGCGCTGCTCGTCCGACAGCTCCCACCAGGCCAGTTGGGCGGCATGGCCCGCCTGCGCCATCGCCTTGCCCGCCGACATGTCGAGGCCGGGGTTGAGCCACAGGACGGGCAGCGCTGCATCCGCGCCCGCCGGTGGCTCCGGGTCGTCGAGATCGGTTCCGGACACCTGCAGCTTGACCAGGTCCTTGGGCCATCCGTCGAGCGGAACCGGCGGGAACACCCGCACCTCGGCCGTCCTCCCGTGCACCGTGATGCCGGGCAGCGCCTCGGCCCGCCGCCACTCCGCGCCGCGGGCCCGCCGCACCACCTTGCGGATCCGGGCGTCCTGCCAGTCCCGCACCGCCTCGGCCCACTCGCCGTCCCCCAGGGACCGCTCGTCGCTGAGCAGTGTCAGCACGGCACGGGCGGCGGTCTCCAGCGCGTCGGTACGCGCGGGCGGCGCCGTCTTCTCGATGCGTACGACGAGGGGGAGCACGAACTGGGGTGCCTGGTCGCGCTCGCTGGGCTCGGACCGGAAGGGGCTGTCGGCGGAGGACGTCACATCTTGGCTCACACCGGCCAACCCTAAAGGGGCGCGTTGCGGTGCCTCTTTGCGAGGATGCCCGCATGCGACGCGATCTCCGGCTGGACGGCGTCGGCCGCCGCTACGGCCTGCGCGGCCCCTGGGTCCTGCGCGGGGTCCATCTCGCCCTGGCGCCGGGCACGCTGACCCGCGTCGAGGGCGCGAACGGCACCGGCAAGTCCACCCTGCTACGGCTGCTCGCCGGCATCGACGCCCCCACCGAGGGCCGTGTCACCGGCCGCCCCCGAACCGCCTACGTCCCCGAACGCTTCCCGTCGGCCCTTCCCTTCACCGCGCACGGCTACCTCACCCACCTCGGCGCCGTCCACGGGCTGTCCCGGACCGCCGCGGCCCGCGCCGCCGACGAGTGGCTGGAGCGCTTCGGCGCGGCCGCCCATGCCCGCACCCCGATGGCGCGCCTCTCGAAGGGCAGCAGCCAGAAGGTCGCCGTGGCGCAGGCGCTGCTCGCCGAGCCGGAGCTGCTCGTTCTCGACGAGGCATGGACGGGCCTGGACACGGCGGCCCGCGCGGAGCTCGAACGAGCCGTGGCCGAGCGCACCGCCGGGGGCGGGGCCGTGGTGTTCGTGGACCACGATCCGCGGCGCCTGTCGGGGGCGCCGTGCACCACGTACACCGTGCGCGACGGCGCGCTGGAGAGCCGTACGCGCGAGCCCTCCGCACCGGACGACGGCCCGCGGGTCGTGGTCGAGGCGCACGGCCCGCAGGGCGCGCAGCCGCCCGCCGACGCACTGGGCGCGCTCGTCTCGGCCGAGGAGACCGCGCCGGGATGCCACCGCCTCACCGTCCCCGCGTCCCACTCGGACGTCGTGCTGCGCGCCCTGCTGACGGCCCGCCCGCCGTGGCACGTGGCAGGCGTGCACCCCCTCGGCAAGGACAACCACCGATGAGCGCCCTGCTGCGCTACCAGGCCGCCCTCCTTCTGCGCTCGCAGCGCTGGCTGCCGCCGGTCATCCTGTACGCGGCGTTCCTCGGCATCGGCGTCCAGGGCGGGCAGCCGGTGCTCGACTCGCTGGGGTACGCGGCGGCGGCCCTGCTGCCCGTCGCCGCCTGGCTGGTGCGGATCTGCGTGACCGTCGAGCCGCCCGCGGCCCGCGCATGCGTGGCGGCCGCGTCCGGCCCCGGCCGAACGCACCTGACCCGGCTGCTGGTGGCGCTCCTCGCCACGACGTCACTCGGCACGGCCGCAACCCTCCTCGTGACGCTCATCAGCGACCCGGAGACCACGGACCACCACACACGCGTACCCCTGCTCCCGGCGACCGCGGCCGGCCTACTGGCCACCCTGGCCTGCGCCCTCCTGGGCACAGCCGTCGGCGCCCTCACCAACTGGCCGCTCCTGCACTCCCCCGGCCGCGCAGTCCCCACCATGCTCCTCGCGGCCCTACTGTCAGCAGTGGCAACGGGTTCCCCGGCGCAGGCAGCGGTGAGCGGTCTGGTCACGGGCTCACGATCGGGCGAAGTCCCGCTGCCTCTGCTGCCGTTGGCCGCGGCGGCTGGGCTGGCGGCGATGGCGGGCGCGGTGGCCTGCGTGCTGTCGTCGCGGCGGTCGGCTTGAGTAGCCGATCAACCCGAGCAGGCCGTCCGCTGGGCCTCCTGCCATTCGCAGACCGGGCACAGGGTGATGCCCTTGTACGTCTCCGGGTACTCGGTCGGCTTGCGGCACTGGACGCATTCCGCGTACGGCGGGCCGTCGGCCTTGGGGGGGCTGGTGGCGTCGACCAGGCAGTAGGCGTCGTCGCTGTCGTCGGTCATGTTTTCAGGGTAAGCCGGTCAGCGGTGTCCGCTCGTGGCGCCGATCAGCTGGGACACCTTCACGAACCGGAAGCCCTTCGCGCGCAGTTCGGGCACGATCGTGCGAACGGCCTGCTCGGTGACCGGTGCCGCGCTGCGGGTGCAGTGCATGACGACGACGGAGCCCGGCCGCACCCCGTCCAGCACCTGCTGGGCCACCGCGTCGGCGTCCGTCGCGAACGCGTCCCCGCTGACCACGTCCCACTGCACGGCGGTGGCTCCGGTCGGGGCCAGTGCCTTGAGCGCCTTGCGGTCGTAACACCCGCCCGGGAAGCGGAAGTACGGCATCGCGTTCGGCACTCCGGCCTTGCGCAGGGCGGTGTACGCCCGCTCCACGTCCGCGCGCAGCCGGTCCACGGAGAAGGTCGGCAGGCCGTAGCAGCTGCCGGTGAAGGCGTAGTGGCTGTAGGAGTGGTTGGCCACCTCGAAGAGGGGGTCGCGGCCGATGGAGCGTGCCTCCTGCGGATACTCGTCGGCCCATCGCCCGGTCATGAACAGGGTCGCCGGTACCTTGAGCCGCCGCAGCGTGGCGATCAGCTGCGGATTGTCGAAGTGCTCGCCGGCCTCGGCCCGCGGCCCCTCGTCGGCGGTCATGTCGGCGTCGAAGGTGAGCGCGACGGTCTTGCCCTGGGTGCGCGGGCCGTGCTCGAAGACGCGGGCGAGCCCGGAGGGGCCGGGCGCGAGCGTGGGCGGCCGGGACGGGGCGGCGGAGGTGGCGGAGGGTGCCGGGCGGGCGGCGGGAGGCGCGTCGGGTGCGCCGCAGGCGGTGAGCGCGGCGCCCGCCGCACAGGCGAGGGCACACAGGGCGGTCATGTGGCGTACTTGAATGATCACCGCATGAACATAACGGTGCAAAACGGTCAATCAGCGGACCGGCACGCTCACCCGCCGAGCAGCCGCCGCCGGCACTCCTCCACGTCGTAGCCCGGCTTCGGGTACTGCGGATCCAGGGCCCGCAGATGCTCCAGGAGCAACCGGCCCACCGCCCAGTTCCGGTACCACTTGCGGTCGGCCGGGATGAGGTACCAGGGGGCGTGCGGGGTGTTGCACCGGTTCAGGACGATCTCGTACGCCTTCTGGTACGCGGGCCACAGCGCGCGGTCGTCGATGTCGTCGGGGCTGAACTTCCACTGCTTGTCGGCGCGGTCGAGGCGGCGCAGCAGACGCCGGCGCTGCTCCTCGTAGGAGATGTGCAGGAAGCACTTGACGACGGTGACCCGGTCGTCCGCCAGGCGCTGCTCGAAGCGGTTGATCTCGTCGTAGCGGCGCTCGATCTCCTCGGGCGGGGCGAGTTCGCGGACCCGGGCGGCGAGGACGTCCTCGTAGTGGGAGCGGTCGAAGGTGCCGATCTCGCCCGCCGCGGGGACCTCCTTCTCGACGCGCCACAGGAAGTGGTGCTCCCGTTCCTCGGCCGTGGGCGCCTTGAACGCCTTGGTGTGGGTGCCGTACGGGTGGAGCATGCCGATGACGTGCTTGACGGTGCCGCCCTTGCCGCTGGTGTCCATGCCCTGCAGCACCAGCAGCACCCGTCGCGGATCACCGGCGGTGCTCGACGCCCACAGCCGGTCCTGGAGCCCGGCGAGCTCCTTGCCCAGGTCGGCGGTGGCGGCCAGCCCCGCCTTCTTGCGCTTCGGGCCGCCGGGTTTCCCCCCGGCGTCGTACGCCGACAGGTCGACGCCCCCGGCGGGCACGCGCAGCAGCTTGCGGAGAGGGGTCTTGCCTTGGTCGGGCACGGGTTCTTCCCCTTCGTCGGCGGTGGTCAGCGGCCGTAGCGTCCGGTCAGCGACCCGTAGGCGAGGGCATGGCCCTTCAGCGCCTGCTTCAGGTCGTCGGCCGAGGCGCCGGAGGGCAGGCGGAGGGTGCGGTCGACGGCGTAGCCGGAGAAGACGTAGTGGTGCGGCTTGCCCTGGGGCGGGCAGGGGCCCGAGTAGCCGTTCTTGGTGAAACCGTTGCGCCCCTGGACGGCGGCCCGCGGCACCTGCCCCGCCGGCCAGCGCGTCTGCGACGGGGCCACGTCGAACACCACCCAGTGCGTGAAGGGGCCGCGCGGGGCGTCGGGATCCTCGACCAGGACCGCGAGGCTCTTCGTGCCGGACGGCACCCCGGAGAAGGACAGCGGGGGCGAGATGTCCTCGCCGTCGCAGGTGTAGCGGCGCGGGATGGCGGCACCGTCGGCGAACGCCGTGCTGGACACGGTGAGCCGCTTCGAGGCGCCGAACGCGGGGGCGGACGAGTCACCGCCGTCGTCCCCGCACCCGGAGGCGAGCCCCACTGCCGCCGCGACGGCGACGATCACGAGCCTGCGCTGCATGCACGGAACGCTAGCCCCGCTCCTGTGCCGCCGCTACCTGCTCCGAACGACGCGCCCCGGCTCGCGTCACTGCTCCAGCTGACGACCGTCCTGCCCGGGGCCCTGCGTCGGCCCGGGGCGCCGGTCGTCCTGCGGAGGGCCGGGGAGCCGGCCGTCCTGTGGACGCTCCTGCGCCTTCTCCAGGAAGCGCAGCAGCTCCACCGGGAAGGGCAGGACGAGAGTGGAGTTCTTCTCGGCGGCGACCGCCGTCACCGTCTGCAGCAGCCGCAGTTGGAGCGCGGCGGGGGTGTCCGCCATCTGCTGGGCGGCCTCGGCGAGCTTCTTCGAAGCCTGGAACTCGGCGTCCGCGTTGATGATGCGGGCCCGGCGGTCCCGGTCGGCCTCGGCCTGGCGGGCCATGGAGCGCTTCATGGTCTCGGGCAGCGACACGTCCTTGATCTCGACGCGGTCGATGGTGACGCCCCACTCCACCGCCGGGCTGTCGATCATCAGCTCCAG
>NZ_JAFJSY010000020.1 GCF_019857225.1 Streptomyces plumbidurans
GCAGACCAGTCGCGCCTCACCCGCAAATCATCGGCCCTGACCGCCTGCACACCGAGCAGCCGGCAGCCGGCAGCCGCTGGAGTTCCGAAACATCCAATCCGGCCGCCACCCACCCGCGCGAACCTGGTCAGGTCAACCGGCCGAGCCGGGCAGCCACCCGCAACACGAAGGCGCATCACCATGACCGACACACCCAACACACCCAACACACCTGACGCACCCGACAAACCCGACACCACCAAGCAGCCCCCCGCCCCCCAAATCTGGCCCACCTTCCGCGCCCGCGACGCCCGCGCCCTGATCCGTTTCCTCGTCGACGTCTTCGGCTTCGAGGAGACCGTGGTCTACGGCGAGGGGGATCGGGTCGATCATGCGCAGTTGAGCTGGCCCGAGGGGGGTGGGGTCATGCTGGGTTCCGTGCGTGAGGAGGCGGAGGCCCTGGACGGGCCGACGCCGCCCGGTTCTTTCAGCGCCTACGTCGTCACCGCCGACCCGGACGCCGTGCACGCCCGCGCCAAGGAGGCAGGCGCGGAGATCAGCACCGATCTGCATGTCACCGAGTACGGCTCCCGGGACTTCGCGGCCCGGGACCCGGAGGGCAACCGGTGGTACTTCGGCACCTACGCGGGAGAGCCGCGCTGAGGCTCGCCGTAGGCCGCGGCGGGCCGGGCGGACCGTATGTCGACCGCCGTGAGCGCCAGTGCGAGCGGGCCGGGTGCCAGGAAGGCGAGCGGAACGAGCATCCAGGCGCACACGGCGGCCGTCGCGACCGCGAGGAGGACCAAGGCGCTGCCGCCCAGGTCCCGTGCCGCGTCCCGGGCGGCCTCGCGCAGGGCCGCCGGCCAGTCCGTGAGGGACTCGGGGCGGGCGCACGCCCGCAGGGCGATCACGGTGGCGCAGGCGCCGATCGCGGCGGCCGTCGCGGCGAAGACGGGCGCTCCCGGCAGTCCGGCGCCCGCAAGGGCCAGGTCGGCGGCGAGCAGCAGCGCGCCCGCCAGGGCGACGAGTCCCGCCACCAGGTCGCCCACCCGCAGCCGCCGTCGCAGCAGGGCGAAGTAGCGTCCCGCGGTGGCGGGTTGGTCCTCCCGGACGCCGCGCAGCACCGCGCAGGCCGTCGACAGCGCGGCCGGTGCGGTCAGCAGCGGCAGACACGCGGCGGCGGTGGCGAGGCCGACGCTGAGCATGTCGGCGAACAGCGTCATACGGGGGCCGAAGACCTCGCCCGGCTCCCTGGTCTGCGCTCGGCTCACCGCGCTCACCCCTTCAGTCCGGAGCTGGCCATGCCCTCCACCAGGAACCGCTGGAAGGCGAGGAAGAACAGCACGATCGGCAGCAGCGCGATCACCGACATCGCGAACATCGGGCCGAACGCCGACTGGCTGGAGGCGTCCACGAACGACCGCAGGGCGAGCGTCAGCGTGAACTTGTCCGGGTCGAAGAGGTAGATCAGCTGGGTGAAGAAGTCGTTCCAGGTCCAGATGAAGGTGAAGATCGCCGTGGTGATCAGCGCGGGACGGGTCAACGGCAGGATCACCTGGAAGAAGCTACGGAACGGCCCGCACCCGTCGATCCGCGCCGCCTCCTCCAGCTCCCTCGGCAGCCCGCGCATGAACTGCACGATCAGGAACACGAAGAACGCCTCCGTGGCAAGGAACTTGGGCAGGATCAGCGGCCAGTAGGTGTTCACCAGGCCGAGCTTGTTGAAGATGATGTACTGCGGGATCAGCACCGCGTGGTGCGGCAGCATGATGGTGGCGATCATGAACGCGAACAGCGGCCCGCGCAGCCGGAATCGGAGCCGGGCGAAGGCGTAGGCGGCGAGCGAGCAGCTGATCACGTTGCCGACGACCGCACCGCCCGCGATCAGCAGCGAGTTGCCGAGCAGCCGCCAGATGGACACGTCGTTCACGCCGTCCAGGGCCGTCTTGTAGTTGGACCATTCCAGGTGCCCGGGCAGCAGGTCGAGGCTCGCGATGACCTCGTCGGCCGGCTTGAGGGAGGTGGCGAGCAGCCACGCCAGCGGGTAGAGCATCACCAGCAGCGCGACCAGGCAGCCGAGGTGGACGGCCAGGCGCCCCCGGCGAACCGGCTTGCGGGGCACGGCGGTTGAGGCTGTGGCTGTGGCTGTCATCGCTCCCCCTCGGAGGCGTAGAAGACCCAGGCGCGTGAGGTGCGGAACAGCACCGCGGTGACGACGCCGATCACGATCAGCAGCACCCAGGCCATGGCGGAGGCGTAGCCCATGTGGGAGGCGACGAAGCCGCGGTCGTAGAGGTAGAGGGTGTAGACGAGGGTCGAGTCGGCGGGGCCGCCCTTGCCGCCGCTGACCGCGAAGGCGGGCGTGAACACCTGGAACGCCTGGATGGTCTGCAGGACCAGGTTGAAGAACAGCACCGGGGACAGCATCGGCACGGTGACGGACACGAACTGCCGCCATTTCCCCGCCCCGTCCACGGCCGCCGCCTCGTACAGCTCCGCCGGGATCTGCTGCAGTCCGGCCAGGAAGATGACCATCGGCGCGCCGAACTGCCATACCGTCAGCAGTGCCACGGCCAGCAGCGACCAGCCTGGCTTGTTGATCCAGCCGCCGGTGCCGAGGAGGTTGTCCACCGTGCCGCCGTCGTTGAAGATCGCACGCCAGACCAGGGCGATGGACATGGAGGCGCCGAGCAGGGAGGGCGCGTAGAAGGCGGAGCGGTAGAAGCCCTTGCCGCGCCTCATGTTCTTCAGGGCGAGCGCGACACCGAGGGCGAGCGCGAGTTGCAGGGGTACGGCGATGACGACGTACGTCAGGGTCGTGGTGACCGACCGCCAGTAGCGCGGGTCCTCGGTGAACATCTGCGTGTAGTTGCGCAGTCCCACCCAGTGGGGCGCGTTGAACAGGTCGTAGTCGGTGAAGGACAGATACAGCGAGACGGCCATCGGCAGCAGTGTCAGGACGATCGCGCCGAGCACCCAGGGTGAGAGGAACACCCAGGCGGCGCCCTCACGTTCGCGCTTGGGGCGGCGTTTGGGGAGGGTGGCGGTCCGGGGCGGGCGTGCGGTGGGCGCGGGGATGTCGGTGGTGGTCATGACCTCAGCTCCGCCTTGGCCTCGGTGACATAGTTCTCGGCCGCCTCACGCGGCGACATGCGCTCGTACGACACCTGGTCGTAGTCGCGCGCGAAGGTGGTCTGCAGGGCGTTGTCGCCGGAGGGCGGGGCCTGCGGCGGGTCCTTGAGGGTGCCTTCCAGCGACGCCTGGTAGTCGGCGACTGTCTTGTCGAAGTCCTTGAGCTGCGAGGCGGTCTGCTTGCGGATGGTCTCGTTGACGGGGATGCCGCGGGTGGCGCCGAGGATCTTCGCCGCCTGCGGGTCGTTGAGGAGGAAGTCGACGAGTTCGGCGGATTCCTTCGGGTGGGAGGTGTCGGCGGCCACGCCGAGGAACATCGACGGCTTGTAGTACTGACCGGGTGTGCCGTCCGCGCCCGACGGCATCGGCGCCAGCGCGACCCCGCCCTTGACGATGGCGAGGTAACCGCTGGCCGGGGCGTCCCAGTTGAAGTCGGAGGACGCCGTGCCGCGGCCGAGCGGGGTGTTCTCGACGGTGCCGTCGAGCTGTGTGGTCTGCTCGGCCTTGGAGACCGTGCCCTCCCGGCGCAGCCGGTCCGCGAAGGCCCACCAGCGGGTGAGGTCGGAGGCGGTGAAGCCGAGGGAGCCGCTCTTGGTGTAGAGGGACTTGCCCCGGCCGCGCAGCCACACCTCGAAGGCGTCCTCGCTCTGGCCGGGGTCGGTGGCTCCGGGTTTGCCGGTCCTCCTCGCCAGGGCGCGCATGGCGTCCGCCCACTCGCTCCAGGTCCAGCCCCGTTTGGGCAGGGGCACCCCGGACGCCTTCCAGGTCGCGACGTCGTAGACGAGGGTCTCGGTGCCGCGGCCCTGGGGGACGGCGTACAGGGTGCCGTCCACCCGGCCGGTGGCGAGCAGGCCCGCGTCGATCTCGCCGGTGCGCAGGGCGCTCTTGACCTTGCCGAGGTCGAGCAGGACGTGCCCGGAGGCGTACTGGTCGATCTGGCGGTAGTCGAGCTGCATCACGTCGGGTGCGTCGCCGCCGGTGGCCTGGATGGCGAGCTTCTGCTTGTAGGCGTCGTATCCGGAGAACGACGTCTGCACCCGTACACCGGGGTGCTGTTTCTCGAACAGGGCGACGGCCTGCTCGGTGCGTGCCGCGCGGTCGGGGTTGCCCCACCAGGTGTAGCGCAGCACGATCTTGCCGCCGCCGGTCGCGTCCCCGGATCCCCCGCATCCGGCCAGCACCGCGCAGAGCGCCAGTGCCGCGGCCGATGCGCAGAACCCCTTTGTCCTGTGCCCGGGCATGCCGAGGTCACCTCTTCCTCTAATCGTTGTTCGATCGCTCTGCTGACGCTCCCTCAATAACCCTGCGTTTGCGCTTACTTGACCTCGTACGGCAGTGTCGTGCCGGGCAGCGCGTACTCGTCGCGGCGACCGCACATGCCGTAACCGCCGAGCCTTGTGGGTGCGCTCTCGTGTGCGGTCGCCTCGGTGAGATAGGCCGGTTCGCCCGCTTCCAGTGCGTCGAGCTGTGCGCCGGTGCGTTCGGCGGTGGCCAGGGCGCCCGCCCGCCACAACTCCCGCCAGTGCGGCACCTTGTCGCGCACCAGCCGGGCCGCCGTCCGCTGGAACTCCAGGTACGGTCCGCTGTCCCCCGCCGCCAGCGCCTCGCGCAGGACGAGATAGCCCTCCATGGCGAGATCCCGGCGCCGGCGTGCGGCCTTCTCCGTGTCGACTCCCGTACCGGGCGGCAGCGTTGCGGCGGCCGCGTACCTCTCGGGATCGGCGAGCACCTCGGGCGGGAAGGTGAAGACGGCGTCCCCGGCCTCGGGCAGTCCGCTGTTCTGCATCAGCACGGTGATGCGCAGATCGCCGCCCTGCACCATGCGGTGCACGGTGCCCGGGGTGAACCAGGCGACCGAGCCGGGCCGCAGCGGGATGTCCCGGTAGCCGTCGGGGCTGAGTGTCTGCACCGCCCCGCGGCCGCCCGTGACGACGTACGCCTCCGTGCACACCAGATGCAGATGCGGGCTGCCGCCGCACACACCGTCGGCGGCCTCCCAGTCGTAGGCGCTGAGGTGGGACAGGCCGACCGCGCCGGGCAGCGGGTGGGGCAGTTCGGGTTCGCTCACCACGGCAGGCCCTCCAGGTGGTCGGCGACGCGGTCGCGGTCCCAGGCTCCGTCGGCGACGACGACCCGGTAGCGGTAGCCGAAGGACGCCCCGGGCAGCAGCTCGAACTCCTCGAAGAACGCCCAGGAGAACGCGACCGTGGGGATCGGCTCGGAGCGCACGAACCAGTGCGACTCGTGGATCGCGGCCGCCGCGTCGAGGTTCTCGGGCGCGTGCGCGAAGACGAGCGTGGAGTGCGCGTCGACGTCGTCGTGCTCGGTGGTGAAGGCCAGCCAGGGACCTTGCGTGCCCATCAGTTTGCCCGCGTCCGCGCCCGCTCCCCCGTCGGTGTCGGCGCCGAAGGCGGTGCCGCCGGTGAAGTCGCGGGCGCCGCGCCACTGCAGTCCGGTGTAGCCGGCCATCTCCCGGCCGTGCGTGGTGGGCGAGCCGAACACCAGTGGTGCGTCACGGACGTTGGTGAGTTCGATCGACCAGTCCAGGGCCCAGGCGCCGGCCTCCTCGTCGACCGAGTGGACGGTGATCTGGCGCACCTCGCGCGCCCACTCGGCGCCGCCGTTCTCCACCCAGGTCAGGGCCTCGGTGAAGGCGAGCCGGTCGTCCTCGACGGTGAACTCGGGGAAGCCGTCGTGCCGCATCGAGCCGACCCGCTCGGGCAGCCGCTGATAACCCTCGCCGTGGACATAGCAGTTGCCGCCCCAGAAGTTCTGCCCGGACAGGTGACTGGCCGTCATCTGCAGGCCCTTGTGCCAGCGGTGGTCGCTGGGGCGGTAGCCGGTCACGGTGCGCCCACCGAGGGTGCGCAGGGGGTGGGCGTAGGGCTTGCGCGACTCGAAGGCGTCGGGGTCGGGTCGGTAGACGTAGCGGAGGATCTCGGTGCCGTCCGGCGCCGCGACCGCGATGTGGTCGCCGTGGGCGTGCTGGACGTGGATGCTCATGCGCGCTCCTTGGGGGCCCAGTGGGGGTGGTCGCCGTGCATGGCCTGGTGGAAGGGGTCGCCCGGTGCGATCTCGCCCGCGTGCACGGGCAGTCCGGTGAACGCCGCTTTGTAGAGGGCGGCGGCGAATTCGAGGGTGGCGCGGGCGTCGGGGCCGCTGCCCGGCGGCCGTACGTCGTTGTCGTGAGCGTCGAGGAGGGCGCCGAGCTGGGCGGCGTGCGAGCTGGGGACGTCCGCGGCGGGGGTGCGCCAGGCGGTGGCGCGTTCGGGGGCGACGTGCGGGGCGGGGGTGTAGACCCAGTCGTCGTTGCGGTGTCCGTAGAGATGGGTGAGTTCGATCGTGCCGTCGGCGCAGTCGACGCGGATGCGGCTCACCTCGTCGGGCGAGAGGACGCTGTTGACGACGGTCGCGAGGGCGCCGTTGCGGAAACGGACCAGTGCCGTCGAGACGTCCTCGCTCTCGGTGTCGTGCACCAGGCGCGCCGCCATGGCCCGCACCTCGGCCCACGGGCCGAGCAGATGCAGCAGCAGGTCGTACTGGTGGATGCCGTGGCCCATGGTCGGGCCGCCGCCCTCGGAGGCCCAGCGGCCCCGCCACGGTACGGCGTAGTAAGCGGCGTCACGGTGCCAGGTGGTCTGGCAGTGCGCGACGAGCGGGGCGCCGAGTTCACCGTCGGCGATCAGCTCGCGGGCGTGCACCGCGCCGGAGCCGTAGCGGTGCTGGAAGACCACCGAGGCGTAGGCCCCGGACGACTCCTCGGCCGCCGCGATCTCGTCGTACTCGGCGAGCGAGAGGCACAGCGGCTTCTCGCACAGCACCCAGGCGCCCGTCTTCAGCGCCGCGATCGTCTGCTCCCGGTGCAGGGACGGCGGTGTGCCGATGAGCACCAGGTCGGGCCGTACGGCCTCCAGCATCTCGGCCATCGAGGTGTACCCGGCGACCTCGCCGCCCGCCCGCTCGCGAAAAGCCTCCAGCCGGCCGCGGTCCACATCGACGGCGGCGACCAGTTCCGCCCGGTCGGCATGTGCTCTGAGCGCGGGCAGATGGCTGCTGCTGACGATGCCGCCGGTGCCGACGACGGCGACCGAGCGGCGGTGGGGGCGTGGGGGCATACGGCGCTCCTCGGACGTACGACGATCAACGCGAGCAGAAAGCGCTTGCACTCGGAGCGAGGCTAGGTGCGGGCCCATGTCTGGACAACCCCCCTGCAGTAGATCCTGTGGTCCGGCGGCTGGTCACGGGCACATTGCGCCGAAATGCGAGCGGTGACCGGACCGAGGGCGGCGAGACCCGCTCGCCGCGCACACCGGCCCCACAACCCGGTCACTGCATTGGCATGGACCTGCTCATGATCTGCGGCTAAGCTCTGCCGCGCATGTGTGAGAGCGCTCTCAAAGTTCTGCTGTTCCACCCCCACCTTGCTGGAACAACGAAGGGGCCACTGCCTTGAGACGCACAACAGCGATGCGCACCACCCTGTCCGCAGCCCTCCTCCTGGGGACCTGGGCGGCCGTCGGCAGTCAGGCGGCCTCCGCCACCGACTCCACCGCGCACTCCACCGAAGCACCCGCCTCCGCCCAGCTGCTGTCCGCGATGCAGCACGACCTGGGCCTGACCAAGAGCCAGGCCGTGGCACGCCTGGCCGCCGAGAAGACCGCCACGGCCGTGGAGCGCAAGGCCAAGCGCGCCGCCGGTTCGGCGTACGGCGGCTCGTGGTTCGACGCCGCCGACGGCAAGCTGACCGTGGCCGTCACGCGCGGCGCGGACACCGATGCCGTACGCGCCACGGGGGCGTCCGTACGCCTCGTGGAGCACAGCGCGCGGCAGCTCGACGCGGCGAAGGCACGCATCGACGCCCTGTCCGCACCGTCCGGCGTCAGCAACTGGTACGTCGACGTCAAGACCAACAAGGTCGTCGTGGACGTCGTCACCGCCCACCGGGCTGACAACGATGTCCGCGCCTTCCTGGCCAAGGCGCGCAAAGCGGGCCCGGTCACGGTGAAGCACACCGCCGAGGCACCGAAGACCCTCGCCGCCGGAACCGTGGGCGGCGACCCCTACTACACCGGCAACGTCCGCTGCTCCATAGGCTTCTCGGTGATCGGCGGCTTCGTCTCCGCCGGGCACTGCGACGTGCACGCCGGTGCCGTGTACGGCTGGGACCACTCCTACGTCGGCAACTTCCAGGGCTCGTCGTTCCCCGACAACGACTACTCCTGGGTGAACGTCGGCAGCGGCTGGTGGACCGTGCCGGTCGTGCTCGGCTGGGGCACGGTCTCCGACCAGCTCGTCCGCGGCTCCGCCGAGGCCCCCGTCGGCGCGTCGATCTGCCGCTCCGGCTCCACCTCGCACTGGCACTGCGGCAACATCCTGGCGAAGAACGAGACGGTCAACTACAGCGAGGGCGCCGTCCATGAGATGACGAAGACCAACGTGTGCGCCGAACCCGGCGACTCAGGCGGCTCTTTCATCAGCGGCGACCAGGCCCAGGGGGTCACCTCCGGCGGCTGGGGCAACTGCACCTCCGGCGGTGAGACCTGGTACCAGCCGATCAACGAGATCCTCAACCGCTACGGGCTGACGCTGCAGACGGCGTGACGTAGCACTGCTTACGCTGAACGGGCTTCGCGGGGAATGGAGTTGGCGAAGCCCGTTCGCCATGTCGGAGGGTCCGGGGTCATGAGTGACGCGGTCGATCTGCGGGACGTGATCGAGTGCGCCGGGCGGAGGACGGTGGACGGCGGCTGTGTGGAGCGGGCGTTCCGTCTCGGTCGTGAAGTCGGCGCCGTTCCGGGGGTGTTGTGGCTGCCTTCCCCGGCCGTCGGCTCGTCGGCTCCTCCCCTGGTGCTGCTGGGACATGGCGGCAGTGGTCACAAGAGAAGCGAGCGGGTCGTGCTGTTGGGCCGGTGGTTCGCGTCGTCCGCCGGGGTGGCCGCGCTGGCGATCGACGGTCCCTATCACGGCGACCGTGTCCCCGACGGTCCGCTGTCCCCCGCGGAGTACCAGGCCCGCATCGTCGCGGAGGGGATCGGCGTCGTCCTCGATCGCATGACGGACGACTGGCGGACGTGCGTGGACTCCCTCGCGGCCCAGGGCGTCGTGGACGGTGACCGTCTCGCCTACCTCGGAATGTCGATGGCGACCCGCTTCGGCATTCCCCTGGCGGCGGCCCTCCGCGACCGGCTCCGTTGCGTCGTCCTCGGCAAGTTCGGCCTACGGCAAGGGTCCGCCCTGCACCGGGAGTTGGAGGTGCCGGAACGCGTGGCGGCGGACGCGGGCCGCATCGTCGCTCCCGCTCTGTTCCACCTTCAGTGGCGCGACGAGATCTTTCCGCACGACGGCCAGCTCGCCCTCTTCGATGCCCTTGGATCACGGGAGAAGGCACTGCTCTGCTACAACGGCGGACACAGCGAGACGGACCCCGCCGCCGTCACGCTCTGGCGTGATTTCGTGTGCCGCCGTCTTCGTGGTGCGGGCGACCGCTAATTCGGTGGTGGCGGGTCGCGGCTGTGGTTAGCGTCGCCGTGTGACGTATGAGGATCCGCTGGCGTATGCGATCGGGCTCGAAGGGCTGGCGCTGCTGCGGTCGTTCACCGGTGGGCGTGACCGTGCGTTCACCGAGGCTCGGCTCGCCGAGATCCGGGAGCTGCTCGACGACGCGTCACTGGCCGGTGCGGCGGTCGATGTCGTCGACGTCGGCACGGTCGACGGCTACGAGATCTGGTCGCGGACGTACGACGGCCCCAACTCGGCGTTCGACTTCGACGAGCCGGTGATCGGGGAGATCCTCGGCGGGCTGCCGGCCGGCGACGCTCTGGACGCCGCGTGCGGCACCGGGCGGATGGCGGCTCTGCTGGCGCCGCGCGGCCACCGGGTGGTGGGCGTGGACAGCTCGCCGGACATGCTGGCGCGGGCACGCGAACGCGTCCCCGGCGGTGACTTCAGGCCGGGCACCCTGCAAGAGCTGCCCGTGGCCGACGACTCCGTGGATCTGGTCGTCTGCTCCCTGGCCCTGACGCATGTACGCGAACTGCCGCCGGTGATGGAGGAGTTCGCGAGGGTGCTGCGCCCCGGCGGTCATCTGGTGATCTCGGACATGCATCACGAGTGGGTGGGGCGGGGCATGGTTCCGCCCGTGCGTCTGCCGGACGGGACCCGGGGCCGTCTCCAGAGCTACCGGCACCCCACCGGTGACTACCTTCGGGCCGCGCTGCCGGTGGGGCTTCAGGTGAGGCGGTGCGAGGAGCCGCTCAATCGCACGGCGGAGGACTCGGAGAACTCCTCGGCGCGGAATGCGTCGAAGTCGCGGAATTCGTCGCGGTCGCAGAACTCGTCGGAGTCGCAGAACTCGTCGCGCCGACGCGAACCGGGGCCGTGGGAGCTCTGGCCGTGGTGTCTGGCCGACCTGGTGCCCGAGGCCGCCGAAGCGGCGAACGAGGCGGTGCCGGTGGAGGTCATCTGGCACTTCCAGCTGGCCGGAACCTGAATCGGGCTCCGCTCAGTCACGGGCCGCAGGGATCGGCGGACGTCGTTTTCTCGGTACGGTGCCCGAGCCCGCCGCCTTCAACAGGCGGCGGAAGGTGGGGCACTGGGCGTGGCTCGGTGCGCGGCAGGCGGCCGCGTGCCGCAAGGAGTCGCGCAGGACGCCGAGTTCACGGATCGTCCTGTCCAGCTCGTCGGCCTTGGCGGCGAGCATCTCACGGTCGAGGGCCGGCTCTCCGTCCGGTGCGAACATGCGGGCGATCTCGTCGAGGGAGAACCCGGCGGTGCGCCCCAGCGCGATCAGCGCCAGCCGCTCCAGTACTCCGGGGTCGTACTGGCGGCGCAGACCCCGCCTGCCTGCCGAGGAGATCAGCCCCTTCTCCTCGTAGAAACGCAGCGTCGATGCGGGGAGTCCGGCGCGCTGCGCCACCTCGGCGATGTCCAGCTCTGTCATGCTCTTTACCTCAAGTCGACTTGAAGTGGCACGGTGTCATCCCGGCCGGAGGAAGGCAAGGAGAGGGAGGCGATCATGGTCAGCGCGCGCAGGAACGACGACGAGCAGGCAGCTCGCTGGAACGGACCCGGTGGCAGTGCATGGGTCGAGTTGCAGCCGGTCCTGGACGGGATGTTCAGGCCTCTGGAGACCCTGCTCGTCGATGCCGTGTCCGCGCAGAAGCCGGGCCGCGTTCTCGATGTCGGCTGCGGTGCCGGCGGTGTCACGCTGGCGCTCGCCCGGCGGCTCGGTCCCGCGAGCCGTTGCGTCGGCGTCGACATCTCCGGGCCGTTGGTCACCGCCGCTCGCGAGCGCGCCGAGCGCGAGGCCACAGCGGCGGACTTCGTGCACGCCGACGCGCAGGAGCACGCCTTCGAGCCCGCGTCCTTCGACGCCGTCGTCTCGCGCTTCGGCGTGATGTTCTTCAGCGACCCCGTCCGCGCGTTCGCCAATTTGCGTCGTGCCTCGACGGACCGGGCCCGGCTGCGGCTCATCGTGTGGCGCGGTCCTGCGGAGAACCCGTTCATGACGACGGCCCAACGCGCCGCGGCACCGCTGGTGCCGGGGCTGCCCACCCGTCGTCCGGACGAGCCGGGGCAGTTCGCCTTCGCGGATGCCGACAGGGTGCGCGGCATCCTGACGGAGGGCGGCTGGGCGGGGGTCGACCTCCGGCCGGTCGACGTCGAGTGCGTCTTGCCGGAGTCCGCGCTGCTCCGCTACATCACGCGGCTGGGTCCGGTGAGCCAGGTGCTGGGCGAGTTGGACGAGGAGACCCGCGGGCGGGTCGTCGAAACGGTCCGCGCCGCGTTCGACCCCTTCGTCGAGGGCGAGGACGTCCGCTTCACCGCGGCCTGCTGGGTCGTCGACGCCCACGGGTCGTCCTTTCGTTGATCCAGACGCCCTTTCCCGGACCCCCACCGCTGTCGCATAGTGAGGGTTCGGTTCTCCGGGGTGAGGAACAGGATGACGAGCAAGCAGGCCCTGATCGTGCGCGGCGGCTGGGAGGGGCACCAGCCCGTCCAGGCAACGGAGTTGTTCCTGCCGTTCCTCGAACGCAGCGGTTTCACCGTACGGGTCGAGGAGAAGACCGATGTCTACGCCGATGCCGACGCGATGGCCGGCACGGATCTCGTGGTGCAGTGCATCTCGATGTCGGAGATCACCCCCGAGCAGCTGTCCGGACTGACCGCGGCGATCGAGGCGGGCACCGGCTTCACCGGCTGGCACGGCGGCATCGTCGACTCCTTCCGAGCCTCCTCCGACTATCTCCACCTGGTGGGTGGCCAGTTCGCGACGCACCCCGGCATCGAGCCGTGCGAGCGCCGCGGGGAGGCGGAGGACTACTTTCTGCCGTACGTCGTCAACATCACCGACCTCGGCCGCGAACACCCTGTCACCGCGGGCATCGAGGACTTCGAGCTGCGCACCGAGCAGTACTGGGTGCTGCACGACGACCTGATCGACGTCCTGGCCACCACCACGCATCCGGCCCGCTCGTGGCAGCCCTGGCACCGGCCCGTCACGGCGCCGGCGATCTGGACCCGGCAGTGGGGCGCCGGGCGGATCGTGGTGACGACGCCCGGGCACAGCCTGGACGTCCTGGAGCACCCGAGCGTGCGTACGGTCATCGAGAGGGGCATGCTGTGGGCGACGCGCACCGCATCGGCGTCGTAGGTCTCGGAGTCATCTCCCGCGCCTACCTGGACACGCTCGTCGGCCATCCCTCCGTACGCGTCACCGCGGTCGCCGACCTCGACGCCACCCGGTCGGCCGCGGTCGCCGACGAGCTGCCCGGCGTGGCGGCTCAGTCCGTGGAGGAGCTGCTGAGCAGCCCGGACGTGGACACGGTGCTGAACCTCACCGTTCCCGCGGCCCACGCCGAGATCGCCCTCGGTGCCATCGCCCGCGGGAAGAACGTCTACGGGGAGAAGCCGCTCGCCGCCACCCTCGCCGACGCGCACACCGTCATGGCGGCCGCCGCGAAGGCGGGAGTCGCCGTGGGGTGCGCCCCGGACACCGTGCTGGGCACCGGGATCCAGACGGCGCGGGCCGCGGTGGAGGCGGGGACCATCGGTCGCCCGCTGTCGGCGTCGGCGGTGATGGTCACGCCGGGGCACGAACGCTGGCACCCCCAGCCCGACTTCTACTACGCGCCCGGCGGCGGCCCCCTGCTCGACATGGGGCCGTACTATCTCGCCTCCCTCGTCCACCTGCTGGGCCCGGTGCGTGCCGTGACCGGAGCGTCCAGCCGGCTGCGCGGCGAGCGGGTCATCGGCTCCGGCCCGCGCACGGGCGAGCGGATCCCGGTCGAGGTGGACACGCATGTCTCCGGGATTCTGGAGCACACGAGCGGGGCCCTTACGACGATCACGACCAGCTTCGACGGGGTGGCCACGACGGCCGCGCCGATCGAGGTCCACGGCGAGACGGGCACCCTCGCGGTGCCGGACCCGAACGGGTTCGACGGCGAGGTGCGCCTCTTCGCGCTCGGCGCGGAGCAATGGACCACGCTCGCGCCGTCGGCGGGCTACGCGGGCGGCTCGCGCGGCGTCGGCCTGCTGGACTTCATCGCCGCGAACGGCGAACGCGGCCCCCGCGCGAGCGGCGATCTGGCCCTGCACGTGCTGGACACGATGACCGCCCTCCTGCGTTCCTCCGCCGAAGGCCGCCGCATCGAGCTGACGACGTCGACACCGCCGCCCGCCCCGGTTCCCTATACGACGGTGGAGGAGTGGAGGGAGCGGGCCTGGCCCGTGCCGCGGTGAACAGGGCCCCGGGCCAGGGCGCACGTCGGCCCGGGGAGCCGTACGTCCACCGCAGACCTCAGGCGACCTCCGCGGCCACGTCCCTGCCGTCGGGCTCGGTCGTGGGCGCCATCTCCTCCGTAGGTGCGGGCTTGCGGATCAGGAGTAGGGCCGCGTCGTCGTGGAGGCGGCCGCCGACGTGGGCGAGGAGTTCGTCGTGGAGGGCGCCGAGGGTGTGGGCCGGGTCGTCGCAGACATGGCGGGCGAGGCCCTCGTCGAGCGAGTAGAAGGCTCGGCCGCCGTCGCGGGCCTCGGTGACGCCGTCGGTGTAGAGCAGCAGCTGGTCGCCGTCGGCGAAGGGCAGCACCTGGAGGCGGGGGATGTGATCGGTGAGGGCGCGCAAGCCGAGGGGCGGGGCGGGCTGCTCGGGCTCCACGGCCTCGACGCCGCCGGACTCACGCACCAGCAGCGGCGGCGTGTGTCCGCAGTTGACCATCTCCAGCTGCCCCGACCGCGGGTATCCGGCGACCACGGCGGTGACGAAGTCGTCGCTGCCGAGGTTGCGGGCGAGGCTGCGCTCGATGCGCTCGACGACGGTGAGGAGGTCGGGTTCGTCGTAGGCGGCCTCACGGAAGACGCCCAGCACCAGCGCGGCGGTCCCCACGGCCGGCAACCCCTTGCCGCGTACGTCGCCGACGATCAGCCGTACCCCGTACGGCGTGGGGATGAGTGCGTACAGATCGCCGCCGATACGGGCCTCGGCCGCCGCGGCGCTGTAGCGGACGGCCACCTGGAAGGGGCCGACGGTCGCCGGGACCGGCTTGAGCAGGGCGTGCTGGGCGGTCTCCGCGACCGAGCGCACGGCGGCGAGGACCCGCTCGCGGTAGGCGCGCAGTCCGCTGGCCAGGGCGCTCGCGAGGGTCACGGCCGCCAGGGCGGACAGCAGGGCCGCGAGTTCCTGGCCGGGCACACCGTCGCGGGCGCCGAGGATAGCGCCGAGCCCCGCGGCGAGGAGGCCGACGCACAGAACGCCGCGCGGCCCGTTGGTGGTGGCGGCCAGGGCGGGCCCGGCGGCGAGCATGGGCAGCCATACCATCCCGGCACCGCCGGCCATGTCCACGAGCACGATCACGGCGACGATCAGCACCGGCAGCGCGGGCGCCCAGGCGGTCAGCCGCGCCAGGCCGCGCCTGCGGGCCGAGCCCTCGGGACCGGCCGCTCGGTTCCTGGACGACCAAATGGGGAGGCGGCCGCCGTCCTGCGCTCGGGCGTGGCTCATGTGTTGTTCTCTGTCCTCTTCTACGAAACGGCACAAGGGCGTGTTCTGCGTACGGCACAAGGGCATGCGGATGCGGCCCCCCAGCGGCGCAGCCGTCGGTCGTCGACTCACCCAGGCCCAGGAGCATCACGACGAAATGCCCGTTTCAACCAGGAAACGGTGCGACCTCGGGCCCTCACAAGAAGAGGGTTTTCATAGTGAGCGACAGCCCCCTGGTCACCCGGTTCGCGGTCGGGATAAGCCGCCTGCGGACCTCCGGCATCCGGGACAGCCGCTCGACCGGCAGGGAGACGCCGAGCGAACCCAGCGTGTCCCCGCTGTAGACGGGCACGGCGACACAGACCGTACCCAGGGAGTACTCCTCCAGGTCCATGACCGCGGGGGCCTCGGGCGAGGCGTCCAACCTCCGCAGCAGTTCCGGCGTGCTGGTGATCGTCCGTGGGGTGAGGTCGGCGAGGTGGTGCCGGGAGAGGTAGTCCCTGCGGGCGTCCTCGTCCAGTTCCCGCAGCACGGACTTGCCCAGGGCGGTCGCGTGTCCCGCGTCCTCGAATCCCACCCACAGATCGACGCGGGGCGCCCGGGGACTGTCCACGATCTCGGCGACACGGATCTCGCCGTCCTCGTAGAAGGTGAGGTACGCGGCGGCCGCGAGTCCGTCGCGCAGTGCGGCGAGTGTGGGGCGCACCCGGCTGAGCAGTGTCTGGGCACGGCCAGTGGTCCGCAGTGTCTGCATCCGGTCGCCGAGGACGAATCCGCCGTCGTCGAGCTTGCGCAGATATCCGTCGTGGACCAGCGTGCGCAGCAAATGGTAGGCGGTGGCCAGGGGCAGCCCCGTCTCACGTGCCAGCTGCTTCGCCGGCGCGCCGTTCTCGTGCGCGCTCACCGCCTCCAGCAGGCGGAAGGCCCGCTGGACGGACGTGATCAGCGTCGGGCCCTCGCGCCCACCCATGGTTCCAGCGTGCGCCCGCCGCACCGAGGGGGCAACGCGGGGCAGGTCCGCACCGGACCTCGGCTCCTGTCCGCAACACAATGCCGGAACGGGAGTTGTCCCGTTCCGGCATTGCGCCGACCGCGGCCGCACCGGGCGATGCGCCGCGCGATCCGGCTACTTGGTGGCGAACGGAACGAAGAACGGGCTGAGGTCGATCTCGTACTTGAAGCTCTCCTGCGACGCGGGCTTGGTGGTGTCGCTCTTTCCCACGGTCGAGGCCGGGAAGGTCACGAAGCCGCTCTGCTGGGGGCCGTCGGTGTCATCGGCGAAACCGACACCGACACTGAGCACGGACAGACCCGCGACGACGGCGGACACAACGGCAGCGCGCTGGAACTTGCGCATTGATTCGACCCTTTCTCATCTGGGCATGAGGCCCCGGAAGAACTACTTAATGTGAGCATATACACGCAATACGTAGTAATAGGGCAAGGCGCCACGGCCGACCCGGCCGGAGATACCCGGAAGTACCCGGAAATACCGTGTGCGAAGTGAGGTCGTGCCATGAGAGTGATCGTCGTGGGTGCGGGCATAGGGGGACTTGCCGCGGCGGTGAGCCTGCGTCGTGGCGGCCACGAGGTCACCGTGTTCGAGCAGACGCCGCGGTTCACCGAGGTCGGCGCCGGGATCCAGCTCGCGCCCAACGCCACGCGCGAGCTGCGCCGGCTGGGCCTGCTCGACGCGGTCGCCGCACAGTCCGCCCGGCCCACCGCCACAAGTTTCCGCTCGTGGTCCGACGGGAGCGAGATCTGCAGCTACGCGCTGGGGCGCGCGGCCGAGGAGGAGTTCGGGGCGCCCTACCTTCAGGTTCACCGGGCCGATCTGCGCGATGCTCTGGCCACCGCGGTGCCGCCCCGGTCAGTGCGTCTGAGCACTCCCGTCACGGAGATCGGCCAAAACGACCGGTCCGCCTGGGTGTCGACGGCGGGCGGCGAACGCCTGGTGGCCGACCTGGTCGTGGCCGCGGACGGCATCCGGTCCGCGGCCCGTCAGCGGCTCTTCGGCGCGGACGAGGCGGTCTTCTCCCAGACCGCCGCCTACCGCGCGCTGCTCCCGGTCGACGAGGTGGCGGATCTGGGCCTGCCGGACACCGGGGTCTGGCTCGGACCGGGGCGGCACTTCGTCCACTACTGGCTGCGCCGCGGCGAACTCCTCAACGTCGTGGCCGTGTTCGGGACGCAGGCCGCCCAGGAGTCGTGGACGGCCCGGGCGGAACCGGGCGAGCAGTTACGCGCGTTCGAGGGCTGGGACTCCCGGGTGCTCGCCGTCCTGGAACGCGCGGGGCAGGTCTTCCGCTACGGCATCTACACCCGCGCCCCGCTCGCCACCTGGCACACCGGGCGGGTGGCCCTGCTGGGCGACAGTGCCCACGCGATGGTGCCGTTCCAGGCCCAGGGCGCGGCGCAGGCGATCCTGGACGCGGCCGTGCTCGGCGACTGCCTGCGGGACGCGGCACCCTCCGACGTGCCCGACGCCCTCGACCGGTACGAGCACCGGAGGCTGCCGCAGGCCACGAGCATGCAGGCCAGATCTGCGCGGGCGGGCGAGGAGTTCCATCTGCCGGACGGTCCCGAGGCCCGCGAGCGCAACGCCCGTATGGCCGCCTACGCCGCCGAGCACCGGTTCATGCCGGTGGCGACGGCATGGGGCGTCGACGTGCTCGACGAGCGGACTGCGTCGTGAACTGCCGTACGTACCAGAGAAGTTGGGCAAGGTACTTGGGCCGTCAGGGGACTCCGACCTCGAAGAGCACATAGCCCGCGTACGAGCCCGACGCCACCGCCGCGACGGAGAGCAGGGTGCACAGCAGCGGCAGGCCGAGGGTGCGCAGCCGTACGGCGAGCGGGATGAACAGGGGGAAGGCGGGGAGCAGATAGCGGGAGACGTTGCCGAAGATCTGCTGGCTGCCCAGGACCAGGGCGAAGGTGAGGACCGTGTAGACGGTCAGCACGGAGGGCGGGCGCAGCCGGATCAGCAGGGGGATCAGCAGCAGGCCCAGCAGGACGGCCAGCACCCCGATGATGTCCTCGAGCAGGCACGGGAAGAGGTAGTCGGTGCGGCCGACGGCGAGGGAGGTGAAGACGTCGAAGGTCTGCTCGCCGAAGTCGAAGGTGTGGGCCCAGGCGCCCTTCTGGAGTCTGAAGTAGCCGGTGAGATCGCCCGTCCGGTCGCCGACCCACAGGAGGTAGCCGAGAAGTCCCAGCGGTGCGATGAGTATGGCGGTCGCCGGGCGGGCGATGTCGTCCTGCCGGCGGTGCAGTGTCCGCAGCGCGGCGACGACGAGGGCGGCGATGAGTGCCGCCGCGGTCGGTCGGCTCAGTCCGGCGGCGAAGGTGAGCACTCCTGCGGTGAGCCAGCGGTCGCTCAGCACGGCGTGGCAGGCCCATACCGCGAGGGCGACGTAGAGGGATTCCGAGTACCCGGACCACTCGGTGCCCGAGCCGGGCCACACGGCCCACAGTCCGGCCGCCGCGAGGCCCGCGCGCCGGCCGCCGAACCGGGCGGTGACGGCGAAGATGCCGAGTGCGGCGACGAACGACGAGACGACCGAGACCAGCAGCCCCGCGCCGTACAGCCCGAGGCCCGTGCAGTCGGAGACCAGGCGCATCGCGGCGGGATACAGCGGGAAGAACGCCGCCGAGTTGCCCTCCAGGGTGATCAGTCCGGTGGCTCCGGGGATGTGGACGAGCGCGGGGTCGTATCCATGGGCGGCGATCTGCTGGTACCACCAGCCGTCCCAGCTGGCCAGGACGTCCCAGGCATGGGCGCCGCCGCCGAAGCGCGGGTCCTTGCGGTGGAAGTCCCCGGCTGTGTTCAGCAGATGCAGGAAGACGGTGAAGCCGATGAGCTTCAGTGCGCCGTACAGGGTCAGTACGGGCAGGCAGCGCCGGGCGCGGTACCCGGCCGCGCGGAGCAGGTCCGGGAGCCGGTCGTGTCCATCGCGTACGAGGGAGCGGGCGGCGGGGCGGTGGACCGGGGTCAGCGTGTCGTTCATGCGGCCGGGGCTCCCGTCCGGCGGCGACGGGCGGGGAACACCCAGGCGCGCAGCAGCAGAAAACGCAGCAGGGTCGCGGTCAGGTTGGCGGCGACGAGTACGCCGATCTCCGTGACGCGTGCCGCGCCGGGTGCCAGGCGGTGCAGTGCGGCCAGCGATCCGCTGGTGAGGCCCAGTCCGATCGCGAAGACCAGCAGCCCCTTGGCGTGGTGGCGCAGCACCCCGCCCCGGCCGCGCAGCCCGAAGGTGAGCCGGCGGTTCGCGGCCGTGTTGGCCAGTGCGCACAGCAGCAGTGCGATCGTGTTGGCGGCCTGGGGCCCCGTTGCGGGACGCAGCACCGCGTACAGCAGGACGTATCCGACGGTGCTGACGGCTCCCACCGCGCCGAAGCGCAGCAACTGCCCGGCCAGGCCGCCCGCCGGTTCGTCGGCGCCCCGGCGCAGCCCGGCCGTCGGGAGGGTGCCGCGGGCCAGGGCTCGGCCGATTCTGGCGATGCCGCGCAGGTCCGCCAGTGCCGTGGACAGGACGTCGACGCGGCTGTCGGGGTCGTCGACCCAGTCGACCGGCACCTCGTGGATGCGCAGTCCGGCCCGTTCCGCGATCACCAGCAACTCGGTGTCGAAGAACCACTCGGAGTCCTGCACCAGCGGCAGCAGCCGTTCGGCGACATCGCGCCGCACCGCCTTGAACCCGCACTGTGCGTCGGAGAAGCCCACCGCGAGTGTGGAGCGCAACAAGGCGTTGTAGCAACGGGAGATGACCTCCCGCCTGGGTCCGCGCACCACCCGGGAGCCGCGGGCCAGCCGGGTGCCGATGGCGACGTCGGAATGCCCGGAGATCAGCGGGGCGACCAGCGGCAGCAGGGCGGCCAGGTCGGTCGACAGGTCGACGTCGAGGTAGGCGAGGACCGGTGCCCGTGACCGCGACCAGGCGGCGTGCAGGGCCCGGCCCCGGCCCTTCTCGGCCAGCCGCAGCCACTGGGTCTCCGGCAGTTCGGCGGCCAACTTCGCCGCGATCAGCGGGGTCCGGTCCGTACTGGCGTTGTCCGCGACGGTGATCCGGAACGGATACGGGAAGGTCTCGCGCAGATGCGTGTGCAGCCGCCGCACGCTGCGCTCCAGGTCCCGCTGCTCGTTGAAGACCGGCACGACCACGTCCAGGACGGGCTCCCGTTGCTGCGCCGACAGCGGCGTACGGAGCGGCAGTTGGTCCATGAGGTTTGTCACGATCCATCCAGGTTCGGGTTCTGGCGCGGGGCATGCCGAAGGCAGGAACGGCGCTACGGGTGAAGTGACTTGCCGTGAGGTGCGGCGAACGGGTCCTGACGAAAAGGGTGTTGGGCGCAGTGCCCGGCTTTGGCTATCCGGGGTCGGCCGAGCCCGACGAGGACGCCTCCAGATTCGACGGTGTGTTGGTCGGTGTCGCCGGTGCGGTGGAGGTCGCGGTGCTGTTGTCCGGTGGCGGCGCTTCGGTGTGGGTGGCGGTCGAGGTGGCGGACGGCGCGTCCGAAGTGGCGGTCGACGTCGTGGCCGGAGCGGTGGGCTCCCCGGCGGCCCCGGTGGGGCTGCCGGAGGAGGTCGGGCTCGGGGGCGCCGCCGTGCCGGTCGGGGTCGGGCCCGGGGAGGCCGGGCTCGTCGCGGGAATGGGCTGCGGATGCGGGGCCTGCGGCCTGTTCTCGCCCGGGTCGTGGGGCAGCAGGAAGAAGCCGATGCCGAGTCCGGCGACGGCCAGGACGGAACCGGCGGTCCGCCGCACCGTGCGAACCCTGCGGTGGGCCCGCACCCCGGCCCGCAGACGCGCCCCGTGCTCGGCCTCGAAGGGGGTGTACTCCTGGGAGTCGCGCATCATCCGCGCCAGCTCCCGCTCGAAGTGATCCATCGGCTCTTCTTCACCCCACCGGCTCGATGACGTCGGACAGGATGCGGCGCAGTCGCGCCACGCCACGCGACGCGTGGGACCGTGCGGTGCCCAGCGGGCACCCCAGCACCTCGGCGACCTGCTTCTCGGACAGGTCCTGGTAGTAGCGCAGCACCACCGCGGCCCGCTGCCGCGGCGGCAGTTGGGCCAGTGCGGCCTCCAGCCGCGAGCGCTCCACCACGGCGGCGGAGACATCACCGGCCGCGGGCAGGTCGGGCAGTTGCTCGACCGGACGCTCGCCCCACCAGCGGCGCCGCGCCGACCGTGCCGCGGCACGCACCATCACCTTGCGCACGTACGCCTCGGGCGCCTCGTCGGCGATCCTGGGCCAGACGAACCAGAGCTTGACCAGGGCCTCCTGGAGCAGGTCCTCGGCCCGGTGCCGATCGCCTCCCACGAGCAGACGGGCAAGGTGGAACAACGCCGACCAGCGAGCTGCCACGAACCCGTCGAACCCCTCGGCTCGACTCTGCTCCAACGCGCACCGTCCCTGTTCCGACCAGCCCCCTACACCCAGGGAAAGACGGTGGGCCCCTCGCTTCGATGCACTTCGCCCGTGTGATCCGGGTTACATCCGGCGGCGCGCGGTCAGTCCACGGGCCAGGTGTGCGCGGGCGCGTTGAGATGCATGTAGTCCATGTACGTGGTGGTCATCCGCCGGAGCGCCTCCCAGCGATCGCAGGCGGCCGACTTCTCCAGCTGACGGACGTACTCCGCCTGCCACAGGGCGCCGTTGCGCGCGGTGATGCAGCGCTGCTCGATGATGCCGAGCAGGGGTTCGCGCCAGGCCGCGTCCATGCCGGCCAGCTCCAGGCCGCGGTGGGCCTGCGGCAGCAGTCGCCGCAACACCAGCTCCGTGACCGGCACTTCGCCGCTGCCGGGCCAGTACAGCCGGGCGTCGATGCCGTCGCGGGCCGCGGTGTGCAGATTCTCCTCCGCGACGGCGAAGGACATCCGGGTCCACACCGGCCGGTCGTCGTCGACCAGGGCGCGGGTGAGCCCGTAGTAGAAGGCGCCGTTGGCGATGATGTCCGCCACGGTGGGTCCGGCGGGCAGCACCCGGTTCTCGATGCGCAGGTGCGGGCCGCTCTCGGTGACGGCGTATATGGGGCGGTTCCACCGGTAGATCGTGCCGTTGTGCAGGGTCAGTTCGCCGAGCTCCGGAACGCCGCCGCCATCCAGCGTCGCCTGCGGGTCCTCCTCGTCGCACAGCGGCAGGAGTGCCGGGAAGTAGCGCACGTTCTCCTCGAACAGGTCGAAGACGCTGGTGATCCAGCGCTCCCCGAACCACACCCGGGGCCGTACGCCCTGGGCCTTGATCTCCTGCGGGCGGGTGTCGGTGGCCTGCTCGAACAGGGGGATACGGGTCTCGCGCCACAGTTCCTTGCCGAAGAGGAAGGGCGAGTTGGCGGCCAGGGCGGTCTGGACGCCCGCGACGGCCTGGGCGGCGTTCCAGTAGGACGCGAACTCCTTGGGGTCGACCTGCAGATGGAACTGGGTACTGGTGCAGGCGGCCTCCGGGGTGATGGCGTCGGCGTACATGGCCAGGCGCTCCACGCCGTCCACCCGGATGCGCAGGTCCTCGCCGCGTGCCGCGAAGATCTGCTCGTTGAGCAGCCGGTAGCGCGGATCGCCGGACAGGGCGGCCTCGCTGACGTCCGACTCCCCGAGGGTCGGCAGGATCCCCACCATGATCATGTGCGCGCCCACGGCCGCGGCCCGTTCCTCGGCGTGGTTGAGGGCGTCGCGGATCGCCTGCTCCCAGGCACCGGGGCCGCCCGCCGTCAGCTGCCGTGGCGGGATGTTGATCTCCAGGTTGAAGCGGCCGAGCTCGCTCGACCAGGCGGGGTCGGCGATCGCCCGGAGGACATCGGTGTTCCGCATGGCCGGCCGTCCGTCGCCGTCGACCAGGTTGAGCTCGATCTCAAGGCCGACCTGGGGGCGCTCGCTCTCGAAGCCGGACTCGCGCAGCATCTGCGCCAGCACGTCGAGACAGGTGTGCATCTTGTCGCGGTAGCGACGGCGGTCCTCCCGCGTGAACACGCGCGCGGGTACGTCACGTCCCATCGGGCCCTCCCGAGTTCCCCTCGGCGGATACCTCTCGTCCAAGAGTCGCACCTCGTACGGTTCCCGCCCAGTTGTCGAACGGCCGTGATCCGCGGGCGGCACCATCAACTACGTAGCGTCATCCATACGCGACAGAGGGTTGTTCACGTCAGCCGAGCCCCTCACCGATGGCGGCGAGCCAGCGGTCGACCGGGCCGAGGGTGAGCAAACCGCTTCCCGCGCCCGTGAGTTCACCCGTGGCCGGTGCGAGACGGGCGTGCGCCCGCTCCAGCGTCGTGCGGTCACCGATGTCCAGCGCGACCGCGGCCTGCAGACAGCACAGCGCCTCGTAGAGCAGGTCCGCGGGCGGTTCCGGGACGGCGTGCAGCAGGTCCGCGACCTCGCCGTGGTCGCCGGTGCGCAGGTGGGCCAAGGGTTCGATCCATGGCCGGTACGGGCCCCAGTCGGCGTCCGGGTCGATGTGCTCGGCCGCCTGCCGGGCGGTGGTGGAGCCGTCGGCGAGGCGCAGGCAGAGGCGGGCGAGGGGCGGCAGGCCGTTCGCGAACCCGGGCATGCCCGCGTCCGGCAGCAGCATGACGGCGGCCTCGTACGCCTCCTCGGCCTGCCGCATCCGCCCGTCGGCGACCGACCGCAGGGCGCCGTACCACTGGGTGAAGACGCCCACCAGCGGCCGCTCGTGCCGCTCGGCCAGCCGGTCGGCGGCAGTGGCGTGCGCGTCCGCCGCCGCGAAGTCGCAGAGCGCACCGCAGGCCTGCATCCGGATCAGCCGGCCGAGCACCTCGAAGTTCTCCAGGCCGTGCCGTGCGGCCACGTCGACCAGCCGCGCGCCGATCGCGTCCCGCCGTGCCGCGAGCCCGGCCCGGGTGCACGAATGCATGAACGCGCCGTTGAGCGCGAACGCCAGCAGCGTGGGATCGTCCAGCCGCCGGGCGATGTCCTCCGCCTCACGCGCGGCCGCCGGGCCGCGTGGGGAGCGGGTGCCGCGCATCTCCAGGGCGACCGTGGCCAGCAGTCGGCAGCGCGCCGCCGCGTGCGTCGTCTCCCGCGGCAGTGCGGCCAGGGTGCGCTCGGCGGCGAAGACGATCTGCCGCGCCTGCTCGGGGTCGTCGCTGCGGGTCCAGACGGCGGGGACGTCGTAGGCACCGATGACCCGCGCGGTCAGGTCGGGGTCGCCGAACTCCTCGGCGGCGGTGGCCGCGGCGAGCCGGTGCTCCTGCGCCGCCCGCAGCCCGGCGCCTCCGGTCACCGCCAGGTTGCGGACCAGTTGGACCGTGGACTCCAGCCGGGCCCGGGCGCCGGCCGCGACCGTACGGTCGTACTCCGCGGCCACCTGGGTCCAGAGCCGGGCCGACGCGCCGGCCCCCTGCGTCGCAGCAGCGAGGCTCGGGTCCTGCGTGAGGATGTCCGTCTCCAGGCGGCGCAGTGCCGGGCCCGGGTCCACGCCCAGCTGCTCGGCCAGCATGGTCCGGGCCCGGCGCAGCACGGCGAGGGCGTCCGCCTGCCGGCCCGTGCGGTACAGCGCGAGCGCCAGCAGTCGCCAGCCGTCCTCCCGCCAGGGGTGCTCGGCCACATGGGCGTGGAGGTCGGGCACGGCCTCGGCCGCGAGCCCCAAGTCGAGCTGGGCCCCGGCCCGTTGCTCCACCGCGCGCAGCCGAAGTTCGGCCAGCCGGGAACGCTCGCCCCGTGCCCAGTCCTCGTACGCGAACTCGGCGTAGGCCGGGCCGCGCCACAACTCCAGTGCGCCGTCGAGCCGTTGGAGCGCCTGCGCGGGTGGCAGCTGCGCCGTGCCCGCGACGGCCGCCTCGAACCGCCAGGCGTCCACGGCGTCCTGCATCGCGCGAAGCGCGTACCCGGGGCCCTCGGTCACCAGCAGCCGGGCCGGGGCGCGGGGCGGGCGCTGCGGCTCGAGTACCCGGCGCAGATCGGCGACGAAGGTGCGCACCGCCCCGACGGCGCCCGCGCCGGGCTTGTCCCACAGGTCCTCGACGAGGCGCGCCACCGGAACCACACGCCGGCGGGCCGTGATCAGGCGGGCCAGCACCGCCCGGTGTCGCGGACCCTTCAGCGCCAGCGCGTCACCGGCGTCGTCCCAGGCCACCACCGGTCCGAGCACACCGAAGGTGATCGGTTCCATCCTCACCTCCCGCGCCTTTCCCGTCCGCCACAGTACGTGCTGATCGGATGCTGATTCGCGCGCGGGACTCTCGGTGGTGTCCGCGCTTCGGCGGGCATCCGACGCAGCGACGAAAGCAGCACATCGTGACATTCACACCGCACACGGGGACGGACACGACCAACGCGACAGACATGGGGACGGTCGGCGCGGGCACCAGGACGCCCACGATCCCCGGTTTCGCGTACCACCGTGTCCAGGTCGCCGAAGGCGTCTTTCTGAACACCGCCGTCGGGGGCTCGGGCAGCCCGATCGTGCTGTTGCACGGCTTCCCGCAGACGCATCTGATGTGGCGGCACGTCGCCGCGGACCTGGCGGCGGACCACACCGTGATCTGCCCCGACCTGCGCGGTTACGGCGCGAGCGACAAGCCCGTCGACACCGACGGGACGACCTATGGCAAGCGCGTCATGGCCGCGGACACCGTCGCCCTGGCCCGTGCGCTCGGCCATGAGCGGTTCGCGCTGGTGGGACACGACCGGGGCGCCCTGGTCGCGTTCCGGGCCGGGCTCGACCATCCCGCCGCGGTCACGCATCTGGCCTGTCTGGACGTGCTCCCCACGCTGGACATGTGGCAGGCGATGCACGGCGTGCAGGCGGCCGTGGGCTTCCACCTCTACCTGATGGCCCGGCCGCCGGGCCTGCCCGAGCGGATGATCGCCGCCGATCCGGACACGTTCTTCGGCTATTTCCTCGATCTGTGGGCGGGCGACCGCGAGGCGATACCGGCCCCTGTCCGCTCCGCGTATCTGGCCGCGTGCCGCGCGGCGGTGCCCTCGATCGTCGCCGACTACCGCGCCTCCGCCGGCATCGACGTCGAGCACGACCGGGCCGACCGCGACGCGGGCCGCGTCCTGGAGATGCCGGTGAGCGTGCTCCAGCAGGACTGGGGCGCGGCACTCGGCTTCGACGCCCGTGACCTGTGGTTGGCCTGGGCGCCGCGGCTGACCCATCGCACCGTCGGCTTCGGTCACTTCATGGCCGAGGAGGCGCCGGAGGAGATCGCCGGGGAGATCAGAGAACTGCTCGCGCGCTGAGCCGGTCCGTGTCCTGCAGGCAAAAAACGATTTACCCGCGACCGGGGTACACTGGCGTCGCCTTTGAGGACCACGTCGTGCCTGGTCGCACGGCTGCCACAGCGAGGGGGGTGGACGCCATTCCGGCTCGCCCCGCCCGCATCCAGGACGTCGCAGCCGCCGCCGGCGTCTCGGTGTCGACGGTCTCGAACGTTCTGAACCGCCCCGAGCGGGTCAACGCACGCACCGCCGAGCGGGTCCGCGACGCCGTCGCGGCGCTCGACTACGTGCCCCATCCCGGCGCGGCCGGACTGCGCACCGGACACTCCTCGTCGATCGGCCTGGTGCTGCCCGACGTGACCAACTCCTTCTACGCGCGCATCGCCAGGGGCGCCGCCGACGCGGCGTACGACCACGGCTATTCGCTCGTGCTGTGTCACAGCGGGGACGCGCCGGAGCGCGAGCAGGGCTACTTCACCATGCTCGTGGAGCAGCGGGCGGTCGGTGCCGTGGTCGTCCCGCTCAGCGCCGACCCGACGCGGCTCACGCGGCTGCGCGAGCGGGGCATCCCGCTGGTGTTGGCGGACCGCGCGATGCCGTCACAGGAGGGCTGCTCCGTCTCGGTCAACGACATCGCCGGCGGCCGTATCGCCGTGCAGCATCTGCTGGACTGCGGGGCGGGCGACATCCTCGTGGTGAACGGCGATCGCTCGATACGGCAGTGCGCCGACCGCCACCAGGGCGCCCGGCAGGCCGTGCGCAGCCGGCGTACGGCACGGCTGGACCAGGTGGTCGCCGAGGAGATGACGGTGGCGTACGGCCTGGAGATCGCCCGCGCCCTGGACGACCTGCCCGACGGGGTGTTCTGCACCAACGACTTCCTCGCCGCCGGACTGTGCCGCGGCCTCGCCGAGCGAGGCGTGAAGGTGCCCGCGGACGTGCAGGTGGTCGGCTACGGCGACCTCGACATCGCCAGCTTCGTGGGGACGACCCTGACGACGGTCCGTCAGCCCGTCGAGGATCTGGGCAGGGCCGCCGTGGAGATGCTGCTCGACGAGGTGGAGGCCCGGGCCGAACACGCCCATGAGGCAAGGGTGTTCGCGCCCGGACTGGTCCTGCGGGACTCCACCCGGTCACTGGCCGGGGGCTGACTCCCCGATCCGTACCTTCACTGTCCGTCTGCTGACTCCCCGATCCGCAGCGTCACCGGGCCCAGCAGCCCGGAGGTGAGCTGGGACGGGAACGCCCAGGCGGTCGGAGTGGCTTCGGCGAGATACGGGGCCAGTGTGTTGCGGACGGTCACCTCGATCCGGACGGTGCGCCCGGCGACGTCGTCGGGCAGTGCGAAACGGTACGGGGCGCAGAAGGCCTCGCCGACGGGTTCGCCGTCGACGACCACCTCGACACTGCCGCGCACCCGTCCGAGGTCGAGGACCGCATCCTGCCCGGCCGGTACTTCCACGTCCCGTGCGTACGTGACGCCTCCGCTCCAGCCCCCGAGCCCCACCGACCGCCACTCCCCCAGCGGCAGCGGCGCCGCCACCGTGCGGACCCGTACCGGACCGCGCCAGGCGGAACCGCCTCGTAGGACGGCCGTGGGCTCGGTGATCACCTCGATCTCCGTCGGCACAGACAGGGGTTGATCGAGTGTCAGAAGCCCTTCTTCCAGTAGTCGTTCGTCTCCGTCTGCGATCCTCACCCGTGCGGGCAGCTCCAAGGGCAGATCAAGGGATACGGTGCCGGGTGGGACCGTGAAGCGGAAGCGCTGGGCGCTCTCGCGGACGTCGTCCGTGGACCGCAGCGGCAGTACGGGCCTGCCGAGGGCGGGTTCGCCGTTGAGCCACTCGGTGCCGGGCAACGGGTGCGGCCGTACGGCGGCATGGCAGTGCTGCAAGTCCCCCCACCGGCCCTCGTGTTCGACGGTTCGGCCGCGCCACTCGCCCGTCTCCGCCTCCCAACCGGCGCCGCTGACAAGGGCCGTGGCCTCGGGTCCTGCTGTTGCCACGCAGTCGACGAAGACCGCGTCCTGTGCGCGGACGCCGTCGGCCACCACCTCCAGCGTGTGCTCGCCCGCGAACAGGGCGAGTTCGTGGCGGAAGAACATCGGCACGGCGCCCCAGTCGGACTCGTAGTACTCCACCTTTTCCTGTCGTGCCACGACCGCGCCGTCCAGCAGCACGGTGACCCCGGATGCGGCACCGACGACGAGCACGGCCCGCGCCGCGTCGTGCGCGAGACGCAGGCTGCCTCGGTAGGTGACGCTGCCGTCGGGTCGTACGCCTTCGGGCAGACGCATGAAGCGGGGGCGCGGCACGAATGCGTCGGGGAGCGTCAGGCAGAAGTAACTGCCCAGCGGAGCGTGGGCCTTGGCCGAGATCGCGGAGGGGTGGTCCTCGGTGTCGGAGAGCTCGTACTCCAGGACGTTGCGCTGCTGCGCCACGTCCACCCGGGCGGACGCCAGTTGGCCCGTGCCCGTGGCCAGCAGGTCGCCGTTCCACCACACGCGCTTGGCCGCCTCCGCCCCGACGTGCAGATCTGCGGGCCCGCGATGAGCGGTGTCGACGACCGTGCGGACCCGGGCGACGGTTCCTGGGCTCGGCACCGGGACCCGTACGAACTCCTCGGTCACCAGCCCCTTGTTGCCCAACTGCCCTTCGGGGTCCGGGAGTCCGCGGCTCGAGGAGTACAGCGTCACGGTCCAGCCCTCGTCCCAGGGCACCAGGGGCAGTTCGCCGTCCAGGACGCGTGCGGCGGCGGCGCGGTCCAGCGGGTCGGGGGCCTTCGCTGCCGGGACCGGCGGCAGGACGCGCACCCGGTTGCCGTACGTCGCCCGCGCCCGCTCCCAACTCGCGTCGGCGGCACCGCTCTCGGTCCACCGCATGGTCCAGATCTGCGGCTCGTCGACGGAGGCCCCGGCGGGCAGGGCCAGGTCGCCCCAGGTGTTGTCCATCGTGGGCACGAGACGGCCCTGCCAACCGGTCGACAGGTCGATCGTTCGGGCAAGCGCCTTTACCGGTGCGGGAGTTGACGCCACCGGTGCGCCTTCGCGCCATACGAGGAGTGCGGCGGGCGCGCCGTCCAGCGGCACTGCGATGGTCGAGATGCCGTCGGCGACGGTGACGGGGGCGGGGCGGCGGGTGCCGGTCGCGGGGTTCCAGACCTCGGCCTCGGCGACCGGGGCGCGCACGGTGACGGACCTGGTGCGGGCGTAGCGGTCGGGGTCGATCTCGTGGTGGCCCCTGGGCGGGTGCTTACGGGCGTCGGGGAAGGCGCCCGTCACCAGTGCGATCGCCGTATCGCCCTGTCGGCGGACGAGGAGCGGCACATCGCCGGTCGCGTGTCCGGCGGCGTCGGCGACGGCCGCCGCGCCCGCCTCGGCGTCGGCCGCGCGCTCCAGCCGCGGGTGGGCGTTCAACGCTGCCACGACGGAGTCGTCACCGGCGAGGCCCGCCGCTGTGACCGGCGGGCGCCCCACGGCCACCACGCGCCCGCCCGCGTCGAGCAGTTGGGTCAGCCGCCGCGCCGTGTCCTCCTCCAGGACGCTCGCCGAAGGCAGCAGTACGGCCGTGTAGGCCAGGTCCGCGATCCGCAGGGCGCCGTCCGCGGCGGTGGCCCGCTGCACCGAGGCGTCGTCGACGACGTCGAAGGAGACGCGGTGCGCGTCCAGGGCGCCGATCCGCGGACCCAGCCAGTTGTTGATGCCGCACAGCTCCAGATAGTGCCGCTGGGTCTGGTCGACGTCGGCGTGGCCCTCGCCCAGGCGGCCGTCGCCGAAGTGCTTGACGGGCGCGTCCAGCGGGATGAGGGCCTGCATGGTGGCGGTGGGGTGCAGGACCGCCACGTCGGCGCTGTAGGTGCCCCAGGACATCAGGGAGCAGATGCGGGCGACGGCCCGGGAGAACGCGGGGTACTGCTGCCAGTAGGGCTGGCGCCAGTCGGTGGACGGCGGCGCCCATTCGAACCAGCCGCCCGCGGTGCCGAAGTAACTGGCGTGCGGGTTGTAGAGGTTGGCGCCGCTGCGCAGGAACGGCAGCAGCCAGTCGTAGGTGTCCTCCAGGGTGCCGCCCCAGCCGGAGGAGTGGAACGCCTCGATCCAGACCCGCTCGTGCCCGTAGAGGTGGGCCATGGAGGAGTGGACCTTGGAGTCGCCGTGGTGGTCGCTGCCCGCGGCTCCGTACCAGCGGTGGGTGCGGAAGTAGTCCGAGTAGATCTGGGTGGACTGGGCCGGGAAGCCGGAGCGCGCGGGGTGGCTCTGGTCGCAGCCCAGCAACATGCCGCGTTCCTCGTGCCAGGCGGCGAGGGGTTTGAACAGGGCCTCTTCGGTGAGTTCGGCGCGGACCGCGTAGTAGTCGGCGCGGATCTTCGCCGCCCGGGCGCCGTCCGCGCTCTCGTGGAACAGCGCGGGCAGGTGGTCCAGCAGGTCGTAGCCGCGGCGGGCGCGGAACTCCTCGGGGAAGCGGCGGCCGAAGGCGTTGGTGCCGGGCAGTTCGTCCTGGAAGCTGCCCGCGATCACATTGCCCAGGTACTCGGGGACCCGGCGGTCGAACTCGTGGTGGACGGCGTCCATCAACAGGCCGACGGCATGCGGGTCCAGGTAGTCGAAGGCCGTGGGGACGGCCGTGACGAGGTCCACCTCGCTGCCGTCGGGGGCGTCGATCCGCGCGGCGCGGGTGACAGCCTCGATTGGCGCCGCGCTGGTGACAGCCTCGATCCGCGCGGTGCCGGTGACGGACAGCCGCCGGCCGTCCGTGGAGTACGCGCCGACCAGGGTCTCCGCGCCCTGCAGCGGGACGGTCCCGTTCGTGGGCGTCGTCCTGCGGCGACGCAGCGCGAGGCCGGTGGCGTCGGGGTGCAGGCGGGTGACGGTGCCCTGGACGTTGGCGCCGGAGAACCCGATCTGGTCGTAGAACCACAGGCGTGTGCCCAGGTCCCGGGCGATCTCGCAGGCGTCGGTGAAGCGGGCCCACCACTGCTCGCCGAACCACGCCGGTTCGTCGGTCCGGGCGCCGAAGGTCGGCCCGGCGGGCGCCAGGTTGATCACCACGAGGTTGTGGACGCCGCCCTCGGCGAATCTGCGCATCTGCCAGACGAGGCGCTCGCGGGTGACCTTCGCACCCGACCACCACCACAGCGGGGTGGGGCCGAAGTCCCTGGGCGGGTCGTCGAACAGCTGCTGCAGCGCGGAGGAGATCACGAATCCGGTCCTTCCGAGTACGGCTGAGGCACCCTCACGATCAAAAACGTTTTACACGGGCCATGGCGTCGACCACCTGGAATGCTGGCACCGGATCGGCGAGGCGGGAAGACGGCCGTCGCGTCTTCCTGCAAATGGGCGCATGAGGGGTTGTTGGAACGTTTTTCTGTCCCTATATTCACTCGGCACCGGCACCCGCAACGGCCCCAGCACGTGCTCCGGGGCCGCGACGTCCCCCTCCGCTCGGCCCATCCCCAGACGACGGAGTCGCATCATGGTCCGAACCCCCACCGCTCCAGCACGCTCCGAACAACCCATCCCCTGGCGATTGTGGAAGGTCGCGGCCCTGTCGGGCATGGCCTCCTATCTCGACGCCGCGCTCATCGTGAGCATCGCCGTCAACCTGGCCATCTACCGCGACAGTTACGACATGGGCGTATGGATGGCGGGCGCGATCAGCGCGATCGTCACGGGCTGCATCGCCGTCGGCGCGCTCGTCGGCGGACGGCTGGCCGACCTGTTCGGCCGCCGCCGCGTCTACAACTGGGACATCTTCTGCTACGCGGTGGGCGCCGTCGTCATCACGCTGGCGCCGGACGACATCGTGCTCTTCATCGGCGTGCTCGTGGCCGGTCTCGCGGCCGGTGCGGATCTGCCGACCTCGCTGGCCGTGGTCTCCGACGCCGCACCCGCCGACGGCCGGGCCCGTCTGGTGTCGTTCACCCAGGTCATGTGGGTGGCGGGCATCGTCGTCGTCAGCTTCCTCGGCTATCTGCTCTCGGACACCGGCATGACCGGGACACGGATCATCACCGCCCATCTGGCCGTCGCGGCGCTGGTCACCTGGCAGCTGCGCTCCCGGCTCGAGCTCGCCGACGAGCCATCGGACGCGGAGGTGGCCGAGGAGACCGCCGCTCTGGCCGCCCCGCGCGGCATCGAGTGGAAGAACGTACTGAACCGTGCCGCGCTGCTGCCGATGGCCGCCACCTTCGCCTATTACGTCACCTGGGGCATCGGCGCCAACACCTTCGGCCAGTTCGGCACCTATCTCCTGGTCACGGTCAGCGGCGCCTCGCAGAGCCTGGCCACCGGGATCAACCTCGCCTTCCTCCCGATCGCGCTGGTGCTGACGTTCGTCTTCGTCCGCATCGCCGACACCGCCTGGCGCGACCGGCTGTTCTACGTCTTCACCGTCGTCCAGATCCTCGCCTTCTGCGTCGCCTCCCTCACGGCGGGCGCCCTCGTCGGCATGCTCGTCTTCTTCGTGCTCTACCAGATCTCCAACCCCTTCGCGGGGGAGGCCAGTTACAAGGTGTGGTCGCAGCTGACGCTGCCCCCGGACACCCGCGGCACCACCCAGGGCCTCACCTACGCCCTGTCGCGCGGCGTCTTCGCGGGCGTCGCGTTCATCACGCCGCCCCTGATGGAGTACAGCGCGTCCGCCCTGCTCTGGTCGATCACCGCCTGTATGGCGGCGTCGGCGGTCGCGGGCGTCTACATCGTCCGTGTCCTCGTCCGGCACTCCCCCGGTGTCTCACCCGCCCCGGCGGATCTGCACGCGACCCCCACCTGAACCCGAGCGGACTTCCGAGGAGCACCGATCATGACCACTGCCGAACACCGCGCACGGCTCACGGAGTTGCTGCCCCCGGTGCACCGACGCCGCACCCGGATCGGCCTGGTCGCCGGCGGGCTCGGCACCTACTGGCCCCAATTCCCGGGGCTGCTGCCGCAGTTGCAGGAGTCGGCCCGCTACGTCGCCGAGCGGCTCGGCGGCATGGACACGGAGGTGACGGACGTAGGCTTCATCTCCGACGCGGAGGAGGGCGCGGCCGCCGCCGAGGAACTGCGCAAGGCCGACTGCGACTTGATCGTGCTGTTCCTGACGACCTATCTGACCTCCTCGATGGTGCTGCCGATCGCCCGCCGCTCGCACACCCCCGTGCTGGTCATCGACCTCCAGCCGACGGAGCGGATGGACCACGCCACCTTCGACACCGGGGCCTGGCTCGCCTACTGCGGGCAGTGCCCGGTCCCCGAGGTCGGCAATGTCTTCCGCCGGGCCGGCATCCCCTTCCGGTCGGTCTCGGGCTGGCTGCGCCAGGAGAGCGCCTGGCGGCGCATCGAGCAGTGGATCCGCGCCGCGCATGTGCGAGCGGCGCTGCGGCACGGCAGGCACGGCCTGATGGGGCACCTCTACCCCGGGATGCTCGACGTGTCGACCGATCTGACCCTGCTGCCGACGACGTTCGGCTCGCATGTGGAGGTCCTGGAGTTCGACGATCTGCGGCACCGGGTGGAGCAGGTGACCGAGGCGGAGAGCCGCGACCGCATGGCGCTCGCCCGGCAGGTCTTCACCCTCGACGACAGCGTGGTGGACGACGACTTCGCCTGGGGCGCGCGGGTGTCCGTGGCCCTGGACCGGCTGGTGGAGGATTTCGGCCTGGACACGCTCGCCTACTACCACCGCGGACTCGACGGCGAGCTGCACGAGCGGCTCGGCGCCGGCATGATCCTGGGCGCCTCTCTGCTCACCGCCCGGGGCGTGCCCGCGGCCGGTGAGTACGAACTGCGCACCAGCGTCGCCCAGTTGGCCTCGCAGAGCATCGGTGCCGGGGGTTCCTTCACGGAGATCCAGGCGTTGAACTTCGATGACGGCGTCGTCGAGATGGGCCATGACGGTCCCGCCCACCTCGCCGTGAGCGCCCGTGACCCGCTGCTGCGCGGGCTGGGTGTCTACCACGGCAAGCGCGGCTGGGGCGTCAGCGTGGAGTTCGACGTCCAGCACGGCCCGGTCACCCTCCTCGGGCTCGGCCAGGACGCCGACGGCAGCCTGTCGTTCGTCACCTCCGAGGGCACCGTCGTGCCCGGCCCGCTGCTGGAGATCGGCAACACCACCAGCCGGGTCGACTTCGGCAGGGACCCCGGCGAGTGGGTCGACGCGTGGAGCGCCACGGGGGTCGGCCACCACTGGTCGCTCGCGGTGGGCCGGCACGCCGCCGACTTCCGGGCGGCTGCGAGTCTGCTGGGGATCGACCACCGGGAGGTGTGAGCCCCGGCTTCATCCGCCGCGCCCTCCCGCGCGCCCCGGCGCCCCTCCGCACTCGCCGGGTGTTGCGCCGTGAGCCTGATGCACGGCCCTCGCTCGGCAAGGCGCCGCAGCAGCGCGCCCTTCGCTCGGGAAGGTGGGCAGTCCGTCGCCGTACGACACGGCGGCGCCTCCCACCGTCCCGAGGAGAGCTTCGTGCGCCTGCACCCCGTCGCGGCCGCCCTGGCCTCGTCCGTCCTGCTGGCCTCACCGGTCAGAGCGCAGCCCGCCGCCCCCGCGCCGGCCGCCGTGACCGACCCCGCCGGTTACGTCAACCCGTTCGTCGGTACGGCTCCCGGCGGCACCGACTTCGGTCACGGCGGCGGCGCCGGGAACACCTTCCCCGGTGCCTCGGCGGCGCTGGGCGGGGTCCAGTGGAGCCCCGACACCGTCACGCGCCAGCACGGCGGATACGCGTACAAGGACAACCGGATCCGGGGCTTCAGCCTCACCCATATCTCCGGCGCGGGCTGCGACGACTACGGCAACGTGCCGTTCATGCCGCTCACCGGCCGCCCCGACCCGGACCCCGCGGCCCGCCACGCCACCTTCTCGCACGCCAACGAGCAGGCAGCGCCGGGCAGTTACGCCGTCACCTTCGACAACGGCATCCGTACGCAGATCGCGGCCACCCAGCGCTCCGGCATCGCACGCTTCGGCTATCCCTCGGACGACTCCCGGCCCGCCGGGCTGACGGTGGACGCGGGGCGCGCCTTCAACAAGGCCGACGGGGAGGTGACCATCGGGACGCGCACCCTGTCAGGGCACACCGACGGCGGCGGCTTCTGCGGCAAGTCCAACCGCTACCGGCTCTACTTCCACGTCGTCTTCGACCGGCCCTTCGCCCACACCGAGCACCTGGACGGGAAGACGTCGGGGGCGTACGTCTCCTTCGCGCCCGGAACCCGTACGGTCACCGCCCGGGTGGGCGTGTCCTTCGTCGACATCGCCGGCGCCCGCCGCAACGCCGCCGTGGAGCAGGGCGGCAGGTCGTACGACGCCGTACGGCGGGCCGCGCGCGACCGCTGGAACGAGTGGCTCGGCAGGATCGCCGTCCGCGGCGGCACCGAGACCCAGCGCCGGATCTTCTACACCGCGCTCTACCACGCGCTGCTGCACCCCAGCGCCTTCAGCGATACCGACGGCCGCTACCGGGGCATGGACGGGGCACTGCACCGCACCCGTCCCGGCCATGTGCAGTACGCGAACTTCTCCGGCTGGGACGTCTACCGCTGTCAGGTCCAGTTGCTCGCCCTGCTCGCACCGCGCGAGGCCTCCGACGTCGCCCAGTCGATCCTCGAACAGGGCACGCAGGCCGGGTACTTCGACCGCTGGACGCTGGCGAACGGCGGCACCGGCGTGATGGTCGGCGATCCGCTTCCGGCCGCCGCCGCCTCGATCCACGCCTTCGGCGGCACCGACTTCGACGCCGAAGCACTGCTGCGCGCGGCCGTGGCGGGACGGGCCGACGACCGCGAGCGACCGGGGCACGGGCTGTACGACACCCTGGGCTATGTCCCGGCCGGGACCAAGGGGGCGTGGGGCAGCGCGTCCACCACGCTGGAGTACGCGGTCGCCGATGCCGCGCTCGCCCGGCTGGCCGGCCGCCTCGGCGACAGGGCCACCGAGGCCGCCCTGACCCGCGCCTCCGGGAACTGGCGCCATCTGTTCAACCCCGTGAGCGGCTACCTCCAGCCCCGCGCCGCCGACGGGTCCTGGCCTGCCTTCACCCCGGCCCAGCGCGGCGAGTACGTCGAGGGCAACGCGGCCCAGTACACCTGGATGGTGCCGCACGACCTGCCCGCCCTGTTCACCGCGATGGGGGGCGACGCCGCCGTCACCTCCCGCCTGAACACCTTCTTCACCGAACTCAACGCGGGCGCCGAGAAGCCGTACGCCTATCTCGGCAACGAGCCGTCCTTCGGCGTCCCTTGGGCGTACGACCACGCGGGTCGCCCCGACCTCGCCCAGGACACCGTGCGGCGCGCCCTGACCACCCTCTTCGCCGACCGCCCCGACGGACTCGTCGGCAACGACGACCTGGGCGCGATGTCGTCCTGGGCCGTGTGGGCCGCCCTCGGCATGTACCCGGAGGTCCCGGGCAGCGCCCAACTCGCCCTCGCCGGCCCGCTGTTCCCGTCCGCGACGGTGCACCGCGACAACGGCGTCACCCTCTCGGTCCTCGCCCCCGCCGCGTCGGCGTCCCACAGCCGCGTACGGTCGCTGAGCCTCGACGGCCGCCCCGTCGACGCCCCGTTTTTGCCGGGCGGCTTCCTGGCCAGGGGCGGAGTGCTGCGATACGGACTCACCGCACCCTGACCTCACCGTGACCGGGCCAACGGCCGACGATTGGCCCGAGACCCGGCAACCGCACGTCTGAGAAGCTGCGTTCCCCGTGCCGTGAGGAGTCGTCATGCAGGTCGCCGTGGTCACCTTCGACGGATTCAACGAGCTCGACAGCTTCATCGCGTCCGCCCTGATCAACCGGTGCCGCAAGAAGGGCCTCGAGGCCTTCGTCACGACACCCGCGCCGGTGGTGACGTCGATGAACGGCGTCGAGGTGCGCGGGCAGCGTCCGCTGGAGTTCGTGGCCGAGGCCGATGCGGTGCTGATCGGCAGCGGGGTGAGGACCCGGGACGTGGTCGCCGACGCCTCGCTGATCTCCCGGCTGCCGCTCGACCCCGCACGGCAGTTGATCGGTGCGCAGTGCTCGGGCGCGCTGGTGCTGGCGCGGCTCGGGCTGCTGGGCACCATGCCCACCTGCACGGACAACAAGAGCCGGCCCTACGTCGAGGCCTGCGGCGTCACCGTGCTGGACGCGCCGTTCCACGCGGAGGGGAACATCGCCACCGCGGGCGGCTGCCTGTCCTCGCAGTACCTCGCCACCTGGGTGATCACCAGGGCCCTCGGCGAAAACGCCGCACGCGACGTTCTCGACTACGTGGCTCCGGTCGGCGAGAACGAGGCGACGATCGAGCGCGCGCTGCACGCCGTGCGGGCGGGCGAGGCGGCCGTACGGGGTTGAGCCCGCGCGGGACTGGCGTGCGCGGGGCACGTCGTCCGGCCCGCCCCGCGTCATCCACCCAGCCTGCGCAGCGCGCGTGCCGCGGCGTGTGCTCCGCACATGCCGTGTGCGCCCGCGCCGGGGGGTGTGGCCGCGGAGCACAGGTAGTGGCCGGGGACCCCGGTGTCGTAGGGCTGGAGGGTGGGGCGTGGGCCGAAGACGAGGCGGGCGGCGTCCGTGGCGCCGGTCATGATGTCGCCGCCGACGTAGTTGGCGTTGTACTCGGTGAACTGGGTCGTGGTGCGCACGGCGGTGGCGACGACGCGGTCCCTGAAGCCCGGCGCGAACCGCTCGATCTGCGCGGTGATCGCGGCGGTGGCGTCGCCGGTGTAGCCGTTCGGGACGTGCGCGTACGACCACACGGGGTGGAGGTCGCCCGCCGACCGTGAGGGGTCGGCCAGGTACTGCTGCCCGACCAGGACGAACGGCCGCTGCGGCATCCGTCCGGCGTGGATGTCCCGCTCCGTGGCCGCGACCTCGGCGTACGAGCCGCCGACGTGCACCGTGCCGGCCCGCCGCGCCGCCTCGGCCCGCCAGGGGATCCCTCCCTCGATCGCGAAGTCGACCTTGAAGGCGCCCGGGCCGTAGCGGTAGCGGCGGTAGGCGCGGGCGATCCGGGGCGGCAGCAGGTCGCCGAGGATGTCGGCCAGGGCCGTGGGCGTGAGGTCCCACAGGGTCACGTCCGTGCGCGGCAGCTCCGCCACCGACCGCACCCGTACGCCTGTCTCGATCTTTCCGCCGTGTTCGCGCGCAACCGCCGCGAGGGCGTCGGTGATGCGGCGCGAGCCGCCCACGGCGACCGGCCAGCCGTAGTGGTGCCCGGCGGTGACGATGCCCAGGCCGACGCTCGCGGTCAGCGGCCGCTCCAGGGGGTGGAAGGCGTGCGCCGCGACCCCGCCCCACAGGGCCCTTGCCTTCTCGGTGCGAAACGTTTTCGCGAGCAGTGAGGCGGGCGCCAGTGCGGGAAGGCCGAAGCGGGTGAGGCGGACGGGATGCCGGGGCGGGCGCAGCAGCGGTCCCATGATGTCGTCGCCGACCGTGCCGAAGGCCGCCGTGGGGCCTTCGAAGAGCCGCCGCCAGAGCGCTCCGTCGGCGCCGAGGCCGGCGGCGGTCTCGGTCACGGAGCGGTGCAGCACCGCGGCCCCGCCGTTGTCGAGGGGATGCGCGCAGTCGATCTCCGGCCACGCCCAGCGCAGTCCGTGGCGGTCGAGGCCGAGCCGGTTCAGGAACGGCGAGCCGACCGCCATGGGGTGGACGGCCGAGCAGCAGTCGTGCAGCAGGCCCGGCACGGTGGCCTCGACGGATCGGGTGCCGCCGCCTATCTCGTCGGCGGCCTCCAGCACCGTGACCTCCAGGCCCGCCCGGGCCAGTGCGGCGGCGGCTGCCAGACCGTTGGGTCCGGCGCCGACGACGGTCGCCGTGGTCATCCCGTACCGCCTTTCCGCAGGACCCCACCGGCCCGCTGACGCCGCCGTCAGCGAGCGAGGCCGTGCCCGCTACCCGCGCGAGAGGTCGTTACCTCCCGCTCCCCGGTGCGTGCCCGCATCCTCGCGGCTCACCTCGTGGTGGCGCCCGTCGGGCCTCGGCAGGGGCTTGAGGTCGACCTGGATGCGGTGCGTGGAGTCATGGCTCACCGAACCGCCCAGCCGGGCCTCGACCACACCCAGCCGCAGCCCCGCACCGCCCTCACCGGCCCGGTGGAACTGCACCGAGAACTCCAGACTGACCTGCTCCACGCTGAACCGCCAGTCGCTCTCGGCTCCCTCGGCCTGGGCCCGCGCCAGTTCCGCGCGCACCGTGCCGATGGCCTCCGCAAGCCCGATCGGTTCCGCATCCCCCATGTGAACACACCACCGAATTCCGTCGCTTGACCGATCCAACCTGGTCACAAGTCTAGGGACGCACGTTGCCCCGCGCGTAGTGTGAGACGACATGGGGGAACTGCGTGCGGACTGGAGGCTCAGACTGCGCCGCGGGGACGCCGACGGGCCCATCTGCGGCGCCGGCGTGCTCGTCGACCAGTACACGGCGCTGACCTGTGCGCATGTGGTGCGCGACCGGGACGCCGTGATGTGGCTGGAGTTCGCCGAGAACCGTGCGCTGGAGCCGGTGGCGGCGCGGGTGGCGCACGGCGGCTGGCTGCGGGAGCACGGCGAGGACCTGGCCGTGCTGCGCCTGGACAGCCCGCGCCCGCAGGCGCACCCCGCACCGCTGGAACCTGAACTGTGGGCCGGCATGGAGGTGTACACCACCGGTTACGCGGAGGGCTTCGACGAGGGCATGAGCCTGTGGGGCCGGATCAGCGGCGCCAGCGGAGATTCGGTGCAGTTCGACGCCTTCACCAAGGCGGAGGTGGTGCGCGCCGGCTTCAGCGGAGCCGCCGTGTGCACCCGGCCGCAGGAGGGCAACCCGGCTCGTGTGGTCGGCATCGTCGTCAGCTGGCGCGGGGACACGGGGCAACCGCTGCCCGAGGACAACCGGGCCGCCTTCTCGTATCTGCTGCCCGTCGACCGCATCGCCGAACTCTCCCCGGTGATCAAGGAGTTGAGCAGCCCTCATGCCTGGGACCACGGCTTCGAGGAGCGCTTGAACCGGTGGTTCGAGGACCCGGACGGGGACCCGGTGAAGGTCACCGTCGTGACCCCGGACAGCGGCAAGGACCGCTCGCTGCGCCATCTGCTGCACCGCGCCCACGTCGTCCATCACGGCGGCGGCAGCAGGCCCGACCTGGCCGATCACGCCCTGGACCACATCGACCGTACGGCCGGTGAGTATCTGCCGTTCTGGGACTGGCTGCGCGGCGCGAAACCCCAGCCGCAGCAGGCATCCGAGCGCGCGCTGCGGCATCCGGTCACGGTCCTCGTCGACGGCCTCGACGAGGACCCCCAGCCGGGCCCCCTGATCGAACTGCTGCTCCGCTTACGGATGTTGGGCTTCAGGCTGTTGATCGTCTTCCGGCACGAGGGCGGTACGGGATGGGCCGCGTGCCGGGACGAACTGCTGCGGCCCGCCCTGCTCGGTCACGCGGACACCCTGCTGGGGCGGCTCGAACATGCGGAGTTCGCGAGCGCGATCCGCCGCGACGTGGTCGACAGCGCCTCTCTGGGCTCGGTTACCGAGACGGCCGACCGACGCCGCATCGAGCGCCGCCGGATCGACACGATCAAGGACCCGCACCGTCAACTCACCGAACTGCGAAGACTGATCAGAACCCTGCGCGCCGACCTGAGCCGCCACGGAGGCCGCTGATGCAGTGCGCTGCCCGGCTGATGAGGTGCGCTGCCCGGCCCGGGCGAGGGAGGGGGACCACCGGAGGATGACCATCTGCCCGCACCGGCGCTTCGACGGAGCCCCCTGCGGCGGCACCGTGCTCCCCACCGGCCACTGCGACAGGTGCGGCCGAGCGGAGAGTGCCCCGGGGCTGCCCGACCTGCCCGAGGACCCGCGGCAGCACGGACCCGACGAGCTGCTCGCCCTTCCCGAGCGCCAGCCGCGACCCGCCAAGGAGCGTCTCGTCCGTCCCGAGGGGCCGCTGCGCATCCGTATGGGCTGCTCGTCCGCCGCCTGCGGCATCACCTTCGCACCGCCCTACACCGAGGGCCCGGTACCGGTCCAGGGCCACTGCCCGGCCTGCGGCACCCGCTACTCGTATCTTCCCGAACTCACCGCCGGACAGAAACTGCGCGACCAGTACGAGATCATGGGGCCCATCGCGCACGGCGGACAGGGCTGGGTCTACCTGGCCGAGGACACGCATCTCGCTGACGTCGTCGCCGTCAAGGGACTGCTCAACCGCTACGAGCACGACGGCGCCCGGCTGGCCGACGTGGAACGCCGCAACCTCGTCGCCATCCGCCACCCCCGCATCGTCCAGATCCGCGACTTCGTCGCCCGGGGCCGGGACGACGGCGAGATCACCGGGGGCTACATCGTCATGGACGACGTCGGCGACGGCACCCTCGCCAAGGTCGTCGAGGAGACCAGGCGGGGCGAGTTCGTCCTCGACATCGAGCATGTCGCGGCGTACGGCTGCCAGATCCTGGAGGCCCTCGCCCATCTGCACGCCGGCGGTGAACGGGTCTTCCTGTACGGGGACATGAAGCCCACGAACGTCGTGCACCATGGGGACGGCATCAAGGTCATCGATCTCGGCGGCATGCGCGAGGAGGGCCAGACCGAGCCGCCCGCGCATGTCACGCCCGAGTACACGGCGCCCGAGACCGCGTCCGTCGGCATGCTCACCGTCGCCCACGACCTGCACACCGTCGGCGTCACGCTGCGCGAGCTGGCCCGCTGGGCCGTCGACCAGGTGCCCGGCCTCGGCACCACCTCCTTCTGGCGGGTGGCCGAGCGCGCGGTACGCACCGACCCGGGCCGGCGCTTCGCCGACGCCCGGGAGATGGCCGGCCAACTGCGCGGCGCCCTGCGGGAGATCCGCGCCCTGCGCGGCAAGAGCGACCCGCCCGAGCCGTCCGACTACTTCCGGCCCTCGCCGCAGCTGCTCGGCGCGCGGCTCGGCACGGTACCGGGCATCGAGCACTGGCTGGACCGTCCCCGCCGGGACCGCTACGACCCGCCCGTGGCGCCCGCCCTCGACCTGGGCGCCCCCACGCCCACCGAGATCGCGGCCTGTCTGCCGGTGCCGAGGCGGTATCCGGGCGATCCGCAGACCGCGCGGTTCGAGGTGAGCAGCGGCTACGACCCGGGCCAACTCCTCGCCCAGGAGGACGACAAGCCCCGCTCGGTGGAGATCTGCCTGCACAACGTGCGCGTCCTGCTGGGCCGCAACACCCGCTCGGATCTGGAGCGGGCGCAGGAGGAGCTCGACATCGCCGACTCCATCCCCGGCCCGTCCGCCGTGCGCCGCTGGCGTCTGGAGTGGCACCGGGCGCTGCTCGCGCTGCGCAGCGCGGGACTCGACGAACAGCCGCAGCAGGTCGCCGAGGCCAAGCGCCACTTCATGCGGGTCCACCTGGAACTCCCCGGCGAGTACGCGCCCAAACTGGCCCTCGCCTACTGCGCGGAACGGCTCGACGAGGAGCATGCGAGGCCCACCGCCAGGGAGTGGTACGAGGCGGTCTTCGCCCGCAATCCCGCGCACGGCGGTGCCGCCCTCGGGCTGGCCAGGCTCGCGCTGCGGGACGGGGACCGCCGGGGCGCCCTCGACGTGCTCGCCCGGGTCCGGCCCGGCACCCTGGACCACACCATCGCCCGGATCGCCTCGGTGCGCATCCGCGCCGCCCGGCTGCCCGGGGACGGCGATCCGCTGCCCGCGCCCGCCGAGGTCGACAAGGCCCTGGAGGAACTGGACGGTTTCCGGGGAGGGAGCCCGGGCGCCGGCGAGCCGCGGCTGTCGGAGGACGAGGCGCTGCGTCTGAGCACCGAACTGCACGAGTGGAAGCTGGACGCGCTGCACAGCCTGAACGACCGTCCCGGACCGCCCGGACGGGGTACCGGGCGTCTCACCGCCCGCGGTCTGCGGCGCCTGGGTGCCCAGGAGCGGGAGCTGCGCAGGGAGTTGGAGAACCACTACCGGCAACTCGCCGTCCGGCACCGGGAGTCGGCCGACGCCCATGAGGAGCTGGTGGATCTGCTGCATGCGGTACGGCCGCAGACCGTGATCTGAGCGGACGGCGCACAGGGCCGGGCGGCACCCGCGACACGGTGCGCGCGGCGACGAGGAGGAAGGGAGCGGTGACACAGCACATGAGCAGCCACACGCGGCCGTCGCAGCCGGGCATCCGACTGCAGGTCGATCTCGACGGCGATCTGCCCCCGCGCCGCAACACGAAGATCGAGGCGCATCTGCGGGTCGACGTGGCCGCCGACGGCGCTCCGACGGACCTGCCCGCCGTCGAACTCGCCGTGATCATCGCGGTGGACGTCCACGAGTCCAACCGGGCGATGGTCCGGCATGCCCTGCCGTCCGCCCTGCGCGCGCTGCCCGACCGTATCTCGTTCGCGGTGCTCGGCTGCGGCCCCGAGCCGGTCCGCTGCTATCCGCGGGGCGAGGACGAGTGGGCCGTCGCCGACCAGCGGGAGCGGCACAGTGCCGCGTTCGTCGCGGGCTCGCTCCCGTTGCATCGCAGAGGACCACGGCCTGCCGGGTACGCCGCCTGGGCGGCCGGGGCGCGTGCCCTGCTCACGGGCCGGCCGCTGTCGGTACGGCATCTGATTCTGATCACCGACGGCAGCAGCGCCGCCGGCGAGACGCGTCTCGATGAGGAACTGGACCAGTGCGCCGGGCAGTTCACGTGCGATGTGCTCGCCGTCGGCACGGACTGGTCCCCCGATCCCCTGCTGGCGCTGGCCGAACGGCTTCACGGCACGGCGGAGTTCGTGGACGAGGGCCTCGGCCAGGCGATCACCGGCGCCATTCAGCGGCTGCGCCGGGTGCACACGCCGCAGCTGCCGATCGAGGTGACCGTGCGTCCCTCCGTGCGCCAGGTCTCGCTCAACGAGAAGGCGCCCCGGCCGCACCGCCTCGGCGGGCTGCCCCCGTCCCGGGAGTCGCGCCGCTGGACCTTTCCCACCTATCAGTGGGGAGAGGGCACCCGGGACTATCTGCTGACCCTGGTCACCGACGCCGATGCCGACCCGCTGGAGACGGAGCTGCAGTTCGCCATGGTCTCCATCGGTGACGTCCACGCACCCGTCGTCGCCCGCTGGCACGTCCCCCGGCAGGCACCGCCACACGCCGCGGCGGGCGGCGACAGCGTGCGCAGCCTGAACGCCACCGCACGGATGCGCAGCGCGCTGCGCGAGGGACTGGTCGCGCTGCAGGAGAACCGGCGGGACACCGCCGAGGAGTGCTTGGGGCAGGCGGCCCGGCTGGCGGTGGAGTTCGGCACGGAGTGGGTGCTGGAGGAGATCCTCAGGGTCGCCGAGATCGAGAACGCGGAGGTGGGACGCGTCCGGCTGCGCCCGGTCGACACCCACACCCTCGGCCCGATGATCCTGCGCGCCGGGTCCCGGCCCGGCGGCCCGCTGATCGCGGCCGTCGGTGCGCGCCCCGGCCCGCGCTGCGGCGAATGCGGCCACGCGGCCGGCAGCGAGGCCCGTTACTGCATCGCCTGCGGAAAGGAGTTGCTGTGACGACCGGTCGCGACGCCTTACGGGACCGGCTCTCCCCGGCCGCCCACTGGCGCGGACGCCTGCGCCCGTATCGCACCCGCCGGCTGCTGGAGGCACATCTGCTGATCCTCGTTCTGTGCGCGGCCGTTGCGGCGACCGCGCTGTTCTTCTCCTACCGCCAGACCCAGCGCGGCGCCGAGGCGCTCGCGTCCAGTCAGGCGCCGGCCGTGCAGGGGCTGGCCGGCACCCGGCTGGCGGCGCTGCGTTCCTACCAGGAGGCCGAGATCCTGGTGAAGTTGCAGCTCGTCGATGTCGCGGGTTCGGGCGAGGCCTACCGTTCCCAGCTCTCGGCCGCCGACCAGGGCCTGTCCCGCATCGCCGACCGCACGGACCAGGACCTCGGCACCGTCAACGGTCTGCTCGCCACCTACGGCAACTCGCTCAACCTCGGCATCTCCACCTACCCGGCACAGGGCCTGGTGCGGGATCAGAAGCTCGGCGAGGCCCACTCGTTGCTCACCCGCAAGGGCGTGGGTCTCTCCTACCGGATCAACACGCTGCAGGACGTGCAGCTGAGGCACGCGGAAGCCACGGCCACCATGGGGCGGTGGCAGCGCGGCGGCTGGTGGCTCGCCGAACTCGCCCTGGGTGTACTGGCGTTGACTCTGATCTCGGCGCTGTTCGTGCTGCGCGACCGGTGCGGCCGAGATTGGAACCCGTATCTGCTCGCGGCCTTCGTCCTCACCGTGCTGCTCGCGGTCGTCCCGCTGATGACGGCGCTGGCCACCGAGTCCATCCTCGACGGGGCGATCCGGGATCTGCGGCAGATCACCGAGGTGTCCCGTGGCAACGACGCGGACATGGCCCGTACGCAGCAGGACGTGGCGGAGTCGAAGCGGGTCCGGCTCGAGCTGATCTCCGCGCAGCAGAACGTCTCGGAGAAGTCGGAGGAGATCCGGCAGGAGCTGGCCGACGACACCTGGACCGACCGCGTGTACCCGGGCACCGTCGTCGGCGGTCTGCTCGTCGTCGTCCTGCCCGCCCTGGGGCTCGGCCTCCGGCTCGACAGCGACTACTGGAGGCGGCGATGACCCGGCGGTTCAAGATGCTCATCCTCCTCGCGGTCATGCTGCTGGTGACCGCGGGCGGCACGGTGGTGGTCTGGGCGCAGCACGACGACCGGCAGCCGGTGACCATCCTCGGCACCTGGACCGGCAACCAGGGAGAGCAGTTCGAGAGTGTGCTGCGCAGCCTCGGCATCCCGTTCCGCTACCAGGGCACCGCTGCCCAGCGCGAGGTGCTGCTCTCCAAGGTCCAGTCGGGTGAGCCCCCGGACATCGTGATCATGCCGGGCCTCGGTGAACTCGCCGAATACGCCGACCAGAACCGCCTCAAGCCGCTGGACCGCCTCTACGACCCCCGGCAGTACGGCGCGCCCTGGAACGCGACCACGTCGCGGTCCGGCCATGTGTACTGGGTCCCCGTCAAGGCGGACCTGAAGAGCATCGTCTGGTACCGCGCAGGCAAGAAGCCCGTCAACTCCCCCGCACCGCTGCAGAGTTGGTGCATCGGCATGGGCGACGACGGTGCCTCCGGCTGGCCCGGCACGGACTGGATCGAGGATCTCGTACTGCAACGGGCGGGCCCGCGGACGTACGAGAAATGGGCACTGAACTCGCCTCGCGGCAACTGGTGGCTCAGCGCGCCGGTGCGCGGCGCCTGGCAGGCCTGGGTGGATCTGCTCAGGCAGGACCCGGTCGCGGCCAGGCACGCGCTGCTCACCGACCATCGAGGCGGACCGGACAGCCACGGTCTGCTGTTCGACGGCTGGCACGGCTGCGGCCTGGAGCACCAGGGCTCCTTCGCCCGCTCCTTCTACAAGGACGAGGCGGACAAGGCGCGCTTTGTGGACTCGGCTCCGCTGCTGCCCGGTGGTGGCGGCCGGGTCCGGGCCCACGAGGTGACCGGGGACTTCGCCGCGCTGTTCACCGACCGCTCCGACGCCCGGGAGCTGATCAAGCGTCTGGCCTCGAAGCAGGGCCAGCAGCAGTGGGCCGATCTGGCGGACGTCTTCTCGGCGAACCGGCAGGTGACGACGGGGGGCCACGCGGTCGAGAGCGAGATCGCCCGGCGGCTGCGTGAGGGGCCGCGCTGCCTCGACGCCTCGGACGTCATGGCACCCGCCGTGCGGGACGCCTTCTACGAGGCCGCACTCCTGACCATCGCGCAGGTCGCCGGCAGCGGGAAGAACGGCGCCGGGAAGAGCCTCGACGTCGAGCCGATCCTCGCCAATGTGCAGAAGGTGCAGGACGCGCAGTCCCGCGGCAGCACCGCTCCACGGACGGTGTGCAGCACGCACTGAGCCGCGATGGCCTCGACGTCGAGCGTGACGATGTCCCCGGCCCGCACCTTGGCGAGCGGGCCACCGGCGGCGGCTTCGGGGGCCACGTGCGGGACGACGGTGCCGTAGGCGGTGACGAGTTCCTTCCGGTGATCGGTACGACGGTCTACAGTTCACAACGCCATGGAGCAGACGCAGACGTCGGACGAGCCCGGTATCCCGGCGGCACCGGCACCCGCTCGCCCCTCGGCGGGCCGTCACCTCATGCGCGCGTTCGTCCTGACCTCGCCCGGCGAGTACGCCGTCCAGGAGGTCCCGGCGCCGGTGGCCGCTCCCGGCGAGGTCGTCGTCGATGTCGAGCGGGTCGGAGTGTGCGGTACGGACGTGGAGTTCTTCACCGGGGAGATGGCCTATCTCCACGAGGGGCACTCCGCCTATCCGATGCGGCCGGGGCACGAGTGGGCCGGGCGGGTGTCGACGGTCGGCGACGGGGTCGACGAGGGCTGGCTGGGGCGCCGGGTCATGGGCGACACGATGCTCGGCTGCGGCGCCTGCCGTCGTTGCCTGAGGGGCCGTCAGCATGTGTGCGAGCAGCGGCAGGAGGTCGGTATCCGCGGGGGCCGGGCGGGTGCCCTGGCTGAGCAACTCGCGGTGCCGGTCGGCTCGTTGCATGTACTGCCGGACTCGGTCGACCCCGTCCTCGGGGCGCTCGTGGAACCGGGCGGAAACGCCCTGCGGGCCGCACAGGCCGCCGCTCCGCGCCCCGGGGACCGTGTCCTGGTGCTGGGGCCGGGCACGATCGGGCTGCTGGTCGCGCTGTTCCTGCGATCCTTCGGCGCCGAGGTCCACCTGATGGGCCCCACCGACAACTCCCTGGCCTTCGCCCGCACGCTGGGCTTCGACCACGCCTGGGCCGGGGGCTGTCTCCCTGAACTCCCCTTCGACGCGGTCGTGGACGCCTCGAACGCCGCCCATCTGCCCGCCACGGCACTGCAGTTGATAGAGCCGGGCGGCCGCCTCGTGTACATCGGACTGTCCGGCGAGCCCAGCCTGATCGACACCCGCGCCCTGGTCCTGAAGGACGTGACCGCAGTGGGCATCCTGTCCGCCTCCCCCGCCCTCGACGCCACCATCAAGGCCTACGCATCCGGGACGGTCGACCCCACCCCCCTGATCGCCGCGACCGTACCCCTCGACGAGGTGGGACCCGTACTCGCAGGCGAACGCCCACCGGACGCCGGACCCGGCCCCAAGATCCACGTGGACCCGAACCTCAAGGGCACCGACTGACGACCGGGCCCACCGGGCGACGAACGCGCTGACGCCACGCCCGGCACGGGCGGCTCTCACCCCAGGCTCTCCCGGACCCCCGGGTCTTCGGCGCACCCGCCTCCGCATTCCGGTGCAGCCCGCCGGGCCACGCACGCCGGGACGACCACGTCTCGACGTGCCCAGCACGCGCCCCGTGCGGTTCGCCGGGCGGCGAACACGGTGGTCACCGCGATGACGAACCCGGTGACGTAGCGCCCGCACAGGCGCCCCTCACCGCACGCTCCCCCCGGGCCCTCCAGGCGCCCCGGACCCCCCGGACTCCACCGCACCCGCCCCCTCATCCCTGTGCGGCACGACGATCTCGCTCCACACCTGTTTCCCACCGGCCACCGGCATCGTGCCGAAAGCCTCCGACATCGCCTCGACCAGGAGCAGGCCGCGCCCGCCGGTCGACTCCCAGTCGACGATGACCGGCTTCGCGGGTGCACGTGGGGAGGAGTCGCCTACGCAGATGCGTACGCGGTCGCCGCGGAGGGTGAGGTCGAGGCGGACCGGTCCCTGGGTGTGCACCAGGGCGTTGGTGACCAGTTCCGACACCACCAGCAACACCGCGTCGGACACCGCCTCCGTCTTCCACTGGCGCAGGGTGCGCGCGGTGAAGCGGCGGGCGTGCATGACGGCGTCCGGCAGCCGCCACACCACCCAGCCGGCCCGGATCGGCCGGGTGCGCATGCCGTCGTAGCGCAGCAGAAGCAGCGCCACGTCGTCCTCGCGGCGTCCGGCGTCCCCCAGCAGCCGGTCGGCCATCAGTCCGAGGTCCGCCGGGTCGGCGGCGGCGAGTGCCGCGCGGGTCAGGCCCATGCCCTCGTCGACGGGCATGCCCGCGGCCTCCACCAGCCCGTCGGTGACCAGGGCGAGCACGGTGCCGGGGGTCAGTTCGACCGCCGTCATGGGGAACTCCGCCTCCGCGAGGATGCCGAGGGGAAGTCCGCCCTCGACCTCTATCTCCTCCGTGCTGCCGTCCGGACGCCGCACCAGCGGTGCGAGGTGGCCGGCCCTGACGAACAGGGTGTTGCCCTGTTCCAGATCGAGTTCGGCGTAACAGCAGGTGGCGAAGAGATCGGTCTCCATGCCGACGAGGAGGCGGTTGGCGTGCGAGACGACCACGTCGGGCGGGTGGCCCTCCACGGCGTAGGCCCGCACCGCCGTACGCATCTGCCCCATGATGGTCGCCGCTCCCGCGCTGTGCCCCTGGACGTCGCCGATGACCAGCGCCACGCGGTCCTCGGACAGGGCGATGACGTCGTACCAGTCGCCGCCCACCTGCAGTCCGCGCCGGGCGGGCAGATAGCGCGCGACGGCGGTGCCGCCGGGCAGTTGGGGCAGCCGCCGGGGCAGCAGGCTGCGCTGCAGCATCGTCGCGAGTTCCTGTTCGGCGTCGTGCTCGCGGGCGCGTTTGAGCGAGTGTCCGACCAGCGCGGCGGTGGCGGTCAGCAGGGACCGCTCGTCGGGCAGGAAGGTGTGCGGGGTGTCCCAGCCGATGAGGCAGACACCGGCGATGCGCCCCCGGGCGGGCAGCGGCAGGACGGCCAGGCCTCCGCTGCCGATGCCCGCCAGCCCCGGTTCGACGGCGGTGCCGGCGGGCCACAGGTCCGGACGCCCGTCGCGCAGGGCGAGTTGAAGGGTCGGCAGCGCGCTGATCGGTGCGTCGGGCCACTCCGTGCGCCACTGATCGCGCCATGCCTCCGGCCAGGCGGACGGCTGCGGCGGGTCGAGGACGGTGACCATCAGCCGGTCGCCCTGCAGTTCGGCGAGGGCCACGCGGTCGGCGTCGAGTGGCTCGCGCAGCGCGGTGACCACGACGCGGCCGACGTCGTGAACGGTCGTGGCCTCGTCGAGCGCGGCGGTCAGCCACTGGATCCTGGACACGTCGTCGGAGCCGCGCCGCAGGACCCGGGCCGCCGTCACCACGCCCAGCACCCGGGCCGGACGGTCGTCGCCGCCCGCAAGGACCCGGCAGCTCAGGCTGAGCCAGCGCATCTCGCCCGCGGAGCCGCGCACCCGGAACTCCAGTTCCCGCCGAGCGAAGGCCTGGGTGTCCGGTTCCACGACGGACACCAGCGCGTGCATGTCCTCGGGGAGCGCGTGCGCGAGCAGGGTGTCCGCCCGGCCGTCGAACTCGGCGGGTGCGATACCGACGAGGCCGAGCAGATTCTCGTCCGCCTCGATCAGACCGGTGTCCGGCACCAGGACGAACGTGCCCACGCGCAACCCCCGCAGGGCGAGCCCCAGCACGGGTCCTTCGGCACCGGCCGCGAGCAGGCGGGCGATCGCGTCGGCGTAGCGTTCCAGGAAGTGCCGTTGTTCGGCCTCGAAGCCGTCCCCGGCCGCCCCCACGACGACGAGACAACCGAGCCGCCGACCCTCCGCCGTCAGCGGCAACGCACCGAGCGAGACGTCCGTGCTCAGAGGCCCGCCCTCGGGGTGGGCGGCGAGGTCCGCGGCGGTGGGCCACAACGGCAGTTCGGTGCGTACGGCGTCGGCCTCGGGCGAGGAGCCTTCGGACAGGGGCAGCCGTTCGGGAGGGCGGTACTCGGAGGCGGCCCGGCGCAGCGTCTCCGTCAGCCGGAGCTCCTGCTGATCGGCGCCGGGCACATAGACGGCTGCCACGGCCACTCCGGCGAAGGCCAGCGCACGGTCGTGCGCCGAAGTGTCCGCCTCCTCGGGCGGGGACACCCGCGGCAAGGAGACTCCGGCCCGGGCACTGCCGTCGTGGGGCATGGGGCAACCAACCTCCCGTCCGCGTCGCGGTTGCGACCGAGATCGGGCATCTACCCACCAGAGTGGCACACGCCGACGTGGCGCACGTGCCGCGCGACAAGGCGGTATCGCCCGGCCGGTCCACGGCGGCACCACCCCGCCGCGGCGGCCGCCGCCGCGTTCGCAGATCGACGTGGCCGGTGCCACACTGACGAAAGGCCGTCCTGCCACCGCCACACGCGTGTCCCAGACGGATCTCCGTCCCGAGGGGAGGTCCCCGACATGAAGGCCTGCTATCGGGGTGTGGCCGTCGCCGTGACGGCGCTCTCGACGGCCGTTGCCCTGACAGCGTGCGGGGCGGGCACCGGAAGCCGGCCCGAGGGCGGAAACGGACCGAGGATCGCCATACTGCTTCCGGACGCCACCACGGCACGCTGGGAGACCCAGGACCGGCCCCTGCTGCAGAAGAAGATCGCGCAGCTGTGCGGCGACTGCTCCGTCCAGCACGCCAACGCCAGGAGCAACGTGGCCATCCAGCGGGAGCAGATGGACTCGGTGATCACGGAGGGCGTCGACGCCATCCTGCTGGTGCCCGTGGACGCCCGAGCGATGCGCCCCGCGGTCAGGCAGGCGGCCGAGGCGGACATCCCGGTGATCTCCTACGACCGCCTCGCCCAGGGCCCGATCTCCGGATACGTCTCCTTCGACGGCGAGGAGGTCGGCCGGCTCCAGGGCAGGGCGCTGCTGAGAGCCATGGGCAAGCGCGTGCCCGTCCCCGAGATCGTCATGATGAACGGCGATCCCAGCGACCCCAACGCGGTGTTGTTCAAGAAGGGCGCGCTGTCCGTGCTCTCCGGGCGGGTGAAGATCGGCAAGGCGTACGACACCCTGCAATGGCGCACCGACACCGCGAACATGAACATGACCGGCGCGATCGCCGCGCTCGGCGACGGCCGCATCCAGGGGGTCTACGCCGCCAACGACGGCCTGGCCGCGGGCAGCATCTCCTCGCTCAAGTCGAACAAGGTCGCCCCGCTGCCGCCCGTCACCGGGCAGGACGCGGAACTGGGAGCGGTGCGGCGCATCGTGGCCGGCGAGCAGTACATGACCGTCTACAAGCCCTTCGCTCCCGAGGCCTCCGCCGGCGCCTCGATGGCCGTGGCCGCGGCCCGGCGGACCGGTCTCGGCGAGGTCGGCAAGGACAGGGTGCGCACCGACGGCGGCAAGAACGTCCCGGCAGTTCTGCTCACCCCTGTCTCCGTGACCGTCGCCGGCATCAAGAACACCCTGGTGAAGGACGGCTTCTACACCGTCCGGCAGATCTGCGTCCCCCGGCTCGCGGCCGCCTGTAGCAGGGCCGGGCTGACCTGACAGGCCGGTTCCGGCGAAGAGCCCGGGCCCGGGAAGGAGATGATGTCCGTGCCGGCTCCTCCCCTGCTGGCGCTGCGCGGTGTGTGCAAGCGCTTCGGCGCCGTCGAGGTGCTCAAGGACGTCGATCTGGAGATCCACGCCGGTCAGGTCGTCGCCCTGCTCGGCGACAACGGCGCCGGCAAGTCCACCCTGGTCAAGGTGATTTCCGGGGTCGCCCCCGCCGACAAGGGCGTCATCGAATGGGAGGGGCGCGCCGTGCACATCAGACGCCCGCACGACGCCCGGGACCTCGGCATCGCCACCGTCCACCAGGACCTCGCGCTGTGTCTGAACCTCGACGTGGTGGGCAATCTCTTCCTCGGCCGGGAGATCCGCAGGTTCGGCTTCCTCGACGAGATGGCGATGGAGAGCCGCACCATCGAACTGCTCGGCCGCCTGACCAGAGCCGTTCCCGAGCTGCGCGCCCCCGTCGTCTCGCTGTCCACCGGCCAGCGCCAGACGGTGGCGATCGCGCGCTCGCTGCTCGGCGACCCCCGGGTCCTCCTGCTGGACGAGCCGACCGCGGCGCTGGGCTTCGAGCAGACCACCGAGATCCTGGATTTGGTCGACGCGCTGCGTGACCGAGGCATGGGGGTCCTGCTCATCAGTCACAACCTGGGGGACGTGAAGGCGCTCGCGGACCGGGCCGCCGTGCTGCGGCTGGGGCGCAACAACGGCTTCTTCAACGTCAACACCGTCTCCCAGGAACAGATCATCGCCTCCGTCACGGGTGCCACGGACAACGTGCCGCGCCGGGGCACCTCGTACGAGGCGAGGTGGTGAGCGGATGCGCCGGGCGACGGAGAACGAACAGGCCGACGACGCCGCAGCCGCCGGGGGCGGTACGGCAGTGCGCGGTCACACCGTGTCCGGGGCGCTGCGGAGCTGCGGGGCCGCCCTGCGGCGCAGGTTCCGCGCCGGTGACCTGGGCTCGCTGCCCATCGTCCTGGTGCTGGCCACGGTGTGGATCGTCTTCCAGTGCCTCAACGGGAACTTCCTCTCGCCTCGGAACCTGTCGAACATCAGCGTGGACATCGTGGGCACGGGTCTGATCGCGGTCGGCATCGTCTTCGTGCTGCTGCTCGGCGAACTCGACCTGTCGGTGGGCTCGATCAGCGGCCTGGCCGCGGCCGTCTTCGCCGTGCTGAACGTGAACAACGGCGTGCCCGAGTGGCTCGCGCTGATCCTCGCGGTGCTCACGGGCACCGCGGCGGGCGCCGTCCAGGGCTACTCGTGCGCCAGGACGCGGGTGCCCGCGTTCGTCCTCACCCTGGCGGGGCTGCTGACCTGGAACGGCGTCATGCTCGCGGTCCTCGGCACGAACGGCACCGTCAACCTCGACGAGCACGGGCTGGTCGCCGACCTGACCGACTACTACTTCACCAACGACGCGGTGGCGTACTGCCTGGCGGCGGTCTGCGCGGGCGCCGTCTTCACCTTCTCCTACCTGGACCGGCGGCGCCGTACGGCGGCCGGTATGCCGCACCGCACGCTGCGGCACATCGCGCTGCGCACGGGCGCGATCGCGGTGGTCGCGTTCGTGTCGGCGTATCTGCTCAACCGCTTCCAGGGCCTGCCGCTCGCCCTGCTGATCTTCCTCGCGGTGGTGGCCGGCCTCGACGTCCTGCTGCGCCACACGCACTACGGCCGGCAGGTCTACGCGCTCGGCGGCGGCGTGGAGGCGGCGCGCCGGGCCAGCCTCAACGTGATCGGCATCCGGACCGCGGTGCTCGCGGTCTCGGGGACGATGGCCGCGATCGGCGGTCTGTTCCTGGCCTCACGGATCACCTCGGTGAGCCAGACCTCCGGCTCGGGTGTCCTGCTGCTCAACGCGATCGCGGCGGCCGTCATCGGTGGCACCAGCCTGTTCGGCGGACGGGGCACCACCTGGTCGGCGGTGCTCGGCATGCTGGTCATCCAGTCGATCTCGTCCGGCATGGCGATCACGGACACCCCCTCGGCCGCGCAGCTGGTCATCACCGGTGGGGTGCTCTTCGCCGCGGTGGTCATCGACGCGCTGTCGCGCCGCTCGCAGGAGGCGCGCGGGCGGGCCTGACGCGTCATGCCCGTGGGCCCCGGATCGGGATGATCCGGGGCCCACGGTGAAGCAGGTGTCCGTCAGGCGGACAGCGGGGTCTGCAGGCTCGCACCCGCCGTCAGGCCCTGCGGCGAACCGGAGGCCACGAGACCTCCGGCGACCTCGCCGAGCGGCGTCTGGACGTTGAGACCACCGGAGCCGCCGATGCCGAGACCGCCGAGCGGCAGGGCACCGAGCGGAAGGCTGCTGAGGTCGAGGCCGCCGGAGACGTCCTCCAGTTCGGCGTCGGACATCTCGGTCGTCTCAACCTGGGGAGCACGGTTCATAACGCGCGATTCCTTTCGAATAACCATTACGGAATGGCAGAGTTCGCCCGATTCCCAAAAAGCAGAACCTCTCCCGCGAGCTGCACCACCCGCAGGATCAAAGCATGACCGCATTCGGACGGCCAGCGCTCGACTGCGCCCGTGGAACCGGCCGCGACGTGCGACTTCACCGGGGTGACAGCGCGGTGACCGAGGACAGCGAGTCCTTCACAGGGTTCACCGCCCCGCTGCACTCCGGGCCATTGCCACCGGTTTTCCCATCGGCGGCTTTTCCGGCAAAGCCAGTGCGCCCGGCCACCGCCGGCACGGGCTTTCGGATGTGCTGCGACCCGCCTGTGAAAGGTGTGCAGGTTGCCCGGATGTTCGGTGACCCGAGGCGTAATGCGGGCTCACCGCACCAGACATGGGCGTTTGGCGTCGAAGGCCCAGTCCTCGATCAGGTACCGCATCCCCACGGCGTCGTCGCGGCCCGACAGGGCCTTCTCCTCGTACAACTCGTGCGCTGCGAGAAGCCGGTCGCGGTCCAGCCGGACACCCAGCCCGGGAGTGTCCGGCACGGCGACCTCGCCACCGGTGATGCGCGGGGGCTGCACGGTCAACCGCTCCAGCCCCTCCTGCCAGATCCAGTGGGTGTCGAGGGCGTTGTACTCCCCCGGGGCGGCGGCCCCGCAGTGCGCCATCATCGCCAGCGAGATGTCGAAGTGGTTGTTGGAATGGCAGCCCCAGGTCAGCCCGGTCGCCTGGCACAGCTGCGCGACCCGTACCGACCCCTGCATCGTCCAGAAGTGCGGGTCCGCCAGCGGGATGGACACCGACTGCAGGGCGAGGGCGTGGGTCAGCTGACGCCAGTCCGTGGCGATCATGTTGGTGGCGGTGGGCAGCCCGGTGGCCCGGCGGAACTCGGCGAGGATCTCCCGGCCGGAGTAGCCGCCCTCGGCTCCGCACGGGTCCTCGGCGTAGGCAAGGGTGCCGACGAGCGGGCGGCACAGCTCGACGGCCTCGCGCAGTGACCAGGCGCCGTTGGGGTCGAGGGTGATCCGGGCCTCGGGGAACCGCTCCTTGAGCGCGACGACGGCCTTGACCTCCTCGCTGCCCGGCAGGACACCGCCCTTGAGCTTGAAGTCGCGGAACCCGTAGCGGTCGTAGGCGGCCTCGGCCTGGCGGACGATCGCCTGCGGGGTCAGTGCCTCCTCGTGCCGGATGCGGTGCCACTCCACGTCCGCGTCGGGTTCGCGGACGTAGTCCAGGTCCGTGCGGTCCGGGTCGCCGACGTAGAAGAGGTAGCCCAGCATCCGTACGGCATCGCGCTGCCGTCCGTCGCCCAGCAGGGCCGCCACCGGGACCTCCAGATGCTGGCCGAGCAGGTCCAAAAGCGCCGACTCGACCGCGGTGACCGCGTGCACCGTGGTGCGCAGGTCGAAGGTCTGGGCGCCGCGTCCGCCCTGGTCGCGGTCGGCGAAGGCGTTCTGGACGGCGCGCAGGACGCGTTTGTGGTCGCCCAGGCGGGCGCCGAGGACCAGGCGTTCGGCGTCTTGCAGTGTCTGCGTGATCTTCTCGCCGCCGGGTACCTCACCCAGGCCGGTGCGGCCCTCGGAGTCCTCCAGTACGAGGACGTTGCGGGTGAAGTACGGGGCATGTGCGCCGGAGAGATTGAGGAGCATGGAGTCCCGGCCGGCGACCGGATATACGGAGAACTTGGTGACGACGGGCTGGCTCATGACGGGCGGTACCGCTCTCGTGAGATCGGACAGGACGGCTGGGGCGGGAACACGGAGGACCGCAATCACCTTGCCCGATGGCGGCCCGCACACCTAGCCTGATTTTGTGCCGCAAATAAACAAAGCCCGTACGCACAACGTCGTGCCGGGCCACCCCCGCAGCGACCTCGCCCGGCTCCGAGTGGCGATCACCGTCTTCTTCGCCCTCGACGGCTTCATCTTCGCCGGGTGGGTCGTCCGCATCCCGGCCATCAAGCACCAGACGGGCGCCTCCGCCAGCGCGCTCGGGCTCGCGCTGCTGGGCGTGTCCGCCGGTGCCGTTCTCACGATGACGCTCACCGGGCGGCTCTGCCGTCGCTTCGGCAATCATCAGGTCACCGTGACGTGCGCGGTGCTCCTCTCCCTCAGCGTCGCCCTGCCGCCGCTCACGCACTCGGCACTGGCCCTCGGCGCCGTCCTGGTGGTCTTCGGCAGCGCGTACGGCAGCATCAACGTGGCGTTCAACAGCGCGGCCGTCGACCTGGTGAGGGCGCTGCGGCGGCCGATCATGCCCAGCTTCCACGCCGCGTTCAGCCTCGGCGGCATGGCAGGTGCCGGGCTCGGCGGACTGGTCGCCGGGGCGCTGTCCCCCACCCAGCACCTGCTCGGTCTGACCGTGATCGGTCTGATCGTCACCGCCGTGACCGGGCGCACGCTGCTGCGCCTCCAGCCGCCGGAGCCGCCCGAGAGCACGCCCGGCGAAGCGGTCGCCCCGCGCCGGCTGGACCGCCGCACCCGCGGTCTCGTGATCACGTTCGGTCTGATCGCCCTGTGCACGGCGTACGGCGAGGGGGCCCTGGCGGACTGGAGCGCGCTCCACCTCCAACAGGACCTGGACGCCACGGCGGGCGCGGCGGCGGTCGGCTACTCCTGCTTCGCGCTGGCCATGACCATCGGCAGGCTGACGGGCACGCGGCTGCTCGAACGGCTGGGGCGGACCCGCACGATGGTGCTCGGAGGGAGCACGGCGGCCGCCGGAATGCTCCTCGGCGCGCTCGCTCCGTCCCTGTGGACGGCCTTCCTCGGCTTCGTGATCACCGGCCTCGGCCTCGCCAACCTCTTCCCCGTCGCCGTCGAACGCGCCGGCTCCCTGGCCGGCCCCGACGGCGTCGCGATCGCCTCCACCCTCGGCTACGGCGGCATGCTGCTCGGCCCACCCGCCATCGGCTTCATGGCCGACTGGTTCTCCCTCCCCACCGCCCTGACCAGCGTCGCCGTCCTGGCGGCAACGGCTGCACTGATCGCCTTCCTGACCCGCAGGGCGACGGCACGCTGATGCGGCCTACCGCTCGCCCACTCCAGGCGCGCCAGCGCGCTGCCCCGCCCCAGCTGGGGCGGGGCAGCGCGCGTGGTCAGGCAGGATCAGCAGCAAGAGGCGCGGATTCCTTGGTCGGCGTCCAGCGCAGCCGAGTCGTGCACAAGGAGACGATCACGGCTGAGGCCGCGACGACGCCCATCCCCCAGGCCAGGTCGCTGACTCCGGCGACGAAGCCGATCAGTGCGGGGCCGGCCAGTAGGCCGGTGGTGCCCATGGAGGCGACCAGGGAGAGGGCGTCCGGGCCTTCGGCGGCCGCGGCCACGTAGAGGCACGGGGTCACGGCGGCGACGCCGAGTCCCACGCAGGCGAACCCGATGAGTGCGGGCACCACGCCTCCGGCCAGCAGAGCGAGGGCAAGGCCCGTGCCCGCGACGGCGCTGCCGATCCGGACGACCCGGGCGTCGCCCCAGCGGCTGCGCCAGTTGTCGCCGAAGAGGCGCGCGACGACCATCGTGCCCGAGACGACGGCGATGCCCAGCGGAGCGACCTGGGACGACGCGTCGGCGATGTCCTTCAGGTACAGCGCCGACCAGTCGTTCATGGCGCCTTCGACCACCTCGCCGAACACCATGGCGACACCGAGCCACACCATCACCAGCGACGGCTTCGTCAGCCGGCGCGGGCGCTTGGCCCCCTTGCGCTCGCCCTGCTCCGCCGCGGGCTGCTGGTCCTGCGGGTCGTCGGGCAGCAGCCGGAGCCGGGCGCCCCCGAGGAGCAGTACGAGCACCACCGAGGCGGCGGCGAAGTGCGGCAGGAGGTCCGAGGTCAGGGCGTTCATGCCCGAAGCCACCACCGCGGCGAGGAACGACCCGGCACTGAAGGTGGCGTGCAGCTGGGTCATGGCAGTACGCCCGTGCGCCTTTTCGAGCGCGGCACCCTGCGCGTTCATGGCCACGTTCAGACAGCCGACCGCCACACCGTCGGCGCACAGGATCAGCAGGGCCACCGGGTAGTTCGGTGCCGCCGACAGGGCGAAGAGGATCCCCACCAGGCACAGCCCGGAGACCAGGGCGAGCAGCCGCGCGCCCAGGCGTCTCATCAGGAACGCGATCAGGGGGAAGGAGGCCACCGCTCCCACCCCGGTGGCCATCAGCAGCAGGCCCACTTCCCCCGTGTTCAGGTCGAGCCGGGCCTTGAGGGCGGGGATCCGGGAGACCCAGGTGGCGTACTGGAAGCCGAGGAAGCAGAACAGCGCGGCGATCGCCAATTGCGTTCGCCTGAAGTCGTCTAGGACACGGGGCATGGGAAGCGGGCCACCTCTTTCGTAGCGCCGGTACCGCTTCCGGGCACCGCGGTGGACATGTACACGGCGTCGTCGCCGTAGCTCTCGCAAAGGCGGATCTCCGGATGGGCCCGGAATCCGCGCGACGCCCAGAAGGGCGCCATTCCGCCGACCGCCACGAGCGAGATGTGCTCGTACGCGGGCCGTGCGGTGTCCGTCAGCCGGGCCAGCAGCCGGCTGCCCCATCCCCGGCCCCGCTGGTCCTCGGCGACGACGATGTCGTGGAGGTGGAGGTTGCTCACGTGGTGCACGGGCTCCTCGGTGCGGGCCAGATCCGGGTACTGGAACCTCGGGTAGGGCAGGGAGAGCAGATACCCCGTGACGCGTCCGCCGAGGTCCAGCACGAAGCAGGTGCCGGGCGAGATGCGGCCCTTGGACTCCAGCGCCGCCTGCCCTTCGGACAGCGAAGTGCCCGCGTACGCCTCGGCCTCCAGGGCCGCCACGGCCGGCCAGTCGCCGTCGCGCACCGGGCGGATGCCCGCGTGAGGGTTCACGTCTCCCGCCCTCCCGCGCCCGCGCCTGCCCGCCCGCTCCCGTCATGGACCGACGTGTGCGCGAGCGGCCCGAAGCCGTTGAAGCCCTGGGTCATGTAGCTGGTGGCGTAGGCGCCGGCGGACAGGACCCACACCGGGTCCCCCGAGGCGAGCGCCTCGGGCACCAGGCGGTGCGCCGCTCCGTAGGCGTCGTCGCTGTCGCAGGTCGGGCCCGCGACCACGGCGGAGACGTACTCGCCCTCGGTGTGGCCGGGGAAGACGAGCCGGTGGCACAACTCGTCCATCTCGTACAGGCCGTTGAACTTGCCGCAGCTCAGGTACAGCCAGTGCGCCCGCTCCCCGTCGGGCTGACGGCGTTCGGTCAGCCGGTACACATGCGCCCGGATGGCGCCGTGGTCGGCGACCAGGTGCCGGCCGGGCTCCATGACGAAGTCGAGGGGTGCGTCGTTGAGCGCCCGCAGGTGCTCCATGCCCTCGCGCAGGACGGCGAACATCTTGTCCAGCGGAGGTTCGAGCCGTCTGCCGTGCCGGTCGAGATAGCCGAGCGCGGGCAGGCCGCCGCCGAGGTTGACGTGGTCGAGCACGATCCCGTGCCCGCGCAGCGCCACCATCGTGTCGGCCAGCAGCTCGACGGCCTGCTGCCAGGCCTCGTACGTCATCTGCTGCGAGCCGACGTGCACCGACAGCCCCGCCGGGGTGAGGCCCGCGGCCCGCGCCGCCGTCAGCACGGCGACGGCGTCCTCCTGCGAGCAGCCGAACTTCCGGCTGAGGCCCCACAGGGCGCCCTCCCCGCTGGTGGCGAGGCGGCAGTACACACGGGCGCCGGGGGCGTGCGCGGCGATCGCTGCCACGTCCTGCACGCTGTCCGTGGCGAAGGTGTGCACGCCGAGCCGATGGGCCTCGGCGATGTTGGCGTCGGACTTCACGGTGTTGCCGTAGTGGATCAGTCCGGCGGGCACGCCCAGCCGCAGTGCCTGGGTGATCTCGGCGGGGCTCGCCGCGTCGAAGCCGGCGCCCCGGCCGGCGAGGCAGGTCAGCACCTCGTCGACGGGGCATGCCTTCATCGCGAACCGGACGGCGACGTCCGGCAGTTCACGCATCAGGTGGTCGTACTGGCCCGCGATCCCCGGGAGGTCGAAGACGATGCAGTCCGACGACGCGCCGGCCAGTGCGGCGGCCAGCCGCGTGTCCAGCTCCGCGCTCACGCGTCCGCACTCCCGAGGCCGGTCTCCCGGGCCGCCCGCACCAGCGTGGGCCAGGCGTCGATCAGCACGGCGAAGTCCTCGGTGTCCGACTCGGCCTCGTCCAGCAGCTGTTCGCGCCGTGAGTCCATCAGGTCGGCGAACTCCGCGTAGCGGCCGCCCAGTTTGCGGTAGGAGGTGCTGACGCGGTCCAGCCGCCAGATGTTGTCGGCCCGGTCGAGACCCGTGCTCTCCCTGAGGAAGCCGGAGATGGTGTCGCCGCGCACCTGCTCGTGCTCGTCGAGCAGCGCGGCGCCGGCCGAACCCATCCTGTCGTAGACGAAGTTGAGGTAGAGCATCGACAGCAGGAACTTCACGAACCGCATCTGGTACGCCCGGAATCCGGCGTCGGTGCGGCGGTACGGGGTGTAATAGTTCTCGATGTTGCGGTTGTGCAGCACGCCGGGCAGGGCGGCGTCGTGGATGAGGTGGAAGAGGAAGTAGTCGGTGCCGATGGTGTCGGTACCCGGCGGCAGCGGTACGCGCTCGTAGACCTCGTGGTGGAAGCCGATGTTGCTCATGTCGACCCGCATGGGGTCGACCACCGTCAGCGTCGAGTGGTCGCCGGTGAAGGGGTCCGTTCCGGCGCCCTTGAAGGACTCCTCGACCAGCTGCCGCTTCTGCTCCTCCGACCAGTCGACCGGCCCCCACAGGCTGACCACGTCGTGGTAGACGCCGGCGTCGAGCCGCTCGATCTCGGCGATGTCCACGGACGGTTCACCGATGAACGACGAGCCGACCATGGACACGGGGCGGTGGGCGTGGTCCGGCGCGAGGAGGGTCTCGGACACCGCGGCGGACGCCTCGGTGGCGGGCTTGCCGAGCGAGGCCAGCTCGTGATGGATCGGGAAGACCTTCTCGCCGTCGAAGACCTGGTAGGTGCAGTCGGAGTCCCTGCGGTGCACGGACCGGCAGCCGAGCGCACTGGCGATCAGGAAGGCACGGTTGGTGCAGGCGCCGTAGGACAGGGCGGCGGGCAGCATCAGTTCGAGCATCCGCTCCGGCGCGGCGAGGCCGGAGTGCCGGATCGCCCTGCGCAGGAAGTCGCGCTGCTGCGACTCGTCGAGGTGGTGCACGGTGACGTTCGCAGCGGCCGGCAACTCGGCGACGGCGCGGGCGTGTTCGGCGCGCGTGGCCTCCTCGCTGGAGTCGAGGATCAGCAGATCCACCTCGACGGCGAAGGTGCGGGCCGCGTACGCCGCCTCCTCGCCGATCTCGGCGATCGCGGCGGAACAGGCCCTGTTCGTGGGGAGGGTGAGGCAGATCCGGGCCGTGCTGGTCCGGTCCGTGCTGGTCCGGTCCGTGCTGGTCTGTCGGTTCACTTCGCGCTCTCTTGTCCGGTCCAGGAGTCGAGCCCGAGCAGCTTCCTGCCGAGGTCGTTGAGCGTGGCGGGGCCGTACCGCAGCGACTCGGGCCGCTCGGCGTCCCCCAGCAGCGTTCCGTTCCAGTCCGGTGTGCTGAGCGTGCGCCAGGACTCCGCACGGGAGTCGCGCAGTTCCTCGTGCTCCTCCAGGGCGGGCATCATCGACAGGTACTGCACGGCCCGCACGCCGTTCTCGGAGTGGTTGGGCGCGACGCCGTGGGCCAGCAGCCCGTTGAAGATAAGCAGGTCACCGGCCTGCAGATCGGGGCGTACCACGGGGAACTCCGCGCGGTCGACCCCGGGCCTGATCGGATCGCGGCCGGCCGGCTGGGCGATCCGCCACTCCTCGAACTGCCGGAACAGTTCGGGCGAGCACTGGAAGCCGCCGAGCTCGGGCTGGGTGTCGTTGAGGGCCACGATGCCCTGCACCCGCTGCGGCAGCACGCCGAGGGTGGTGTCGACGTCCCAGTGCAGCTCGATGTCGAAGCCCTCGTCGGTCGGTTCGATCAGCGAGCGCGAACGGCTGCCCCGGTTGGGCGGGTTGAGGTTCAGCCGGTCGAGCGTGACCCACAGCTCGTCGCAGTCCCACACGTCGGCGAAGGCGTCGTAGACCCGCTGCGTCTGCCGGTTGTCCCAGATGAGCTGGTGGTGGTACGCCTCGACGAAGCCGTAGACATGCAGGTCACGGTCCAGGTCCGAGCGGAACTCCCGTTCCTGGTACCAGGTTTCGGGCCGGTCAGGGTCAAGTCCCTGGAACTCCCAGGCAAATTCGAGCAGGCTCTTCGCCGCGCCCGGCGAGATGGCGTTGCGCACCACCACATAGCCGTACGTCTTCCAGAAGGCGAAGTCGTCCTCCGACAGCACACGGAGCGGCTGTGACTTCTCGATGTCGCGCAGTTGCGTCTGTGCGAGGTAGGTCTCGCCGTCGGCACTGAAATACGGGCGCTGTGTCTTCGCCCTGTGCAGGTAGCGGGGAGGCGTCGGCATGCATCACTCCAAGGTCCGAGTCCTCAGCGGCCGAGTGGAACCCCCAGATCTCCTTCGGTCGAAAGATCTCCATCGGTCGAACTGAGGTTCCCTCAAAGTGGACTGGACCAATTCGCCATGTCAACCTGAACCCGGCGAAGTTGCCGCCAACTGCCTGTCAGTTGCCGGTTGTTGAGCAAGCAACCGAACGCTCGGCCGGTACGCTCGGCCGGAACCGTCATCCGCTGACGATCGCCTCCGCGGCCGCCACACCGCAGACCCGGGCCGCTCCGTGCGTGGCGATGTGCACGGCGCCGCGCGGCGGGGACTGCGGCACGCCCATCTCGACCACGACGGTGTCCGGGCGGGCGGCCAGCAGCACATCCAGGGCCGATCGCATCCAGGGATGCCGGTGCTCGTCCCGCACCACCGCGACGAGGCGCCGGCCGGCCACGGCCCGCAGTGCCGCCTCGCCCGCACCCGCTCCGGTGAAGACGCCGGTCTCGGTGCCCGGCAGCAGGCGCTCGAGCTCGGTACCCACACCCCAGGGGGTCTCCTCCCCGACGGCGATGTTGGCGCTCGGACTGAACGTCGCGACGTACACGGCCTGTTGGACCGGCGCGGCGGGCCCGGTGCGCGTGACGGCCAGAGCGCGGCGGGCCGCGACCAGCCCGATCTCCGGCTCCGGGTCGGCCCCGGTCTGCGCGTTCTCTCCGGCCCCGGCGGTCCACCGGGCCAGCTCCCGCACCCGTGCGGCGGCATCGGCGAGCCGCTCCTCCGGCAGTTCCCCGGAGCGTACGGCGGCCACGAGCGCGTCCCGCAGTCTGAGGACCGTGCCCTCGTCGCACAGGCCGCCGCCCACGCAGATGGCGTCGGCACCGGCCGCGATCGCGAGCACGACGCCGTGCTCCAGGCCGTACTTCTCCGCGACGGCGCGCATCTCCATGGCGTCGGTGACGATCAGTCCGTCGAAGCCGAGTTCACCGCGCAGCAGGTCGGTCAGGACCCGGCGGGAGAGCGTCCCGGGACGGTCGGGGTCCAGTGCGGGGACGAGGATGTGCGCGCTCATGATGGCGCGGGTACCGGCCTCGACCGCCGCCCGGAACGGCGGCAACTCGCGCGTGAGAAGCGTGTGTTCGTCCACGTCGATGCGCGGTACGGCGTGATGGGAGTCGACGTTGGTGTCGCCGTGGCCGGGGAAGTGCTTGGTGCAGGCCGCGACGCCGCCGGACTGCAGGCCCCGGACGTAGGCGGCCGTGTGCCGGGCGACGAGTTCGGGGTCCGCGCCGAAGGACCGTACGCCGATCACCGGGTTGTCGGGGTTGGCGTTGACGTCGGCGGAGGGCGCCCAGTCGAAGTTGACGCCGCATTCGGCGAGCCGGCGGGCCAGTTGACGCGCGACCCTGCGGGTGAGGTCGGGGTCGTCGACGGCGCCCAGCGCGTGGTTGCCGGGGAACGAGGAGCCGGTGCGCACGTCGAGCCGGGTGACGTCACCGCTCTCCTCGTCGATGGCGATCAGCAGGTCGTCCCGTTCCGCCCGCAACTGCGCGGTGAGTTGGCGCACTTGTCCGTGCGAGACGACGTTGCGGCCGAACAGGGCGACGGAGGCGAGTCCTTCGCCGACGCGGCGGCGCACCCAGTCGGGCACGGTGGTGCCGTCGAACCCCGGCTGCAGCACCGCGAGGGCGTCTCGGGTGAGGGTGGCGTCGAGGGTGGCGGAAACTGTCATCGCAGGGGTCATCCCTTCACAGGGCCGTCGGCCGGGCCGCTCACGGGCTTTGCGGTGCCGCTCGCGGGGTTTGCTTTGCGGAAAGGCGAGTTGGGACAGGACAGGTGGTGCAAACGGCTGCGGCCGCGCCGTCGGGGCCTGCGGTCGCCGCCGAACACGGTGCTTGACGGGGCGGCGGCGCCACCGCCCCGCGTGTCGCCTCCGCGGACTGCGCCGAATGGTGTAGACCTGCACGGAGCTTGGCCTAGACTTTTAAGAGCGTCAAGACGGCCCAGAAAGCCGCGCCGACGTCTCCGCGAGGACCACCGGACCATCTCCCAGCCGGAGCAGCTGCCCCCGCAGTTGGCCTAGACCATAGGCGAGTCCGGGGGCTATAACGAGACACCTGCGAGAGCGCCCGGAAGGCAGGTCATGACCACCGACGTCAGCAGCGCGCAGTACGACACCGGGGCTCCCGGTGGGATCGCACGCGTGCCGAAGTACTACCTCGTCAAGCAGCAGGTGCTCGACATCGTCCAGGCGCTGAAGCCGGGAGCGCGCATGCCCGCCGAGCGAGTACTGGCCGTCCGGCTCGACACGTCGCGCACCACCGTCCGGCAGGCGCTGCAGGAACTCGTGGGTGAGGGCCGTCTGGACCGTATCCAGGGGAAGGGCACCTTCATTGCACGGCCGAAGCTCTACCGCACCCTCCAACTCACCTCCCACACCGAGGACATGCAGGCACAAGGCCTCGAACCCGCCTCGCGCGTCCTGGACATCGACCACGTCGAGGCGGACGAGAAGCTGTCGTGTCTGCTCGACATCGATGTCGGCGACAGTGTGCTGCGCATCGAGCGACTGCGGCTGGCCAGCGGCGAGCCCATGGCGATCGAGAGAACGCACCTGTCCGCACGGCGCTTCCCGGGCCTGCGCGAGTCGCTGGGCAGACACAGATCCCTCTACTCGGTCCTCGCCGACGCCTACGACGTGCATCTCTCGGAGGCCGTGGAGGGCATCGAGACCTCGCTCGCGACCCCGCACGAGGCCGCACTGCTCGAGACGGAGGTGGGGGTTCCGGTGATGCTGCTGACCCGCCACTCCTACGACGCCGAGGGCAGCCCGGTGGAGTGGGTGCGCTCCGTCTACCGGGGCTCCCGCTACAAGTTCGTGGTGACGCTGATGCCCACGGCGGACTGACTCCCCGCCCGCTCAGCAGTGTTCGTTCCCTTTTCGCGCCCCCCACGTTCTCGACGCCCGCGCACGGCGACCCGATGATCGCGCGACCGGACCACAGCCCTCCCCCACCTTTCCCCTCACCTCGTCGAAACTGGGAAAGCAGTGACACAACAGGGTGTTCTCACCAGCCGATTCCAAGCCGACAGGACAGTGGCCACCGGCCCGGAAGCAGAGATAGGCCTCCCGTGACCCATACACCGTCGACTGCGACGCTCGCGGAGGCACTGGTCACCGCGCGCGAGGCGGCCTGCCTCACCCAGGAGGACCTCGCGGAGCGGTCCGGCGTGAGCGTGCGGGCCATCCGCAACCTGGAGACAGGTCACACCTCGCGCCCGCGCAAGCAGTCACTGGTCCTGATCGCCAGGGCTCTCGGGCTGCCGCCCGGCGAGGTGGGCCGGCTGATGCGCAGATCGCACCCCGAGGCCCGACGGGAACCGGCCGGACCGGCCCCGGCGGAACTCCCCGCAGCCCCCCGCCACCGCCTCGCCGGCCGCCAGGCGCACATCGACTCCCTGCGGGCCCATCTGGCGGCGACCGACCGGGACGACCTCGGAACGCCCGCGGTCGTCGTAGGTCCGCCCGGCGCGGGCAAGACCGCGCTGGTCCTCGAAGCGGCGCACGGGGTGCGCGGCCGCTTCGAGGACGGGCAGGTCTTCGTCGACGCGCACCCGGGAGCGGACGCCGAGCCGTTCACGTCCGACGAACTGGTCCGCCGCGTGCTGCGCTCCCTGGGCGCCGCACAGGTCGCGGACCATCCGGAGGAGGCGGGCGCGCAGTTGCGGGACGCGCTCAGCAGACGGCGCGTCCTCGTCGTGCTCGACAACGTCGACAGCGAGGGGCAGGTGCGGCCGCTGCTGGTGGACGGCGCCCGCAGCGCCGTCCTGGTCGCCGCGCGCCGCGAACTCCCGGCGCTCACCGCCCAGTTCCGCAGGCCCGTCGACGCCCTCACCGAGTGGGACGCCTTCCAGGTCCTGGAGGATCTGCTCGGTCCGGCGCGCACGCGCGCGGAACGGGCCTCCGCGGTGAGCATCCTGCGCTCCTGCGCGCGGCTGCCGCTCGCCCTGCACATCGCCGGGCTGTGGCTCTCGGCCCGCCCGCACCGCTCGCTGCGCGACCTGGCGGAACGTCTGGCGTACGAGCAGGACCGTCTGCGTTTCCTGCACATCGGGGACCTGTCGCTGCACGCCAGCGTGGCGGCCCACTACCGCTGCCTGCCCGCCCCGGTCAGGACCGCCTTACGGCGGCTCAGGACGGTGCGCGGCGACTTCGGCGTCGACGACGTGGTGACACATGTGACGTCGTCGAGAGGACTCGCGGCGGATCTCCTCGACGAGCTGGTGGACCACCAGATGGTCCATGTCGTGCACCCCGGCGGCCCCGGCACCGACGGCCGGGCGCGCTACCGGATCCACGAGGCGGTACGCCAGTACGTGGCGTACTGGCCGCCCGACTCCTGGCAGCTGCACGGCACCCCGGGCCGGGTCTGGCTCCCGCAGCAGGCCGGCAGTCCTCGCGTCGTGCGCCGGGGGCTCGCGTAAGGGGGCGAGCCCAGGATCGCGCGAGGGGGCCGGGGATGGGCCGGTCGGCGTATGCCGATGTCGTGTCTGCGACGAGTGCGGTCACCGCGGGGTGAGGATGCCGCGTGCGGAAGCCAGCCACGCGGGCGGGTCGACGGCGTTCCGGATACCGGGGAACCGGTGTCCCGAAGACCCGGTGCCCGGCCCCTGAGGAAAGGGAGGCTCTCATGCGCCGGCGCCTCACGGCACGGACGGGCCGCCGGACCGCCCTCCCGGTCGCGTTCACCTCGGCCGCGGCCGTCCTGCTCCTCGCGTGCGGCTCCGGGGGCGCCCCGGACGGCGGCTCGGGCAAGGGGGCCGGCGACGGCGACAAGGACCGCTCGGCCGCCGTGGTCGTACGACCCGGCGACGACAGCGCGAGAGTGCCGGTCGGCCGGAAGGTGACCGTCCGGGTCCGTGGCGGCTCACTGACCTCGGTCGAGGTCACCTCCCCCGGGCCGGGCAGGCTCGCCGGAACCTGGTCCGAGGACAGATCCGTGTGGACGGCGACCACACCGCTCGCCCCCGGCGCCACCTACACGGTGAAGGCCCGCGGCAGGGCGTCCGGCGGATCACCCCTCGAACGGACCGCTTCCTTCACCACCGAGGCGCCCCGCAACACCTTCGTCGGCGAGTACGTCCCCGACCGGGGCACGACGGTCGGCGTGGCGATGCCGGTCTCGATCACCTTCGACAAGCCGATCCGCAACAAGGCGGCGGTCGAACGGAAGCTGGAGGTCACCGCCTCGCCCGCGGTCGACGGCGCCTGGAGCTGGATCAAGGACCGCAACGGCAAGGACCGCGTCGACTACCGCCCCGAGCGGTTCTGGAAACCGGGCACCGAGGTGACCCTGCGCATGAACCTCGCGGGCGTCGACGCGGGCGGCGGGGTCTACGGCACCCGGCAGCGCCTCGTGCACTTCCGCATCGGGGACGCCGTCACCAGCACCCTGGACGTCACGAGGAAGACGATGACCGTGGCGCGGAACGGCAGGGTCCTGCGGGCACTGAAGGTCTCCAGCGGCAAGAAGGGCTACGAGACCTGGAACGGCACCATGGTCGTGCTGAGCAAGGTGCCGACCATCCGGATGGACTCCTCGACCGTCCGCATCTTCGGCCACGAGGCCTACGACCTCGGCAGCGTCAGATGGGACGTCCAGCTCACCCCGTCCGGCACCTACGTCCACGCCGCACCCTGGAACGAGGGCAAGTTCGGCCTGGCCAACGGCAGCCACGGCTGCATCGGCCTGAGCACGGACGACGCCCGCTGGTTCTACGGCCAGGTGAGCGTCGGCGACCCCGTCACGGTCGTCGGGTCCACAGACACCGTGGCGATCAACAACGGCTACGGCGACTGGAACGTCGACTGGGCCTCCTGGAAGGAGGGCGGCGCCCTGCGGTAGCGCTCCATCCGGCAGACTCACCCCATGGAGACAGCCGAGTTCGTGGAGGCTCTGGACCGCGAGGGGCGGCTTCTGGTCGCGGCGGCCGAGGTGGCGGGGGGTGATGCCGAGGTGCCGACCTGTCCGCTGTGGCGGGTGCGCGACCTGGTGCGGCACACCGGGATGGTGCACCGGTGGGCCGCGGCTTTCGTCGCGGAGGGGCACACGTCGTACCACTCCGACGGCGGGCTGCCCGACCTCGACGGTGACGAACTGCTGGCCTGGTTCCGGGAGGGGCACCGGCAACTCGTCGACACCCTCGCCTCGGCCCCGGCGGATGTGGAGTGCTGGGCCTTTCTGCCCGCGTCCTCGCCGCTCGCGTTCTGGGCGCGGCGGCAGGCGCACGAGACGACCGTGCACCGGGTGGATGCGGAGTCGGCACGGGGCGGGGTGCGGTCCGAGATCGCGGCCGGTTTCGCGGCGGACGGCATCGACGAGTTGCTGCGCGGCTTCCACTGCCGCCGCAAGAGCAGGGTCCGCAGCGACGAGCCGCGGGTGCTGCGGGTGCGGGCGACGGACGCGGAGGACGCGGTGTGGACCGTACGGCTGTCCCAGGAGCCGCCGGCGGCCACGCGGGACGCCGCGGGGGCCGCGGACTGCGAAGTGGCCGGGCCCGCCGCGCAGTTGTACCTGTCGCTGTGGAACCGTGAGCCGTTCCCGGAGGTGACCGGGGACGCCGCGGTGGCCGCGCTGTGGCGCGAGAAGTCCGCCGTCACCTGGAGCTGAGGCCGCCCCGTGGGGCCGCCCCATGAGGGCTTTCAGCGCTCCAGCATCCGGGTCAGCACCGCCCGCTGCACCGGCAGCACCTCGCGGTGCACCGTGCGCCCCCTCCTCGTGAGGGCCACGCGGACTCCGCGCCGGTCCTCGGAGCACATGGTGCGCTCGACGAGGCCGTCCTTCTCCAGCCGGGCGATCAGCCGCGACAGCGCGCTCTGGCTGAGATGGACGCGCTCGGAGATCTCCTGCACGCGGTAGGCGCAGGAGTCGCCCGACAGGACGTCCAGCACCTCGAAGTCACTGGCGCACAGGCCGTGTTGGTGCAGTTCCCGGTCGAGTTCGCACTGGGTGCGCGCATGCAGCGCCAGGATGTCCCGCCACTGTTCCACGAGCGCCTGCTCGGCCTTGTCCGCAGCCATGGACGCACCGTAGCAGAACCACGAAATTATTGCATCAGAATTTAATGCACTTGCATTCGATGCATACGCATGTAGTCTCTCCGCCATGACCTCTCCGCTCACCACCTCCGCGGCGCCGGCCTCGGCGGTCCGCTGGACCCCCCGGCTGTGGGGCACCCTCCTGGTGCTCTGCGCCGCGATGTTCCTGGACGCGCTCGACGTGTCGATGGTCGGCGTCGCGCTCCCGTCCATCGGCACGGACCTGGATCTGTCCACCTCGACGCTGCAATGGATCGTCAGCGGCTACATCCTCGGCTACGGCGGTCTCCTGCTGCTCGGCGGACGCACCGCGGACCTGCTCGGCAGGCGCCAGGTGTTCCTGATCGCCCTGGGCGTCTTCGCCGTCGCCTCACTGCTCGGCGGCCTGGTCGACTCCGGTCCGCTGCTGATCGCCAGCCGCTTCGTCAAGGGCCTGAGCGCCGCCTTCACCGCGCCCGCGGGCCTGTCCATCATCACCACGACCTTCGCCGAGGGCCCGCTGCGCAACCGCGCCCTGTCGATCTACACCACCTGCGCGGCCACCGGCTTCTCGATGGGCCTGGTCCTCTCCGGCCTGCTCACCGAGGCCAGTTGGCGGCTGACCATGCTGCTGCCCGCGCCCATCGCCCTGATCGCCCTGCTGGCGGGCCTGAGGCTGCTGCCGCGCAGCGAGCGCGAGAAGGACCACAACGGTTACGACATCCCCGGCGCCGTCCTCGGCACCGCGTCGATGCTGCTGCTGGTCTTCACCGTCGTCCAGGCGCCGCAGGCCGGCTGGGCCTCGGCCCGCACGCTGCTGTCCTTCCTGGCCGTCGCCGTGCTGCTGACCGTGTTCGTGCGGGTCGAACGCCGCTCGCCCGGTCCGCTGATCCGGCTGGGCGTGCTGCGCTCCGGCAACCAGATCCGCGCCCAGCTCGGCGCGCTCGCCTTCTTCGGTTCCTACGTCGGCTTCCAGTTCCTGACCACGCTCTACATGCAGTCGCTGCTCGGCTGGTCGGCGCTGCACACCGCGCTCGCCTTCCTGCCTGCGGGTGCGCTGGTGGCTGTGTCCTCGACCAAGGTGGGTTCCATCGTCGACCGGTTCGGCACCCCGCGGCTGATCGCGGCGGGCTTCGCGCTGATGGTCGTCGGGTACGCGCTGTTCCTGCGGGTGAACCTCGACCCCGTGTACGCCGCCGTCATCCTGCCGTCGATGCTGCTGATCGGCGCGGCCTGCGCGCTGGTCTTCCCCTCGCTCAACATCCAGGCCACGAACGGTGTCGAGGACCACGAGCAGGGCATGGTCTCCGGACTGCTCAACACCTCGGTGCAGGTGGGCGGCGCGATCTTCCTGGCCGTCGTGACGGCCGTGGTCACCGCCCAGGCCCCCGAACACGCCACCCCGCAGGCGGTGTTGGACAGTTACCGGCCCGGTCTGATGGTGGTGACGGGCGTGGCCGTCGCCGGTCTGCTGATCACGCTCACCGGTCTGCGCACGCGGCGCACGCCGCGGTCCGTCGTGGTCGCCAGGTCCGCCGCCCAGGAGGCCGAGCGCGTACCCGTACGCGACTAGGGGGAACGCCTCCCGCAGTGTGTGCCCGGCGGGGCCTGTTGCCTCGCCGGGCACACGGCTGTGAAACTCCGGGTATGAGCGAATACGGGGGACGGCGCAGTCAGGCCGAGCGGGACGCGATCACCGTCGAGATCGGATACGCGCTGTGCAGTGCGCTGTTCGCGGCGGCGGTCGTCTTCGGGGCGATCGCCGGTCCGGCGCTGCTCTTCGACCTGGGGCACGGCGTCGAGACCGTCCTGCTGCACACGGGACTGGTGCTCGCGCCCGTCCTGTTCTTCACCCGGGTCGTCAGCGTGCTGGTCCGTCACCGCGGGCCGGATCAGCCCAGCCAGCCGGGTCGTACCAACCCCGACTCGTAGGCGAGGACGACCAGTTGGGCCCTGTCCCGGGCGCCCAGCTTGACCATCGTGCGGCTGACGTGGGTCTTCGCGGTGAGCGGGCTGACGACCAGCCGGCGGGCGATCTCCTCGTTGGACAGGCCGATGCCGACCAGGGCCATCACCTCCCGTTCCCGCTCGGTGAGTTCGCCGAGGGCGTCGGCGGTCGCGGGCTCCTTGGAGCGGGCCGCGAACTCCGCGATCAGGCGGCGGGTCACACCGGGTGAGAGCAGCGCGTCCCCCTCGACCACCGCCCTTACCGCACGCACGAGTTCCTCCGGCTCGGTGTCCTTGACCAGAAACCCGGAGGCACCGGAACGGATCGCCTCGAAGACGTACTCGTCGAGTTCGAAGGTGGTGAGCATGACCACCTTGACGCCCTGCAGCGCCTCGTCGTCGCTGATCCGGCGGGTCGCCGCCAGTCCGTCGAGGGCCGGCATGCGGATGTCCATCAGGACGACGTCGGGGCGCAGTTCGCGCACCTTGCGCACCGCTTCCTCACCGTCGGAGGCCTCGCCGGCCACCTCGATGTCCGGCTGCGCGTCGAGCAGCGCCCGGAAACCGGCCCGCACCAGTGACTGGTCGTCGGCGAGCAGTACGCGGATCACCGGTCGTCCTCCTTGGCCTTGACGCTCAACGGCAGTACGGCGAGCACCCGGAAACCGCCGTCCGGGCGCGGGCCCGCCTCGATCGTGCCACCCAGGGCGGCCGCCCGCTCCCGCATTCCGGCCAGACCGTTGCCGCTGCCGCCGGCGTCGGCGCCGGTCGCGGGCCCGTCGTCGTCGATGCGCAGCCGCAGCTGCCGGTCGTCGTGTTCGACGTGCACCCGTGCCTGGCGTGAACCGGAGTGGCGTACGACGTTGGTCAGCGCCTCCTGCACGATGCGGAAGGCGGCGAGATCGGTGCCGGGCGCGAGGCGGGGCGGCTTTCCGTCGACCGCCACGGTGAGGCCCGCGCTGCCCGCCTGCTGCACCAGTTCCGGCAGCCGGTCCAGGCCGGGCGCCGGGGCCCGCGGCGCGTCTCCCGGTGCGCGGAGCGTGTCGAGGACCTGGCGGACCTCGCCGAGCGCCTCCTTGCTGGCGGCCTTGATGGTGGTGAGCGCGGAGCGGGCCTGTTCGGGGTCCGTGTCGAGCAGCGCGAGGCCGACACCGGCCTGCACATTGATCACCGAGATGCTGTGCGCGAGGACGTCGTGCAGTTCGCGGGCGATGCGCAGCCGCTCCTCGTCGGCCCGCCGCCGGGCGGCCTGCGCCCGCTCGGCCCGTTCCCTGCTCCACTGCTCGCGCCGGGCGCGGGCCAGTTCCGCGAGGGCGACGATCGCCACCACCCAGGTGGCGATCACGATCTCCTGCCCCCAGGAGGCGGCCCGGTCCCCGGAGGGCGGCAGCCACCGATACAGCCAGTGGGCCACCAGCACATGCAGGGCCCACAGCATCGCCACCGCGCCCCAGGCGGCCCGCCGGTGCCCCGCGACCACCGCGCTGAAGCAGGCCAGTGCGACGGTGAGGAAGACCGGCCCGTACGGATACCCGGCGCCGAGATAGACCGTCGCCGCGGCCGCCGTACCGAACACGACGAACCGCGGATACCGCTGCCGCCACAGCAGCAGGCCCGAGCCCACGAGCAGCAGCAGACGCGCGAAGTGGTCCAGCGCCAGGCGCTCGTCGGCCTGCTGGTGCGCCGCGTAGTTGGAGCCGACGAGCACGAAGACGGTGAGCAGCACAGTGGAACGCCACGGCCAGCGGGGCGCGTGCCGCTCGTCGACCCAGCGGTTCATCCACGGCGGCCCGTACCGCCACCACCGGGGCGGCCCGCCCCCGCGCACATCCTGCTCGTCCATGTCCGCCACGCTAGACGCAGCCGGGGCCGCGGGGCGTCCGCCGGTCGTGGTGATCACGCGTACTCCCCGGGAAGTACGCCACCACGTCGGCCCTACGGCTTTCCGCCCGGCCCTACGGCTGCCGACCGGGCCCTACGACAGCCCCACCCCGTGAGCCAGCCGCTCCGCCGCGTTCCTGAAGAACGCCTCGCGCTCCTCCACGACCCCGTGGAACTGGCCGAACAGCTCGAAGCCGATCAGCCCGAACAGCTGGGCCCAGGCCGCGACGAGAGCCGGTGCGGCGGCCGGCGGGAGGTCGGAGGCGAAGTCGCCGGTCATGCGCTCCGCCTCGGCCTCCAGATCGGCGGGCAGAGGGGGCAGCTGCAGGCCGGGTCCCATGCGGGCGTCGCGGACGATGCCGATCAGCACGAAGCCGACGCGGGCGGCGGCCGGGATCGTGGTCTCGGGCGCCTTGTAGCCGGGGACCGGCGATCCGTAGATCAGCGCGTACTCGTGCGGGTGCGCGAGCGCCCACTCCCGGATGGCCTCGCACACGGCGGTCCACAGCCGCACGGGGCCGGCCTCGGCCGCCGCGGAGTGCGCCGCCTCGGCGGCCTCGCCCACGGAGTCGTAGGCGTCGATGATGAGCGCGGTCAGCAGGTCGTCGCGGCTGGGGAAGTAGCGGTAGATGGCGGAGGAGACCATGCCGAGTTCCCTGGCCACCGCGCGCAGCGAGAGCTTGGCGGCGCCCTCGGCCGCGAGCTGTCTGCGTGCCTCGTCCTTGATGGCGGCGGTGACCTCGATCCGGGCTCGGGCGCGGGCGCTGTGTGCGGTGTTCATGGTCAGCAAGTCTGCCACGGATCGAGAGCAGTGCACACAAAACAGATCGGCGAACAAAAAAGAGAGCACTGCTCTTGCACTGGATCACCGATCCGGTGCAGACTCTTCTTCAAGCGAGAGCAGTGCTCACAAAAGGGAGCGACGCTCTCTCCGTCGATGGGAGTTCCCATGTCCACACACGTCCAGAAGCCCGGCTGGTTCACGGTCAACGTCTTCAACCGCGCCGTCGCCTGGATGACCCGCCGGGGCATCAGCGTCTGGGGCTCCCGGATCCTCGCGGTCCGCGGACGCAAGAGCGGCGCATGGCGGACCACCCCGGTGAACCTGCTGACGGTGGACGGGCAGCGCTACCTCGTCGCCCCGCGCGGCCACGTGCAGTGGACGCACAACATGCGGGCGGCCGGCGGAGGCGAGCTGCGTCTCGGCAGGAACGTGGAGGCGTTCACCGCCACCGAGGTCACCGACGACGACAAGGTGCCGCTGCTGCGGGCCTACCTCAAGCGGTGGAAGGCCGAGGTCGGCGTCTTCTTCAACGGCGTCGGCCCCGACTCCCCCGACGCCGAACTGCGCCGCATCGCCCCCGACCACCCCGTCTTCCGGATCACCGTCAGGAAGTGACCCCGTCGGCCGCCGGGGCCTCGTCCCCGGCAGGCGGTTCTTGGGCCGCCGCGGACGTGTCGGTCGTCGCACGCCGGTCGAACGCGGTCAGCGCGCGATGCGCCATCGGGTGCGTACGCACGAGCTCGGCGAGGGTGGTCACGCCCCGCGTGATGTCCCTGAACGCGTTCCACGCGGGCCGGAAGCCGGTCAGCGCCGCGTGGAACAGACCGGGCCGGCGCTCGAAGGCCGCCAGCATCCGCTTGCCCACGCTCATCTCGACGCCGAGTCCCGCCCTGACCGCGAACGCGTAGTTCAGGGCCTGGCGCCGGGTGTCCACCGCGTCGTGCGCCTCGGCGATCCGCACCGCCCACTCCCCCGCGAGCCGTCCCGAGCGCAGCGCGAACGAGATGCCCTCGCGGGTCCAGGGCTCCAGCAGCCCCGCCGCGTCACCGCACACCAGAACCCGCCCACGCGAGAGCGGCGAGTCGTCGGCGCGGCAGCGGGTCAGATGGCCGGAGGAGATGCTCGGTTCGAAGCCGGCCAGGCCGAGCCGGCCGACGAACTCCTCCAAGTACCGCTTGGTGGCGGCGCCCTCGCCGCGCGCGGAGATCACGCCGACCGTGAGGGTGTCGCCCTTGGGGAACACCCAGCCGTAACTGCCGGGGATCGGGCCCCAGTCGATCAGCACCCGTCCCTTCCAGTCCTCGGCGACGGTCTCCGGCACCGGGATCTCCGCCTCCAGACCGAGATCGACCTGGTCGAGCTTGACGCCGACATGGGCCCCTATCCGGCTCGCGCTGCCGTCCGCGCCCACGACCGCGCGGGCGAGCAGCGTCTCGCCGCCCTGCAGGACGACGGCGACCGTGCGCCGGTCCGGCACCGCCGAGCCGTGCTGCTCGACGCGCTGCACGGTGACACCGGTACGCAGCTCGGCGCCCGCCTTCTGCGCGTGCTCGACCAGCTGCTGGTCGAACTCGGGCCGGTTGATCAGCCCGAACAGCATCTGGCGGGAGCGCCGGGTCCTGGTGAAGCGGCCGTTGTTCGAGAACGTCACCGCGTGCACCCGGTCGCGCAGCGGCAGTTCGAAGCCGGGCGGCAGGGCGTCGCGGGAGGGGCCGATGATGCCTCCGCCGCACGTCTTGTAGCGCGGCAGCTCGGCCTTCTCCAGCAGCAGGACGCTGCGTCCCGCGACCGCCGCCGCATAGGCCGCGGAGGCACCCGCGGGTCCCGCGCCCACCACGACGACGTCCCACACCCGCTGCACGTCGTCCGCCGAAGAGTTCTCGCTGCTCACGATGGTCTACTGCTCCCGATCAAGCCGCTGCCGCACCTGTCTCCCGCATCCTACGGCGGACATCGCCGCAGGCCACTGTGGGAGGATCTCGCTATCCACCCGTACAACGTCGCACCCACAAGGAGCGTGCCCATGTCGTCGAACCCGGTCGCCGGGACCGTCGCCTCTCTGATGCCGAGAGCGCGGACGGAGCTCGCCGAGCTGGTGGCCTTCAAGTCGGTGGCGGACTTCGACCAGTTCCCCAAGAGCGAGAGCGAGGGCGCCGCGCGGTGGGTCGCCGACGCGCTCGCCGCCGAGGGATTCCAGGACGTGGCCCTGCTCGACACCCCTGACGGCACCCAGTCGGTCTACGGCTATCTGCCCGGGCCGGAGGGCGCGAAGACCGTGCTGCTCTACGCCCACTACGACGTGCAGCCGCCGCTCGACGAGTCGGCCTGGACGACTCCTCCGTTCGAGCTGACCGAGCGCGACGGCCGCTGGTACGGGCGCGGGGCCGCCGACTGCAAGGGCGGCGTGATCATGCACCTGCTCGCGCTGCGCGCCCTGAAAGCGAACGGCGGCATCCCGGTGCACGTCAAGGTGATCGCCGAGGGCTCGGAGGAGCAGGGCACGGGCGGCCTGGAGCGGTACGCCGAGGAGCACCCCGATCTGCTCGCCGCCGACACCATCGTCATCGGCGACGCGGGCAACTTCCGCGTCGGCCTGCCGACGGTCACCGCCACCCTGCGTGGCATGACCCTGGTGCGGGTGCAGATCGACACCCTCGAAGGCAATCTGCACTCCGGCCAGTTCGGCGGCGCCGCCCCCGACGCGCTGGGTGCGCTGATCCGCGTACTGGACTCGCTGCGTGCGGAGGACGGCTCGACGACCGTCGACGGGCTGACCGGCGGGTCCGGGTGGGAGGGCCTGCAGTACGACGAGGAGCAGTTCCGCCAGGACGCCAAGGTGCTCGACGGTGTGGAGCTGATCGGTTCGGGCACGGTCGCCGACCGCATCTGGGCGCGTCCGGCCGTCACCGTCCTCGGCATCGACTGCCCGCCGGTCGTCGGCGCCACCCCGTCCGTGCAGGCGGGCGCGCGGGCGCTGGTGAGTCTGCGGGTGCCGCCGGGTGTCGACGCGGCCGAGGCGACGAAGCTGCTGCAGGCGCATCTGGAGGCCCACACCCCGTGGGGCGCCCGGGTGCGCACCGAGCAGATCGGCCAGGGGCAGGCGTTCAGCGCCGACACCTCCAGCCCGGCGTACGCGGCGATGGCCGAGGCGATGGCGGTCGCCTATCCCGGCCAGGAGATGCAGTACGCCGGTCAGGGCGGCTCCATCCCGCTGTGCAACACCCTCGCCGCGCTCTACCCGCGTGCGGAGATCCTGCTGATCGGCCTGAGCGAGCCGGAGGCGCAGATCCACGCGGTCAACGAGAGCGTCTCGCCGGAGGAGCTGGAGCGGCTCTCGGTGACGGAGGCGCTGTTCCTGCGCAATTACGCGGCGAGCTGACCGGCTCTGCTCTCGGCAAAGGGCCCTCGTCCCCGGACGGGGGCTCTTCTACGGTCGCTGTCATGGACGTCGTAGAACTGCTGCCCCGTCTCCGCCTTCTGCGCTTCCCCGTCGGCCAGGCCTATCTCTGGAGCGACGGCGACGAGGTGACGCTGATCGACGCGGGCCCGCCGGGCGCGGGAGCGTCGATCGCGGCACTCGCGCAGTCGTCGGGGACCGTGCGCCGCATCGTGCTCACCCATTTCCACGAGGACCACGCGGGCGGGGCGGGCGAGCTCGCCGCGCTGACCGGTGCCGAAGTGCTGGCGCATCGGTCGGACGCCGCAGCGGTCCGCGGTGAGGTCCCGGGTCCACCGCCGGTGTTCGAGGACTGGGAGGTGCCGATCCACGCCGAGGTGTCCCGGCAGCTCCCCGGGGGCGACTTCGTACGGCCGTCGCACGTCACCGAGATCGCCGACGGCGCGGTCCTCGACCTCGGCGGCGGGGCGCGGGTGATCCACACCCCGGGTCATACGCCCGGCAGCATCGCGCTCCATCTCCCGGGCGAGCGCGTGCTGTTCACGGGTGACACCGTGGCGGCGTCGCCCGTGGACGGCAGTGTGCTGCCGGGCGTGTTCAACGTCGACCGGGAGGGCAGGCTCGCCTCGTTCCACCGTCTCGCGGCACTCGACGCGGAGATCGCCTGCTTCGGGCACGGTGATCCGGTGATCGGGCACGCGGGCACGACACTTCGCCGATCGGCAGACAGACACCCGCTGTCACCCTGAGCATGGTGGTCATGTCCTCCGCCGCGCGTCGCGCCGCCCACACCGACCTCGCCACCACGCTGGCCCTGCTCAGCGACCGGGAGCTGGCGGACCTCGTGGCGTCGGGGACGCCCAACGGCGCCGGGATCGGGGGGCGTTCGACGCTGGTCGAGGTGGACGGCCGCCGGGTCTTCGTGAAGCAGGTGCCGCTGACGGACATCGAGCGGCGGCCCGAGAACACGCGGTCCACGGCCAACTACTTCGAGCTGCCGTCCGCGTGCCACTACGGCACCGGTCGCAGCCCGGGCTTCGGTGCGTGGCGCGAGCTGGCCGCGCACGTGATGACGACGAACTGGGCGCTGTCCGACCGCTTTTCGGGCTTTCCGCTGCTGCACCACTGGCGGGTCCTGCCGGATGCCGTGCAGCCCCTTCCCGAGGAACTGGCCGACGTGGAAGGGGTGGTCGCCTACTGGGGCGGCGCCTCCGGGGTGCGTGAGCGCATCGAGGACCTGCGGACGGCGTCGGCGAGCCTGACCCTGTTCCTGGAGTACTTTCCGCACACCCTGCACGACTGGCTCGACACACAGGTGCGCACCGACGACGCGGACCGGGTCTGCACGCGCGTGGACGCGTGGCTGGGCGCCCTGACCTCGTTCCTGTACGACCACCAACTCCTGCACTTCGACGTCCACTTCCAGAACGTCGTCACCGACGGCGAGGACTTCTGCCTCGCCGACTACGGGCTCGCCTTCGGCCCCCGCTTCCGGCTCGCCCCGCCGGAGCGCGCCTTCTTCGACCGGCACCGCGACTACGACCTCGTGTACTCCCGGACCTACCTGGTGAACTGGCTGGTCACGGCGCTCTACGGGTACGACAGGAACGAGCGGGAGGCGTTCGTGCGGGCCTGCGCGGTGGGGGCGCGCACGGACGGCATCCCGAGGACCGCAGCAGCGATCATCGCCCGTGACGCTTCCCTGACCGCGGTCCTGAACCGCTTCTTCGGCCGGCTGCGCGAGGAAGGCCGGAAGACCTCCTACCCGTACAAGGAACTGCTGCTCGCCTACAACAGCTCGACGCTCTCCGCGTAGTGGCAGGCGACCGGGTTCCCGCCGCCCCGGTCGATCAGCGCGGGCACCTCCTCGACGCAGGCCGCGCGTTGGCTCTCGGTCAGCTCGTTCGCGAACTTGGGGCAGCGGGTGCGGAAGCGGCAGCCGCTGGGCGGGCGGACCGGGCTGGGGACGTCGCCCTGGACGAGGATGCGGGTGCGGGCGCGTTCCTTGCGCGGGTCCGGGAGCGGGATGGCGGAGACCAGGGCTTGGGTGTACGGATGGGCGGGCGCGGCGAACAGGCGGCGGGCCGGGGCGATCTCGACCAGCCGGCCCAGATACATGACGGCGACCCGGCCGGCCACATGGCGCATCACCGACAGGTCGTGGGCGACGAAGAGGAACGACAGACCCAGTTCGGCCTGCAGGTCCATCAGCAGGTTGAGGACGCCCGCCTGGATCGACACGTCGAGCGCGGAGACCGGCTCGTCCAGCACGATCACTTTGGGGTGCAGGGCCAACGCCCGTGCGATGCCTATGCGTTGGCGCTGACCGCCGGAGAACTCGTGGGCGTAGCGGTTGCCGTGCTCAGGGTTGAGGCCCACCAGCCGCAGCAGCTCCCGCACTTCGCCCGCGCCGCCGGTGTCGTAGCGGCCGTGGATGCGCAGGGGTTCGGCGACGATCTCGTGGACGGACATGCGCGGGTCCAGGGAGGCGTAGGGGTCCTGGAAGACGATCTGCAGCTCACGGCGGAGCGGGCGCATCCGGCGTCTGCTCAGCGCGGTCAGCTCGGTGCCGCGGTAGCGGACCTGGCCGGAGGTCGCGGATTGCAGGCCCAGGATGGTGCGCGCGGTGGTCGTCTTGCCGGAGCCGGACTCGCCGACCAGGCCGAGGGTCTCGTTCTCGAACAGGTCGAAGGAGACCCCGCACACGGCGTGCACGTCGCCGACGCGGCGGCGTACGACGCCCCGGGACATGACCGGGAAGTGCTTGACGAGGTCGCGCACTTGGAGGACCGGTTCACCGCTGCCGCCGTGCCCCGGCAGCGGGGGCAGCGGCGCCTCGGCCCGGACGGGGGCGCTCATACGGGGTCCTCCTCGGTGCTCGTCCCGGTGGTGCGCGCGGCGTTCGTACCGGTGCCGCTCACGGCGTCCGTCCCGTTCGTCGTGGCCGTCGTGTCGGCGAAGCGGGCCAGCGCCTCGGCGTCGGCGCCGATCGCGTCGAACAGTTCGGCGGCGCCGGTGTCGACGAGTTCGTCGGCGAAGTGGCAGGCGCTGAGGTGCAGTTCGTGCCCGGTCCTGCGCAGTGCCGGCTCCGTGCTGTCGCAGACGTCGCGGCGCATGGGGCAGCGCGGGGCGAAGGGGCAGCCGGGCGGCAGGTTGAGCAGGGAGGGCGGGGAGCCGGTGATCGGGGTGAGGCGGGCCTCCTCGCGGTCCATGCGGGGCAGGGAGCCGAGCAGGCCCAGGGTGTAGGGCATGCGCGGGGTGTAGAAGATGTCCTCGACGGAGCCGGTCTCCACGATCCGGCCCGCGTACATGACCGAGACCCGGTCGCAGTGGCCCGCGACCACGCCCAGGTCGTGGGTGATCAGCACCAGGGCCGCGCCGGTCTCGGCCCGTGCGGTCTCCAGCGCGTCGAGGATCTGCGCCTGCACGGTGACGTCCAGGGCGGTGGTGGGCTCGTCGGCGATGATCACGTCGGGGTCGTTGGCCATGGCGATCGCGATGACCACGCGCTGGCGCATGCCGCCGGAGAGCTCGTGCGGGTAGTTGTCGACGCGCCGCTGCGGGCTGGGGATGCCGACCGTGCCGAGCAGGTCGACCGAACGCTCGCGTGCGGTGCGGGACTTCAGGCCCGGATTGTGGCGCCGCAGTGTCTCCGCGATCTGGTAGCCCACCGAATAGACCGGGTTGAGGGAGGTCATCGGGTCCTGGAAGATCATCGCGAGGCCGCTGCCGCGCAGGTCCGACAGGCGTGCGTCGGACAGTCCGAGCAGTTCCGTCCCCTCGAAGCGGACCGAGCCGCGCACCCGGGCCGTGGCGGGCAGCAGGCCCATCACGGCCAGCGCGGTGACCGACTTGCCGGAGCCGGACTCGCCGACGATGCCGAGCGAGTCGCCGCGCTCGAGGCGGTAGCCGACCCCGCGCACGGCTCGTACGAGTCCGTCCTCGGTGGGGAACTCCACGCTGAGGTCCTCCACTTCGAGGACCGCGCCCGACTCCTCGCCCTTGCCGATGACCGTCACTGTCGCACCCTTTGCTGCCGGGGGTCGAAGGCGTCGCGCAGCCCGTCGCCGATGAAGTTGATGGTCAGGGCGATGGCGATGATGAACGCGCCGGGGATGTAGAAGAGCCAGGGCCGGGTGTCGACCGCCGTCTGCGCCTGGGAGACGAGCAACCCCAGTGAGGTGTCCGGAGGCTGGACGCCGAAGCCGACGAAGGACAGGGCCGTCTCGGTGAGGATGCCGGTGGCCACCAGCACGGTCGCGTTGACGATGATCGGGCCGAGCGAGTTGGGCAGCAGATGCCGGAAGATGATCCGCGCGTCCGATGCACCCAGCGCCCTCGCCGCCTCCACGAACTCCTTCTCGCGCAGCGACAGGACCGTGGAGCGCACCACGCGGGACACGTACGCCCAGGTCAGGCCGGCGATGACGGCGGCGATCCAGTACCAGGAGCCGCCGCTGCGCGAGGAGATGACCAGGGCGATGGCGAACAGCGGCAGGGTGAGCACCAGGTCAGAGAGGCGCATCATGACCGCGTCCACCATCCCCCGGTAGAAGCCCGCGACGGCGCCCCAGATCGCGCCGACGAAGGTCGAGCCCAGTGCGATCAGAATGGCGATCTTCAGCGAGGTCTGGGTGCCGCGCATGACCTGGGCGTAGGCGTCGTAGCCGGAGGAGTTGGTGCCGAACGGGTGCTTCCAGGACGGGGGTTGGGAGTTGTCGGGGGTGTACTTCTGGTACGAGTAGTGCCACAGGTGCGGTCCGATGAACGCCCACAGCAGGATCAGCAGGAAGACCACCAGGCTGATCATCGCGGCGCGGTGCCGTACGAAGCGGCGCAGCACCAGCTGGGTCTGGCTGCGCTGCTTCACGGTGAACTCGGGTTCGCTGTGCGGGAGTTGGGTGCCCGCCGACCCGGGTACCTCGATGTCAGTCATAGCGGATCCTCGGGTCGAGTACGGCGTAGAGGAGATCGGCGACGAGGTTGAACCCGATGACGACGACGGCGGACAGCAGCAGCCAGGCCATGGTGCGGTAGACGTCCACGGTCGAGGCCGACTGGACGAGCATCTCCCCCATGCCGTGCCACTGGAAGATCGTCTCCGTGATGACCGCGCCGCCCAGGATGATCGCGACGTCGAGGGCGGTGACGGTGGCCAGCGGGATGAGGGCGGTGCGCAGGGCGTGCCGTACCAGCACCGTGCGCCGGCGCAGTCCCTTGGCGCGGGCGAGGCGGACGTAGTCGCTGCCCAGGACCTCCAGCATGGAGGCGCGGGTGTAGCGGGTCCAGGAGGCGAAGGAGACCAGGGCCAGGGTGATGGTGGGCAGGACGAGATGGCCGATGTGGTCGGTGAACTCGTTCCAGGTGGTGTCGACTTCGAGATAGGGGGATTTCTCGCCGATGGTGCCGAGGAACTGGCTGCCGGTCTGTTCGTTGAACCAGATTCCGGCCTGTTTGAGCAGGACCGCGAACCAGAACACCGGCATGGCGAGGAAGAGGAAGCCGAAGAAGGTGATGGTGTAGTCGGCGGCCGTGTACTGGCGGATGGCGCTGAACACACCGAAGATCACGGCCAGTACTAGGGCGATGATCATCGCGGAGGCGACCAGGGTGACGGTCACCCGGAAGCGGGTGAACAGGTCGTGCCCGATGTCGAGGTTGGGCTGCACGGACGGGCCCCAGTCGCCGTGCAGGACTCCGGTGATCCAGTTCCAGTAGCGCTGGACGGCCGGTTCGTCGGCGTGGATGTGCCGGGCGAACGCGGCTACGGCGGCCTTGCTGGGCGGTGGTTGCCGCGAGGTCGCGAAGTTGGCGACCGGGTCGCCGGCGTTGATGACGACCAGGAACACGATGAAGGTCGAGGCGATCAGGACGGGGATCGAGACGAGGATGCGGCGCACGGTGTAGGCGAGCATGCGGTCTTCTCTCGCGGGGCCGGTGGGCGGGGTTCGAGACCGGTCCGGTCCCGGGGTCGCCGGGACCGGACACGGGACGGACGGTCTACTTCTTCAGGCCCCACTCGGCCGTGTTGTACGGCGGCCCCACGTTCGTGGAGTTGTTCCGCATGTTGACGAACCGCGTCTGCACGGCGAGGAATGTCGGCTTCTGGTACAGCGGCAGGACGTAGGCGGCGTTGACCATGATCTTGTCCGCCTGGTTGAGCAGGGAGGCGGCTTTCGCCGGGTCGGTCTGCCCGATGGCCTGGGTGACCAGCGAGTCGACCTTCTTGTCGCTGTAGCCGCCGTAGTTGCCGCCGCCGCCGGTGGACCAGTTCTGCTGGGCGCCGGACGTCGGGAAGGGCGCCGCGACCCAGGCGAAGACGATGATGTCGTACTGGTGCCCGGTCAGCACCGTGCCGAGGTCGGCGGCGCCGATCGGCTTGATGGTGACCTTGATGCCCAGGTTGCCGAGGTCGCTCTGCAGGATCTGGCACTCGTTCTGCCGGATCTGGTTGCCGGTGGTGTAGCGGCAGTTGAAGGGTCCGACGGCCTTGCCGTCGGGTGTCTTCAGCGCGGTGCCCACCCCGGTGAACTTGGCGTCCGTCAGGTACTTCTTCGCCTTGGCGAGGTCACCGGAGCCCTGTCCGGTGGGGGTGACCAGGTCCTGGTAACCCGCCTGCCCCGGAACGAAGTTGTGGTTGCCGAGCTGCTTCACGTTCTTGTCGAACTGGCCGACCGTCTTGGACACGATGTCCTTGATGCTGATGGCCGTGAACATCGCCCGGCGCAGTGCCGTGTACTTGCCGATCACCGGGTTGTGCAGATTGAGGTCGAAGTGCTCCCACTGCAGCCCGTTGCCGATGTTGTAGGTGACGTTCGGGATGGACTTGACCTGGTTGACCAGGTCCACCTCGGGCTGCGGGTAGATCGCCTGGACCTCGTTGTTGCGCAGGGCGGTCGGTTCCTGGGTGGCGTCGGAGATGACCTTGAAGATCAGCCGCTGCAGGCTCGGCTTGGTCGCGCCCCACCACTTGGGGTCGGGCACGTACGTGGCGTGGTCGTTGTCCGCCCACTGCGACATCTTGTACGGGCCCGCCGTGGCGTACTTGGTGGGCGGGTTCTTCTGGAAGTACTGCCAGCCCTTCGTCATCTGCGCGGCGGTCATGTGGGCGGCGTCGCCCGCCTTGGCGCCGGACACCTTCTCGGCGACGTGCGCCGGATAGAACGGATAGCCGCCGCCGAAGAGCGACTTCCAGTCGGAGTACGGCTTGGCCATCACCACGGTGACGGTCCTGCCGCCGTCGGAGGCGGTCAGGGACTTGATGCGGTCGTAGCCCGCGGTGCTCTCCGGCAGGCAGCCCTTGGTCTGGGTGCTGTCGCTGGCGGGCGGCGGCGGGCAGTCCTTGCCGTTGTTGGTGCGCCAGTAGTACATGAAGTCGTCGGCCGAGAAGGGTGTGCCGTCGTTCCACACGGCCTTCGGGTTGATCTTGTAGACGATCGTCTGCGGACTGGTGCCGGTCTGGGTCGCCGAGGTCACCAGGTCCTTGTTGAGGGAGACGGTGAAGTCGGGCATGGGCACGAACACCTGGGGCAGGACGACTTCGAGCGCCTCGGCGTTCTCGAAGGTGTTGCCGTTGGTGTCCTGCAGGTTCCACTGCTGGATGTTCTTCTCCAGCACATAGGTGAACGTTCCGCCGGACTTGGTGGCTCCGGAGTTGCAGGTGTTGGCCTTGCCCTGGGTGTTGCAGGACGTGAGCCCGGCCGAGCCGTTCTTGCTGGAACCACCGCCACCGCCACCCGAGCTGCTGCAGGCGGCGAGAGCGAGTACGAGCCCGGCGGCAAGTGCGAGTCCCCTTGTGAGGGCCGGTGTCTGCGCGCGCATGTCCCTCCTCCGGCTCGCGGTGTTCCCCGCGGCCTTGTGGTGGCGGCCGAGCGGCCGCGAGAGGTCTGAGCTGCGCATTGACGCTAGAACTCGCGTGTACCTTATGCAGGTTCCTGTTCATACCGGGATGGCGACAATTCACCCTCGTTTTCCCCTTGGGATCTTTTGCGTCGGGCAAAGTTCCCTGATGGCGGGTCAGGAGGGTGTGATGTCAGCCCACCGGGACGCCTGCTTCCAGATACAGCACGGCCCCGCGCTCACGCGCCCGCAGCGCCCAGCGCAGCCGCTCGTAGCGCACCGCGGGCAGCAGGTCCGCGGCCTCCTCCTCGGTGACGAACCGCCAGCCGCGCAGTTCGGGGCCGGGAAGCAGCAGCCGGGCGGTCTCCGCCGAGTCGAGGCGCCCGCCGTCGAAGAGCAGCCGCAGACCGCCGTAGGCGGGGGGCGCGGGCGCCTCCCAGTCGACGACCAGGAGCCTGGGTACGTCGTCGAGTCGGATGCCGGTCTCCTCGGCGACCTCGCGCACTCCGGCGCGGGCGGGTGCCTCGCCGGGTTCGACGACACCGCCGGGGAACTCCCAGCCGGCCTTGTAGGTGGGGTCGACGAGCAGGACGCGGCCCTGTTCGTCGAAGAGGAGGACGCCGGCGGCGACCGTCTCGGCGGTGGGCTCGGGCGTCTGCACGATGTCGCAGGCCGCCGCCTCACCGCTGCCCACGGCCTCCGCGATCCGCACCGCCGCCTGGTACGCCGTGAGCGCGCTGGTGTCGACGGGATGGGCGTCGGAGGCCAGCCAGGAGCCGAGGGCGGCGCGGTACTGCTCGATGTGGTCGTACGACCACTGCCGGACCCGTATCTCCCCGTCCGGCAGGTCCGGCGGCACCTCGCGGCGGGCTATTCGCTCGCGCAGGATCGTTTCCGCCGGGGCGAGGAGCACATGGCGGACGGCAATACGGCGGGCGGCGAGGCCGCCGAAGATCTCGTCGCGGTACTCCTGGCGCAGCAGGGTCATCGGGATCACCAGGGTCCCGCCGAGCTCGGCGAGCATCGCGGCCGCCGTGTCGATCACGAGCCGTCGCCAGATCGGCAGGTCCTGGTGGTCGCCGACCTCGGCGAGGTGCTTGGGCGGCAGCAGATGGGCGAGAGCCGCGCCGATGACCTCGGGGTCGAAGAGCGTGCTGTTCGGGATCAGCTCGATCAGTTCCCGTGCGGTGGTGGTCTTCCCCGCACCGAACGCGCCGTTGATCCAGACGACGGTCACAGGTCCCCCTCTTCTGTTGGCCCCCTGAGGCTTGCCCGCTCCACCCTGCCACGGAAACCAGCCCCAGTTGAGGGCGCACAAAACGGGGCGCCGGTGCCCCTGCCTGGGGTCACCGGCGCGATGGTCCGGTCCTGAACGGCCGCCGGTCTAGTCGAGGACCTGGTCTGCGCCGGGCAGAGCGCCGTCCGGGACGGCGTGGGCGACCGTGCCGAGGGCGTCCTCGACCGCGAGGTCGCTCTGGGCCTGGTGATCGCCCAGTACCTGGTGCTCCCCGCCGTGCGACGGGCTGATCGCCGCGACGACGAATCCGGTGGCGAGGGAGGCGATGGCCATCATGCTGCGCTTCTTCATGCCCGGATCAACTGCCGGACCGGCACCGGAGTCACGCATGATGGACGTGCGCGACCCCCTGGCCCTGCTGAAGCCGAGCCGACCCGGGAGGACGGATGGACGCAGCCGACGGGCACATCCATGTCGACGCGAGGATGCTCACCGACAATCCCGCGGTCCGCGGCATGCTCGCGGCCACCTTCGGCCTGGTCGGCGACCCACCGAGCGTCGTCACCACGGGCTGCGGCCACCGGGTGCCGTATGCGATGACCTCCCGGCGTCCGGAGAGCGTCACCTGCCTGCCGTGCCGTGAGCACGCCGCACAGGAGCATCTGCGCCTCGCGGACCGGATCGACCGCCTCGGCAGCGCGCCCGGGACGGCCCTCCCGGCGGACCGCGCGCGCGACATCGCGGCGCACCACCGTGATCTGGCGCGGAGGTTCCTGCCCGGCTGACCCGGTTCCGGTCTGTCGAACACTCGTTACCGCACCCCTTCCAACAGAGTCGAACACGTCCTACCGTAAACGCGCAGCGATGACGCGGACATGACGTCATCCAACCTTTCGCGTGCTCGGAGGAACGTAACGATGCGTCACCTTCACACCCGCTCGCCCCGGCGAAGAGTCGTAGGGCTGCTCGCCGCGAGTCTGCTGTGCACGGCGGGACTTGCCGCGCCGGCGGTGGCCGCGCCCGCCGGGCAGCCCGCCTCCCCCGCACTGGACGACGGTCTCGCGCTCACCCCGCCCATGGGATTCAACAACTGGAACTCCACGAACTGCCGCCCGGAGTTCAACGAGGCCATGGTGAAGGGCATCGCGGACCTCTTCGTCGAGAAGGGGCTCAAGGACGCCGGATACCAGTACGTCAATCTCGACGACTGCTGGGCCCTGCCGGAACGGGACGCGAACGGCAAGCTCGTACCCGATCCGGTCCGCTTCCCGGGCGGGATCAAGGCCGTTGCCGACTATGTGCACTCCAAGGGGCTCAAGCTCGGCATCTACACCAGCGCGGGCACCAAGACCTGCAACAGCGCCGGTTTCCCGGGCGCCCTCGGCCACGAGTACAGCGACGCCCAGCAGTTCGCGGACTGGGGTGTCGACTACCTCAAGTACGACAACTGCAACAACCAGGGTGTGGACGCCAAGTTGCGCTACACGACCATGCGCGACGCCCTCAAGGCGACCGGCCGGCCGATCGTCTACAGCATCTGCGAATGGGGTGAGAACAAACCCTGGCAATGGGCCGCCGACGTGGGCCACTTGTGGCGCACCACCGGTGACATCAGCGACAACTGGAGCTCGATGCTGGGGAATATGAAGCAGAACCTCCCGCTCGCCCCGTACGCCGGTCCGGGCCACTGGAACGACCCCGACATGCTGGAGGTCGGCAACGGCGGCATGACCGACACCGAGTACCGCTCCCACTTCTCCATGTGGTCGGTCATGGCCGCCCCGCTGCTCATCGGCTCCGACCTGCGCAAGGCCTCCCAGGCGACGCTCGACATCCTGGACAACAAGGAGGTCATCGCCGTCGACCAGGACCCGCTGGGCAAGCAGGGCGCGGTCGTCTCGTCCGAGGGCGGACGCTGGGTCGTCTCCAAGGAGATGAAGGACGGCAGCCGCGCGGTGGCCCTGTTCAACGAGTCCGGCACCGCCCAGCGCATCGCCACGACCGCCGCCGCCGTGGGTCTGCCGCAGGCGTCCGCGTACACGCTGCGCGACCTGTGGCAGCACAAGAGCTACAACACCGCGGGCACCATCTCGGCGACCGTCCCGGCCCACGGCACGGTGCTCGTACGGGTCTCTGCCGACAGCAAGTGGGCCACGCACCCGCCGGCCGTCGAACTCGGCCTGGACAGCAGCCCGTTGCTGCAGGCGGGCAAGGCCACCCCGCTGACGTCTGCCGTCACCGACCTGGGGCGCACGCCCGCCAGGCATGTCTCGGTACGGCTGACCGGACCCGACGGGTGGACGGTCAAGGCGACATCGCCGACCGCCTCCGCCGTCCTGCCGACCGGCCATGCGCTGCGCACCAAGTGGTCGGTCACCGCACCGGCCGGGACGCCGCCCGGCTCGTACGACCTGGCGCTCAAGGCGAGTTACCGATCGCCGACCGGTGCCCGCGTCGACAGCTCGGTGCCGCTGACGGCCTCCGTCGTCGTACCGCCGCCCTCGGGCACCTCGGGACTCGGTGACCTGCCCTGGATGTCGGCCACCAACGGCTACGGGCCCGTCGAGCGCAACACCAGCAACGGGGAGAGCGACGCGGGCGACGGTCATCCGATCACCATCGGCGGCGTGGTGTACGACAAGGGGCTCGGCGTCCACGCGGAGAGCGCCGTCGAGTTCTACGCCGGCAAGGCGTGCGAGAAGGTCACCGCGGACGTCGGCGTCGACGACGAGAAGGGCGCGAACGGAACCGTCGCCTTCGAGATCTGGGCCGACGGCACCAAGGTCGCCTCCACCGGCGTCCTCACCAACGCGATGCCGGCCCAGCCCCTCACCGCCGACGTGACCGGCGCCGAGGTCATCCGCCTCGTCGTCACCGACGGCGGCGACGGAATCGACTCGGACCACGCGGACTGGGCGAACGCACAACTGACCTGCTGAGCCCGCCAGGGCCCAGGCAGGGGTCCGAGCGCACCGACCGGGGTCCGGTCACACAGGTGACCGTTCCTGCCCGGGCCCCCTCAGACCGCAGCCGCGTCCGCCCGTTTGGCGAGCGCGGCCGCGGCCGCTCCCACGAGGCCGGCGTCCGTGCCCATCTGGGCCGGTGTGATCTCCAGGCGCTGTACGAAGGACAGGGTGGCGTACTGGCCCAGGGCCTTGCGCAGCGGTGTGAACAGGACGTCGCCGGCCTTGCCCACTCCCCCGCCGATCACGGCGATGTCGATCTCGACGAGGGTGGCGGTGGCCGCTATGCCGGCGGCCAGCGCCTGTGCGGCGCGCTCGAAGGACGCCACGGCGACCGGGTCGCCGGCGCGGGCGGCGGCCGCGACGGCGGCGGCGGAGGTGTCGCCGTCGGGACCCGGCCGCCAGCCGTTCTCCAGGGCGCGGCGGGCGATGTTGGGGCCGCTCGCGATGCGCTCCACGCAGCCACGTGAGCCGCACGGGCACGGGTCGCCGTCCAGATCGACGCTGATGTGGCCGATGTGGCCCGCGTTGCCGGTGGGGCCGGGATGCAACTGGCCGTTGAGGACCAGACCGCCGCCCACTCCGGTGGAGACCACCATGCACAGCGCGTTGTCGTGACCGCGGGCGGCGCCCTGCCAGTGCTCGGCCGCCGTGATCGCCACGCCGTCGCCGATCAGCTCCACGGGCAGGCCGCCGGCCGCCTCCCGCACCCGCCGCACGAGCGGGTAGTCGCGCCAGCCGGGCACGTTCACCGGGCTCACGGTGCCCGCGGAGGCGTCCACGGGGCCCGCGCTGCCGATGCCGAGGGCCGTGGCGCGCCCCCAGTGGGGCGAGGCGGTGAGCTCGCCGAGGACCTCCGCGACAGCGCCCATCACGGTCTCGCCGTCCTGCTGCGCGGGTGTCGCACGCTGTGCACGCACCAGGATCCGGCCCTGGTCGTCCACCAGCGCACCGGCGATCTTGGTGCCGCCGATGTCGAGCGCAGCCACGAGGTCGGTCTGCATCTGTGTCGGATCTCCCCGTCAAGCATCGGTTCTCCGGTCGGCCGGGGGCCCTGCGCCCCTCGGCCGGGGAGAAGAATTGAGCCGGTCTCGCGGTGGGGCGGAGGCCGGAGATTGCGGTGGACAGTCTCTCTTGCATATGACAACGTTGTCCAGGCCCTATGCTCGACGCCACATCCTCATACAAACTCATGGTCGACGCATCCCCGTGGACGAGACAGGACAGGACAGCGCATCGTGGCCGAGACCGCTCGCCGAACAACTCCCCTCTCAGGAACGCGATACGGCAATCGTCCGACCATGAAGGACGTGGCCGCACGAGCCGGTGTCGGACTCAAGACCGTCTCCCGCGTGGTCAACGGCGAGCCCGGTGTCACTCCGGAGACCGAGCGCCGGGTCCAGGAGGCCATCGACGCGCTCGGCTTCCGCCGCAACGACAGCGCGCGCGTGCTGCGCAAGGGCCGCACCGCCAGCATCGGCCTGGTCCTGGAGGACCTCGCCGACCCGTTCTACGGCCCCCTGAGCCGCGCGGTCGAGGAGGTGGCCCGCGCGCACGGCGCCCTGCTGATCAACGGCTCCAGCGCGGAGGACCCCGACCGCGAGCAGGAACTTGCGCTGGCGCTCTGCGCCCGGCGGGTGGACGGACTCGTGATCATCCCCGCCGGTGACGACCACCGCTATCTGGAGCCCGAGATCAGGGCCGGCGTCGCCACCGTGTTCGTGGACCGTCCCGCCGGGCAGATCGACGCCGACGTGGTGCTGTCCGACAACTTCGGCGGCGCCCGCGACGGCGTGACCCACCTCATCGCCCACGGACACCGGCGGATCGGCTTCATCGGCGACATGCCCCGCATCCACACGGCCGCCGAGCGGCTGCGCGGCTACCGGGCGGCCATGGAGGACGCGGACATCACGGTGGAGAGCGCCTGGATGTCCCTGGGTGTCACGGACCCGCTGCGGGTGCGCCGGGCGGCGGAGGAGATGCTCTCCGGCTCCAGTCCCGTCACCGCGATCTTCGCGGGCAACAACCGTGTGACAGTGACCGTGGTGCGCGTCCTCGCCGAGCAGCAGCGCCCGGTCGCCCTGGTCGGCTTCGACGACATCGAGCTCGCCGATCTGCTGGACCCGGGCGTGAGCGTCGTCGCCCAGGACGCGGCGGCCCTCGGCCGTACGGCCGCCGACCGGCTCTTCCGTCAGCTGGACGGCACCCTGCTCAGCCCGGAGCGCATCGAACTGCCGACCCGGCTGATCACCCGCGGCTCGGGCGAACTGCCGCCGGCGGGCTGAGCGGACCGTGGACGGCCGGGCGGACCGCACCCTCGAAGCACTGGGCCTGGCCGCGGCTCCGGCCACGGATCCGCTGCTGTACCCGGGAGCCTGGCCCGCGGAGTCCGGGCTCCTCGACGGCGATCTGCTGCTGCCCCTCGACCGCCTGACCCACGAGGACCGCGTACCGGTCCTCGCGGTGGGCTCCAACGCCTGTCCGGGCCAGCTGCGCCACAAGATGCGGCAGAGCGGGATCGCCTCGCCCGTTCCGATGGTCCGCGCCCGCGTCACCGGCCTCGACGTGGGCGTCTCCGCCCACGTCAGCCGGCTCGGCTACGTCTCCGCGTCACCGGTCGAATCGCCTGGCGCCGTGCGGGAGTTGTTCATCACCTGGCTGGACGCCGAGCAGCTCGCGGTGATCGACGCGAGCGAGGGGGTGCCGCTGCCGTACGGCAACTACCGGCGAGCCTGGCTCCCGGGCCGTGAGGTGCGCACCGAGCTGGAGGACGGGACGCTGCTGCCCGGCGTCCACGTCTACGTCAACCGGCGCGGGGTCCTGCACGACGGCGGGGGCGCTCCTCGCCGGCATCCCGGTCAGCGCGCACTGATCACCGAACTCCTCACGTCCGTACCGCGGTTGAGGCAGCTGTTCGGCGTCACGCCCGAGGAGTTCTGCGCACGGGCGCGCGCCGATGCCGGGCTGTGTGAGCTGGGCACCCGGGTGCTCGCCGAGGAGAAGCTGGTCACGGCGTCCGGTCTGGAGCGGTACGTGCCCGATCAGCAGACCGGCAGTCCCGGGACGGGTTCGTCGTTGTTGCCGCCCCTGATGTAGACGTCGCTGACCCACACGTTGGTGTTGCCGCTGTCGTCGTCCGTCCTCGCCCACCAGACGTTGGTCCACCGGCCGGACGTCTCGCGGCGCCCCAGGTTCTGCTGGCAGAAGAAATAGTTGACCCCCGCGTTGAGGACGCCGACCTCGGCGCCGCCGGCGGTGTAGGACTTCGCGGTGCGCCAGACCGTGCAGTTGTACTTGCCGCCGCCGATGGAGGTGCAGGCCGGGGCCGGGGTGGTGGAGCCGCCTCCGCCGGTGGTACCGCCGTTGCCGGAACCGCCGCCACTGGTGCCGCCGCCCGAACTGCCTCCGCTTGAACCGCCCGAGCCGCCGCCGGTCGTACCGCCGCCGGAGGACTTCGCGGGGGCGGAGGAGGTGGCCCGGCCGGTGGGCGCGTTCCCGTCCTTCTCGCCGGGGTCCTTGGTCTCGGTCGAGCCCTTGTCGTCCTTTTTCTCCGTGGGCGAGGGGTCACCGGAACGGTCCGCGTCCGTACGGCCGGTGGTCGCTCCGGTGGCCGGGGCCCCGGATGCCGTTCCCGCCGAGCGGGCGTCGTCCTGGGAGCCGCTCCTGGCGTTCAGCACGGCGACCGTGGTCCCGGCCGCTGTGAGGACGACCACGACCGCCGCGGCGGCGAGCAGGGCACGGCCCTTGCGCCGGGGCTGCGGCGAGGCGGGCACCGGCCCGGTGGGCGCGGAGGCGGAGTACGGCCCCATCGGCGCGGGCGGCCCGAAACCGGCCGGGGTCGACTGGGCAGCGGGGTCACCGGAGGCCGCGCTGTGTGCGGCCTGTCCGGCGCCGTCCGCGCCGTATGCTGCCTGCCCGGTGGAACCTGCGGCCTGCTCGGGTGCTCCGAACACCGGGAACACCGGCCCGGGTTGCCGGCCCGAGTCGGAACCGGGCGTGCCGGATCCGGTCTCCGCTCGGCCGGGCTGCACCGTGTCCGGCTCCCCCGCTCCAGGGGGCTGCACCGGCCCGAAGCCCGGAGGCACCACCGGAAGGCTGCGCTCCGTCCCGGGCCTGGGCTCGGTCTCACCGCGCAACGTGGTCGTCGGTGTGTCCGCGCCGCCCATGTCCGCGACCGACTGCAGCAGTTCGCGCGCCTGCTCGGCCTCGGGGCGGGTCTCGGGCCGCTTGTCCAGCAACCGCCGCAGTACGGGTCCGAGGGCGCCCGCGCGGCGGGGTTCCGGCAGCGGCTCGGTCACGATCGCGGCGAGCGTCGAATACGTGGACGTACGGCGGAAGGGCGAGGAGCCCTCGACCGCCGCGAACAGGGTGGCGCCCAGGGCCCACACGTCGGAGGCCGGTCCCGGGTCGGCGCCCTGGGCGCGCTCCGGGGCCAGGTAGTCCAGCGAGCCGACGATCTCGCCGCTGCGGGTGAGATGGGTGGCCGAGCCGTCGCCCGGGTCGTCCATGGTGGCGATGCCGAAGTCGGTCAGCACGACCCGGCCCGAGCGGTCGAGCAGGATGTTGGCGGGCTTGACGTCGCGGTGCAGGACTCCGGCGCCGTGGGCCGCGGCCAGCGCGTCCATGACCTTGGCGCCGATCCCGGCGGCCTCGCGCGGATCGAGCGCACCGCGCTCGCGCAGCACGTCGTCCAGGGAGGGCCCGTCGATCAGTTCCATGACGATCAGCGGTCGGCCGTCGACCTCCGCCACGTCGTGCACCGCCACGACCCCGGGGTGGCGCACCCGGGCCGCCGCACGGGCCTCACGCTGCATCCGCAGCCGCAGATCGGCGAGTTCGGGCCCGTCCGCGTCGGTGTAGGTGCGCAGTTCCTTGACCGCGACCTCGCGGCCCAGCACTTCGTCGACGGCTCTCCAGACGACGCCCATGCCGCCGCGCCCGAGCTGGGCCAGGACGCGATAGCGCCCTGCCAGCAGCCGACCGGTCCCGTCGGCCTGCCCGTTCCCGTTGGTGGTCTCCCCCGAAGCCACTGCCGCCCCGTTCCTGTGTCACGTCGATGCGTGCGCTCCAGGGTACGGGCCGGAGGTGACAACACCAGTTGCCGGTGCGGGCTGTGACAGCTCCGCTACGTGGCGGACGTCTGCTTGGAGGACGCTGTCAGGTCGCCGCGCCGCGGTGCCGCGAAGGCCTCGAGGTCCGATCGGGTCAGCCCGGTCGCGCGGGCGACCTCGGCGATGTCGAGGGCGCCGCAGTCCAGACCGCGCAGCAGATAGCCGCTGAGGGCCTTGGCGGTGGCGGGCTCGTCCATGACGTCGCCGCCGGCCCGGTTGGCGTACCGGGCGAGCCGGGCGGCGGCCTGCTCGAAGCCCTCGCGGTAGAAGGCGAAGACGGCCGCGTAGCGGGTGGGGATGTGGCCGGGGTGCATGTCCCAGCCCTGGTAGTAGGCGCGGGCGAGCGCGCGGCGGGTCAGGCCGTAGTGCAGGCGCCACGCGTCGTGCACCTGCGCGGTCGGGCCGACCGGCAGCACGTTGGTCGAGCCGTCCGACACCCGCACGCCCGTACCTGCCGCGGCGACCTGCATGACCGCCTTGGCGTGGTCGGCGGCCGGGTGGTCGCTCGCCTGGTAGGCGGCGGAGACGCCGAGGCAGGCGCTGTAGTCGAAGGTGCCGTAGTGCAGGCCGGTGGCGCGCCCGTCTGCGGCCTGGATCATGCGGGCCACGGTGGCGGTGCCGTCGGCGGCGAGGATGGACTGGCTGGTCTCGATCTGGATCTCGAAGCCGATCCGGCCGCTCTCCAGGCCGCGTGCCTTCTCGAACTCCTCCAGGAGCCGCACCATCGCGGTGACCTGCTCGGGATAGGTCACCTTGGGCAGCGTCAGCACCAGCCCCTCGGGCAGTCCGCCGGCCTCCATCAGGCCGGTGAGGAAGATGTCCAGGGTGCGGATGCCCCGGTCGCGCACGGGTGCCTCCATGCACTTCATGCGGATGCCCATGTACGGGGCTGCCGTGCCGTTCTCGTACGCCTGCGCGATCAGCCGTGCCGCGCGGGCCGCCGCCTCGTCCTCCTCGGCGTCGGGACGGGGGCCGTAGCCGTCCTCGAAGTCGACGCGCAGGTCCTCGATGGGCTCGCTCTGCAGTTTGGCGCGCACGCGCGCGTGGACGGGCTCGGCGAGTTCGTCGGACAGGCCGAGGACGGCGGCGAAGGAGGCGGCGTCGGGGGCGTGTTGGTCGAGGGCCGCGAGCGCCTGGTCGCCCCAGGAGCGGATGGTGTCGGCGGCGAAGACGTCGCCGGGTACGTACACGGTGTGGACGGGCTGGCGGGTGCCGGGGTCGCCGGGGTAGCGGCGCTCCAGTTCGGCGTCGACCGGCGCGAGGGAGGCACTGATCTCCTCGCTGACGGCACCCGCGAGACTCGTCGCCACCTTCTCCTGCTGGCCCTGACCCATCCCACACCCTCCAACTTTTCCGCAGTACGGAATCAACAATCCGTAGAATGAAGTTATCCGGGCACCTTCACGATGGTCAACACCATGTCCACGGCGGGCGGCACCCCGATCTCGGTATGTTCAGCCTCGTCCGGCCGCCGTCCCCTAGGAGTCTCCGTGCCGAACCCGCACCTGGTCACCCGCCGCACGGGTGTGAAGGCAGTGCTTGCCGCGGCGGTCACCGTGCCGATGTCCAGTGCGGCCACTGTCTCCGCCTCGTCCGCGTCGTCCGCGTCGGGTTCGCCCGCGCCGTTCGCCTCCTCCTCGGCGCGGGCGTCCCAGGCGCCCCGGCTCGAGGTCATGACCTTCAACCTGCGCTTCGCGAGCAAGAAGGAACCGAACAGCTGGCGCGACCGCAGACCCGTCATGCGCGCGTTACTGCAGCGTGCGCACCCTCATGTCATCGGCACGCAGGAGGGCCTGTACCAGCAACTGCGGGACATCGACTCCGACCTCGGACCGGACTACGAATGGATCGGCACCGGCCGCGAGGGCGGCAGCCGCGACGAGTCCACGGCCGTGTACTACGACACCCGGCGCCTGACCCCGCTCGAGCACTACACCTTCTGGCTCTCCGACACCCCGGAGGTCATCCGTTCCAACACCTGGCGCGCCGCCTTCCCGCGCATCGTCACCTGGGTACGCTTCCGCGATCTCGCCGACGGCAAGCGGCAGTTCTACGTCCTGAACACGCACTTCGACCACGCCAGCCAGTACGCGCGCGAGCGCAGCGCCCAGCTGCTGACCGAGCGGATCGGCATGCTCGACCACACGCTGCCGGTGGTGGTGACGGGCGACTTCAACGTGCCCGCGCACCACAACCCGGTCTACGACATCCTGTTGGACTCGGGGCTCGTCGACACCTGGGACGCGGCGGAGCGGCGCAGCACCGCCTATGGCACGTTCCACGGCTACAAGGGTCTTACGCCGAACGGCGACCGCATCGACTGGATCCTCACCAATCCGTGGGCGACGGTGCACCGGGCGACGATCGACACCTTCTCCCAGCACGGCCAGTTCCCCAGCGACCATCTGCCCGTACAGGCATCGATCAGCCTCGCCTGAGCGCGGCCCCCTCCCCGCGACGCACCGAGGCCCCCGCGGCCGTCCGTGCGGATGCGGTCGCGGGGGCCTCGTCGGGCCGTGAGGCGGTCAGCCCTTGCGGGCCTTGACCTCTTCGGTCAGGGCGGGGACGACGTCGAAGAGGTCGCCGACGACGCCGTAGTCGACCAGCTCGAAGATCGGGGCCTCGGCGTCCTTGTTGATGGCGACGATGGTCTTCGAGGTCTGCATGCCGGCCCGGTGCTGGATCGCGCCGGAGATGCCGGAGGCGATGTACAGCTGCGGGGAGACCGACTTGCCGGTCTGGCCGACCTGGTTGGTGTGCGGGTACCAGCCGGCGTCCACCGCGGCACGCGAGGCACCGACAGCGGCACCGAGGGAGTCGGCGAGGGCCTCGATGATCGCGAAGTTCTCCGCGCCGTTGACGCCACGGCCACCGGAGACCACGATCGCGGCCTCGGTCAGCTCCGGACGCCCGGTCGACTCGCGCGGGGTGCGGCCGGTGACCTTGGTGCCGGTCGCCTTCTCCGAGAACGTGACGCTCAGGGCCTCGACCGCGCCCGCGGCCGGGGCGGCCTCCACCGCGGCGGAGTTGGGCTTGACGGTGATCACCGGAGTGCCCTTGGAGATGCGGGACTTGGTGGTGTAGGACGCGGCGAACGCCGACTGGGTGGCCACCGGGCCCTCGTCGCCGGCCTCCAGGTCGACGGCGTCGGTGATGATGCCGGAGCCGATGCGCAGCGCCAGACGGGCGGCGATCTCCTTGCCCTCGGCGGAGGACGGGACCAGCACGGCGGCCGGGGAGACGGCCTCGACGGCGGCCTGCAGGGCGTCGACCTTCGGCACGACCAGGTAGTCGGCGTACTCGGCGGCCTCGTGGGTGAGGACCTTGACGGCGCCGTGCTCGGCGAGCGCGGACGCGGTGTCAGCGGCGCCGGCACCGAGCGCGACGGCGACCGGCTCACCGACGCGGCGGGCGAGCGTCAGCAGCTCCAGGGTGGGCTTGCGGACGGCACCGTCCACGTGATCGACGTAGACGAGAACTTCAGCCATGGGAAGAGAACTCCTTGCGGATGTGCGAAGTCTGAAGGGCGGTGTGCGAGTTGAGCCGCGCGGCTCAGATGAACTTCTGGCTCGCGAGGAACTCGGCGAGCTGCTTGCCGCCCTCGCCCTCGTCCTTGACGATCGTGCCCGCGGTGCGGGCCGGACGCTCGGTCGCGCTCTCGACCTTGGTCCAGGAACCGGCGAGACCGACCTCGTCGGCGTCGATCTCCAGGTCCGACAGGTCCCAGGACTCCACCGGCTTCTTCTTCGCCGCCATGATGCCCTTGAAGGACGGGTAACGGGCCTCGCCCGACTGGTCGGTGACCGACACGACCGCCGGGAGCGAGGCTTCGAGCTGCTCGGAGGCGGCGTCGCCGTCACGGCGGCCCTTGACGGTGCCGTCCTCGACGGAGACCTCGGACAGCAGCGTCACCTGCGGCACACCCAGGCGCTCGGCGACCAGGGCGGGCACGATGCCCATGGTGCCGTCGGTGGAGGCCATGCCGGAGACCACCAGGTCGTAGCCGGCCTTCTCGATCGCCTTGGCCAACACCAGGGAGGTGCCGATGGCGTCGGTGCCGTGCAGGTCGTCGTCCTCGACGTGGATGGCCTTGTCCGCGCCCATGGACAGCGCCTTGCGCAGCGCGTCCTTGGCGTCCTCGGGGCCGATGGTCAGGACGGTGACCTCGGCGTCGTCGGCGTTCTCGGAGATCTGCAGCGCCTGCTCGACCGCGTACTCGTCGAGCTCGGAGAGCAGACCGTCCACGTCGTCCCGGTCGACGGTCAGGTCATCGGCGAAGTGCCGGTCGCCAGTGGCGTCGGGCACGTACTTCACAGTGACAACGATCCTCAAGCTCACGCCGGCTCTCCTACTGCAATCGTCATTTCGGTGCTGTCTACTTTCAGGCAGCATAGGCGCCTCAAGCGGCCGATCCCGATCGGGGCGACCAGCGCTCCGAGCGAAATATTACTCGCCAGTACACCCATACGGTTCCCGCTAAGCAAGCGCTTTGAACTGTGACCTTTGCAACGCAGCGTAATCGGAACTCGACCTGTTCGCAGCGGGAGCCGTGGAGGGATCGGTCACTCAGCCGCTATGACGCACGCCTCGGTCACGCGGGCCCTCAGTCACGCAGGCCGTTGAACCGACCCTGGTGGTAGAGCAGCGGGCGGCCCGGACCCGTGGGGTCGCCCAGCACCACCTCGGCCAGCACGATGCGCTGGTCGGCGGCGGGCACGCGCCCGATGACCCGGCACACCAGCCAGGCCAGGACGCCGTCGAGCACGGGAACGCCCTCGGGTCCCTCGCGCCAGTTCGTGGGCGCGCCGAAGCGGTCGGCGCCGCTGCGGGCGAAGGTGGCGGCCAGCTCCTGCTGGTGCTCGCCGAGTATGTGGACTCCGACGTGGTCGGCCGAGGAGATCGCCGGCCAGCTCGACGCCCCGGTGCTGATGCCGAAGGAGAGCATCGGGGGCTCCGCGGAGACCGAGGTGAGGGAGGTGGCGGTGAAGCCGACCGGACCCGACGCGCCCCGCGCCGTGATCACGGCGACCCCCGCGGCGTGCCGGCGGAAGACGGAGCGCAGGAGGTCGGGAGAGGCGAGCTGAGGGGTGCGGGTGCCGAGATCGGGCGTGGCCGTCATGGAGTTGTCCTTCTGGGGAGAGGGGCAAGCTGGTCCGTGGCTGCTCAACAGTCCGGACAGCGCGCGCTCGCGGTGCGGGCCAGATCGACATGAGCCCGCCCGAAGAGAAGGATTTCCTTGGGCATACGGTCAGGCTGACGATACGTGGCGCACACAGTCAAGTACGTTCCGGCATCTGGGAGATGGCTCACCCCGGCGATCACGGCCGTCAGACCGCCTCCCCGAGGGCCGCGATGACGTCGGCCTTGCGCGGCTGGCCGGTGGCGCGCCGTACGACCCGGCCGTCGGCGTCGAGGACCAGCACGGTCGGCGTCTTGAGGATGTCGAGTTCGCGTACGAGGTCCAGGTGGTCCTCCGCGTCGATCTCCACATGGGTCACGCCGGGGACCAGGCCGGCCACCTCCCCGAGCACGCGCCGGGTGGCCCGGCAGGGGGCGCAGAAGGCGCTGGAGAACTGCACGAGCGTGGCTCGTTCGCCCAGCTCACTGCCCAGGTCGGCCGTTCCGAGCCGTTTCCCTTCGTCGCGCCCACGCACGCGTACCCTCCCGCTTCGCCGCCGCTGCAGCACTCCGTAGGCGCTCGCCGCCACGAGCACCACCACGCACACCACAAGTCCGGTCATCACCTGCACAAGCATTCATGAGACTGCAAAGATTCCCGCCTCCACGAATCGTTCCCGTTGCGGAATGCTTGATTCATGGACATCGATGTGAGGGGGCCGCGCTTCGGGGCGGCCGTGACGACCGTCGTCCTCGCGGTCGTGCTGATCACCGGCAGCGTCTGGCTGCTGGCCTGGCAGACGCTGGCGTTCGCGCTGGGCGCGGCGGGCGGTGTCGGGCGCTCGCCGTACGGCTGGCTCTTCCGCAGGGCCGTACGCCCACGGCTCGGGCCGCCGCGCGAGTTCGAGCCGCCGGAGCCGCCGCGGTTCGCTCAGGCCGTGGGCCTGGTCTTCGCCGGCCTGGGGCTGGTCGGCTTCGTGCTCGGCCCGGCCTGGCTGGGGCTCGCCGCGACCGCCGCCGCGCTGGCCGCGGCCTTCCTCAACGCCGCCTTCGCGTACTGCCTGGGGTGCGAGATGTACCTGGTGCTACGCCGCGTCACTACGTGACGAGAATCTCGCCACGCTACGGCACCAGGACTGGCCACCCACTCGTTATCTGGGGCACGATCTGCGCAATGCCGTATACCTACGGCTGCGTAACTTTCCCGCCCGGGGGAACCCCCTTCCCAGGCAGAGAGAAGGGTCCACCCCGTTCATGGCTGAGCTTGTCTACCGTCCCGTCATCGGCTTCGCGAAGGCGTTGTTCAGCGCCTGGGATCTCAAGATCGACTGCAAGGGTTCGGAGAACATCCCACGCTCGGGCGGTGCGGTGCTGGTGAGCAACCACATCAGCTATCTGGACTTCATCTTCGACGGCTTCGCTGCGCTTCCCCAGAAGCGTCTGGTCCGCTTCATGGCCAAGGAGTCGGTCTTCCGGCACAGGATCTCCGGTCCGCTGATGCGCGGTATGAAGCACATCCCGGTGGACCGCGAGCAGGGCGAGCAGGCGTACGCGCACGCGCTCGACTCCCTGCGGTCCGGCGAGATCGTCGGGGTCTTCCCCGAGGCCACCATCTCGCAGTCCTTCACCCTGAAGAGCTTCAAGACGGGCGCCGCCCGTCTGGCGCAGGAGGCTGGCGTCCCGCTGATCCCGGTGGCCCTGTGGGGCACGCAGCGCCTGTGGACCAAGGGCCACCCGCGCAACTTCAAGCGCAGCCACACCCCGATCACCATCCGCGTCGGCGAGGCGCTCGAGGCTTCCAAGGACAAGTACGCGGGCGCCATCACCCGCCAGCTGCGCGAGCGGGTCCAGGAACTCCTGGAGGCCGCCCAGCGTGCCTACCCCGTGCGGCCCAAGGGCCCGCACGACACCTGGTGGATGCCCGCCCACCTGGGCGGCACGGCGCCGACTCCGGAGCAGGTGAAGGCGGCCGAGGCACGCTGAATCGTCACTTCGGGGCGTGGACGGTGATCGGCGCCCCGGGGCTGAACTTCTCCAGGAGTTCGACGAGTTCGGCGCCCGCCCGCTCGACCGCGGCGACGGGCATCGGGGCGAGGCTCTCCAGCAGGAAGATGCCCGAAACGGTGCTCTCGGTCAGGCGGGTGCGAGGGCCCTGCCGCCAGTTCCAGCGGCGGCACGTCACGCCTGTCCCGTCGCGCCAGACCACCTCGCCGGCGTCGGGGTGCTCGACGACCTCCTCGCCGCCCGCCACGGTCACGAAGTCCTCGTCCCCTGCGGCCCGCACGAGCCGCATGCCGCCGGTGATGTGATCGATGTCCTCGCCCCCGACGGGGATCAGATGGGCGACGCTGATGGCGTTGTAGAGGTCGACGAGGAGGTTGATGCGGGGCAGTCCCGCGTCCGAGAGGGCTCGCCTGGCCAGGGCTTCCGCGGAGTTGCGGGTGCGTGAGGGCTTGGAGCCGAACGCCGTGTAGATCTCGCGCCAGGCCGCCATGTGCGGGTCCTCGTGCGGGGCGCGGCCGTCCAGGCGGGCGGCGAGACGCCTGGCCGCGTCGTCGAGGAGCGCCGAACTGTCCTGCGTGCTCGGCCCGTTGGTCAGGCCGTGCGCCTCGATCGCGAGGTGGGTGAAGCCGGGCGCGAGAGCGCGCACCTCGTCGGACACGGTCAGGGAGAGAGTCATCGCCTTGCCTCAGAGTGCGCGCGGGAGCGTCCTCCAGAGTTGGGCCCGGTCACGGGCGGCCCGCAGAACGCTCAGTACGGTCGGATGGGGTTCAGCGTACAGCACCGGGTAGTCCATCTCATTGGACTTCGGGTCGGGCGCGAAGGCCAGCCGCTCACCCTGGAGGGAGAACTGGGCGTCCACGCCCGGCTTGTTGCCGCGGGGGTCCTGTCGATGCCAGGCGCCGTTGAACCGCACGGCGACCAGGCCGTGCACCACGTCCAGCTTCTGGTAGCAGAGCGCGGTGGGGATGTCCTCGGCCCGCAGCAGCGCCGCCAGCGCGTGCGCTTTGGCGTAGCAGATGCCGGTGCCCTGCTCCAGCACGTCGGAGGCGCGCCAGGTGACGCGCGGATCGCCGGAGTCCTGCGAGTGCGGAATCGTGTCGCGTACGAACTCGAACGCGAGCCGTGCATAGGCATACGAGTCCGTCGCCCCGGCAGCCAGCCGGGCGGCCGTTTTCCGCACCAGCGGATGCCCATGGTCGATGGCCTCATCAGCGGCCAGATACGCGGACAAGTCAGGGGTGTTCTGGATCAGCTCCATGCCCGCAGAGCATAGAAATGCGCTCACTCGACAGTCAATGACTTTTCGATTGCCCGCATATCTATGCATCACTTCACGGAGCTACTGGCGCGCCATCTCCTCCTTGAGCGCCGCCACGAACGCGTCCACGTCGTCCTCGGACGTGTCGAAGGCGCACATCCAGCGCACGACGCCCTCGTTCTCGTCCCAGAAGTAGAACCGGAACCGCTTCTGCAGCCGCTCGCTCACCGCGTGCGGGAGCTTGGCGAACACGCCGTTGGCCTGCACCGGGTAGAGGATCTCCACGCCGTGCACGGCGCGCACGCCCTCGGCCAAGCGCTGGGCCATCTCGTTGGAGTGGCGGGCGTTGCGCAGCCACAGGTCCTTGGCGAGCAGCGCCTCCAACTGCACCGACACGAAGCGCATCTTGGAGGCGAGCTGCATGGACAGCTTGCGCAGATGCTTCATGTGGCTGACCGCACCCGGTTCGAGGACGACGACCGCCTCGCCGAACAGCGCACCGTTCTTCGTCCCGCCCAGGGAGAGGATGTCGACGCCGACGGCATTGGTGAACGTCCGCATCGGGACGTCGAGGGAGGCGGCCGCGTTGGCTATCCGTGAGCCGTCCAGGTGCACCTTCATGCCGCGCGCGTGGGCGTGCTCGCAGATCGCGCGGATCTCGTCCGGCGTGTAGAGCGTGCCCAGCTCGGTGCTCTGGGTGATGGAGACGGCCTGCGGCATGGCGCGGTGCTCGTCGTCCCAGCCGTACGCCTGCCGGTCGATCAGCTCGGGCGTGAGCTTGCCGTCGGGCGTGGGCACGGTCAGCAGCTTCAGGCCGCCCATGCGCTCGGGCGCCCCGCCCTCGTCGACGTTGATGTGCGCGCTCTCGGCACAGATCACCGCGCCCCAGCGGTCGGTGACCGCCTGGAGCGCGACGACGTTGGCGCCGGTGCCGTTGAAGACGGGGAACGCCTCCGCCGCGGCACCGAAGTGGCTGCGGACGACGCTCTGGAGGTTCTCGGTGTAGTCGTCCTCGCCGTACGCGACCTGGTGCCCGCCGTTGGCCAGGGCCAGGGCGGCGAGCACCTCCGGGTGGGCACCGGCGTAGTTGTCACTGGCGAAACCGCGGACCTCCGGGTCGTGATGACGACGCGCGTCGGTCCTTGGGGGGTTCACGGCTTCTCGGTCAGCCACAGACGCTTTCCGTTCACTTCGGCGGCAGACTTGCTCCAGACGTCGGTGATGGCCTCGGCCAGGTCCTTGACGTCCGTGAAGCCCGCGAACTTCGCGTTGGGGCGCTCGGCGCGCATCGCGTCGTGCACCAACGCCTTCACCACCAGGATCGCAGCCGCCGAGGAGAGCCCTTCGGCGCCCTGCGCCTTGCGGAAGAAGTCGGCCAGGGCCAGCGTCCAGGCCTCGGCCGCGGCCTTGGCGGCGGCGTACGCGGCGTTCCCCGCGGTCGGCCTGCTGGCGCCTGCGGCGCTGATCAGGACGTAGCGGCCGCGGTCGCTGCGCTGCAGGGCCTCGGAGAAGGCGAGGGAGGTGTGCTGCACGGTCCGGATGAGCAGCAGCTCCAGGAAGTCCCAGTCGTCGAGGCTGGTCTTGATGAAGGTCTCGCTGCCGCGCCAGCCGCCGACGAGATGGACCAGGCCGTCGACGCGGCCGAACTCCTTCTCGATGTGCTGGGCCCACTCCTTGGTGGCGTCCAGGTCCAGCAGGTCGACGGGCTCACCGGTGACGGTGGCACCGCCCGACGCGTAGCGGGCCGCGTCCACGGCTTCCGCGAGCCGTACGGGATCGTTGTCGGCGGCGACGACGGTCGCACCCGACTCGGCCAGCCGGAGCAGTGCCTCCCGCCCCGCGGGTCCGCCGCCGCCGGCGACCGCGATCACCGCACCGCTGAGAGCTCCGTTCCCCGCCATGGTCTTCGCCTCCTGAGCCACGTTCTCGGTGGTGCGGTCGCTCACGCGGCGACCCGTTCCGCGCTCTCCGCCGTGATGCCCTTGGTGGAGGCAATCACGTTCTTCAGCTTCTTGGAGAGGGCTTCATAGAACATGCTCAGCGGAAACTCGTCGGGAAGCACGTCATCGACGAGCTTTCGCGGCGGCAGGGTCAGGTCGAGGGCGTCCGGACCCTTGGCCCAGCGGGACCCTGGGTGCGGTGACAGATAGGTGGCGACCAGCTCGTATCCGGCGAACCAGTGCACGAGCTTGGGGCGGTCGATGCCGTCGCGGTAGAGCTTCTCTATCTCGGCGCACAGCTGGTTGGTGACCTGCGGGGCGCGCTGCCAGTCGATGAACAGCTTGTTGTCGGTCCAGCGGACCACGTCGTGCTTGTGCAGGTAGGCGAAGAGCAGCTGGCCGCCGAGGCCGTCGTAGTTGCGCACGCGCTCGCCGGTGACCGGGAAGCGGAACATCCGGTCGAAGAGGACCGCGTACTGCACGTCACGGGCCTGCGGGACGCCGTCGTCCGCCAGCTTCACGGCCTCCTTGAAGGCGGTGAGGTCGCAGCGCAGCTCCTCCAGGCCGTACATCCAGAACGGCTGGCGCTGCTTGATCATGAACGGGTCGAAGGGCAGGTCGCCGTGGCTGTGGGTGCGGTCGTGGACCATGTCCCACAGCACGAAGGCCTCCTCGCAGCGCCGCTGGTCGTGGACCAGCGCGGCGACGTCCTCGGGCAGCTCGATGCCCAGGATGTCGACGGCGGCCTCGGTGACCCGGCGGAAGCGCGCGGCCTCGCGGTCGCAGAAGATGCCGCCCCAGGAGAATCGTTCCGGCGCCTCGCGCACGGCGATGGTCTCGGGGAAGAGGACGGCGGAGTTGGTGTCGTAGCCGGCCGTGAAGTCCTCGAACCTGATGCCGCAGAACAGCGGGTTGTCGTAGCGGGTGCGCTCCAGCTCGGACAGCCACTCGGGCCACACCATGGTGAGCACGACCGCTTCGAGGTTGCGGTCCGGGTTGCCGTTCTGCGTGTACATGGGGAAGACGACCAGGTGCTGCAGGCCGTCCGTGCGCATCGCCGCGGGCTGGAAGGCCAGCAGCGAGTCGAGGAAGTCGGGCACCTCGAAGCCGCCCTCGGCCCAGCGGCGAAGGTCCTTGGCCAGGGCCTCGTGGTAGTCGCTGTCGTGCGCGAGCAGCGGGGAGAGCTCGCGCACGGCCGCGACGACACGCTCGACCGCGGCCTCGGCGTCCGCGCGCCGCGGAGCACCCTCGGCCGCGAAGTCGATCGACCCGTCCTTGGACTGCCATGGCCGGATCAGCTCCACGGCATCCTTGAGCACCGGCCACGCCGGGTGCTCGACCACCCTGGTCGCAGGAGGAATCTCATCCCCCGAAGCCGCCTGCACAAGAATTTCCGTCATGTCCCATCCTCCACGGGAGAAGCTCGCGTATCGAGACCGTATACATATGAGCTTCCTTTCAGCAAGGAGAGACCCGGGAGATTATCCTGCGCAACCGCATGGTCACCGAAGTTTTTTCTGTCAGACGCGGTGAAGGCCGCCGTTCCGGGTATGCGTGCCCTCCCCGCGGGTAGGGGTGGGGGGTCAATGTCCGCAGGACTCGCCCACGCCAGGGTGACGGCGCCCGGCGGCACCGGCCGAAATCGCCCCGTACGCCACGCCGATCGCCTGTGTACGAGCGGGTTCATCGCGAGACGGGGCCGTTAGGCTGCGGCTCTGCCCGCGTGGCCGTCCGCTCCGGTCGCGCGCGAAGCCGAGCCGCCGTCGACGGAAGCGAGTTGAACCTTGAACTTCCTTACCATCGGTCACCGCGGGGTCATGGGTGTCGAACCCGAGAACACCCTCCGTTCCTTCGTCGCCGCCCAGCACGCCGGGCTCGACGTGATCGAACTCGATCTGCATCTGAGCAAGGACGGCGCCCTCGTCGTCATGCACGACACCGACGTGGACCGCACGACCGACGGAACCGGCCCGATCGCCGAGAAGACCCTCTCGGAGCTGCGCGCCCTGGACGCGGGTCGCGGGGAGCACGTGCCGGTCTTCGAGGAGGTCCTGGACGCGGTGAACGCCCCGCTGCAGGCCGAGATCAAGGACGTGCAGGCGGCCAGGGCGCTGGCCGAGGTCATGCTCAAGCGCGACCTGGTCGCCCGCGTGGAGGTGTCCTCCTTCCACGACGAGGCGGTCGCCGAGATCACCCGGCTGGTGCCCGGCGTCCGGACCGCGCTGATCGGCAGCCGCTACGGCACCGACATCGTGGACCGCGCGGTCGAGGTCGGCGCCTCCACCGTCTGTCTCAACATCCGCCGGCTGACGCTGGAGATCACCGAGCAGGCCCGCAAGGCGGACCTGAGGGTCATCGGCTGGGTGGTGAACACGCAGGACCATCTCCGTCTCGTACGGGCCCTGCAACTGGACGGCGCGACCACCGACTACCCGGAGATCAAGCGCACCGGCCGCTTCACGGCGTGAAGCGGCGCGCGAACGTCACGTCAGCTCCTTGACCAGCAGCTCGAACTGCAGGTCGGCGCGCTGCGGAATGCCGAAGCGCTCGTCGCCGTACGGGAACGGCGTCATCCGTCCCGTACGGCGGTAGCCGCGCCGCTCGTACCAGGCGATGAGGTCCTCGCGCACGGAGATCACGGTCATGTGCATCTCGCGCACGCCCCAGTCCTCGCGCGCCGTCCGCTCCGCCTCCGCGATGATCACCTTGCCCAGGCCCGCGCCCTGCAGCCGGGGGCTGACGGCGAACATCCCGAAGTAGGCGTGCTCACCGCGGTGTTCGAGCTGGCAGCAGGCGATCACCTCGCCGTCCCGCTCGACCGTGAGCAGCCGGGAGTCCGGCGACTTGATGACGTCGAGCACGCCCTCGGGGTCGGTGCGCTGTCCTTCCAGGATGTCCGCCTCGGTGGTCCAGCCGGTCCTGCTGGAGTCCCCGCGGTAGGCGGACTCGATCAGCACGACCAGGGCGTCGACATCGGCATCGGTGGCATCGCGGAAAGTCAGTCCGGCGGCGGTCTCCATGGGGTCGGCTCTCCTGTCTCGGCGCGGCGCGGGCTCCGAAGAGAGTAACGCCGCCACTAGGCTCCGACGCATGGTGCATGTGCTGAGCAGCCGGACCCTCCTCCACCCCGTCGATCCCGAACGCTCGCGCCGCTTCTACGGCGAGCTGTTGGGCCTTTCCGTCTACCGGGAGTTCGGCACGGGGCCCGAGCGCGGCACCGTCTACTTCCTCGGCGGCGGCTTCCTGGAGGTGTCGGGACGGTCGCAGGAAGGGCCGTCCCCGGCCGTACAGCTGTGGCTCCAGGTCGCGGACGCGGACGCGGCGCACGAGGAGCTGCTCGCCAAGGGGGTGGAGATCGTGCGTCCGCCCGTGAAGGAGCCCTGGGGGCTGGTCGAGATGTGGATCGCGGATCCGGACGGGACGCGGATCGTGCTCGTTGAGGTGCCGGAGGACCATCCGATCCGCTACCGGCCCGGGATCTGATGCTCCCAGCAGCGGTCGGTGCGGGTCAGTTCGTGGAATCCGGCGCCAGCAGCCGGGCGATCGCCGCCTCGTCGTCGACCGTGATCTGCCGCAATGTGCGGACGGCGGCCTTCAGGGGCAGCAGATGACCACCGTCCCTGGGGAAGAGCGAGGTCTCGAAGTCGATGTCGCCGATCCGCGAGAGGACCGGGATCACGCCCCAGCCGTACGTCGATACGGCGCGGTGGCGCGGCGCCCCACCCGCCTGAGCTCCGGGCAGCTGAGGAGGCGGGCGGCCGCTCAGACGCGGATCGCGCCCAGGCTGCCTTCGAGGCGGCCCAGCAACTCGCCGAGCAGTCCGGCCAGTTCGCCCTGCCCCTGGGGGTCCAGCACGGCGAGGACGGCGGTCTCGTAGGAGAGCTGTTCGGGCAGGATGCCGTCGACGAGTTCGCGGCCGGTGTCCGTGAGGCGGACGTGGGCGACGCGGCGGTCGCGGGTGTCGCCGCGGCGGTCCACCAGGCCGCGCTCGGTCAGCTGCTTGAGGCGCTTGGTGACGGCGGCGCCCGAGGAGAAGGTCTCGCGGGCCAGCTCGCCCGGGGTCAGCTCGTGACCGGTGCGGCGCAGCGCGCCCAGCAGGTCGAACTCGGGGCGGCTGAGGCCCGCCCGGCGCAGCGGCGCGTCCTCGGCCTGCTGCAGCAGGGCGGCGCAGCGGTTGATACGGCCGATGATCTCCATGGGGCCGGTGTCGAGATCGGGGTGGACGGCCTGCCACTGCCGCACGACCGCGGAGACGGTGTCGTCGCCTCTGCTCGCCCCCGCCTGCCGCCCGTTCGGTGCCGTCATGGCCGTACGCCCTCCGTTTCGCCGCTCCGGTACGGCCCCTGGTGCCGCACCGTAGCCGCGAGCGTACGGTGTCCCGCCCGCTCCGCGCGCACCACCCGCTCCTGAGGCAGGGCCCGCTGCCACCACTCACCGGACGCGGCATCGACCGTGCCACGCAGCTCCGCCAGGGCCGCGGCGAGGGCACGGCGCGCGGAATGCACGGCGGCGGGCGCGGGAGCGGACTCCGCCAGGAGCCGGGCCGCGTGCTCACGGGCGCGCTCGGCCGCGGCCAGGGCGTGCTCGACACGGTCGCCGGCGCGCCGGTTGGTGACGGCGACGGCGGCGAGGAAGCCGACGAGTGCGCCGACGACGGTGTCCACGGCCCGCTCGGTGATCAGCAGTCCGGGCTGCTGGAATCCGGTGAACTCGGTGATGAGCAGCGCCATTGGGGTCACGCAGACGGTGCCGAGCCAGTAGTTGCGGCCCATCAGTGCCTCGGCGCCGAAGTTGAAGGCGAGGCAGCACAGCACGAGGGCGGCCGGGCCGAGGTGGGCGAGCGGGACGACGGCGGCGAAGAGGAGGACGCCGAGGAGGTTGCCGACGACGCGCTGGACGCCGCGGGTCCAGGTGAGGGCGAGGTTGGCCTGATAGAGCGAGGCCGCGGTCACCAGGGCCCAGTAGGGGCGGCCGATACCGAGGGCGAGGGAGACGTACCCCGCGAGGGCGCAACCCAGGGCGGTGCGTACGGCGATGGGGGCGAGCGGGCCGAGCCGCGCCCACAACGGAGCGGCCGGGACGGCGAGTTCGGCGTCCACGCCGAGGAGTTCGCCCGCGGCCTCCGGGTCATGCACCTCCGGGACGGGCCCGGCGGTGGTCAACCGCCGCACCCAGGTGCGCAGTTGCTTCGGGTCGGCGTCCGCGGGGGCGGCGAGGGCGACCTCTGCGCGGACGACGAGCCGTTCCAGGCCGCGCCGGGTGCGGGAGTCGCCGGCGGCCAGGAGCGAGTGCCAGGCGGCCTGGACGGCGGCGGCCGCGGCGGCGCGGGAGCGGCCGTCCTCGGTGCCGTTCGCGGCGT
>NZ_JAFJSY010000021.1 GCF_019857225.1 Streptomyces plumbidurans
CATCGGCCCGGACCGCTTCCGGGAGATGCTCGACGGGTTCCGCATCGTCGACGAGCACTTCAAGAACGCGCCCGCCGAAGCCAACGCCCCGCTGATCCTGGGCCTGTTGGGCATCTGGTACGGCAACTTCTTCGGCGCCGAGACGCATGCCGTGCTGCCGTACAGCCACTATCTGTCGAAGTTCACCGCCTATCTGCAGCAGTTGGACATGGAGTCCAACGGCAAGTCGGTGGACCGCGACGGCCAAGTGGTGGGCTGGGAGACAGGACCGGTGGTGTGGGGCACGCCCGGCACCAACGGCCAGCACGCCTACTACCAGTTGATCCACCAGGGCACCCGGCTGATCCCCGCCGACCTGATCGGCTTCGCCCGCCCGGCGGACGAGCTGAGCGACGAACTCAAGGCGCAGCACGACCTGTTGATGGCGAACCTGTTCGCTCAGGGGCAGGCGCTCGCCTTCGGCAAGACCGCCGAGGAGGTGCGCGCGGAGGGCGTTCCCGAGGAGCAGGTGCCGCACCGCACCTTCCTGGGCAACCACCCGACGACGACGATCCTGGCGCGTGAGCTGACCCCGTCGGTCCTCGGGCAGCTGATCGCGCTGTACGAGCACAAGGTGTTCGTGCAGGGCGCCGTCTGGAACATCGACTCCTTCGACCAGTGGGGCGTCGAGCTCGGCAAGGTGCTCGCCAAGCGCGTCGAACCCGCCCTGACCGAGGGCACGGAAGTCCCCGGTCTCGACCCCTCCACCCGCGCTCTCGTGGCCGCGTACCGCGAGCTCAAGGAAGTGAACTGACCATGCAGATCGGACTCATCGGGCTCGGCAAGATGGGCGGCAACATGCGCGAGCGCCTCCGCCGCGCCGGCCACACCGTCATCGGCTACGACCGCAACCCCGACCTCTCCGACGCGGCGAGCCTGGCCGAGCTGGTCGACAAGCTCGAAGCCCCGCGCGTGGTCTGGGTGATGGTGCCCGCGGGCCCCGCCACCCAGTCGGTCGTCGACGAGCTGGGCACCCTGCTGTCCCCCGGCGACACGGTCGTCGACGGCGGCAACTCCCGCTGGACGGACGACGAGAAGCACGCCTCCGAGCTGGGCGCCAAGGACATCGGCTTCGTCGACGCCGGTGTCTCCGGCGGTGTGTGGGGTCTGCAGAACGGCTACGCGCTCATGGTCGGCGGCGAGAAGGAGCACGTCGAGCGGCTCCAGCCGATCTTCGAGGCGCTCAAGCCGGAGGGCCCGTACGGCTATGTCCACGCGGGCAAGGTCGGCGCCGGGCACTTCTCCAAGATGGTCCACAACGGCATCGAGTACGCCATGATGCAGGCGTATGCCGAGGGCTGGGAGCTGCTGGAGAAGATCGACTCGGTGGACAGCGTCCGTGAGGTCTTCCGCTCCTGGCAGGACGGCACCGTTATCCGCTCCTGGCTGCTGGACCTCGCGGTCAACGCCCTGGACCAGGACGAGCACCTGGACAAGCTGAAGGGCTTCGCGCAGGACTCCGGCGAGGGCCGCTGGACCGTCGAGGCGGCCATCGACAACGCCGTCCCGCTGCCCACGATCACCGCCTCCCTCTTCGCGCGGTTCTCCTCGCGGCAGGACGACTCCCCGCAGATGAAGATGGTCGCGGCGCTGCGCAACCAGTTCGGCGGGCACGCCGTCGAGTCGAAGAAGTAGGCCCACCGTGGGGGACCTTCTCCTGGTCCGCCACGGCGAGACGGAGTGGAGCGTGTCGGGACAGCACACCAGCTGGACCGACCTGCCCCTGACCGAGCGCGGTGAGCAGCAGGCCAAGTCGCTCGCTCCACTCCTCTCGCAGCGGACCTACGCACTCGCCCTGACCAGCCCGCTCGGCCGCGCGCTACGCACCGCCGAACTCGCGGGCCTCACGGGCACCGTCGCCGACCCCGATCTGCACGAGTGGGACTACGGCGGCTACGAGGGCGTCACATCCGTCGAGATCCATCGCACCCGCCCCGGCTGGGACCTGTGGACCGACGGGGTGCCGCCCGGCCCCGAGGGGCACCCGGGCGAGTCGCCGGACGAGATCGGCCGGCGCGCCGACCGCATCCTGTCCCGCGTGGCCCGGGCCCTGCCCGACGGCGACGTGATCCTCGTGGCCCACGGCCACTTCCTGCGCGTCCTGACCGCCCGCCGCCTCGGCCTGCCCCCGTCGGACGGCCGCCTCTTCCAACTCGCCACGGCCACCGTCAGCCGCCTGTCGACCGAACACGACCGCCCGGTGATCGCGGAGTGGAACACGCGGCCGTAGGGCGCTTCGGAACACACGGGCGGCACGCGCAGTCGTGGCACTAGAGTTCCCGGCTTGTGGAGATCAACGAACTGACGCCGGCCGAGCAGCAGGTGTGGCGGGCGTTCGCGACGGGGGCGGCGGTCGACTTCCGCGCCGAGGACGACGAGGACGTCGCGCAGGGCGCGCACTGGGGACCCGAACGCACCATCCGGGCAACCGTGGTGCGCGCCCTGCTGCTGAACGGGCCCCAGGAACCGGGCGAGATATCGGCGCTCAAACTCTCCGGGGCGCGCGTCACCGGCGTACTCGATCTGCGGTACGGGACAACGGAGTTCGCCGTCCGGCTGAGCCACTGCCACTTCGACGAGGTGCCGCAGCTGTACGGCGCCCGGTTCCGGCAGCTCAACCTGAGCGACTCGGTGCTGCCGGGGCTGGTCGCGGCCACCGTGCAGGTGGACGGTGTTTTGCGGCTGACGGGCTGCCGCTTCGGGGGAACGGTGCGGCTGGGCGGGGCGCACATCTCGGGTGCGCTGTTCCTGGACGGGGCCCGGTTCTCCGCCTCGGACGGCTGGGACGGCGCGCTCCATCTCAACCACGTGAGCGTCGGCGACGATCTGTGGGCACCCGGGCTGCAGGCAGACGGCGAGGTGCGTCTGAACAGTGCCGAGGTCGCGGGGTCCCTCAGGCTCAACGACGCACGGCTCAGCAGTCCGGGCGGCCCCGCTCTCGACGCGGAGACCCTGACGGTGCACGGTGACGTCCTCATGCGGCACGTGCGCAGCCAGGGCTGGATCGGCCTGCGCGGCGCCCGTGTCGAGGGCCGCCTCGAACTGTCCCACGCGCGGCTGTCGAACCCCGGGGACACGGCGCTGCGCGCGAGCAGCTGCACCCTCGGGGAACTGTGGCTGCGCAAGAGCCCTCCCATGCAGGGCATCCTCAATCTGCGCCGCGCCCAGATCGACGTCCTGTTCCTGGAGCCGGAGGTGCTGCCCGCCGAGGTGCTCCTGAGCGACCTGGTCTACACCTCGCTCACCCCACACGCGCCGGCCGAACACCGCCTGCCCATGCTGGAGCGCGACCGCGAAGGCTATGTCCCGTACTCCTACGAGCAGTTGGCCGCCTCCTACCGCCGCATCGGCGACGACGACGCCGCCCGGCTCGTCCAACTCGCCAAGCAGCGCAGGCTGCGCACCACCCGCTCCTGGTACGGCCGCATCTGGGGCTACGTCCAGGACGCCACCGTCGGCTACGGCTTCCGCCCGCTGCGCGCCGCCGTCTGGCTGCTCTCACTGCTGGCCGTCGGCTCGATCGCCTACGCGCTGCACCATCCGCACGCGCTCAAGGCGTCGGAGGCCCCGCACTTCAACCCGGTCTTCTACACCCTCGACCTGCTGCTGCCGGTGATCTCCTTCGGCCAGGAGGACGCGTTCGCACCGGACGGCTGGTACCAGTACCTCTCCTACGCCCTGATCATCACCGGCTGGATCCTCGCCACGACGGTCGTCACCGGCGTGACCCGGACCGTCAGCCGCCAGTGAGGTGCTGGGCGGCCAGCCGCACGGGCGCGTTCTGCGCACCGTAGCCGCGATAACCGCCGTCGCGCTGGACCAGCTCGAAGAAGACTCGACCGACGGTACGGGTGTAGCAGTGCCGGAACTCCCCGTGCGCGTCACGGTCGTAGAGGATGCCGAGCTCGCGATACGTCTCCAGCTCTCCGTCCGCGAACTCGAACCTGGCGGCCAGGTCGTCGTAGTAGTTCATGGGGATCTGCAGCAGCCGCCCGCCCGCGGCGAGGAAGCGGCGGGCCGCGGCCACCACGTCGTCCGTGGCGAGAGCGATGTGCTGGGCGTGCACCGTGTCGTCGCTCGGTGCCGCCCCGACGGACAGAGCGATCCGCACGCTCCCGTCGGCGTTGGTGACCGCCCTGCTGCGCAGCAGCCCGTACGGATCGGCGACGTCCACGCTCTCCTGCGCCAACAGCCCGAGGACGCTTCGGTGGAAGAGGGCGGCCTCGTCGAACTGGTGCCACGGCTGGACGAGGGCGAGATGGTCGATCCCTCTCACACAGGGCTTGGTGGAGATGTGCGCACCGGGCTCCGTGGCGTTGTGCGCGACGTCCTCGAAGTCGGCGCGCCAGTCCGGGAGTCCGGGCCGTCCGGTGGCGCAGAAGAACAGTTCCGTGCCGTCGGGGGCCGCCACGGCGTCCAGCGGCGCGTCGTCCGCGGCGCGCCTGCGCGGCAGCACCGGTGCCAGCAGGGCCTCGGCGCGTCGGGCGGCACCGGCAGGGTCAGGTGACTCCAGGCCGATCGCCGCGAGCCCGGTGCCTTCGCGGCGTACGGCCGGTCCGGTGTTGACGAGGATGCGTGCCTCGCCCTGCTGCCACAGATCGACCGGCTTGCTGCGGTGGCGCGCGATGCGGGCGAAGCCCAGCGCACCGAGCACCTCGCAGACCGGCTCGGCATCGGGCGTCACCAGCTCGGCGAAGGCGACACCGCTGGGGACGACAGGACCGGGCAGTTCGACCGGCCCCACCGACTCCTGGAGCACCAGCAGCGACCGGTGGGCGTCCACGGCCGCCGGACCGGCCTCCGCCTGCCGGAAGACGTCGTTGAACACCTCCAGCGAGAGCGGCCCGTCATACCCCGCCCGCAGCACATGCCGCACGAGCCCGGCGACGTCGAACCCGCCCTGCCCCGGGAAGCAGCGGTAATGCCGGCTCCACTGCAGGACGTCCATCGCGAGCAGCGGGGCGTCCGCGAGCTGCAGAAAGAAGATCTTCTCGCCCGGGATGTCCTCGATGGCCTTGGGATCGGACCCCCGGGAAAGGATGTGGAAGCTGTCGAGACAGGTGCCCAGCGCTGGGTGGTCCGCCGTCTCCACGATGTGCCAGGCATGGTCGTACGTACTGACGTGCCGCCCCCAGGCGAGCGCCTCGTAGGCGATCCGGATCCCGAACTCCGATGCCAGGTCGGCCAGTTGGCTCAGCTGCCGGGCGGCGAGCGCGTCGTCGTCGACGGCCGCCGGATGCACGCTGGAACAGACAAGAACGGTGTCGGCTCCCAGCCGCCGCATCACCTCGAACTTGTGCCGCGCCCGCCGCAGGTTCCGCCCGAACTCCTCCTCGGGCACCGCCTCCATGTCCCGCATCGGCTGGTAGAGATCAATACTCAACCCGAGATCCGCGCACCGCTCCCGAACCTCCTCGGGAGCGAGCCGACTTGCGAGCAGGTCGTTCTCAAAGATCTCCACCCCGTCGAACCCGGCCCGCGAGGCAGCGGTCAGCTTCTCGGTGAGGGACCCACTGAGCGAAACGGTGGCGATAGACGTACGCATGGCGCACTCCTTCCAACTGCCTGGCTGCAAAGACTTCAGGGGCGCGGGGAACTGCGCGCTCAACACGGCCAACCCGCAGTCGCCCCCGACCTACTGGACCGAACTCTCCGCCGCCCCGGCCAACTCACCGATGTCCGCCAACATCCGCGAAACATCCGGCTCACACCCCGTGAACAACCGAAACGCGTCAGCAGCCTGAAAGACAGCCATCCCACCCCCGTCCAGCACGGCACACCCCCCAGCCCGAGCGGCCCGCACCAACTCCGTCTCCAACGGCCGGTACACCACCTCGGCAACCCACAACTCGGCCCTCAAAAGCCCCGCGGGAAACGGCACTCCAGGATGCGCGGCCATCCCCGTGGGCGTCGCGTGCACCAGCCCATCGGCGGACGACAACAACCCCGCCAGCTCGTCCGGCGAGCCCGCGGCAGCCCGCCCCATCCCGAAGTGCCGGTTCAGCTGACCGGCCAAGGACACCGCCCGCTCCACCACCGCATCGACGACAGTCACCCTCTCCGCCCCGAGATTGAGCGTCGCGTGAGCGACAGCCGCCCCCGCCCCGCCCGCGCCGAGCTGCACCACCCGCTCCAGCGAAGCGTCCGGCAGCCCGCGCGCGAACGACGCCGCGAAGCCGGTGACGTCCGTGTTGTGCCCGGTCGCGCGGCCGTTCTCGAAGACGACCGTGTTCACCGCACCCAGCGCCTCGGCCTGTGGGGCCAGCGCGTCCAGATGCTCGATCACGAGCTGTTTGCAGGGGTGGGTGATGTTCAGCCCGTCGAAGCCCAGGTCGCGCGCGGCCCGCACCAGGTCGCCCACCGCCTGCGGAGGCAGACCGAGGACGTCGATGTCGATGAGGCGGTACACGTAGCGCAGACCCTGCCGGTCCGCCTCCCGCTCGTGCAGCGCCGGGCTGAGCGACGGGCCGATGCCGGAGCCGATCAGTCCGACGAGAAACGAGTCCTTGGCCACACGGACCTCCTGAGCCTGTGTCTGAGCGTGAGCACGTGTCTGAGCCTGTGTCTGAGCATGAGCATGAGTCTGAGTCCGAGCGGAGCTCTAATGTACGAACCAGTACGTTAGCTATATCAGCCGCACTGCCCGCTGGGAACCCCCGCCCCGCCTTCTACAATCTGCGGCACTGGCCGTACTCCCTAAGGAACCCGATGACCAGCGTCGACGAACCGGCACGACCCAACGGACGGATCCGCGACGCCGCCCGCACCCAGGCCGAGATCCTGGACGTGGCGACACAGGAGTTCGCACGGGCCGGCTACGACGGCGCCCGGGTCGACGAGATCGCCGCCCGCACCCGCACCACGAAGCGGATGATCTACTACTACTTCGGCGGCAAGGAGCAGCTCTTCACGGCCGTACTGGAGCGGGCCTACGGCGTGATCCGCGAGGCCGAGCAGGAGCTGGACGTCGAGCACCTGGACCCGGTCGCGGCGATCCGACGGCTGGCGGAGCTGACCTTCGATCACCACGAGCAGCACCCGGACTTCATCCGCCTGGTCAGCATCGAGAACATCCACGACGCCGCGCACATCGCCGGCTCCGAGAAGCTCGGCAAGATCGGCTCCCCCGCGCTCGACGTGATCCGCCGCATCCTGGCCACCGGACAGGAGTCCGGTCTGTTCACGGCCGACGTCGACGCGGTCGACCTGCACGCGATGATCAGCTCGTTCTGCTTCTTCCGGGTCGCCAACCGGCACACCTTCGGCGCCCTGTTCGGCCGCGACCTGGTGGACCCGGCCCAGCGCGAGCACTACCGCGCCATGCTCGGCGACATGGTGATCGCCTACCTGACGGCGGAGCGGGCCGCCGGCTGAGGTCGCACGACGGCACCCCTTGACACGTGGGAAACGGCGAAGCACCATCCCTACCCATCGGGACTAACTATCCAGTGGGTTAATTAGGCCGCGACCCGGCCCCCCCGACAACCCTCTGCCTCTGCTCTTCGCTCCCCCTTCCGCTCTTCGCCTCCCGTTCCCCGCTTCCGCTCACTCCGCCTACGTTGGAGCTTTCTCGAAGGAGCACGCCCGTGTCCGTCCCCGCCGAAGCCGTCGGGCAGCCGAAGAAGGCGGCAGCCGCCGCCTGGATCGGCAGCGCTCTGGAGTACTACGACTTCTTCATCTACGGCAGCGCGGCCGCGCTGATCTTCCCCAAGGTCTTCTTCGACGAGTCCGACCCCGCCACCGCGACCCTGCTCTCGCTGGCCACATTCGGTGTCGCCTACGCGGCCCGGCCTGTCGGCGCGCTCTTCCTCGGGCACTTCGGCGACCGGACGGGCCGCAAGAAGATCATGGTCTTCACGCTGCTGCTGATGGGCCTGTCGACCTTCCTGATCGGCTGTCTGCCCACCCGCGCCCAGGTCGGCTCCCTGGCCCCGGTGCTGCTGGTGCTGTGCCGCATCCTGCAAGGAGTCTCGGCCGCGGGCGAGCAGGCCGGCGCGAACTCCATGACGCTCGAACACGCCCCGTCGCACCGGCGCGGCTTCTTCACCAGCTTCACCCTCAGCGGCACACAGGGCGGCCAGCTGATCGCCACCCTGGTCTTCATCCCGATCGCCGCACTCCCCGAGGACCAGTTGCTGTCGTGGGGCTGGCGGATCCCGTTCTGGGCGAGCGTCGTGGTCGCCGCCGTCGGCTACGTCATCCGCCGCAGGCTGGAGGAGACACCGGCCTTCGAAAAGCAGGCGGCCACCGAGGGCGTCGTCAAGCTGCCGCTCGCGGTGCTGCTGCGCGAGCACTGGGCGGACGTGCTGCGGGTGATCGGCGGTGCGCTCGTCGCATCGGTCTCCACGATCTTCACGGTCTGGGCCCTCGCCTACGCCACCAGTGACTCCGTCGGCATGTCCCGGTCCTCGATGCTGTGGGTGGGCGCACTCGCCAACGTCGTGGCGCTCGCCGCGATCCCCTTGTGGGCCTCCCTGTCGGACCGCATCGGCCGCCGTCCCGTGTTCCTGATCGGCGCGGCCGGCAGCGCGATCACGATGTTCCTGTACCTGTGGGCGATCTCCACCGGCAACTACCCGCTGACCCTGCTGCTGGGCATCGTCACCTTCGGAGTCGACTACAGCGCCGCGAACGGCGTGTGGCCCGCGTTCTACGGCGAGATGTTCTCCACCCGCGTCCGGCTGTCCGGCATGGCGATCGGCACCCAGATCGGCTTCGCCGTGGCGGGCTTCGCCGTCACGTTCGCCGCGCAGATCGCGGGCCCCGACGGCACCGACTGGTCCTCGGTGGCCCTGTTCACGGCGGCCCTGTGCGTCCCTCCGGTGATCGCCGCCCTCTCGGCCCGCGAGACCCACAAGATCCAGACGGAACATCTGGGCGAGCACACCGCCCACCAGGCGTCACAGCCAGAGACGGTGTCGGCCTGAAGGCTTGAGGGCTCGGCGGCGCCACCGCCCCGCGAACACCCCGGCCTCCGGACGCCTTTCGGCTCCGGGGGCCGGGGTTCGTCTCCTGCTGTGCAGATCAGGCACCCGTGCCCGGCAGCGGGATGTTGGACCACCCCCGCTCGCACAGCACCAGCCGGTAGCCGTCCGGGTCCTCGATCGTCACCCCCCACCGGTTCCAGTAGGGGTTCGGCGAGGCCACCCGCTTGCCGCCGTGCTGCTCAAGACGGGCGACCAGGTCCTCGGGCACCGGTCCGTCGACGTAGATGACGAGGAGGTCCTCCTCGGTGGGGCGTGGCTCGACGGGGCGGGCGGGCTCGTGGACGAGTTCCAGGTGCCAGGCGGCGTCGGGCCGGCCGACCATGAGCAGGTCGTGCTCGCCGGGTTCCGTGCCGCCCTCGGTCCGCCACACCACGCTCAGTCCGAGTCCCTCCACCCAGAACCGCTCGGCGGCCGCGAGGTCCCGGGACGGGCGGGCGACACGGATGTGGCTGCGGCCGTTGACGGGCATGGTGTTCTCTTTCCGAGCTGCGGATTCGACCTTCGCAGCCTAGGCAGCGGGTGATCCGCGGACCATCGGCCATCCGCCCTGCACCCCGGGCCCTAGGTCTCCGCGAAGCCCCCCGCCCCCGTTGACAGATGACGTTTTCAGCAAGAACATCGGCCGGAACGAGCAGAAATGAACAGTACTGCGGCACGGCAACCCCATGACTCCCCCTCTCCCGCAGAAGGACATGAGTGGTGCGCAACCTTTCCCGCAAGTTCGGCTGTCTCCTCGCCGCCGCCCTGACGGTGACGTTCCTGCCGTCGACGGCCCACGGCTCCACGGCCCACGGCGCAACCGCGCACGGGCCGCGCGTCAAGCAGTCCGCGGGCGCGGTCACGCTCGACGTAGCGGCCACACGCGACTCCCCCGGCTACTCGGTCTCCGTCCCGAAGACCGGCCAACTCGCCCTGACCACCAGAAGATCCGGCCACACCGTTCTGGCGACGGGCCCGGACGCCCTGCGCTTCACGTCCGGCGACGACACCTGGCAGCACGCCACCACGCTGACCGGCTGGCGCTGGCACGACGGCGTGCTCACCCTGACGGCGGCCACGACCCTCGCCGGGACCACCGTCGAGGCACGCGTGACACCCAGCGCCGACCGCTACCGGCTCGACTGGGACGTCAAGGGCGTTCAGGCCACCCGACTCGGCCTCACCTACGGCCTGCACAGCGCGGGGCACTGGTACGGCCACGGCGAGACGACCACCCCCTCGGGCGGCCCGTACACCGACCAGCCCTGGCCGCTGGACGCCGGGCAGGTCGAGCAGGACGACTTCAGCGCGGCCTCGTACCAGATGGTCGATCCCTTCTGGTACACGCAGAGTTCGGCCGGACTGTACGTCGACACCGGCGACACCATGGACGTCGCCCTCAACAGCGGCGGCTACGGCCTGGGCCGCTTCACCGTGGAGTCCGGGAGCACGTACAAGGCGACCGTCTTCGTCGAGTCGACGCCGCGCGACGTCTACCGCGACTACATCGGCATCGTCGGCAAGCCGCGCCAGAGCGACGCGACGTACGAGCAGTACGCGAAGCCGCTGTGGAACTCCTGGGCGCAGTTCTACACGAACGTCAATCAGGAGAAGCTGCTCAAGTACGCAACCGACCTGCACGCCAACGAAGTTGACGGCCACACCATCCAGCTCGACGACAAGTGGGAGTCGAACTACGGGAACATGACCTTCGACCCGAAGGCCTACCCCGACCCGAAGGCGATGTCGGACCAGATCCACGCCATGGGCTACGACTTCGGCCTCTGGGTCACCCTGTGGATCAACCTGGACTCGGCCAACTACCAGTACGCGGCCGACCACGACTATCTGCTGCACGACGCCGCCGACCCCACCAAGCCCTGCACGGTGAGCTGGTGGAACGGCACCGCCGGCATCGTCGACCTGGCCAACCCCGAGGCGAAGGCCTGGTATCAGGGCAACCTCAAGAAGCTGATGGACACCTACGACGTCGACGGCCTGAAGTTCGACACCCGCTTCTTCGACGACCACTGCACCGGCCGCGACGGCAACACCCGCACCGACTACCAGCGCCTGGGCTCCGAACTCGCCGACTCCTACGACCTCCAGGGCGCCGGCATACGCGTCCACTGGGGCAGCGCCGCGCACCAGGCGGGCTTCGTCGTCCGGCAGATCGACAAGGGCACCGGCTGGGACTCGCTGCGGGCGGCCGTCTCGCAGAACCTCGCCCTGTCCACGATCGGCTACCCGTTCGTGGAGACCGACATGATCGGCGGCTCCAGCGGGCAGCCCGCGCCGACGAAGGAGGTCCTGGTCCGCTGGGCGCAGACGGCGTCGTACATGCCGCTGATGTACGCCTCCACCTCACCGGTGGACACGATCGACGCGACGACCGGCCAGAAGGTGGACTACGACCAGCAGACCGTCGACCTCTACCGCGAGGCGATCGCCCGCCACGAGCGGCTCGCGCCCTACATCTGGGACCAGGTGCAGCACTCGCTGCAAACCGGCGACCCGATCGTCCGGCCGCTGTTCTTCGACTTCCCCCAGGACAAGGCGGGTTACACGGTCGGCGACGAGTGGATGCTCGGCCCCGCCGTGCTCTCGGCGCCGAATCTGACGTCGGCGGACACGCGGGACATCCATCTGCCGCCCGGCAGGTGGTACGACGTCAACCGTCACACGACGATCAAGGGTCCCACCACTCTCAAGGCGTACGCCGCTCCGCTCGGCGTCACCCCGGCGTTCGTGAACCTCCACGCGAAAGGCGCCGTTGAGGCATTGCGCGCACTGCGGTAATCATGAGGGATCACCGTGTGCTCCGGCCGGTTTCAGGGGCGGCCGGGGCACACGGGGCCGGGGGCCCGTTCACCCCCTGTTGGCGCCCTCCGGAATCCCGTACGTCCGCTCCACCTTCAGACGCACCACCAGCCGCCGATCGCGGACCATCGCGGCACGGTAGTCGTCCCAGTCGGGGTGCTCACCCACGACGTCACGGTAGAGCCGGATCAGCTCCTCGACCGTGTCGTCGTGCGGGTCCTCGGCAACGGGCGAGAGCTCGACGGTGCCCTCCGCGACCGCGTAGGCCCGGCGGTCGGCCGTGGACACGTGGTACGAGGCCCGCGGATCGCGGCGCAGATTACGGGTCTTGGCCCGGTCGTCGGTGACCGAGATCCGGATGATGCGCTCGTCCGGGTAGAAGTGGTGGCTGACGTTCGACAGCTGAGGCCGCCCATCCCGCTTGAGGGTGACCAGCACCCCGCCGCGGCCTTGGGAGAGCAGGTCGAACAGTGTGTCCTGAGTCATATCCGGATCAACCCGCACGACCGATCTCGGCATTCCCGGTCCGGGTTCGGCACGGTGACGGCGACGCATGTCGTCGCGCTGCCGCTGTTCGTCCTCGCCGTGGTGGCCGCGGCGGGAGCGGTCGCGGGGCGGGCTCTGCCGGAACGTTCCGTCGAAATGATCAATCACGTCCGACAGGGGGACCCGGCGCGGCTTCCTGAGCGAGGATGAGCTCCGAGGGCGTTCGGGCGGGGTACGGCCGGACGTGCCTCGACGAGCGCATTCGGAGGAGAGCGATGGCACAGCTGCGACAAGAGGTCGACCCGGACGAGGCCGGGCTGGACGTGAAGGCGCTGGACCGCCTCGACCGGACCTGCGCCCGGTATGTCGACGAAGGGCGGCTGCCCGGCTTCCTGGTCGCCCTGGCCCGCGGCGGACGCGTCGCGCACTTGACGACCCACGGCCTGCGCGACGTGGCGGCCGGTCTGCCCGTCGAGGCGGACACCCTGTGGCGGATCTACTCCATGACCAAACCGGTCACCTCGGTGGCCGCGCTGATGCTGGTGGAGGAGGGCCGGCTCGCGCTGGACGACGCGCTCGACCGGTATCTGCCGGCCTTCGCGAACCCGCGGGTGTACGAGAGCGGCGAGGGCACCGGCGTACGCACCCGCCCCGCCGACGGGCCGATACGGATCCGTCATCTGCTGACCCACACCTCGGGGCTGACCTTCGCCTTCTACCGCAGCCATCCCGTCGACGCCCTCTACCGCGCGGCCGGCCTGGAGTCGTCGGTGGTGCCGGGCACGGACCTGGCGCAGACGGTCGACGTGTACGCGGCTCAGCCGCTGCAGTTCGAGCCGGGCACGCAGTGGAACTACTCGGTCTCCACCAATGTGCTCGGCCGGGTGATCGAGGTGGTGTCCGGGCAGAGCCTCGACGCGTTCTTCGCCGAGCGGATCTTCGGCCCGCTCGGCATGACCGACGCCGGATTCTGCGTCACCGACGAACAGGCGCCCAGGCTCGCCGAGTTGTACGGCGAGAGCGACGACGGCGGCATCGAGCCGGTACCCGGGCTGCCGCTGCGCGGCGGACGGCCCCGCCTGCTGTCCGGCAGCGGCGGCATGGTGGCATCCGCGTACGACTTCCACCGGTTCATGGAGTTGCTGCGCCGTCGCGGCGAACTCGACGGCGTCCGGCTGCTCGCCCCCGAGACGGTGGACCTGATGACCCGCAACCACCTGCCCGGCGGCGCCGATCTGCGCGCCTTCGGCAGCCGTCCGGCCCATGACGAACCGAACAACGACGGCGTCGGCTTCGGCCTCGGCGTCTCGGTCGTCATCGACCCGGAGCGCACCGCCTCGCCGACCAGCCCGGGCACCTACGGCTGGAGCGGAGCCGCCACGACGACCTTCTGGGTCGACCCGGCCCGTGATCTGACGGTGCAGTTCATGACCCAGGTACGCCCGAAGTCGTCGCTGAGGGTCATCCCTGAACTGCGGCGCTTGGTTCACGATGTCGTCACGAACTGAGGCACCGCCCACCTCGCCGACGGTGAGTCCCCTGCAGACACCGGCGGCGAGGTGGGCGCGTGTGATCAGGACAGATGCGCGACCGCGTCCAGATGCGGCAGGACGTGGTCGAGCCGCTCCCGCTTGGTGCGCAGATAGGTGATGTTGCTCTCGCACGGCGGTATCAACAGCGGTACGGTCTCGGCCACTTCGATGCCGTGCTGCACCAGCGCCTCGCGCTTGCGCGGGTTGTTGGACAGCAGGCGCACCGAGTTCACGCCCAGGTCCTGCAGGATTCTCGCCGCCACGCCGTAGTCGCGGGCGTCCACCGGCAGTCCGAGCGCGAGGTTCGCCTCGACGGTGTCGAGTCCCTCCGCCTGCAGCGCCATCGCCCGCAGCTTGGCGAGCAGACCGATGCCGCGGCCCTCATGTCCGCGCAGATAGACGACGATTCCGCTGCCCTCGGCGACAACGGCCTTGAGCGCCCCGGCCAGTTGATCGCCGCACTCGCAGTGCTGGGAGCCGAACGCGTCACCGGTCAGGCACTCGGAATGCAGCCGGGTGAGCACGCCCTCGGAGCCGATGTCGCCGTGCACCAGGGCCACTTGTTCGTCGCCACGATCGTGATCCATGTAGCCGACGGCGCGGAATTTCCCGTACACCGTGGGCAGCGGTGCATTCACGATCCGTTCCACACCCGTGCGCTGCGTGCGCTCTGAAGACCCCTTGCCGAGTACGCCGATTTTTTCTGTCATGATCTGATTCCTAAGCAGAGACGAAAGGCCGTGAAGAAATGAGTGGTTCGGGCGCGCGTACGGCGGCAGGCGGGCTGGTGCCGGCGGACACTACGGAGGAGGTACGGGCCAGGGCAGCGGGTGTCTCAACGCAGGTCGCGGTCCTTCCCGTCGGCAGCTTCGAACAGCACGGTCCGTTCCTCCCGCTGGCCACCGACACGCTCGTTGCCTGTGCCGTCGCCCGGGAGATCGCCGCGGCGTACCCGGTACACCTCCTTCCCCCGGTGACGATCTCCTGCTCGCACGAGCACGCAGCCTGGCCCGGGACCGTCAGCATCTCCTCGGTGACCCTTCACTCGGTGGTATGTGACATTGCACAGTCCCTCCGCCGCTCCGGCGTCGACGCCCTGGTGGTGGTCAACGGCCACGGCGGGAACTACGTACTGGGCAACATCGTTCAGGAATCCTCCGCCCGCGGCGAGCGGATGGCGCTGTTCCCTGCCGTGGAGGACTGGGAAACGGCGCGGCAGCGGGCGGGAGTGACCACCTCGCTGCTGACCGACATGCACGCGGGAGAAATCGAGACCTCCATCCTTCTGCATGCTCACCCGGAATTTCTTCGGCCCGGTTACGAGACCTCCGATTTCGTCGCTGACGACCGGCGCCATCTGCTGACTCTCGGTATGTCCGGCTATACCGATTCGGGCGTCATCGGGCGCCCTTCACTGGGTTCGGCGGAAAAGGGGAAGGAACTGCTGGCGAGCCTCGCGGATTCCTTCGGCGCGTATTTCTCGCTCCTCACCTCGGCGGAGGGTCGGGCGTAGCCGCCTGCGTGTTCCGGGAGTTCGGGGCGTTTCGGGAGTTCCGGGAGTTCCGGGGCTGCCTCGGCCGTCCCGGACTCCGCGGCCGTCCCGGACTCCGCGGCCGTCCCGGACTCCGCGGCCGGTCGGAGGCCCGTGTACCAGCGGGCGAGGAGGACAGCGGCTCCGGGCAGGGCGGCCACGAAGCTGAGTACGCCGTACACGACGGCGGTCGCCACACCCGTGCTCGCGCCGAGGCCCGCGGCGCCGAACGCCCAGGCGGTGGCGCCCTCGCGGGGCCCGAAGCCGCCGACGTTCAGCGGCAGCCCCATGGCGACGAGCGCGAGCACGGCCAGCGGCAGCAGCACGGCGACGGAGGCGTGCGAGCCGGCGATCCGGGCGGCGAGCACGAACATCCCGAAGTGGCCGGCCAGGATGATCAGCGAAGAGACGCTGACACCGGGCCAGTTGCGGCGGGAGAGCAGTCCCTCGCGCGCCTCGCTCAGCGTCGCGCGCAGTGCCCGGCCGCGGCGGGAGGGCGCTCTGTTCATGCGTAGCGCTACGACGACCGCGAGGGCGCCGACCGCGGCGAGCCCGACCAGCGGGGTGAAGTGCCGCGCCTCGGCCTGTACCGGCGACGGCAGCGTCAGCAGCATCGTGGCTCCCACGACCGTCAACGCGACCTGTCCCGCGACCCGTTCGAGCACGACCGAGCGCACGCCGCGGCCGAGGTCGCCCGCGTTCTGCCCGGACCGCACCGCCCGGTGCACATCGCCGAGGACCCCGCCGGGCAGGGCCGCGTTCAGGAACTGCGAGCGGTAGTAGTCCGCGACCGCCGCTCCCAGCGGCAGCCGGATCTTCAGGCCCCGGGCGACCAGGGCCCAGCGCCAGGCGCTGAGCACGGTGGTGACCAGACCGATGGCGAGCGCCGCCAGCAGCGTCGCCGTGTCGATGCGGCGCAGCCCGTCGAGCAGGACGCCGGTGCCGAGCCGCCACAGCAGCGCACCGACGATGACAACTCCGGCGACGGTGCCGAAGTGGGCGCGTACGGCAGGGGAGTTGAACCGCGCCAGGAGCCCACGCCACCAGGAGGCGGGCTTGTCGGGGCGTCCCACGGGGGTGACGATCACGCCGGTCCCGGCCCCCGTGCGGGCAGCGGCGGGCCCGGAGGAAGGGACGGCGGGCGGGGTGACGGAGACAGGTGCAGGTGCAGGTGCAGGTGCAGGGCCGGTCCATGTGTCGACATGCGTATCGACGTGCGCATGCGGCTCGCCGGGTGTCCCGTACGGCACCAGTCGGGCGCTCACCGTGTACAGGCTCATGACGCGCCGCCCGTGGGCCGGGAGAGCGCGAGCAGGTCGGTGTGGTGGACGGTGACGTGCAGGTCGCCCGCCTCGCAGGCGGCCAGGCGCTCCTGCAGATACTTTTCTGCACGAGCCTTCAGCGCGGGCTCCTGCTCTACGGCCGCGGCGACCCAGCCGCGCAGCCACTGCGCCGTCAACTCCGCCTGGTCGGGACCGAGTCGCCAGGGGCTCGGGTTGAGCCGTACCGTCGCCCCGCGCTCCGAGAACGCCTCGCACGCCACCGTCACCGAGTCCGGGCCGAGCAGTCCGTCCTGGCGCTGGTGGGCGTTGAACGCCTCGGTGATCTCCTCGTCCATCGGGTGGGACGGGCTGAACTCGACGCGTCCGGCCACCGACAGCGTCAGCAGGGCGGGGCAACCGGCTCCGGTGCAGGCGTCGGCGAGAGTCTCGATCTCCTCGCGGGTGAGGACGTCGAGGAGGGCGGAGGCGGTCACCAGCGAGGCGCCGCGCAGGGCGTCCGGGGTGAGCCGGGCGACGTCGCCGCGCCGGGTCTCGACGGTGACCCGGCTGCCGTCGGCGGCGGAGCGCGGTGAGGCGACGGCAGCGAAGTGCAGCAGGTAGGGGTCGCGGTCGTGCAGGACCCAGTGCTGGGCGCCGTCCAGCAGTGGCGCGAGCCAGCGGCCCATCGAGCCGGTGCCGCATCCCAGGTCGTGGATGACGATCCCGCCCTTGCCGGGCAGGTTGGCCAGCCGGATCCGCAGCGGGTCGAGCAGGTCGTGCGCCCGCGCGGCGGCGTCGGCGGGCTCGCGCAGCTCCAGCCACTCGGGCGCGTAGCGCGGCGGCTCCTCGTCCCCGGTGTCCCGCAGCCGGACGGTGGCGCGCTCGCCGGGGCGGGGAGTCCCGCCGGGGCTGGGAGCGGGGTCGCCGGAACGCGGTGTGGCTGGGCGGGGTGATGGCCCCGCGCCGGGAATCACGGAGTCCGGAATCGGAGAGTCCGTCGATGCACGGTCGCTGCCGACCCCGGAGTCCGCCGGTGCACGGTGATCGCCGGGCCCGGGGTGCCCCGGGGTCGTCTCACCGATCTCTGCCGCCTTGTTCATGCCGCCCTCCTGGGTTCGCTGGGCAGCCGGCCCAGTACTCCGGCGAGGCTGCGGGCCGTGGTCGCCCACCCGTCCAGGGCGGCCCGCCGGCCCCGGGCGGCGGCCTTCAGCCGACGTCGTACATCGGCCTCGCCGAACCAGCCGCGCAGTTCGGCGGCGAGGGCGGCGGGGTCCTCCGGCGGGACGAGGATGCCGGGGACGCCGCCGTCGGGGGCGCGTCCGACCGCCTCGGGCAGACCGCCGACATCCGTGGCCAGCACGGGGATGCCCCGCGCGAGGGCCTCCGTGACCGCCATGCCGTACGTCTCGGCGTACGAGGTGAGGACCATCAGGTCGGCGGTGGCGTAGCTGGCGTCGAGCTCGGCACCGGACCGCGGGCCGGCCAGTTCGATGCGGTCCTGAAGACCGTGCTCCTTGATCAGCTGCCGCAGATGGGCCACGTACTCAGGATCATGTCCGAGCCCGCCGACGCACACGCAGCTCCACGGCAGGTCGGCCGCCGCGGCCAGCGCCTGCACCAGCCGGTGCTGCCCCTTGCGCGGGGTGACCGCGGCGACGCACAGCAGCCGGGAGACTCCGTCGGTGCCGGAGGCGAGCGGTGCGATGTCGGCACCGGGGGCTGCGACATGGACCCGCTCGGGGGCGAGGCCGTGGTGGGAGACGAGGCGGCGTACGGCCCAGTCGCTGGTGGCGATCACGGCGGGCACGGCCCGCAGGACGTCGCGTTCCTTGGCGTCCAGTTCGGTGGCGAGCGCCGGTTCGAGGCCGGTCTCGTCGCCGAGCGGGAGGTGCACCAGGACCGCGAGGTGCAGCCTCTCGGTCTCCGGTACGACGACTTCGGGGACGCCGCAGGCGACGATGCCGTCCAGCAGGACGACCGAGCCGTCCGGCAACTCGCGGAGCGTACGGGCGAGTTCGGCGCGGGCCGCCGCCGTGGGCCGGGGCCACTGGCCGGCCACCGCGTGCTTGTGGACCTGCCAGCCGAAGCCGGACAGATCCAGGCTCACGCGCCGGTCGTAGGCGTTGCCGCCGCTCGGCGCGGCAGGGTCGTCGACGCCGCCCGGCATGACGAAGTGCACGGAGCGCAGGGACATGGGGATGATCTCGGCGTTCTTCAGGACGGGGACGGAGTGCTGAACGGAGTGCTGAAGGGGCACATAGCCGAGCCCCGGCTTCCCCGACTTCCCCGTCTTGTCCGCCATCTCCGTCTTCTCCAGGGTCACGTGGGTCACAGGGCACGCTCGTAACTCGCCCAGGCGACGTGCGACTCGTGCAGGGTCACGGAGAGCCCCGCGATGCCCTTGGCGCCCTCGCCCAGGGCGCCCTTCTCGATCCGCTCGGCGAGCCGGTCGGCGATGACCTTCGCGAGGAACTCCGTGGAGGTGTTGATCCCGGCGAAGTCCGGCTCGTCATCGAGGTTCTTGTAGTTCAGCTCGCTGACCACGGCGCCCAGCTCCTGGGTGGCGAGGCCGATGTCGACGACGATGTTGTCGTCGTCCAGCTGCTCGCGCCGGAAGGTGGCGTCCACCAGGAACGTCGCTCCGTGCAGGCGCTGCGCGGGTCCGAAGACCTCGCCGCGGAAGCTGTGGGCGATCATGATGTGATCGCGGACGGTGACACTGAACAACGGACGACCCTCCAGGTGCGGCGCGTCTGGTCCACCGGCTGATCCCTGCCGGGGGATGCCCTTAGTACGGCTCTTCACGTTCCCGCGTTCAGTCCACTCTCACTCTTTTCTCAGGTCAGGCCCTTTCGGTGTACCTCACACGGTGACACAGGGCGGGAATGTCGCCCGAGGCGAGTTTCGGCATGATCTCCGGCAACTCGTCGAACGCGCATTCCCCTGTGATGAGGGCGTCGAGCGCCGGGTCGGCGAGCAGGTCGAGGGCGAGGGCAAGGCGGTCGGCGTAACTGCGGCTCGCGCGGGCCGGGGAGACGGTGCCGACCTGGCTGCCGCGGATGGTCAACCGCCGGGAGTGGAAGGCCTCGCCGAGCGGGAGGCTGACCCTGCGGTCGCCGTACCAGCTCAGTTCCACGACGGTGCCCTCGGCGGCCAGCAGTTCCAGCGCGCGGGAAAGGCCCTGCTCGGTGGCGCTGGCGTGCACCACGAGATCGCGCTCGCCGAGCGCGTCCGCGGGCAGGGCGAAGTCGACGCCGAGGGCCTGTGCGACCTTGGCGCGCCCCGGATCGGCGTCGACGAGTTGCACACGTACCCCCGGGAATCGGGCCAGCAAGGCGGCCACCGAGCAGCCGACCATGCCGCCGCCGACCACGCTGATCCGGTCGCCGATCAGCGGGGCCGCGTCCCACAGGGCGTTCACGGCGGTCTCGACGGTGCCGGCGAGGACGGCCCGTTCGGCGGGCACGGTGTCCGGTACGACGGTGACGGCGGCGGCCGGAACGACGTACCGGGTCTGATGCGGATAGAGACAGAAAACGTTCCGCCCGACCAACTCCTGCGGCCCCTCCTCCACCACCCCCACATTGAGGTAGCCGTACTTCACAGGAGCCGGGAAATCGCCGTCCTGGAAGGGCGCCCGCATGACCGCGTGCTGGCTCTCGGGGACGCCGCCGCGGAAGACGAGGGTCTCCGTGCCACGGCTGATGCCCGAGTAAACGGTCCGCACCAGCACCTCGCCCTCACCGGGTTCCGGCAGGTCGGCGGTCCGTATCTCGCCCAGACCGGGACGACTGAGCCAGAACGCTCGTGCTATGCGGTTCATCGGGCGTCCTCCTGAACGATCGGGAAGCAGTTCACGTACCGAGGTGTGCACAGGCCGCGCACAGTACGCGGCGTTGATCGACTCTGTCATACGGCCGGAGGGTGTGCGGTGGCCCTGAACAACACTTACGACGCAAGGCTGGTCCAGCAGGAGACCGCTGTGGGAGCGGGCGTTCAGATCCTGTTGCTGGCCCTGCTCGGCACGGCGATCGGCATGGGGCCGGCGGGCTGGCTGACCGGCCTCGCCTTCGCCGTGGCCAGCTGGGCGGTGCTCTCCCGGGCGCTGCACCGCTCCCGGCTGCGCTCCTTCGGCCCCGCCAATCGGGTGACTCTCGGCCGGGCCACGCTGGTCGGCGGAGTCACGGCCCTGGTCGCGGACTCCTTCGAGAGCTCACCCCCGGTCACGCTCTTCGTCGGCCTGACGGCGGTCGCCCTGATCCTCGACGGCGTCGACGGCAAGGTGGCCCGAGCCACCGGCACCTCCACCCCCCTCGGCGCCCGCTTCGACATGGAGGTCGACGCGTTCCTCATCCTGGTGCTCAGCGTCTACGTCTCCATGCAGCTGGGCCCCTGGGTCCTCCTCATCGGCGGCATGCGCTACGCCTTCGTGGCCGCCGCCCGCGTCTACCCCTGGCTGAACGCCGAACTCCCCCCGAGCATGGCCCGCAAGACGGTCGCCGCCATGCAGGGCATCTGCCTCCTCCTGGCCGCCTCCGGCTACCTTCCGCACCCCCTGTCCTACGGCGTCGTAGCCCTGTCCCTCACCTCCCTGATCTGGTCCTTCGGCCGGGACATCCTGTGGCTGCGGCGCACGTCGCACGTGCAGGACGGAGAGGTGGAGGAGATGCTGGAACTGGCGGCGGAGCCGCAGAGGGTGGCGTCCTGAGACAGGCGGTTCCGCCGCGGTTCAACCCGTCACGGTCATCCGATACACGGTCGACTCCCGCACCGCGAACCCGAGCCGCTCGTAGAGCCGGTTGGCGGCAGCCCGGTCCGGCCGGGACGTGAGGTCCACCGTCCTGGCCCCGGCCTCCCGCGCGATCCGCAGGGCATCCTCGATCAGCAGCCCGGCAACCCCGTGACCACGCGCCGCCTCGTCGACCACGACGTCCTCGATACGGGCCCGCAGGCCGGACGGGACGGGGAACATGACGAGGGAGAGCGTGCCGACGATCGCCCGCCCGCCACGGGCGACGAGCACGGTGTTCGCATCGCACTCCAGAATCCGCCGCACCGCTTCGACGTCGAGCGGCCTCGCGGTCGAGGACAACTGCGGCAGCAACCGGCCGAGTGCGTCCACGAGTTCCTGGTCCGCCTGCCGCGCGGTCTCAATCCCGATCTTCATGGCGGCGACCTTACTTGTGCAGCAACAGCCCGGCAGCGACCGCGCGTTACGCCGGTGGCCGGGGCTTCTCGAAGTCACCAACACCCGGGGCGAACGCCTCCCCCACATGCCGACCGCCCACACCGCGGAGGCCGACCCGCGCGACGGCGGTCCCGGCAAGACGGTGTGGGCGGAGTGCGCCGTATGAAAGTGACTGTCTGCGGCGCAGGTCAGACCACGCCGACGCCGTTCGAGTACGACTTCATGTTGTAGGTGCCGAAGCCGTTCACCACGGGGTCACCCGTGTTGTTGATGCAGTGCAGGATGCCGCCGCCGCCCGCGCCGTTGAGGCAGACGGTCATCAGTGAGGTGAAGGTGACGCCCGGGGTGTCGGGGATCTCGTAGGCGCGGTCGGTGTAGATGTCGGCGTTGAGGTTGAAGAAGGCGTAGCTGCCCAGGCCCCAGGCATGGTGGTCGGTGACGTGGTCGCCGACCTTGTAGGCGGCGAAGCCGTTGGTGGTGCCGTGTCTCCAGGCCGACTGCGTCGGGACGTCGTACGGGTGCTCGTTCTGGAAGAAGTAGGTGCGGCCGTGATTGCCGTTCCAGAGCACCTCGTAGTTCTGGTGGTGCTCGACGAACAGGCCGTACGTGGTGACCCGGTCGCCGTTGACGAGGAAGCCGACGCCCGCCGGGTTGACCGCCCAGCCGACCGAGCCGTCGAGGCCGTGGTCGGCACGCCAGGCCCAGACGTGGTCGACGATCACGTCGTTGCTGTCGATCTGGATGCTGACGTCCGTGCCGCCGGGAACGGAGCCGCCGATGCGCGGGAAGATGTCGAAGAGCGCGGTGGGGCGGTGCGCGTGGCTCCTGCGGGTGCGGCCGTGGCCGACGCGCAGGAGTACGGGGGAATGGGCGGAGGCGGCCTCGAGGAGCACGCCGGCCACGGTCACGTCGTCGACGTCGGCGACCTCGATGAGCGAGTTGTTCTTGACGGCCTGGAGGGTGGCCAGGCCGAGGCCGAGGACGATGGTGCCCGGCCGCCAGACCTTCAGCGGCTCGGAGAGCGGGTACATGCCCGGCGTGAGCAGGAGGTGCTTGCCGTGCGCGAGCGCCGCGTTGATGCTGGCGGCGGAGTCGCCGGGCTTGGCAACGTGGAACGCGGTCAGCGGGATGCTGTGACCGGCGGTCCGGCCGCCGGACCAGGTGGTGCCGGTGGAGTTGCGGCGCAACGCGGGCACGAAGACCTGGTAGGCCCCGCGGCGGTCGACCGTGAGGAACGGCTTCTCCCGGACGATCGGGGTGCGGTCGACGGTCGTGTAGGGCGGGGTCGGGAAGGATGTGGCGGGTGCGCCCTGCACGCCGACGAAGACCATGTTCCAGTTGGCGCCCTTCCAGCTGCCGATGGTGGCGTTGCGGGTCAGCCACTGCTGCTGCGAACCGGAGTCGATCTGTCCGTCCACCACGCTGTCGACCAGGAAGCCGCCGCTGGACCAGCCGTTGCCGGGCGGGCTCGGCATGAGGATCATGTCGCCCTTGACGTGGACCCGGCGCATGGGCGCGGCCTGGGCGACGGCCCAGCGGTCCAGCCCGTCCGGCGGCACGATGGTCAGGTTCTCGGCGGCCCGCCAGAAGTCCTGCGTGCCGTTGCCGTCGAACCACTGGGCGTCGACGGTCACATGGCCGTTGATGACGACGTCCTCGGGGCTCGCGCCGAGGCCCAGCACGTGCGTGTAGAAGCCGACGTTGATCTCGACGTTGTACGTGCCCGGCTTGAACGCCAGGGCGTACCGCTCGGTGCCGAACTGGTTGGACTCCTGAACGGCGAACACGGCGTCGATCTGCTTCTGGATCGCCGCGTCACCCATCGACGGGTCGAAGACCAGGACGTTCGGCCCCAGACCTGTCGTGCCATGGCCGCCCTTGCCATGATCGTCCGCGCCGACGGAGGCGGAGGCGGAGGACGAGGCGAAGGCGGGTCCTGCGGTGGCGCCTGCCAGCGGCACGGCTGCGACCGCCGCTCCACGAAGTACGGTGCGGCGAGAGGGAATCACGGACACGGCTCTCCCAGAAGATGATGAGCAAATCGGGACCGCGGCTGGTCCCCAACCGCGAGAGAGCGCTCTCAGCCACGGAGTGAATCATCGCCGGTATGCAGCGTCAATAGGTCTGCACCAATAACGGGGCGCCTTGCTTGCCGAGTTGGCACGGGTGAGCGTGCGCGGCCGCAAGCCTCACCATCCGGGATAATGCTCCCACCAATGCGGATCCCACCCCTTCACGTACTCCCCGCCGCTCGGTGAGTCGTCAAGCTCCAGCACCAGGTCCCTAGCCAACGTGTCGAGCACCCAGGCCAGTTCGTGACGGCTGACCAGGGCGACGGGCAGGGCCTCCACGCCGTGTACGGCCCCGAGGAGCGCACCGGCCACGCAGGCGACCGACTCCCCGTCCGGCGCCTTCGCCGCGAAGTCCAGTGCAGTGGGCAGGGCCGCGCGGTCGGGGAAGGAGGCGGCGACGTAGAGGGCGCCGAGTAGTGCCGAGGGTGCCGTGGGGTCGGGTGCGAGCTGCGCCAGGCGTGAGGGGTCCGCCGGCTCGTTTACGGCGTGCCGGAACGCCTCGGCGAGGCGGCTGTGTTCCTCGTCGGTGGCGACGAGACTCCTGCGCTCGTCTCGGGGCGCGAGGGCCGCGACGCCCGCCTGCAGCGCGTCCCGTACGACGGAACGACCGGACTCGACGTCGTCGGCGGCGGCGGCCGTCAGACAGTAGTGGGCCAGTACGGCCGCGTGGACAGTGGCGCTCCGCCCGGCCGGGTCAGCGTGGGTCAGCGCGGCGACTGCGTCGGCCTGGGTGATCCCTTGCAGGCCGGTGACCGCGATCGGCAGCCCTCGGGTCAGGGCGTGATGGCCCCTGCTCGCGGTGGCCATCCGCTCCTCCCCCGCGTCGATCCGGGACAAGGCCGCCACCGTCGCGGGTGCACTGCCGCGGCGCTCGCCCAGAGCGGGCACGCGGGCGAGCCAGCCGTCGGGCCAGGAGTGGGTGTGGGACCCCCATCGGCTACGCATCTTGTCGGTCTCGATGCCCTGCAGGAACGCCCACCGGCAGTAGGCGTGCAGAACGACCCCGGGCGCGTAGCAGATGCCTTTGTGATTGCCGCGCACCTGCGCGCGAATGATGCCTTCGGCGGTGAAGCAGGCGAGCTGCGTGCTGACACCGGCCCGTAGCGGCCCCGCGGCGGGCAGGGCGCCGCGCGCGGCTCCGACGGAGTCCCCAAGGGCGAGCCCGAGCATCATTCCGCGCACGCGGGATTGCCTGCTGATCAGTTCCCTCTGGTGATCTTTTGTGTCGGGCACGCCGGCAGCCTAGCGAGCACGCGCCGCGCCGCCGCCGTCGCCCTCAGAATCCGGCCCGCTCCAGCAGCACGGGCAGTGCGTGCGGTTTCACCATCTGCACGGACCGGACCTGGCCGAGGTTGAGTTCCTCACGTCCCACCGGGTCGCGGTACAGGGTCTTCGTCGCCTCGGGCAGCAGATTCACGGCCACCAGGTAGGAGACGTCCGGATCGACCCGCGGCTCGTCGTCGACCTCACCTACGGCGGCGACCGCGGCATCCGGGCTGGTGAAGTAGAACCAGATGCGGTCGCCGCGGTTCATACGATTGCGCCTGCTGAGCCAGAACTCCGCCTCCGGATCCTCCAGCGCCAGCCGGAGAATCTTCTCCTTGTCGCACGGCTCCTCGTCGATGACGTCCCGGTGCGGGTTGAGGATGTAGATCCAATCCGCCGCCACGGTTCCCCCTGCGGTCAGTCGCTCAGCCCGCGCACGGAAGCCGGGAGTTGTCGGGCGAGCATCGGTCCAGTCGGAGGTGCAATCGTACCCGTCGGCCCCCGCCTGCACACGGCCTCTACAGTACTTCGTCGTCAGCATCAACTCGCCCTCGTCGTACGGCCGTTGTCAGAACGCGTACCGATACCCAGTCCCCTACCTGTACCTGTACATGTACGTGACGCATAGGCATTCAGTTAGCTTGCTGAAAGCGGACGGATTCGCCCAGCACCGCGCGGGCACTCTCGAAGTCGGCCAGGCGGGCCGCCACCGTGGCCACGGCCAGGCGTTCCGGAAGGGCGGCGGAGAACTTCAGGCCGCGTACAGCGCGATGGTCCACGTCGGGCAGGACCAGGTTCTCGCCGACGCCCTCACGGGCCGCACGCCAGTCGGACAAAGTGAGGTCTTCGCGCAGACGCAGCCAACTGTCGGTGGGCCGTTGGAGCGGATCGGTGACCGACCGCAGTGTGGCGGCCAGTGTGGCATTGGCGCGGTAACCGGCCCACGTCCACCAGCGCACATCCCTGCCGGTGCGCGTCACCAACGTGCCGCCCGGGTGCACGGTGTCGGGTGCATCCGACTCACGTTGTTCGGCCAGGCACGTCACCGCACGCCGGGTGAGTGAGACCGGCGGATCCTCGCCCAGCAGCACCTCGCGCATGGCCCGCGTCAGGGCGAACGAGAGTCCTGCGATGCCGCCGTTCATCCACTTGGCGATCCCCCCACCGTCGGCGGGCTCGACGAAGACGCGTTTGCGCAGCCAGTCGATGTAGGTGACCTGCCAGCTGCGTCCGCCGAGCAGCAGCCGTCTGGGGCCCGGGCGTTCCTCGGTGAGCACGCTCGGGTCGGTGCGGCCGATCTCCGTGCGTCCGGACAGGACGGTGAACTGCGGTGGCGCGGTGAAGGACGCGGTCAGTTCGATGAAGTGCCGCTTGCCGAAGCGGCGTTCCGCCTCGGGTCCGACGAACAGCATTCCGCCGTCGGTGTCGAGGTATCCCTCCTCGGTCAGGAAGCGGAGGATCGGGGCAGCGGATCGGTCGAAGGGTGCGAGGCCGTTCCACTGCCGGTCCCACAACTGGTCGCCGAGTCTGTGCTGTTGAAGTGTGACGGCGAGCAGTTGCTGGGCGACCAGGTGACGTGGCTCGGGCGGGGGAACGACCGGTTCGACCCAGCCGCGCGACCACAGCAGCAGAAGGGCCGTTGCCTGCAGCAGGGTGTCCTTGTGCGTGGTGAGGAACAGACAGTTGCGTACGGTCCCGCAACGGCGGCCGGTGCGGCCGATGCGCTGCAGGAACGACGCCACCGACGCCGGTGAGTCGATCTGGATGACACGGTCCAGGTCGCCCACGTCGATGCCGAGTTCCAGCGTGGATGTGGAGACGATGACGCAGTCGCGGGCCTCGGCGAAGGCTTGCTCTGAGCGGACGCGTTCGTCGACCGAGAGGGAGGCGTGTGACAGGAAGACGGTCACCTCGCGTTCACGGAGTGCGGCGCCGAGTTCCTCGACCTGGCGACGCGAGTCGCAGAAGACGAGGCGTTTCTCCCCACGGTGCAGGGCCGCGATGAGTTTGGCGGCGTTGTCCAGGGAGCCCACGTAGTCAAGTTCAACTTCCCCCGCGGGCCTGGGAGGTGAGGCGGCCACGGCCTTGTCGGCGTGCCGGGATTCGCCAGGGACGAGCGGCAACTGCACCCCCGGGGCGACGACCTGCCCGATACGGCTCTCGGCGCCCGCGCCCTGCAGCCAACGCAGGAGTTGGGCGGGGTTGCCTACCGTCGCCGAGAGGCCGATCCGCTGGATCGGTCTGCCGGTGACCCGTTCCAGCCGTTCGAGCACGGCGAGCAGATGCCATCCGCGGTCGTCGCCGGCGAAGGCGTGCACCTCGTCGGCCACCACGGCCCTTACGCTTCCCAGCAGGTGTGCGTGATCGGTCTTGACGCCGATCAGCATGGCTTCGAGCGACTCGGGTGTGGTCAGCAGGATGTCCGGCGACTCGGAACGGATGCGCTGCCGCTGGGACTCCTTGGTGTCGCCGTGCCAGAGCGCCGCACGCCGCCCGAGCCACTGGGCGTAGGAATCGACGCGCGTGATGAGGTTGTTGAGGAGTGCCTTGAGCGGGCACAGGTACAGAACCGATGTGCCGGTCCACTTCTGCTCGGTCATCGCCGAGAGCAGGGGAAAGCAGGCGGCCTCGGTCTTCCCGCCTGCCGTGGGCGCCAGCAGCACCGCGTCCTGACCGTCCATGAGCGGATCGATGGCCGCCCGTTGAAGGGGGCGCAGGTCGGCCCAGCCGAGGGTGTTGACGATGTGGTGCAGGACTACGGGGTCGAGCCGGTCGAGGACATCGACCGGTTCGCCGCCCGTGCCCTTCCCCTCGGGGGTCCCGGCATCCACCGTCACAGCTCCACGTCGATGTCGTCGGCCGCCGCGGGGCCGCCGGAAACCGAGGCGGCGAGGTTGCGTTCCACGTCAGTGAGTTCACTGCTCGCGACCGTCAACCGGTAGTGCTGCCTGGGGTCGAAGTCGTCGAACTGGTCCACCCGGTCCAGCACATCGCCGACGAGCTTCTTCAGGAACAGGCGGGGAGCAACCCCCACCTTTCCGCCCAGTGCCCCGCCGACCGCCCGGGCGAGGTCCGCGACGTAGGTGTCGTCGACGACTGTCCGCACACGTTCGGGTGAAGTTGCGGACTGCGCGTACAGGTCCCTGATGGTGGCGCCGAGGCCGACCAGCGACTCCTGGTCGAAGCCGGGCAGCCTGATCTGCACGGCGCGGGGGTTGTCGAAGCGCGGGTCGGTGGTGAAGTCGGTGGCGAGGCGCTGAGCGAGCGGGGCGAGGCGCTGTACGCCCTGCTGACCGTCGTAGAAGGCAGGTGTGCCCGTGATGACGAGGTACAGGCCGGGGAACCTGCCGGAGTGCACCTCGTCGATGAGTTGCCGGAGCGCGTTGAGCGCCTTGTCCCTGGCGTCCGACCGGACCCTCTGGAGGGTTTCGACCTCGTCGAGGACGACGAACAGTCCGGTGTGTCCGGAGTCCCGGAGCACGGTGAGGAGCCCCTGCAGGAAGCCGAGGGCGCCGAAGTGGTCGAGGTCGCCGCGTACCCCGGCGGACCTGCGGGCGGCGGCCGCGACATGCGGCTGGCCGCCGAGCCAGGCCAGGACGGCCGCAGCGGTGGCCTCGTCGCCGTCCGCCAGGGCGGCCCGGTAGCCGCGCAGCGCGGTGGCGAAGGACGGGGCGTGCCGGGACACCTCCGCGAGCCGCGCGACGAGCAACTTCTCCACCTGTGCAGGCAGTTCGACCTCGGTCGCGCCGTCCGCGAGGGCGTCCTCCTCGAGTGCGTAGAACCAGGCGTCCACGACGGGCCGCAGGGCACTGGGCGGGAAGCTGGTGGTGGCGAGGCGCTCGGTGAGACGCCGGTAGACCGTTTCCAGTCTGTGCAGCGGGGTCTCGTTCTCCGAGATCTGGATCTCGGCCACGGCAAAGTTGCGGCGCTTGGCCCGCTCTCCCAGCCAGCGCGTGAAGAAGGTCTTGCCGGACCCGTACTCGCCCCGGACGGCTTTGAACACGGATGCGCCGGATGCGACGGCGTCGAGTTCCGCGTCGAGGGCCGCTTCGAACCGGTCGAGTCCGGTGGCCAGCAGATCGAGCCCGCTCTCGGGCACGGCACCGCGCCGCAGCGCGTCGATGACGGTACGGCGGCGGGCGGCGCTCACCTGCACGGGGCGCTGTGATCCGGTGGTGCTCACGGGACCAGTCTTCCATTTCCTCGGGCATATCCGTGCCGGGAGACCGAGAGCGGAACGGGAGTGCGCCAGCGCTTGTCGCCGGCGGTGCCGCCCACTTCGTTGAATCGGTTGACGGTCACCCTCAGCCGCTGCTGAAATCACTCTCCGTACAACTATCGGCGCGGGGAGTGGTGTCACATGGCGGCCCTCGACAACGTGAAACTCAAGGACGTTCTGGCGGATGTCGCCTCGGGCTCCTTACAGTTGCCCGACTTCCAGCGGAACTGGAAGTGGGACGACGACCGGATCCGGGCGATCATCGCGACGGTCACCCTGGACTATCCACTTGGTGTCGTGATGACGCTGCAGACCGGCGGCGCCACCCGGTTCCGCTCGCGGACCCTGACCGGCGCGCGGCCGGAAAGCGACCCGGAGGCCGACCTTCTGCTGCTGGACGGGCAGCAGCGCCTGACCTCGCTGTTCCAGTCCTTGTGGCTGGACGCACCGGTGGAGACGGCGGACGCCCGGGGCAAGGCCATCCAGCGCTGGTACTACGTCGATATCGCGAAGGCCGTGGGACCGTCCGCGGACCGCGACGAGGCGGTCGTCTCCGTTCCGGCCGACAAAGTGCTCCGGACGGACTTCAACCGCACCGTGGTGCTGGATCTGAGCACGACCGAGGCCGAGTGCGCGGCCGGCCTCTTCCCTCTGCACTTCGTCTTCGACGCCCAGCGCGTGAACGATTGGAAGAGGGCGTACATCAAGGCGGACGAGGACCGCAACTGGGACCTGTGGGGCCAGTTCGACGAGGCGGTCCTTCAGCAGGTCCGCGCCTTTCAGGTCCCGATGATCCGGCTGGCCGCCTCCACCTCCATGGACGCTGTCTGCGCGGTGTTCGAGCGGGTCAACACGGGCGGTGTGCCCCTCAACGTCTTCGAACTGCTCACGGCGACCTACGCCGGGGACCGCGACTACGTCGAACGCACCGGGGACTATTACCAGTTGCCCGAGGTGTGGCGGGAGATCAAGCAGGCGCTGGCGAGCAAGTATCCCGTCTTCGGCCGTCTGGACAGCGGTCTCGAGAACGGGCTGAGCAGCATCGACTTCCTGCAGGCGATCGCGCTGGTACGCACCTGGGAGCGCAAGCAGAAGGGCATCGGAACTACGGTGTCCTGCAAGCGCCGCGACCTTCTCGAACTCCCCCTGGCCGATTTCGTGCGCCTTGCGCCCAAGCTCGCCGATGCCTTCGCCTGGGTGGGGGACTTCCTGGAGCGTCAGTGCATCGTCCGGCCGGCCGATCTGCCGTACAAGACCCAGCTCGTCCCGCTCGCCGCCGTCCGCGCCATCCTCGACACGGGGACGGACGGTCTGGGCGCGGAGGAGAGGATCGAGCAGTGGTACTGGTGCGGGGTCCTCGGGGAGATGTACGGCGGCTCCACGGAGACGCGCTTCACCAAGGACGTGGAGCAGCTCGTCCCCTGGATCGCGCAGGATGACAGGGCGCCTGAGACGGTGACCGAGGCGTTCTTCTTCGCCGACCGCCTCGACACTCTCACCACCCGCAACAGTGCGGCCTACAAAGGCATTTACGCCCTGTTGATCAAGCAGGGGGCCGTCGACTGGCACCACACGGGCGCGCCCCTCAACCCCGGTCGGCTCGACGAGTATGGCGTGGACATCCGGCAGATCTTCCCCAAGACATGGTTCCGGCGGGGGAACAGCGGCGGGCTGCCCACGAGTTCGATCGTGAACAAGACCCCCCTGTCCTACCGTGCTGCGATGGACATGACAGGGGCGCCGTCGTCGTACCTGTCCACGATGATCGCGGCGTCCGACATGCGTCCCGAGTGGTTCGACGACGTCCTGACCACGCATTTGATCGACCCTGACGCGCTGCGTGAGAACGACTACGAGCGCTTCTACCACGACCGTTCCAAGCAGTTGCAGGACCTGGTGCACTCGGCCATGGGCAAGCGGACGATGCTCCGCGATCTGCCGGAGGGCGACGCGCGATGACCACCAGGCCACACGAGCGGGACGTGACATCGCTCAAGGGCAGGACCGTGTCGGTGCAGGAGATCCTCGACCTTTTCCAGGTCAGGGTCCGCGACCATCGCACGGTGCACCAGATCTCGCAGGCACTGACGGATGCCGGGCTGACCACGCTGCCGGACTTCGCTGTCTGCGGTCTGCGCAGCACTGTCGACGTCGTGCCGCTGACGGCCGTTCCCGCACAGCGCACGCCCGCCGAACCGGAGGGTGAGGCCGACGAGGCGGACGAGGCGCTGCCTTCGCACGCCCTGCCGCAGCGTCTGCTGCTCGGCGACATGCCGTCGGCCCGGCGCGGACTGGTGTCCGTGGGCCCCGGCACACCCCTGTCCCAGACGACCTTCCTCATGCGCACGAAGGGCCTCTCCCAGGTGCCGGTGACCACCGGCATGGCGCAGGTTCACGGGGTCGTCACCTGGGGGTCGGTGGCCAAGATGTACGAGGCGGGCAAGCAGGCCACGCTCGACAACGCGATGGAGAAGGACTCGCTGCCGGTCCACGACGCCCGCCAGGAGTTCTTCGCCGCCCTCCCGGTCATCCGCGAACACGGCTACCTGCTCGTCCGCGGTGACGACGGCTGTCTTTCGGGCATCATCACTGCCGCGGACGTCACGGAACGCTTCGAGGGGGCGGCGCGCCCATTCTTCATCGTGGGCGAGATCGAGTCCCTGCTGCGCCGCTGCCTAGGCGCGGCCCTGGACACGGAGACCGTCAAAGCCGTCCAGACGAACAAGAAGCCGGAACACCGCAGCGGCCAGGTGTCCGACCTGATGTTCGGCGACTATCTGAGGCTCCTGGACGGCGACCAGACGAAGACCTCGCTGGCCGAACGCGCCGACGCCAACTGGCAAGCGCTGAAGTGGCCCAACATGCCCCGGGAGCAGTTCATCGGGCGGTTGAAGCGAGTGAAGGACATCCGCAACCGGATCGCCCACTTCGACGAGAAGCCGCTCCCGCAGGAACTGCTCGACGAGCTGACGACCTTCGCGACTGTGCTGCGGGCGTTCGTGGTCTGAGGCCCGCGGCGTCCGGGGTGCCTCCGGCGTTCACCTGGAGGCACCCCGGACACCGTCAACCCGTTCGAAGGGCGAACTGCTCGCGCAGCAAAGCCTCGTGGAGCCGCAGGGTGCGCCCGTCCGGCAGCGTCTCCAGCACCTGTACGCCGTCGAAGTTGAGGAGTTGCCGCAGGACCGCCGCGAAGCCGTCGCCGCGCGCGGTGGGCATGCCCGCACGCTGGGCCAGCGCGGTCGCCGGCAGGGTGCCGCCCGCGTCGAGCAGAGCGCTGATGGCCTTGTGGACCTGCTCCTGCTGTGGCTTGCGGGCCAGGCCCTCGAGCTGTGCTTGGTATGTGTCCGATGCGAGCAGCGCCGTCACGAGCGCCTCGGTCCGCGAAACGACGGTGGGTGCGACAAGAGCGTCGTCTCCCTGGGGTGTCGGAGGTACGTCGAAGAGCGCCTCGGGAAGCGTCCCTGGACCAGGTTGCTTCTTCCGTGACTTGGCGGGCCCCTTCCTCGTGGCTGCGTCGGCCGTCTGCCCCACACGTTCGACCGGAACCGGCCTGCCCGTCTCGTCGGGAGCCCACCAGACCGGCTGCTGGTCTCCCAACTCCCGCCAGTCCTTCGGGGGTTCTGCCCCGAACGGCAGGAAGGCAAGCACCGGAATCGTGAACTCGGCGAGGGAAGCCCCGCCGTGGTAACCGGCCTTGAGCGCGGTGTAGCGGGAGTCGGCATCCCAGAGCGCAACGATGGAGGCGCCGGGTTCGGGCCACACCACGCGCGGCCCGGAAAGGGCGATCTCCCGTTCGCCGAGCGGGCCGCCGCCGGGAAGGCGGTGGCGCGCCGACGCGGGCTCGGTGGCGGCGTCGGCCTTTGTGCCGTGACGGTCGACGACGTGACCGTGGTCGCTGGTGACGATGACGGCCATCCCCTGGGCCGCGGCCACCCGGAGCAGGTCGCGCAGGCCGGGTACGTCGTCGACCCGCCACGCTCCGTCGCCGAGCTTCTGTTCCTTGGCGAGGCGGTCGTCGATGGCGTTGAGGACGACGGCGACATGGGTTGTGCCGTCGGCGAGTGCTTCTGTGAGGGCCGGGCCGAAGGTGTCGCCCGCCGTCTCGGTGCGCAGATCGTCCTTGTGGAACACGGCGGCCGAGGCCCCGCCCCACACCTTCAGGGCGGGAAAGAGCCGCTTCTCGTCGGCCTGGGTGCCCTTCATCAAGGTGCCCGCGAACAGCGAGGTACGGGACACGGCCGTCACGGTGGGCAGGGCCGCGGCCATCGCCCTGCGGACGGGACCGCCCTCCGGCAAGGGGTCGAACTCCGCCCAGGAACGGCGCAGTTCCTCGCCGAGTTCGTTCGCTATGGCCGCGCTCATTCCGTCCAGCACGAGCAGCAGTACCCGCCGCTCCTCCGCACGCCGCACCATCGGTCCGACCACGCGGCTGAGGAAGGTCTCGACGGTGAGCATGGCGCCGGGCTGGGTGCCGGCTTCCGTCCATGCGGCGAGTGCGCGTCCGAAGGATGCGTCGATGTGCCGCCGCCGCTCCCTGACGCGTGTGCCGAGGGTGTCGTAGGCGGCCTTGAGGACGGGGTCCGGGTCGCCGCCGGCCTCGATGTGCTCCAGGGCGAGATCGACCCAGCCGGTCTCGGTGACATGCCGCTGGATGGCGTCGGCCACAGTGGCGGCCTCGGTGGGCGGCTCGGTGGCCAGCCAGCGGGCGAGACGCTGCCCCATGCGCGCGCGTTCGATGCGGGCCGACTCCTCCGGATCGCCGGCGAGCCGGTGGTCCGCCAGGCGTCGTACGGCGTCGGCGACCGCGGGCGTGGCACCCGCCGCGAGTGCCTGCCCGACGGCGGTGAACCGGGCCTCCAGACCGCCGCGCAGGACAGGGCTCGCGGCGGCGGCTGCCTGCGCGCCGAACTGGCGGGCCAGCACGGCCGCCCGGTCGAGCACGATGCCCGTGGTGCGGCGTGCCTCGCGGGCCTGGTCGGCATCGGCGCCGCTGGTGCGGTGTCCGGCTGTCAGCAGCATGGTCACGTACTCCTCGGCCAAGCGGCCGAAGACGACCACCAGGGCGTCGAGTTGTTCGCCGGCGGCAGGGGGCTGGTCGCCGAAGTAGCGTTCGGCTCGGCCTCGCGCCTGATACGTCTCGGGGGCGGGCTCGGCGTGCTGCCAGAGCGCCGCGCATACGAGGCCGAAGGCGGCGGCGTCCGCGCCGCGCTCGGCGTCGACGAGAGCGAGCACGGCACGTCCGGCGAGACCGGCCTGATCCTCCTCGGCGAGGAAGGCGGACAGTCCGGCACGCTCGGGGCCACGCAGCCCCGACAGACGCTCGGGCGCGCCCGGCCGGGTCGACCAGTGCAGCAGGGTCTGCGCGTCGAGCCGGTCGTCGCCGGGGCGCTGTGTGCCGCCCTCGGTGTCGTAGCGGCCCAGGCGCAGGCGGCGCTGGGCGAGCGCCGTGAGCGCGTACTGCCGGGAGAGCCAGCCGCCGGGCACGGGCGGCCAGCCGCCAGGCGGGGTGGCGTCGAGCAGTGCTTCGGCGGCCCAGTTGACGTCCTTGAGGCGCGGGTCGATCTGCCGGGCGCCGAAGGCCTCCCGCACGACGTCCCAGCCGTCGACCATGTCGATGCGCAGCTTGTGGACGCGGGCGAGGATCGCCGGGTCGAGTTCGTTCTGTTCGCGGTCGGTCAGGACGACCAGGACGGCGGGGCCGGGTCGTCGGCCTGCCAGGTGGTCGAGGACGAGTTCGTGGACGGCGAGGGGTGAGGGGGCCACCGCGATGCCGGCCGTGCGGCCCTCGCCCCACGCGGGTTCGGCGGGCCCGTCCCACTGGGGCGTGGACCGCAGCAGTACGACGCGGCGCCTGCCCTCCCCCGCCAGGGAGGCGGCGAGGGAGGTCTGCGAGGACAGGTACTGGGTGACGGTCGCGGTGTTCAGCCGGACGGCGCCGGGAGCGGCTGCGACGGTGTCCGTCATTCGACGACCTTCCAGGTGATCTCGATGGTCGCGTCGGGATGGCGGGCGGCGAGTTCGGACAGTTCCGTCTGCAGGTCGGCGGCGGCGCGTGCCACGGTCGTACGGCGCCCGCCGGACGTCCGCCCGCTACCGCTGCCCGGGGGGACCGCTTCGGGAGTCTCCTGCGGCACGTAGGGGATGCGCGGGTCGCTGGTCGCCGTGTTCAGGGACAGGTCGTCGGCCGTGGGCCGGGGCGCGACGGGAGGGGGCGGGGTGGCGGCGGACTGGCTGCGCCTCACCAGGGCAACGACCTCGCGCTGGGTGCGGGTCAGCGCGTCACGGAGGTCCGCGGTGCGCTGGTCGTCGCGGGCCACGTTGCGCAGCGAGTCGAGCAGTGCCTCGCCCTCGGGGCCGAGTCCGGAGGCCAGTTCAAGGGTGCTCCAGGGTGCGGAGGCGACGGCCTCCGCGACGCTGCGGGCCTGCTTGATGGAGGTGCCGTACCGGTCGGCGCTGGTCTCGCCCAGGTCGAAGGAGGCCAGGGCCTCCACCGTCTTCTTCGCCCCGGCCGCACCCTTGCCGGCCTCCGCCGTGAGGGCGTCCAGCAGTTGCAGGGAACGGCGGGCGAGGGCGAGCCGGCCCGTGTCGGCGGTCTGGTCGAGGCCGAGGAAGGTGGCGTGGGTCTCCAACTGGTGCACCAGGTCCGCCGCGTGGTCCCGAAGGGTGCGCGCTGACTCGATGATCTGGCGGGCGAACTGGTTGACCATCCGGCCCCGCCGCAGAGCGGGCGCCTTCTGCCCGAAGATCGTCTCGAAGCGCCCGCGCGCAACGTCCCAGTCGGACTCGGCGGGCAGCGGCTGGCTGCGCAGCGCGTCATGGTCCTTGATGGCGGACAGTTCGGGTGCGGGGTCCAGTACCGTGCCGCCGCGCACCCACACCCGGTCGTCCATCTCGGCGAAGGCGGCGACGACGAGCCGGGCGATGAAGTCGGGCAGGCCGCGCGGTTGGGGCTTGTCCGTCCAGTCGGTCAGGGTGATCAGGGAGAGGTCGCCGGTGACGCCCTGAGCGCTGGCGAGCCGGCGGAAGTGGTCGGCCCAGTAACGGGACAGCTCGAAGTACGCCTCCTTCTGCTGCCCGAGGCGCAGGGGTCCCGCGATCCGCTGCATGAGCTTGCGGTCGGCGGCCGGGACCTCGACCCGCCCGTCGCGTGCCTCGGCCGCGGCCCGGACGTGCGTGAACACCCTTTTCGTGTCGGCGGACTTGACGGGGATGCCGGTGCCGTCGGGATCGAGGTCGGGATGTGCGGGGTACTGGTGGGCGAGCAGCTTGCCCGCGACATGCCGGATGCAGTCGTGCAGGCTCTGTCCGAAGGACAGGGTGAGACCGTCGACATCCGGGAGGGCGACGAGGTGGTCGTCGAAGTCAGGGGGCACGACATCGGCGACATGCTTCTGCGCGAGACCGTACGCCTGCTTGAAGAGACCCTTGACCTGCTTGAGCAGCGCCTCGCGCTGGGTTTCGAGGAGGCCCTTGGCGCGGCTGCGGTTGTCGGCGTTGAGGTGGCCGGCGTACTGGGTGTCGAAGCGGTGCTCATCGGCGAGCGCCTTGTCGATGACGACGAGGCGGCGGAAGTCCTGGAAGCGCTGTGCGGACAGATGCGCGGGCAGCCAGGCGACGGTACGGGACCGTTCGCCCTGCTGGCGCTCACGCAGACGCTGCATCCGGTTGGCGTCCTCGCGGGGCCCGTACTCGCCCTCGTCGAAGGGAAGGTCTATGGCGATGCGCCAGTGGCCCTCCTGCTGCGGCATGAGGTCGTGGTCGGGCAGCTCGTCCTCGTCGGCGACGTTGCCGAAGACGATCTCCGCGCTGCGGGCGGTGCCGCGCCAGGTGAAGCCGAGCTGGTCGCTCAACTGGCCGTGTTCGACGCCCAGTTCCTCCGACAGCAGGCGGCGGGCGAGCGCTGCTCGGTTGCCGGGATTGTCGTTGACCTGGGCGTTGGCGATGACGGAGTCCACGTCGACGCCGGAGAGTTCGAGCCGTACACCCGGGTTGGCGTCGGTGCCGGTCTCCTTGATCTCGGGGAACCTGGCCGCCCACTCGGCGACCTTGTTCTTGATGATGCCGACCTCGGCGCCGGGGATCGGCGCGAGGACCGAGCCGTGGTTGAGCGCGCCGAGCCTTCGGATGGTCAGCTCGGCCAGGGCGGGCACGCTGGGCGCGAGCGCGGACAGCAGCAGGGTGCACACGAGCCGGTTGTCGCCGACGAACATGCGGCAGCGGTTGGCCCGCTGCGGATCGGTGAGGGACTCGGGCCGGTTGAGGTACTGCTCGATGTCGTCCTCGGTGACGTCGTGCGAACTGAGCAGGTAAGGCCGGAGCTTGGTCTTGTAGAGCTTGTCGGCGGCTTCGAAGACGACTTTCAGGCTGTCGGTGAACGGCTTGTCGCCGCCCTCCGCGATCACCGGGTAGAGGTCGCCGACCGGGATGAGCTGGCCGAGCCGTAGCTCGCCCCGGTGGTCGGCGAGGAGCTGGCCCATCAGCTTCAGGCCGGTACGGGAGCGCTGCAGCGCGGACGAGATGTGGACGAGGGTGTCCATGAACGCCGGTGAGAACGGGTACGTCAGCCGGAACGACTCCGCGTCCGCGCCGGTCGTGCCTTTCTCGGAGCCGAGCAGGGTGTCCCACACCTGGGTGCCGACCCGCTTGGTCTGCTCGAAGGCCGCGTCGACGAGCCGTTCCGCCTCGGCGTCCTTGGCCTTGAGGAGGCGGGCATGGGCGATCTGCGGGAGGTTGCGGTCCTCCAGGGTGATCTTGTCGAACCGGCCGGAGGCGAGGTTCAGGGTGTCCTGAATGGAGGACTCGGCGGCGCCGGAGACCTCCTCGCCGACGAGTTCGCGCAGATCGCGCTGGCGCGCGATGAACGACACGATGGGGATGGCGCGGCGGGCGTCGCCACCCTCGACGAAGTTCGTGATCTTGCTGGCCTCGCGGGCCACGAACTTCTGGTCGTGGATGAGGGTGGCAAGCCAGAGGATCAACTCGTCCATGAAGAGGATCAGCCCGTCGTAGCCGAGCGACTTGGCGTGCTCGGCGATGACCGACAGCCCGGCGTCCAGGGAGATGAAACCGTGCTCGTCCTCGGCGGCGTTCTTGGCGAAGCCGGGGAGGAGGGTGGTGCTGGCGTCGTTGACCAGCTTGGCGCGCAGTTCGGCCGGGGTGGAGGGGTTGCGGAGGTCGAGTGGGGTGCCGGCCTCGTGGTTCTCCTCGGCGGCGAGCGCGGTGTCGAGGAGCTGCGGGGTCCAGGCGAAGCCCTCGCCCCACTCGTCCTCTTCTCCGTCGTCCGCGTCGCTGCCGCCGAGCCCGCGGATGACGGCGTCGTCGCCCATGCCGGCGCGCATGGCGCGAATGTCGGCGAAGAGCGAGTCGGTCCGGTAGACCTGCGGGGTCGGGGCGTCCGGGCGCAGCTTCTTGACGTGGGTGACGTACCCGCCGAGCACGCGCTGCTCCAGGGCCTTGGCGCCGAGCATGTGGTACGGGACGAGCAGGAACTTCTTGCCGTCCGTGGTCAGCCACTCGTGCCTGGTCAGCACCGGGTCGAACTCGGTGCGCGCGCGGGCGGCGGGGTGGCCGCTGAGCAACGCGTACAGCACGGCCATGAAGTGCGACTTACCGGAACCGAACGAGCCGTGGAGATAAGCCGCCTTGGAGCGGTGCCCGTCGAGCGCGGACTTGATGAGGGCCAGCGCCTCGTCGAAGTTCTCCAGCAGCCGCTCGGTGACGACGTAGTCCTTGAGCGCGTGTTCGGCGCCCTCGGGCGTCGTCGCCTCGGCGAGCGACAGCACGAAGTCCGAGGTGGAGATGGACTCCTTGATGTCGATGACATCGCGGAGGAGGGGCGGCTGCGCCATGTCGTGTCACGCTCTCCATCCGGCGGCGTCCGCCGCCTGTTGTACTCGATCAGGCGGAATACCAGTCTTCGACTGGAACCCCCTGCTCACCTGCCGGTCGCCCAGCCGTGAGTCCACAACATTTTCACGTTCCGAATCGTAGAGGAGGAACGGAAGGGAGGACCGGGAGGTACGAGGTCCGCTGGGCCCCGCTTGCGGGGGCCGCCGGAAGCGGCCTCAGGCGGACTGCGCGGCAGCGAGCAGGTCGTCGACCTGATGCGCCCGGCGCAGGACTTCGGTGTGGCGCGGATCACCGAGGTCATCGAGGACTTCGGAGAGGTCGACGAGGGCGGCGAACAGCAGAAGCGTGGGCTCGTCCCACTCCTCGCACAGAGAGACGAGCCGTTCCAGAACCTGGCGGGCGTCGTCGAGGCGGCCCAGCCGGCGCAGGGCCGCGGCGCGGTTCAGCAGGATCTGCTCTGTTCCGTAGCCTCCCGGGCTGGAGACGCGCTCGGCCTCGTCCAGCATCCGCAGCACCTCCTCGGCTACGGCTCTGGCCGCGGGGCCCTGCTCGGGGGCGTGGCGCAGCAGGTGCACGGAGTAGTCGTTGAGGACCATGGCCAGTGCCTCGGCGTCCTCCTCGCTTCCGGAGTCGCCGTAGGTGCGGCGGGCCATGGCGAGGGCCTGCCGGAAGGCCTCGTCCGCCTGCCGGGTCCGGCCGGCGCTCTCCAGGATCGAGGCATAGAGGTTGAGCGTCTGGGCGTGGTCGGCGTCGGATCGGTCAACCTCCAGGGCGAGCGCGCGCTCGACGGGCTCCAGCGCCGCGGCGGGACCTTCGGCCATGCGCACGGCCATCGCGTAGTTGGTGAGGTACGTGGCGTGCTGGACCGGCGCGGGGTGGCCCGCCCTGTCGTAGAGGTGCAGGGCGCGGTGGGCGGCCTGAAGGGCCTCCATGTCCTCGCCGCGGACCCGGTGGAAGACCGAGAGCCGGTCCATCAGGTCGGCCGCCTCCGGCAGGCCCTCGCCGTACTCCTCGGCCAGCGCGACGAGGTGCCGCACATGGGGCAGGGCGTCACGCCACTCGGGCCAGGAGTCGTGGTCGTGGGTGTCCCCGCGCAGGGCCACGGCGAGGAAGCGCAGGGCGATGTTGGCCCAGCGGCGGCGCTGCGCGGCGTCCAGCGTCCCGGCGGGCAGCGGATGCAACGGCCGCGGTATGCCGACGAGCCGGATGCCGTCCCCTCTGGATGTCACCAGCAGCAGGCCGCGGTCGAGCAGCCGGCGCAGGGCCAGGGCCATCAGGGATGTGCTGGTTCCCAGGTCGCGCAGTGGTTCCGGGAGCGGCCCCCATGCCTCGGCGAGGAAGGAGACGGGCAGCGGTTCGGCGGCGAGGGTGCTCAGCAGGGTCAACAGATCACGCTCCGACTGCCGGCCGAGGCCGGCGAGGCGGCGCCATTCGTAACCGAAGCGGGCGCGCGCGAGTTCGTCGTCGCTTCCGTCCTCCCTTGCGGGGAAACGGTCGCGCAGTGCGGCCTGCACCTCGTGGTGCAGGGTGACGACACCGGGCGCGGCCCTGCCGGTGGGTCGGGCGCTGAGCCACATCCGGCCCTCGATCTTCTGCGCCAGGTCCCGTCCCCGCAGCGGGGGCTCGATGTCACCTTCCTGAGCTGCGCCCAGTTCGTCGACCGGGATGCCGAGTGCGACATGCAGGCACCAGAAGACCAGGGCCTGGCCCGCGGCGCCGCCCAGGCCGCCCGGCACCACGGCGGAAGCGGTGTCGCGGGCCTGCTGCACGCCCCGTACGACGCGGTCGGTCAGCCAGCGTCCGCGCTCGGTGTCGGTGCAGTCGTCCCGCGGTCCGAAGGGGGCGAAGGCCGGGGCGCGGGCCACTGCCAGGAGTGCCTCGTTCTCGCCGTCCTGGTCCTCGCGCAGGGCGCACGCCATGACCCGGTGCACCTGGCGCAGGCCCGACCGCAGCTCGTGCCAGACGGCGGTAAAGCCGGGCGGCACCGCGGGACCCGGATCGGGCTGCTGAGCAGGGGCGGAAGGCGTTTTCACCTTGGGGCCGTTTTTTTCACCCGCCGCCCTGCGTTTCGATCCCCCCATGAGCACTGACACCCCCGCTTCGGTGGACCGGCAGCCCGGCGGCCGCCCCTCGCCCCATGTCTTCATCAGCTACCGGACGGGCGACGAACCGTTCGGCGCGGCCCTGATCGACACCGCACTGTGCGCTCGTCTCGGGCCGGATTCCGTCTTCCGCGCCCCTCGGTCGATTCCTCCGGGCGAGGACTTCGCGCACGCCATCCTGAACGCGGTGAAGAAGTCCTCGGTGCTGCTGGCAGTGATCGGTCCGCGCTGGCTGGAGGCCACCGACCGCGACGGCAGGCCGCGTCTGCACGATCCGGCCGACTGGGTGCGCCGGGAGATCCTTCAGGCGTTCCACAGCGGGGTGCGGGTGATCCCGGTCCTGCTGAACGCCAATCTACCGCAGGAGCACGAACTGCCTCCGGCCATCGCGCAACTGAGCAGCCATCAGTACCTGCGGCTGCACCACCGCTATGCACCGGCCGAGCTGGCACGGCTGGTCGACGAGGTGGAGGCACCGCTCGACCGACCGGCCGACAGCCCCGGGAGGCTCGAACAGGCCGGATTCCGGGCGGTCCCCAGCAGGGCTCGCATCTCAAAGGATCATCGGGAATCATCGGACAAGTAGCAAGTGTCGCCTATATCGTCCTGACTCACCCTCTTGAGCAGGAGTACCGCCTTGCCACCTGTCGCCTTCGGGGAAGCCCTTCGCTTACGCCGAATAAGGGCCAACCTTTCCTTGTCCGAGCTGGCCGGACGCGTCCACTACTCGTCGTCCCAGCTCAGCCGGGTGGAGAACGGAAGGCGGGAACCGAGCCCGGACCTCGCCCGGCTCTGCGACGCGGCGCTGAACGCCGGTGGGGAGCTGTCCGTCCTGGTGCCGGCGCCCGCCGCTGCGGCCGGGCCTTCCCGCTCCGCCCCGTCCCGAGAAGCGGACCAGGAACTGCGGGCCGCTGCGGACGACGGTGTGGGGGCCCCTCCGTCGGCCCTCTGCCCGGCCGTGTTGCCCGAGGAGGACGAAGCGGAGGGCTTTCGGTCCGTCACCCACTTCGCCGTCCACCTGGACGAGTTGCGCCGGCTCGCGCAGCGCATGTCGCCCGCCCCTGTACTGGGGCAGGTGAGCAGTGCGGTGGATGTGCTGACGATGCTGGCCCGCGCGGCGCAGACCCCGGCCGTCCGCCGTCAGTACCTCGAACTGCTGGCGTTCTACTGCGAGTTCGCCGGATGGATGGCGCAGGAGTCCGGGAAGCGGCAGGAGGCCGAACGATGGATCGGGCGCACCGAGGCCGTGGCCCGGGAAGCCCAGGCGTTCGACCTCGCCGACCACACGTTCATCCGCAGGGCCGGCCTGGCGCTGTACCAGGGAGACGCACGACGGGTCACCGAGTACGCCGCCGAGGCCGGTCGGCGGGGCGCCGGCAAACCGCGCATCCTGGCCCTTGCGGCCCTGCGGGAGGCCCAGGGCCTGGCGCTGGAGGGAAACGGCGATCGCTGCACGGCGGCCCTGAACCGGGCAGGTGAACTACTCGAAGCGGCCACCGCTTCCGGGGCCGGGGAGGGCCGCGGTGCCGAAGCGGCGCAGAGCCCGGACGCCCGGCTGCGCCCGTCCGCGCTGGTGGTCGGCTCACAGTGCACGCCGAGTCTCGGTGGCCTGGTCGGCGGTTGGTGCCTGTACGACCTCGGGCGGCCGGACGAGGCCGCGGCCATGATCGAGGCAGGTCTGAAGCAGTTGCCGGTCCGGGCGACCAGGTTGCGTGCCCTGTTCACCGCGCGGCTCGCCCTCGGCCACGCCGCGTCCGGCCAGTTGACGGCCGTCGTCCCCGTGATGGACGGCCTGCTGAAGGACGCACAAGGACTGTGTTCGCACGCTGTCAGGTCCCAGCTGCAGCTGCTGGCCCGCGCGCTGCGCCGGCGTCAGGCCCGGCCGGGGATGCGGGAGTTGCACGCCCGCGTGGCGGCCGCCTCGCGCTGCGCGGGCTGCACGGCGACCGGTTGATCTGGCAACGGGCAACGCTGTTTGGGCCCCCTGTCACGCCCATACGCTGCTTGCGTCGCGAGGGGGCAGGACGGGTGATGCCCGTGGCGAGGGGGAGACACGGGTTGGCCGGCCTTCCCCCTCGTGGCGCCGGACCCACCGCCTTCAGCGCGCCCAGGCCCCCCGCCGTGGGGACGGCCGGAATGCCGTACACGAAACTCAGAGGTCGGTACATGGGAAGCAAGCAGGCTCAGTTGAAGACCGCGCTCTCGGTGAAGCAGTGCGCCGAGGTGTTCCGCACGGGAGCGCAGAGCGCACGGGGCGTGGGTTCGGTGCTCGGCGGCGTGGCGGCGAAGGTGATGGGCAACGACCTGAGCGGATACTTCACCCCCGACAACGACTCACCGTTCGCCGCCCTGGATGACGACCCGCCGGACTTCTCGGTGGGCGTGTTCGTGCCCAAGTTCAGCGGCGGCGGCCAGGGCAACGGAACCGCGATCCACATGTACGTGTGGGACCGGGGCACGACGCGCACCGTGGAGCTGTTCGCACCGCACGGCATCGGCGGGGGCATGCACGCCCGAAAGCTGGTCACGAAGGTCGCCGAAGCGTTCACCGGCGCCGACCCGGGTGCCCAGGTGGCGACGGGCTGAGCACCTCCGGCCGCCGGCCCCCAGTTCTTCGGTCCGGCGGCGGTGACCGTCACCGCCGTCGACCGTCGTGATCAGACAGGTGCGGCGAACGCGGCGGCGGAGACGTCGCGTTCGAAGTCGGCGCGCTGGAAGCCGTAGGTGGCGATGGACGAGATCCGTACGACGACGGCGAACCGGTCGGTCGACGGGACGGCCCTCGCCACCTGCGTGTGGGCGCGCTTGAGGAAGTGGACGGCGGCGTGATTGGCCAGCGAACTCTGCCCGCAGACCAGGAACACCGGACAGGTCGACTCCAGCGGCGTGAACTTGGCGACGAGCGCGTACTCCTCGTTCCCCCGGTCCCACAGGAAGCGGTTGCCGCCGACCAGGATCGCGCTGGAGTCGGGTCCGGAACCGAACGGCAGCCAGGACACCCCCGGCAGATGCGCGGCCAGGTGTCCGGCCGTGCGGGAGTTGGAGCCGCTCCAGGGCCCTCCGATGCAGAACTCGGTCCGGTCGTCGTTGCTCTCCTGGAAGGTGCCGCTCGCCTCCACGGTCACCTGGCTGTTCAACTCGCTCGCCAGCGTGGCCACTTCGACCATCGCCTGTACGTCACGGTGGGCCGCGCTGCCGGGCCGGTCGTACTTGTGGTTCATCACGATCAGGCATTCCCCTCCGGGCCTGATCCCGAAGAACGCCGCCTTCCGGCTCAGTACACGGGCGTGCTTGCCCCGCTGCCACAGCCAGACGCAGCCGCCGCTGATCACACTGGTCACGAGACCGACCACGATGTTGACCACCACCGACAGAATCTCCGTCGCCTCCCCCGGTACGCCGGCTCCGGTCGGGTACATACCCGCGTTACCGGTGGACAGACCTCGCATGCCGGGCGTACGGGCGCGTCAGACCGGCGACGGAGGGGAAGCGTCGCGAGCGGGGGCCGCGTCGGCGGCACGGTCGACGGCTGCGGCGAGCGCACGGGCGGTGGCCTGCCAGTCGAGCCGCCCGGCCAGTCCCGTCCGCACCTTCTCGGCGTAGGCGAAGGCCGCGTCGAGGTCGGAGGTCACCTTGGCGATCGCGCTGCTCCAGCGGCGTACGTCGGTGTCCTCGTCGCCGGACATCTCCACGATCATCGGTTCCGCTTCGAATCCCAGCACCTCGCGCAGCAGTTCGGCGGCGCCGCTGCTGCCGCTCACGAGGGCCGGTGTGCCCGCGGCGATCGCCTCCAGGGCCACCAGGCCGAAACCTTCGACCCGGGAGGGCATCAGGCACAGCGCGGCCCGGGTGAGGTCTCGCCGCAGTTCGGCCGGGTCGACGGTGTAGGGGCGGACGTCGACGCGTTCCCGGGCCAGCCGGGACACCTCCACGAGGGTGCTGTGCAGCCCGTCGCACTCGTCCGCGGAGGCCCCCCTGACCAGGAGCGTCAGCGGTGGTCCGGGCAGTACGGGCACGTCGGCGACGGCACGGGCGGCGAGGTCCAGCCCCTTGAGACCGATGTCCTCGGTGCGCCCGAGCACCAGCACGTGCCGCGTCGCGGGCGGACGCCGGGAGGGATGACGAGGCAGCGTGATGCCCGGGTCGAGCCGGACGACGCCGTCGGCGGCCGTGCTGCCGTCGCCGGCGAGCAGGTCGGCCGTGCGGCGGGCGATCCGCGGGCCGACCGCGGCCACGACATCGGCCGCTGCGCCGAGTTCGCGGATGATCCGCTCCCGTTCCTCGATCCGGGCGGTGGCCGCCCCCGAGTTCTTGTACCGCTCGATCTCCGCGGGCACCGTGTGGGCGATGTAGACCAGCCGGGCGGACGTGTACAGGCGGGCGTAGGCCCACGCCGCACTGCCGCTGAACCGGTCGTGCCCCACGACCACATCGGCACCGAAGCCGACGGCGGCCGCCGCGGGCAGCAGGAAGTCGGGCCCGGCCGGGGTCCGGTCGGCGGTCAGCAGGGTCACCCCGCACCGCCGCGCGTCCTCGTGCTCCTCGGCGGTGGCGCTCAGGACCAGGCACGCGGTGCGGTGTCCGTTCTCCGCCATCGCCGTGGCGAACACCCGGTTGAACGCGGGCACTCCGCCCCGGGCCGGCGCCCACATTGGGCAGAGGAAGAGATACGACTTCGACGCGCCGGTGCCGGTGGCGTACGACGCGTGCTCGGTACGCGGTTGCCCTGTCATGCTCTTCGCCGTTCTCGCTGCCTGGCCGCACCCCCGGCCGGACGGCCAGAAGCTGGTTCGCTTCGCGAGCCCAGGATCTTTTCCAGCGCGCCGTCATCGACCGGACTCCGGAACGGGGACCGTAGATGTCAGCTTTCTTGCAGGTGAGCGGGGGCGCGCCGGTGATCGCGGCACTGGAATCCACGGAACGCACGGGAATCCATGGAACGCGCTGGAACCCGCCGGAGTCCACCCGGACGTGGCACGAGGAGTGACAAAACATGACCAACGAACACAAGGCCGCGCTGGGGCGCGAGATGAAGCGGCTGCGCCGCGACGCCGGGCTCACGCTGACCGACCTGCGGGAACCGACGGGCAGATCGAAGTCCACGATCTCGATGATCGAGCGTGGCGAGTGGCGGCGTTCCTTCGACCGGTCACTGGTGGAGCAGTACGTCGATCACTGCCTGAGCGTCATCGGCGGACCGAAGGGCGTCGCCGACCTGCGTCGCCGCGACATACTCGCCCTGTTCGACGCCCTGGAGAACCTGTCCTCGGTGGCCGACACCAGGCCACAGGTGCCGCCCCGCAACCAACTCCCCCGTGACACAGCGCATTTCACCGGCCGCGAGCGGGAACTCCGACTGCTCACCGATGGCGTGCGGAAGGCCAGGGCCGGTGGCCGGGTGATCGCCGTGCACGCGGTGGACGGCAAACCGGGCGTGGGAAAATCGGCCTTCGTCACGCACGCCGGTCACGCGCTGCGCAAACGGTTTCCCGACGGGCAACTCTTCGTGAATTTGCACGCGTTCTCGGCTCAGCCGACCGTGTCTCCGGCCGAAGCGCTTGCGGACCTCCTGTCGGCGCTCGGTGTTTCGCCGCGCCACCTGCCGGACTCCCTGGAGGAGCGCGCCGCCCTGTGGCGGAGCCTCATGGCCGACCGCAAGGTGCTGCTGGTCCTGGACAACGCACAGGACGACGCGCAGGTCCGCCCGCTGCTGCCGGGCTCCCCCTCGTCCCTGGTCCTGGTGACCAGCAGGCACCGGATGACCGGCCTCGACGCGGTGACGGTCGCTCTGGACGTGCTCACACCGGAGGAGGCGGCGCAGATGTTCCGCCGGACGGCACAACGTCCGCTGCCGCCGGGCAGCCCGGTGGGCGAACTGATGGAGCTGGCCGGGCACCTGCCGCTGGCCATCTCCCTGCTCGGGGCGCGCATGAGGAACCGGAAGACGCTCACCGTCGAGCACCTGGTGGCGGAGATGCGCGACGGGACGGACCGCTTAGCGGCCCTGCGCGTCCGCAACCGCGAGGTGGCGGCCGCCTTCGAGCTGTCGTACCGCGCCCTTCCTCCCGCCCGGCGGGAGTTCTTCACCACGCTGGGGCTGCACCCGGGCCCCGACCTGGACGCCTACGCTGGCGCCGCGCTCACGACCGCCACGGTGCGCGGCACCACCCGTCAGCTGGAAGCCCTGTACAACGCCAACCTGCTGGACGAGCACGTCTTCGGCCGTTACGAACTCCACGACCTGATCGCCGAGTATCTGCGCGGACTGAACGAGACCCGGGACCCCGAGCTGCGGCGGAACGCGGTGGAGCGGCTGCTCGACTACTTCCAGGACGCCTCCCTCGTCGCCGACCGCCTGCTCCGTCCGCCGGCGGCCTCGGCCCCCGCCGCCCTCTCGCCCAGTGCCCGCACGACCGGTGCCACCCACGAGCTGCCCGCGCTCGGGGACCGCAAAGCGGCGATGGCGTGGATGGCGGCGGAGCGCGGCAATCTCCTCGCCTGCCTGCGCACCGCCTCCGGCAGTCCGCCCCGGGTGGTCGCTCTGACCGCCTCCATGGCACAGCACCTGCGCCTGAGCGGGCCCTGGGACGTGGCCGCCGGGCTGCACCAGGAAGCGGTGGCGGCGGCACGGGAGATGGGCGATCCAGTGGCGGAGGCCACCGCCCTCCTGGAACTCGCGAACGCGCACCGCAACCACGGCGACTACCCGAGGGCCGAGAGCGCCACGACCGCCGCCCTCGACGCCTTCTCCGCGTCCGGGGACGAACGCGGCCGGGCCGCCGCCCTGCTGGAGCAGGGCTCGGTGTGCTTCCTGACCGGACGGACCGCCGAGGCCGGGGACAGCTACCGCCGGGCGCTGGAGCTGAGCCGTGCGGCGGGCGACCGCCTGGGCGTGGCGGACGCGCTGGTCGAACTCGGCACCCTGGCCTATATCGTCGACGACTACCCCGAGGCCGAGCGCCGGCTCACCGAGGCGCTCCCCCTCTACGAGGAGCTGCACAGCGTGCTGGGCCGGGTCACGGCGCTCAAGAACCTCGGCAACACCTACTACTTCATGGACCACTACGACAAGGCCCAGGACGCCCTCGGCGAGGCGATCGCGCTCTCCCGGGAACTGGGGATCGCCCTCGTCGAGGCGCAGGCGACCACCAAGCTGGGCAGCGTCCTGCGCCTGATGGGCCAATACGAGGAATCCGCCGAACTCCTCGCCCGGGCACGGGAGCTGGCGAGCACGCTCGCCGACCGGTCCCTAGAAGCGGAACTGCTCATCGACTACGGCGCCGCCTTGCATCAGCTCGGCAGGGACCGTGAGTCCGAGGATGCCTTCGCCTCCTCGCTGACCCTCTACCGCGCGATCGGCGAGGACCTGGGGCTGGCCTGTGCGCTCAAGGAGTCCGCCGACGTGCTGCTGGCCACGGGCCGGCCGGACGAGGCGCGTCGGCGCCTCGGCGAGGCGCACGACCTCTACGGCAAGCTCGATGATCGCCTGGGCGTGGCCGCGACGAACAACTCGCTGGGCAGGCTGGAGCTGTCCGCCGGTGCTGCGGCTGCCTCCTCGGCCGCACACGAGTCTGCCCTGGACATCGCCCGCAGCCTGGGCAGTCCCCTGGAGGAAGCGGAAGCGCTGGCCGGGCTCGCCCGGGCCGCCGAGGCGGCAGGTGACATCGGCACCGCCCGCGCACGGGCGCGCGAGGCGCTGCGTATCCAGCAGGACATCGGCGCCGCCGGGGCCACGGCCACGGAGGCCTTCCTGGCCGGACTCGCCCCCTGCGAGTCCGCCGCGAGCGTCGATTCACCGGGCGACGGCGAAAGCCCCGGCCCGACGTGCCTGCCTCAGCGGTGATCGCGTCCTGCAGAACGCTCATGACTGTGTCGGCATGGAGCGACCGCTGACGAGCAGGGCCCCGTTGCGCCCGAATTCGGGTGCATCGAAGACCGGCGCGTCGACCGCGGCGAACCCGGCCCGCGTGAGCCGAGACTCTCACGCGGTCGGACGGTCGGTGAAGCCGAGGGTGAACAGCGCGTCGTTTCGCCTTCGTAGACCTGCGAGTTCACGCCGCGCCGGTACGGGCCGCGAACTCCCGCAGTTTGGGCAGACGGGCGGAGGTGTACAGCAGGTCGGCGGTGAGCGCCGGTACAGAGGGTCGGCGAGCCTCCTCGGGCGCGGCCTGGTCGACTGCGCGCAAGGCCGTGTAGGTGCGGTGGTGGTCGCCGATCTGTGCCCACATGCGCGCGACGTCCGTCCAATACCGAGCCTGCCGCTCGGCTGTGGGGAACACAGTCGGCGAGATGCTGCGGGCGTAGGCCACGCCTTCGTCCGGCGTGCCCAGGACGTTGTGGATGCCGATCCGATAGAGAGCCACCTGCGCCGGGGTGGCCTCGACCGTGTAGAGCTCGACACGAGGGTCGGCGCCGAGCCGCGCGGCGGTCTCCTCGGCCTCTCCGGCCAGGTCAAGTGCCGTGGCCCGGTCACCTGCCTGCGCGGCCGAGTAAGCGCCGGTCAAGAGCAGGGATGCGCGTACGGCGTGGGCCTGCACGGAGTTCTCTCCGCCCAGCTCGGCCGCCGTGCGGGCGAGAAGATGCACCGCCGACCCGGCACGGCCGGATCGGCGCATCGCGATCGCCAGGACCCGTACAGCCTCCCCCAGCGGCGCGGGCTGACCGCTCTCCCGCGCGGCGTTCAACGCGCGGTCGGCGGTCGCCCATGCGACATCGGAGTTCACCTTGACCGCCAACTCACTGGCCAGCACGTACGAACGCGCCACCACCGACTGGGTCTGCACTCGAGCAGCGCCGGTCGTGACTTCGCGCGTGGCTTCGCCGACTGCGATCAGCCGGCCCAGATCCTCGCCCAGCACCGCGTAACGGGCAGCCCTGAAGTCCCGACGGGCGGCGCTGAGGGCGTGTTGCAACCGGGCCGGCGACATGGGCTTGGCCGGCTGCGGTTGGAAGAGTGCGGCTTCCAGTAGACCCGCTGGGTCCGACGCCCTGTTGCTCGCGACGGCACGCCCCTGCCCAGTGGCCATGGCGGCCCCGAGGCCGACTGCTCCCGCGAGTAACTGCCTGCGTCGCACCGGCTCGTCCTCCTGGCGGTCAGGGTCTGCGTTTCCCAGCACCCTAACGGCCACCCTTCCCGCGGGAGCCGCCCTCGACGCATCATGTCCCGCGCGTAACTCGCCCGGGTGAGGCACCAGTCCCAGCGCTACGGGCTCGACACCGAGCGCCGCGGCCAGGCGCAGCAGCGTGTCGCGCGGCGGCACCAACTTGTTCGACTCGATACGGCTCACCGCCGACGCCGAATACCCGCACTGCCGCCCGAGTTGGACCTGAGTCATCCGTACGGCGGCACGCGCGGCGCGGATGACCGCGCCGAGATCCGCGGCGGCGGTCACGGTGTCGATGCGTGTCCCCACACCAGTGCCCATTCGGCTCTCCCCCGGTCCCCCCGCGGTGCCACCCACCGTAGCTCTGACGGCCTGTCACCGGCAGGGCGCACGCACAGCGCTTGCGCATCACGCACAAGGCGTGCGCACTGCGCCGGGCCGCTTCCCCGAGCTCCGGCCAGAGGCTTCCGTGGTGGAGCGGAACAGGCACACCCGACCACGGCACACCCACAACGAAGGGAGCACCACCATGACAACCATCACCACTCGCAGGACCGAGGTCCGGGACCCGCGTTCGTTCGTCTCCCCGGAGGTGTGGGACCGGGAGATCAAGCTCCTGGTCCGCGACAACCCGTTCGACACCGTGACGGCGGAGCGCATCTTCGGCCAGGCCATCGCCTACCTCATCACTGCCATGGAGAAGTGGGGCCAGGGCCTGGAGATCGGCTGCGGCTACCTGGTGGACATGGGTGTCCACGCCTTCATCCTCGACACCCGCAACTACGCCGACTTCTGCGCCAGGAACTTCGACGGTTGGTTCCTCCACCACGTCCCTGAGATCGAGCGCAAGAACGATGGCACCGTCATGCGCACCGCCCAGGTCATAGAGAGCAACGGCTTCGCGATCGACTGGCCGCTGTGGGAGAAGGACGCGCTCCAGTGCTCGCCCTGCGCCCCTGGTAGCAACTGCCACTGACCCGGGAACGCACGGACGTTTCAGTTAGCCGAACATCACCGGAGGCCGGCCCCGCACCGCGGAGTCGGCCTCCTCCCGTACGACTGAAACTCCGGAGATCCAGCAGAAATCCGTCCGCCGTGACCACTACCGTCACCCCCATCCCAGCCGGGACGTCCGTCGTACCGCTGTCAGATGGGGACCAACGCGCCATGAGCCACGACCTCGAGACCTACTGGAACCGGTACGGGGAGGGGGTGAAGGACGAGGAACCGGCCGAACCGCTGACGTTCGGCTGGACCCAGTACGACGGTCACGGCCCCGGCGAGGAGCTGTTGGAGCAGCCTGACACGACCCTCGAACTCGGCTTCGGACGCGGCCGTAACGTGGCATACCTGGCCCGCAAGGGCGTGCGGGCCACCGGAGTCGACATCTCCGGTGTGCAGTGCGAACGGGCCCGCGAGCGGTACGGGCACGTCCCGGGCGCCCGCTTCGAACAAGGTGAGGTGTGCCGGTACCTCACGACCGCCGGCGACGACGAAGAGCGGTTCGACGCCATCTACAGCGTGTGGGGCGCGCTGTGGTTCACCGACCCCGAACGCCTGCTTCCGCTGGTCCGCCAGTGCCTCGCTCCCCGAGGAGTGCTCGCCTTCTCCAACGCCCCCGCAGTGCCCGGCTCTTACGGCGTCCAGGGCATGTACGGGGCCGGTTTCAAAGGCCGCCGGCTGTGGATCTACCGCTGGGCCTACACGCCGGAGGACTGGACCGAGATCCTTGAGCGACACGGTTTCGTGGACGTCGACGCCCAGGTGTTGGAGGCACCGGATCCCGAGAACGTGGGCACGCTCATCGTGCGGGCCCGCGCCCCGCACTGACGGGATACGGGCCTACGGCCAGGGCAGGGCAGGGCAGCCAGGCTGCGAGTGAGCTACGCGGACGGGGAACCCTCGGCCGCGACGGCGGTTTCGTCCGGAGCAGGGTTCTCAGCCTGTGCGACGACGGAGGGCTCGTAGACCTCCTCGGCTTCCACCACCACAACTCGGGGCATCGGCTTCGCCAGTTCCGAGTCGGCGAGGTGCTTCTTCAGGCGCTTCGCCATGGGCCGGTACGTGGCGAACGTGAGCGTGCCGGAGATGGCGGCCCCAACGACCGGGATGGCCTTCGACACGCTCTTCGCGAAGGTCTGCTTCGTCATCTCGGCACCGATGTAAGCCGCGACCTTCTTGACGATGGGGTAGATGACGCCATTGGTGAGCGCCTTCTGTGGCAGCTTCTTGGCGACCTGCTTCGCCATCATCTCGGCGACCTTACCTACGGCGGCGTTCGCCGACTGGGCACCGAACATCACGCCGAAGAACAGCGTCAGCACACCCATCGTCGCGTCGTCGACGGCATCGCCGTCGTCAGAGAACAGGTCCGGCCAGCTGTAGAGGTAGGCGAGTTTCTGCGCGATCCGCAACATATGGCTGAAGTACTGCGCCAGGTCGGCGGGCACGGTCGCGGGGAGGGCCATGAAACCCGGTAGGCCGGCGGCGGCCGAGAGCGCGCTGACCTTCGCGGTCTCGTAGCGGATCGAGTCGTTGGCCGCCTTGTCCAGCACGTCGAGCGAGATGCCCGCCACGGCGGGGGTCTGTTCGACGGCTACGCGGATCTCCTCCTCGGAGCAATAGCGCGCCAGCGCCTTCCGGAGATACGCCTCCCTGTGGATGCGGACACCGGGAAGCCTCGCCGCGCTCACCAGCGCCACGGAGAAGCGGGACTCGGGGTTCTCGGTCGCTTTGCCCTCGTTCATAGCAGGAACTTACAGTAACTCCGCGCACTTGTGTGCATATTGTGCCCACTAGGTGCAGGTTACCTCACAGGTGCAGCACATATGCGGAGGCCCCGGCAAGCGCGAGCGCTACGCGTGCCGAGGCCTTCGTCTTGTCGTTGTCAGAGTGCCGCGAACTTTACGAACGTGGTCCATGCCGTGGGGTCTACGGCCAGGGTGGCGCGGGTTGTGTCCTTGGAGTCGCGGACGTGGACGGTGCCGGGGAGGGCGGCGACTTCGACGCATTCGCCACCGTTACCGGCGCTGTAGCTGCTCTTGAACCAGGCCAGTCCGTCCAGGCCGAGCCTGACCTTCTCCCCGCTCATCTCTCTCCCAACAGCTTCTCGATCAACGCACGTGATTCTGCCGGAGTGTGGGCCTGTGCGCGCAGAGTTCCGTACGTACGTTCAAGCTCCCGGACCTTCTCTCGCTCCGTGTGCACACGGCTGTCGCCTTGCACCTCCGCGTAGGCGATCCTGCGCCCATCCTTCATCTCCATCAAGGTGAACGGACCGGCCAGTCCCGCATGTTCCTGACGGGAGAGTGGCATCACCTGGATCTCCACGTTCCGCTTCTCCGCCACGAGTAAGAGCTGCTCCAACTGCACCCGCCACACCGCCCTACCGCCGAGGGGCCGCAGAAGTACGGCCTCCTCGACTACAAAGCTCAGATGCGGAGCAGGCCTCCGATCGAAGATCTGCTGTCGTGCCAGTCGGGCGGCCAACCGTTGCTCGATGATCTCTTCGTCCAGCTGAGGGAGCCACATGGCGAACACAGCTCGCGCGTACTCCTCGGACTGCAAGAGTCCCGGCATCGCCTGGGTGGCGTACACATGCAGCACAACCGCCTCGGCCTCCAGCTTGGCCGCATCGCGGAAGAACGCCGGGTACTGAGCGCGAGCCACCTCCTCCTTGCTCGCTCTCAACACCCCGCCCGCGCTTAGCACTTCATCCGCCTGATCGATGAACTTCGGCGGAGGAATGCGCCTCCCCTGCTCGAACGACGCGATGGTCGAGGCCGAGTACCCGGTCAGCGAGCCGAACCGCACACGGTCCATCCCTGCCCGCTCCCGGAACAGCTTCAACTGCCGCCCGAAGACGCACAACATGCCCGTCCCGTCTTCGTACTCCGGCTGCTGAACCTCGTCGTCCACGCCGCAGCTCCTCCCGTACGACCCTCACAGCCACCGGACCCGCCCGCCCAACGCGGGGCTCTCAAACCGGTCACGCCCAACACCGCGTACAAGCACACCGCGCCCGCGTACAGCCCACGCCCGTCAGCGCGTTGCTCCTGTTCAACGCTACGCAGAGTCCGCGACGGTTGACCGCATGAAGTCAGCAACTCCCCCGAACGGGCATATGCCCCAGTGCCCAGCTCCCGAACACGAGTTCGCCATGCGCTTTACTTCAACTCCGCGCGGCGCCCGCTTAGCCCGCCGGCTCGTCTCGCACCGCCTGAACGACTGGGGTCACCCCTACGCGACTCCCGTAAACGAAGCGCTCACCCTCATCACGGCAGAACTCACCGCCAACGCGGTACGCCACGGCAACGTCCCCGGCCGGGACTTCCACATCCAACTCACGCTGACCGAGGGGGTGTTCCGCATCGAGGTGACCGACACCCGTGCCGAGAGGCGACCTCCGTCCACTCCCCCAACTCCCGACTCGGCATCCGAGTCCGGGCGGGGCCTGCTCCTCGTATCGGCGCTCGCGAACGACTGGGGCGTCACCCCTCGCCCGGCCGCCCCAGGCAAAACCGTCTGGGCCGAACTGCGCGTACCGACCGGGGGCCACTCGCACACGCCCCGAGCGACCCCCGCACCGACGGATGTCGACCTACTCCTATCTACTGCTTCACTGCTGCGCGACGACCCCGCGTCGCGGCCAGAGGACGCCAGCCACGGAGGTCGTCGTCTGTGAGCCCGTGCTCGCCTTGCATCTGCTGGCGGTAACCGGCGAAGAAGTCGGCCGGGGAGCCGCTGTAGAGCATGTCGAACTCGTTGTGCCACTGGTACAGCCACGGCTGGAGTTCCAGCAGGCCGGCGAGGAACGGCGTGATCTCCTCGGTGGACAGTGCCGTGTTGGTGAAGTACGTGGCGAGGGCCTGCGCCTGCTCCTTGTGGTCCCAACCGGCCCAGCCGTACAGCTCGGGGGTGGCGGAGTTGGTCTGCCCGTAGGAGATGAATCGCTCCTTCGGCACGTCGAGCTTGCCGCGCGCCCGCCAGTAGGACGGGCGGAGGAAGTCGGCCGAGGTGTACTTCGGCGGCACGGGGATGGAGTCCCGGATCTTCCGCTTGGCGGGCTCGTCGGGAGCAGCGTCCTCCTTGCGCTGGAGGTCCCACACCTCTTCCCAGTCAGCGCGCTTCTTGAGCCCGGACGGCTTGTAGCGCAGGGCCGGGAGGAACGGCACGTGCTCGTCGGTGATCAGCTCGGCGACGACCTTCGCGAAGTCCTTACGGGGCGCGTAGAGCTTGGCGACGGAGACGAAGTCTTCGTCGCGCGAAAGCGCGTCGGTGAGGCGGGCCAGGGTGAGGATGGTCGGCTGCCCGTTCTGGTCGAACCAGAGGTCGCGGTTCTCCATCCGGTCGAGCAGCCAGGCCCGCAGGGCCTTCTCCTGCAGCGCGTCCCAACCTTCGGTCGCCCAACGCCTCTTGTACTCGGGCCGCTCGACCATGCCGATGGCCCGGTTCGACTCGATGGCGTCAATCCGCTTCTGGACGATCTCCCGGTAGGGGGCGGGCCAGTGAGCGGGGATCTCCGTGATGGGCGTGGACCCGTGCCGCTTGAACCACTCATCACTGGCCTCGCCTGCGGCCACGCGGCGCGCGAGCACAATCTCGAAGGCACGCTCACCGAGGGCGAGTTCGGGGATATTGGGGTCGTCGGGGTCCTCGGATACGCGGAGGTCTTCGGAGTGCAGATTGTAGAGCGAGTAGACCTGCCAATCGAGTTCCTCTTGGAGAGTGATCATTTGGGCGCGAACGGATTCCCACCGACTCCTACATTCCCTGAGCTCCGCAGATGTTGGAGTGCGCTCAGTCAGCATGACACTCGGACCGACTGACGTAAGTCGTTGAGCTAGTGTGTCAATGGCGGCAGCCAACCCGCTCGGCAACTCGGCAGGGACCGGAAATTCCGCCATTGGTGTCCCATTGAACTGAAAAAAATCTTCGAATGGAAGGGTGCTTTGGCGAGCCCCCTTAGAGTCAACCGTACTCCCCATATTATGACTAACTTGCTTTAGCCAAAAACACGCAGAAGATGAGTTTAGGATTCCGACAACACGCAGATAATCTTTCTCGGTAGCGTCGGTAGCAAGCTTGATGACTGGCGCAGACCGATTAAATACCCGGCCCCCCCGATCCAGCACGAAGTGATTATGTGTAGCAACAAAGGAGAACGAAATGGAAAGCGGAGTACGATACGCAGAAGCCGTGTACTGCATATAATCCCACCACCGCAGGCCAGCTGCAGCCATGTCACCTTGGAAGGTACGACGGGCTTCTAGAACTCGCCGAAGTGGCCACAAATCTACTTCTAGAGACCGCGTGTCAATATTTGGAGCATAAGGGTACCAGATTGATTCGGTCGGATTAGCGTCCCAGTCTCGCACCACTTCGCCAACCATCAGAGGTCGGAGGCCTTCTGGACCAGTAACCGTCCTATAAGTTCTACGGGAAGGGCGAAGGTACGCCTCGTCCGCCCCAGCTCGAATAGCACGCCCAATAGGCGGCTCAATAATGGACTTGAGTGAGCGGTCGCCAGCCTTGGCCATTTGCCCCATGACTTCGATTCCGCCATCTGACAGAACCCACGGATGCTTACCAAAATAGTGTTCACGATCTAGGTCCTCGACAGCAACCCACCTGCTCACCGTGCCCGGCTGATCGACCTGCCTGACAATGGCACTCCAGACCAAACCCTCTCGCCCGATCCGAGGGGCAGAGGGCTCTCCCTGAATCCCGCGGACAGCCCGAACAGTTGCGGAACGCATGCGACCCGCCCGGCGCTTCCCAACCAGAATCACAGTTGGTGTTCCGTGTCCGGGAATATAGGCACCCGATGTGTCAATCACCTCAGTGAGCTCGACGTTACGGGCAAAATACTCTTCGATTAGCCTAGTCCCGAATTCTCGCTTCATGAAGGAACTTGCCGTGATCTGCCCAACAAAACCATAACCGAACCCATCCGCTCCCCCTCTTTTAGCAAGCTCGAAGAATCGCTGGGCGAACGGAACGGAAAGCGCATAAGTGCCTGAACAAGCACTGTACAGCTCACGGTAAAGCTCATTGAGCTTTTTATCCTTAACCGTGACATAGGGGGGATTCCCCACAACGAGGTGGTACCGACCCTCCTCAAGGATTTGAGGTTCTTCCTGCACATCTTCCGTGAGGTATGCGAAGGAGGCCAGCGGGTCACCTGCTACCTTTTCTTCACCGTCTAGCGCTAGCACCAATTCCAATTGCCGAGCCTTGATGAGCGAGTCCCCCACTGCCAAGTGGATCGGCCACTCAAACTTCGCCGTCTCCCCCAGCGTCCGCACCCCACTAGCCGCCATAGCCGCCACCAACAACCGGAACCGAGCAATAGCCACCGCAAACGGGTTGATATCCACCCCGTGGACAGAGTCCAGCGCAGCCCGTACCCGCTCGTGCACGTCCCGCCCCGGCTGCCCTGCCGCCCACAACCGCACGAGCCGCCGGAACGCCCCCAGGACAAAGTGCCCCGACCCACATGTAGGGTCGATCATCTTCAGGTCCTCGTAGCCGAACTCCCGCACCGCCGGGTTCATCGTGCGGTCGAGGATGAACTCCTCCACGAACTCCGGGGTCTGCAGCAGCGCATACGTCTTGCGCGCCGCCTCGCTCAGGTCCTGGTACAGGTCGCCCAGGAACCGCGTGTCCCACCCCTCCGTACCGTCCTCGTTCAGCGGGTCGGTGAAGTCGTGGACGAGAACGCCCGACTCGTCCCGCCCCCGCCAGAACTCGACCAGTTCCCGCGCACCGTCATGCGACAGCGGCACCTGATACAGCGGGTTGTGCCGCTTATCAAAGAGCAGCCGTCCGGCCTGCCCCTGCCCCAGCTTCTCGAACGCCTTCTCCAGCCACCCGCGATACGTCGGGTCCTCGTCCGAGTCCACGTACGCCTCGTACCGCGACTCCGCCAGCTCCCGACGGTCGGCGTCCGGTCCCGTCAGGTACGGCTCCGGGATCAGCCGGTTGTCCTCGCAGAACCGTACGAACACGGTCCCCAGCACCCACGCGACCGCGACCTGCGTGACCCGCTCGTCCAGCCAGGACGTCCACGTCGCCGCCGTACGTCCAAGCTTGCGGGCCTGGTCGTACTCGGACCGCAGTCGCGCGCTGACCTCCGGCAGTGCTTTCACCTGTCGTGCGAGGTCCGCCTCGACCGCCTTGACCTGCTGCTTGAGGTCGTCCAACAGAGCCTTGCGGTCGATCATTTCGCTTCTCCCTCGACACCACTGGCATGGGCACTGGTACGTGCGCTAGCCGCATCCTTGCCGGATCCACGGTGGGCGTTCTCGACCCACGTGTCCGGAAGCTGAATCCACTCCCCCAGGCCGGCCTGGTACGGCACAGCCACCTGCCCCAGCCGGGGCTCACGCGTGGGGTCGCTCTGCGGAACCAAGAGCCACAGCCCCCGCCCGCCCTGCCGGGCTGCTGACGCCAGCCGGTCCAGGACTCCCATCGCGTCGTACCGCGCGAACACCCCAGCCTCCGTCAGCAGTACGGGAATGACAGCTCTGCCAGAGTCGCCACCCTTGCGCAGCAGCTCCGCGATGCGGGGCTCCACAGTGCCCCACGCGGTTCGCACATACTCAGCGAACCGCACCGCCCTCGTCGAGCCTGGCTGAGCCGCGTCCGCCTTGAGCAAGGTCTCCCAGGTGGGCTTCGTGCCCGGAGTGACCTGCGCGTGCAGGGCCTCCAGGAACAGCTCGGTCACCGACACCGCCTCCGCGCCCAGCCGTTCCGCGCCCAACTCCCGCACCGCGTCCCGTACCAACTGCTGCCGTACGGTCAGCACCCGGTACCCGTCCCGACGCGCCGACGCGAGCAACCGCTCCTCCGCCCGTACCGCGCCCGCGAGTTGAGGGTCGTCCGCGTACCGCGTCACCGCGCCCGTACGGGTCGACTGCCGCCACGCTCCCGTGGTGAGGTAGCTGGAGGCGTCGTCGACGCGGGTCGAGAGGTAGCGCAGGACGCCGTCGCGTTCGTGCATGCTCAGCGACAGTTCGAAGCCGGCGTCGCGCAACGCCTTGGTGAGCGGGCCGCCGGTGGGCAGTTCGTGGGTCGTGCCGCCGTGGCCGTCGGGGACGACCATCTCCGGGAAGCGTGCGCGGACCCGCTCGTGCACGGTCTCGACCGTCAGGCCGGGCTGCAGGCCCTCGGGCATCCCCTGGACCGGGCGTACCAGGCCCGCCTGCGTGAGCCGCAGCGCCCGTACCAGCGGCAGGTCGCGCGGATAGATCTCCAGGCGCGGAGTGGCCGCAGCGTTCACCGACGCCGCAGCCGCCAGCTCCACCATCCGTCGCTCGTCCCAGTTGACCGCCCCGGGCGGCACCGTCAACGCTCCCAGCTCGGCCAGCACAGTGGCCGCCGTTGGCAAGGTGTCCAGCTTGGCCAGCCGGTCCGCCGTACGACCCAGACGCGTCGCGTACTCCAGCAACCCTGGCGCGGTCGGGGTGTCCGGGCCGTCGGTCTCCCGTACGTCGAGCGCGAGCAGGCCCGCGCCCAGGGACTCGTCCGTCGCCTTGCGGTTCGCCTGGTGCTGGAACTCGGCCTCCTGGGGCACGAGTTGTTCCACCTCGACCACGGCCCGTACGGCCGCCAACGCCATCGCGCGCCGCTGCTCGCGCCCCGCGAGGTGCGTGCCGCGCCGTACCGCCAGCGCGTCCGCGATCTCGACGGCCGAGGCGACCCGCCCCATGCTCACCAGCAGGTCGATAATCTCCGCGCGCAGCGCCTGCACGGCGGGCTCGGCCTTCCAGCGCTTGCGCTCGTCCTTGAGCATCTGCGGGATACGGCCGTGGCTCAGCCCGAGCGCGTCCGCGACGTCCTTCTGCTTCGGCCAGACGCCGATGTCCGGCAGGACGCCCTGCTCGTCGGGCAGGCGCAGCAACAGCCGTACCATCTCCGCCTTGTTGCGGTTGGAACCGTTGTTGTTGACGGCGGGTACGAAGACGGTGGCGAGGGTGTCGAGGCTGACCGAGCGGAGGGTGCGGGCGGGCAGTGCGCTCGCCGATTCGCCCGTCGCGAGCTTGCCCACCAGGGCCGACTCGGCGGCTGTGAGCTGTTCCAGCTCCTCCTTGGCCTCCGCCCGGCCCTTGGGCGTCAGCGGCGAGACGGGGATCTCGCGCAGCCGCTCGCCCCACTCGCGCTGCCGCTTCTGGACCTCATTGCGGGTCTTGGCGCCCAGGCCGGGGGCGTTGACGAGCTTGCGGCGGCTGTAGTCGAGCAGTTCACCGACCGTCGTGATGCCCAGGCCGTACAGGAACGACTGGGCGGCGGGCGTGAGGCCGGAGACGGTCAGCGGGGTGTCGCGGGTGACTTCGGCGGCGAGCCGGTCGCGCTGCTGCTCGGCGGTCTCCGGCTCGGCGTCGGCGATGGCCGCTGCGGCGGCACCCTCGGCAGGGGCGCCATCGGTCGTGGCCGCGGGGGCCGACGCGCGGGTGCGGTGGCTGGACGGGACCGTCTGCGAGGCGTCGAGGAAGACCTTGCGCCAGGCGTCCCGCATCGGCTTCAGCTCGGGGTACCGCTTGGCCGCGTCGCGGTGCAGGGCCTTCTGGAAGAAGGCGACCAGTCCGTCCCGTACGGCCGGGTCGAAGGCCTCGGCCGCGATCGTCGGGCACGGCCATTCCTTCGCATCGGTCATGCGCGGCAGGACGCTGCCGTCGCCCCACTTGGGCAGCTCGCCCGAGGCCATCTGGTGCAGGGTGACGGCGACGGCGTACCGCTCGGCGTGGGAGTCGTAGGAGCCGCGGGTGATGGTGTCGACGAAGGGGTCGAGGTAGCCGTCGGTGCCCGCGTCGGTGTTCTTCGCGGGGTAGCCGGCGAGGGAGAAGTCGATGAGGACGAGTTCGCGGGTGCGGTTGGGGCGGATGCGGATGGCGATGTTGTCCGGCTTGATGTCGCGGTGCCAGACGCCCTCGCCCTCCAGGAAGTCGACGGCGCCGAAGAGGTAGTCGCCGTACGCCTCCAGCTGGTCCACCTGTAGGCGGCCGTTCTCGCGGAGCTGGCGGGCGACGGTCTCCTCGCGGCGGCGTGGGCGGGGTGCGGCCTCGGTGGCCTGGCCGTTCTGGCCGTTGTCGTCGCGCTCGTCGCCGACGTACTCCAGTACCAGGACCGTACGGCCGCCGATGTGCAGTGGCTCGGGTTCTACAAGGCGGATGATGCCGGAGTGGGGGCGCAGGCGGCCCATGGCCTCGGCCTCGCGGGCCAGGATCTCGCCGCGGTTGTCGGAGAGGGCGACCTTGAGCACGGCCAGCGGGCGGTTCTTGCGGGCCTCGGCCTCCAGGTCGCGGACGAGGAAGGCGCGGCTGGTGGAGCCGGTGCCGAGGCGGCGGCGGATCTCCCAGCGGCCGGCCAGCACGTCACCGGCGACGGCCTCCAGCGGGTCCTTGTCGGCGGGGGCCTCGTCCTCCTCGCCCGGACCGTCGGTGCCGGTGGCGGACGGGGCCGGGGAGGTCAGGGAGTCCTCGACGACCTCCAGCAGCTCCAGGAATTCGTCCACGCTGGAGAGCCGCTGGCCCGGCCGGTAGGCGGTGGCGGCTTGCACGAGGTCGTCGACGTCCTCCGAGAGCCCGTCCACCAGGGAGCTGGGGCGCAGGCCCTCGCCAGCTTCCAGCCGGGCCAGCAGTTCGGCCTGGCTGGCTGCGGGTGCCTTGCCGGTGACGAGGAGGTAGGTGAGGACGCCGAGTCCGTAGACGTCGAGGTAGACCGGGTCGGGGCGGGGGGCTGTGAGTTCCGGCGCGAGGTAGGCGTCCGCGTCGTCGGCCAGGTGCATGGCGGACAGGGCGGTCGGCGCGAAGCGGGTCATGCCCTGGGAGGAGTCGCCGCTGCGCTGGGTGGCGATCTGCCAGTCGGAGATCTGCAGCTGCGGGGTGAGCCAGGCGGCCTCGTCCCCCACGGCCTGTCCCTTCCCGCCGCGCCGCCGGGGGACGACGTGCACGGAGCGGGCGGCCAGCGCGCGGTGGTGGATGCGGCTGGAGTGCGCGGAGCGCATGGTCTCGGCGAGCTGGCGGACCAGGGCCATCCTGCCGAGGATGTCCAGCTTCTCGCCGTACTGGACCAGGTACTCGTCCAGTTTGAGCGTGGCCGGGTGGTAGTCGAAGATCAGTGCGGGTCCGGCGGCATGCCCGGAGGGGAAGTACTGCTTGAGCTCGACCACACCCGGGTGCTTGAAGCGGCCCAGGACTGCGGCCTCGCGCCGGGCGGCGTTCTCGACGGACTGGCGCAGGGTCGCGTCCGAGCCGCGTTCGCTGAGGTAGATGCGGACGCGAGCGGCCTCGGGCAGGTCACTGTGGCGGGCCAGGTAATCCGCCCAGGTGGGCCCGGAATCGAAGGACTTGCGCTCCAGCTCGTAGGGGCCGACCTTGTACTGCGCGTCGCTCTTGCGGATGCCGATGTTCTTGAGGGCCGCCTCGATCTCGCGCGAGCCGATCGCGGTGATGCGGCGCCGCTCGTCGCGCGGGGGCTGCTTGAGCATCTCGACCAGCTGGTGGACGGTGTAGACGCCGTTCTGGTCGTGCGCCGGCAGCCGTACGCGCAGACTGTTGTCGGTGAAGCACACGGCCTCGGCGACCCAGACACGCTTGTGGCCGGGGAGCGCGAGCAGGCCGGCCAGCTCCTTGGCCTTGCGGTTGACCAGGTGCAGCGGGTTGCCGTGCGTGCGGCGTCTGCCGCCGGGCGTGGTCTGCACCCAGGTGCCGTTCTCGGAGGTGACCGAGCCGTGCCAGTCCTTCAGCTCGATCATGCAGACGCCGCCGGGGGCGACGACCAGCAGGTCCACCTCGCGCACGTGCCCGGTGTTCGCGGTGAAGGTGAAGTTCGACCAGGCACGCCAGGGGTCGGAGTCCGGCAGCTTCTCCCGGATCGCCTCCAGGCCGCGGCGCTCATGGACGAACTCCGACTCGGTGACCGTCGTCCACCGGCCGCCTTCCCGCATCTGCTGCCATCCCCGCTCGTCGAAACGTTCACCCGCCTGACCGGGAGCTTCAGGAGCTACCCGTCAGGCGAGGGCGAAAACCCCCAGGTGAGTAGATCCTAGTGGCTGGCACCGACATGAGGAGCCCCCGTGAAGGAAGTGCATACGCGACATTCGCCCACGTCACCGCGGGCACGCACCCCTTCACGACGCGCGCACCGCCTCGCCGGGAGGCCCAGCCACGTCACCGAGCGGATCGCAGGCACCAACTCCCGTCCGCCGACCAGAAGTTAATCCGATTCCTCGCCCGAACCGTGCGCTACGCTTGTCCCTCGCTGCGCACCTTCCCGGAGGGTACGAGGCGGAGCCGCGGGCCAGTTCGCTGGTCGTGAGTGACGGATGGTGAATCCACCGCGTGGACCTCACTTCGGTGAGGGCGGATGCCCGGTAGGGCGATCCCTGCCATTCCGAACTCACAACCTGGAGTGGCCCTTCATGGAACCGGTCGAGTACAAGCCTGCGCGTCGTCGCTGGATCCGCGAGATCCTCGTCGGCGCCGCCGCCGGAATCGTCTCCAACCTGGTGTTGGAGGTGCTGGCGGCGGCAGCGCACCTGCTCGTCTGAGGCAGGCATGTGGCGGGCCCGGGAACGCCCGCCACTCTCCTCAGACCTCCTCAGAAGAGCGGCCGCTGGTCGGCAGGGCTCTGGTTCTGCTTCTTCCTGCGGTTGCGTGAACGTCTGCGCTTCCCCGTCGGGCGGGGGAGATGAGGGACCCTGGCCACTGCCGGGAGGTTGTCCCACGTGGGTCGCAGGCCGTGTATGTGCACGTCACCGACGACTTCTTTGAGGTACGCCTGTGTCTCCTCGTCCGTGGAGTACAGGACCGTCGCACGGCTCGCCCGCGTCATGAGGACGTGGTACGCGTGCCGGACGCACCGCGCGAAGTCCTCCTCACTCAGGCTCTTCCACCGCAGTCTCGGGTCGAAGGAACCGGGCACCGCGACACGCTTGACCCCTGTCTCCGGGTCCTTGCGGGTCTTGCCGCGCCGGAAGACCCAGCGGCCGTCGCGGCGCACCATGTCCTCGCCCATGATCACACCGCACCAGTCCCACTCCAGGCCCTGGGCGGTGTAGACGCAGCCGATCTGGTTGATCCCGGCCGGGTCCACCGACCAGATCCTCGAGGGAGGCACCGTTCCGTTCTCGCACCAGCTCGTGCTGTCGGCGTTCCAGGGCCGGTGCCAGTCGCCGATGCGTACGTCGGCCTCCAGCCATCTCTCCTTGCCCTTGCCCTGCGGCTTGGTCCAGGGCCAGCAGAAGCCGGCGACCATGCGGGCGGAGGCGCCGGCCTCGGCCTCCGTCCTGATGATCCGTTCCAGTTCCTCCGGGCTGTCGGCGACCTCCACGTGCATCAGCCCGTCCGGGGTCCACGGTCCCGGTGCCTCTCCCGTCAGCCCCAGAACGTTCCGTACCCAGTGCACGTAGCCGTCGCTTCCCCCGCAGCGGTACTGGGCGGTGAGTGCGTGGCGGGCCGGCACGATGCCGCGGGCCTTGGCGGCGTTCTCGATCAGGTCGACGGTGCCCACCTCGTTCGGACGCACCGTCTGGCTGCCGTCGAGGAAGAACACCGTGAGACGGGCGGCGTCCAGCAGCTCGTCCACCTGAGGCTTCGTTCCCTGCTGCTCGGCGGGCAGGTAGCGGTTGGTGGTGCGGTCCCGCAGGCGGTGGGCCTCGTCGCAGATGAGGACATCGAGCGGCGGATCGGGGGGCGCGACGAAGTTGCTGAAGTAGGTGAAACTCTCCTTGAACGCCTTGTCGCCGTAGCCGACGTGCTCTTGAAGCGCCCCGTTGAAGGCTCTGCTGCCGCTCGCGTACTTGACGGTCCGTCCGTCGGCTTCGAACTCCGCCTTGAGCTCCAGTCCAACGGCGCTCTTTCCCGTGCCCGCTCCACCCGTGACGATGAACACGGCGCGGCGGTCGTCCGCCATGAGGCTCGGCTGGTCCGGGTCACCGAGGATGAGCGACGCCCTGCCCAGTACGTCCTCGGCCACCTCCTTCTGCTTTCCGCGCAGTTGAAACACGGTGTCCTCGCCGCGCGACTTGATCATCGCGTCGAGGAGCGGTGTGTTGCGGAGGTTCATGCCTTTCAGCAAGAGTTCGGCCGCCGAGTCGGCGCCCGCTTCCGCGAAGTGCGTGCGTAAGTCGGTGAGCAGCCGGTCGCGTCGGTCCTTGGTGTAGGTGCGCGCGTAGGGGCCCATGGGTGCTTCCACGGCAAGCAGCGGCCGTACCGACTCCTCCGTGGCGTTGTGGAGATAGGTGAACCCGCCGCATTCGATGAGGTGCCCTGCCAGCGGCCCCTTGTCGCTCGTGAAGAGCTCGAAGTACTCGCGCAGCTGCAGGGCGGGGTGTCGTTTCGGCTCGAAGATGCCCGGCACATGGACCAGTTCGGCGGTGGCCTGCTCGACCCTCGTGACCGTGGACCAGCGTTTCAGCTCCACGAGCTGGAACGACGGACGGTAGGTCTCGGGGTGGTGACCGGCCAGCACCACGTCGATGAGGCGCTGGTCACGGGGGTTCTCGGCTTCGTCGACGGTCGGGGCACATTCGACGATCATCTCCACGTTGCCGCGACCGGCCTCGATGAGGTCCTTGGCCAGTTCGACCAGGCTTTCCGCCCAGGCGGTCCGCTCGGAGAGCGAGGCTTCGGTCTCCCGGAAGTGCTGCCACCGAGCGGCGAGGTGGGGCACCATCCGGCGCCTTGCGTTCAGGGTGAGCAGGTCCTGCGCGGACAGCCTCAGCAGGAGCATGGACACGAGGTGGTTCCCCCAGGGCACGAGTGACTCGTGCGGGTGGGGGCGTGTCCTCGCGTGGGGGAAGCCCGTCGGGCCGCAATTGGTAGGGGTGATCTTAGGGAGCCCGGTGGCTCGTACGAGCTTCTCCCGTCAACTCATGCTTCTACGAAGGCAAGTTGACGCAAAAGCTGCGGATCCAGCCGGCCGATCACGCCATGACGGTCGCGCTTCGCTCAACACCGATCAATTCCCGCAGTTTCTCCTGGGTCTCCGGATCCGTGGAGTACACGACCGTGCCGACCATCCCGCGGGTCAGCAGCACCTTGTAGGTGTTGCGGATCAGACGGTCCACGTCGGCGTCGGGCGTGGAACGCTTGAACACCGGGTCCTTGGACGCGGTTCGGTCCGTCACCCAGCGGTCGCCGCGCCACACCAGATCGGGGCCGATGATGACGCCGGACCAGTCGTACTCGAAGCCCTGGGCGGTGTAGACGCAGCCGACCTGGCCGAAGCCCGCCGGGTCCGTGGCCCACAGGGCGGACGGCGGTGCGCCCGAGACGGAGCGTTCGCCGCGCAGGTTCCAGGGGCGCGCCCAGTCGCCGATCCGCACATCGGCCGGCAGCGGCTGTCCCGGCTTGGGCTCCGGCGACCACGGCCAGCAGTAACCGGCCGACATACGAGCGCTGTAGCCCCGGCCGCGGCAGCCGTCCAGGAAGCTCTCCATCTGCTCCGGGCTGTCGGCCAGCAGGAGTTGCATGCGGTCGTCCGGGTCCCATCCGACCGGGCCACCCGGCTCCAGGCCCAGAAGCCGCACCACCCAGCGCAGGTAGGCGTCGCTGCCACCGCAGCGGAACTGGCTCTCGAGCCTGACGACCGGGCAGTTCAGCCCTCTGCGCGCGGCTGCGGCCCGGATGTCCTCCACCGTGCCCATCTCACCCGGGCGCACGACCTGGTGCTCGTCGAGCAGGAAGACGGGCACCTTGGCCACGTCCATCAACTCGTCGATCTGCCGCTTGCCGGTCCGCCGTGCGGCAGGCGTGTAGCGGTTGGCGGACGTCTCACGGATACGGTGGGCCTCGTCGCAGACCAGCACGTCGAGGCTGTTCTTCTCCGTCGCCATGAAGCTGTTGAAGTACTTGAAGAGGTCCTGCACTTCGCGCTTGCGCGCGCCCGCGACCTTGCGCATCGTCTTGGTGAAGGACTGGGATCCGGTCGCGTGCAGGGCCGGGATGCCCCGCCGGTACAACTCGCCCAGCAGCGAGAGCGCGATCACGCTCTTGCCGGTACCGGGACCACCGGTGATGACCACCACCTCCTTGTGGTCGGACCGCTGGGCCCTGCGTACCGCGTTGAGCACCTTGCGGTAGGCGACCTGCTGCTCGTCGAGGAGCACGAACTGCTCACGCTCGCGGACTTCCTGGGCCGCGACGGCCATCAACTGCGTTGACGGGACCGTCTTGCCAGCAAGCAGCGCGTCAGCGGCAGCGGCGCCCGGATGTGCGGGGCTGAGCCGGGAGCGGAGGTAGTCCATGAACCCGCCACGGCTGTCGCCCGCGAACAACTGGCCCCATTCGTCGGACTCGATCTCGCGCAGAGCGCCCACGTCGAACTCGGTCGCGTTGTGCAGGAACGCCACACCGGCGACCCGTTCAGGATGGTCGGCGACCGCGCCGTTGAAGTTGACGAGGTACTCGCAGTAGCGGCGCACCTGCTCGATGGGGTTGAGGACCGGCTGGGCGTAGGAGACGACGTGGCAGAGCACCGGATCGTCCTCGTCCGGTACGACATCGCTCCACTGCTTGAGCTCCACCACGACGTAGGAGGGGGCGCCTGTGCGCGGATGGACGCCGGCGAGAATCGCGTCGGCTCGCTTGCTGTTCATGGGGAGCGCGTACTCGAGCATCACCTCCACGTCACCGAGACCCGCGTCGATGAGCGCGGCGGTCAGCGTGGGAACGCTCCGCTCCCAGGACCGGGCCTCCGAAGGACTCGGCTGGTAGCCGTGCAGGTGGGAGAACTGCTCGGTGAGGTGGAGGTACAGCGAACTGTCGAGCGCCATGGCGGCGATCGTTTTCGCGGACGCGCGGAACAGCAAGACCTTCCCCCGGGCAGCACGAAATGACTCGTGCGGGTGGGGGCATGTCCTTCGAGACTCCACCGAGGCGGAGCGGAAGCCCGTCGGGCCGCAATGACGATGAGTGAGAGGTTACCTGGACAGTCGAAGTGATGCCTGAACTGCCGCTTCACCCGCTCTGGTCACGGAGTGGCTCCCCGGGGGGTGCGGTGGGCGCAAGCTCCCCTAAAAATCCTGCGCCCACCGCCGTCTGTGTCAGGCCGCCCGCCGCGCCCGGTTTCGGTGGGTGCGGACGATGTCCGCGTAGCGGTGGCCGGTGCCCTTGATGGTGCGCTTCTGGGTCTTGTAGTCGACGTGGACGAGGCCGAAGCGCTTGTCGTAGCCGTATGCCCACTCGAAGTTGTCCAGCAGGGACCAGGCGAAGTAGCCCGCCAGGGGGGCGCCCTTGCGGACGGCCGAGGCGCAGGCGGCGAGGTGGCGCTCCAGGTAGTCCTGGCGCTCCGGGTCGTCGACGGTGCCGTCGGGGCGTACGACGTCGGGGTAGGCGGAGCCGTTCTCGGTGACGTACAGGCGGCGGACGCCGTACTCCTCGGTGAGGCGCAGCAGCAACGTCTCCATGCCGCTCGCGTCGACCTCCCAGTCCATGCCGGTGCGCGGGACGCCGAGGCGGCGCACGGAGCGGACGTGGGGTGCCGGGGCCGAGGGGTCGTCGGCGACGGTGGCCGGCATGTAGTAGTTCAGGCCGTGCCAGTCGAGCGGGGCGGCGATCTTCGCCAAGTCGCCTTCCTGCTCCGGGAGTTCGACGCCGTACACCTCGCGCATGTCGGCCGGGAAGCCGCGGCCGTAGACCGGGTCGAGCCACCAGCGGTTGACGTGGCCATCCTGCCGGCGGGCGGCCGCGACGTCCTCGTCGCGGTCGGTGGCGGCGTGCACGGTGGAGAGGTTGGTGACGATGCCGATCTGCGCCGAGGGGGCGGCGGCGCGGATCGCCTCGACGGCCAGGCCGTGGCCCAGCAGGAGGTGGTACGAGGCCCGGACGGCGGCCGTCAGGTCGGTCAGGCCCGGGGCCATCCTGCCCTCCAGGTGGCCGATCCAGGCCGAGCACAGGGGCTCGTTGAGCGTGGCCCAGTGCGAGACGCGGTCGCCGAGGCGCTCGGCGACGACCGAGGCGTACTCGGCGAACGCGAGGGCGGTTTCGCGCTCGGGCCAGCCGCCGCGATCCTGGAGTGCCTGCGGGAGGTCCCAGTGGTAGAGGGTGACGGACGGGGTGATGTCCGCCTCCAGCAGGGCGTCGATCAACTCGTCGTAGAAGGCGAGGCCCTTGGGGTTGACCGGGCCGTCGCCGCCGGGCATCACTCGTGGCCAGGCGATCGACAACCGGTAGGCGTTGGTGCCCAGTTGACGCATCAGACCGATGTCCTCGCGCCAGCGGTGGTAGTGGTCGCAGGCGACGTCGCCGTTGTCGTTGGCCGCGACCTTTCCGGGCGTGTGGGAGAAGGTGTCCCAGATCGACGGGGACCTGCCGTCCTCCGCGACGGCTCCCTCGACCTGGTACGCGGCTGTGGCCGTGCCCCACAGGAAGTCGTTCGGGAAGGCGGCGAGGTCGATGCGGTCGGACACGGAAGTCCTTTCGATGCGGGGGGAGTTGGTCACTTGACGGCTCCTGCGGTCAGCCCGGCGACGAGATAGCGCTGCAGCAGCAGGAAGCCGGCCACCACGGGCACGCTGACGACCAGCGAGGCGGCCATGATCTGGTTCCAGTAGACGTCGTTGAGCGTGGAGTAGCCCTGGAGGCCGACGGCCAGGGTGCGGGTGGCGTCGTTGGTCATGACGGAGGCGAACAGCACCTCGCCCCAGGCGGTCATGAAGGCGTAGACGGCGACGGCGACGATGCCGGGGATCGCGGCCGGTACGACGATCCGGAACAGCGCGCCCAGCGGCCCGCAGCCGTCCACCAGAGCCGCCTCGTCCAGGTCGCGCGGCACCGAGTCGAAGTACCCGATCAGCATCCAGATCGAGAAGGGGAGGGAGAAGGTGAGGTAGGTGAGGATCAGGCCGCCGCGCGAGCCGAACAGGGCGATGCCCGTGGCGTTGCCGATGTTGACGTAGAGGAGGAACAGCGGGAGCAGGAAGAGGATGCCCGGGAACATCTGGGTGGACAGGACGGTGACCGTGAAGACGCGCTTGCCGCGGAAGTTGTAGCGGCTGACGGCGTAGGCGGCGAACACCGCGACCACCACCGAGCACACGGTCGCCGAGACCGACACGATCAGCGAGTTCATGAAGTACTTCGCGAGCGGGACGGTCGACCAGATGTCGATGTACGGCCGGATCGTCAGACCGCTGGGCACCCAGCGGAACTGGCCCGTGACGTCCGCGAGGGGCTTCAGCGAGCTGGAGATCATGACGTACACCGGGATCAGCACGAAGCCGGTGAGCAGGGTCAGGAAGATCCGCCGGGACCACAGGAAGGAACTCGGCGGCGCCATGGGCGACTTGGACACGTGGGCGTCAGACATCGCCGGTCCTCCGTCCGCGTGAGGTGAACACCAGGTACACGCCGGTCACGACCAGCAGGAACAGCAGCAGGAGCACGGACATCGCGGAGCCGGTGCCGAAGTTCCAGGTGACGAAGGACGCCTGGTAGATGTGGACCGAGATGAGGTCCGCGGCCTCGGGGGCGGCCTTGCCGAACAGGACGTACGGCGTGTTGAAGTCGTTGAACGTCCACAGGAACAGCACCAGGACCAGTACCTGGTTGACCGGCCGCAGCGACGGCAGGGTGATGCGGCGGATCTGCTGCAGCATGCCCGCCCCGTCCAACGCGGCTGCCTCGTACAGCTCCTTGGGGATGTTCTGCAGTCCGGCCATGACGATGAGGAAGGCGAACGGCCAGCCCTTCCAGACGTGCGTGATCAGCAGCGCCCAGAAGCTGTTGTCGCCGATCAGCCAGAACGACCGCTTGTCGGTGATGTGCAGCTGGTCGTGCAGGACGTGGTTCACCAGGCCGTTGTCGTGCTGGAACATGAACACCCAGGTGATGACGGCCGCGTAGACCGGCAGGGCGTACGGCACCAGGAACAGGGCCCGCAGCAGACCGCGGCCGCGGAAGTTGTCCTGCATGTAGATCGCCGCCGTCGTGCCGATCAGCCAGCACAGGCCGACCGACAGGAGGGTGAAGCCGACGGTGACGAAGAAGGAGTGCAGCAGGGCCTTGCCGACCGGGGCGTCGAAGTCCACCGACACCTTGTAGTTGCCGAAGCCCGTCCAGGGCGCGGTGCCCCAGTCGCGGATGTAGAACTGGGTGAGCTCCTTGAAGCTCATCACGATGCCGATGACCATCGGCACCAGGTGGACCAGGAGTTCGAGCAGCAGAGCGGGCAGCAGGAGCAGGTAGGGCAGTCCGATCCGGCGGATCCGCCCGGGGCGGCGGCGCTGTTCGGGCGCCGCCGCCCCGGTGGAGTCTCCCCTCACCGGCTCTTTGAGGGTCGTGGTGGTCATCGGGCTCACTTCGTCGGCATCTGCTGCTGGGCCTTCTCGAGCTTCGCCTTCACCGAGTCGGTGGTGACCGCGCGCCCGGCGGCCGCGTCGGCGAACAGTTCCTTGACGGCCGTACCGACCGCCGTCTCGAACTGCGACTCGTCGGCGACCTGCGGCAGCGCGGCCGCGCTGGTGGCGAGCGTCTGCTTCAGGACCGCGTTGGAGGCGGAGTTGAAGGTGGCGTCCGACTGCGCGCCCTTGACCGGCGGGATGGAGCTGTAGGCCGTGTTGAGGACCTTCTGCTCGGCGTCACTGGTCATGAACTTCACGAACTTGGTGGCGCCGTCGATGTTGTCGGTGTTCTTGAAGACGGCGAGGTTGATGCCCGCGACCATCGAGTTGGTCTGGGCGCCGGTGCCCGGGGTGCCGGACTGCACGGGGACGGGGGCGATGCCGTACTTGTCCGGGCTCATGCCCTGCGACTTGAGGTTGGCCGCCGCCGACTGCCACAGCAGCATGGCCTGCTTGCCCTTGGCGAAGTCGCTCACCGACTGGTTCTGCGCGTACTCGGCGTCGTTGGTCGGGATGACCTTGTCCTTGGCCATCAGGTCGACGTACTGCTTGACCGCGTCGACGACCTTGGGGTTGGTGAAGTCGGGCTTGCCGTCGGCGGTGAAGAAGTCGGCGCCGTGCTGCTTGGCGAAGACGAAGACGTGGTGGATGTTCTCCGACACGTTGGCGCCCTCGGCGCCCAGCGGCGACTTGCCCTTGGCCTTGATCTTCTTGCCGTCCGCGATCAGCTCGGCCCAGGTGGCCGGGGGCTTGCTGATGCCGGCGTCGGCGAAGATCGCCTTGTTGTAGTAGAGGGCGTAGGCCATCGAGTACAGCGGGACCGCCGCCGGGTCCTTGCCCTCGGCGCCGGTCGAGCCGAGGGCCGAGTCGACGAAGCGGTCCTTGCCGCCGATCTTGCCGAAGTTCTTGGCGTCCCACGGCAGCAGCGCACCGGTGGCCTGCAGGGAGGCGCTCCAGGTGTTGCCGATGTTCAGGACGTCGGGGCCCTGGCCGGAGGTGGTCGCGGTGAGGATCCGGTTCAGCAGGTCGGACCAGGGGACGACCTCCAGTTTGACCTTGATGCCCGTCTGCTTCTGGAACTTGTCGAGTTCGGGCTGCAGGACCTTCTTGTCGATCGCGATGCTCGCGCCCTGGTTGGAGGCCCAGTAGGTGAGCGTTTTCGGCGAGTCGTTGGAACCGCCACCGCTCGACGATCCGCCTCCGCATGCCGTGGCGGCGAGGGCGAGTGACATGGTGACGGCGCCTACGGCCGCGGCTCGGATGCTGCGCATGGCTCCCGGTGTCCCTTCAGGGATTGCACTCATGGCTTAATTTAGGACGTGAGTTAAACCTCAAGAGATGGCCTAGTCAAGGGGTACGGCAACCCTTGTGCAACTCCGGTCCTACCCCTTGACGCCATCGTTCGGATAGTTGAAGCATTCACCGACAAGAGAGCGCTCCCAAACCCCCACCCCGTTCACTTCATGAACAGGAGAGCCGCCCCATGTCTCTGCCTGACATAGGCCGTAGAACCGTCCTCGGCGCCGCAGCCGCCTCCGCACCGGCCGTCCTCGGCCTGTCCGGGCGCGCCACGGCCTCCCCCCAGCCGAAGAAACGAGCGAAGACGCCGCGCCTCCTGGCCGGCGGCGGCGACCTCGGCCCGAACGTCATCGTCTTCGACCCGTCCACGCCCGGCATCCAGGCCAAGCTGGACGAGGTGTTCAAGCAGCAGGAGACGGCGCAGTTCGGCACCGGCCGCTACGCCCTGCTCTTCAAGCCCGGCTCGTACAGCGGTCTCAACGCCCAACTCGGTTTCTACACCTCCATCGCGGGCCTCGGTCTCTCCCCCGACGACACGACCATCAACGGCGACGTCACGGTCGACGCGGGCTGGTTCAACGGCAACGCCACGCAGAACTTCTGGCGTTCGGCGGAGAATCTCGCGCTGGTCCCGGTCAGCGGCACGGACCGGTGGGCGGTCGCGCAGGCGGCTCCCTTCCGCCGTATGCATGTGCGCGGCGGCCTCAACCTCTCGCCCACCGGCTACGGTTGGGCCAGCGGCGGCTACATCGCCGACAGCCGCATCGACGGCCAGGTCGGCCCGTACTCGCAGCAGCAGTGGTACACCCGCGACAGCGCGATCGGCAGCTGGCTCAACGGCGTGTGGAACATGGTGTTCTCGGGTGTCGAGGGCGCCCCCGCGCAGAGCTTCCCCGACCCGCCGTACACCACGCTCGACAGCACGCCGGTCTCCCGCGAGAAGCCCTTCCTGTACCTCAACGGCAGCGACTACAACGTCTTCCTGCCGGAGAAGCGGACGGATGCCCGCGGGGTGACCTGGGGCAACGGCACGCCCAGGGGTACGTCGCTGCCGCTGTCGCAGTTCTACGTCGCCCAGCCGGGCGTCAGCGCGGCGACCATCAACCAGGCGCTGGAGCAGGGCCTTCACCTGCTGCTGACGCCGGGTATCTACCACCTCGACCAGCCCATCCAGGTGAACCGGGCGGGGACCGTGGTGCTGGGCCTCGGGTACGCAACTCTCGTACCCGACAACGGAGTTACGGCCGTGCGCGTGGCCGACGTCGACGGCGTGCGCCTCGCGGGCTTCCTCATCGACGCCGGTTCGGTCAACTCCGAGACGCTGCTGGAGGTCGGCCCCAGCGGCGCCTCCACGGACCACTCCGCCAACCCGACCACCGTCCAGGACGTGTTCGTGCGCATCGGCGGAGCGGGCGCCGGCAAGGCCACCACCAGCATGGTGATCAACAGCCGGCACACCATCGTCGACCACACCTGGGTGTGGCGTGCCGACCACGGCACCGGGGTGGGCTGGGACACCAACCGGGCCGACTACGGCATCGTCGTCAACGGCGACGACGTGCTGTGCACCGGCCTGTTCGTCGAGCACTTCAACAAGTACGACGTGCAGTGGAACGGCCAGCGGGGCCGCACGATCTTCTTCCAGAACGAGAAGGCCTACGACGCCCCGAACCAGGCCGCCGTCCAGGACGGCTCGGTCAAGGGCTACGCCGCCTACAAGGTGGGCGACGCGGTCACCTCGCACGAGGGCTGGGGGCTGGGCAGTTACTGCTACTACAACGTCGACCCGACGATCGTCCAACACCACGGCTTCGCCGCACCGAACAACGCGGGCGTGAAGTTCCACAACCTGCTGGTGGTCTCGCTCGGCGGCCAGGGCCAGTACGAACACGTCATCAACGAGACCGGTTCACCGACATCGGGCACGTCGACGACGCCGTCAACGGTGGTGTCGTACCCGTGAGCGGGGGGGTGGCCCCGGCCGTGAGGACGGGGCCACCCTGCCGGTCACCGCGCCGGCGTCATGCCCGGCGACCGGTCACCGCACCGATGCCGCAGCGGGCGCCGGCGCATACCCGGCCGGCCGGGCCGTGAAAGTGCCGCGGCCCTGCGTGCGGCTGCGCAATCGGGTTGCGTAGCCGAAGAGTTCGGCCAGGGGCACGGTGGCCGTGATGACCGCTGCGCCGCCGCGTGCGGTCGAGCCGGTGACCCGGCCGCGGCGGGCGGCGAGGTCGCCGAGGACGCTGCCGACGGCGTCCTCGGGGACGGTGACAGTGACCTCGGCGACCGGCTCCAGCAGGACCATCGCGCAGGCGCGCAGGGCTTCGCGGAGGCCGAGCCTGCCCGCCGTGCGGAAGGCCGTCTCCGAGGAGTCCTTCACATGGGTCGCCCCGTCGGTGAGGGTGACCCGTAGCCCGGTCACGGGGTGCCCGCCGAGCGGTCCCTCGGCGAGGGCGTCCCGGCAGCCGGCCTCGACCGCGCGGACGTACTCCTGCGGCACCCTCCCGCCGACGACGGCCGAGCGGAACTCGAACCCCTCGGGCTCCTCGCCGAGCGGCGCGACATCGAGGACGACGTGGGCGAACTGCCCTGCCCCGCCGTCCTGTTTGACGTGCCGGAAGACCAGCCCCGACACCCCGCGGCCGACCGTCTCGCGGTAACTGACCCTGGGGCGGCCGACGTTGACCTCGATGCCGTGAGAGCACCGGAGCTTCTCCGCCGCCACCTCCAGATGGAGTTCGCCCATCCCGGACAGCACCGTCTGGCCGGTCTCGGGGTCCGTCCGTACCACCAGCGAGGGGTCCTCCTCGACCAGCCGCGCGAGTGCCGAGGCCAGCTTGTCGGTCTCACCGGCCCTGCGGGCCTCGACGGCCACGGAGACCACAGGCTCGGCGGCGCCCGGGGGTTCGAGGACGAGCGGGGCCCCGGGGGCGCAGAGCGTCGAACCGGCCCGGGCCGACTTCAGCCCGACGACCGCGACGATGTCCCCGGCGACCGCACGGTCCACCTGTGCGTGCCGGTCCGCCTGCACCCGCAGGATCCGCCCGATCCGCTCGCCGCGGCGCGCGCCCGCGTCCCACACGGCGTCCCCCTTCCCGATCGTTCCCGAATAGACCCGCAGGTACGTCAGCCGTCCCGTCGAGGTCGCGTTCACCTTGAACGCCAGTGCGGCGAACGGCACTTGAGGATCGGCAGCTCGCTCCTGCTCCGTACCGTCGTACGTGCCCCGGACCGCGGGCACGTCGAGCGGCGAGGGCAGATACGCGACCACCGCGTCCAGCAGCGGCTCGATCCCGCGGTTGCGGTAGGCCGAGCCGCACAGCACCACCACGCCGTCGCCGGTGCGCGTCACCTCGCGCAGGGCGGCGGCGAGCGTCGGCTCGGAGACGGAGCCCTGCGCGCAGAACTCCTCCAGCGCACGGGTGTTGAGCTCCGCCACCGCCTCCTCAAGGAGCCGGCGACGCCCGAGCGCCTCCTCGCGCAGCTCGTCCGGCACCGGACCCTCGGCGGCCGTGTCGGCGCCGTCGGCCCACACCAGCGCCCGCATGCGGACGAGGTCGACGACGCCTGTGAAGGCGTCCTCGGCGCCGATGGGCAACTGCACGACCAGGGGCGCCGGATGGAGCCGTTCCCGGATCGAGGCGACCGCCGCATCGAGGTCGGCACCCGCGCGGTCCAGCTTGTTGACGAACGCGATCCGCGGCACGCCGTGCCGGTCCGCCTGCCGCCACACCGACTCGCTCTGCGGCTCCACGCCCGCCACGGCGTCGAACACCGCGACGGCGCCGTCCAGCACCCTCAGCGAGCGCTCGACCTCGTCGGCGAAGTCCACATGCCCCGGGGTGTCGATCAGATTGATCCGGTGACCGTCCCAGGTGCAGCTGACGGCCGCGGCGAAGATGGTGATGCCCCGGTCGCGCTCCTGCGGGTCGTAGTCGGTGACGGTGGTGCCGTCGTGGACCTCGCCGCGCCGGTGCGTGGTTCCGGTGGCGTACAGGATCCGCTCGGTGACGGTCGTCTTGCCCGCGTCGACATGGGCGAGGATGCCGAGGTTGCGGACGAGGGCAAGGGTGTTGGTCGTGGCGTTGGTGATGGTCGTGGAGTTGGTGGTGGTCGTGGAGTTGGTGGTGGTCGTGGAGTTGGTGGTGGTCGTGAGGTGGGTGTCGGTGCGCACGGCCCGTCGGCCTTTCTG
>NZ_JAFJSY010000022.1 GCF_019857225.1 Streptomyces plumbidurans
AGGTGGGTGTCGGTGCGCACGGCCCGTCGGCCTTTCTGCTGATCGGTGATCATCGCGGATGTGCGGATGTGTAGATGTGCGGATGATCGAAGATGGGCAGCGCGATTCCCGGCGAACGGGCCCTTTCGCGGGCGCAGTTGACGACGGCGGGCCGCGTCAGACGTTCGTCGCGGGCATCCGGTACCGGCCGCGCAGCGGGCACCGGACGGACGGGGACACGAGGATCACCTCGTACCGCGAGCGGGGGACGACGACATCGGTGCAGTAGCGCACGGCCGTCCTCCTCACTCGTCCCGCGCGTCACGGCGACGCACGGTGCGTGGCGAGTGTAGGGAAGCCGGGGCGGGCAGGGCACGGCATTTTTCGCGGCCCGCAGCCGGAACTTATCCGCCGCGCCACTAGTTTCTACGTTGCTGTAGATCTTTGAAGATCTCTTACGACACCCGAAGACATGGAGTTCTCATGGCCCTGTGGGACCGCATCAGGGAATCCGCATCGACGATGCAGACCCAGCTCGTGGCGAAGAAGAACGACCTGAAGAGCGGCGCCTTCCGCGATGCCAGCATGGCGATGTGCGCCCTGGTCGCCGCCGCCGACGGCACCATCGACCCGGCCGAGCGCCAGCGCGTCGCCCAGTTGATCTCCACCAACGAGGTCCTGCAGAACTTCCCGGCCGACGATCTGCGCCGCCGCTTCGAGGAGAACCTGAACAAGCTGACGGCCGACTTCGCCTTCGGCAAGGTCAGCGTGCTGCAGGAGATCGCCAAGGCGAAGAAGAAGCCCGCCGAGGCCCGTGCCGTCATCCAGATCGGCATCGTCATCGGCGGCGCCGACGGCGACTTCGACAAGACCGAGCAGGCCATCGTGCGGGAGGCGTGCTTCACGCTGGACCTGCCGCCGCACGAGTTCGACCTCTGACGAGCGCGCAGGGCACTCAAGGCACTCCCAGCACCCAGGGCCCGGGTGGTCCCGCTCGTGCGGGGCCTCCCGGGCCTCTGCGCAGTGATCGCCGTCCCGGGGGTTTACGCCGCGCAGAACCGGTGAGGCGCGTGGGATGTCCTATCCGCAGACCTCAGCCGCAACTCAGGCAAGACGCTCCCCAGAGGGCACAGGTTCCCCGCGGGCCGTGCAACAAGGGCGGGCGAAACAGCGCGACGCGTACTTCGACAACGCGAAGTACCTGGCGATCGTGCTGGTGGCGATAGGGCATTCCTGGGAGCCCCTGCGGGACGGCAGCCGGACCGTCACGGCGCTCTACAACTTCGTCTACGCCTTCCACATGCCGGCGTTCATCGTCATCTCCGGGTACTTCTCGCGCAGCTTCGACGCGAGCCCGGCGAAGATCAAGCGCCTGGTGACCGGGGTCCTCGTGCCGTACGTGGTGTTCGAGACGGCGTACACCCTCTACACCCGCTGGACCGACGGCGTACCGGACCGGCCGATCACCCTCCTGGACCCCCTGTACCTGACCTGGTTCCTGATCGCGTTGTTCGTCTGGCGGCTGACCACCCCGCTCTGGAAGAACGCGCGCTGGCCGCTGCCGGTCGCGCTCGTCGTCGCGATGCTGGCGACCGTCTCCCCGTCCATCGGCAACGACCTCGATCTGCAGCGCGTGCTGCAGTTCCTGCCGTACTTCGTGCTCGGCCTGTGCCTGCGGCCCGAGCACTTCCGGCTGGTGCGGTGCTGGCGGGTGCGGTCGCTGGCCCTGCCGGTGCTGGCCGGTGCGCTCCTCGTGTCGTACTGGGCGGCCCCGCGGATGACCGGCGCCTGGTTCTTCCACCGTGACAGCGCCCAGGAGTTGGGGGCACCCGCCTGGTGCGGGCCGCTGATGACGCTGGCCGGCTTCGGCTGCTCTGTGGTCCTGGTCGCCTGCTTCCTGTCCTGGGTGCCCGGCCGCCGTCTGTGGTTCACGGCACTGGGCGCCGGCACGCTGTACGGCTATCTGCTGCACGGCTTCGTCGCCCAGGGGTCGAAGTTCTGGGGCTGGTACGACCCGGCCTGGGTGCACGGCCCGCTCGGCGAGATCGCCGCCACCCTCGTCGCCGCCACGGTGGTGACCGTGCTGTGCACTCCCCCGGTACGGCGGATCTTCCGCTTCGTGATCGAGCCGAGGATGGACTGGGCGTTCCGACGGGAGGCACAGGCGTCCTGAGGGCACGGCTGCCGTGAGCCTTCACTCCGGCGGAGCAACGAAGCGTTTGCCGCTGCCCCGAGCGCGGGAGGGCCACCGTCATGGTGAACCGCACCGTCACGGTGAAACGCAGGGGATTCGTCTATCGGCTTCAGTTCTTCAAGCGGCCGTGGTTCCAGACATGGCTGTCGATGACCGTGCTGGCGGTCCTGATGTCGGTCGTCATGCTGACGACCGACAACGAGGCCGTGGTTCCGGCGGCCCTGTTCTACGGCGCCGCGGCGGCGCCGCTCGCGTTCGCCATGGCCACCCACACCAGGACCGGATTCGCCACCAGCGTCCCGCCGTCCGTACTGCTGGGCATGTTCCTGTTCGGCGGCGGCATCTCTCTGGCCCTCGGGGGGTTCTTCGACGCGGAGTTCATCCGCGACCTGAACAGTCCGGAGATCCTGGTGGTCGGGTTCATCGAGGAACTCGCGAAGTTCCTGCCGGTACTCGCGATGGCCCTCACCGGCCGATACCTGGACGTCCGCTCCGGCGTCGCCCTGGGCTTCGCCGCCGCCCTGGGCTTCGCCGTGCTGGAGTCGATGTCCTACGGATTGCAGGCGGCCCTCTCCGACGGCATCACGGCCGCCGAGAGCACACTGATCGGACGCGGGCTCACCGAACCCTTCGGCCACCTGGCCTGGACGGGTCTGCTCTGCGCACTCGCCTTCACCAGCTGGCAGAAACGGGGGAAGGTCACGCTGACCGCCGGCCTGGTCGGCGGCTATCTGCTGGTCGCCCTGCTCCACTCCGCCAACGACGGCCTGCTCACCTACGAGTCCAAGAACCCGGTCCTGTTCCTCGGATACCTCGCCGTCGCCGTCACCAGCTACGTCCTGTTCCGCCTGGGAACCCGCAGCCTCACCTTGCCGGCTGCCGGCGCACAGCCGCGACCTCAGCCGGCGTAGAACCCCGGGCACTGTAGAACCCGGACACTGCAGAACCCCGGAAAACAGCTCGTGCGGGCCGAGACTCAGCTCGACCCGCACGATCCGGTCAGTGTCCGAGGGGGGACTTGAACCCCCACGCCCGATAAAGGGCACTAGCACCTCAAGCTAGCGCGTCTGCCATTCCGCCACCCGGACAAGGTGTCTGCCGCCTTGACTGGGGTGTTCGCCCCGGCGACATGGACAACAATACCAAGCTTTCGCAGTGCCCTTCACCTGCATATCCGGGTCGCCGGGACGCGTTCCGGGGCCGCCGAAGCGGACCGGGAACGCGTCACCGGCAGCGATCGGGCCGCTACCGTCAGGGCATGAGGTGGTAGTCCGGGAAGTTCCCGGGCAGCCGCTCCCCCGCCGGGCCCTGGGTCACCGCCCGCACCAGCAGCTCGCCCCCGACGAACGCGCCCCGCCACGAGGCGCCGAACCCGCCGAACAGCTCGTCGCGGTCGCCGCGGGAGCGGGGCTTGCCGCGGCCCACCTTGAAGGCTCGGATCTGCGGGGCCAGCCGGTCGAAGGTGGCCCCGTCGTCCGTGGACAGGGTGGCGACGAGCGCGCCGTTGGAGGCGTTCATCGCCGCCAGCAGCTCTGCCTCCGTGTCGACCAGGACGATGGTGTCGACCGGGCCGAACGGTTCCGCGTGGTGCAGGGGCGAGGACGGTGGCGGGCCGAGGAGCGTGACCGGATGGACGTACGCCGAGGTGTCCTGGCCGGGCAGGAAGCGGCCGTCGGCCTCGCTGCCGCGGTGCAGCGGGACGGCGCCGCGGTCGATGGCCTCGGCGACCTGGTCGCGCAGCTCCTTGGCCTTGGCGGCGTTGATGACCGGCCCGAAGTCCAGCCGCGGATACGGGTCGTCGGCCTTCTCCACGGCGAGCGGGTGGCCGACCCTGAGCGTGCGCACCGCCGGGAGGTACGCCGCCAGAAAGTCGTCGAAGAGGTGCCGCTGGACGACGAAGCGCGGATACGCCGTGCAGCGCTGCTTGCCGTAGTCGAAGAGCTTGGGGACGAACGTGCCGAGCGCGTCCCAGTCGGAGAAGTTCCAGATGCCCCAGGTGTTGAGTCCCTCCTGTTCCAGTACATGACGTTTGCCGAGGTCGGCGACGGCCGTGGCCACCGCGGCGCCGGTGTCGCGGCCACCGACGAAGGAGACGCAGCCGATCTCCGGCGCCCGCACCAGCGCCTGGGACAGCTCGCCCCCGCTGCCGCTGACGAGGCTGGCGGGGAGCCCCTCGCGGACGGCAAGCGCACAGGCCAGGGTCAGACATGCGACGCCGCCGTCGGTCGGGGTCTTGGCGATCACCGCGTTGCCCGCCAGGGCCTGTACCAGCATTGCGTGAACGAGCACGCTCATCGGGTAGTTCCAGCTCGCGATGTTGGAGACCGGGCCGTCCAGCGGGGCCCGGCCGGCGAGCATCGGCTCGATGCCGTCGACGTACCAGCGCACTCCGTCGATGGCCCGGTCGACGTCCGCCTGGGCGAGCCGCCAGGGCTTGCCGATCTCCCACACGAGCAGCAGGGCGAGGAGTTCGCGGTGCTGGGTGAGCGCGTCGAGGGTGGCCGCGACGCGGGCGCGGCGCTCCTCGAGCGGGATGTGCCGCCAGGCGCGGTGCTGGTCGAGCGACGCGCGGACGGCCTGGTGCGCGGTGTCGCGGTCCAGGCGGGGCGGGCCGGCGACGGGCCTGCCGTCGACGGGGCTGATGGCGGGCAGGGCCCGGCCGTCGGCCCGCCATCCGGAGCCCCACAGGTTGAGGACACGGTCGTCCTGGAAGGCCTCGGGAGCGACGGCGAGGCAGCGCTGCCAGGCGTCTTCCCAGGAGGTGCCCGATTTGAGGGTGAGGGTGGGTGTGTTGGAGGTGAGGGTGGATGCCATTCGGTTGCTCCGCTCTCGGTGCACAGTCGGGGGCGGGATTGCATGGCTCGGTTCGAGTACCCGGTTCGAGTACTCGGTTCGACCATGGGTGAGCTAGCCCTGCTCTTCGAGACGCGCGAGCACGAGTTTCGCCGTCTCCGTCGGCGTGCTCCCCACCCGCACCCCGACCGCCTCCAGCGCCTCCCTCTTCGCCTGCGCGGTGCCGGACGAGCCGGACACGATGGCGCCCGCGTGCCCCATCGTCTTGCCCTCGGGCGCGGTGAACCCGGCGATGTAGCCGACCACCGGCTTGGTGACGTGCTCCTGGATGTATGCCGCCGCCCGCTCCTCCGCGTCGCCGCCGATCTCGCCGATGAGGACGATCAGTTCGGTGTCGGCGTCGTCCTGGAAGGCGGCCAGGCAGTCGATGTGGGTGGTGCCCACGACGGGGTCGCCGCCGATGCCGACGCAGGTCGAGAAGCCGATGTCCTGCAGCTCGTACATGAGTTGGTAGGTGAGCGTGCCCGACTTGGACACCAGGCCGATGCGGCCGGACTTGGTGATGTCGGAGGGGATGATGCCCGCGTTGGACTGGCCCGGGGTGATCAGGCCGGGGCAGTTGGGGCCGATGACCCGCGTGCCCTTGGACTTGGCGTGGGCGTGGAAGGCGACGGCGTCGTGCACGGGGATGCCCTCGGTGATGACGACCGCGAGGCCGATGCCCGCGTCGGCGGCCTCGACGACGGCGGCCTTGGCGAAGGCGGGCGGCACGAACACGACGGTGACGTCGGCGCCGGTGGCCTCCATGCCCTCGGCGACCGAGCCGAAGACGGGGACGGCCCGGTCGTCGAAGTCGACGGTGCGGCCCGCCTTGCGGGGGTTGACGCCGCCGACGACGTCGGTGCCGGCGGCGAGCATCCGCCGGGTGTGCTTCATGCCCTCGCCGCCGGTCATGCCCTGGACGAGGACCTTGCTCTCCTTGGTGAGGTAGATCGCCATGTCGTCCCGTCTCCTCAGTTGGCGGTGGCGAGTTGGGCGGCACGGGCGGCGGCGCCGTCCATGGTGGTGGCCTGCTGGACCAGCGGGTGCGCGCGTTCGTCGAGGACGGTGCGGCCGCGGGCCGCGTTGTTCCCGTCGAGGCGTACGACCAGCGGTTTGGTCAACTGGACGGCGTCCAGCGCCTGCACGATGCCCTCGGCGACCGCGTCGCAGGCGGTGATCCCGCCGAAGACGTTGACGAAGACGGACTTCACGGCCGGGTCGGAGAGGATGACGGACAGGCCGTCGGCCATGATCTGCGCGGAGGCGCCGCCGCCGATGTCGAGGAAGTTGGCGGGGCGGGCTCCGCAGCCCGCGACCACGTCGAGGGTGGACATGACCAGTCCGGCGCCGTTGCCGATGATGCCGACCTCGCCGTCCAGCTTCACGTAGTTGAGGCCCTTGGCGGCGGCCGCCGCCTCCAGCCGGTCGTCGTGCTCGACCTCGTCGGCGCCCCAACGCGCCTGCCGGAAGCGGGCGTTGTCGTCGAGGGTCACCTTGCCGTCCAGGGCGAGGATGTGGCCCTGCTTCGTTCGTACGAGCGGGTTGACCTCGACGAGCAGCGCGTCCTCGCGGACGAGCACGTCCCACAGCCGTACGAGGACGTCGACGGTCTGCGGCGGAAGTGCCGCCGCCTCGGCGATCTCGGCCGCCTTCGCCGAGGTGACGCCCTCGGCCGGGTCGACGGGGATGCGGGCCACCGCCTCGGGCCGGGCGGTGGCGACCTCCTCGATCTCCATGCCGCCCTCGGCGGAGGCGATCGCGAGGAAGGTGCCGGCCGCGCGGTCGAGGACGTAGGAGACGTAGTACTCGCTCTCGATCTCCACAGGTTCGGCGAGCATCACCTTGCGGACCGTGTGGCCCTTGATGTCCATGCCGAGGATCTGCCGTGCGGTGAGCTCGGCCGCGGCCGGATCGGCGGCGAACTTCACGCCCCCCGCCTTGCCTCGCCCACCGGTCTTGACCTGGGCCTTCACCACCACTTGCCCACCGAGCGTGCGGGCGATCCCGCGTGCCTCCTTGGGCGAGTCGGTGACCGCGGCCCTGGGGGCCACGATGCCGTGCTCCTCGAAGAGTTCCCTTGCCTGGTGTTCGTACAGGTCCATTCCGGCTCCTGTCTTAAAAGTGCCGCACGCCCCCTGGACACCACCCACCGGATGCGGGATAACAAGGTTCATACAGTATTCGTCGACTGTATGCAATGTACCGCGAGAGCAGTTCCACCCCCTACGAAGGGACAGGACTTCGCCATGCCCGACGACACCCAGGACGTGATTTCCGGTGGTCATCTCGTTGCCAAGGCGCTCAAGGCAGAGGGAGTCGACCGCATCTACACGTTGTGCGGCGGCCACATCATCGACATCTACGACGGCTGCGTCGACGAGGGCATAGAGGTCGTCGACGTCCGACACGAGCAGGTCGCCGCCCACGCCGCCGACGGCTACGCCCGCATCACCGGCAAGCCCGGCTGCGCCGTCGTCACCGCGGGCCCCGGAACGACCGACGCCGTCACCGGTGTCGCCAACGCGTTCCGCGCGGAGTCCCCGATGCTGCTGATCGGCGGCCAAGGGGCCCTCACCCAGCACAAGATGGGCTCACTGCAGGACCTGCCGCACGTCGACATGATGACGCCGATCACCAAGTTCGCCGCGGCCGTGCCGGACACGGCCCGCGCGGCGGACATGGTGTCGATGGCGTTCCGCGAGTGCTACCACGGCGCGCCCGGCCCCTCCTTCCTCGAGATCCCGCGCGACGTGCTGGACGCCAAGGTGCCCGCGGACAGGGCGCGGGTGCCGAAGGCCGGCGCCTACCGGGCCTCGACCCGCTCGGCCGGCGACCCCGAGGCGATCGAGAAGCTCGCCGACCTGCTCGTGCACGCCGAGAAGCCGGCCATTCTGCTCGGCAGCCAGGTCTGGACGACCCGTGGCAGCGAGGCGGCGACCGACCTCGTCCGCACCCTGAACATCCCGGCGTACATGAACGGCGCGGCGCGCGGCACCCTCCCGCCGGGCGACCCGCACCACTACCAGCTCTCCCGCCGCTACGCCTTCTCCAACGCCGACGTCATCGTCATCGTCGGCACGCCCTTCGACTTCCGCATGGGCTACGGCAAGCGCCTGTCCCCGGACGCGACCGTCGTGCAGATCGACCTCGACTACCGCACCGTCGGCAAGAACCGCGACATCGACCTCGGCATCGTCGGCGACGCGGGACTCGTCCTGAAGTCGGTCACCGAGGCCGCCTCCGGACGCGTCAACGGCGGGGCCGCCAAGCGCAAGGAGTGGCTGGACGAACTGCGCGCGGCCGAGCAGACCGCCATCGAGAAGCGGCTGCCGAGCCTGAAGTCCGACGCCTCGCCGATCCATCCGTACCGCCTGGTCAGCGAGATCAACGACTTCCTCACCGAGGACTCGATCTACATCGGCGACGGCGGCGACATCGTCACCTTCTCCGGGCAGGTCGTCCAGCCCAAGGCGCCCGGGCACTGGATGGACCCGGGCCCGCTCGGCACCCTCGGCGTCGGCATCCCCTTCGTGCTCGCGGCCAAGCAGGCGCGGCCCGACAAGGAGGTGGTGGCCCTCTTCGGCGACGGCGCCTTCTCACTGACCGGCTGGGACTTCGAGACCCTCGTCCGCTACGACCTCCCCTTCGTCGGCATCGTCGGCAACAACTCCTCGATGAACCAGATCCGTTACGGCCAGAAGGCCAAGTACGGCGAGGAGCGCGAGCGGGTCGGCAACACCCTCGGCGATGTCCACTACGACAAGTTCGCGCAGATGCTGGGCGGTTACGGCGAGGAGGTCCGCGACCCCGCCGACATCGGCCCCGCGCTGCGCCGCGCCCGCGAGTCGGGCAAGCCGTCGCTGATCAACGTCTGGGTCGACCCGGACGCGTACGCCCCCGGAACCATGAACCAGACCATGTACAAGTGAGGTGACCTGGTGACCACCGACACCACCGAGACCATCTCGACCTCGCAGCCGACCAAGGCTCTTGCGGGTGTTCGTGTCCTCGACATGACGCACGTCCAGTCCGGGCCCTCCGCCACCCAGTTGCTGGCCTGGCTCGGCGCGGACGTCATCAAGCTGGAGGCGCCGACCGGGGACATCACGCGGGGGCAGCTGCGCGACCTCCCGGACGTCGACTCCCTCTACTTCACGATGCTCAACTGCAACAAGCGGAGCATCACCCTCAACACCAAGACCGAGCGCGGCAAGGAGATCCTCACCGAGCTGATCCGGCGCTCCGACGTCATGGTCGAGAACTTCGGACCGGGCGCGGTCGACCGCATGGGCTTCACCTGGGACCGCATCCAGGAGATCAATCCGCGGATCGTCTATGCCTCCATCAAGGGGTTCGGCGAGGGCCCGTACACCAACTTCAAGGCGTACGAAGTCGTCGCGCAGGCCATGGGCGGGTCGATGTCGACCACCGGTTTCGAGGACGGGCCGCCGCTGGCGACGGGGGCCCAGATCGGGGACTCGGGCACGGGCGTCCACGTCGTGGCGGGGATCCTCGCGGCGCTGTTCCAGCGCGAGCACACCGGGCGCGGCCAGCGGGTCAACGTGGCCATGCAGCACGCCGTGCTCAACCTCTGCCGGGTGAAGCTGCGCGATCAGCAGCGCCTGACCCATGGTCCGCTCGCTGAATATCCGAACGAGGACTTCGGCACGGAAGTTCCCAGGTCCGGAAACGCGTCCGGCGGAGGCCAGCCCGGCTGGGCGGTCAAGTGCGCGCCGGGCGGCCCCAACGACTACGTGTACGTCATCGTGCAGCCCGTCGGCTGGAAGCCGCTCAGCGAGCTGATCGGCCGGCCCGAACTGGCCGACGACCCGGAGTGGTCGACGCCGCAGGCCCGGCTGCCCAAGCTCAACAAGATGTTCCAGCTGATCGAGGAGTGGTCCTCGACGCTGCCCAAGTGGGAGGTGCTGGAGCGGCTCAACGCCCACAACATCCCGTGCGGGCCGATCCTGTCCACCAAGGAGATCATCGAGGACGACTCGCTGGTCGCCAACGAGATGGTCGTCACCGTGCCGCACCCCGAGCGGGGCGAGTTCGTGACCGTGGGCAGCCCGCTGAAGCTCTCCGACTCCCCCGTCGAGGTGACCAGTTCACCGCTGCTGGGCGAGCACAACGAAGCGGTCTACATCGGCGAGCTCGGCCTCGGTGACGAGGAGCTGCGCCTGCTCAAGTCGAACGGAGTGATCTGACGTGATGGCCGAAGACCGGGTGCTGCGGGTGCGGTCGCTCCTCGACACTGTGCGGGCCGAGGGGCGGACCGCGCTGACCGCGCCCGAGGGCAAGGTGATCGCCGACGCGTACGGGATCGCCGTACCGGGAGAGGAGCTGGCGACCGACGTCGACGAGGCCGTCTCGTACGCGGCGCGCTTCGGCGGGCCGGTCGTGATGAAGATCGTCTCCCCGGACATCCTGCACAAGACCGACGCCGGCGGTGTGATCGTCGGCGTCGAGGGTGCCGCGGACGTCAGGGCCGCGTTCCACCGGATCGTCGAGAACGCGCGCGCGTACGACGCCTCGGCGCGGATCGAGGGCGTGCAGGTGCAGGAACTGCTGCCGCAGGGGCAGGAGGTCATCGTCGGTTCGGTGACGGACCCGACGTTCGGGAAGGTGGTGGCCTTCGGGCTCGGCGGTGTGCTCGTCGAGGTCCTCAAGGACATCACGTTCCGGCTGGCGCCGGTCAGCGCCGACGAGGCGATGTCGATGCTGGACTCGATCCGGTCGGCGGAGATCCTGAACGGGGTGCGCGGCGCCGCGGGCGTGGACCGGTGGGCGATCGCCGAGCAGATCCGCCGGGTGTCACAGCTGGTGGCGGACTTCCCGGAGATCGCCGAGGTGGACCTCAACCCGGTGATCGCGACCCCGGAGGGCGCGGTCGCCGCCGACATCCGCGTGATCCTCGCCGAGAAGCAGCCACCCCCGCGCAGGACGTACACGCGCGAGGAGATCCTCACCTCGATGCGCCGCCTGATGGAGCCGTCCTCGGTCGCCGTCATCGGTGCCTCCAACGAGCCGGGCAAGATCGGCAACTCCGTGATGCGCAACCTCATCGACGGAGGCTTCGCCGGGGAGATCCATCCGGTGAACCCCAAGGCCGATGACATTCAGGGCCGCAAGGCGTACAAGAGTGTCACGGACGTTCCCGGTGAGGTGGATGTGGCGGTCTTCGCTATCCCCGCCAAGTTCGTGGCCTCGGCCCTCGAAGAGGTGGGACGCAAGAACATCCCCAACGCCGTGCTGATCCCCTCCGGCTTCGCCGAGACCGGCGAGCACGAACTCCAGGCGGAGATCGTCGCGATCGCGGAGCGGCACGGTGTACGCCTCCTCGGGCCGAACATCTACGGCTACTACTCGACGTGGCAGGACCTGTGCGCCACGTTCTGCACGCCGTACGACGTCAAGGGCGGGGTGGCGCTGACCTCGCAGTCCGGCGGCATCGGCATGGCGATCCTGGGCTTCGCACGCACCACGAAGACGGGTGTGTCGGCCATCGTGGGCCTGGGCAACAAGTCGGACCTCGACGAGGACGACCTGCTGACCTGGTTCGGCGAGGACCCGCACACCGAGTGCATCGCGATGCACCTGGAGGACCTCAAGGACGGGCGCGCCTTCGTGGAGGCCGCGCGGGCGACCGTGCCGAAGAAGCCGGTCGTGGTGCTGAAGGCGGGCCGTACGGCGGCGGGAGCGAAGGCCGCCGGCTCGCACACCGGGGCGCTCGCGGGCGACGACGCCGTCTACGACGACATCCTGAAGCAGGCCGGTGTCATCAGGGCGCCGGGCCTGAACGAGATGCTCGAGTACGCGCGCGCGTTGCCCGTCCTTCCCACCCCCAAGGGCGACAACGTCGTGATCATCACCGGGGCGGGCGGCAGCGGTGTGCTGCTGTCGGACGCGGTGACCGACAACGGCCTGTCCCTGATGGAGATCCCGCCGGACCTGGACGAGGCCTTCCGGAAGTTCATCCCTCCCTTCGGGGCGGCGGGCAACCCGGTCGACATCACCGGGGGCGAGCCGCCGTCGACGTACGAGGCGACGATCCGGCTGGGCCTGGAGGACCCGCGCATCCACTCGCTGGTCCTCGGCTACTGGCACACCATCGTCACTCCCCCGATGGTCTTCGCGGAGCTCACCGCGCGCGTGGTGGCCGAGTTCCGCGAGCGCGGCATCGAGAAGCCCGTGGTGGCCTCCCTCGCGGGTGACGTCGAGGTCGAGGAGGCCTGCCAGTACCTCTACGAGCGAGGGGTCGTGGCGTACCCGTACACGACCGAGAAGCCGGTGGCGGTACTCGGCGCGAAGTACCGCTGGGCGCGCGCGGCGGGGCTGTTGGGGGGCGGTTCATGACGTGAGTGGACGCGGGGCCGGCCGGCAGTGCGGCCGGTCGGCCCCCGGGACCCGTGCGCACGCGAAATGCATTGGACAGGGGGCGCTGGCCAGAGCTTTCGACGCAAGGGGCACTGAGCAATGGCAACGACCTACCATCCGTCCGTCCCCCGCAGGGAGGTGACGGACCGCAACGGGCGCGTGTATCGCATCGGCGAATCGGATGTCGATCTGATGGGCCGGACACGCACCTGGATGGCCGTCCTGCCCTGGGTGGGCACGGCGGGCATCGGCTCCGCCGCGTGCGCATTCGCGGCGGCGGCAGGCCCGCTCCACACGGCGCATCCGTGGAGCGGCCAGGACATCTTCCGGCTGCTGGGCGTCTGGGTGTTCTTCCAGGCGGCCGTGGCCTTCCCCGCCGGGCGGCTGCGGGAGAGCGGCAGGCTCCCGGCGCGTACGGCGATGACGATCGGCGCCGTGTGCACGCTGCTGGGCGGTGCGGCCCTGGCGTTCGCGCCGCACGAGAGCGCCGCACACCTCGGCTTCGGCGTGTTCGGCGGCATCGGCACCGGTCTCGTCCACGCGACCTGCGTGAACACGGCCGGCAAGTGGTTCCCGGAGCGCAGGGGCGCCGCGACGGGCCTGGCTGGCGGCGGTCTCGCCCTCGGGGCCGTGCCGTTCGCCGTCCTGTTCGCCGCGGACCTCGACCCGAGCGCCGCGCGGGCCGTGCTCACCGGTGCGGGCATCGGGCTGTGCCTGGCCGTGGCCGCGGCCGGCCGGCTCCTCCAGGACCCGCCGAAGAACTGGTGGCCCGCGCACATCGACCCGCTGAAGCCGGCCGCCGACCCGAGGATCCGCCGGGTACTGCGGAGGAACCCGCCGGCGGTCAGGCACTACACCCCGAAGGAGGCCGCCCGCACCCCCGTCCTGTGGTTGATGTCGGTCTGTCTGCTGTGCACGGCCGGCATCGGCGCCCTCGGCATCGCGGTCCTCGTGCCGTACGGCGAGGAAATGGGCTTCGCCGACGGGGCCGTGACGGCGGCGATCGTCCTGACGGCCCTCGTCGCCGGCGTCGCAGGCGGTGTCGCCGGCCGGATCTCCGACCGCTACGGGCGCCGCAACACGCTCGGCATCGTCTGCATCGGGCTCGGCACGGCGCAGTTCGGCCTGCTGGTCTCGGGGCGGGCGGGCAGCATGCCGTTCTTCCTGTTCAGCGCCGTGGTCTGCGGCCTCTGCGGCGGGGCGGTCCTCCCGCTGTTCGCGGCCATGACGGCGGACTGCTTCGGCGAGAACCACCACGCCGCCAACTACGGCCTGGTCCACAGTTCGACGGCGGTCCCCGGGCTCGTCGGCCTCGTGACGGGCGCGCTCGTCACCGGCTCGTGGGACTACCACAGCGTGTTCACCGCGGCCGGGTCCGTCGGCCTGGCCACCGCAGTACTGGCGCTTTTCCTGAAGGCACCGGGCAGGCCGAACGCCCGGCGCATCGTCCCCAACCCGCACCCGCTCGGCGAGGAGATGTCACTGACATGACCGCGGACCCCATAGCAACAGGCAGCTCATCGGCGGATCCAGGCGCCGCACACCGTCCCTACCGTGAAGTGACCGACGCCCGCGGCCGTGTCTACCGCGTGGGCGAGACCGACCGGGACATCCTCGGTCACTCCCGCAAGTTCATGATGTACCTCCCCTGGGTCGCCATGATGGCGATCAGCGTCTCCGAGTACGCCTACGGCTCCGCGGAGGACACCCTCTCCGAGGCGCACGGCTGGACGCAGAGCAACACCTTCTGGATCCTGAGCATCTGGGTGTTCTTCCAGGCGGGCATCGCGTTCCCGGCGGGCTGGCTGCGCGAGCGCGGCATCCTCACGGCGCGCCGCGCCATGTACACGGGCGCCGCGATGTGTCTGGTCGGCTTCCTGGCCCTGTCCCACTTCGACAACGTGATACTGGCCATCCTCGGCTTCGGCGTGGTCGGCGGTCTGGGCTCGGGCCTGATCTACGCGACCTGCATCAACATGGTCGGAAAGTGGTTCCCGGAACGGCGGGGCGCGAAGACCGGCTTCGTCAACGGCGGCTTCGCCTACGGCTCGCTGCCGTTCATCTTCATCTTCAACTACGCCTTCGACACCGGGAACTACAACGAGGTGCTCGACCTGATCGGCGTGTACGTGCTGATCGTGGTGGCGGTCTGCGCCTACTTCTTCAAGGACCCGCCGAAGAACTGGTGGCCGGCCGAAGTCGATCCGCTGTCGCACTCCGGGAACAGCAAGAGCGCCGCGAGTCTGGCGAAGAACCCGCCGGCGGTCCGCCAGTTCACCCCGAAGGAGGCCGTCAGCACGGGCATGCTGCCCCTGATGTGGATCACGGTCGTGATGACCGGCGGTGTGTCGATCTTCGGGATCTCCTTCCAGGTCGACTACGCCAAGGAGATCGGTTTCGGCCCGCTGGTCGCCGCGTCCTCGATGGGTGTCATGGCCGTCATCAACGGCGTCGGCCGCGCCTTGGTCGGCTGGCTTTCGGACCACTGGGGCCGCAAGAACGCCCTGGTCTTCGTCATCGTCGTCCTCGGCCTGGCCCAGTTCGGCGTCATCTGGGCCGGTGACATGAAGAGCGAGTGGCTGTTCCTGTTCTTCGCCTTCCTCTCCGGCTTCGGCGGCGGCGCCTTCTACCCGATGTTCGCCGCCCTGACCCCGGACTACTTCGGGGAGAACTACAACGCCACCAACTACGGCCTGGTGTACAGCGGCAAGCTGATCAGCGGCCTGTTCGGTGGCGGGCTCGGCTCGATGGTGGTGGGCGCCTGGGGTTACAACGGTGCCTACGCGCTGGCCGGCGGGATCTCGATGGTGGCGGCGGCGCTGGCGCTGCTGCTGCGTCAGCCCGGTCGCAGCGGCAAGGAGGAGGCAGCCATCGCGCAGCCGCAGCCCGCGAGCTGACGGCACGCGCGCGTGAGGAGGCACTCCCCGGTCGCGGGGAGGGCCTCCTCACGTGTGTTCCCCGGGGGCGTCAGCACTTCTCGCGCAGGGAGTGCAGATACGCGCTGGAGCGGCGCGCGAACGTGAACGACTCGGTCGGCTGGTCGTGTTCGGTCTGCCAGTGGTGGGCGAGGCGCTCGCCGCGCAGCCGGGTCACGGCGGAGATGAACCTCTGGTAGTCGATGTCGCCGTCGCCGACGTCGACCATGCGGTAGCCGAACTCGTTGTCCGGGTCGCTCACTCCGTCCTTGACGTGGAAGAGCGGATAGCGGTGGGGCTGCTTGAGCACGTAGTCGAGGGGCTCGAAGGGTGCGGGAGAGCCGTCGGGCCGCTTGGAGAAGCGGAACTGGCCGGCGTACGCCCAGAAGATGTCCATCTCCAGGTAGACGAGGCCGGGGTCGGTCTCGGCGAGCAGTACGTCGTAGAGGCGGACCTTGGGGTCGTCGGTGGCGAAGGCGAACTCGTCGGAGTGGTTGTGCTGGTAGAACTTCATGCCGCGCTTCTTCGCCGCGGCGCCGTAGGTGTTGAACTCCTCGGCGGCCCGCTTCCAGGCGTCGACGGTGTTGCCGTAGCGGTTCGGGCCCGATGCGGTGCCGATGTGCTTGAGACCGAGGGCCTCGGCGTCGTCGAGGACCTGGGTGAGGTTCTGGGCGAAGGTGTACGCGTTCGGGTCGCTGGAGAAGTAGCCGACGTGGCTGCCGATCGGGTTCAGGCCGTGGTTCCTGGCCAACCGCTTGAGCTGGGCCAGGGTGATGGGTCCGGTGCCCTGGGTGTATCCGGCGAACTCGATCTCGTCGTACCCGTACTTCTCCAGTTCGGCGAAGACGGGCGCGAAGCCCAGCGAGGCGACCTTGTCCCGCAGGCTGTACAGCTGGACGCCGAGCCGCCCGGGCGGCAGGAGAGGGCGTCCGCGACCGTGGGCGGAGGTGCCGGCCGCGGTGGCCGGGGCGGCGGTGGCGGGGGTCGCCGTGCCCAGCAGGGCGGCGGCGGTGGCGCCCGCGGCCACGCCGAGCATGCCCCGTCTGGTGAGGCGGTGGGTGAGTTCGGGGTCCGTGTGCGAGGTGCGGCTCATGCCTGGAACTCCTCGATGTCGGAGGGCGTTGTCAGTGGTGAGTGCTTCACTTGTGACCAGTCGGATCACCTGGATCCGAGCGGCCGCAGAGGCCGGTCCGTCAGGTGAGACCGGCGAGTCGGAGCAGCAGTGACTTCACATCGGTGGCCGCGACGCGGTCACCGACAGCGCGGGGGGTGGAGCAGATGAGGAGCGGACCGTCGTCGTCGCTCGCCGGAAGGCGGCCGTGGCTGCCGCGAATAAGTGAGGGATCCAGCGGCACGACCGCCATGCGGTAGCGCATGCCGAGTTTCTTGCGCGCCAGCGCGGTCGCGGCCTTGACCTTGACATAGGGGTCGAGGGGATCCATGAAGAGTTCGACCGGGTCGTAGCCGGGTTTGCGGTGGATCTCGACGAGCTGTGCGAAGTCGGGCGCGCGGGAGTCGTCGAGCCAGTAGTAGTACGTGAACCAGGCGTCCGGCTCCGCGACGGCGACCAGCTCGCCGGAGCGCGGGTGGTCGAGGTGATGGGTCTTCTTGCCCTCGTCGTCGAGGAGTTGACCGATGCCGGGCAGGTCGGTCAGCGCGGCGCGCGTGGCGTCGAGGTCCTCGGGCCGGCGCACATACACATGGGCGATCTGGTGGTCGGCGACCGCGAAGGCACGCGAGGCCATCGGGTCGAGGTACTCCATTCCGTCCTGGGTGTGCACGTCCAGGAGTCCGGCGCGGCGCAGGGCCCGGTTGATGTCGACGGGCCGATCCGCGCGGGTGATGCCGTATTCGGAGAGTGCGACGACGGTACGGCCCTCGGTGCGGGCGTCGTCGAGGAGCGGGGCCATGGCGGCGTCCAGGTCGGCGGCCGCTTTCAGGGAGCGCGGGTCGTCGGGGCCGAAGCGCTGCAGGTCGTAGTCGAGATGAGGGAGGTAGCACAGCGTCAGGTCCGGGTGCCGGGTGCCCATGATGTGGCGGGTCGCGTCGATGATCCACTGGCTGGAGACCAGGTCCGCGCCGGGTCCCCAGAAGTGGAAGAGGGGGAAGGTGCCGAGTTCTGCGGTGAGTTCGTCGTGCAGGGCCGGGGGCCGGGTGTAGCAGTCGGGTTCCTTGCGGCCGTCGGCGTAGTAGACGGGACGGGGGGTGACGGTGAAGTCGGTGTCGGCGCCCATGGCGTACCACCAGCAGATGTTGGCGACGGTGTAGCCGGGGTGGGCGCGGCGGGCGGCGTCCCAGAGTTTGTCGCCGGCGACGAGTCCGTTGTGCTGGCGCCACAGCAGGACGTCGCCGAGCTCGCGGAAGTACCAGCCGTTGCCGACGATGCCGTGCTCGGAAGGGTGGGTGCCGGTCAGGAAGGTCGACTGGGCGGCGCAGGTGACAGCGGGCAGGACGGTGCCGAGCGCGGCCCGGGAGCCGGACCGGGCGAGCGTCTTGAGGTGGGGCATGTGGTCGAGGAGACGGGGGGTGAGGCCGACGACGTCGAGGACGAGGAGTGGAGTGGGATCCGGGCCGGCCGGATGGGCGGTCATGGCAGCTCCTTCAGGCCGAGGCCGGTCAACAGGTCGCGGGCCAGGGTGAGTTCGGCAGCGATGCCGTCGGCGAGCTGGGCGCGTCCGCGGGGCCGCAGCTCGGGCGGGAGTGCCTGCCAGGTGTAGGTCTCGACCTCCAGATGGCGGGTGAGCGGGTGCGGGCCGCCGACCATCCGGGTCAGCGCGGCCTCGAGTACGGGGAGTGTGGAGGTGAGGGGCGCGGCGGGGGCCGCGTGCAGGGGGACGTGGAAGTGGGAGCGCCAGGGTCCCGCGTCGGGCAGTGCGTCGGCGTGGAGGGCCTCGCCGAGGTCGTCGGTGCCGCGCAGGCCGGCGGCGGTGGAGGTGCGGGTCTGGTGCAGGAAGCGCGGTTCGTCGAAGGCGGCGAGGGCCGCGCGGACCTCGGGGAGATGGGGGTGTTCGGCGTGCAGGGCGGCCGACAGCTGGGACTTGACGACGGGGACGCGGGCCGCGGTGAGCGCGTCCAGGGCGGTGTGCGGATCTTCGAAGGAGGTGGCGAGATGGCAGGTGTCGACGCAGATGCCGATGCGGGGGTGGGCGATCGCGGTGAGCGGGGCGAGGGCGTCCTCGGTGGTCTCGACGACGCAGCCCGGTTCGGGTTCGAGGCCGACGCGAATGGAACGGCCGGTCAGTTCGTCGAGCGCGTCGAGCCGCTCGGCGAGGGTGACCAGAGCGGCGTGGGCCTTCTCGGCGCGACCCTCGTCATAGGCGGTGCGCCAGGCGAGCGGCAGGGTCGAGACGGTGCCCTCGGTGACGTCGTCGGGCAGGAGCCCGGCGAGGACCCGGGCCAGGGCGGTGGTGTGGTCGAGTCGCTCGGGATCGGCCCAATCGGGCCGGTACACACGGTACTTGACCTCCTCGGCACCGAAGCCCTCGTAGGGGAAGCCGTTGAGGGTGACGACCTCCAGGCCGCGCCGGTCGAGTTCGGTGCGCAGCCCGCGCAGCGCGGACGGATCGGTGACGAGGGCGTGCGCGGCGTCCTTGGCGAGCCACAGTCCGATGCCGAGGCGGTCCCGGCCGAGGCGGCGGCGGACGGGCTCGCAGTGGTCGCGGAGCTGGGCGAGGACGCCGTCGAGCGTTTCGGCCGGGTGGACGTTCGTGCAGTAGGCGAGGTGGACGGTGGAGCCGTCGGGGTGGCGGAAGCGCATGGATCACGCCCCGCCGCGCAGGATGGAATTGCCCTCGTGGGTGGCTTCCGTGGCCGCTATGTCGAGATTCAGCCGGCCGCTGAGCCCGTAGAACGCGACCGGGTTGCGCCACAGCACCCGGTCTACCTCGTCCTCGGTGAAGCCCTCGGCCAGCATCAGGTCGCCGACCCTGCGGGTCTTGAGGGGGTCGCTGCGCCCCCAGTCGGCGGCGGAGTTGACCAGCACCTGCTCGGGCCCGTACGAGCGCAGGATCGCGATCATGCGCTCCTCGTCCATCTTGGTGTCGGGATAGACGGAGAAGCCGAGCCAGCAGCCGCTGTCCTTGGCCTCCTTGACGGTGGTCTCGTTGAGGTGGTCGATCAGGACGCGGTCCGGGGCCAGCGCGGACTCCTGCACGACGTCGAGAGTGCGGCGCAGCCCCGCGAGCTTGTCGCGGTGCGGGGTGTGCACGAGCGCGGGCAGTTCGTGGTCGGCGGCGAGCTGGAGCTGGGCGGCGAGGGCGGTGTCCTCGGCGGGGGTCATCGAGTCGTAGCCGATCTCGCCGACGGCCACGACCTGGTCCTTGACGAGATAGCGGGGCAGTTCGTCGAGGACGGGCACGCAGCGCGGGTCGTTGGCCTCCTTGGGGTTGAGGGCGATGGTGCAGTGGTGGGCGATGCCGTACTGCGCGGCGCGGAAGGGTTCCCAGCCCAGGAGGGAGTCGAAGTAGTCGAAGAAGGAGGCGGGCGAGGTGCGGGGCTGGCCGAGCCAGAACGCGGGCTCCACCAGGGCGCGGACGCCCGCGGCGTGCATGGCCTGGTAGTCGTCGGTGGTCCGCGACGTCATATGGATGTGGGGGTCGAAGATGCGCATCAGGACTCCTTGCCGTCGGTGCCGCGCGCACCGTGCCGGACGGTCCGCGCGGGCGGGGTGGCCGTGGGGTCGGTCAGGGTCAGGACACGGTGGAGGTCCTCGGGCACGGGACGGCCCGCGGCGGTGCGCTCGGCGGCGTAGTCGCGGAGCATGCGGGCGAGTTCCTCATCGGCGTGGGCGCGCCGGTCCAGGTCGGCGACCTCGGCGACGGGCACACCCGTGAACAGGCACTTCAGGACGGCGTGGCGCCAGTGGTGGGGCGCCAGGTGCCGGGCCGCGTACGGGCCGACGGCGGCGGCGATGATGCGGGTGTCGTTGGTGCGCAGGGCGTCCTCGACCAGCGGGAGGGCCTCCGGCCCCTCGACCAGGTGGGGCAGGGCGTGCAGGACGGAGCGGCGTTCGGCGGCGGTGCCCTGGAAATAGACACGGGACAGGGCGTCCGTACCGGCACGGGCGGAGTGCATGATCAGCACCCGCGCCGCATCGGCGTGCTCGGCACCGCACCGCCGCCCGGCTTCGGCAAGGCGCAACTCCCATACCGAGATGGGCCCGCGGATGCCCGGGTGTGCAGCGGCCTCGTCGAGAGCTTGGTCGAGCCAAGCGCGGGCGGCTCCGTCGAGGTGGGTCGTGAGGTGGTGGTGCAGGTCGGCGGGGGTGCCCTCCGGGCCTGTGGCGGGGGTGGGGGTGCCCTGCCGGGCCGTGAGCCGGTCACGTTGCTCGGCCGGTGAACCGGGGGCGGGGGCGGTGCCCGCGGGTTCCGTCGCGGGGGTGTCCCGGGCGGTGTGCGGGTGCGTCATGACGTGCTCCCTTCGGGGGTGGCGGAGGGATCGCCAGGGGGTGGGGCGGGGTGCGTGGCGGCGGGAAGGTCGGCCGCGGTGGCAGGGGCGGGCGCTGCCGCCGCCTCCCGGAGGAATCGGAGGGAGTGTTCGGCGAAGTGGGGGCCTGCGTGGGAGTGGCGGGGTAGTTCGACGACGGTCAGGGCCTGGTAGCCGGTTTCGGCGAGGGCCGCGAGGACGGGTGGGAAGTCGATCTCGCCGTTGCCGAAGGGGAGGTGTTCATGGATGCCGCGGCGCATGTCCTCGATCTGGACGTGGCGCAGCCAGGGGGCCGCGGCGCGTACGCAGTCGGCGGGAGGGAGGGGTTCCAGGCACTGGCAGTGGCCGATGTCGAGGGTGAGGCCGAGGGCTTCTGGGTCGCCGAGGTGACCGCGCAGTCGGTGGAAGTCGGCCAAGGTGGCGAGGAGATGGCTCGGTTCGGGTTCCACGGCGAGGGGGACCCCGGCGGCGGTGGCGGCCTCCAGGACGGGGGTGAGCGCCTCGGACAGGCGCTTCCACGCGGTGTCGGTGTCCGTGCCGGGTGGTGTGATCCCGCTGAAGCAGTGCACGGCGTGGGCACCGAGGTCGGCGGCGACCTTCACCGCCCGGATCAGCAGGTCGACGCGCCGGGCCCGGTCGTCCGGATCAGGGTCCAGCAAGGACGGGCCGTGCTTGCGCCGAGGGTCCAGCACATAGCGGGCGCCGGTTTCCACGGTGACGTCGAGCCCCAGCTCGGTCAGCCGCCCCGCGAGCCGGTGGGTGCGGGCGGGCAGGTCGGGGGCCATCGGGTCGAGATGCATGTGATCGAGCGTCAGCCCTACGCCGGCGTAGCCGAGGTCGGCGAGGAGGGCGAGGGCGTCGTCGAGTCGGAGGTCGGCCAGTCCGTTGGTGCCGTAGCCGAAACGGAAGGGAGTAGTGAGAGGAGCTCGGGTCTTCGGCGGCACCGTCCCGTGCTGTGCGCTCATGTGACGCTCACCGTCCTCGCGAAACGCTTGCCGAGTGGGGCCAGCGCGGCGACCAGCAGGCCCGTGGGGAAGGCGCCGGCGCGGGCCGCGAGGGCCGCCTGCAGCGGAATGGTGGCGCGGATGCCGCCGGCGACGGCGCGTTGGGTGAGTGGGGGCGACGGGTTGAGGGTGGCGTGGAAGTAGGGGCGGGCGGCGGTGGCCGCGTAGGCGGCGGCGAGAGCTGGGCGCAGGAGCGACGCGGTTGCAGCGGCCGGTGTGCGGGCGGTCGCGTCCCCGGGCTCGGGCGTGGTGCCCGGCAGGCCGCGGGTGGCTGCTTCCCCTCGGCCTGCCGGGAGTTGGGGAGGGCGGCGGGCGGCCAGGCGGGCCAGCGCCGCGGCCGTGACGAGGGCTGCCAGTGGGGACAGCGGGGTACCGCCGGTCGTCTCCCGGCGGGACACGGCCGTCACCGCCAGGGTGTGGGTGCCGAGCAGCGCCGCGGAGCTCAGGGCCTCGCGGGTGCGGCCCGTGGTGGCCGCCGCGCCGAGGAGCAGGTCGAGCCCGCGCGCCGCCGCCATGGCCGGCGGTCCTGCCGGGGTGTGCTTCAGGGCGAGATCGTACGACCAGACCGTGGCGGCCAGCGGCGCGGCGACCGCGAGGGCGGGGCGTCCCGCGCGTGCGGCGAGGGCGAGCCCGGCCCCGGTGAGCGCGCAGGCCGCGGACAGGGCGGCGGCCGGGTGGATACGGCCGGAGGGCAGCGGGCGGTGCGGGCGTTCGGCGGCGTCCTCCTCGCGGTCCGCCCAGTCGTTGAGGGCCATGCCGGCCTCGTAGAGGCAGAGGGAGGAGCCGATGGCGAGCAGGGTGCGGGGGTTGGGGGCAGCGGCGGTCGCCGCCGCGCCGGCAAGGGCGTCGCCGGGGACCGTGAACAGGGCGGGCAGGCGCAGCAGTTCGGCCCAGGCACGTCTGCGGCTCGCGCGGCCGGAGCGTCGGGGTGCCGCAACAGCCCCGCTCACCGCGACCGCCCCGGTCGGCGCCCACCACGGGGAACGGCACCACGAACGGCACCACGATCGGCACCGTGTGCGCCCCCCGCGTCTCGCGCATCCCCCACGTCCCGCGCGTCCCCCAGATCCCCCACGTCCAGCACGCCTGGCCCGCGCCGCAGTTGTTCCGCGAACCCCGCGAGCGCCGCGTACTGCTCCCCCAGGGCCGAAGGCCCCTCCCCCACCGGGTCCTTGAAGTAGAAGCCGAGTTCGCCGAGCGGGCCGGACAGGCCCGCTTCGTGGGCGCGGGCGGTGAGCCGGGCCAGGTCGAGTACGAGCGGGGCGGCCAGGGCGGAGTCGCAGCCCTGCCAGATGGTCTGGAGGATCATGCGGGTGCCGAGGAAGCCGTCGAAGGCGATGTGGTCCCAGGCGGTCTTCCAGTCGCCGAGTGCGGGGACGTCGTCGATGTGGACCTCGCCCTCGGGCGTCGTACCTAGGGTGTCGGCGAGAACCCGTTCCTTGCCCGCGTTCTTCGCGGCGGCCGCGCCCGGGTCGGCCAGGGCGGCGCCGTCGCCTCCGCCGAGCAGGTTGGCGCCGGACCAGGCACGGACGGCGAGGGCTCGTTGCGTGAACATCGGGCCGAGGACGGAACGCAGCAGCGTCTGGCCCGTCTTGCCGTCGCGGCCCGCGTACGGCAGACCGCGGGATGCCGCCGCCGCGGCCAGCGCCGGGTGGTGCAGGCCCGTGGAGGGGGTGAAGTTGACGTAGGGGCAGCCCGCGCGCAGGGCGGCTGCCGCGTAGAGCGAGCTGGGCGGGAGGGTGTGCCCGGTGGCCGGGGGCTCGGTGGAGGCGACGTTCACGACCACGGCGCGTGCCAGGCCGCGGCGTCGTACGAAGTCGCCGATGTCCGCGGCGAAGGCGGCGATCAGCTCGTCCTCGTCGCGGCTGTCGCCGGGGGTGGGGCCTCCGGGTCTGATCTCCCGGTCGGCGGCGGCCAGTTCGGCCGCCACCGCCGTGGGCAGGCCCGGCGGGAGGACGCCGCCCGCCGCGAGTGCCTCCGCCCGCTTGGGCAGCGGGCAGTCCAGTGTGTCGTGTCCGCCGAACACGAGGGAGGCGAGGGGCGGCAGGCCCGCGCCGGCGAACATCGGGGTCTCGGTGATCAGGCCGGTCGGCGGGTGCAGGCCGGCGGTGAGGGCGGCGCAGCCCGCCACGACGGTGGTCGCGACGGAGCCGCGCGCCCCGATCAGCCATACGCCGACGCGCGAGGGAGTGGGGGATTCGGAAACGGACGCGGACATGGGCAGCCTCCTTGTCGAGCGCGTCGTGCCGGAAGACGGCGGGCGGAGGTCCGGCGTCCCCCGCCCGCCGCCGGTCAGTTGCCCTTGCCGGGCAGTTCCTTGATCCGGATGTCGCGGAAGGACACCTGGTCGTCGGCTCCGTGGTTCTGGATGCCGATGTGCCCGTCACGCAGGCTCCGGGCCGGAACGGTGTTGGTGAAATCGTTGATCTTCACGCCGTTGAGCCAGATGCGAAGGTGTTCGCCCTCGACCCGGATCTCGTACGTGTTCCACTGCCCCGGCGGGTTCAGCGCCCGGTCGCGCTTCTTCAGGTCGGCGGACTGGAAGCCGTAGACGGACCCGGTCGTCTTGTCGGGTACGTCGGTGGCGTCGATCTGGATCTCGTAGCCGTTGTCGACGGCCGACCACGGGTCGTCCGAGGGCGGGAAGCCCACGAACACGCCGGAGTTGTCGTCTCCGTCGGCGCCGGACATCTTCCAGTCGAGCTTCAGGGAGTACGAGGTGAAGCCCGAAGTGGCGTACCAGAGCAGGCCCATGCCGCCCGACGACGTCAGGGTGCCGTCGCCGGAGAGGGTGAAGGAGCCCGGGCCCGCCTGTTGCCAGTCGTTTAGCGAAGCGGACGTGCCGTCGAAGAGCGGGCGGTAGCCGTTCTCCGCGCGGCAGTCGGCCTGGGCGTCACCGATCGCCCACCGGATTCCGCCCAACAGGTGCTGCAGGTAGGCGGGTTCGGTGTACGACTCCTTGGTGTGGCCGAGGCCGGTGTAGAAGGCCCGGCCGCCCTGGTAGTTCTGGCACCAGGAGATCGGGTGGTCGCCGTTCATGGTGCCGCCGCTGTAGGACGACTCGTCGAGCGAGGCGAGGACATGAGCCCGATCCCGCGGGTTGGAGCGGTAGTTGTACCACTCGTCGGTGCGGTCCCAGGTCGGCCCCAGGCCCGCGGTGGCGGGGTGGGAGCGGTCCTCGACGTTCACCCTCGCCTGCTGGATCGCCGGGTGCGACTGGAACCAGGCGCCGGCGAGGCCGCCGTAGAAGGGCCAGTCGTACTCGGTGTCGGCGGCGGCGTGGATGCCGACGTAGCCGCCGCCGTGCCGGATGTAGCCCTCGAACGCGCCCTGTTGGGTCGCGTCGAGGACGTCACCCGTGGTCGACAGGAATACGACCGCGTCGTAGCGCCGCAGGTTCTTCGCGGTGAACGCGCTCGCGTCCTCGGTGGCGTCGACGGCGAAGCCGGCGCTCTCGCCGAGTTGCTTCACCGCTGCCACGCCGTCGGGGATGGAGTCGTGTCGGAAGCCGGCCGTCTTGGAGAAGACCAGTACCCGTTTCCCGTCGGCCCAGTGGCCGCCCGGGTGCCCGCCGGCGTTCGAGGAGGCGGGTCCCGAGACGCAGCCGAGCATGAGTGCGGCCCCGACAACCACCGTGGCCAGTCTGCTGGTTGAGCGCATCACGTCTCCTCCTCTCAGCCGGTGGTGAACGTGAAGTCGTCGACGTCGAACAGTGCGCCCGAGCCGCCCTTGAAGACCAGGTAGAGCGTGGTCGTGCCCCTCGGTGCGCGGGACAGGTCGGCGCTGACGTCCTGGAAGTTCTCCCAGCCGCCGGTCACCGGCACGGTCGCCTTGCCGAGCAGGGTGCCTGTCGCGGAGCCCGCGCGGATCTCGAGCGTGCCGCCCGCGCCGCCGGACGCGATGCGCGCGGTGACGGACTTGGCGTTGTTCAGGACGTACGGCGTGAAGGAGATCCAGTCGCCGTTGTCGATGTTGCCGACCGTCTTGCCGCCGTGCGCGGTGTCCTTGGTGAAGACGTCGACGCCGGAGGCGCTGCCGAAGTGCTCGGCCTGCCGGTGGCGCGGCTGCAGGACGTTGCGGTCGTGCGTCGTCAGCGCCGCCTGGCCGCCGCCTCCGTTGTCGGTGTACTCGGCGTCTAGGACGCCGAAGATGTTGGCGTTCTCGTCGTGGCCGCCGTCGGAGGTGGTCTGGATGGTGCCGGAGCAGCCGTTCGCGGAGGTGATCGGGTGCCCGTGGGTGTCGTGGCCGAGGATGAAGGTGACCGTCACCTTCGAGCAGTCGATGGCGCGGCCGTCCTCCGGGTCGGTGACCTTCACCTTGAACGGCACCGCGTCACCGAAGCTGAACAGCTGGCCGTCCTTGGGCAGTTCGACCGTCACCTTCGGGGCGGTGTTGCCGACCACGACCTGCACGCTGGCGCTGCCGGTGCGGCCGGTCGGGTCCTTCGCGGTCACGGTCGCGGAGTAGGTGCCGTTCGTCCGGTACGTGTGCGTGGGGTTCGCCGCGGTCGACGTGGCGCCGTCGCCGAAGTCCCAGCTGTAGGTCAGGGCGTCACCGTCCTGGTCGGTCGAGCCCTCGGAGGAGAAGCGCACCTTCAGGGGTGCCTGCCCGGACGTTCTGCTCGCCGCGGCCTGCGGGACCGGTGAGTGGCCGTCGGTGGCGTTCTCGATGCGGTACAGGCCCGAGTTCTCGTCGCCGCCGAACCACGCGGTGCCGTAGTCGAGGACGTAGAGCGCGCCGTCGGGGCCGAACGCCATGTCCATCACCTGGGTGCCGGTCCACGGGAAGGCGTTGATCGACTGCACGGTGCCGTTGTCGTCGCTCACGATCCGCTTGATCCAGCGGCGGCCGAACTCGCCGGCGAAGAAGTTGCCGTCGTAGGCCTCGGGGAACTTGACGGGTGAGTCGAGCGTGGCGTCGTAGTGGTAGACCGGGCCGCCCATCGGGGACTCCGAGCCGTCCCCGAACTCCGGTACGGAGGGCCCGTCGTAGGGGATCCAGGCGGGCTGGGCGGGCGGCAGGTCGGTGAGGCCGGTGTTGTGCGGGGAGTTGTTCTTCGGGGCGTTGCAGTCGAAGGTCGCGCCGGAGGTCTTGGTCGCGAAGTCGTAGTCCACGTAAGGGTCGTTGTCGCCCGTGCAGTACGGCCAGCCGAAGTTGCCGGCGGCGGTCACCCGCGCGAACTCGACCTGGCCGCCCGGTCCGCGGGCCGGGTCGGCGGCGCCCGCGTCGGGGCCGTAGTCACCGACGTAGAGGATGCCGGTCTTCTTGTCGACGCTGAAGCGGAACGGGTTGCGGAAGCCCATCGCGTAGATCTCGGGCCGCGTCTTGTCGGTGCCCGGCGCGAAGAGGTTGCCCTCCGGGATCGAGTACGAGCCGTCGTCGTTGACCTTGATGCGCAGGATCTTGCCGCGCAGGTCGTTGGTGTTGCCGGCCGAACGCTGGGCGTCGAAGGCGGGGTTGCGGTCGGGGCGCTCGTCGATGGGGTTGAAGCCGTCCGACTGGAAGGGGTTGGAGTCGTCGCCCGTCGACAGGTACAGGTTGCCCGCCGCGTCGAAGTCGATGTCACCGCCGACGTGGCAGCAGATGCCGCGCGAGGTCTTGACGTCGAGGACCTTCTTCTCGCTGGCCAGGTCGAGGGTGCCGTCCGCGTTCAGGGTGAAGCGGGAGAGGCGGTTGACGCCGTCGAAGGGCGCGAAGTCGGCGGCGGTGCCGGTCTCGGGGGCGTCGCCGGCAGGCGTGTCGAGCGGAGGCGCGTAGTAGAGGTAGATGGCCCGGTTGTTCGCGAAGTCCGGGTCCACGCCGACGCCTTGGAGGCCCTCCTCGTCGTGGTTGTAGACGTCGAGCTTGCCGATGAGCCGGGTGTTGCCCGCGGCGTCCGTCATCCGCAGTTCGCCGTCGCGCGAGGTGTGCAGGACCGAGCGATCGGGCAGCACGGCGAGCGACATGGGCTCCCCGGTCTCCGGTTCACCCTTGGCGAGGGTGACCTGCTGGAAGTCCTCGGCCGCGGCTGCCGCCGGCGCGGCCCCCGGCTCGGCGACTGCCGCGCCGGCGTGGGGAGCGGTGAGGGTGAGGGACGCGCCCGCGAGCAGCGCGCCGCCGAGGAGGGCGACGGCTCTGCGGAAGCGGTGTCTGTGCGCCTCGATTCTGTCGGTGCTGGTGGTGCTGGTGTTCCCGTGCACGGATGCCTCCAGTAAGGGGCCGGTTGTACGGGTGGGTGGGGGTGCGCCGGGATGCGCCGGCATCCCGGAGAGTTGACGAGCGATCAGTTGTGCCTTGAGGCGGCTCAGTTGCCGAACGCCGCGTCGAAGGAGGCCGAGGGCGGCTCGAAGTCGAACGCCTTCAGACGGGTCAGGGCCTCGGGTGCGCCCTGCAGGCGGTCCATCCCCGCGTCCTCCCACTCGACGGAGACGGGGCCCCGGTAGTCGATGGAGCGCAGCATCCGGAAGACGTCCTCCCAGGGGACGTCGCCATGACCGGCGGAGACGAAGTCCCAGCCGCGGCGCGGGTCGCCCCAGGGCAGATGGGAGCCGAGGCGGCCGTTGCGGCCGTCGAGGCGCTTGCGGGCCTCCTTGCAGTCGACGTGGTAGATCCGGTCGCGGAAGTCCCACAGGAAGCCGACCGGGTCGAGGTCCTGCCACACGAAGTGCGACGGGTCGAAGTTCAGACCGAAGGCGGGGCGGCCCCCAACCGCCTCCAGTGCGCGGTGAGTTGTCCAGTAGTCGTAGGCGATCTCGCTGGGGTGGACCTCGTGGGCGAAGCGCACGCCCTCCTCGTCGAAGACGTCCAGGATCGGGTTCCAGCGCTCGGCGAAGTCCTCGTAGCCGCGCTCGATCATGGACTCCGGCGCGGGCGGGAACATGGCGACCAGATGCCAGATCGCGGAGCCGGTGAAGCCGATGACGGTGTCGACGCCGAGGGCGGCCGCGGCGCGCGCCGTGTCCTTCATGCGCTGCGCGGCCCGCTGCCGTACGCCCTCGGGTTCCCCGTCGCCCCACACCTCGCCCGGCAGGATGGCCTGGTGGCGTTCGTCGATGATCGCGTCGCACACGGCCTGGCCGGTCAGATGGTTGGAGACGGCCCAGCACTTGAGGCCGTACTCGTCGAGCAGCTGCTTCCGGGAGTCGATGTACGCGGGGTCCGCGAGCGCCTTGTCGACCTCGAAGTGGTCGCCCCAGCAGGCGAGTTCGAGGCCGTCGTAGCCGAAGTCGCGGGCCAGGCGGCAGACCTCTTCGAGCGGCAGGTCGGCCCACTGGCCGGTGAAGAGCGTGAACTGACGAGGCATTGCTCCGAACCCTTCTCGGACGGCGATTCAGACTGCGATGTGGACGACGCTTCGGACGACGTTTCAGACTGCGATTCGGACGACGCTTCAGACTGCGATTCCAACTGCGGTTCAGACAGCTATGGGCGTGTACACGGAGTTCTTCTCGGCGCTCTCCTCCACCGCCGCCAGCACGCGCTGCACCTGCAGCCCGTCGGCGAAGGAGGGTTCGGGCCTGCGGCCCTCGGCGACCGCGTGGACGAGGTCGCGGGCCTGGTGGACGAAGGTGTGCTCGTAGCCCAGGCCGTGGCCCGGCGGCCACCAGGCGTCCAGATAGGGGTGGTCGGGCTCGGTGACGAGGATGCGTCGGAAGCCGGCGTGCGTCGCTGCTTCGGTGCCGTCGTGGTACGACAGCTCGTTGAGCCGCTCCAGGTCGAAGGCCAACGAGCCGTGCGAGCCGTTGAGTTCGATGCGCAGGGCGTTCTTGCGGCCGGTCGCGTACCGGGTGGCCTCGAAGGAGGCGAGGGCGCCGGAGGTGAAGCGGCCGGTGAACAGCGCGGCGTCGTCGACGGTGACCTGGCCGGTCCCGGCGGACTGCACCGCCGACAGGCCGCTGGTGGCGCCGACGGGCAGCGGCCGCTCCCGTACGAAGGTCTCCGTCATCGCCGACACCCCGGCCAGCCGCTCGCCCGCGAGGTACTGCGCGAGGTCGACGACATGGGCGCCCAGGTCGCCGAGCGCGCCCGAGCCGGCCAGTTCCTTGCGCAGCCGCCAGGTGAGCGGGAACTGCGGGTCTACCAGCCAGTCCTGAAGGTACGTCACCCGCAGGTGGCGCAGTACCCCGAGCCTGCCCTCGGCGATCATGTTCCGGGCCAGGGCGGTGGCGGGCACCCGGCGGTAGTTGAAGCCGACCATCGCCAACTGCCCGCGTCCGTACGCCTCTTCGGCGGCGTCAGCCATCGCCCTGGCCTCCTCGACGGTGTTCGCGAGGGGCTTCTCGCACAGTACGTGCTTGCCCGCGGCGAGGGCGGCGAGGGCGATCTCGGCATGGCTGTCACCGGGGGTGCAGATGTCGACGAGGTCGACGTCGTCCCGCGCGATCAGGGCCCGCCAGTCGGTCTCGGCCGCCGCCCAGCCGTGCCGGTCGGCCGCCCGGCGCACCGCCTCCGCGTCCCGCCCGCAGATCACGCTCAGGACCGGACGCAGCGGCAGGTCGAAGGCGCGGCCCGCGGTGCGCCAGCCCTGTGAGTGGGCGGCGCCCATGAAGGCGTAGCCGACCATGCCGACGCGCAACGGCGGCTTCGCCGCCTCCGGTTCGTCCGGCTGCTGGGGCTGTCCCATACGGATGTCCTCCTCGTCCTGGTGGTGAATGCGCCGTGGGGGGTGCGGGGCGGATTCGGTCAGCGGAAGCCCGTGGGCATGTACTGGTCGACGTTGTCCTTGTCGACGACGGCCGAGTACAGCGTCAGCGAGGCCGGGATCTCGAACTCGGCGAGGCCGCCGATGCCCTTGGACTGGCCCAGCGCGCGGGCGAGGTCGATGGCGGACGCGGCCATCGTCGGCGGGTACAGGACGGTTGCCTTCAGCACGCCGTTGTCCTGCTTGATGGCCTGGAAGGCGGAGAGCGCGCCGGCGCCGCCGACCATCAGGAAGTCGTCGCGTCCGGCCTGCTCGATGGCGCGCAGCGCGCCCACGCCCTGGTCGTCGTCGTGGTTCCACAGGGCGTCGAACTTGGGCTGCGCCTGGAGGAGTTGGGCCATCTTGGCCTGTCCGGACTCGACCGTGAACTCGGCGGCCTGCCGGGCCACCTTCTTGATGTTGGGGTAGTTCTTCAGGGCGTCGTCGAAGCCCTGGGTGCGCTGCTTGGTCAGCTCCAGGTTGTCCAGGCCGGCCAGCTCGACGACCTTGGCGTTCGACTTCCCCTTGAGCTTCTCGCCGATGTACGTGCCGGCGTTGAGGCCCATGCCGTAGTTGTCGCCGCCGATCCAGCAGCGGTACGCCTGCGGGGAGTTGAAGATGCGGTCGAGGTTGACGACGGGGATGCCCGCGCGCATCGCCTTGAGTCCGACCTGGGTGAGCGCCTTGCCGTCGGCGGGCAGCACGACCAGGACGTCGACCTTCTTGTTGATGAGGGTCTCGATCTGCCCGATCTGGGCGGCGGTGTCGTTGGAGCCCTCGGTGATCTCCAGCGTGACGTCGGAGTACTTCTTGGCCCGGCTCTTGGCGTTGTCGTTGATCGCGTTGAGCCAGCCGTGGTCGGCCTGCGGGCCGGCGAAGCCGATGGTGACGTGCTTGCCGGGCTTGTCGTCGGCTGCCGACTGGTCGTTCGCGGCCGGCTTCTCGTCCTTGGAGTCGTTGCTGGTGCAACCGGCGAGGAGGGCGGTGGCGGAGACGGCGGCGGTTCCGAAGAGCAGGCCTCTGCGGCTGGTGGTATGTGACATGGCACTTCGAGTGGTATGTGACATGGCACTACCCGTGGTATGTGACATGGTACTGACCCTTTCCTCAGGTCGAGCTGGCAGTCCGGCGCTGCACCAGCACAGCCGCCACGATGATCGCGCCCTTGGCGATCTGCTGGACGTCGCTCTGCAGGTTGTTCAAGGCGAAGATGTTGGTGATCGTCGTGAAGATGAGGACACCCAGCACGGAGCCGGTGATGGTGCCGCGGCCCCCGCTGAGCAGCGTGCCGCCGATGATCGCGGCCGCGATGGCGTCCAGCTCGTAGAGGTTGCCGTTGGTGTTCTGGCCGGAGCCGGACAGGATGATCAGCAGGAAGGCGGCGATGCCGCAGCACAGCCCGGAGAGCAGGTAGAGGTAGAGGCGCTGGCGGCGTACGTCGATGCCGGCGAGGCGGGCCGCCTCCGCGTTGCCGCCGACGGCGACCGTGCGGCGGCCGAAGGTGGTGCGGTTGAGGATCAGCCAGCCGATGATCGTCACGACTGCGAACACGATGACGAGCGGGGGGACACCGAGGACATATGCGTCCCGCTCACCGAGGTCGAGGATGCTGCCGATGGTGACGATCTGCGTCTTGCCGTCGGTGATCTGCAGGGCGAGTCCGCGTGCGGAGGCCAGCATGGCGAGCGTGGCGATGAACGGGACCATGCCGCCGTAGGCGATGAGCAGGCCGTTCACCAGGCCGCAGCCGACGCCGACGATCACCGCGGTGAACAGGACGCCCGCGAAGCCGTAGTCCTGGGTGGCCACCGTAGTCGCCCATACGGAGGCGAGGGCGACGATCGCGCCGACGGAGAGGTCGATGCCGCCGGAGGTGATGACGAAGGTCATGCCGACGGTGACGACGCCGATCACCGAGGCCTGGGTGAGGACGAGTTGGAGGTTGCGGGTGTCCAGGAACTCGTCCGGTTTGGTGATCCCGCCGATCAGGATGAGCGCGGCGAGGACGCCGAGCAGGGACAGGGTGCGCACGTCGGCGCGGGCGAACAGGCCGCGCCAGGACGGCGGTTGACCCACCGGCGGCACCTTGTCGGTGTTGTCCCGTGGCGGGGAGGCATGCTGCGTCATGAGGCCGGGCTTCCTTCCATGACCAGGTCGAGTACGCGGTGTTCGTCGAGTTCGCGGGCGGGGGCGCGGTGCACGACGCGGCCCTCGCGGAGCACCAGGACGCGGTCGGCGAGCCCGAGCACCTCGGGGACCTCGCTGGAGACCAGGAGCACGGCGAGGCCTTCGTCGGCGAGGCGGCGGATGACGGCGTAGAGCTCAGCGCGGGCGCCGACGTCGACGCCGCGGGTCGGCTCGTCGAGCAGCAGGACGCGGCAGCCGCGCAGCAGCCAGCGCGCGAGGACCGCCTTCTGCTGGTTGCCGCCGGACAGGGTGCGCACCGGCACGGCCGGGTTGTCGGGCCGCAGCGACAGCTCACGGGTGGCCGCCCGCGCCGCCCCCGCCTCGGACCGGCGGTCGATCCAACCTCCGCGCGAGAAGCGGGACATGGAGGAGACCGAGACATTGCGGGTGACGGACTCCAGCATCAGCAGGGCCTGCGCCTTGCGTTCCTCGGGGGCGAGCCCGAGACCGGCGCGGACGGCCGCGCGTACGCTTCCGGAGCGCAACGCCCGCCCGCCGACCCGGACTTGACCGGCGTCGGCCTTGCGGGCGCCGTAGATCGTCTCCAGGATCTCGGAGCGTCCGGAGCCGACGAGACCGGCGAGGCCGACGATCTCGCCCGGGTGGACGTCCAGGTCGAGGGGCTCGAACTCGCCCCGCCGCGTCAGTCCCCTGACCTCCAGCACCGGCGCACCGTCCGGGGCCGAGGCGGGCCGGTCGGGGAAGACGTACTCCACATTGCGGCCGGTCATCAGCGCGACGACCTCGCGGGTCGGCGTCGACTTCGCGGGCAGCCCGCCGGCGACGGCGCGGCCGTCCTTCAGCACGGTCACCCGGTCGCCGATGCGCCTGATCTCCTCCAGCCGGTGGGAGATGTAGACGACGGCGACTCCGTCGGCGGTCAGGTCCCCGACGATGCGGAAGAGGTTGTCGACCTCGTCCGGGTCGAGGGCCGCGGACGGCTCGTCCATCACGATGAGCCGTACGTCGTGCGAGAGCGCCCGGGCCATGGACACGATCTGCTGCTGCGCCGCCGACAACTGCCCGACCAGCCGCGCCGGTTCGATCTCCGGATGCCCGAGCCGCTTGAGCAGCCGGGCGGTCGAGGCCCTGGCCGCCCTTCCCCGTACGACGAAGCCGGCGGCCGTCGGTTCATGTCCGAGGTGGACGTTCTCGGCCACCGACAGGTGCTCCACCAGGTCGAGTTCCTGGTAGATGGTGGCGATGCCGAGGCGCATGGCGGCGATGGGTGAGCGGAGGGTGACCTCCTCGCCGCGCCAGCGGATGCTGCCCGTGTCGGGCTGGTGGGCGCCGGCCAGGACCTTGATCAGGGTGGACTTCCCGGCCCCGTTCTGGCCGAGCAGGCAGTGCACTTCACCGGCCTGGACATCCAGGTCGACGCCGTCGAGGGCCCGGACTCCGGGGAACGACTTGGTGATGCCGGACATGCTGAGCAGCGGTGGTTCTGGAGCCATGCGGATCCCCTTGGCGGGCGTGCGGGCCGGTGCAGGGTGCCTTCGTGCAGGCGTGTTCGGGCAGGCGTGTCGGACAGGCGTGTTCAGGGCAGGGCGGAGCAGCGCGCTGTGCCGGATGTGCTGTGTACGAACTACGTACTACGTACTACCAGCTACGAACCGTGTGCTTACGCAGGTGAGAACAGGTGGTCGCTGATGAGCCGGGCCGCGCCGATGACTCCGGCGGTGGGTCCCAACTCCCCCAGCACGATGGGCAGATTGCCGGTCGCGAGGGGCAGTGACTGTCGGTAGACCTGGGTGCGGATCGCGGCGAGCAGGGTGTGGCCGAGGCCGGTCACCCCGCCGCCGATCACCACCAGGCCCGGGTTGAAGAACGAGACCAGTCCGGCGATGACCTGGCCGGTGCGGTCGCCGCCCTCGCGGATCAGGTCGAGGGAGGTGGCGTCGCCCGCGGCGGCTGCGGCGGCGACGTCGACGGCGCTCAGGGTGCCGTTCGCCTCCAGCCGGTTCGCGAGTTCCTCCGACTGCCCCTGCTCGGCCGCCTCCACGGCGTCGCGGGCGAGAGCCGCCCCGCTGAAGTGTGCTTCCAGGCAGCCCCGGTTGCCGCAGGCGCAAGGTCGTCCGTCGGGCACGGCCTGGATGTGCCCGATGTCGCCCGCGCTGCCGGTCGCGCCGCGGTGGACCTCACCGCCGGCGACGATGCCGCAGCCGATGCCGGTGCCGATCTTGACGCAGAGGAAGTCGCCCACGGAGCGTGCGACGCCCGCGTGCATCTCCCCCATCGCCATCAGGTTCACGTCGTTGTCGACCATGACCGGGCAGCCGAGTTCCTGGCTGAGCGCCTCCCGGACGGGGAAGCCGTCCCAGCCCGGCATGATCGGGGGAGCCACCGGGACGCCCTCGGGGAAGCGGACCGGTCCGGGGACGCCGATGCCGGCGCCGTCGAACCCCTCCGCGAGTCCCGAGGACTTCAACTTCGCTGCCATGGACAGGACTTGCTCGAAGACCGCGACCGGTCCCTCGCGTACGTCCATGGGCTGGTTGAGGTGTCCGAGGATCTCCAGCTCGGCGTTGGTGACGGCGACGTCGACCGAGGTCGCGCCGATGTCGACGCCGAGGAACCGCAGTTCGGGATTGAGCCGGATGTTGTGGGAGCGGCGGCCGCCGCGCGAGGCGGCGAGTCCGTCGGCCACGGCGAGGCCCGTCTCCAGCAGCCGGTCCACCTCCACGGCCAGCTTGGACCGTGACAGATCGACCTGATCGCCCAGCTGCGCACGGGAGTTGGGTCCTCCGTCGCGCAGCAGCTTCAGCAGCCGGGCCTGATGAGCATTCGCGGGTCGTGCCGTCATACGTCTCACGAGCCCCTCCCCGCCTCAATCGGCCGCGCCTGTGTTCGGGCTTTCGAGGGGAACGTAGCAGCGGGCGCCGAAGCTGGGAAGAAGCTGTGCAGGAATTACCGTCGACTTTCTCCACTGACAGGACAAAGCCGGGATGGAAAGGCGGGCGCTACGACGTCGCCCGCGCGTGGTACGACCGCCGGGTGTGCTCGGTGTGTTCGCGCATCAGCTGGGTGGCGCGCTGCTCGTCGCGGTCCACGATCGCCGCGATCAGGGCGCGGTGCTCGATCCAGGACTGGCTGCCGCGCTGCCGGGCGACGGGCGTGTAGTACCAGCGCACCCGCCGGTCCACCTGCGCGGCCAGCTCGCCGAGCACGGTGTTGCCGGCCAGTTCCATGATCTTGGCGTGGAAGCGGGCGTTCATGCCGACGGCCCCGTCCACGTCGTCCGCGGCGACGGCGTTCTCGCCCTCCGCGCACAGGTCCTCCAGGGCCTGGATGCCCGCGGCGTTGGCGTTGGCCGCGGCGAGCCGGGCGGCCTCCGCCTCCAGCAGCGTACGGACCGTGAGGAGCTGATCGGCCTCCTCCTCCGTCGGCTCGTGCACGAACGCGCCCTGGGCGGGCCGCAGATCGACCCAGCCCTCGGTGTTCAGCCGCTGCAGCGCCTCCCGCACGGGCTGGCGCGACACGCCCAGATGGCCCGCGAGTTCGCTCTCGACGAGATGCTGGCCCGGCTGGAGGGCGCGCGTGGTGATGAGTTCGAGCAGTGCTTCGTAGACACGGTCGCGCAGCGGACCGGGTCGTTCGAGCTTGGGTACCGCACCCTGCGGCAGTCCTGTCGACAGCATCCGTCGGTCCCCCTCCTGGGCGGCGTCAAGCACGTGCAGCCGGAAAGTAAGTATGGATTGTCTTTCGTCTACAGTCTACGGCGCACGAGGGCCAGTCGATCCGGGAGTCGGTTGCGTCACACCTGCGCTTCCCGCAGGTCACGGGCAGTGGACGACCTGGCCCGCGTAGGAGAGATTCCCGCCGAAACCGAAGAGCAGGATCGGGTCCCCGGTGCGGACGGCGCCCTGTTCGACGAGCTTGGAGAACGCCAGCGGGATGCTCGCCGCCGAGGTGTTCCCCGACTCGGCGACGTCCCGGGCCACGACGGCGTTGACGGCGCCCAGTTTCTCGGCGAGCGGCTCGATGATGCGCAGGTTCGCCTGGTGCAGCACGACGGCGGCGAGGTCCTCGGGTGCGAGTCCGGCGCGCTCGCAGGCCTTGCGGGCGAGGGGCGGCAGTTGGGTGGTCGCCCAGCGGTAGACGCTCTGGCCCTCCTGGGCGAACCGTGCCGGGGTGCCCTCGATCCGCACCGCGTGCCCCATCTCGGGCACCGAGCCCCACAGCACCGGTGCGATGCCGGGCTCGTCCGAGGCCTCCACGACGGCGGCTCCGGCACCGTCACCGACGAGCACACAGGTGCTGCGGTCGCTCCAGTCGGTCACCTCGGACATCTTGTCGGCGCCGACGACCAGCGCGCGCACCGAGGCGCCGGCCCGCACCGCGTGGTCGGCCGTGGCGAGGGCGTGGGTGAACCCGGCGCACACGACGTTGACGTCCATCGCGGCGGGCGAGGGGATGCCGAGCCGGGCGGCGACCCGGGCGGCCATGTTGGGCGAGCGGTCCACGGCGGTGGAGGTGGCGACCAGCACCAGGTCGATGTCGCCGGGCGCGAGGCCCGCGGCGGCGAGGGCCTTGGCGGCGGCGTGGGCGGCGAGTTCGTCGACCGGCTCGTCGGGCCCGGCGATGTGGCGGGTACGGATGCCCACCCGTGAGGTGATCCACTCGTCACTGGTGTCGACCATGCGCGCCAGGTCCTCGTTGGTGAGTACCTTGGCGGGCTGGTAGTGGCCGACGGCGGCGATGCGCGAGCCGTTCATTCGGTGGTCCCCCTCGTTGCCCTGGGTTGTGGATCCACCAGTCTGATCAGTGACTCACGGGTACGACGGCAGCCGAGCTGACAGGAAACGGGCGTCCGGGTTGTCGGATTCTGTCATCCGTTGGGGCAAAGGCGGACGCCCGCTCTCCTGCCGAACAGTCACCCGGTGCAGTCTCACCCGGTGAACAGCTGTGTCGCCTTGTGCACGAGCTCGTAGAGCCCGTAGACGAGCGGTGCCCCCACCCACAGCCAGGCGAAGGCGATCAACAGGCGGCGGTCAGGCGGACTCTGACTGCTGTCGTTCGACATCGGCGGCCTTTCTCGGGGCGGGGATGTGGTGGCGGGCGTCGACGGGCCGGACGAGTTCGTTGGCGACGAAGCCGACGACGAGCAGCCCGATCATGATGAGGAAGGAGACGCCGTACAGGGCGGAGCCGTGCTTGCCCGCGTCCTCCTGCCGGTCGGCGATCCAGTTCACGATCAGCGGTCCGAGGACGCCGGCCGTGGACCAGGCGGTGAGCAGCCGGCCGTGGATGGCGCCGACCTCGTAGGTGCCGAACAGGTCCTTGAGGTAGGCGGGGATGGTGGCGAAGCCGCCGCCGTAGAAGGAGAGGATCACGAAGGCGCACAGGACGAACAGCGGCTTGGATGAGTCGCCGAACAGTGCGATCAGTGCGTACATCACCGCGCCGACGCCCAGGTAGACGCGGTAGATGTTCTTGCGGCCGATCAGGTCGGAGGTCGACGACCAGCCGATGCGGCCCGCCATGTTGGCGGCGGACAGCAGCGCGACGAAGCCGGCGGCGGCCGAGGCCGACACGGACATCGAGGTGTCCGCGAAGAAGTCGGTGATCATCGGGGCGGCCTTCTCCAGGATGCCGATGCCCGCGGTCACGTTCATGCAGAGCACGATCCACAGCAGCCAGAACTGCGGGGTGCGCACGGCGTTCCGGGCGGAGACCTGCGGTCCCTGGAGGGCACTCGGCGCGCCCTCGACGGGCTTCTCGGTGCGCGGGACCCGCACCAGCAGCACGCCCAGGGACATGAAGACGGCGTACGCGAGCCCGTGCACGAGGAACGCGAGCGCGATCCCGGAGCTGTCGGTGCCGAACGACTCCAGCATCTGCGCCGACCACGGGGAGGCGATGAGCGCGCCGCCGCCGAAGCCCATGATCGCGATGCCGGTGGCCATGCCGGGCCGGTCGGGGAACCACTTGATCAGGGTGGAGACGGGCGAGATGTAGCCGATGCCGAGGCCGATGCCGCCGACGAAGCCGTAGCCGAGGACGATCAGCCAGTACTGCTCGGTCCAGGCGCCGAGCGAGGAGAGCAGGAAGCCGGAACTGAAGCAGATCAGGGCGACGGTCATGGCCCAGCGCGGCCCGTTGCGCTCCACGAGTGTGCCGCCGAACGCGGCCGACAGCCCGAGCATGACGATGCCGAGCTGGAAGGGCAGCGCGCTCTGGGTGCCGCTGAGGCCCAGTGCGGACTCGAGGGGCGGCTTGAAGACGCTCCAGGCGTAGGCCTGGCCGATGGAGAGATGGACGGCGAGAGCGGCGGGGGGTACGAGCCAGCGGCTCCAGCCTGCTGGTGCGACAGGGGGACTCATGATCCCGGACGGTAGGCAGCCGCAGGGTTGTTGAAAAGGCGACGGGTCGACCGTATGCGATGAGCGGTATGCAGGATGCGACGAACGGTTGAACCGACCGGTTTCCCGAAGCGTGCGCGAACCCTTGCTGGCCTTCGCACCATACTGTAGACAATATTCAGTCGACGAAGTTCGACGACGCGCCATCTCCGCGGTATCCCTCGAACCGAACGGAGCTCCCACGTCATGAAAGTCGCAGTTCTCGGCGCCGGTGCGATCGGCGCCTATGTCGGAGCCGCGCTGCATCGCGCCGGCGCCGACGTGCATCTTGTCGCCCGTGGACCGCATCTGGCGGCCATGAGGCAGCACGGAGTACGGGTGCTCAGCCCGCGCGGGGACTTCACCGCGCGCGCCCACGCAACCGACGACCCGGCCGCGATCGGCCCGGTCGACTATGTCTTCCTCGGCCTCAAGGCCAACTCGTACGCGGCGTGCGGGCCGCTGATCGAGCCACTGCTGCACGACGCCACCGCGGTGATCGCCGCCCAGAACGGCATCCCCTGGTGGTACTTCCACCGGCACGGCGGCCCCCACGACGGCCACCGCGTCGAGAGCGTGGACCCGGACGGCGCGGTCAGTGCGGTGCTCGCGCCCGAACGGGCCGTCGGCTGCGTCGTGTACGCCGCCACGGAACTCGAACAGCCGGGTGTCGTACGGCACTTGGAAGGCACCCGGTTCTCCGTCGGCGAGCCCGACCGCAGCGTGTCCAAGCGCTGCCTGGACTTCAGCGAGGCCATGGTCGCCGGGGGGCTGAAGTGCCCGGTCGAGCCGGATCTGCGCAACGACATCTGGCTCAAGCTGCTCGGCAACATCTCGTTCAACCCGATCAGCGCGCTGGCCCGCGCGACCATGCGGCAGATGTGCCTGCACGGCGGCACCCGCAAGGTCATCGAGACCATGATGGCCGAGACGCTCGCCGTCGCCGAGGCCCTCGGCTGCGAGATCGGCATCTCCATCGAGCGCCGGCTCGCGGGCGCCGAGAAGGTCGGCGACCACCGCACCTCCACGCTCCAGGACCTGGAGCGCGGCAAGCCGCTCGAACTCGACGTACTGCTGGCCGCGGTCGTCGAGTTGGCGGAGATCACCGGCGTCGACGTGCCCACCCTGCGCACCGTGCACGCCATCTCGGACCTGCTCGCACTGAGGAGCGCCGCATGAGGAGTCAGCAGAGTCAGGAGCGCCGCATGAGGAGTGTCGTATGAGGAAGCGGCAACCGAAGATCTACACCCGGCTCACCCACCCGCTGGTCCGCGACGCGCGCGACGAGCCCTTCAGGCGGGCGAGTTGGGACGAGGCCCTGGACCGGGTGGCCCGGGGCCTGCAGCGCAACCGGGACGCGTTCGGCATGTTCGCCTGTGCCCGCGCGACCAATGAGATGAACTACGTGGCGCAGAAGTTCGCGCGGGTCGTCATGGGCACCAACAACGTCGACTCCTGCAACCGCACCTGCCACGCGCCGAGCGTCGCGGGTCTGTCGGCGGCGTTCGGCTCGGGCGGCGGCACCTCCTCCTACGAGGAGATCGAGCACACGGACGTCATCGTGATGTGGGGCTCCAACGCCCGCTTCGCGCACCCGATCTTCTTCCAGCACGTGCTGAAGGGGATCAGGAACGGCGCCCGGATGTACGCCGTCGACCCGCGCCGCACCTCCACCGCCGAGTGGGCGGAGAGCTGGCTCGGCCTCAACGTCGGCACCGACATCCCGCTGGCGCACGCCGTCGCCCGCGAGATCATCCACGCGGGCCTGGCCAACGAGGCGTTCATCGAGCGCGCCACCACCGGCTACGAGGAGTACAAGAAGCTCGTCGAGCCGTGGACGCTCTCGCTCGCCGAGAAGGTGACGGGGGTACCGGCCCGCGCCATCAAGGACCTGGCGCACGCCTACGCCCGCGCCGAGCGCGCCCAGTTGTGCTGGACCCTCGGCATCACCGAGCACCACAACGGCACGGACAACGTCCGCGCGCTGATCAACCTGTCCCTGCTGACCGGTCAAGTCGGCCGCTACGGTGCCGGGTTGCAGCCCCTGCGCGGCCAGAACAACGTGCAGGGCGGCGGCGACATGGGCGCGATCCCCAACCGCCTGCCCGGCTTCCAGGACCTCCTCGACCCGGACATACGGCTGAAGTTCGAGTCCGCCTGGGACACCGTCATCCGGCCGCACTACGGGCTGAATCTGACGGAGATGTTCGAGGCGATGGAGGAGGGCTCGGTCAGGGCCGTCTACTGCATCGGCGAGAACCCGGCGCAGTCGGAGGCCGACAGTGACCAGGCGGTGCGCCGTATGCGGCAGCTCGACTTCCTCGTCGTGCAGGACATCTTCCTGACGAAGACGGCCGAACTCGCCGACGTCGTCCTGCCCGCCACGGCGGGCTGGGCGGAGACCGACGGTACGACGACCAGCAGTGAGCGGCGGGTCCAGCGGGTGCGCAAGGCGGTGGACCCGCCGGGCGAGGCCCGCGAGGACATCGACATCATGTGCGAGATCGCCGCGCGCCTGGGCCACGACTGGAAGTACGCCGACGCCGAGGCCGTCTGGAACGAGCTCAGGTCCGTCTCCCCCGACCACTACGGGATGACGTACGACCGGCTGGCGGAGCACCAGGGCATCCAGTGGCCGTGCCCGAGCACCGAGGAACTCGAACCGACCTATCTGCACGGCCGGTTGTGGGAGAAGGATCCGCAGCGGCGGGGGAGGCCCGCGCCGTTCGGCATCGTCCAGCACGATCCGCCCGTCGACCTGACGGACGAGGAGTACCCGATCCGGCTCACCACCGGACGGCGCCTGGACTCCTACAACACCGGTGTGCAGAGCGGCGGTTTCGCCTCCCCGCTGCGGCGCGGCGAGCACGTCGAGCTGAGCCCGGAGGACGCCGAGCGGTACGGGGTCGTCGTGGGCGAGGAGGTGCAGGTGTCCTCGCGGCGGGGCGCGGTCGTGGCCCCGGTGTGGGTCGAGCCGGCGCTGCGGCCCGGACTCGCCTTCATGACCATGCACTTTCCCGACGAGGTGGACACCAACAGCCTGACGATCGAGGCCAATTGCCCGATCGCGGGGACGGCGGAGTTCAAGGCGTCGGCCATCCGCATCGAGAAGCTTCCCGTCGCGACCATCGTGAGGTGACCTGGTGGATCTGCACTTCGGCGACAGCAAGCCGACGGACGAGGAACGGGCGGCGATCGACGCGCTGCTCGGCCCTCCGGAGTCCTCCTGGGAGGGCGCCGACCGGTCCGACGCCGACCTCCGGTGGGCGCGCGGCGGCCGCGAGGCCCGGGACCGGCGCGACCTGCTGCTGCCGGGGCTGCACGCGATCAACGACCGGGTCGGCTGGATCAGCGACGGCGCCCTGGACCACCTGTGCCGGCGGCTGACCGTGCCGCCGGCGGAGGCGTACGGGGTGGCCACCTTCTACTCCATGTTCTCGGTGAAGCCGCGCCCGGCGACCGTGCTGCACGTCTGCACGGACCTCGCGTGCGCGGCGGCCGGGGCGTCCGAGCTGTGCGCTGGCGTGGAGGCGAGGCTCGGCCTCGGCAGCGGCGTGCACGTCGAGCGCAGCCCCTGCCTCGGCCTGTGCGAGCGGGCACCCGCCGCGCTCGCGATCAAGGCGGGTGATCCGGTGCGTACGGCGGTGTCGGCGCCCGCGACGGTCCATGAGGCCGTACTGGCCGCGAGTTCGCCGGACTCCGCGCCGCAGGAACCGCCGGCGGCGATGGCGGTGCCCCAGGCCGGGGACCCCGGTCTGACGCTCCTTCGCCGCGTCGGCGTCGTGGACCCGTCGTCGCTGGACGACTACCGCTCCCACGGCGGCTACGCCGCGTTGCGCCGGGCCTTCGCGCTCGGCCCCGCCGGGGTCATCCGCGAGGTCACCGACTCCGGCCTGGTCGGGCGCGGCGGCGCCGCCTTCCCCACCGGCCGCAAGTGGCAGGCCACGGCGTCGCAGCCCGACCACCCCCACTACCTGGTGTGCAACGCCGACGAGTCCGAGCCGGGCACCTTCAAGGACCGCGTGATCCTGGAGGGCGACCCGTTCGCGCTGGTGGAGTCGATGACGATCGCGGCGTACGCGACCGGCGCGCACCGGGGCTACCTGTATCTGCGCGGCGAGTACCCGCGCGCGCTGCGGCGGATGGAGCACGCGATCGCGCAGGCACGCGCGCGTGGCTTCCTCGGCGACGACGTCCTCGGCCAGGGCTACGCCTTCGATATCGAGATCCGGCGCGGTGCGGGCGCCTACATCTGCGGCGAGGAGACGGCCCTGTTCAACTCCATCGAGGGCTACCGGGGCGAGCCGCGCTCCAAGCCGCCCTTCCCGGTGGAGAAGGGCCTGTTCGGCAAGCCGACCGTGGAGAACAACGTCGAGACGCTGGTCAACGTCCTGCCGATCCTGACCATGGGCGCCGAGGCGTACGCGGCGATCGGCACGGAGAAGTCCACCGGACCGAAGCTGTTCTGCGTCTCGGGCAGCGTGGAGCGGCCCGGCATCTACGAGCTGCCGTTCGGCGCCACGCTGGGCGAGCTGCTCGACCTGGCAGGGGTGCGCCCGAGGCTGCGGGCCGTGCTCCTGGGAGGCGCCGCCGGCGGCTTCGTACGGCCGGACGAGAGGGACATCCCGCTCACCTTCGAAGGCACCCGGGAGGCGGGCACCACGCTCGGCTCGGGGGTCGTGATGGCCTTCGACGACACCGTCCCGCTGCCCCGGCTGCTGCTGCGCATCGCGGAGTTCTTCCGCGACGAGTCCTGCGGCCAGTGCGTGCCCTGCCGGGTCGGGACCGTGCGCCAGGAGGAGGCGCTGCACCGGATCGCCGAGCGCACGGGTGCGGCCGCCGCCGACGACATCGCCCTGCTCAGAGAGGTCGGCCGCGCGATGCGGGACGCCTCGATCTGCGGTCTGGGACAGACCGCGTGGAACGCCGTGGAATCCGCCATCGACCGTCTGGGGGCGTACGAATGACCGTGACAGAGCTGGGGATACCGCGCCGGCTGCTGGAGTTCACCATCGACGGACAGGCCGTGCGCGCCCCCGAGGGCGCGACGATCCTGGACGCCTGCCGGGCGGCCGGGAAGGACATCCCGACGCTGTGCGAGGGGGACACGCTGCGGCCGAAGAACGCCTGCCGTGTCTGCGTGGTCGAGGTGGAGGGCTCCCGGACCCTGGTCCCGGCCTGCTCCCGCAAGGCCGAGGCGGGCATGGAGGTGCGCACCGGCACCGAGCGGGCCCGGCACAGCCGCAAGATCGTCCTCGAACTCCTCGCCTCCTCGGTCGACTTGTCGATGACTCCACAAGTCGCTGAATGGATCAAGGAGTACGAGGCGAAGCCGGACCGCTTCGGCCCGGACGCGGCCCGCCTGAACGAGGAACCCAGGGTCGACAACGATCTGTACGTGCGCGACTACGACAAGTGCATCCTCTGCTACAAGTGCGTGGACGCCTGTGGCGACCAGTGGCAGAACACCTTCGCGATCTCGGTCGCCGGTCGCGGCTTCGACGCCCGGATCGCGGTCGAGCAGGACGCCCCGCTCACCGACTCGGCGTGCGTGTACTGCGGCAACTGCATCGAGGTGTGCCCGACCGGAGCCCTGTCGTTCAAGTCGGAGTTCGACATGCGCGCGGCGGGTACCTGGGACGAGTCGGCGCAGACGGAGACGACGACGATCTGCGCGTACTGCGGAGTGGGCTGCAACCTCACTCTCCACGTGCAGGACAATGAAATCGTGAAGGTCACCTCACCGCACGACAACCCGGTGACCCACGGCAACCTCTGCATCAAGGGCCGCTTCGGCTACCAGCACGTACAGAACCGGGACTGAACACGACATGGGACGAGTCACGGAACGACGCAAGGTGATCCGCATCCGGGACGGGGCCATCTCCACCCGCCCCGACACGCTCGTCGCCGAGGAACCGCTGGAGATCAGGCTGAACGGCAAGCCGCTCGCGATCACCATGCGCACCCCGGGCGACGACTTCGCGCTGGCCGCGGGCTTCCTGGTGAGCGAGGGCGTGCTGGCCGAGCAGTCGGACCTGCAGAACATCGTGTACTGCGCGGGCGCCACCGTCGACGGCTCGAACACGTACAACGTGGTCGACGTGCGGACCGCCCCCGGCGTGACGATCCCCGACATCACGCTCGAACGGAACGTCTACACGACCTCGTCCTGCGGCCTGTGCGGCAAGGCGAGCCTGGACGCGGTCCGTACGACGGCCCGCTGGCCGATCGCCGACACTCCCCCGGTCCGCGTCGAGCCCGAGCTGCTCGCGAGCCTCCCCGACCGGCTGCGGGCGGCCCAGCGCGTCTTCGACCGGACCGGGGGCCTGCACGCGGCGGCCCTGTTCAGCGAGGCGGGGGAGCTGCTGGACATACGGGAGGACGTGGGCCGGCACAACGCGGTCGACAAGCTGGTGGGCCGCGCGCTGCAGAGCGGGGACCTGCCGCTGTCCCGCGCGCTCCTGCTCGTCTCCGGCCGGGCCTCCTTCGAGCTGGCGCAGAAGGCGGTCATGGCGGGCATCCCGGTCCTGGCGGCGGTCTCGGCACCGTCGTCGCTGGCCGTGGACCTGGCCGCCGAGACCGGGCTGACCCTGGTGGGATTCCTGCGGGGCAGCTCCATGAACGTGTACGCGGGCGAGGACCGCATCGCCCTGCGGACCGCGGCCGCCCAGGCGTGACCGCCTCTCCGCGACACGGCGGCGGGGCCCCGACCGGCGGGGAGCGCCCCCTGCGCCGCAGGGGCCCCGCCTCAGGCTCCCAGGCCCTCTGGGACGAGGGAGCGAGCCGCCTCGGCGAACGCCGCCACGAGCGGTGAGCGGCGGCTCGTCTCCCAGGCCAGGAACACCCGGTCGGGTTCGGCGTCGGTGACGGGCACATAGGTAATGTCGGAGCGGGAGTACTGCGCGGCGATCGACGCCGGTACGAGCGTGATGCCCGCGCCCGACGCCACCCGCTCGAACTTCTCCTCCACCACCCGGATCGGCACCTCGTCGGCCCCGGTGTCGGTGTAGCGCAGCCAGGTCTCGCCGGCCAGGTCGGACAGTTCCAGCGCCGGCTTGCCGGCCAGCCGGTGGTCCGCGGGCAGCAGCGCCAGCCGGGCCTCGCCGAACAGCGGCACCAGCTTGAGGCCGCTGCCGTCGATCGGAGTGCGCACGTAGGCGAGGTCCACGGTGCCGTCGAGGATCAGCCGCTCCTGGTCGTCCCACTCGACGCGGCAGGTCTGCACGTCCACGTCCGGGTGTGCCGCGGCGAAGACGCGCACCGCCGGGGTGACGACGACGCCCGCGCGGAAGCCCACGACGAGGCGGCCCGGGCCCCGGGCGGTCCGCCGCACCCGGCGCCTGGTCGCGTCGGCGGCGGCGAGCAACGAGCCCGCGTCGTCGAGGAGTTGGCGTCCGGCGGGGGTCAAAGTCACGCCGTGGCTGTCGCGTTGGAACAGCGCGGCCCCCAAGTCCTTCTCCAGCGCCTTGATCTGCCGGCTCAGCACGGGCTGCGCTATGTGCAGCCGCTCGGCGGCCCGGCCGAAGTGCAGCAGTTCGGCGACCGTCGCGAAGTAGCGCACCTTCCGCAGGTCGAGGTCCATGGCCGGCCCTTCTGTCGGCGATGCCTTCAGGGTATCGCCGACGCCGGAAGAGGTCTTGGACGGCGGCCCGGGGGCGACCGCAGGCTGGATGGCACCGAGCAATCGCGTTGAGGAGAACAGCATGAGCCTGCAAGGACAGCGGATCGTCGTCATCGGGGGTACGTCCGGGATCGGTCTGGCGGTGGCGCAGGGCGCCGCCGGGGAGGGCGCGGAGGTCGTGGTCGCCTCACGCCGCAAGGAGAGCGTGGACGCCGCGCTCGAACGGCTGCCGCAGGGCGCCGAGGGGCACGCCCTGGACGCGACCGACGAGGAGGCCGTACGCGGCTTCTTCGACCGGGTCGGCGGCTTCGACCACCTCGTCTACACGGCCGGCGAATCCCTGCTGATGGAGCCCCTCGCCACAGCCGACCTCGGGCGGGCCCGGCGCTTCCTGGACACCCGCCTGTGGGGCGCGTACACGGCCGTCAAGCACGGCGCCCCGGCGATCCGGCCCGGCGGCTCGGTGGTGCTGACGACCGGCACGGTCGCACGCCGCCCGATGCCGGGCACCACCGTAGCGGCGAGCCTGTGCGGGGCGATGGAGTCCCTCACCCGCGCGCTGGCCCTGGAGATCGCCCCGGTCCGCGTCAACATCGTCTCCCCCGGCATCGTCCGCACCGACCTCTGGCGAGACCTGCCCCCGGCCGAGCGCGAGGGCCTGTACGCGTCCATGGCCGGCACCCTGCCGGTAGGCCGCATCGGCGAGGCAACGGACATCGCCGAGGCCTACCTGTACCTGATGCGCGGCGGCTACAGCACCGGCTCGATCGTCACGGTGGACGGCGGGGGGACGCTCGTCTGAGCCGTATGCCGGGCCCGAAATCCGGTCGCGCGTCTGCCGCGGGCGCGGGTCCGCACCGAACTACGGCGGGACCTGCCTCCGGTTAGGCGCGGGACCCCGCGGACGTCGCACCTCGGTCGTCATCGTGGACAGCGGCGAAACCCCCGTCCGAGGCGGGTGCCGGGCCCGAACGCGGCCGGGCGTCCGCCGCGGGTGCAGTCCACACCACGAACCGCACCTGCCCGCCGCCCGTCTCCCCGGCATGGGTCCGCCCCGAGCTGTGCAGGGACCGCCCCCGGCCGGGCGTCCGCCGCAGGCGCGGTCCACACCATGAGCCGCACCGTCCGCCGTCGGTCTCCCCCGGCATGGGTCCACACCGACCCGTGGCGGGACCTGCCCCGGCCAACCGCGCAAGCCCACAGACGTCACACCGGCTCGACCGTCACCGTGGACGGCGGCGGAACACTCCTCCGAGGCGGGGGTCGGGACCAAACCCGGCCGCGCGTCCACCGCTGGCGCGGGTCCACACCGCCCCGTGGCGAGAACCGCCCCCGGCCGAGCGCGCAAGCCCACAGACGCCGCACCGGCTCGACCGTCACCGTGGACAGCGGCGGAACCCTCCTCCGAGGCAGATGCCGGGCCCAAACCCGGCCGCCCATCCACCGCACGCGGCAGGTTCACGGCACGAACCGCACCCCGTCCGCCGTCACCACCGTCCCCAGGCGTGGGAAGTCCAGCCGTACCGATGCCTCGTGTTCGGCGGACGTGAAGGCGGCCATCGCGTCCTCGACGAAGACGAGGTCGTAGCCGAGGTCGCCGGCCGCGCGGGCGGTGGACTCGACGCCGAGGTTGGTGGCGATGCCGCCGAACACCAGGGTGCGGACGCCGCGTTCGCGCAGGCGCTCGTCCAGGTCCGTGCCCTGGAAGGCGCCGATGGTGCGCTTGACGATCTCCAGGTCGCCGGCTTGCGGCAGGCCGGCGGCCAGTCCGCTGCCGGGCGGCTGTTCGGCGACGGCGGGGCGTTCGACGCGGACGAGGACGACGGTGGCGCCCGCCGCGCGGAAGGCGGTCGCCAACTCCTCGGCTGCGGCGAGGACTTCGGTGCCCTTGCGAGGTTCGAGGGGCAGCGCGACGAGCCGCTCCATCAGATCGACGAGGACGAGGGCGGTGCGCGCGGGATCGAGGGCGAGGGGTGGGGTCATGACGGAACGTTATCCGTCATCAGCCCTCCGTGCCCGAGATCCGGATCAACAGGCCCATGAAACGGTCGCGTTCGGCCGGTGAGAGCGGCGCGAGCAGCTCGTCGTTGGCCGCTCGCGCCGCCCTCTCGCAGCGCTTCAGCAGCCGCGCACCCTCGCGGGTGAGGGAGACCGCGTTCTTGCGGCGGTCCTTCGGGTCCGGTTCGCGCACGACGAGCCCGGCGTCCTGGAGGTCGTTGAGGACGCCGACCAGGTCCTTGGGGTCGAGCTGCACGCCGCGCCCGAGGTCGGCCTGGGCGACGGGGGCGAGATCGCGTACGGCGGAGAGCACCACGTGGTGCCACATCTTCAGCCCCTCCGCGGCCAGCGCCTCGCCCACCAGGGCCCGCCCACGGGCGGCGGCCCGGCCGAGCAGCCAGCTGGGGAGGGTTCGGATCGCGGCGAGGGGGGCTTCGGACATGGCCACAGCCTAGCGAGAAGTCGTTGGACCCCCCAACGGCTTGTCGATATCGTTGGGCCTCCCAATGAATGCATGGGGAGTCCCGACGAGCCCTCACCCAGCCATGGAGGTACGCCATGCGCCGCGTCCGCTACGAATCCACCGGCGGCCCCCTCTTCCTGGAGGAAACCCCGGTTCCGCGGCCGGGCCCGGGTGAACTCCTGGTCCGCTGCGAGGCCGTGGGCGTCACACTGCCGGTCGTCCGCAAGGTCACCGAGGCCGCCGAACCGGTCCCGCTCGGCGGCGAGATCGCCGGCGATGTCGTGGCCGCGGGTGAGGGCGTCACCCGCTTCCGCATCGGTGAGCGCGTGACCGGGCTGTGTTTCGGGCACGGTTACGCCGACTTCGCCCTGCTGCACGAGACCATGGCCTCCCCTGTCCCGGACGGCGCGACCGCCGTGGACGCGGTCGCCCTGGTCCGCAGCGGTCTCGTCGCCCTCGGCGCCCTCGCTTCCGCGCGCCCCGAGCCCGGCGAGTCGGCCCTGATCACGGCCGCGGCGAGCGGCGTCGGCCACCTCGCCGTACAGCTCGCGAGGGCGCGGGGCGCGGCCCGGGTGGTGGGCGCCGTATCGGACCCGGAAAAGGCCGCCTTCGTGCGCTCCCTCGGCGCCGACGAGGTGGTCGTGTACGGCGACACGAGCTGGGGCGCGCCCGTCGACCACGTCCTCGACGCGGTGGGCGGCGACCTGCTCACCCCGGCGCTCGCCGCCCTCGCGCCCGGTGGGCGGCTGGTGGCGTACAGCTCGGGCGGGGGGACCGTGAAGGCGTACGACCTGCTCGTGGGCGCCAAGTCCGTGATCGGCTTCCAGATGGCGCGGATCGCGCGTTGCGAGCCGGAGTTGTACGAGCGGTGGCGGCGGGAGCTGTGGCGCCTGTTCGCCGACAAAGTCCTGCGACCGGTCGTGCACGGGGAGTTCGCCCTGGAGGACGCCGCCGAGGCGCACGCGGTGATCGAGTCGCGCGCCAACCTGGGCAAGGTGGTGCTCCGGCCCGACCCGGTCGCCTGAAGCACCGCGGTGCCGCGCCGCCGACGACGCACCGATCGGGCGCACGGTTCTTGTGGGCCACGGGAGTCGCAACTAGCCTCAGTGGCCGGGACGTTGGACGTGGGATGTCCAGATGTCCAGACCTCCGAAGGGCAGGTTCGCACCATGCCGTCACGTCTTCGCACGCGTCTGAGATCCGTCGTCACCGCGGTGGCCGTCCTGCTGGGCGTCGCCGCGCTGCCGAGCCCCGCTCACGCCCAATCCCCCGCCAAGGCACCCGTGTTCGACCAGCAGATCCTCTTCAAGGCCTCGCAGGATCCCGGCTACGCCTGCTTCCGGATACCGGCGATCGTGCGGACGAACGACGGCACCCTGCTGGCGTTCGCCGAGGGCCGCGTCCTCAACTGCGGGGACGCCGCCGACATCGACATCGTCCTCAAGCGCTCCACCGACGGCGGCCGCACCTGGGGCCCGCTGCAGGTCGTCAACGACGGCGGCGGCGACACCCACGGCAACCCGGCGCCGATCGTGGACCGCAGGACCGGCCGCATCCTGCTGGCGGAGACGTACAACACCGGCCGTACGGACAGCGCCAGTTGCTCGGTCCCCTGCGACCGCACCCCGCACCTGCAGTACAGCGACGACGACGGGAACACCTGGTCGCAGCCGCGCGACCTCAGCTCCGAGATCCTGCCCGCGAACTGGAACTCCTGGTACGCCACCGGACCCGTGCACGGCATCCAGCTCACCCGCGGCCGGCACGCCGGGCGGCTGGTGTTCGCCGTCAACACCGAGACGTGGGACGGCAGTCGGGTCACCGCCAACAACGCGGCCCTGATCGTCAGCGACGACGGCGGCGACCACTGGAGGATCGGCGCCAACGACACCTGGCCGATCGCCGACGACGGCACCTTCCGGCAGAAGCCGTCCGAGATGACGCTCACCGAGCGCACCGACGGCTCGGTCCTGGTCAGCGGCCGCGAGACGGACGGCACCGACCTCGGTCACCGCACCCAGGCGGTCAGCCGCGACGGCGGCAGCAGCTTCACCGCGCCCTTCCACGCCCTTCCGGACCTGTACGCGCCCCAGGTGCAGGGCTCGATGCTCCGCCTCGGCGACCGCATCCTGCTGGCCTGCCCCGGCGACCCCGACCGCCGCCGGACCATGATGATCCGCTCCTCCTACGACGGCGGCCGCACCTGGGACAGCGTGGACCGCGGCACGGTGGTGACCACGGACTGGTCGGGCTACTCCGACATGGCGCGCATCGGCGCCGACACGGTGGGGCTGATGTACGAGGGCGGTGCCGTCGACGCCCGCGACGAGATCCGCTTCGCCCGCTTCGACGAGGACTGGCTGCAGGCGCGCCGAGGCCCGGACCCGACCACCACCGACCTCGCCCGGCACGCCCGCCCGGCGGCCGTGCTGGGCGGTGCGCGGACCACGGACGGCGTCCACGGCAGGGCGCTGGAGTTCGACGGCGTCGACGACGCCGTACGCCTGCCGTACAGCGACCGACTCCCGCTCGGGACGAAGGACTTCACGGCGTCGCTGTGGTTCCGCTACACGGCCACGACCGGTGAGCAGCCGCTGCTGTGGATGGGCGGGATCGGGACCACGCAGCCCCAGGTCTGGCTGCGCGGCGAGCCCGCGAGCGACCGCATCCAGGGGCTGATCACCGTGCGCGACGGCGCCGCGGCCCCGCGGACGGTGTCCGTCAGCACGAACGGCGCCTACAACGACGGCCGTTGGCACCGTCTGACGCTGCGCCGCGGCGGAGGACAGCTGACGATCGCGGTCGACGGTGCGGCGGCCACGGCCACCGACGTACCGGGGTCGGTCAGCCGCAACTCGCCGTTCGGCGTGCACATCGGGCAGCGCATGGACAGCCGGGCGTTCTTCACCGGCGCGATCGACGACGTCCACGTGTGGGACCGGGCGCTGAGCGACGAGGAACTCGCCGGCCGGGACACCTCCGCGCGGGGCACCGTGCTGTGGCTGCCCATGGACCATGTGAGCGGCAGCCACTAACGTCCCGTGCGTGCCCGAGGACGTACGAGCACGACAGCGGACGGGAACCGGACTCGGCCTGCTGCTGGCCCTGGTTCTCGGTGCCGTGCTGCTCACCGCCCTCCCGGACGGCAACGACCGGGAGGGCGGCGGCTGTTCGCCCCTCGAGATCGCCTCCTGGTCGGCCGACGAACACCTCACCGGCGAGTTCGCCCGCTACGGCGACGACGCCACCCGTACCGACGACTGGACCGGCGGCGACGGCACCCACTCGGTGCGGCTGCCGGACGGCCGGGTGCTGTGGCTGTTCTCCGACACCTATCTCGGCCGGGTGCACGGCCCGCCCAACCCGGTCGGCGAGTCGTACGCCTGGCGGGACCGGACGGCCCCGCTGGTGCGCAACTCGGCCGTGGTGATGGACGCCGGGGGCCGCCTGACGGCCACGCTCCCCGCCCCGTTCTTCCCCGACCCCGCCCCGGGCCAGTGGCGCTGGCCCGTCGCCGCCCGCGTCGAGCCCCGCTCCCCCGGCTCCTCAAGGAAGGTCGTACGGGTGCTGCTGTGGGTGCGGACGGCCGGGCAGTCGCCGTGGATCTACGGCGTGCCCACCGCCACCGAGGTCGCCACCCTCTCGCTGCCCTCACTGCGGGTCGAGTCGGTCGTGAAGGTGCTCGACCAGAGCCTGGTCGCCGACCCGTCCCGGCGCGTCCTGTTCGGCACCACGCTGGTCGACCGGGGCGGCTGGACGTACGTCTACGGCGGCGACGACGGACGGGCCGCGAACCGGCCGGCCTCGTCGGCGTACGTGGCCCGGGTGCCCGAGGGGCGGCTCGGGGAGCCGTCCGCTTGGCGGTACTGGAGCGGCTCGGGCTGGGGGCTGCGGCCGCGGCCGCTGCGGGGGGCGAAGGTGGGCAGCGCGTTCTCCGTGGTGCCGGTGGACGGCACCTACCTGCTGTTCACCATGGCCTCGGGGACGGCCGGGCTGACCACCGTGACCTCGTACTGGGCCTGCTCCCCCACCGGGCCGTGGCACGGGCCGACGAAAAACGTCAGCCCCGCGCTGCCGGCCGCCGGGACCGCCGCGTACAACCCGCAGGCGCACCCCGCCGTGTCGGGCGGCGACCTCGGCGCGGGCGGCGGCGACGGACGGCTGGTGCTGAGCTACGACGTCAACTGGCTTCGCACGACGGGCGCTTCGGCGAGCATCAATGCGAACGTGAGCCTGTACCGACCGCGGTTCGTGTCGGTGCGGCTGACTCCCGCGGGGTGAGGGGCGCGGCCTGGTCGGGGACGTCGCGGGAGCGGCGCTTGGCGATCACCGCGCACACCATCAGCTGCATCTGGTGGAAGAGCATCAGCGGCAGCACGGCCAGGGAGGCGTGCGCGCCGAACAGGACGCTCGCCATGGGCAGGCCGGAGGCGAGGGACTTCTTGGAGCCGGCGAACTGGATGGCGATGCGGTCCTCGCGGCCGAAGCGCATGGCCTTCGCGCCGTACCAGGTCAGGGTCAGCATGACGGCGAGCAGGACGGCCTCGACGACGAGCAGGCCGCCGAGCCGGACGACGCTCACCTGGTGCCAGATGCCCCGGACCATGCCCTCGCTGAACGCGGCGTAGACGACGAGCAGGATGGAGCCGCGGTCGACCAGGCCGAGCACCTTCTTGTGCCGGGCGACGAAGCCGCCGATCCAGCGGCGCAGCAGCTGCCCCGCGAGGAACGGCACCAGCAGCTGAAGCACGATGTCGACAAGCGAGTCGGCCGAGAAGCCGCCCGCGCTGCTGCCGAGCACGGCCGCGGCCAGCAAGGGGGTGACGACGATGCCGACGAGGGAGGAGAAGGAGCCGGCGCAGATCGCGGCGGGGACGTTGCCGCGGGCGATCGAGGTGAAGGCGATCGACGACTGGATGGTGGAGGGCACCAGCGTGAGGAAGAGCAGGCCCTGGTAGAGCGGGTGGGTCAGCAGGACCGGTTCGAGACCGCGGGCGGCGAGACCCAGCAGCGGGAAGATCAGGAACGTACAGGCGAGGACCGTGCCGTGCAGCCGCCAGTGCTTGAGCCCGTCCATCGCCTCGCGGGTGGACAGGCGGGCGCCGTACAGGAAGAACAGGAAGGCGATCGCTGCCGTGGAGGCGCCCGAGGCCACATCGGCCCCCGTCCCGCGGGCGGGGAAGAGGGCCGCGAGGCCCACGGTTCCGAGCAGAAGCAGGATGTACGGGTCGATCGGCATCCAACTCGGCCATTGCGGGCGTTTCACGTTGCTCCACTTGCTGATTGCTGTCGTCGGTCCTGGGGCCGGAGAGCCCCCGTCCATCGTCCTCCTCCGGTCGACGATCGGGAATCCGTCATACCGCTCTGACTGTTATCGCGGCTCGAGATAAAGGGCTACGGTTGTCGGCATGTACGACCCCTCCCACCTGCGCACCTTTCTCGCGGTCGCGCAGACCCTGAGCTTCACCCAGGCCGCGCGGCGGCTGGGGCTGCGCCAGTCGACGGTCAGCCAGCATGTGCGGCGGCTGGAGGAGGCGGCCGGGCGGCAGCTGTTCACCCGGGACACCCACTCCGTGGAGCTGACCGAGGACGGCGAGGCCATGCTCGGGTTCGCGCGGCGGATCCTGGAGGTGCAGGAGCAGGCGGCGGCGTTCTTCACGGGGACCCGGCTGCGCGGGCGGCTGCGCTTCGGCGCCTCGGAGGACTTCGTACTGACCCGGCTGCCGGAGATCCTGGAGGGTTTCCGCTACGACCATCCCGAGGTGGACCTGGAGCTGACGGTCGAGCTGTCGGGGACGCTGCACGAGCAGCTGGCGGCCGGGAAGCTGGATCTGGTGCTGGCCAAGCGGCGGACCGAGGACGCGCGCGGGCAGCTGGTCTGGCACGACGAGCTGGTGTGGATCGGCGCCGAGCGGCTGCGCCTGGACGCGGACCGCCCGGTACCGCTGATCGTCTTCCCGCCGCCCGGCATCACCCGCGCCGTGGCCATCGAGTCCCTGGACCGCGAGGGCCGCCCCTGGCGCATCGCCTGCACCAGCGGCAGCCTCAGCGCCCTCATCGCAGCGGCCCGCGCGGGCCTCGGCGTCATGGCCCACTCCCGCGGCCTGATCCCCCCGGGCCTGACCCGCGTCCCGACCCGCTTCGCCCTCCCCGAACTAGCCCCAGTCGACTTCGTCCTGATCCACGGCCGCCGCCCTGGCAGGGCCCAGGAGGCGGCGAACGCCCTGGCGGCGACGATTTTGGCGGGAGGGGACCGCTTGCAGCGGAGGCGCAGCGATTAAGGGGATGACCGCGCCGGTCGCCTGGCCGGAGGGGGGCCGCGGGGCGGGCGGTGCGAGCGTACGGCTCCGCAGGGTGCCGGGCGGCCGGCCAGGGCCTGCCGCTTGAGCGGCCCCCGGAGGTGCGGCACACGGGCAGGCGCCGCCTGGCGGCGCGAGCCAGGCGGGGGTTGAACGATCCATGCGTCCGCAGGACGCCGGGCCACGCCGCGACCCGGCGCCTCGCGGGCGGCCCGGCAGCCCGGCCCGCGAGCGGGCGTTCCATTGCCTCGGGAGCCAAGCGGGAGTTGAACGGTCCTGGTCGGCACCCGCCCAAAGGGCCGACCTCGCGACGGGCGGTGCGGGCGTGCACGTCCGCAGGGCGTCGGGCCACCCGCCAGGGCAGCCACATCAGCAGCCCGGCGACACGGCCCGCGAGCGGGCGGCCCAGGCGTCGCGAGCCAAGCGCAAGCCGGACGATGCCCACGTCCGCAAGACGCCACGCCGCCCCGCGAGACTGCGCCACGTGGGCGGCCCGGCAACACGGCGCGCGGGCGGGCCAAGCGCCGTGAGCCAGGCGAGAGTTCAACGGTCCTGGCGGACGGGACCACCCGCAGCGTCGGCACAGCGGCCAGGGAGTTCCGACCAGTCTCGCCGACCGTCCGGAGGGCCGGACTCGCAGCGGACAGTGCGGGCATCGCCACGCCAGACGCCCCCGGGACCCGCCATGCGACCGGCCCGGAGCGCAGCGATCGGGCCTGCCGGCCAAGTGGGAGTTGGACCATCCGCGCGTCCGCAAGCGCGCCGAGCCGCCCGCCAGCCGACGCCACGTCAGCCACCCGGCACCGCCGCCCCCGAGCGGCACACCGGGCATCGTGACCCAGGCCGCATGGCCGCCCCCCTAGCGCGGCCTCCCCCGGTACGTCAGTTGCTTCACTCGGCGTAGGAACGGGGTTGCCTCGACGTGTTGGACGCCCTCCAGGTGGCCGAGGGGGCCGCTGAGGTAGGTGTAGAGGTCGGCGGTGTTGCGGAACACCGCGGTGGCCGTGAGGTTGGTGGGGCCGGCGGTGGCGGCTGCGTGGGCTATCTGGTCGTGGGCGGCCAGGGCCTCGCCGACGGAGTGCAGGGCCGCAGGGGTCGTGGTGAGCCAGAGGGCCGCGGCGACCGGGTAGCCGATGGTCTCGGAGTCGTACTCCACGTCGATGTAGACGGCGCGGGAGGCGAGCAGCGTGGCCAGGCGGCGTTTGACGGCGGACTCGGAGCGGCCGGTGGCGCGCTGCAGTTCGGGGTAGGTGGCGCGGCCGTCGCGTTCCAGGACGGCGAGCAGGGGCTCATCCTCGGGGTCGACGCGGGCGGGGCCCGGGTCGGGCACGGGGTCCGGCGTCAGGGCCTCGATCTGGTCCGGGTCCAGCACCGCGAACTTCTCCAGCCAGCCGCTCGGCCCGCCGTAGAAGCGGTGCAGCATCTGGTGGGCGCTGATCTCCAGCAGGCGCGGCGTGCGCGGCAGCTTGCCCAGCAGCAGGTCGTCACGGTCGCCGGGGCTGCGCGGCCGGGTGCCGAGGATGACCTCGGTGCCGCCGGAGGCGAGCCCGACCCAGTTGGTGTCGGGACGTTTGGCGAGCGCCTCCGCGATGGCCAGGGCACTGTCCGGCACGCAGCGCAGCCGCAGCGTCCACTGGTCCTGCCCGAGGGCGTCGGCGTCCCGTACCGCGACGACCCTCAGACCGCCCTCGGCGCACAGCCGCCGGTAGCGGCGCGCGACGGTCTGGTCGGAGACGCCGAGCACGGCGGCGATCCGGCTGAAGGAGGCGCGCCCGTTGACCTCCAGCGCGTGCAGCAGTCGCAGATCGAGCTGGTCGAAGACGTCGGATTCCATCTCCATCGAACCCACTCCCATCGGATTCCGCCGCCGGGTGGGTCGACACCATGGCGATCGGCCGCGTGGCGCCCATCGTACGGAGGCATACGCATGCGCCGCGTACGAAGCAGGCGCACGGAGCACAGGAGTTGAGGACATGCGTACATGGGGGCCGCTCACGGCGGTGTGCCTGAGCACGTTCATGTTGCTGCTGGACGTGACGATCGCGGTGGTCGCACTGCCGGACATGGCGGCGTCGCTGCACGCGTCGCTGAGCGATCTACAGTGGGTGATGGACGGATACGCGCTGGCGCTGGCTGCGGTGCTGCTCGGCACGGGCGCCGCCGCCGACATCCTCGGGCGGCGGCGGGTGCACGTCGTGGGCGTGGTGGTGTTCGCCGCGGCCTCGCTGCTGTGCGGCCTGGCGGGCGGTCCCGGGATGCTGGTCGCCTCGCGGGCGCTGCAGGGTCTCGGGGCGGCGGCGATGTTCGCGACCACGCTGCCGCTGCTCGCCTCGGTCTATCAAGGCAGGCAGCGCTCGGTGGCGCTCGGCGTGTGGGGCGCGGTCGCGGGTGCGGCGGCCGCGGTGGGCCCGGTGCTCGGCGGGCTGCTGACGGACGGCCCGGGCTGGCGCTGGATCTTCTACGTCAACCTGCCGGTGAGCGTGCTCGCGGTGTGGCTGACGCTGAGGGTCGTACCGGAGTCGCACGGTTCGCGCGAGCGGCGCGTGGACTGGGCGGGCACGGCGACGTTCGCCGCGTTCGCCGGAGCGCTGACGTACGGCGCGGTGCGGGCCGGGCAGCACGGCTGGGGCGAGGCGGGCACCCTCCTCACGTTCGCGGCCGCCCTGGCGGCCCTGACGGGCTTCCTCGCGGTCGAGCGGCGCAGCGCCGACCCGCTGCTGGACCCGCGGTTGTTCCTCAAGCCCGCGTTCTCCGGCGTCATGGTGGGCGCGCTCGCCTTCAACGCGGCGGCGTTCAGCCTGATGGCGTACGACTCGATCTGGTTGCAGACGCTGCTAGGGATGAGCCCGGTGCGCGGCGGGCTGGTCTTCCTGTGGCTGTCGCTGTCGTCGTTCGCGGTGGCCGCGGCGGGCGGCCGGCTGCTGCACGGGGTGCCGGCCCGGATCACGGTCGGCGGCGGGCTGCTGCTGATCGGCACCGGCCAGTTCTGCATGACCGGCCTGGACACGGGCTCGACGGCGTCCGCGCTGATACCGGGGCTGATCCTGGCCGGGGTCGGCACGGGCCTGGTCTCGCCGGGCATCGCGGGCGCCGCGCTGGCCGCCGTACCGCCGGAGCGGTCGGGGATGGCGGGCGGTGCGGTGAATACGTTCCGGCAGCTCGGGTATGCCCTCGGCATCGCGGTCTACGGCACGGTGGTGACGTCACGGATGAACGACACGCTCCCGCACGACGCGGCCCACGCGCTGGCGGGCGGCGCGGCCGGCGCCCTGCGCGGGGCCTTCTCCGAGCGGGCGCTGCGCACGGCGTTCGCGTCGGGTCTGAACACCGCTGCGGTGGTGGCCGGGCTGACCGCGACGGTCGCAGGAGCGCTGGTGGTGACGCTGGTCCGGACGCCGCGAGCGCCCCGGAAGGGAGTGATGAATGCGGGCTCCGGAACGCTTGCGGAGGAGACGGTTCCGCCGCGCCGATGAGGTCGTTGACCAGCGGTCAAGGGCGGTAGCCGGGTCGTACAGATTCGGTGGAGATTACGGGACCGAAACTTACTCAACCGTCAGTTTTCTGTCCGACCCTTCCGTATGTGGGGGCATTTTCCGGCCGGTGACCAGGGTATAGCTGAGGGATGTTCGGTTTTGGCCCCCCTCCCGCCCTGTCTCCGCGTGGGGTAGCTTTCACGGCGCTTGCGGAGTACTCGATACAGCGCTGAGGGAGCGGGGAGTGGGATTGCGCGAGTTCACCAGCCCGCCGTTGACGCTGGCACCCACTGTGGGGGGTCTGGCCGACGTCGTCTTCGAGCGTGCCCAGGAGGACCCGCTGCACATCGCGCTCGGCCGCAAGGACGAGAGCGGACAGTGGCGGGACGTCACCTCGGCCGAGTTCCGCGACGAGGTCATGGCCCTCGCCAAGGGCCTGCTGGCCCGGGGCGTCCGGTTCGGCGACCGCGTCGCGATCATGTCCCGTACCCGCTACGAGTGGACCCTGTTCGACTTCGCCCTGTGGACGATCGGCGCCCAGGTGGTGCCGATCTACCCCACCTCGTCGGCGGAGCAGTGCTTCTGGATGCTCTACGACTCCGAGTGCACGGCCGCGATCGTGGAGCACGAGGACCACGCGATGACGATCGCCACCGTCATCGACCGGCTGCCGCAGCTGCGCCAGCTCATGCAGCTCGACAACGACTGCCTGCAGGAGCTCTACGACGCCGGCGCCCACCTCGACGACGACGTGGTGCACCGACACCGGCAGGCGATCACCCCGGACTCGGTCGCGACGATCATCTACACCTCGGGCACCACGGGCCGCCCGAAGGGCTGTGTGATCAGCCACGGCAGCTTCATGTACGAGTCGGACACCGTCATCCAGCGCTGGGAGCCGGTGTTCCACACCAAGAAGGGCGACGAGGCGTCGACCCTGCTGTTCCTGCCGCTCGCGCACGTCTTCGGACGCATGGTGGAGGTCGCCACCATCCGCGGAGGGGTGCGCCTCGGCCACCAGCCGCAGCTGAACGCGTCGGCCCTGCTGCCCGATCTGCAGGCCTTCCGGCCCACGTTCATCCTCGCGGTGCCGTACATCTTCGAGAAGGTCTTCAACGCCTCCCGCCGCAAGGCCGAGAAGGAGGGCAAGTCCGGGCCCTTCGAGAAGGCCGTCGACATCGCCGTGAAGTACGCGGACGCCGTCGAGGCCAAGGCCTGGGGCATCGGCCCCGGACCCTCGGCCGGTCTGCGCATGCAGCACCAGCTCTTCGACAAGCTCGTCTACGCCAAGGTGCGCGCCGCGATGGGCGGCCGGATCCGCAACGCCATGTCGGGCGGCTCCGGGATGGACCGCAGGCTCGGCCTGTTCTTCGCGGGCGCCGGCGTGCAGATCTACGAGGGCTACGGCCTGACCGAGTCGACGGCGGCCGCGACCGCCAACCCGCCCGAACGCACCCGCTACGGCACGGTCGGACAGCCCATCCCCGGTGTCACCGTGCACATCGCGGACGACGGCGAGATCTGGCTGCACGGCGAGAACATCTTCCAGTGCTACCTCAACAACCCGAAGGCCACCGACGAGACCCTGCACGACGGCTGGCTCGCCACCGGTGACCTCGGCTCCCTCGACGACGACGGCTACCTCACCATCACCGGCCGCAAGAAGGAGATCCTGGTGACCTCCGGCGGCAAGAGCGTCTCGCCGGGTCTGCTGGAGGAGCGCGTCCGCGACCATCCGCTGGTCAACCAGTGCATCGTCGTCGGCAACGACCGGCCCTACGTCGCCGCCCTGGTCACCCTCGACCAGGAGGCCGTCGAGCACTGGCTGCAGATGCGCGGCAAGCCGCAGATGGGCCCCGCCCAACTGGTGCGCGACGCCGACCTGGAGACGGAGGTGCGGCGTGCGGTGGTCGCCGCCAACACCCTTGTCTCGCAGGCCGAGTCGATCCGCACGTTCCGGATACTGGCCCAGCCCTTCACCGAGGAACACGGTCTGCTGACCCCGTCCCTGAAGCTGAAGCGCAAGGCCATCGAGAACGCCTACGCCAACGAGGTCGAGGCCCTGTACCAGGCCTGAGTGCCCGGCTCCCGGGTCTGACGGTCCGGCACCGGTGAATTCTCCGGTCAGGAATGCATCACGGGCCGTGATCGTTGACGATGGGGAGTACCACCTGACGACAACCGTAAGGATCCAGAGCTCGTGAGCAAGGTCCCCCCGATCATCCTCAACAACGGCGTCGAGATGCCCCAGCTGGGCTTCGGCGTCTGGCAGGTGCCGGACGACGAGGCGGAGCGTGCTGTGGCCACCGCGCTGGAGGCCGGGTACCGCAGCGTCGACACAGCCGCGATCTACGGCAACGAAGAGGGCACCGGCCGGGCGATCGCGGCCTCCGGCGTCCCGCGCGAGGACATCTTCGTCACCACCAAGCTGCACAACCGCGACCAGGGGTACGACTCGACGCTGCGCGCGTTCGACGTGTCGCTCGGCAAGCTCGGCCTGGAGTACGTCGACCTGTATCTGATCCACTGGCCGACCCCGGCCCGGGACAAGTACGTCGACACGTACAAGGCCTTCGAGAAGCTGCACGCCGACGGCCGCATCCGCGCGATCGGCGTCTCCAACTTCGAGCCGGAGCACCTGCGTCGGCTGATCGAGGAGACCTCGGTCGTCCCGGCGGTCGACCAGATCGAGCTGCACCCGCATCTGCAGCAGCACGCCGCCCGCGAGTTCCACGCCGAGCAGGGCATCGCGACCGAGGCCTGGTCGCCGCTCGGCTCGGGCAAGGGACTCCTGGAGGTCCCGGCGATCGTCGCCATCGCGCAGAAGCACGGGCGCACCCCGGCCCAGATCGTCCTGCGCTGGCACCTCCAGATCGGCAACATCGTGATCCCCAAGTCCGTGACGCCGTCCCGGATCAGGGAGAACATCGAGGTCTTCGACTTCAGCCTGGACACCGAGGACCTGGCGGCCATCAGCGCGCTGAACGAGGACCGGCGCCTGGGCCCCGACCCGAACGCCCTCAACTGAGCCCGACCCCCTTCGACGGAACCTGACACCGGTCGGAACGAGGCTCCGCCCCGTCGCGCGAGTACCACGCGGCGGGGCGGAGCCGTTTCCGCATTCATGAGGCTTGTTGCCGAGTTCATGGACGTGTTTCCGCGTTCACAGTCTTGACGCGAGCATGCCCATGGGTCCACCGTGTACGCCAACCCGGTCAGGAAACTTTCCTAACAGAAGGGTCCCCCACAGTGCGTATACGAACACTGACCCTCGCCGCGGCCTCCGGGGCCGCCCTGCTCGCAGCCGGAGTGCTCCCTGCGAGCGCCTCCGGCTCCGCGGGACCGGCGTCCACCCAGGAGGGCTCGGTCAGCGCGGCCGACCTGCTCGCCAAGGTGACGTCCTGCTCCCAGATCTCCAACGGCAAGTACCGCACCGACGAGGAGACGTCGGCCACCGTCCCCGTGTGCGGCAAGAACGGCGCCGTGTTCTGGAAGGCCGACATGGACGTCGACTGCGACGGCCAGCGCACGTCGAACTGCAACGAGGACACCGACCCCTGGTACCAGGACGACACGGCCTTCCATCAGTCCAACGGCAGCCCGCTGAAGGCGGATTCACTGCCGTACGTCGTCGTGCCCAGCTCCAGCGGCATCTGGAACTACGCGAACGCCGGCATCAAGGGCGGCGGCGTGGTCGCGGTGATCTACGACAACAAGGTGGAGTACGCCGTCGTCGGCGACACCGGCCCCACGCAGATCATCGGCGAGGCCTCCTACGCCACCGCCGACGCGCTCGGCATCGACCCCGACCCGGAGACCGGCGGCACCGACTCCGGGGTGACCTACATCCTCTTCAAGAACTCGCAGGTCTCCCCCATCGAGAGCCACAGCGCGGCGGTGACGCTGGGCGACCGGCTGGCCAAGCAGTTCCTGCAGAACAACTAGAGCCGCCCGGGGAGGACGGACGCGGTGCAGCCCGACCGGCCGTGCGCGGCGGTCAGTTGGGCTGCCCGATCGGCCGCACGACGACGGTGTTGACGTCGACTCCGGCCGGTTGCCCGAGTGCCCAGACGATCGAGTCCGCGATCTGGTCGGCGGTCAGCAGATGACCGGGTGGCAGGCCGCCGTCCCAGAACGGGGTCTCCACCCGTCCGGGTGCGATCAGGGTGACGCCGATGCCGAACTCCGTGACCTGACGGCGGGTGTTCTCGGCGAGACCCGTCACCGCCCACTTGGTCGCCCCGTAGATGTTGCCGGGGGTGTTCACGAACCCGGCGACACTGCCGACCAGGACGATCCGGCCCCGGCTCTCCTTGAGCGCGTCGACGGAGGCCCGCACGAGCAGCGCCGGGCCGAGGACGTTGGTGAGCACCATCTCGGTCCAGCCGGCCGGGTCGCCGTCCGCCACGGAGTCGTGGGTGGCGAACCCGGCGTTGGCCACGACCGTGTCCAGCCGGCCGTACGTCTTGAGTGTGCTGTCGACCGCGGACTGCACGTCGGCGTACTCGGCCGCGTGCCCGGGAAGCGTCAACAGCTGCTCGGGGCTGCCGAGTTCCTCGGCGAAGGCGCGCAGCCTTTCCTCCCGGCGCCCGGTGACGGCCACCCGCTGCCCGGCGTCGAGCAGCCGGCGCGCGACGGCGGCGCCGATGCCGGTGGCTCCGCCGGTGATCAGTGTGACGGGCGATTCGGTGGTCGTGGCCATGTCTCCCCCTGTGGTTCGTTCGACATGGGGAGTGAACCAGTTGGAGCGCTCTCCAAGTCAAGTGCCGCAGCTGTCGCGGTACGGCACGGACGGCAGGTACCGGTGCCACTCGGCCTCGGTGGCGCCGCCCCCGGCCCGCGAGCACACCTCGGAGGCGGCATCGCTCGGCGCCAACTCGGCGGTGCGGTCCGGCAGATGGGGTGTGGCGATGTGCAGGGTGCGCGCGTGCGGGCCGAACCCCAGGGCGAGCACGGGCCCGTCACCGGCCGGTACGGTCGCGGCCGGCAGCCGGGTCCGCGCGGTCTCCCACACCTGCACGGATCCGTCGGCCGCGCTCGCCGCGAGCAGGGAACCGTCGGCGGAGAAGGCGAGGGCCGACCTCGTCACGGTGGCGCCGGTCGGCCTGAGGACCGCGAGCCTGCGCCAGGTGCGCGCGTCCCACAGGGTGAGGCGGCCGACGCCGTCCTCGGCGGCGAGGTAGCGCGCGTCCGGGCTGAAAGCGCCCGTGGCGAGCAGGTCCTCGCCCGTCACCCCGCCCGGGCGCCGGGCGCCCGTTGCGACGTCCACGAGGGCGCCCTCGGGGGTCAGCGCGGTGCGACCGGTGGCGTCGACCGCGACGGTGCTCTCCTTGTCGACGACCGGGAGTTCATGGGCGGGCGCGGGGCGGCCGTGGGCGTCGAACGCGGCGTGCGCCGCCGCCCGCGTGCGCCATGCCCGGCCCATGAGGCCGTGCAGCGACAGCGTGTGCACCGTGCTGGTGCGCCCATCCTCCAGATAGCTCAGCAGGTCCGCCCCGGGGTCCAGCCGGAAGTCGCCGATCGACCGGGCCGAGACCGGATAGGTCAGCAGGGGTGCGCGCGCACCGTCGTCCGCGGGGGCCGGCAGGTCGGTGCGCCACAGGGAGACGGAGCCTGGGGTCCATGCCAGGGCGTAGGCGCCGTGGAACACCACGCTGTTGGCGCCGCCGGCCAGCGGCAGCCGGGGGCGCTCGCGACCGGTGCGGAAGTCCCACGTCACGATGCCCACCGAGGTGGCGGCGGCGACCGCGTCGCCGTCGGGGGTGAAGACGAGCTCCTCTCCCTGGCACAGCAGCCGTTCCGTGGAGCGGGGCAGGTGGGCGGCGAGCAGACGGCCGGCCGTGAAGTCGAGGATGCGCAGCCGGGTGTCGTCGTTCCCGCACCAGGCGAGATGACGTCCGTCCGGACTCGGCAGGGGCAGCGGGCCGTCGTCCTCGCCGTGGTCGTAGCGATGACGCACCTGCTGCCGGTCGACGTCCCACAGCTCCAGGACCATCCGGTCGCCGCCGGGCTCGTGTGCGTTGCGGCCGACCAGGTAGGTGTGCCCGCCGGGCCCGAACCGGCCCTCGACGTCCGCCCGTTGACCGGTCGCGAGCCGCCGTACGCTCTTGTCGGCGATCCCGCGGACGAGCGTGCCGTGCCCACCGGGGGCCTGCTGGGCGACGAACCTGCCGTCGTCGCTGACGTCCACCACGCCCTGCGACAGACCGGGAACGTGCAGGGAACGGATCTGCCGGTGCGTGCGCACGTCCCACTGCAGGACCCGGTCGTGGGCGACCTTGGTCAGCACCCGGCCGTCGGCGCTCAGCCAGGACGGAGCGTTGAGGGCGCGGCCGCCCTGCTCGGGCTGGGTGAACGCGTCCTGCCCGCTCTGCGCGGCGGCGGTACGCAGCGCCGTCCTGGTCTCGGGCAGATCGGCGGTCCGCCAGGCGGCGAGCGCGAGACGCATCGCGGTGCGCGGATCGGACTCCCGCAGGGTGTCCACCATCGCGGCGACCCGGCGGGCCTCGGCCTCGTCGCGCTGCCGAGCGTTGACCCCGCCCTGCCGCCAGGCGGCCACCCCCGCCACGACGGCCAGGCACAACAGCGCGGCGAGCGCCCCGGTCAGGGCACGCAACCGCCGCGTGGCCCGGGCCGCGGCCCGCCGCGCCTGCTCCTGGGCGTCGGCACTGGCGGCGAGGAAGGCCCGCTCGACGCGGTTCAACTCGCTTGTGTTCGCGCGTAGTTCGCCGCTTTCGCGGGCTTCACAGGTCTCGCGCGGTTCGTCACTTCCGCGCAGCTCCCCCTCGAACGCCTCGCGTGCCTCGGTCAGTCGTATCCCCCGGTACAGTGCGCCCGCGTCCCGGCCCAACTCCTCCCAGGCCGCCGCCGCTTCGGTGAGCCGCCGGTGCAGCCGGAGGCGTTCGCGGTCCTCGTCGATCCAGCCGCGCAGCCGGGGCCAGGCACCGAGCAGGGCCTCGTGGGCGAGGTCGACGGTGTCGCCGTCGACGGTCAGCAGACGGGCGCGGACGAGCCGTTCGAGGACGCGGGCGGTGGTGTCGTCGGCGTCCAGTTCCGCGCGGCCGGCCGGGCGGCGGGTGTCCTCGGTGCCCTCGCCGGGGTTCACCAGACGCAGCAACAGGCGGCGGATTGCTGCGGCTTCGGACGGTGTGCACCCGGCGTAGGCGGCCTCCGCCGTGTGCGCGACGGCGCCCTGGATGCCGCCGACGGCCTCGTACGCGGCGAGGGTGAGCGTCTTGCCGGTGCGCCGCCGCCAGACCTCCCGCAGGGCGTGGGCCATCAGCGGCAGCCCGCCCGGTTCGTCGGCGACGTCGGCGACGATGCGGGAGGTCAGCGCGCGTTCGACGACGAGCCGTCGCGCCGCGGCCGGCCGGACCACCGCCTCCCGCAGACCTCGCGGCGACAGCGGTCCGACCAGCAGCGTGGCGTCCTTCAACGCCGCGGCCAGCGGCCCGTGTTCGGCGCAGCGGCCGTAGAAGTCGGCGCGTACGGCGATCAACACGCGCAGCCGGGACGCCGGTTGGGTCGCGGCGAGCAACCGGGTGAGGAACAGGGCCCGTTCGGCGGGGTCGGCGCAGAGCGTGAAGACCTCTTCGAACTGGTCGACGACGAGCAGGGTGTCACCGGGCGCGGGGTGGGGTGCGAAGAGCGCCTCGTGGGTGCGGGCGGGGTGCGGCCCCGGGGTGAGGAGTCGGATCGCGGCGGGGCGCAGTGCGGGGTCGGCCGTCTGTCTCAGCGCGGGTATCAGGCCCGCCCGCAGCAAGGACGACTTCCCGCTGCCCGAGGCGCCCACCGCCGCCGCGAACCGTGCCCGGCGCGTGAGCGCGGCCAGTTCGGCCGTCAGCTCGTCGCGCCCGTGGAAGTGCTCGCCGTCGCCCGGCTCGAAGCGGGCCAGTCCCGGGTACGGACTGTCGTCGGTGTCGTCGGACAGCCGGGCGTCGGCCTCCTCGCCGAGGGCTTCGCGCAGCCGCTGCGCCCACTCCTCGGGGTCGCCGCCGCACGCCGTGACGTAGGCCGCGAGGACCGCGGGGCTGGGCAGCCGTTCGCCGGCCGCTGCGGCGGCCAGGGTGGGTGCGGAGTATCCGGCCCGCCGTGCCATCTCGCGGTACGTCGGCGTGCCCGCCTCGTCGCGCAACTTGCGCAGTGCGTAGGCGAATCGCTGGACGGCTCCCCCGCCCGGATCCAGAGGTTTCTCCCGCCGCCCCATGCGCATCTCCCCCGTCGCTCGCGGCCCCGTCCCACGCTAACAAGCACCCCGCCGAATTGTTGGGCGCCCCGAACCGGGGCTGCCCAACAATCCCCTGACCTCTGGACTCGTCGGTGCACACGCCCGCCACGACGTACCGGAGCCGACCATCGCCCTCGCCGACGCAACTCGACGCACCCTCACGCCGCGCCACCCAGAACGCACGGACCGCCAGGGCCGCCCGCCCAGCCCGGACCGCGCGCCCGATGCGTCACTCGTGCCGGTCGGCCGGGCGACCGTGCTCGTCCCCGTTCTTCTCTCGCTGGGCCTTGGGCTGTGGGGGGTGCGGCGTGGGGGCGGTCTGTGGCGGGACGAGGCAGTGACATATGACATGGCACACCGCCCGCTCCCCGACCTGTGGGCGACCCTGGGCAACGCGGACGCCGTGCACGGCCTCCACTACCTCCTGCTGCACGGCCTGTTCGACATCCTGGGCGGCCTGGGCGGCCTGGACCCATTGCTCGTGCTCCGTCTGCCCTCCGTCCTCGCGACCGCCGCGGCGGCCGGGACGCTGGCCCTGCTCGGGCACCGTCTCGCGGGACGGCGCGCTGGGCTGCTGTCCGGGGTCGTCTTCGCCCTGCTCCCGCCGGTGCAGCGCTATGCGCAGGAGGGCCGGTCGTACGCCCTGGTGTGCGCGCTCGTCGTCTGGGCGACGTATCTGCTCGTGCGCGCTGTCCGTACGCGTACGCGCGGGGCCTGGACGGCGTACGGTGTCGTGGCCCTGACGGCGTGTCTGCTGCACGAGTTCGCCGTGCTCGCCCTCGTGGCGCATCTCGTCGCGCTGCCGGGACGGGCCCGCCGGACCGGGCTGTGGGTGTCGGCCGGAGTCTGCGTCTGTGTCGCCCCGCTCGCCGTCCTGAGCATGCGTCAGTCGGCGCAGGTGGCATGGATCGGCGGGGCGGGGGCCGGCGCGCTGGCGGGCATCGGCGGGGTGGCGGCGCTCGGCATCGCGTGCGCGGTCCTGCTCCGGCGCTCGGGCCGCAGGGACCTGCCCACCGTGGCACTGCCCCTCCTGCTGCTCCCGCCGCTGCTGCTCCTGCTCGTCTCCCTCGCCAAACCGCTGTACGTGGACCGCTACGTCCTCTACGCCCAGGCCGGGACGGCCCTGCTCGTGGGCGCCGCCCTGGACCGGCTGCTCCTCGCGGGCGGACGGGTGCGCGCGACGGCCGTCCTCGTCGCCGGGGCGAGCGTCCTGGCCCTGCTGCCGGTGACCCTCACCCTGCGCACCCCGGGCAGTCGCATCGACGACGTCACCGCGGTCGCCGCCGCCGTGCGCACGGCGGGCCGCGACGCCGACGGCATCCTCTACCTGCCGTCACGCCGCCGGGTGTGGTCGTTCCCCGACCCGGCGCCCTTCCGCGCCCTGCACGACCTGGCCCTGGACCGCACCCCGTACGCCTCGCACACCCTCTACGGCACGGAGGCCCCGGCCCCGGTGATCCGCGCCCGTGTCCTCGCCGCCCACCGGATCGTCGTCCTGCGCGACCCGGCCGGCCAGCCCGTGGACCGCACCCCGCAGGAGATCGCCAAGCGGCAGGTGCTGGCGCGGTACTTCGTGTCGTGCGGGACCCGGCGGGTGCACGGAGCGCGGGTGTCGGTGTATGCGCGGCCGGGGCGGTGTTGAGGGGGGCGCTGTCCCCCTCCACACGTGAATCCGCACATCACGCGACCCCTCAACCCCTCACATCACGCGACCCCTCACATCGCATGGACCGCCGTGTGCACGGTGTGCGCGGCCAGGACGAACACGTCGGGGCGGTGGTGGACGCTCGCCTTGTCGTCGGGGTCGAGGAGGCGGTCGAGCGTGGCGCGGTCGGTGGCGTCGAGCCGGTCGCCGAAGCCGTCGCGCAGGCGGCCCAGCGTGGCGGCGACGTAGGCGCGCGCACGGTCCTTGGCGGGTGCGGGCAGGTCCAGCAGGAAGGTGCGGGTGCCGGTGGGCCGCAGGCCCGCTGTCGTCATCAGCGCGGGCCAGTCCTCGGCCTCCGCGACCGCGCCGGGCAGGCTCGCGCGCATGTCGGCGAACCACTCCTCCTCCAGCACGTCGAGCCGGGCCTGCAGACCGGGCCGGCCGATCCCGATGTCGCGCGGGAGGAAACGCGCGGGCAGTCCACCCTCCATGATCGCGAGCGTGCCGCCGGGCGCGAGCCTCGCGGCGAAGGCGGCCAGCGCGGCCCGCTGGTCGCCGAGGTGGTGCAGGCTGCGGCTGGCCCACAGCAGATCGGCGGGGTAGTCCAACTCGTCCAGGACGCCGGGCAGTTCACCGGCGAGCGTGCCGAAGCGGTCCCCGACGCCGAGGCGGTCGGCGCGTGCGCGGGCGCGTTCCAGGAGCGGCTCGGAGCCGTCCACCGCGACGATCCGCGCCCCTGGGAACGCCTCGGCCATCAGACACGCGACGACACCTGGCCCGCTGCCCGCGTCGACGATCAGCCCCGGTTCGGTCTGCTTGTCGGTGAGCCAGGCCATGGCCCGCTCGTACAGCGACGTGAACAGCTCCGCCTGCGATTCCAGCAGCGGGGCCATCTCGGCCCAGTCGATGTCGGTGTGGTCGTGGTGGTGATGCCCTCCGTGCCCCGTCCCGCCCCCGTGCCCGTCTTCGTGCCCCGTCCCGTCCCCGTGCCCCTCGCTCGGTTTCCCGCTCCCCACCTCGCTCCGTTTCTCGTGCGATCCGTCGTGGTGTCCGTGCGCCATGGTGGTCAGCCTCTCGTCCGCGTCCGGCCATGGTGCTCCGACGCACCCCACATCGGCAAGCACTGTTGCCGTCACAGCAAAAAATGGTGCCGGAAAATCAGATGCGCGGCACCGGACGGGTCGCCCACGATGACCCGATGGACGACACGATGGTGGAGGACTTCCTCCGGGACGGGTTCGTGAAGATCGAGGGGGCGTTCCCGCCGCGCGTCGCCGAGGACTGCGCACGGCTGCTGTGGCAGGAGACGGGATACGACCGCGAGGACCCGTCCACCTGGAAGGACCCGGTGGTCTGGGTGGGCGGCATGGCGCAGGGACCGTTCGCCGCGGCCGCCAACTCCCATGTGCTGCACGAGGCGTTCGACCTGATCGTCGGCGAGGGCCGCTGGATGCCGCGCTACTCACTCGGCAGCTTCCCGCTGCGTTTCCCGCACGACGACGAGCCGGACGACGCGGGCTGGCACATCGAGGGCAGCTATCTCCCGGACGGCGCCGAGACCCGCTGGCACCACACCAACCTGCGCTCCCGCGACCGCGCGCTGCTGATGCTCTTCCTCTTCTCCGAGGTGACCGAGCAGGACGCGCCCACCCGGATCCGGGTCGGCTCGCACCTCGACGTCCCGCCGGTCCTGGAACCGTACGGCGAGCAGGGCGTCTCGATGCTGAGGATCGCCCCGCAGGTCGTCGAGGCCTCCGCGCACCGGCCGCTCGCGTATGCCACCGGCCGCCCCGGCGACGTCTATCTGTGTCACCCCTTCCTCGTGCACGCGGCCCAGCCGCACCACGGCAGCCGCCCCCGCTTCATGGCCCAGCCACCCCTGATGCCGGCCGTGCCCTACGAACTGGAGCGGCCGGACGGCGACTACTCCGCGGTGGAGTTCGCGATCCGCCGGGGCCTGAACCAGGAGGCCTGACCCCGGTACACCGCAGGCTCTCACCGTGCGTGAGGTAAAAGTTGCGGAGCGTGCGGGGCCGCGTGAGGCTGATCAAGAAAGTTTCCCCCACAGCCTCGAAAGGCCAGCTATGTCGCAGCGCACCAGCAAGGCGACCCGCGCCCGTGTCGCGGCGGTCCTCGCCGCCCCCGTACTCGCTCTGACCCTCATGGCGCCGTGTGCCTCTGCGGCTACGCCGACCGACACCCCCGCCGCCTGCGCGGGGACCACCCATGTGTCCCTCCTGGGCCACCAGGCGTGTCTCACGCCGTCCTCGGACGACTCCTCCTCCTCGGACGGTCTGCTCGGTGGCCTCCTGGGCGCCGTGACCGGGCTGCTGGGCGGCCTGCTCGGCGGCCTGCTCTGACCACCCGGTGAGGCGGCCGCCCGTGTCCCCGCGGGCGGCCGCCTTCCGCTTCTCGCGCCGGACGCCGACGGGTTCCGCCCCTCAGTCGCCGCGCGTCTGCGCCGAGTCGCCGTATCTTTCGGCCAGTTCGGCCACCGTGCGGGCCATGTGGGCCCGCAGTTGCGGCGGTTCGAGGACCTCGACGTCCGCGCCCAGGCGCAGGAACTCGCCGTGGGCGTGCTCCACGGACTCGACGGGGACGCGGGCCAGCGTCCAACCCTCGTCGTCCGTACGCTCGTTGACGGCCCTCGGCAGCCGCACGCCCGGCGCAAGTCGCACCAGCGCCTCCGCGCGGTACAGCCGGTCGTGGAAGTCGCGCTGGTACGCCGTCCAGTACGCGGCCAGGTCGAAGTCGTCCGGGCGGGTGAACTCCTCGTCGGTGGCGGTCAGTCGGAGGATCTGGTCGACGCGGAAGGTGCGCGGTCCGGGGGCGGCGACGACGTACCAGCGGCCCGCCTTCAGCACCAGGCCGTACGGCTCCAGGCGGCGCTCGACGTCGGTCGGCTCGGCCCAGCGGCGGTACAGGACGTCGAGCACCCGGCCGTTCCACACCGCGTCGGCGACCGCGGGCAGATACGGCGTCTCCTCGGCGTCCGCGTACCAGCCGGGGGCGTCCAGGTGGAAGCGGCCGCTGATCCGGTCGGCGTGCGCCCGCAGCTCCGCGGGCAGGGCGGCGCGGACCTTGAGCTGCGCGGCGGCCAGCACCGAGCCGAGGCCCAGTTCGGCGGCCGGGCCGGGGACACCGGCGAGGAACAGCGCCTCGGCCTCCTCGGCGGTCAGGCCGGTCAGCCGGGTGCGGTAGCCGTCGAGGAGCCGGTAGCCGCCGGCGTGGCCCGCGTCGCCGTACAGCGGGACGCCCGCCGCGCCCAGCGCCTCCACGTCCCGGTAGACCGTGCGCACCGAGACCTCCAGCTCCTCGGCGAGCTGGGCGGCGGTCATCCGGCCCCGGGTCTGGAGCAGAAGCAGGATCGAGACGAGCCGGCTGGACTTCACTGACACATGGTGTCAGTGAAGCGCCCCTAGCGTCACCTCATGGCCTTTGCGGAGAAGTTCCTGACCGTGCCGCCGCCCATCGAGGTCGGCGGCCGGCACATCAAGCGCTACCACGTCACCGCGGACCCCGCCGGCATCGCGCCCGACGTGGCGAAGGCGGCGTACGCGATCCTGCCCGAGCTGCTGCCGGAGCCGGACGGGACGCCACCGGTGACGTTCGTCGTCGTTCACCGGGGAAACGACGACGGCGCCTACGTCAACGCCTACAGCTGGGTGTGGGACAACGTCCTGCACTACGCCAACGCGGCCGCGGGCCAGCCGGTCGTCGGCTGTCCCGACCACGACCCGACCAACTTCGTCAGGCCCGAACTGCCCTGGATCGGCTGCGTCTTCGAGCTGCCGCCGCTCCAGCACGAGCGGGACGCCTGGGTACGGCACATGCTCGTGCCCGAAGTCCCGGACCTCGACGCCTACTTGACCGACACCCTGCCCGAAGGAATCACTGGAGAGCGCCGATGAGCGGCCCGCACGACTTCGACTTCCTGCACGGCGAGTGGCAGGTCGCCAACCGTCGCAGGACCGACTTCCTCGACCCGGACAGCGGCTGGGAGGAGTTCCCCGCCACAGCCTGGTGCCGGCCGCTGTTCGACGGTGCCGCGAACATCGACGAGATCGACATGCCGCACCTGGGCGCGAAGGGGCTGACGCTGCGGCTGTTCGACACCGAGCGCGAGGAGTGGTCGCTGAGCTGGTCCAACAGCCGCAGCGGACAGCTGTTCCCGCCGGTCGTCGGCCGCTTCGACGGGGACCGAGGAGAGTTCTACGGCGACGACATGCACGACGGCAAGGACGTGCGTGTGCGCTACGTCTGGTCGGGCCTCTCCCCCGCCGCAGCCCGCTGGGAACAGGCGTTCTCCACCGACGGCGGCGCGAGCTGGCTGACCAACTGGATCATGGACTTCACCCGGCGGGCTTCCTGAAGGACCGCAGGCTGAAGACGGGGTCGGCGCGCGGCCGGTCCTGGTCCGGGAGGGCCGCGAGACCGGCGGCGAACCGCTCGGTCAGCGGGTCGCCGGGCGGCAGCATCGTGAACCAGCCGCGCCCGAGGTCCGCCGCGGTGCCCCGGGGGCTGCGCCCCTGGCCGTGGCCGAGGAAGCGGGCGGGCGCGGCGGGCAGCAGCCCGCACCGCACGGCGTACGACTCGACGAGTGCCGCGGCGTCGCGCGCGGCCCGGCGCGGGCGCCCGGCCAGCACCTCGTCGATGTCGCTGCCCACGTCGTGCGCGGCGGCCTTGTCGACGGTGGTGACATACACCCCGCCGGGCCGCAGCACCCGGGCGCACTCGGCGACGACGCCCCGTACGTCGTGGGCGTCGTCGAGGAGGTGCAGCAGCCACACGCTGGTGACGGCGTCGAAGGTGGCGTCGGCGAAAGGCAGCCGGCGGCTGTCGGCCAGCACGATCGCGCCGGGCAGCCGTGCGGCCGCCATCCGGGCCATGCCGTACGTCAGATCGGCGCCCGTCACCCGCAGGCCGGGGCGGGCGGCGGCGAGCCGGCGGGTGACGATGCCGGTGCCGCAGGCGAGGTCGAGCAGCCGCCCGGCGTTCACGGGGATCAGCCCGAGGACGGCGCCGGCGGCCGCCTCGGCGCGCTTCTCGCCGCCGCGGCTGGCGTCGTAGGCGGCGGCCTCCTTGTCGTAGTCGAGCACGGCGTCACTGGGCCCCGTGGCCGGGGGCGAGCGCCTCCACCTTCCGCGCCAGCTCGAAGTCCTTCTCGGTGACGGCGCCGCCCGCGCTGTGCGTGTGCACGGACAGGTCGAGCGTGTTGTAGCCGAGGGTGAGGTCGGAGTGGTGGTCCAGCTCCTCCTGCACCTGGGCGATGTGGACGACCATCGCCGTCGCCGCGAAGTGCGAGCCCAGGCGGTAGTGACGCGTGAGGCGGTCGCCGTCGAGCGACCAGCCGGGCAGTTCGGCGAGCCGGTCCTCGATCTCCTTCTGCGACAGCGGTTCGACGGCCATGACCTCGCTCCTTCCGGACGGCGGGTACCCCTCAAGGCTGCCACAGACGAGTGACCACGGTGCTGGTCGGAAGGGTGCCCGGGGCGACGGGGCCGACACCTGCGGCGCGGGCCGGGCGCCGGCTCCGCGCCCCCGGCGAAATCCACCTCCGCCCGGGCGGCGTACTCGACTACCGTCGTACGTATGACCACTGCCGCCGCCAGACGCTCCGCCCCCTCGGCCGCCCCGGCGGCCGCCGCCGACAAGGGCGTCGGTCCGCTGCTGCGGGCCTGGCGGGAGCGGCGGCGGGTGAGCCAGCTGGAGCTGGCGCTGCGCGCCGACTCCTCCGCCCGGCACATCAGCTTCATCGAGACGGGCCGTTCCCGGCCGAGCGAGGAAATGGTGCTCAGGCTGGCCGAGCATCTGGACGTGCCCGTGCGCGAGCGCAACGCCCTGCTGCTGGCGGCCGGTTACGCCCCGCACTATCCGGAGACCCCGCTGGACTCGCCGCGGCTGGACACCCTGCGCGAGGGCATGGAGCGTCTCATCCAGGGCTACGAGCCCTACCCGGCACTGGTCGTCGACGCGATGTACGACGTGGTCGCGGCGAACCGGGGCGTCGTGATGCTGATGGACGGCGTGGCGGAGCACCTGCTGCAGCCGCCGCTGAACGTGATGCGGCTGACCCTGCACCCGGAGGGGCTGGCGCCGCGCATCCGCAATCTGCGCGAGTGGCGGGGTCATCTGCTCGCGCAGATGGAGCGCCAGATCGGGCTGTACCGCTCCGAACCGCTGCGGGCGCTGTACGAGGAGGTCGCGGCCTACCCGGTGCCTGAAACGGCCGCGGACGAGGAACCGCCCGAGCCCGTCCCCTACTTCGCGCTGCCGATGCAGATCGAGCACGAGGGCCGGGTGCTGTCGTTCATCTCGTCCATCTCCACGTTCAACACCCCGATGGACGTGACCGTCGCCGAGCTGGCCATCGAGACGCTGCTCCCGGCCGACCCGGCGACGGTCAAGTACCTTCACTCGCTGATGTCCTGACGGGCCTTCAGCGTGCCGGTCGTCGAGGGCGAGCCGAGAAACCGGCCAAGCGGCCCGGACGCGGCGAGGTGGGCCAGGCCGTTCACGCCGGTGACCACCGCGTCGAGGGCGAGGAAGCGGCGCCGTGCGGTGTGCGGCTCGCCGGTGCGGGCGAGCGCGGTGAACTGGGTTGCGGACATGGCGGATCACCCTCCGCCGAGGTCGCGTCGCGACAGCTGGGACCGGGTTCCGGACCGGACTGCGCCGCCCCGGAACCCGGTCCCACCACGGTCGCGCGCGCGGCCCGGCGGGTCGATCACCCCAGGGGCAACGCCCGGCGCGCACGGTCGCCGTCGTCCCGTCGACGGGCGCGTGTGAGCAGCGCCTCGCGACCGCGCCTGTGGGATCCGCCGCGGGACATGGCACACTTCTTCGCGGTCTACTTCGGTGCGTAGGGGAGGCGTGGCGTGAGTGAGCGGCGTCCCGCGCCCACTGTGGGGCAAGTGGTGCTCGGAAAGCGCCTGCAGGAGCTGCGGGAGGCGGCCGACCTCAAACGCGAGGAGGCCGCACGCGTCCTGCGCGTGGCCCCGGCGACCGTTCGGCGGATGGAGATGGCCGAGGTCGCCCTGAAGATCCCGTACGTGCAGGTGCTGCTCGAGACGTACGGCGTCCCGGACGACGAGGCGGCCGCGTTCGTCGCGCTCGCCGAGGAGGCGAACCAGCCGGGCTGGTGGCAGCGGTTCCACGATGTGCTGCCGGACTGGTTCAGCCTGTATGTGAGCCTGGAGGGCGCCGCCACCCTGATCCGCTGCTACGAGCCGCACTTCGTGCCCGGCCTGCTGCAGACCGAGGAGTACGCGCGTGCCGTGATGGAGGCGGGCACGATAGGGCAGACGGGCCCGGAGACCATCGATCGTCATGTGTCGCTGCGGATGACCCGGCAGCAGCTGATCGAGCGCCCGGATCCGCCGCACCTGTGGGTGATCATGGATGAAACGGTCCTGCGGCGGCCGGTGAGCATCCGTGGCGAGGTGATGCGCGACCAGCTGGACAAGCTCCTGGACGTCAGCGAGCGGGACGGCGTCACCCTGCAGATCGCCGAGTTCGCGGACGGCCCGCACCCGGGGACGTACGCGCCGTTCACGCTGTTCCGCTTCGGGGAGCCCGAGCTGCCCGACATGGTGTTCACCGAGTATCTGACCGGCGCCCTGTACCTGGACTCGCGCGCCGAGGTCTCCGCGCATCTGGAGGTCCTCGACCACATGACGGCGCGGGCGGCGTCGGCGCGGCGCACCAAGAAGATCCTGCTGGAGTACCGCGAGACCTTCTGAACCCGGCCCACCCGGCCCACCCGGCCCGCCTTGCCCTGACCCGAACGGGCGCGGTGAACAGGTGCCGTACCCGGCTCACCCCTAGCGTCGTAGCACAGGAGTGAGCAAGGGAGACGAAGCGAAGGAGGCCTGATGCCCTCGGACGCCGTGCTGTACCAGGCCGCCGCGCTCTGCCTGACCTACCCCGACGACGACTTCCGCGCCCGGCTGCCGCTGCTGCGCGAAGCGGCCCCGCAGCTGCGGGAGTTCACGGACCACGCCGCCGTCACCCCCGCCCAGGAGCTGGCCGCGCACTATGTGCAGGTCTTCGACTTCAAGAACCGCCACAGCCTCTATCTGAGCCGGTGGACCGACGGCGACACCCGGCGACGCGGCATGTCGCTGGTGCGCTTCAAGGACATCTACCGGGCCGCGGGCCTCGAGTTCACCGGCGAGGAGCTGCCCGACTTCCTGCCGGCGGTGCTGGAGTTCACCGCCCGCACCGGCAACACGGACCTGCTCACCGTCCACCGCGCGGGACTTGAACAACTGCGGTCCCGGCTCACCGACTTCGGCACGCCGTACGCATGCGTCCTGGACGCCGTCTGCGCGGCGCTGCCGACCGTTCGTACAGGAGCGCGCCCATGACGGCACTGGCGGGGGCGTACTGCCGTACATCTCCTTCGCGTTGCTGATCGCGGGTCTCGGGACTTCAGGCGGCGCCGCCCTTGGCGTCGCGGTCCTCGTCGACGATCTCGGCGTCGACCACGCCCTCCTCGTCCTGCGGTGAGGTGTGCTGTTCGGTGCCGCCGTCCGCCGGGGGCTGGTCGGCCTGGGCGTACATGGCCTGACCCATCTTCTGGCTGACGGAAGCCAGTTTCTCCACGCCGGTGCGCAGTTCGGCGGTGCCGGCGTCGTGCTCCAGCAGGCCCTTGAGTTCGGTGGCCGCCTCCTGCACCTCCGTCCTGGTGTCGGCGGGGATGCGGTCCTCGTTGTCCCGGAGGAACTTCTCGGTCTGGTAGACGAGTTGCTCGGCCTGGTTGCGGGTCTCGGCGGCCTCGCGCCGCTGCCGGTCCTCCTCCGCGTACTGCTCGGCCTCCCGCATCATGCGGTCGATGTCGTCCTTGGGCAGGGCGGAGCCGCCGGTCACCGTCATCTTCTGCTCGCGGCCGGTCGCCATGTCCTTGGCGGAGACGTGCATGATGCCGTTGGCGTCGATGTCGAACGCGACCTCGATCTGCGGCACCCCGCGCGGGGCGGGCGGCAGCCCCGTCAGGTCGAAGACGCCGAGCTTCTTGTTGTACGCGGCGATCTCCCGCTCCCCCTGGTAGACCTGGATGCCCACCGAGGGCTGGTTGTCCGTGGCCGTCGTGAAGATCTCCGAACGCCGGGTGGGGATCGTGGTGTTGCGCTCGATCAGCTTCGTCATGATGCCGCCCTTGGTCTCGATGCCCAGGGACAGCGGGGTGACGTCGAGCAGCAGGACGTCCTTGACGTCGCCGCGGATCACGCCGGCCTGCAGGGCCGCGCCGACGGCCACGACCTCGTCGGGGTTGACGCCCTTGTGCGGGTCCTTGCCGGTGAGTTCCTTGACCAGGTCGGTGACCGCGGGCATCCGGGTCGAGCCGCCGACGAGGATCACGTGGTCGACCGCGGCGAGCTTGATGCCGGCGTCCTTGACCGCCTGGTGGAAGGGGGTCTTGCAGCGGTCGAGGAGGTCGGCGGTGAGCTCCTGGAACTGGGCGCGGGTCAGCTTCTCGTCGAGGTGCAGCGGCCCCTCGGCGGAGGCGGTGATGTAGGGGAGGTTGATCGTGGTCTCGGAGGAGCTGGACAGCTCGATCTTGGCCTTCTCGGCGCCCTCGCGCAGCCGCTGCAGGGCCATCTTGTCCTTGCCGAGGTCGATGCCGTTCTGCCCCTGGAACTTCTTCACCAGGTGCTCGACGATGCGCTGGTCCCAGTCGTCGCCGCCGAGGTGGGTGTCGCCGTTGGTGGCCTTGACCTCGATGACGCCGTCGCCGATCTCCAGCAGCGAGACGTCGAAGGTGCCGCCGCCGAGGTCGAAGACCAGCACGGTCTGCTCCTCGCCGCGGTCCAGGCCGTAGGCGAGGGCGGCGGCGGTCGGCTCGTTGATGATCCGCAGGACCTTCAGGCCCGCGATCTCCCCGGCCTCCTTGGTCGCCTGCCGCTGCGCGTCGTCGAAGTAGGCGGGGACGGTGATCACCGCGTCGGTGACGTCCTCGCCGAGGTAGGACTCGGCGTCCCGCTTGAGCTTCTGCAGCACGCGCGCGGACAGTTCCTGTGCGCGGTAGCGCGTGCCGTCGATGGCGCCCTGGTCCGGGAAGCGCCAGTTCGTGTCCCCCATGTGGCGTTTCACCGAGCGTGCGGTCCGCTCCACGTTCGTCACGGCCTGCCGTTTGGCGACCTCCCCGACCAGCACCTCCCCGTTCTTGGCGAAGGCCACGACCGACGGAGTCGTCCTGGCCCCCTCCGCGTTGGCGACGACCGTCGGTTCACCGCCTTCCAGGACGGCCACCACGGAGTTCGTGGTCCCGAGATCGATCCCGACCGCGCGTGCCATTTCGGTCCCCTTCCGCCAGGGCACTTCCCAGACTCCAGCACAAAACTTGAGTGCAGGAATGTCAATGCCGCGCCCGTTTTCCGGGCGCGGCATCTGAGGGAAGTGCAGCGTCAGGCGAGCTTCGCCGACAGGGTGATCGGCGTCCCGGTGAGGGCCTGGCTGACCGGGCAGTTCTTCTTCGCGTCCTCGGCCGCGGCGACGAAGCCGTCGTTGTCCAGGCCCGGCACCGTGCCCTCGACCGTGAGGTGGATACCGGTGATGCCCTCGCCGGGCTGGAACGTGACGTCGGCGTTGGTGATCAGCTTGGTGGGCGGGGTGCCCGCACCCGCGAGGGCGTGCGACAGCGCCATGGAGAAGCAGCTGGAGTGGGCGGCGGCGATCAGCTCCTCGGGGCTGGTCCTCCCGTTCGCCTCCTGTGCCCGCGACGCCCACGTCACCGGCTGCTGGCCGATGCCGGAGGAGTCGAAGGTGACGACGCCGTTGCCCTCGAGCAGATTGCCTTCCCACTCGGTGTGTGCGGTGCGCGTGGTAGCCACGATGAATCCTTTCGACGCGGTCCCCTGGGCTGGGGCCCTGTGCACCATCCGATCACATTTGCTCTCAGCTCACCCGGAAGACCGGCCCACGGGCGGTGAACGGCAGCCGTGCCCCCTGCGGGATCAGATACGCGTGCTCACGGCGCACCCGCAGCACGTCGCACCAGCCGTCGGTGATCACCAGGACCGGTGCGCCCGGCGGGAAGTCGTCCGCGCGGTGCAGCAGGTCGATGCCGGGCTGCAAAACCGTGCCGCCGCGGCCGTGCACGCGCACCCGCCCGGCGATCTCGGTGACCGGCACATAGCCCGCGTCGTGCGGGGCCGCGTCGCAGAAGACGACGCGGGCGGCCGGTACGTCACGGGCCTCGGCGTAGGAGGCGATGGCACCCAGCGCCTTGCCGAGCAGGGTGCGGTTCATGGAGCCGGAGGTGTCCAGGACCACGCCGAAGGTGCAGCGGGCGATCTCCTCGGGCGGGAAGTACCGGCCCGCTCGCGGGATGTCGGGGGTGGAGGACTGGCGGCGCGAGGGGCGGGCGTAGGACCGGACGGGCTCCGGGCGGGGCACGAACTCGTCGAACCAGCGGGCCAGTTGCGCGTCCCAGGGCAGCGGCGGATGGCTGAGGGCGCGGATCTCCTCCACCAGGCCGCCGGGCAGGAAGCCGCGCTCCTGGCGCTGGTGCAGGTCCAGGCCCTGGGCCAGGCCCCGGCGGTAGAACTCGTCGAGGTCGACGTGGTCGCGGGGGCTGCCGAGCGGGGCGCCGAGGACGTCACCGAGGCCCTTGCCACGCAGCGTGGACAGGCGGCGCATCCGGCGCAGGTCGCCGGCGATGCGGTCGTGGACCTCCTCGGCGGACAGGCCCTTCAACTCCGGGTCGTGCAGCAGTCCTTCGGGCATCGTGCCGATCTGCATCTCGCACAGCCAGCCGTTGATGACGTAGTCGCAGGCGATGTTGAACAGATACGGGTCGCGGGCGCCGCAGCGGTCGCCGTGGCGCAGGGCGGCGTGCAGCATCTCGTGGGCGAGGATGAACCGCCATTCCTCCTCCTCGAAGCCGCGCAGCGGGTTGACGTAGATCTCGCCGGCCTGCGGGTTCACCGCGGCGACGGAGATGCCGTGGGCGCGGGTGAGTTCGGCGTCGGCGACGAGCTCGATACCGGCCGCGATGCCGCCGAGCAGCGGGTAGGAGGAGATGAACCAGCTCAGCGCCCGCTCCCAGGGGCGCAGCGGGGCGAGTTCGCCGCTGAGGGAGTCGCGGCGGCCGCCCGCCATGTCCATCGCCGCGGAGACCGTGCGGGTCAGCGCGGTGGCGAACGCCAGCTGGTGGTCCGGGGGTTGGCCCAGCCAGTCCGTATACGGCACCAGCAGCTGGTCGGGCTCGGGGCCCGCCGTGCCGCAGCGTTCGTAGACGGCCGGGAGCCCGTCGCGCCGCCAGCGCGCGGCGAGTTGCTCCTCGTCGCCGTCCGGATAGGAGCCGGGCAGGTCGTCGGGGGTGGTGCCGATGCTGAAGGTGAGCAGGAAGCGGTTGACGACGACGCAGCGGGCGGCGAGGTCGAACCGGTCCGGCTGGGTGCGCGCGCCCTTCGCCGCCGGGACGTGCCCGAAGCCGAGGTGCAGCACGGCGTGGGCGATCGCCCAGGCCCAGGCGCCGGGGTCGGCCAGGCGCTTGCGGTGGATGTGCAGGTCGGCGTCGGAGTCGACGACGACGAGCCCGTCGCGCGGCGCGGCCCGGCACTCCTCCTGCCCGCAGATGCCGAACTCGACGGCGGCCAGCGCCGGGTTGGCCCGCACCAGCTTCATCCCCTCGGCGAACGCCTCGGCCGCGAGGTCCCGCTTCTTCTCCCCCTTGCCGCGGGTGCGGCTCATCGGCGCGCCTCCACCAGGCGCGGCATGTCCCGGGCGGCCTCGATGAGGAACCACGAGGGCAGTACGGGGTTGCCGTCGGCGTCGGAGGCGATGACGGTCTGGGCGACCTCGACGGAGATCTCGGCGAGCTGCACCAGCAGCGACTTGGCGCGGTACGCGGTCTGCCGGCCGTTCGCCGACATGTGCTCCTTGCTGACCGGGAGTTCCTTGATCAGGCGGCCGCGGAAGGACTCGGCGAGGTAGTAGAGCAGGTCGCGGTCCTCCGGGCGGTTGGGCCAGCGGGCGTCGCCCTTGATGACGGCCTCGATGCCGAAGCGGCTGCGCACGATCTTGACGTAGCCGCAGAACGCGGTGGCGTGCGCCGGTGTGAGCGTGCCGTGGGCGAGGACCTTCAGCGTCTCCTCGTCGAGGCCTTGGCCGAAGGAGTGCAGCGCGTCGGAGAGCATGTGCCAGGAGCGGGGCGTGGAGAAGGGCTCCTCGGTCTTCGGCGGTTTGGACCACAGGTGGTCGGGCCGGTCGGTGAGGTGTTCCAGGATCCACGGGTGGATGTCGTTGTTCGCGGCCCAGGTCAGCCAGTCCTTCGCGGACGCCTGCAGATGGACGTGGGCGAGGCGGTTGACGAGGGCGGAGGCGATGGGTCGCGCGAGGGCGTTGTCCGTGGAGCGGTTGCCGGCGCCGATGACGATGGAGCCCTTCGGCAGCTCGTAGGTGCCGATGCGGCGGTCGAGGATCAGCGAGTAGAAGGCCTTCTGCACGTCCGGCGTTGCGGCGTTCAGCTCGTCCAGGAACAGGCAGTACGGCTCGTCGCGGGCGATGGCCTCCGGCGGACAGAAAACGGACCGCCCCTCGCGGATCTGCGGGACGCCGATCAGGTCCTCCGGCGCGAGCTGGGTACCGAGCAGGCTCACGCACTCCAGTCCCAGCGATGCGGCGAACTCCCGGACGAGGGAGGACTTTCCGATGCCGGGGGCGCCCCAGATGAAGACCGGCCGCACGGTCGCGAGACCGAGCAGCAGCTCCGGTATACGGGCGGGGGTGACGGTGACGGCTGCCTGCACGCAGCGGCTCCAGGAGGGTCGAGAAGGGCGCGCAGGTGCGCGATGTCCGATACGGACAGTGTGTGCGTACGGATCAGCCGGCGCAGCCGATTTTCACGCGGCCCGCTCCTCGGGCTGAGTGGTCAGCGGCACCTGGGGGCCGTTGGACTCGCGCAGCCAGCGGCGCAGCACGCGGTGCAGCTGCTCGGCGCCGACCAGGTCGAGGCCGTCCTCGGCCGGCTCGGAGAACGCGAGCGGGGAGAGCAGGAAGGGCCTGCCCTGGGCGCCGCCGAGCCCGCCGTGCGAGCCGATCTGCTCCTCGAAGGCGAGGACTTCGCCGTCGGCCGGGTCGTGCGCGGAGTTGACCATGATGTCGGCGGTGTGCGCGAAGGAGTGCGTACGGCGCACGGCGTCGGCCGCGCCCGGCCCGAACACGGCCAGCGGGCCCGTCCTGTCGTCGAGCGCGTCGAGCGGTATCTCGGCGCCGTGGGCGCCCAGCACCACCCCGCCGTGCTTCTCGCTGCGCACCAGCAGGAAGCCGATGCCGGGGTGGTTGGCGAGCGTCGTCAGCAGCGCCGGGTGGCGGGCGTCGATCTCCTCCTTGCTCATCCGGTGCGGCACGTCCGGGAAGGAGACCAGGCCGAGGTTGCCGGAGGCCAGCACGAGCGGCTCCGAGCGGCGGCGGGCCGGGTGCTGCTCCTCGCCGCCCGCCTCGACGGGCCGGCGCAGCGCGGCCCGCAC
>NZ_JAFJSY010000023.1 GCF_019857225.1 Streptomyces plumbidurans
CCGCGGCGAGGTCGGCCTCGGACGGGCCCGCGGGCCGGGGCGCGGAGGGCCGGGCCGCCTCGCGCAGGGCGTAGGCGGCGATACCGAGGACGGCCGCGGTGATGAGGGCGGCGGCCCAGCCGGGCAGGCCGATCGCGAGGGCCAGCCCCACGGCGAGCGCGACGGCCGCGCCCGCGTACAGGGCCATGGCTCCGGACGCGCCGTACAGCGCGGCCGTGCGACGCTGCTTGCGAGCCTGTTCGCGCAGTTCGTCGCGCACGGCCTCGCGCGCCACCCGCGTCAGCTCGTCGACCAGGTGCTTGTCCAGGTGTTCCAGATGATCCAAGCCTTCCATGGGCGCCGGGTACCCGGACACCCGCACGCGTAACGCGCCCCGCGGCACGGCCGGCGATGCGTGCGGGCCGATCGCTGGAAACGATCACCTTCGCCCGGCCGCCCCAATTAGGCTCGTCCGCATGGACATTCTGGGAGCCACGCTGCGCATCTGCGTCGACGACCTGGACCGGGCGGTGCCCTTCTACGAACGGCTGGCGGGCGGCACGGCGCTCCGCTTCGAGCGCGGTGGCGTCCAGGTGGCCGCGGTCGGCTGTTTCCTGCTGATGAGCGGGCCCGAGGCCGAGCTGGAGGTGCTGCGCAAGGTCGCCGCGACCATCGCCGTCAAGGACGTCGAGGAGGCCCACCGGGTGCTGACCGAGCTCGGGGCGCACATCGTCGCGGGCCCGGTGGCCACGCCGGCGGGCCGCAACCTGATCGCGATGCACCCGGACGGCACGATCTACGAGTACGTGGACCGCAACCCGTAACCGCGCCCCGGGCGCACCCCCTCAGACCTCGGGCGGCCGCATCCGGAAGTCGTAGTGCTCCGGCAGCGGTTCGTCGGTCAGCCGTGCCCACAGGCGGCCCACGGCCTCGGCGCCCTCGCGCAGGTCGGCGGCCTCGAAGCCGGCCCGGAAGACGTCCAGCGCCTCCTGTGGCCTGCCCTCCGCGAGCAGCAGCTGTGCCTCGATCAGCCGGAACCGCCCGCGCTCCCGGGTGGCGGGGTGCAGCCGCTCCCACACAGCGCGCGCCTGGTCCGTGCGCCGTACGGCGAGCAGCGCCTCGATCGCCTCGCGACCCAGCGCGGCCGTGGCCGCCGTCCACCGCTCGCTGTCGTCGCGCCGCTCGTGGCACAGGTCGTCGAAGGCGTCGGCGTACCGGTCGGCGGCCCGCTCGTGGTTGCCGGCCTCCTGGTCGGCTACGGCCAGACAGCGCAGCAACGGCCAGAGCGACGGGGCGAGTTCGAGGGCCCTCTCCCAGCTGCGCACGGCCTGCGCCCGATCGCCGGCGTGCCACTGGGCGACGCCCAGGTGGTACTCGGTGAGCGGGGTCGCGGGCGCGGTCTCCAGCATGTCCCGCCAGTGGCGGGCGACCAGCGTCCCGCCGGGCGGCCGCACCCGGCGCGGCTCGGGCAGCGAGCCCGTCCGCAGCAGCTGCAGCCAGGGTTCCTGTGGCTCGCCGAGGGTGCTCTCGTCGAAGGGCGTGCCGGGCAGCTTCAGGTCCGCGCGCAGCACTTCGAGGGCGCCCCAGCCGGAGCCGGTGGCGAGCGGCTCGCCGGGTTCGGTGTCGGCGTACGGCTTCCAGGCGGCGTGGGCGGCGTCGACGTCGGCGCGCGGGAGCACGGCCTCCAGGCGGGCCTCGGCGGCGTCCACGACGGCGGACCAGGAGGCACCGTCGGGCGACGCGTCCAGCGGCCCGTACGCCTCCGTCCAGCTCACTTCGCTCTCCGGGTCCAGCCGCACGTGCTCCAGCTGGGTGCGGGCGAGCCCGGCCTGGATCTCGCAGTAGCCGCCGCTGCCCGGCTCGGTGAGCCAGTTCTGCCAGCGCCGCCCGCCGCTGCCCGCGCCCCACACGAACAGCTTGCGGCCGCGCAGCACGTCGGTGGACGTCTGCACCAGGCCGTGGCCGTCGTCGCCGAGGGCGGCGATCCAGCGTCGGCGTTCCTGCGGCACCTCGTAGAAGTAGTCGGCGGCGTAGGGGTTGTTGAGCGGATACGAGCGGTCGATGCCGTCGTACGCCGGTACCGGCACCCGGCGCAGCCGGCGCTCGTAGCTGAAGTGCCAGGCCTCCTGGGCGGGCGCCAGCACGCGGCGCTCCTCGGGCACGGCGATGTTGGACCACCAGTAGACCGGCGCGGGCCGCTGGTGCGGATTGCGGATGCGGACGCCGACGTGGAGGAAGTCGGAGTGGCGCGGCAGCCAGAGGTCGATCTGGAAGGGCAGGTCGCGCAGGCGTTCCCACTCCCACAGGCGGAGCATCTCGCCGCCGTCGGGGGCGGGGACGCGGGCGGCGTGCAGCGGGGAGCAGGACAGGGTGGTGTGGCCGGTGGCGCCGATGTTCCACTCGATGCCGCCGGAGAACCATGCGCCGTTGAGCGCGAAGTTGGCGGGCTGGAACACCGGGTTGCGGTAGAGGAGTTCACGGCCGGTGGGCTTGTGCAGGAGCGAGGCGACACGTCCGCCGAGGCCGGGCAGGACGGTCGCCCGCAGCCGGTCGTTCTCGATCACGAGCGCGTCGAGCTTCCGGGGTTCGCGGGTTCTGCCGTAACCGTCCCGCACGCGCACCGGCAGCAGGCTGCGCAGGGGTTCGTAGTCCGTCTGCCGCGCCATGTCGCGCGGCAGTTCGTCCCGGTCGCGTTCGTCGATGCGGTGGACCTCGTGGAGCAGCCGCAGCGGGGGCAGGGGGTTGTCCGGACCCAACTGTGCCGCGGGCAGGGTCAGTACCTCACGTCGGATCGTCGTCACGATCACCATGGAAGCCTCTCGCCGGAGCGAGGACCAGGGGACGTACGGGTCAGGATTGCGCAAAGGCGGTGGCCGCCGGGCGCCGGGAAATTCCGCGTGCGGTCCGTGCCCGGCGACGTACAGTCGGGCCTTCGACCCATTTCGGCGCGGAAGCACGGGAGCAGACGGATGAGCGAGCAGCACACGTACCGGGTGATCGTCCGGGGCACGTGGGAGGGGCTGAGCGAGGCGGCCCGGGAGCGGCTGCTGGCCGAGGCCGGGGAGCACGGCATGACGAGCATGCGGTTCACCGAGGAGGGCTCGCTGTCGTACGAGCCGAGCCCGCTCAAGCACTTCTCGATGCGGTACGTGGTGGTGTCGGACGCGGCGGACGGCGAGGAGATGGCGGGGGCGATCGCGGAGGACCGCGCCGAGGCCGCGCTGCGGGACCTCGGCTACGGCTTCGGCGAGCTGAAGTCCACCGTGACGGACCTCGACACCATGAAGATCAACCGGAAGTCCGCATCTCGGCGGTGAGCGCCCAGCGCTCGTGGTCGCGCCAGGCCCCGTCGATGAAGATCATGTCGGGCGAGAAGCCCTCCAGGCGGAAGCCGCAGGTCCGGGCGAGCGCGATCGACGCGAGGTTCTGCGGCTGCACGTTGATCTCCAGCCGGTGCAGCCGCATGGGGCCGAAGGCGTGGTCGATGACGAGGTTCAGGCCCTCGCGCATCAGCCCCCTCCCGGCGGCGTGCGCGAAGGCGCCGTAGCCGAGCGCGCCGCACCTGAAGCCGCCCTCGACGATGTTGTTGATGTTGATGAACCCGGCGATGGCCCCGTCGGCCGCCCCACCGCCCTGCCCGCCCTGCTTCTCGCAGACCAGGAACCCGGCCTTGGCCGGGTCCTCGATCAGCCGGCTCGCGTACGAGGTGTACGCCGTCGGGGTGTCCGGCGGGAACAGCCAGGGCTGGTGCAGCGCCTTGCTCTCGCGGGCCCGTGCGGCGAACTCGACGCCGTCGTCGTAGGTGAAGTGACGTATGCCCACGCGGGGGCCCTCGGCCAGATAACGGGATGCGGTGTGCGGCATTCCGCCACCCTACGGCGGGCTCAGTCGCCGAGCACAGGCAATTTCAGCAGCCCGGTGTCCCCGGGCGCGCTGACCACGGTCACCGGCTTGATCCCCCGGTTGCCGGTGTACGCGTCGTCGCTCGCGGCGATCACGAAGCGCAGCCGGTGGCCCTTCTCGAAGCGGTGCACGATGCCCGGCAGGGTCACGGTGAAACTCTTGGTCACGTCCGGCACCCGGACTGGCGCGATCAGCCGGTGCACCAGCGTCCTGCTGCCGTCGGGCGCGATGTCGTAGAGCTTGGCGAACAGGACGAGCCGGTCGGCGGCGTCGCCCGAGCGCTGTACGCGTGCGGCGGCCGGTGAGACGACCCTGAGCGTGGCCCGGGGCGAGCCGACCACGTCGGTGGCGCGGGCGAGCGGTGCCCCCGTCCAGCCGAGATAGGTGCCCGCGGTGTCGTACGGCGCCGGGTCCGGCAGTCCGGCGATCCCGGCCAGCATGTTCTCCGAATGGCTGGTGGGGATCAGGTGGTTGGTGTACGTACGGCTGCCGCGGGCCACCTTGTCGCGGTCGTCGACCAGCTTGCCGTCGCCGGAGAGGTACAACGTCCGGGTGAGGGACGGGAGTTGTGCGGACGTGGCGTAGGTGCGGGCCGTGTCGGTGATCCAGTCGCGGTAGTACGCGAAGGCCGGGCCGGTGTCGGTGCTGCGCCGGTGCAGATAGCGGTCGAACCACGCGAGGATGCGTCTGCCGACGTAGCTCGTCTCCAAGTTGCCCTGGGTGAGGTTGAGTTCACCGCTCGCCGGGTCGGTCATGCCGCCGCTGTGGCCCCAGGACTGCCAGATCATCTTGGTGGTCGTGCCCTGCGCCTTCAGCGTGTTGTACGTCGCGGTCGCCTCGTTGAGGTTGAACAGGGTGTCGGCCTGTCCCTGGATCAGCAGGGTGGGCGCCTTGACCCGGCTCAGATACGAGCGGGGGGAGACGCTGTGCGCGTAGGCGAGCATCGCGGCGGTCGGGGCGGAGCGGTAGCTCCCGGAGTTCAGCAGCCGCATGGTCTCGCAGGCCTTGGTGACGAAGTGCAGACAGGCGAGGGAGTTGATCCGCGACGGGTCGAGGTTCGGCGCGGTCAGCGGCTGGCCCTCGCCGATGAGGTAGAAGCCGTTGGACCACTGCCACTTGAAGGCGCCGGGGACGGCGCTGGAGGCGTTGTTGGGGTCGAGCGAGTAGGCGAGGTCGTTCCAGGTGATCAGCGGGACGAGCGCGTCCACCCGGTGGTCGACCGCGGCCGTCGCCAACTGGATGGCCCCGCCGTACGAGCCGCCGATCATGCCGACCCGCGGGTCGCCCGGGCCGTCGAGGGTGACGAAGTCGGCCCTGGTGCCGTCGTCGGCGGCACGCTTGCCGCCGAGGAAGTCGATCAGCCGGGCGGCGGCCGTGCCGTCGATGCCCGGGTCGTCCAGCGAGATCAGGCAGCCGGACTTGCCGAAGCCGAGTCCGGAGTAGATCAGGGACACATAGCCGCGCTCGGCGAAGGCCTTGCCGATGGCGTCGGTGGAGCCGTCGGACTTGCTGCCGCCGAAGCCGTTCGTGGCGACCACGGCCGGGGCGGGATGCGTCGGGTCGACGCCCGCGGGACGGTACAGATCGGCGTCGACCGCGCAGGTGCGGCCGCCGGCCTCAACGGTGAACTTCAGTGCGGTGACGCTGTACTGGCCGGCCGAGGCCGCGGGCGCGGTGACGGCCAGGGGCGCGGTGAGCGCCGCACACAGGGCGACGGCGAGGGCAGGCCCTCGTGCGGCTCGGGAACGGGGCACGCGTCGGGACACTGAGACCTCCACACTCGGGGCAGCCCTGCTTACCGACCAGTAAGTACTGGCCGGTTGTCATGGTGTGACACGTGTCAGAGGAGGTCAATCGCCCAGACGAGTGTTGTTGACGGATGTTCAGTACAGAGGGCTCAGGCGAGGGCGGGCTGATCGAGCGTCAGCGTGCGCGCGTCGGCGTCCAGTTCCGCGGTGACCCCGACGGGGACGGTCAACGCCCCCGCGCAGTGCCCGAATCCGAACTGCTCGACGACGGGCACACCGAGTCCGGCCAGCCGGTCCGTCAGCACCGCGCGCACACGGTCGTAGGGACCGCACTCCTCCCACGACCCGAGCGCGATCCCGCCGACGCCGTCCAGCCAGCCGCTGCGCAGCAGTTGGGTCAGCATCCGGTCGATGCGGTACGGCTGCTCGCCGACGTCCTCGACCAGCAGCAGTCCGCCGCGGGTGCCGGGGTGGGCGTGGGGCGTGCCGAGGTCGGTGGCGAGCAGGGCCAGACAGCCGCCCACGGTGACGCCGCGAGCCCGACCCGGCACCACGGTGGCACCCCCGGAGGCAATGATGCGGGCGTCCTCGGGGGTGAACAGCGTGGTCCGCAGATGCTCCTGCGCCCGGGCGTTCTTGATGAAGTCGACACCGGCGGCGGCAGGGCCGTACAGCGTGACCAGGCCCAGCCGGGTGGCGAACGCCTGGTGCAGCGTGGTGACGTCGCTGAAGCCCACGAACACCTTGGGGCCCGCGGCCCGCATGGCCTCCCAGTCGAGCAGGTCGACCATGCGCTGCGCCCCGTAACCGCCCCGCGCACACATGACGGCTGCCACCGACGGATCGCACCAGGCGCGCTGCAGATCGGCGGCCCGGTTCGCGTCGCTGCCCGCCAGATAGCCGAACTCCCCGTGCCGGTCCAGCACATGGGGCGCCACCACCGGGTCGAGGTCCCAGCCGCGCAGCACGTCGAGCCCCGCCTGCACCCGCTCCTCGGGCACGGGCCCACTGGGTGCGACGATCGCCACGCGGGCGCCGGGGGCCAGCCGCGAGGGCCGTCGCAGTTGCCGGAGGTGTTCGCTCACTTGGACAGCTCCAGGGTCGGGACGCCGCGCGGGTTGAGGCCGAACACCTGGGCGTACAGGGAGAGTTCGGACTCCAGGACGCGGATCATGGTGTCGGCCCGGCGGAAGCCGTGCCCCTCCCCCTCGAAGGCGATGTAGGCGTGCGGCACCCGTCGTCCCTCCATCCGGGCCAGGAAGCGTTCGCACTGCGCGGGCGGGCAGATCACGTCGTCCAGGCCCTGCAGCAGCAGGAAGGGCGCGGTGATGCTGTCGGCGTGCTCGACGGGCGAGCGCTCCGTGTACCGGCCCGGCACCTCGGCGAGCGGCCCGACCAGTGTCTCCAGGTACTGCGACTCGAAGTCGTGGGTCTCCCCCGTGCCCCAGGCGGTGAGATCGAGGATGGGGTAGATGATCGTGCCGCAGGCGTACACGTCGGTGGCGGCGAGCGAGGCGGCCGAGGTCCAGCCGCCCGCGCTGCCGCCGCGGATCGCGAGCCGGCGGCGGTCGGCGGTGCCCTCCTCGGCGAGCGCGAGGGCGACCGCCGCGCAGTCCTCGACGTCGACCACGCCCCACTGCTCGCGCAGCCGTCCGCGGTACTCACGCCCGTAGCCGGTCGAGCCGCCGTAGTTGACCTCGGCGACCCCGATGCCCCGGGAGGTGAAGTAGGCGATCTCCAGGTCGAGCACGAGCGGCGCCCGGCTGGTGGGGCCGCCGTGCACCCACACGACGTAGGGCGGCAGTTCGCCGCCGGGCGCGACGCAGCCGGGGTTGTGCGGCGGGTAGATGTGCGCGTGGATGTCGCGCCCTGCCGGTCCGGTGAAGGTGCGGATCTGGGGTTCGGGGTAGTAGGCGGGATCGACGGCGTCGTCGTGCTCGGCGCCGATCACCCGGGCCCGGCCCGTGCGCGTGTCCAGCTCCACGACCTCGTACGCGCTGCGCGGGCTGGCCCCGACGGAGACGACCCGCTCCCCGTGCACCGCGAGCGTGGGGCTGAACTCGGTCCAGGGTCCGGCCGCGTCGACGACCTCGCCGGTGTCGGGGTCCAGTATCCCGAGCGCGGTGGCGCCCCGGCCGTGCACGACGGCGATCAGCCCGCTCTCCAACGGAGCGAACCAGCGCTGGCCGAGCTTCCACAGCGGCCCGCCGAACTCCTCCTCGCGCGGGCACAGCGGGGTGCCGTCGCGGTAGAGGTTCCACCAGCCGGTGCGGTCGCTCGCGTACAGCAGCGAGCCGTCGCGCGCCCACTCCACCTGGGCGACGGACTCCTCCGGGCCGCCGGCGAGGGTGCGCGCCGCACGGAAGGTGCCGTCGTCTCCGACCTCGGCGACGATCAGCTCCGTGCCGTCCCAGGGCATCCGGGGATGGTCCCAGGCCAGCCAGGCGGCGCGCCCTCCGTCCGGCGAGAGGCGGGGCCCGGTGACGAACCGGTGCCGGTCGTCGGTGAGTTCGCGCACGGCGTCCCGGTCCTGGGCCGCCGAGCCGTCCAGCGGAACCGCGGCCAGGACGCGCCGTACATCGGTGGGGCCGTCGCCGGTGAACTCCTCCAGCACGCACCACACTTCACCGCGCTCCACCAGCACCTGCGGCTCGGCCCAGCGCAGTCCGCCGCCCACCGGGGAGAGGGGGGTCAGGGGGCGCGGCTCGCCGCCGGGTTCGAGGCGGTAGAGACGCTGGTCGGCGAAGTCGGCGAACACCACGAGCGGTGCGCCGTCCACCACGGCGGCGGACCAGGGCTGTCCGCCGTACTCGATGACGCGGCTGCGGACGTTCCACGGCGCGGGCAGCACCTGCTCCTCGCGGCCGTCGGCGCGGCGCCGCACCAGGGTGCGCCTGCCGCCCTCGGCGGGGCGCGGCTCGGTCCACCACGCCTCGTCGCCGACGAAGCCGACGAACTCGGGCCGCCCGTCGTGCGCGGCGGCCAGCGCCGCGCCGATGGGCGACGGCCAGGATCCGTACGCCAGGGTCTGCACGCTCTCCCCCACCTTCACTCAGGCCGTCCGCAGGAACCGGTCGAGTACCCGCACACCGAAGTGCAGTGCCCCCACCGGGACCCTTTCATCCACTCCGTGGAACATGGCCTGATAGTCGTAGCCCTCCGGGAGCTTCAGCGGGGTGTACCCGTAGCCCGTGATGCCGAGGCGGGAGAACTGCTTGGCGTCCGTGCCGCCCGACATGCAGTACGGCACCACATGCCCCTCGGGCGCGAACTCCTCGATGGCGGCCCGCATCCTCGCGTACGTCGGCGAGTCGACGGGCGCCTCCAGGGCCACCTCGCGGTGCAGGAACTCCCACTCCACGTCGGGCCCGGTGAGCCGGTCCAGGGTGGCGCGGAACTCGTCCTCGGCGCCGGGCAGAAAGCGTCCGTCGACGTGGGCGAGGGCCTGTCCGGGGATCACGTTGACCTTGTAACCGGCGTCCAGCATGGTCGGGTTGGCGCTGTTGCGGACGGTCGACTCGACCAGCTTGGCGGCCGGGCCGAGCTTGCGCAGCAGCCCGTCGACGTCGGACAGGTCGGCGTCGAGGCCGTAGACCTCGGCGAGTCCGGCCAGTGCGGCCCGCACGGTCGCGGTGGGCCGCAGCGGCCACTCGTACTCGCCGATGCGGGTGATGGCGGCCGCGAGGCGGGTGACCGCGTTCTCCTTGTTCACCTTGGAGCCGTGTCCGGCGCGCCCGTGCGCGCTGAGTTTCAGCCAGCCCGTGCCGCGCTCCCCGGCCGCGAGCGGATAGATCTGCCGGCCGCTGCCGTCGTGGAAGGTGAACGCCCCCGACTCGCTGATGCCCTCGGTGCATCCCTCGAAGAGCTCCGGGTGCTCGTCGGCCAGGAACCCCGAGCCGTCCCGGGCGCTGTCCTCCTCGTCGGCGGTGAACGCGACGACGACATCGCGGCGGGGCCGGACCCCCTCGCGCGCCCAGGCCCGCACAAGGGCGAGAATCATCGCGTCCATGTTCTTCATGTCGACCGCGCCGCGCCCCCACACGACGTCGTCGCGGACCTCTCCGGAGAAGGGGTGCACGCTCCAGTCGTCGGCCTGCGCCGGGACGACGTCGAGGTGACCGTGGACGAGCAGCGCGTCGGCGGACGGGTCGCTCCCCTCGATCCGGGCCACCACGTTGGTCCGCCCCTCGGTGCGCTCCAGAAGCGTGGGCTCCAGCCCCGCGCCCGCAAGTTGCTCCGCCGCGTACTCGGCGGCGGGCCGCTCCCGGCAGTCGCCGCCGCCCCGGTTGGTCGTGTCGATGCGGATGAGATCGGAGGTGAACCGGACGACCTCGTCCAGCGCCTGCTCGTCAGCCATACTGCTCCTCCACCGCGGCCGAGACGATCGTGGTGACCGCCTTGAAGGTACGGATGCCCTCGTACATGGTGTCGCTGGTGTACGCCACCTTCCGCTCGCCGATCCGTTCCACGCCCGGCACGACGGTCGCGGAGAGCGCGAGGTGCTCGGCGTCGAACTCCAGCGCCACGGTGAACGGGCCGCCCCGCACCGGCTCCTGACGGACCGCCAGTCGCGCGGCCTCCTTCGCGGCGGCCCGGATGTCGGCGGCGGTCCTGGCCGGGGTGCGGCATACGGCGGCGTAGCGCGAGACATGGTCCTTGACGGCGACCTTCAGCGCCTCCGGGGCATAGCCGAGGGCGTCCTCGCAGGCCAGGTCGTCGCCGGTGACGAGGACCACGGGCACGCCGTACTCGGCGACGACGTGCGCGTTCAGCAAACCCTCGCTGGCCCGTACGTCGTTGAGCCACACGCCGGTGATGGAGTTGGCGAGGTAGGTGTGGGCGAGCACGCCCTCCATCCCGGCGCCCGTGTGGTAGCCGACGAAGGCGATGCCGTCCACGTCGCCGTGCTGGACGCCCTCCACCATGGACAGGGACTTGTGCCGCCCGGTGAGCATCTCGGTGCGCTCGTCCAGCTGCTCGAGGAACAGGTTGCGCATGCTCCAGTGGGCCTCGTTGACGACGACCTCGTCCGCGCCGCCGTCGAAGAACCCCAGCACGGCCGCGTTCACGTCCGAGGTGAACATCGAACGGCACCGCTCCCACTGCGGTGTGCCCGGCAGCACGTCGGCCGGCCAGGTCACCCCCGTGGCGCCCTCCATGTCGGCGCTGATCAGGATCTTCATGGAGCGCCACGTTACGCGCCGCGGGGGAAACCGGCCAGGAAGCCGCCGCTCTCAGCCCGTGCGGCCCGCCACCAGCCACTTCGAGGGCAGCACGATCCGGCTGCCGTCGGGGCCCGACTCCGTGGTCGACAGCGGGAGTTCGCCGCTCGCGAGGACGGTGAGGCCCGCGGCGCGCAGATACCGCGGCATCGCGTCGTCGGCCACTTCGCCGGGCGCGATGCCGTGCTGGAAGATCGGTGCGAGCTTGGGCGGCGGTCCCGTGGGGCTCTGCGCCAGGCCCATCAGCACGGGCTTGGCGGATTCGGACAGTTCCACGAGGAAGACCCGGCCGCGCTGTCCGACGAGCGCCGCGAGCCCGTCCGCCATGGGCTGCCGGTCGTCCGGTTCGGCCTGGTGCAGTACGCCGCGCATATAGACGTTGGCGTCGCCGAGTTCGGCGTGCAGCGTCTCCGTCTCGCCCTTCTCCACGGCGTCGAGCACACGGTAGGTGGCCTGTCCGGCCGGGTCGGCGTGCCGGGCGTGGTCGAGGGCGGCGCCCGACAGGTCGGCGCCGACGACATGCCGGAAGCGCTGGGCGAGGAACCGCGTCTGGGTGCCGTTGCCGCAGCCGAGGTCCACCATCGCCAGGCCGGGGTCGGCGAGGTGCGGCTCGAACAGCGCCAGGTGGACCCCGACGGTCTCGGCCGGATCGGCGTCCCAGAACACCGCCCCCTGCTCCTCGGGCGCCTCACGCCAGAAGCCCTCCCAGGCCTCCCGGTACCGACTCGTCACGCTCATGCCCACTCCCCAGGGTGCGACGATCCCGCCCGTCCGCGCGACGGGCGAGTACGGTCTATCGCGCCCTGGTCACCGCTACAAGCGCGGGGCGCATTCCTTCACTCCGCATTCGAAGGGATGCGCCCCTGGTGCGCCCTTCGCACCCCGGAGTCGTGATCAGCGCCGCGGATGCGGGATCAGCTCCACGGATGCGGGATCAGCTCCGCGGATGCGGGATCAGCGCCGTGGCAGGGTCAGTTCGCACCACACGGTCTTGCCCGTCTTCGTGCGGCTGGTGCCCCACTCCCGGGAGAGAGTGCTCACCACGCGCAGCCCGCGCCCGAACTCGTCGGCCGGACCGGCGTTGCGCAGCGTCGGCAGGTCGTGGTCGTCGTCCTCCACCTCGAACAGCAGGTGGTCGCCCCGGACCAGCCGCAGTGCGACGGGGCGGCTGTGGGAGTGCCGTACGGCATTGGTGACGAGTTCGCTGACCATCAGCTCGGCGGTGGGGACGAGCCCGGCGAGCCCCCAGTCGTGGAGCTGTTCCCGGACGACGGCACGCGCGCGTGCGACCTCGATCGGGTCGAGGGCGAGACGCCACTCGGCCACGTCGTCGGCCGCGACGCCGTTGAGCCGTGCCATCAGCAGCGCCACGTCGTCCTTGCGGCCGCCGCGGGTGTTCAGGGCGCGGATGATCCGGTCGCAGGCGTCGTCCATGGAGGCGGCGGGATGCGCCGCGGACTCGCAGAGCGTCGCCAGGCCCACGGCGATGTCCTCGCCGCGCACCTCGACCAGCCCGTCGGTGCACATCACCAGCCGGTCGCCGGGCCGCACGGACACGCGTGCCGCCTCGAAGGCCACCCCGCCGACCCCTATCGGCGCGCCCGTCGGCAGTTCGAGCAGCTCGCTGCGGCCGTCGGCGGCACGGACCAGGACGGGCGGGATGTGACCGGCGTTGGCGATCTGCAGCTCGCCGGCGATCGGATCGTAGACGGCGTACAGACAGGTCGCGAGGTAGTTGTCGCCGAGCCGCTGGGCGAGGTCGTCGAGATTGCGCAGGAGCTGGGCGGGCGGCAGGTCCAGGGCGGCCATGGTCTGCACGGCCGTACGCAACTGGCCCATCATCGCGGCGGAGTTGAGGCCGTGCCCCATGACGTCGCCGACGACCAGCGCGGTGCGGGCGCCGGGCAGCTTCACCGAGTCGAACCAGTCGCCGCCGACCCGGCCCAGCAGCGTGCCGGGCAGATAGCGGGTGGCGATGTCGCAGCCCGCCATGCGCGGCGGGATGTGCGGCAGCATGCTGTCCTGGAGGGTCTCGGCGACACTCTCCTGGTAGGTGTACATGCGCGCGTTGTCGAGCACGAGGCCCGCACGGGCGGCGAGTTCGGCGCCCGTGACCCGGTCCATGTCGTTGAACTCGACGCGCTCCGGGTGGCGCAGCAGGATCATGAAGCCGAGCACGACGTTACGGGCCTTGAGCGGCACGACCAGCATGGAGCGGTTGGTGATCAGCGGCCGGATGTCGCGCTTCTCGAACTGCGAGGCGATGGCGTGGCCCATCTCCTCGCTGATCCGGGGCACGAGCACGGGCTCGCCGCTGGTCATGCACTGGAAGAACGGCGTGTGCGCCGGAAAGGGCATGGCCTCGCCGACCGGCACGACGTCGTCCCAGCGGCCGGGTTCGTCGGTGTGCTCCAGGGCCACTCGGTGCCACATGGTGGTGGTGTCCGGGACGCCGTCGGGGAACCCCTCGCCGGCGACCACCTGTTCGCGCAGATAGGTCCCGGCGACGTCCGTGAAGCGCGGCACGACGGCCCTGCTCACCTCGACGATGGTCCGGGACAGGTCGAGGGAGGTGCCGATCCGGGCGCTGACCTCGTTGAGGAACTCCAGGTGTTCCCGTACGGCGGCGTACTCGAGGTCCTGGGCCTCGTCGGCCGCCTCCTGCGGCACAGCCAGACCCTCGGCCGCCGCCCGCGCGGCCAGCTCGCGGCGGGCCTTGCGCTCGGCGCGCCGCGGCACACCCCAGTCGGGGGTGACCGGCACCCGGTCGCTCTGGCTGAACTCCAGCACGGGGTAGCCCAGTTCGAGGACCTGCGCGACGATGCGGGCGCTCTCGTCGACGCTCATGCTGGGCAGGATCTCGGGCAGCCTGCGGGCCAGCTGCTCGGCGCCGGGGAAGTCGGTGTGCAGGGCGAAGCCGGGCGCGATCCGCTCGAAGGCCATGTCGGCGGCGCCGCCGTCGGGATCGTCCTGGCGCAGCCCGTTGGCGTCCGCGGCGAGCACCAGCAGCCGCTCACTCCCCGGGCCCACCAGGGGGTACGCCCACCACAGCACGTCCACGCGCGCGTGCTCCGGTTCGGGGGCGGGCACGGTGAGGCGGGCGCGGCCCGCCGCCGGGTAGGAGAGCCTGCCGTCGAGGGAGGATTCGAGGTCGGGCCCGAGTCCGTCGTAGACGGCGTACGCCCCGTACGGCGTGAGGTCGTCGGGCTCGGGCAGGGCGCCGGAGACGGGCAGCAGGTCGACCGCCGAGCGGCCGAGCGCCTCCTCCTTGGGGACCCCGAACAGCCGTCCCGCGCCGCGGCTCCAGTGGGAGACCAGGCCGTCGCGGTCGGCCACGACCACGGCCAGCGGGATGCGGCCGACCGCGACGGATTCCGTCGCCGTGCCGCTCCCGGTTCCGCGGGCGGGAGGGGTGTCCCTCCCGGTGCCACGGTCGGTGCCGTACTCCATGGCCCAGGGCCTCCCTCCCCCACGGCTTCGCAAGATCTGTGCCGCCTGCTCCACCGTACGGCCCCGGTCGGAGGCGATGTGCGGCAATGCGGGAATTGGTGCGGCGGTGGCGTGCCCCCGCGCGCGGGGCGCGTGCGCAGGGGGCGCCGGGCCGACCCGGATGTGACCGGCGCGGGTGGGTTCCCGTCAGTCCTCGTGCCCCAACTGCAGGTCCCGCTCGGTCCGTCCGCCTCCCGCGACCTGGAGCACGGTGGCGACAGGCGGGTAGCCCGCGGCGATGACGGTGTACTCGCCGGAGGAGAGATCGACGAACCGGAACGTTCCGTCGGGTCCGGTGGTGAGCGTGTCCACGACGTTGCCCGCCGCATCGAGCAGCGTCACGCGCGCGTCCTCGACGGGCCGTCCGCCGCTCGCCCGTACGGTGCCGCGCAGCACGGCGCCGCCCGCGAGCTCGACGTCCTGGCGGGTCTCCCGGGCGGCCTGGACGCTGACGGGGAGCGCGGCGGGACGGAAGGCGGGCGCGCTGGCGGCGAGGGTGTACTCGCCCGCGACCAGCTCGGTGATGACGTAACCGCCCTCGCGTGCGCTGCGGGTGGTGGCGACGACCTCGCCGTGCACATTGGTGAGCGTCACGGTGGCGTCCCGCACGGGACTGCCGTCGGCGGTCAGCACGGTGCCGGCGAGGCGTCCGGCGCCGCCGAGGACGACGTCCAGTTCGACGGGGCGCTCGCCGACGGTGACGGAGACGGCCTGCGGCTGGTGGCCGCCCGCGGCGGCGATGAGGACGTAGGAGCCCGGGCCGGGCGTGGACAGTGCGTACCGTCCGTCCTCGCCGCTCGCGCCCCGGCCGATCTGCACTCCCGCCACGTCGATGAGCGTGAGCGCCGCGCGCGGGACCACGGTTCCGTCGGGGTGCTGCACCGTGCCGCAGACGGGGATGCCGGCGGAGTGGGGCGAACGGGCCTGCGGCACCGTGATGTTCAGGGGCTCCGATTCGGCCGCGTGAGGGGACGCTGCGCTGTTCAAGAGGGGGATCTCCTTGAGGAAGAAGGCGATGACGAGGCCGAGGGCCAGTACCGGCACCAGGTAGAGGAAGATCCGGGGCATGGCGTCGGCGTACGCCCGGATGTAGTCGTCGCGCAGCGGCGCGGGCAGCGCGTGGACGAGCTGCGGGGTGATGGACTCGGGGTCGGGCAGGCGCTCACCCGCGCGCGTGGGCAGCCTCTTCGCGAGGGCGTCGGTGAGCCGGTGCGCGAAGAGGGTGCCGAAGATCGCGGCTCCGACGCTGCCGCCGATCTGCCGGAAGTAGTTGTTGGCGCTGGTGGCCGTGCCGAGGTCGGCGGGGCGCACGGAGTTCTGCACGGCGAGGACCAGGACCGGCATCACCATGCCGATGCCGGCGCCGAGGACCGCCATCCAGATGCTGTAGTGCAGCCGGGGCGTGTCGGCCTGGAGCCGGGACAGCAGCCACATGCCGAGCACGGAGACGGCGCTGCCGAGCATGGGGTAGATCTTGTAGCGCCCGGTGTGGCTGATGAGCTGCCCGGAGATGATCGAGGCGCCGACGATGCCACCCATCATGGGCAGCATCAGCAGACCCGACTCGGTGGCGGAGGCCCCGTCGACCATCTGCAGGAACGTCGGCAGATAGCTGGCGGCGCCGAACAGCGCGACGCCGATCACCAGGCCCACCAGGCCGGTGACGTTGAAGACGGAGTCCCTGAACAGCCGGAGCGGGATGAGGGGTTCGGCGGCGAAGTGCTCGGCGACGACGAAGAGCACCGTGGCGGCCAGCGCCGCGGCCCCGAGCCCGAGGATGACGCGTGAGCCCCAGGCGTACTCGGTGCCGCCCCAACTGGTCAGCAGGACCAGGCAGGTTGATGCGGCGGCGAGCAGCAGCGCACCGAGGATGTCGAGCCGTGGCCTGGTTTTCGGCCTCGGCAGTTTCAGTACGACGGTGACGACGGCGAGCGTGAGGAGGCCGAAGGGGACGTTGAAGTAGAAGCACCAGCGCCAGGAGAGGTGGTCGGTGAAGTAGCCGCCGAGCAGTGGGCCGGCGACGGACGCGAGGCCGAACGCGGCGCCGATCAGGCCCATGAAGCGGCCCCTGCGGCGGGGCGGCACGATGTCCGCGATGATCGCCTGCACGCCGATCATGAGCCCGCCCGCGCCGACGCCCTGGACCGCGCGGAAGGCGATCAGCTGGTCCATGGACTGCGCCCGGCCCGCGAGCGCGGCGCCGATCACGAAGATGACGATGGCGAACTGGAAGACGCCCTTGCGGCCGAGCAGATCGCCGAGCTTGCCGTAGATCGGGAGCCCGACGGTGGCGGTGAGCAGATACGCGGTGATCGCCCAGGACATCCGGTCCAGGCCGTGCAGCTCGCCGACGATCTTCGGGAGCGCGGTGGCGACGATCATCTGCTCCAGGGCGGCGAGCAGCAGGGCCAGCATCAGCCCGAGGAAGACCAACCGCACCCGGCGCGGGCTCAGTTCGGCCGGAACGGCCGGTGCGGCGGCGGGGGCCCGCACAGGTGCCGGCGCCGCTTCCCGGTGCACCAGAGTCGTCCCGCCCACGTACCGCTCCCCTCGTCACGCTGCCACGCAATTCCCGCGTAAGGCGACAACTGCGAGCAAGCGCGACGAGTTACGGCGAACCGGAGCGATCCCTGCAGATCCACTCGATCCGGTGAGAGGGTCAACGCCCCCTGCGCACCGGGGACTTATTCCTCGTACCGGGAGTTCCTCGTGGCGGTGGGACTACTTCTCGACCTCGGTGGCGAGCCTGGCGAGCACGGCGTCGTAGATCCGGCCCAGGCCCTTGGGGGCGAAGGTCTTCTCGAAGAAGCCGCCGATGCCGCCGGCGCCGTTCCACACGGTGGTCACGACGACCCGGGAGCTGCCCTCGCCGGCCGGGGTGACCCGCCAGGTGGTGACCATGGAGGAGTTGCGGTCCTTCTCGACGAGTTCGCCGTCGGTGGGCTCGCTGACCTCCAGGAGGCAGTCGCGCACCCGCTTGCTGGTGGCCTGGAGCTTCCAGTGGACGAGGGTGCCCTCGCCGTCACCGCCCTCGCGCACCTCGTACTCGCTGAAGTGCTCGGGCAGCAGCTTCGCGCGCGTGCCGCTGTAGTCGGCGAGGGCGTCGAACACCTTCTCCGCGTCTGCTGCGACGACCCGCTCGGTAGTCGCCTCGACCTGCGCCATCGGTTCCTCCAGGACTTGCGTTCTCGGGCTTGGGGCAAGCCAACCACCCCCGCCCACGGCCGCCCAAATCGGGGTGCCCCCGGCGTTCGAAGGAAGCGCGCCCGCCCACCGAAGTGCCCTTGCACGGGAAATCGAACACGTGTTTCACTCTGGGGGCAGTGCTACCGAGGAGGCGTCATGCGCTGGGAGAACCTCACAGTGGAGTCCGGCGGTCACAGCAGGGCGGCCGACGCCGCGCTGTTCGGCGCGGACGCGGTGGTCAGCCGTACCTTCGACACGCCGGAGTTCCGCGGGATCACCTTCCACGAGGTGCGGGCCCGCTCGATCATCAACCGGGTGCCCGGGGCCTCGCGAATGCCCTTCGAGTGGACGGTCAACCCCTACCGCGGTTGCTCGCACGCGTGCGTGTACTGCTTCGCGCGCAGGACGCACACCTATCTGGACCTCGACTCGGGCCTCGACTTCGACTCGCAGATCGTGGTGAAGGTGAACGCGCCGGAGCTGCTGCGCCGCCAGCTCGGCTCGCGCCGCTGGCAGGGCGAGCACATAGCGATGGGCACCAACGTCGACTGCTACCAGCGCGCCGAGGGCCGCTACCGCCTGATGCCGGGCATCCTGTCCGCCCTGCGCGACCACGCCAACCCCTTCTCGATCCTGACCAAGGGCACGCTGATTCTGCGCGACCTCGACCTGCTGGTGCAGTCGGCCGAGGTGACGGACGTCGGCATCTCCGTCTCGGTCGGCTTCACCGACCCCGAGCTGTGGCGCACGGTGGAGCCGGGCACACCCGCCCCGGAGCGCCGCCTCGACGTCGTGCGCACGCTCGCCGACCACGGCCTCGGCTGCGGTGTCCTGATGGCCCCGGTGATCCCGTTCCTCAGCGACCACCCGGCCCAACTGCGCGCCACCGTACGGGCGATCGCGGCGGCCGGGGCCACCTCGGTCACCCCGCTGGTGCTGCATCTGCGCCCGGGGGCGCGCGAGTGGTTCATGGCCTGGCTAGCGCAGCACCACCCCTATCTGGTGCGCCGCTACGAGCGGCTGTACGCGGACGGCTCGTACGCCCCGAAGTGGTACCAGCGCCGGATCACCCGTCAGGTGCACGACCTGGCGCGGGAGTACGGGATCGGGCCCGCGCGCGCGGGAATGCCCCGCCGGATCCAGCCACCTGAGCCGCCCGAGCCGACCGTGACCGAATCAACCCAACTTACGTTGATTTGAGATCATTCGAGGGCATCCGGCGGCCCAATTGGGTCAAGTATTGCCAGAACGAGTTCCTCCGCAGCCGCTTTCCGGGACGATGCGGCGAGGACCGTGAGACTCGCGGCCCAAAACCCTCCGTCCTGGGAGGACTCCATGAGAAAACGCGCAGCCGTGCTGTGCGGTGCCGCCGTCGTCGTGGCCGGGACCTTCACGGCCCTCCCCGCCGACGCGAGCACCTCGCAGACCTCGCACACCGCTCCCGCGGCGAAACTCACCTGGAAGAACTGCGGCACCGCCGACTATCCGACGCTGCAGTGCACCTCGCTGAAGGTGCCGTTGGACCACGACAACCCGCACGGGCGGCAGATCACGCTCGCGCTCTCGCGCGTGCAGCACACCGCCGAGAAGAGCCAGGGCCCCCTGCTGGTCAACCCCGGCGGCCCCGGCGGCAGCGGACTCTCACTGGCCGGATTCGTCGCCTCCTCGCTGCCCAAGGCGGTCGCGGCGCAGTACGACGTCATCGGCTTCGACCCGCGCGGGGTGGGCCAGAGCACGCCCGCACTCGACTGCAAGCCGGGCTACTTCGACCCGGTGCGCCCCGACTCCGTGCCGAAAACGCGGGTCCTTGAGAAGGCGAATCTCTCCCGTGCCAAGTCCTTCGCCGCCGCCTGCGGCACGAAGTACGCGAGCCTGCTGCCGTACATCAACACCGTGCAGGCCGTGCGCGACATGGACTCCATCCGCGCGGCCCTGGGCGCCAGGCAGACCAGTTACTTCGGCTACTCCTACGGCACCTACCTCGGCGCGGTCTACGCGAAGCTCTTCCCGCAGCGCGTCAAGCGTCTGGTCCTGGACTCGATCGTCGACCCCACGGGCGTGTGGTACGACGACAACATCGCGCAGGACTACGCCTTCGACGCCCGGCAGAAGGCCCTGATGGCGTGGATCGCCAAGTACGACTCGACGTACAAGCTGGGCACCGACCCGGCCAAGGTCGAGGCCAAGTGGTACGCGATGCGGGCGGCGCTCGCCAAGAAGCCGGCCGAGGGCAAGGTGGGGGCCTCCGAGCTGGAGGACACCTTCATCCCGGGCGGCTACTACAACGGCTACTGGCCCTATCTCGCCGAGGCGTTCGCGGCCTATGTGAACGACAAGAACGCCGACCCGCTGGTCGAGGCGTACGACAACTTCGCGGCCGTCGACGCGTCCGGGGACAACGGCTACAGCATCTACACCTCGGTGCAGTGCCGTGACGCCGCCTGGCCGCGCGACTGGAACCAGTGGCGCAAGGACAACTGGGCCGTGTACCACAAGGCGCCGTTCATGGCATGGAACAACGCCTGGTACAACGCGCCGTGCGCCTTCTGGCCGACCGGCACGAAGCACCCGGTGAACATCACCAACCACAAGCTGCCGCCGGTGCTGCTGTTCCAGGCGACCAATGACGCGGCCACCCCGTACGAGGGCGGTGCGACGGTCCACCGGAAGCTGGCCCGCTCCAGCTTCGTGGTCGAGCAGGGCGGCGGGAACCACGGCATCACGCTGAGCGGGAACGCCTGCCTGGACAAGTACCTCGCGAACTATCTGTCCGACGGGACGGTGCCGCGCAGCGGCGGCGAGGTCGACGCGGTGTGCCCCAAGGTGCCCGATCCCACTCCGCTGGCAGCCGCGAAGTCGGCGTCCGGCTCCTCCAACGGTTCGGAGCTGCACGGAATGCTGGGTTTCCGCGGCTGAGCCCGGCCTGGACATCCGGCGGATGAGGGCCCGTCGGGGGCGTTGTCAGACCCATGGTCCACGATGGACGCATGAGTGAGCTGACCAGGATTCCCGCCCCCGACGGGGTCTTCCCCGCCGCCCAGTACAGCCATGTCGTGATGGGCACCGGCCGCCTCGTCGCGATCGCCGGGCAGGTCGCCGTGGACGAGCAGGGCAGGATCGTCGGCGAGGGTGACGCGGAGGCCCAGGCCCGCCAGATCTTCGAGAACCTCCGCCGCTGCCTGGCCGCCGCCGGCGCCACCTTCGACGACGTCGTCAAACTCACCTACTTCGTCACGGACATGGCCCACATGCCCGCGATCCGCACGGCCCGCGCCGCCCACATCCCCGACGACCGCCTCCCGGCCGCCTCAGCAGTACAGGTGTCCGCCCTGGTGCGCCCCGAATTCCTGCTGGAGATCGAGGCACTCGCGGTCCTGGGCACATGAGCGGCTACCGCGTCCGCGAGATGACCCTCGCCGACTGTGACCGCGTGGCCGAGATCAGGGTGGGCGGCTGGCAGTGGGCGTACCGCGGGCTGATACCGCAGGCGCACCTCGACGCGATGAGCACGCGCGAGGACGCGGACCGCCACCGCACCCGCTTCCGGCAGGGAAAACCCGGGGTGCTGAACCTGCTCGCCGAGCGCGACGGCGAGACGGTGGGCTGGCTCTGCCACGGGCCCTACCGCGACGGCGAAGTGCCGCCCGGGAGCGTCGAGTTGTACGCCCTCTACGTCGACCCCCTGCACTCCGGCACCGGCGCCGGGCGGGCGCTCCTGCACGAGTCGATACGGCGCTGCTCGGCCGCCGGGCACACGCGGATGTACCTGTGGGTGCTGCGCGACAACGCACGCGCCCGGCGCTTCTACGAGCGGTCCGGCTTCCGCCCCGACGGCGTCGAGGAGCCGTACGAGGTGGCGGGCGTCGCGGTGCCCGAGGTGCGGTACGTCCGGGAGTTGACGGGGTGACGGGGGCGCCCGCCGCCCAGGGTCACCGTCGCACCAGGTCACCGTCGCCCGAGGTCACCGTTGGCCAAGGTCACCGCCGCCCGGGGGTCACCTCTGCTTCGGGATGCGTGCCAGGGCTCGTACCGCTGCCTCCGCGAGGGCCGGGTGGGCGAGGGCCTCGTTCAGGACGGGGCGGGCGCGGGGGTCCTGGAGGGTGCCGAGGCCGTCGACGCAGGCGAGGGCCACGCGGCGGTAGGGGTCGTGCGGGCGCAGTCTGCGTTCCAGTGTCGTTATGAGCGCGGGCACGGACTCGGGTGCGCGCAGGTCCGCGAGCAGCCTGACCGGGTGCAGGGCGTAGGCGACCCGGAGTTCGTTGGTGGCGAGGGCGGCGGCCGCGCGGGCGGTGCGCGGGTCGCCGAGGCGGGCGAGGGCGTGGGCGGCGGACCCGCAGCGCTGCGGGTCGCGGTGGTTGAGGAACAGGACGAGGGACTCGAAGGCGCGCCGGTCGCCCGCGAGCCCCAGCCGGAACGCGGCCAGCTCCCGGGCCCACAGGGGCCGCCCCGGCTCGGTGAGCACCCGTGCCAGCTCGTCGAGGTCATCGGTCGCCACCAGACGTTCGTACGCGAGGGAGCCTCCCGACTCCGTCCGTAAGCGCTCCGTGAGTGATCGCAACTCTTCGTCCATGGCTCCGACATTAGAGGGGGCGGCGATCTCTCGGGACGTACATCACAAACACGGGGGCTGGCGCGCTCGTTACCCGCCGGTTAAGCTCATAAGAGCGAGTTACCCACTCGCACCCTCTTACGCCGGCCTGGTGACGCAGCCGGCTTGAGAAGTCGGTTCGGTACGTCATGTACCGCAGCACGACCCGGCCACGGGACAGGGCCGGTCGGTTTCCCACCGTTCGCTCCAGGCGTGTGCGCGCCCACGGCGACGGCACCGGGCGTGTGCGCTCGCAGCCCGGCAACACCCGCATCCCTCACGCACCCTGTGCGCCGAGGTCCGGCCACGGCCGTCCCTCTCACGGCGCACCAGGGCGCGCTCCCAGTCGTCACCCCTCATCCTGGAGTCCCGCGATGGCCACTCCCCTGTCCCCCTCTTCCTCCTCCTCGCTGTCCACCGTCGCCGTCGTCGGCCTCGGCACCATGGGCACCGGTATCGCCGAGGTCCTCGCCCGGGCCGGCCGCGAGGTCGTCGGCATCGACATCAGCGAGGCCGCGGCCGCCAAGGCCGTCACCGCCCTGGAGACCGCCACCGCCCGCGCCGTGGAGCGTGGCCGGCTGACCGAGCAGGAGCGCGCCGACGCCCTCGCCCGCGTCCGCACCTCCACCGACCTGCGCGCCGCCGCCGAGGCCGATCTGGTCATCGAGGTGGCCCCGGAGTCGTACGAGATAAAGCAGCAGATCTTCCGTGAACTCGACGGCGTCGTGCGGCCGGAGACGATTCTCGCGACCGGCACCAACGCCCTGTCGGTGACCCGTCTGGCCGCCGACTCCTCCCGCCCGGAGCGTGTTCTCGGCCTGCACTTCTTCAACCCGGCGCCCGCGATGAAGCTCGTCGAGGTCGTCTCCTCGGTGCTGACCGCGCCGACCGCCGTCACCGCGGTCACCAACCTCGCCCTCGACCTCGGCAAGGAGCCCGTCGCCGTCGGCGACCGCCCCGGATTCGTCGCCGACGGGCTGCTGTTCGGCTACCTCAACCAGGCGGCCGCGATGTACGAGGCGAAGTACGCCTCCCGCGAGGACATCGACGCCGCGATGCGGCTCGGCTGCGGGCTGCCGATGGGCCCGCTCGCGCTGCTCGACCTGATCGGCGTGGACACGGCCCGCACGGTCCTGGAGGCCATGTACGCCGCCTCCCACGACCGGCTGCACGCCCCGGCACCCATCCTCAAGCAGCTCAGCGAGGCGGGTCTGACGGGCCGCAAGTCGGGCCGCGGCTTCTACAGTTACGAGGCACCGGGCAGCGCCACCGTCGTGCGCGACGCGCTGACACCGCTGGAGGGCGCCACGCTCACCCCCGGCCGCGAGGTCCGCTCGGTCGGCGTCGCCGGTTCCGGGACGATGGCCTCCGGCATCGTCGAGGTCTTCGCCAAGGCGGGCTACGAGGTCGTGCTCACCGCCCGCAGCGAGGAGAAGGCGCAGGCCGCCAAGGCCCGTATCGGCAAGTCGCTCGCACGCTCCGTCGACAAGGGGCGGATGACCGCCGAGGCCGCCGCCCAGACCCTGGACCGGATCACCGCGGCGGGTTCGTACGACTCCTTCGCCGACGTCGACCTGGCCGTGGAGGCGGTCGCCGAGGACCTGGAGATCAAGCAGCAGCTGTTCGCCACGCTGGACAAGGTCTGCAAGCCGGGCGCGGTCCTCGCCACCACGACCTCCTCGCTGCCCGTCGTCGCCTGCGCCCGCGCCACCTCGCGCCCGCAGGACGTGATCGGCATGCACTTCTTCAACCCCGCGCCGGCGATGAAGCTGGTGGAGGTCGTGCGTACGGTGCTGACGGCCGAGGACGTCCACGCGACCGTCCGCGAGGTCTGCACGAGGATCAGGAAGCACGCGGTGGACTGCGGCGACCGGGCCGGCTTCATCGTGAACGCGCTGCTCTTCCCGTACCTCAACAACGCGATCAAGATGGTGCAGGAGCACTACGCGACGCTGGACGACATCGACGCCGCGATGAAGCTGGGCGGCGGCTACCCGATGGGCCCCTTCGAGCTGCTGGACGTCGTCGGGCTCGATGTCTCGCTCGCGATCGAGAAGGTCCTGCACCGCGAGTTCCGCGACCCGGGCCTGGCCCCCGCCCCGCTCCTGGAGCATCTGGTGGCCGCGGGCTGCCTCGGCCGCAAGACCGGCCGCGGCTTCCGTGAATATGCCCGCCGCTGACGCCGTCGGCGACCGGTTCGAAGGCGGCGAGGACTGGGGCGGACTGCTCGACCCGGGCAGTCCGCTCCCGCTCGCGGGCCCGGGCACCGTCCCGCCCGCCGGGGGCGGGGGAAACCCCGTACACGCGCAACAAGCTGCGCACATGCAGTACGTTCGGGTCATGCCCCAGCCCGCCAGGTCCTCACGTACACCAGCCACGCCCGACGCGCCGGAAAGTGCCGCAGGCAGCCGCGCGGCCGCCCAGCGGCTCAGGATGCGCCGCGAACTGGCGGCCGCGGCGATGGAGCTGTTCGCGACCAAGGGGTACGAGGCGACCACCGTCGACGAGATCGCGGCCGCGGCCGGGGTCGCGCGCCGCACCTTCTTCCGCCACTTCCGCTCCAAGGAGGAGGCGATCTTCCCGGACCACGACGACACGCTGGTCCGCGCGGAGGCGGTGCTCAACGCGGCGCCCCCGCACGAGCACCCGCTCGACACGGTGTGCCGCGGCATCAAGGAGGTCATGCGGATGTACGCGGCCCGGCCGGAGATCTCGGTCGCCCGCTACAAGCTGACCCGCGAGGTGCCCACCCTGCGTGAGGCGGAGATCGCGTCGGTGGCCCGCTACGAGCGCCTCTTCACCCGCTATCTGCTCGGCCACTTCGACGAGCACGCGCACGACGACGACGCCAACGACGACCCGCTGCTGGCGGAGGTCGCCGCGTCCGCCGTGGTCACCGCCCACAACCACGTGCTGCGGCGCTGGCTCAGGGCCGACGGGCAGGGCGACGTGGAGGCGCAGCTGGACCACGCCTTCGCGATCGTGCGCAGGACGTTCGGGACGGGCATCGGGGCGGGCCGCTCCACGGCACCGCGGCAGCCGGCCCCGGCGACGGTCTCGCACCAGGGCGAGGTCCTGGTCACGGTCGCCCGCACGGACGCACCCCTGGACGAGGTCATGCGGACCATCGAGGAGGCGCTCAAGGAGCGCTGAGCGGCCTCTCGCCGCTGTGATGACGGCCACCCTTCGGGGTGGCCGTTTTGGCATGTCAGAGCCCCTTTTCGAGCGCTTTCCAGGGCCCGTTCGATCGATCATCGCTCATCTGTCGCGTAAAGATTTCGCCTGAGCGCAATCTCTGGCACTCAGTGCCTTGCGGGGTGACACGCGGTGTCATACGTTGAAGGAGTCCGGGCGGCCGGCGTGCAGCGACCTTTCGTACGCCGGCTGTCCCCGCAAGCCCCCGGCCTGCGCGCCCGGACGCCTGCGTCACAGGCAACCTCCCGCGCCACAAAGCGCTGCCGAAGCACCACCGAGCCGAACCGACGGCACCTTCGAAAACCATCAGCAGCACCGACGTAACCCTCAGCGCCCTTCCCGAAGGGCGCGTATCGCCGGAGGCAACACCGTGACCGTGAAGGACATCCTGGACGCGATCCAGTCGCCGGACTCGACGCCGGACGACTTCGCCGCTCTGCCGCTCCCCGAGTCGTATCGCGCGATCACCGTGCACAAGGACGAGACGGAGATGTTCGCGGGCATCGAGACCCGCGACAAGGACCCGCGCAAGTCGCTCCACCTCGACGAGGTGGCGCTGCCCGAACTGGGCCCGGGTGAGGCACTGGTGGCTGTCATGGCATCGAGTGTCAACTACAACTCGGTGTGGACCTCGATCTTCGAGCCGATGTCCACCTTCGGGTTCCTGGAGCGCTACGGCCGCCTCTCCGAGCTGACCCGGCGCCACGACCTGCCGTACCACATCATCGGCTCCGACCTCGCGGGCGTCGTCCTGCGCACCGGCCCGGGCGTGAACGCCTGGAACCCCGGCGACGAGGTCGTCGCGCACTGCCTCTCGGTCGAGCTGGAGTCCAGCGACGGCCACAACGACACGATGCTCGACCCCGAGCAGCGCATCTGGGGCTTCGAGACCAACTTCGGCGGCCTCGCCGAGGTCGCGCTCGTCAAGTCCAACCAGCTGATGCCCAAGCCCGGCCACCTCAGCTGGGAGGAGGCCGCCGCCCCCGGTCTGGTCAACTCCACCGCCTACCGCCAGTTGGTCTCCCGCAACGGCGCCGGCATGAAGCAGGGCGACAACGTCCTGATCTGGGGCGCGAGCGGCGGACTGGGCTCGTACGCCACGCAGTTCGCGCTCGCCGGCGGCGCCAACCCGATCTGTGTCGTCTCCAGCCCGCAGAAGGCGGAGATCTGCCGGGCCATGGGCGCCGAGGCGATCATCGACCGCAACGCCGAGGGCTACAAGTTCTGGAAGGACGAGCACAACCAGGACCCCAAGGAGTGGAAGCGCTTCGGCAAGCGCATCCGCGAACTCACCGGCGGCGAGGACGTCGACATCGTCTTCGAGCACCCGGGCCGCGAGACCTTCGGCGCCTCCGTGTACGTCACGCGCAAGGGCGGCACCATCGTCACCTGCGCCTCCACCTCGGGCTACAACCACGAGTACGACAACCGCTACCTGTGGATGTCGCTGAAGCGGATCATCGGCTCGCACTTCGCCAACTACCGCGAGGCCTGGGAGGCCAACCGGCTCGTCGCGAAGGGAAAGATCCACCCGACGCTGTCGAAGGTCTACTCCCTGGAGGAGACCGGCCAGGCGGCCTACGACGTGCACCGCAACCTCCACCAGGGCAAGGTCGGCGTGCTGTGCCTGGCCCCCGAGGAAGGGCTCGGCGTGCGCGACGAGGAGATGCGCGCCCGGCACATCGACGCCATCAACCGCTTCCGCAACATCTGAGACACCCGGGGTCATAGATGACTGAGCGTCAGACCGCCGAAGGCGAGCGGGAGTCCACGCCGCAGGCGCAAAAGGACAAGGACCGGCCGTGGCTCATGCGCACGTATGCCGGTCACTCCACAGCCGAGGCGTCCAACGAGCTGTACCGGCGCAACCTCGCCAAGGGCCAGACCGGACTGTCGGTCGCGTTCGATCTCCCTACGCAGACCGGCTACGACTCCGACCACATCCTCGCCCGCGGCGAGGTCGGCCGGGTCGGCGTGCCGGTGGCCCATCTCGGTGACATGCGGCGGCTGTTCCAGGACATCCCCCTGGAGCAGATGAACACCTCGATGACGATCAACGCCACCGCCATGTGGCTGCTGGCGCTCTACCAGGTCGTCGCCGAGGAGCAGGGTGCGGACATCACCAAGCTCCAGGGCACGACCCAGAACGACATCGTCAAGGAGTACCTGTCGCGGGGCACTCATGTGTTCCCGCCGGGACCGTCGCTCCGCCTGACGACGGACATGATCGCGTACACGGTCTCCCACATGCCGAAGTGGAACCCGATCAACATCTGCAGCTATCACCTGCAGGAGGCGGGCGCCACGCCCGTGCAGGAGATCGCGTACGCGATGTCCACGGCGATCGCGGTCCTGGACGCCGTCCGCGACTCCGGCCAGGTGCCGCCGGAGAAGTTCGGCGACGTCGTCGCCCGTATCTCCTTTTTCGTCAACGCGGGCGTGCGCTTCATCGAGGAGATGTGCAAGATGCGGGCGTTCGGCCGCATCTGGGACCGGGTCACCCGCGAGCGCTACGGCATCGAGAACGCCAAGCAGCGCCGCTTCCGCTACGGCGTCCAGGTCAACTCCCTGGGCCTGACCGAGGCGCAGCCGGAGAACAACGTCCAGCGGATCGTCCTGGAGATGCTGGCCGTGACCCTCTCCAAGGACGCACGCGCGCGTGCCGTCCAACTCCCCGCCTGGAACGAGGCGCTGGGCCTGCCGCGCCCCTGGGACCAGCAGTGGTCGCTGCGCATCCAGCAGGTGCTGGCGCACGAGAGCGACCTGCTGGAGTACGACGACATCTTCGAGGGCTCGCACGTCATCGAGAAGAAGGTCGCCGCCCTGGTCACGGACTCGCTCGCGGAGATCGAGCGGATCCAGGAGATGGGCGGCGCGATGGCCGCCGTCGAGTCCGGCTATCTGAAGTCGCAGCTCGTCTCCTCGCACGCCGAGCGCAGGGCCCGTATTGAGTCCGGTCAAGAGAAGATCGTGGGCGTCAACATCTTCGAGACGACCGAGCCCAATCCATTGACGGCCGATCTCGATACAGCCATCCAGACGGTTGATCCAGCTGTCGAGGCCCGAGTCATCGCCTCGCTGCAGCACTGGCGCGACACCCGCTATCAGCCGCCCTTCAACCACCCGCGTCCCTGCAAGGCGCTGGAGCGGCTGAAGGAGGCCGCGAGGGGCACCGGCAACCTCATGGAGGCCACCCTGGAGTGCGCCCGTGCCGGGGCCACGACCGGCGAATGGGCCGGGGCCCTGCGCGAGGTGTTCGGCGAGTTCCGCGCGCCGACCGGCGTCTCCTCGGCGCCGGTGGCGGTCCCCGCCGAGGAGGGCTCGGCGATGGCGCAGGTGCGGCGCAAGGTCGACCTCACCGCCGAGGACCTGGGCGTCGGCAAGCTGCGCTTCCTGGTCGGCAAGCCCGGCCTGGACGGTCACTCCAACGGCGCCGAGCAGATCGCCGTCCGTGCGCGCGACGCCGGCTTCGAGGTGGTGTACCAGGGCATCCGGCTCACCCCGGAGCAGATCGTGGACGCGGCCCTCGCGGAGGACGTGCACGCGGTCGGCCTGTCCATCCTCTCCGGCTCGCACGCCCAGTTGGTGCCGGACGTGCTGGAGCGGCTGCGTGTGGCCGGTGCCACAGACATCCCGGTGATCGCCGGTGGCATCATCCCGAATGGTGACGCCGAGCAGCTCAAGGAAGCCGGAGTGGCCGCCGTCTTCACCCCGAAGGACTTCGACATCACCGGCATCATCGGCCGCATCGTCGACGAGATCCGGAAAGCGAACAAGCTCGACCCTCTGGAGGTCCCCGCATGACGACCGTCAACCGTCTCCGCCCGCGGCGCTCGTGCCTGGCAGTGCCCGGTTCGAACCCCCGCTTCCTGGAGAAGGCGCAGGGCCTCCCCGCCGACCAGGTCTTCCTGGACCTGGAGGACGCGTGCGCGCCGCTGGCCAAGCCCGAGGCGCGGCACACCATCGTCAAGTTCCTCAACGAGGGCGACTGGACCGGCAAGACCAGGGTCGTGCGGGTCAACGACTGGACGACCGAGTGGACGTACCGCGACGTCGTGACCGTCGTCGAGGGCGCCGGCCAGAACCTCGACTGCATCATGCTGCCGAAGGTGCAGACGGCCGAGCAGATCGTCGCGCTCGACCTGCTGCTGACGCAGATCGAGAAGACGATGGGCTTCGAGGTCGGCAAGATCGGCATCGAGGCGCAGATCGAGAACGCGCAGGGCCTGAACAACGTCAACGAGATCGCGACCGCGTCCCAGCGCGTCGAGACGATCATCTTCGGCCCGGCCGACTTCATGGCCTCGATCAACATGAAGTCGCTGGTCGTGGGTGAGCAGCCGCCCGGCTACCCGGCGGACGCCTACCACTACATCCTGATGAAGATCCTGATGGCCGCCCGCGCCAACAACCTCCAGGCGATCGACGGCCCCTACCTGCAGATCCGCAACATCGACGGCTACCGCGAGGTCGCCCAGCGCGCCGCCGCGCTCGGCTTCGACGGCAAGTGGGTGCTGCACCCGGGCCAGGTCGAGGCGTCCAACGAGATCTTCTCGCCCTCGCAGGAGGACTACGACCACGCCGAGCTGATCCTGGACGCGTACGACTACTACACGTCCGAGGCGGGCGGCAAGAAGGGCTCGGCGATGCTCGGCGACGAGATGATCGACGAGGCCAGCCGCAAGATGGCCCTGGTCATCTCGGGCAAGGGCCGGGCCGCCGGCATGCAGCGCACCAGCAAGTTCGAGATCCCGGAGGCCTGACGGTCATGCAGTTCGGACGCACCTACGAGGAGTTCGAGGTCGGGGCGACGTACAAGCACTGGCCGGGCAAGACGGTCACGGAGTACGACGACCACCTGTTCTGTCTCCTCACCATGAACCACCACCCGCTCCACATGGACACCAACTATGCGGAGAAGACGACGGACTTCGGGCAGAACGTCGTCGTCGGGAACTACATCTACTCCCTGCTGCTCGGCATGAGCGTGCCGGACATCTCCGGCAAGGCCATCGCCAACCTGGAGATCGAGTCGCTCAAGCACGTGGCGCCGACCTTCCACGGCGACACCATCTACGGCCAGACGACCGTGCTCGACAAGTGGCCGTCGAAGTCCAAGAACGACCGCGGCATCGTCCACGTCGAGACCAAGGGCTACAAGCAGGACGGCACGCTGGTCTGCGTCTTCCGCCGCAAGGTGATGGTGCCGACCGAGACGTACATCAAGGAGCGCGGCGGCGAGCAGCCGGGCCGCCCCGAGCTCAAGGAGCAGGAGAAGTAGCCATGGCGCGACTCGCCCAGACCGCCGGTCTCACCGACATCCAGCAGGAGATCCTCTCCACCGTCCGCGACTTCGTGGACAAGGAGATCATCCCGGTCGCCACCGAGCTGGAGCACCGCGACGAGTACCCGCAAGCGATCGTCGACGGCCTGAAGGAGCTGGGCCTGTTCGGCCTGATGATCCCCGAGGAGTACGGGGGTCTGGGCGAGTCGCTGCTCACCTACGCCCTGTGCGTCGAGGAGATCGCCCGCGGCTGGATGTCGGTCTCCGGCATCATCAACACCCACTTCATCGTGGCGTACATGCTCAAGCAGCACGGCACGCAGGAGCAGAAGGACCACTTCCTGCCGCGCATGGCGGCCGGCGACATCCGCGGCGCCTTCTCCATGTCGGAGCCGGGCCTCGGCTCGGACGTGTCCGCCATCACCTCCAAGGCGGTCAGGGACGGCGACGAGTACGTCCTCAACGGCCAGAAGATGTGGCTGACGAACGGCGGGACGTCGTCTCTGGTCGCCGTACTCGTGCGAAGTGACGAAGGACACCCCGAGGGGACCGCGCCCCACAAGTCGATGACGACCTTCCTCGTCGAGAAGGAGCCCGGCTTCGGAGAGGTCCGCCCCGGCCTCACCATCCCCGGGAAGATCGACAAGATGGGTTACAAGGGCGTCGACACCACCGAGCTGATCATGGACGGCCTGCGCATTCCGGCCGATCGGGTGCTCGGCGGCAGCACCGGCCGAGGTTTTTACCAAATGATGGACGGCGTCGAGGTCGGCCGCGTGAACGTGGCGGCGCGTGGCTGCGGTGTCGCTCAGCGTGCCTTCGAACTGGGTGTCCAGTACGCCCAGCAACGGCACACTTTCGGCAAGGCGATCGCCCAGCACCAGGCCATTCAGTTCAAGCTGGCGGAGATGGCCACCAAGGTCGAGGCCGCGCATGCGATGATGGTGAACGCTGCACGCAAAAAGGACTCCGGAGAACGAAACGACCTTGAAGCCGGGATGGCGAAGTACCTCGCATCCGAGTACTGCAAGGAGGTCGTGGAGGACGCCTTCCGGATCCACGGCGGCTACGGCTTCTCCAAGGAGTACGAGATCGAGCGGCTCTACCGCGAGGCCCCGATGCTGCTGATCGGTGAAGGCACCGCCGAAATCCAGAAAATGATCATCGGTCGCAGGCTGCTCGAAGAGTATCGGTTCCAGGGCTAGATGTCCGGATACGGGGTGTTTTCTTGGAGAAGAAGGTCACACCCCGTCATCCCTCTTCGGCCGCCGACTCGGCTTCCTGGCTTGCCCAGTTGTGGTCCGCGACCGGTACGATCCCCGGAAAGCCGCCGTCCCCCGTTACTGCGCGGCATCATCCGCTACGAAGGTCATCCATGCCCCACAGCCAAACCTCTGCACCAAGCGACAGCCGGGCCGGCGTACGCCTCGCGCGCGGAGCATCGCCGTGGCTTCTCCCGACCGTCGCCACCGCAGCCCTCAGCCTCGCCCGTGCGCGCCGCTCCGGCGTCGCCAAGGCCGTGGCCGTACCCGCCACCGCGCTCGCGGCGGGCATGCTGTGGTTCTTCCGCGACCCCGAGCGCGAGATCACCCGGGGCCGGGTCATCTCCCCCGCCGACGGTGTGGTGCAGAGCATCATGCCGTGGAAGGACGGCCGCACCCGCGTCGCGATCTTCATGAGCCCGCTCAACGTCCACGTCAACCGGGCGCCGCTCTCCGGCACGGTGACGTCGGTCGAGCACATCCCCGGCGGGTTCGTTCCGGCTTTCAACAAGGAGAGCGAGAACAACGAGCGCGTAGTCTGGCACTTCGACACCGAGCTCGGCGACATCGAGATGATCCAGATCGCCGGCGCGGTGGCCCGCCGCATCGTGCCCTACATCCCGCAGGGCACGAAGGTCGAGCAGGGCGACCGCATCGGTCTGATCCGCTTCGGATCGCGCGTCGACATCTACCTGCCCGAGGGCGTGGAGGTCGCGGTCGAGGTCGGTCAGAAGACGGTGGCTGGGGTGACTCGCATTGACCGTGATTGATCCAGAGACCCAGGCGGGCTGGGTGCCCGAGGCCGACGAGGTCGACGACGAGGAGGAGATGCCGCTCTCTCTCCGCCTCTCGATAGCGGACACCCTCACCCTCGGCAACGCCACCTGCGGCTTCATGGCGGTGTACTTCACCACCACCGGCATCCTGATCCCGCACCTGACCGGGGACGACCAGTCGGCGGGCATGGCCCGGCACAGCGCGGCCACCGCGGTGATCCTGATGCTGTGCGCGGCGGTCTTCGACCTGTTCGACGGCCTGGTGGCGCGCAAGCTGCGCTCCTCCCCCATGGGCGCCGAGCTGGACAACCTCTCCGACCTGATCAGCTTCGGCCTGGCTCCGGCGTACTTCGTCCTCGTCTACGGCATGGTCGCGGACGACGCGCATCAGCGGGTGGCGGCGGTGGGGGCGATCGTGGTGCTCCTCGCCGTGGTGCTGAGACTCGCGCGCTTCTCGTGCGTGACGGTGCCCAACGGCATGTTCCAGGGGATGCCCTCGCCGTTCGGGGCGCTGACGGTCGTCTCGATCGTGCTGCTTGAGCTGCCCTTCGTGGCGACGCTCCTGGCGATCCTGGGCACCGCCTGGCTGATGGTGAGCCGGGTGGAGTACCCGAAGCCGCGCGGTCGGCTCGCGGTCGCGATGCTGGGCTGGATCGTCGTGTCCATGGGCCTGCTGGCCTCCTGGGCCTTCGACGCCCCGGGCGGTCAGCTGCTGCTCCAGACGGGCTGCGCGCTGCAGCTGGTCACGGGCGCGGTCATCCCGCTGTTCGCCACGGCCCGCCGGGTGAACAACTTCCGCGGCAACCGCCGCGAGGCGCGCGCGGCCCAGCTGCCGTAGCCGCCGACGCGACACGCCCGAGGGGGCCCGGACCGCTCATGGTCCGGGCCCCCTCGCACGTCCGCCCCCCGGGGGGAGTTCAGCTCGCCGGGGTGTACTCCTGGGCCGCCTTCGACGCCCCTGCCTGGCGTACGACCTTCATGCCGCCGGTGACGTTCTTGTCCGGCTTGAGGATCACGCTCTCGCGGGAGGAGGCGGCAGCGGGGTCGCTGAAGTCCTGGGTCGTGCCGAAGCCCATGTCGAAGGAGTCGATCGACAGCAGGGCCTTGTCGACGCCCTCCCGGGTGAGGTCCTTGCTCGCGCAGGCCTTCTTCAGGGCCTCGCCGAAGGCCGACGCGGCGGTCCAGCCGGCCACGATGCCGTTGTCGAGGGAGTCCTTCGGATAGGCCGCCTTGTAGTCGGCGACCAGCTTCTTCGCCTCGGGGGTGTCCGCGCCGATCGGCAGCGACGGGGAGGCCACGTAGTAGTTCTTCATCAGGGCCGGACCCGCCTCGGTGGCGAGGAGCTGGGGTGCGAAGGCGGAGTTGTTGCCGATGATCGGCACATTGAAGCCGCTCGCCGCGGCGACGCCGACGAGCGAGGCCGCCTGGCGCGGGCCCGCACTGAGGACGATCGCCTTGACCCCTGCCTTCTTCAGGGCGGCGACCTGGGCCGTCATGTCGTTGTCGGTCGCCTTGATCTTCTGCTGCACCACGGTCAGACCGGCTTCCTTCGCCATGTGCTCGGAGCCGACCAGGGCGTTCTCGCCGTAGTCCCCCTCGAAGTAGACGTGTCCGATCCTGTCGCCCTTCTTGAGGCCCTTCTCCCGCATCAGGAAGTCGACGGCGTTGATCGTCTCCAGGTCGTACGTGGATCCGATGACGCGGATGTACGGGCTGCCGAGCAGCGTCGCCGACCAGGCCTGCGGCAGGACCAGGTCCTTGTCCTGGCCGTCGATGCGCTTCTTGACGGCGGCGACGAACGGCGAGCCGATGAACTGGACGAAGCCCAGCACGTTCGGCTCCAGTTCGGTGTAGCCGGAGACGGCCTTCTGCGGGTCGTAGCCGTGATCGCGGATCGTGAGCTCGACCTTGTAGCCGCAGACGCCCCCGGCGGCGTTCAGCTGCTTCACATACAGCTGCTGCGCCTGGGTGACGCTCTTGCCGAGGGTCGCGTAGACGCCGCTCATGTCGGTGAGCGCGCCGAGTGTGATCGTCTTGCCGGAGATGCCCTCTCCGGTCTTCATCCCGCCCGCGGCGGCCTTGTCGCCGTCGTCCTTGGCCTTGGAACTGCATCCGGCCAGCACGAGCGCGGCGGCGAGCACACCCGCGGCTGCCCTGGCCGCCAACGCCCCGTTCACCCTGCTCGCCCTGTTGACCCTATTCATCCTGTTCGCCCTGTTCGTTCGGTTCATCGTTCCTCCCCTGGGTGGGTCCGTGCTGATCGGGTTCTGGCTCGACGCCGTACGACCGCCCCGGTCAGGCCGCCCGGCAGGAACAGCACCACCAGGACGACGGCGGCGCCGTAGAGGTAGCGGGCCGCCTCGCCCGGGGCGATGCCGTCCGTGCCCGGCGCGGAGACGAGGGGCAGTGTGTCGCTGTAGCGGGTCAGCACCTGCGGCAGCAGGGAGACGAAGGCGGCCCCGGCCACCGCTCCGGAGACCGAGCCGAGTCCGCCGATGACGATCATGGCGAGGTAGTCCAGGGACAGCGTGATGCCGAAGTAGTCGGGCACCGTCCGCTGGAACACCAGCGCGAGCAGGACGCCCGCGAGGCCCGCGTACATCGACGACAGCACGAAGACCGCGGCGCGGTGGCGGGCCACCGGGACCCCGAGCACGCCGGCCGCGATGCGGTGGTCGCGGATGGCGTTCATGGCCCGCCCGGGACGGCCGCGCAGCACCCCGCGGGCGAACAGCGCGCAGGCCGCGAGCAGGACGAGACCGGCGTACCAGAGCTTCTCGGCGGAGCCGAACGGCACGGCGGCGACGTCGATTTCACGGTCGTCGAAGGTGAGGCCGAACAGGCTCAGCGGGGGTACGTCGCGGCCGTTGGCGCCGCCGGTCAGGTCGTGGGCGTTGAACATGATGTGCTGGCCGATGAAGACCAGGGCGAGGGTGGCGATGCCCAGGTAGGCGCCGCTGAGCCGGCCCGAGATGGGGCTGAACAGTCCGCCCGCGAGGCCCGCGACCAGTACGGCGAGCACGGCCGCGAGCCAGGTCGGCAGGCCGAGCCCGGTCAGGCCGTCGCCGCCGTCCGCGGCGAGGACGCAGTAGCCGTAGGCGCCGACGGCGAGGAAGAAGGCGTGTCCCATGGAGAGCTGGCCCGTCGCCCCGGTGAGGAGATTGATGCCGATGGCACCGATCGCGGCGGCCATCGCGAACAGCCCGGCCTCCAGCCAGAAGCGGTCCAGGTAGAACGGGAACGCGAGGAGAAGGACGACGGCGACGGCCCACGCCCAAACACGCGGTCGGACGAGCCGGATCCGATGGAGGCCGGACCGGGGAGCCCTCTCGCGCGCCTCGTCACGGTGCAGCACCTCAGACACGGGCGAGCTCCTTCGTGCCGAACAGCCCCGCGGGGCGGATGAGCAGGACGGCGACCATGACGAGGTAGGGCGCCAGGTCGCCGAGGCCGCGTCCCAGGAAGGTCAGATCGCTCTGGTATCCGGTGGCCAGGGACTCCGTGACGCCGACCAAAAGGCCGCCGACGAGGGCGCCCGTCGTGGAGTCGAGGCCGCCGAGGATGGCCGCCGGGAACGCCTTGAGCGCGGCCAGCGAGGTGGCCCGTTCCAGGCCCGGGGTCGGGAAGACCGTGAGGAACAGCGCGGCCACGGCGGCGAGACCGCCCGCCACCGCCCAGGCCCCGAGCGACACCCGCCCCAGCCGTACGCCCATCAGCGCCGCCGTCTCCGCACTCTCGGCGGCGGCGCGCATCGCCACGCCCCACGAGGTGTAGCGGAAGACCAGCAGGAACGCGGTGATGAGCAGGGCCGCCGTCACGAACGCGGCGATCCGGGTCTGCGCGAGCGAGATCGGCCCGACGCTGACGACGGCGTCGCCCCAGGGATCGCCGAGCGTGAGGACGTCCGTGCCGATACGGCGCGTCAGTTCGGTGGTGAGCAGGATGTCGACGCCGATGGTGACGATGGCCAGGACGCTGTGGTCACTGCCCCGGTAACGCCGTATGACCACGAACTCCACGGCGGCGCCCACCAGCGCCGCACCCGCGATCCCGGCCACGAGGGCGGGCCAGAAGCCGATGTCGTCGTGCAGGACGGCGGTGATGTATCCGCCCGCGAGCAGCAGCGAGGCATGGGCGAAGTTGACGACCTCGGTGGCCCGGAAGATCACCACGAACCCGAGCGCGATGAGCGCGTAGACGGAGCCCAGGGACAGTCCGTTGAGGAGGATCTCGGCGAAGGTGCTCATGCTCCCGCTCCCAGGTACGCGCGGACGACTTCCGGGTCGTTCTGTACGTCGGCGGGAGGGCCGTCGGCGATGCGGCGCCCGAAGTCCAGGACGGTCACCGCGTCCGCGAGCCGCATCACCACCCCCATGTCGTGCTCCACCAGCACGATCGAGATGCCGAGGCCGTCGCGGACGCCCGCGATGACGGCGGCGGTGCGGCGCCGTTCGTCGGCGGTCATGCCCGCGACCGGCTCGTCGAGGAGCAGCAGACGCGGTTCCATGCACAGCGCGCGGGCGAGTTCGGCGAGCTTCTGCTGTCCGTACGGCAGGGAGCCCGCGGGCGCGTCGAGGCAGTCGTCGATGCCGACGAACTCGGCGATCTCCCGCACCCGCGCCCGGTGCAGCCGCTCCTCGCGCGCCGCCGAGGGCAGCCGCAGCCCGGCGGCCAGGAAGCCGGTGCGGGTCAGCCGGTACCGGCCGAGGAGCAGGCTGTCGGCCACGGTGGCGTGCGGCGGCAGCGCGAGGTTCTGGAAGATACGGGCGACACCGAGACCGGCGATGCGGTGCGCAGGCATCCGGGTCAGCTCGTGCCCGCCGAAGCGGACGCTGCCCGCGGTGGCCCGGTAGACACCGGACAGCACGTTGAAGCAGGTGGACTTCCCGGCGCCGTTGGGCCCGATGAGGGCGTGCACGGTGCCGGGGCGGACGGTGAAGCCGACGTCGTCGAGTGCGGTGAGCCCGGCGAAGCGGACGGTGAGGTGCCGTACTTCCAACGTCTCTGTCGTGGTCCGTGCGCCGGGGGTCTCCGTCACGCCGCTCACCCCTGCCACCGCGTCAGCGTCCGTGTGCCGGCGCCGGCCTCTGCCGCGTCCGCCGCCGCGTCCTCGTCGACCACGCCCAGGTAGCGGCGGCGCACCTCGTCCGAGGCGGCCAGCTCTGCGGCGGGTCCGGACAGGGTCACCTCGCCGACTTCGAGGACGTACGCCCGCTCGGCCAGGCGCAGGGCGAGTGCCGCGTTCTGTTCGACGAGGAGGACCGAGGTGCCCTGGTCGTTGATCTCCTTCACGGTCTCGGCGATCCGCTCGGCCATCAGCGGGGCGAGGCCGAGGGAGGGCTCGTCCAGGAGGAGGACCGCGGGGGCGGCCATCAGGGCGCGGGCGACGGCGAGCATCTGCTGCTCGCCGCCGGAGAGCAGACCGGCGCGCTGCCGGGCGCGTTCGGCGAGCACCGGGAAGAGTTCGTGGACGCGGTGCAGAGCGGCCGCGCGCCGCGAGCGGGGGCTGCCGAGTGCGCCCGCGGCCAGGTTGTCGGCGACCGTCATCCGGGCGAACACCTGCCGCCCCTCCGGCACTTGGGACACCCCGGCGGCGACCACCCGGTCCGGCGGCAAGGTGTCGAGGCGGCGACCGCCCAGGCTCACCGTGCCCCCGACGACCGCGCCGCCGTGGAAGGACAGCGTGCGGCTGATGGCCCGCAGCAGGGTCGACTTGCCCGCGCCGTTCGCGCCGAGCACCGTCACCACGGCCCCTTCGGGCACGTGAAGGGACACGCGTCGCAGTGCCCGCACGGGTCCGTATCCGACCGAAAGATCGTCGACGACCAGCCCGGATCCGCCCATGGACTCCCCCCTCGCTCTCGCCCGGTGTGGCGCTCACCCCAGCACCGGCGGGGGCGCGCGTCCACGCCGTACGGCCGAATCGCTGCCGACGCCCAGCGCGCCCCGCCGGACGTTGTGCGCGTGCACAACACCGCGTGTCAGGGGCCTGTGCGCGACCGTGTCCCGGTGGCATGCTCCGGCCATGGGAGGGCGCCGACCGCGGACCGGTCATGACTGGAAGCTGCTGGCGGAGGCCTGCGAGGCCCTGCTGGAACGGCTGCCGGAACTTGTCGACGAACATGTCCGGCAGCTCATCGAGTACTCCCCCGTCTACGGGCAGGTGCTCCCGTACGACCAGCAGTGGCGGGAGGCGGAGGAGGCGATGCGGGTCGGGATCGAGACGCTCGCCGCGCCCCGGGACTCGCCGCGCCGCGACCTGGAGCGCGCCGAGGACGCGGGACGGCGCAGGGCCCGGCAGGGACTGCCGCTCGACCTCCTCGTGCACGCCTACCGCAACGCCGGCTATCTGCTGTGGGACGCGCTCGTGGAAGGGGCGTCGGGGCGCGAGCCGGAGCGGCTCGCGGCGCTGATGCGCTCGACGACGATGGTGTGGTCCGCGGTGGACGCGCAGACCCAGGCGGCCTCGGAGGCGTACCGGGCCACGGAGGCGGAACTGCGGCGGCGCACGGACGAGCAGTTGCAGGCGCTGCTCGACGCGCTGCTGGAGGGGCAGGCGACGCCCGGACTGGCCGCCCGGGCGGCAGCGGGCCTCGATCTGCCGGAGCACGGGCCGTACGCGGTGGTGGTGCTCCGGGCCGGGCGGCGGGAGGCGTGGGAGCGGCCCGTGCGGGGGGCCGGGTTCGGCTTCATCTGGCGGATGCGGGCGGACTGCGAGGTCGGGGTCGTCGCGCTGGGGCCGGGCCAGAGCCTGGACGAGGTGGCGCGGGTGCTGGACGGGCGGTGCGCGGGGCCGGGCGGCATCAGCCCGGTGGTGCCGGGGCTCGCCGAGCTGGGCCGGGCCCGACGGCTGGCCGAACTCGCCCTGCGCACCTGCCCACCGGACGCGAACACGGTCGTACGCCTGGACCAGCGCATGCCGACCGCGCTCGTGGTCAGCCAGCCCGAGCTGGCGGACCGTCTGGTGGCGGACGTGTTCGGCGGGTTGCTGGAACTGGAGCCCGCCGACCGGGCGGTCCTCCTGGAGACCCTCGACGTATGGCTGGGCTGCGAGGGCTCGGCGGGCCGCGCCGCGGGACGGCTGTACTGCCACCGCAACACGGTCTTCAACCGGCTGCGCCGCCTGGAACAGCTGACGTCCCGCTCCCTGGCCCGCCCCCGGGACCTCATCGAGATGACGCTGGCCCTGGATGCGTACAGGTTGTCGGGGGCACGGGGGTGAGGGGCGCCCGGTCCGGTGGTACCCAGGCAGGTCCGACGGGTGCCGGGGCGCGGGTGCGACCCGCGCCGGTTAACCGGAGCCGAGACGGGGCGGTCGACCGGCGCCGGTCGCCCACGCAGCCGAGATCGCGTGCGCGACCGGCCCACGTCCAATAGTTGCCGCGACCACGCGGGCTACCGGCCCGGGGCCGAAGCCTGCCGGGGCACGCCCCCGCGTGACCGGCTTGACTCCGACAGCTGCGAGGGCGCCCTGCCTGACCGGCCCAGGTCCGACGACCACCAAGGCACGCCGCGTGAACGGCCCGGATCCGACGACCGCCAAGGCACACCCCGCCTGACCGGCCCAGCCCAGCGCCCGCCAAGGCACACCCCACCGGGCCGCGGCCCGAGCCCGACGCCCGCCACAGCACACGCCGCGTGACCGGATCCGACGACTGCCAAGGCCCGCCCCACCTGACCGGACCGAGCCCAGCGCCCGCCACAGCACAACCCGCGTGGCCGGACCGGTCCGACGACCGCCACCGCACAACCCGCGTGATCGGATCCGACGACTGCCAAGGCCCGCCTTACGTGACCGGACCGCACCCGACAACCGCCAAGGCACACCCCACCGGGCCGGTCCGAGCCCGATGCCCGCCAAGGCACACCGCGTGACCGGCCCGGGTCCGACGACCACCACAGCACAACCCGCGTGACCGGACCGGGCCCGACGACCACCACAGCACACCCCACGTGACGGACCGGGTCCGACGACCACCACAGCACACCCCGCCCGACCGGACCGGCCCCGGCGACAGCCGAGGCATGCCCTGCGTGTCCGGCCCGGGCCCGGTGGAACGGCAGGCTCAGGTCAGGAAATCCCCGGCGACGCGCTCGGCGACCCGTTCCAGGATGGGGCCCGCCTCGGCGATGCACTTGGCCACGTCCGGCTCGGTGTCCGTGAGGGGGTAGACGCGGCGGATGCCTGCGCGGCCCAGTGCTTCGGGCGCCAGGGCGAGGCGGCCGCATACGGCGACGACCTCCTTGTTCGCGGCGCGGGCGGCGGCGGCGACGCCTGCGGGGGCCTTGCCGTGCAGGGTCTGCTCGTCGAGGGAGCCCTCGCCGGTGATCACCAGGTCCGCCCACTCCAGCGCGGGCGCGAAGCCGAGGACCTCGAGCATGACCTCGATGCCGGGGCGGAAGCGGGCGCCGAGGAGCAGGGCGCCGTAGCCGATGCCGCCGGCCGCGCCCGCGCCCGGGGAGGCCGCGTACTCCGCCGCCTTCGCCCCGACCGCTTCCTCCAGCACCTTGGCGTAGTGCGCGAGGGCGGCGTCCAGGGTCTCCACGTCGTCCGGGGAGGCGCCCTTCTGCGGGCCGTAGACGGCGGGCGCGCCCTTCGGTCCGGTCAGCGGGTTGTCGACGTCGCTCGCGAGCACCAGCTCGACGGAGCCGAGGCGCGGGTCGAGGCCGGACAGGTCGGCGGACGCCAGCCCGCTCAGACCGCCGCCGCCCGGAGCCACCGGTTCCCCGTCCGCGTCCAGGAACCGGGCGCCGAGTGCGGACAGCATCCCGGCGCCGCCGTCGGTGGTCGCGCTGCCGCCCACTCCGAAGACGATGCTCCGGGCGCCCGCGTCCAGGGCGGCTCTCAGCAGTTCTCCCGCGCCGTACGTGGACGCCGTGAGCGGTGCGAAGACGCCCGCGGGCAGCCGCTGCAGCCCGCTCGACTCCGCCATCTCCACGACCGCCGTGCCGCCGCGCAGGGCGAACGCCGCCGTCACCTCGTCCCCGAGCGGTCCGGCGACACGCACCTCGCGCCGCTCGAACCCGGCCGCGACCGCCGCGTCCACGGTTCCGTCACCGCCGTCGGCGACGGGCAGCGCCTCCACCTGAACGGTCGGCACGACCCGGCGCAGACCCGCCGTCACGCGCTCGGCGACCTGCACGGCCGTCAGCGACCCCTTGAACTTGTCCGCGGCGATGAGCACCCTCTGGGCGCTCCTGCCTGCAGCGTCCGCCACCTTGTCTTCCCCTTGCTCTCCGGGCCCCGCGCACGTCGGGGCCAGTCGCGCCGCTGCGACCTTAACCGCAGGACGCCCCCGCCGTCATGCACCGCCCGGCCCGTGGGACGGGGCTCGGAGCCTCCTGTGTGCCGACCCGTGACTCGCCCATGCTCCCTCACCCAGGCGCGGGCAGGCGCCCCGTAAGTGGGTAGACCATCAGCTATGACCCCTGTGGGCACTGAGCCAGAGCTCGCCGACCGCATCCTCGGGGGCTGGCTCGGCCGGATCGCGGGCAACATGCTCGGCAAACCGGTCGAGCAGGGCGACCTGTGGACACGTGAGCGCATCGACCGCTACCTGCGGCAGGCCGCCGCCCTGCCGCTGACCGACTACCTCCCCGAACCGGCCGTCGAGAGCGACGGCTTCGAGCTGCGCCCCGAGTGGCGCCAGTGCGTACGCGGCCGCATCCACGGCAGCTGCCGCGACGACGACGTCGACTACGCGATCCTCGGCCTGGACCTGCTGGAGACCCACGGCTTCGCCTTCAGCACCGAGCAGGTCGGCGAACTGTGGCTGCTGCGGCTACCGTACCTGCAGACCTTCACGGCCGAGCGGGCCACGTACCGCAATCTCGCCAATGGGCTCAAACCGCCGCTGACGGCCACGTACGAAAACCCGTACCAGGAGTGGATCGGCGCCCTGATCCGCGCCGACATCTACGGCTGGACCCGCCCGGGCGCCCCGCGCCGTGCCGCCCAGCTGGCCCGCCGGGACGCGGTGCTGTCGCACACCGGCAACGGCGTCTACGGCGCGATGTGGGCGGCCGCGCTGGTCTCGGCGGCGTTCACGGCGCCCACCGTGCGGCACGCGGTGGACCAGGCACTGGCCGTCGTCCCGGCGAGCAGCCGCCTCGCGCGCACCGTGAGACGGGTCGTCTCCCTCCATGACACCCGGATGACCTGGGAGGACACGCTGACGACGGTCTCCGAGGAGACCGCCGGGCTCGGCTGGATCCACACCATCCCGAACGCGGCCGTCCTCACCGCGGGCCTCCTCTACGGCGACGGCGACTTCACCCGCACCATCACCCTCACCGTCCGCGGCGGCCTCGACACCGACTCCAACGGGGCGACGGCCGGTTCGGTGGCCGGAGTGCTGACCGGAGCGGACGCCATCCCGGCGCAGTGGAAGGAGCCGCTGGAGGACACCGTCCGCAGCGCTGTGTTCGGCTTCGACGGGGTGCGGATCAGCGAGCTGGCGGAACGGACCCGCCGGCTGACTGAGGTGGACGGCTGACGGGTGCCGGACGGAGAGGACGGACGGCCGCGCATGGATGGGGGAGGCAGCGGCGCCGGGGAGCTGGTCACCCCCGTCCTGCTCACCCGTCCTGCTCACCCGTCCTGGTTACCCTTCCTGGTTACCCTTCCTGGATGACCAGCTCTGAAGAATTCGCCGCGTACATCGCGGGCCTCCCCCGGATCCTCTCCGGTGCCGCCGCCCTCTTCCGCGACGCGGAGGGCCGGGTGCTGCTCGTCGAGCCCAACTACCGCGAGGGCTGGGCCCTTCCGGGCGGCACGATCGAGTCCGACGGCGGGGAGACCCCGCGCCAGGGCGCGCACCGCGAGACGCTGGAGGAGATCGGGCTCGACGTCGAACTGGGGCGGCTGCTCGCCGTGGACTGGGTCTACCGCGCGGGCTGGCCGCCGCTGGTGGCGTATCTCTACGACGGCGGAGTGCTCACCGCGGACGACCTCAAGGCGATCCGTCTGCAGGAGGAGGAGCTGCTGTCCTGGCGTCTGGTGGAGCGTGACCGGCTCGCCGACCATCTGCACGGCACCCTCGCCCGGCGCGTCATGGTGGCGCTGGACGTCCTGGCGGAGGGCTCGGGCACGGCGGAGCTGGAGAACGGCCGCCGGGTGGGCTGACGCCTACCGCGGTGCCTCGTCCCGGCCGATGTGCCCGTGGTGGATCTCGCTGTGGTCGCGGTCGTTGCAGGCGTCGTCCACCGACTGGGCGGTCCACGGCGCGGCCACCGGCACGAGCGTCAGGGCGTCCTTGCAGAGGGCGTCGGGGGTCAGCGTCCTGCCCCCGATGTTGATACGCCCGTGATTGCCGTCGTCGGCGTGGGCGGGCGCGGCGAGCGTGAGGCCGACCATGGTGAGCGCAGCGAGGGCGCCGATCTTCTTCATGGCCTGGCCAACGACGCCGGGATGGCCAGGTCACGCCCACCGAAACTCCTTGGCTCCGAGCGGGGACGCGACCGTAGGCTCGCCCCATGAACAGGCCTCTCGTCGCCCTTCTCAGCGGCGCCGGTATCTCGACGGACTCCGGTATCCCCGACTACCGCGGCCCGAACGGCCTGTGGCGCAAGGATCCCGAGGCCGAGAAGCTCGTGACGTACGAGTACTACATGAGCGACCCGGACATCCGGCGGCGGTCATGGCTGATGCGCCGCGAGAACCGGACGCTGCAGGCCGAGCCGAACGCCGCGCACCGCGCCGTCGCCGAGCTGGAGCGGTCCGGCGTACCGGTGCGGGTCATCACGCAGAATGTGGACGGGCTGCACCAGCTCGCCGGCCTGCCCGCCCGCAAGGTGCTCGAACTGCACGGCAGCGCGCGGAGCGTGGTGTGCACCGGGTGCCGTGCGCGCGGGTCGATGGAGGAGGCGCTGGCCCGGGTCGACGCCGGGGAGGCCGACCCCGCCTGCCGGGAGTGCGGCGGCATCCTCAAGTCGGCGACCGTCATGTTCGGCGAGCGGCTCGACCCCGTGGTGCTCGGCGAGGCGGTCGCCGTCACCAAGGCCTGCCAGGTCTTCATCGCCGTCGGCAGCAGCCTCCAGGTCCAGCCCGCCGCCGGTCTCGCGGGCGTCGCCGCCGACCACGGGGCGCGCCTGATCATCGTCAACGCCGAGCCGACGCCGTACGACGAGCTCGCGGACGAGGTCGTGCGCGAGCCCATCGGCACGGCACTGCCCCGGCTGCTGCGCGGGCTGAGCACGGAATCGGCCGGCTAGTCGCCGCGTCCCTCGGCGAGGGTGTGGGCGACGAGGGCGTTGGCGTGGCCGTGGCCCAGGCCGTGTTCGGTCTTGAGCCAGTTCACGAGTTCCCTGTGCTTGGTCAGCGGCGAAGAACGGATGAGTTCCTTCCACTCGGCTATCGGGCGCCCGTACTTCTTCTCGATGGAGGGGAAGTAGCTCGCGGGGCCCTTGACGGTGTCGGTCATGTCTGCCGTTCCCTCTGTTCGTTCGTGGCGGTGCTGTCGCCTCTATGACCTGCGGTCACGGTCGATCTCATCGGGCCGCGCATGTGTACCGCGTCACAGCCAGAGGTGGCGGTCAGAAGAGGGAACTCCCCCTCTCGAAGTCCAGCAGGCGCTGCTTGCGCTCCAGGCCGCCGCCGTAGCCGGTGAGGCTGCCGTTGGCGCCGACGACGCGGTGGCAGGGGACGATGATGCCGATCGGGTTCCTGCCGTTGGCGAGGCCCACGGCGCGGGAGGCGGACGGTTTGCCGAGGGCGTCGGCGAGTTCGCCGTAGGAGCGGGTCTCGCCGTAGGGGATGCGGCGCAGCTGGTCCCAGACGGTGCGCTGGAAGGGGGTTCCGTTCAGGCGGAGTTCGAGGGTGAACTCCTTCAACTCCCCGGCGAAATAAGCCGTCAGCTGTTCCTCGGCCTCGGCGAACGGCCGCTCGTCGGGTTCGCCGAACGTCTCCTCGGGCGGACGGTGGCGCTGTTCGGTCATGTAGAGGCCGCTCAGCACGCCGTCGTCGGCGACGAGGGTGAGGAGGCCGTACGGACTGTCGATCACGGTGTGCTGCTTCACCGGGCTCATGGTGAACGTCCCTATACCGGAAGGAAGTTGATCGGGTGGTTGTCGGTCGCCCACAGGTACTGGACCGCGTACGCCCGCCAGGGGCGCCAGGCCGCCGCGCGGGCGGTGAGGGCCGCCGGGGTGGACGGCAGGCCCAGCTCCTTGGCGGCGCGGCGGATGCCGAGGTCGGTGGGGAGGAAGGCGTCGGGGTCGCCGAGGGCGCGCATGGCGATGACGTCGACCGTCCAGGGCCCGAAGCCGGGGAGGGCAAGCAGCCGGGCACGAGTCTCGGGCCAGTCGCTCTCGGGACCCAAGTGGATGCTGCCGTCGGCGAGTTGACCGACGAGGGTGGTGAAGGTGGTGCGCCGGGTGCGCGGCATCGCCAGGGAGTCGGGATCGACGGCGGCGAGCGCCTCGGGGGTCGGGAAGACGTGGGTGAGGCCGCCCTCGGGGTCGTCCACCGGGTCTCCGTGCGCCGTGACCAGTCGGGCGGCGTGGGTGCGGGCCGCGGCCGTGGAGACCTGCTGGCCGAGCACGGCCCGTACGGCGAACTCGGCCTCGTCGACCGTGCGCGGGACGCGCCGCCCCGGGGCCTTGTCGACCAGCGGGGCGAGCAGTGGGTCCGTGCGGAGCTGGTCGTCGATGGCGACCGGGTCGGCGTCCAGGTCGAGCATGCGCCGGCAACGGCTGATGGCCACGGTCAGGTCGCGCAGATCGCCGAGGGTGAGGCGGCAGGCGATGTGGTCGGGCTCGGGGGCCAGAGTCACGATGCCGTGGCCGTAGGGCAGGCGGAGCGTGCGGCGGTAGGCCCCGTCGCGCCACTCCTCCACCCCAGGTACGGCGGTGGCGGCGAGGTGGCCGAAGAGGTTGTCGGGGTTCAGCGGAGTGCGGAAGGGCAGCCGGAGCGTGAGCGTGCCCGGGGTGGCTGCTGCCGGTGCGCTCTTCTTCGGCAACCGGGCCCGTAGTTCGCTCGGGGCCAGGGCGTAGACCTCGCGCACGGTGTCGTTGAAGGTGCGGATCGAGGAGAAGCCTGCGGCGAAGGCGATCTCCGCCATCGGGAGGGTCGTCGTCTCGATCAACAGGCGGGCGGTCTGGGCGCGTTGGGCGCGGGCCAGCGCGAGCGGTCCCGCGCCCAGCTCGGCCAGCAGCTGGCGCTCCACCTGGCGGGTGCTGTAGCCGAGCCGGGCGGCGAGTCCGGGCACGCCGTCGCGGTCGACGACACCGTCAGCGATCAGCCGCATCGCCCGGGCCACGAGGTCGGCGCGCCGGTTCCACTCCGGGGAGCCCGGGCTGGTGTCGGGGCGGCAGCGCTTGCAGGCCCGGAAGCCGGCCTGCTGGCAGGCGGCGGCGCTCGGGTAGAAGGTCATGTTCTCGGTCTTGGGCGGTACGACCGGGCAGCTGGGCCGGCAGTAGATGCGGGTCGTCAGGACCGCCGTGAAGAACCAGCCGTCGAAGCGCGCGTCCTTGGACCGGACGGCGCGCACACAGCGCTCTTGGTCGGTGTGCATCCCGTTCTGCATACGTCCAGCATGGGCGACGGGACGGGTGCGGGCTGGCGAGAATCCGACATCGTCCTCGCGTGCGCTGGACCGGCCCGGATCACGGCGCACATGCTCAGGTGGTCGGCGCGGTCACGGCGTGCGCGTGGCCGTCAGGGGGTGGTCCCGTCGGAGGCGCGGCGGGCACGCGCGCGGCGCGCCTCCAGGGCGATCGGGGTCAGGGAGACGAGGACGACGAGTGCGACCAGGGGCAGCAGATAGCGGTCGACGTTCGGCACCGAGGAGCCGAGAGCGTAGCCGCCCAGTGTCAGACCGACGGTCCACACCACACCGCCCGCCACCTGCCACACGGTGAAGACCCGCACCGGCACCTCGAGCACTCCGGCCAGGGGGTTCAGCACGGTGCGCACGATCGGTACGAAGCGAGCCAGGACCACGGCCTTGGCGTGTCCGTAGCGCTCGAGGAGTTCCTCCGCGCGTGCCGCGCCCTCGTGCAGCTTCTTCGATCTGCTGCGCGCCAGCAGGGGGCGGCCGCCGCGGCGCCCGAGCCAGTACCCCGTCTGGGCGCCGAGCAGGGCACCGGCCACGGCGGCCACCAGTACCTGCCACAGCGAGAGATGCACCGACCTGTCGGAGTCCCCGGCGCACAGCAGTCCGGCGGTGAACAGCAGGGAGTCGCCGGGCAGGAAGAAGCCGACCAGCAGGCCGGTCTCGGCGAACATCACGACGGCGACGCCGAGCGCGCCGAACGCGGACAGCAGGGATCCCGCGTCCAGGACGTTCACCGCCTGGGTGACGGCCAGATGGGCAGCTGCCACGGAGACGACCCCTCTCATACCGGGAAGCGGGCGAGGCGGGGCCCGCTCCGCGCGACTACAGTCACGTAGACCGCCCACCGAACTGTAGACGAATGAGAGCCGAGGAGTGTTCCCATGTCCGGGCGGCACCGGTCCGGTACGGGTCAGGAGCGTGGAACCGGCGATGCCGAACCCTCTGCCCCACGGTCGAACGCCGACCGGATCCCCGCGGCCACGCTCTGGGCGAAGGCGGTCGGCGACGGGTCGTTCGGCAGCTGCGCCGGCACCGTCGTGCCCTTCCTGCTGCCCGCCCGGTCCGCGAACAGCGCGACGGTCAGTGCGAGTCGGCTGTCGTATCCGGTCGCCCACACGGTGCGCCGCGTGTTCCCGCCTCCCGCCCCCGCGGTGACGAAGACCTCCTTCGCGCCGGCGAGAGCCGTCCCCCTTCCGCCGGGTACACGCTGTACCTCCGCATGCGCTCGGTAGACGGTGCGGCCCGCCCGCGTGATGCGTGCGACGGTGTAGGGGATGGCGTACCGGCCGTCCGCCAGCGCCGCATACGCCGACGCCAGGTGCAGCGGGGTCGGTGCCGCCGTCCTCAGCAACGCGCGCAGGGGTTCGGCCGTGCTCAGCTTGCCGACGGGCCCCATGGCCGTCCCCGCCTCCACCGCCCCGCTCACCGCGTCGTTGAACGGCCGGTGCGCGTAGTCCGAGCCCCCGTACAGCACCCGCACCGCTCCGTCGCCGGGCACCACGCCCACGACGGCGGTGTGCAACCGGACGCCCTGGGCCGCGGGAGGGTCGTCCTGGATCAGTTGCGCGGCCCTGTCCTGCGAGGTCAGGTCGAAGGTGGTGGTCACGCTGTAGCCGCCCCTCGCGAGCTGGTCCTCGGTGATGCCGAGCCGGTCGGCGGCCTCCTTCGCGGCGACGTCGATCAGATACTGCCGCTGCCCGTCGGTCTCGCCCGGCGGATAGAACCGGAACGCCGGGAAGCGCGCCGCGGCCCGCTGCTTCGCCGTGATGCTCCCGCTCGCGACCATCGCGTCGAGCACCCACTCCCAGCGGCGGAGCAGCTTCGCGGTCACCTTCGGGTCGGAGCCCGCCTTCTCGTAGTACGACGGGATGTTGATGATGGACGCCAGGGCCGCGCCCTGGGCGATCGTCAGGTCCTTCGCGTCCACGCCGAAGTAGTTGCGCGCCGCGGAATGGATCCCGGCGGCGCCCCGGCCGAAGTACACGGTGTTCAGATAGCCCTGGAGGATCTCGTCCTTGCTGCGGGTGCGGTCCAGCTTGATCGCGACCAGTGCCTCGCGCGCCTTGCGGGACAGCGAGTGCTCCGGGCTGAGCAACGCGTTCTTCACGTACTGCTGGGTGATGGTGGAGCCGCCCTGCGGCTCGCCGCCGGTCAACGCCGCCAGCGTGGCCCGCGCGATGGCCTTCGGTGAGATTCCCTTGTCCGTGCGGAAGGAGCGGTTCTCCGCGGCGATCACCGCGTCCTGCACGGGCCGCGGGACCGTGGCGAGGTCGACGTCCTGCCGGTCCACGGGTCCGCGCCTGCCCAGATAGGCGCCGCCCGAGTCGAGGAACACGGTGCTCTGGGTGACCGTCTCGGGGTGCGGCTTCGGAATGGGCGTGAACCGGTACGCCACGACGACCGCCGTACACAGCGTCGCGATCAGGGCGAGGAAGGCGTACCCCAGCAGCCGCAGTCGCCGGCCCCTGGTGCGCCGGAACCGGATCCGCAGCGGCAGGCGTTCGCGGTGCCGGGGCCGCTTCATATCAGCCCCCCGTCGCGGGCCGAGCGCGCGACGGCCTTGCCGGAGGTGTCGTACACCGTGACGATCCGCTCGTCCGGGCGGGCGGACAGGACCGCCTTCGCGTCCTTGAAGGGCACCGGAGCGCTCGCGTACCAGATGCCCCAGCCCGGATCACCCGCCAGGACCAGGACCTTCGCCGTGGTCGCCCGGTCACCGGTGCGCACCGAGACGCGTCCCGGCTCACCGCGCAAGCCGTAGTAGAGGCCCGAAAGGAGGAAGCCGCCCTTCACGCTGTCAACACGCAGCGTGACTCCAGGCCTGTCGTCGAGCGGCTCGTCGCTGCTCCTGTGCCCCTCGATCACGGAGTGTCCCGACCAGTGGCCGCCGTCGGCCGTCAGCCACACCCGCACCCCCGGCCCGGTGGTCACCCGCTCGCCGGGAGCGACGACCCGCACAGGACTGGTCGCCGCAGGCGCGCCGCCCGCAGAGTCCTCCGTGCCCGAACCGCCGCCCCGGACCAGGCCGTCGGCCAGGAAGGCGACCGCCGTCAGCAGTACCGCGCAGCCGGCCCCGGTCACGGCGACTCGGCGCCGGCGTTGTCTGCGCCCGCGTGCCCGGACGTCGGCCAACGGCACCTCGGACGGCGTCAACTCCCCCACGGCACGGGCGTATTGCTCCCGCAGTCGCCCGACGTCGCCCCCGGCCGCTTCCAGGCCCCGCCGGGCGTGGGCCCGCACCGCGCCCACCGAGCACCCCAGCAGCTGCGCGATCTCGGCATCCGTGCGGCCCTCCCAGACACGCAGCACCAGAACGGCCCGGCGGCGCGCCGACCGGCGCCCCCGCAGCCGGCGCAGATGGCCGCGCACGAGACAGCGCCGTACATGGAAGTCGACGTCGTCACACGGCACACGTCGCCACTGCGCGCACATCCGCTCCAGCGTTCTGCGCGCCAACTCGTCTGCTGCACCGGGCTCGTCGGTGAGCAGCCGCGCGGTCGCCGTCAGACCGGACCAGTGTGTCCGGGCGTACGTGGCGAAGTCGTGGCCGGTGGGGGGTACGGCGGGGGTCGGTGGCACGTGGGGGGTTCCTTCGGCTCGGAAACTCGGGCCGTACAGGCAGGTCGAGCAGCCGAGGAGGCGACAACGTCCAAGAAAGGGAGCCTCGGGCCCCGGTGTGCCGTCTTCCTGTACAAGACCTGTACGCACGACGGAGGTGGCCGGGTTGCAATCAAAGGCCACGGATTCAGGCAGGGGCATGACCGAGGACGAGTTCGACGCCTTCTACGCCGCCGCGTTCCCCCGGCTGACCGGACAGCTCTACGCCTTCACGGGCGACCACGGCGAGGCCCAGGACGTCGTGCAGGAGGCGTTCGTACGGGCCTGGGACCGGCGGGACCGGTTCCTGGCGGACAGTGCCCCCGAGGCGTGGATCCGCACGGTGGCCATGCGGCTGGCGGTGAGCCGCTGGCGGCGCGCCAGGCGCTGGCTGGAACTGGTGCGGCGCACTCCGCCGCCCGAGACCCAGCCGGGGCCGGGCCCCGAGTACACGGCGCTCGTGGCCGCCCTGCGCGACCTGCCCGAGGCGCAGCGGATGGCGATCGTCCTGCACCATCTGTGTGACCTGAGTGTGGAGCAGGTAGCCTCCGAGACCGGTGCGCCCGTGGGGACGGTCAAGGCGAGGCTGTCCAGAGGGCGTACGGAGCTGGCGAAGCGGCTTGGCGGGAACGAGGCCGACGGGCCGGTCCGGAAGGAGAGCGGCCGTGTCCGATGAACTCTCGACCGCCCTGCGCGAGTTGGCCGCCGCACGGGCGACCCGGCCGGTCGTCGACGGTCCCGGGATCAGGGCCCGGGCGATGCGCCGCAGACGCCGCCGTCGCACCGCGTACGCCCTCGGGGGCGGGGGGACCGCGGCTCTCGCCCTGCTGGGCCTCGCTCTGCACCTGCACCCGGCCGGGGCACAGGACCCCCTGCCCGGCAGCCGGCCCCCGGCCGTGACGGCCCCCGTTTCCGCCCTGCCCTCCCCGAGTGCCGCGACGCCTGTCGTCGGTACGCTCGACCTGTCCCGGCACGGCCTGACGTGCGGCCGCCGAGTGCTGCCGGTCCTCGCGCAGTGGGGCCGTCCGCTCGCCTCCACGGGCCCGATGAGGGTGGTCGCGAAGCACAACCCGCGGGACCTGACCTTCGTACTGCGTTCGAAGAACCCGGTCGAGGTGCGCGTTCCGTATGTGGTCGAGCTGCGCGACCGGCAGGACCGGCCGTACTACATCGGCGTCTTCACCCCGAAACTCAAGGCCCTGAGCGAATACGCGGCCAAGAGCGACTGGATCGGCCTCGGCGCCGAGGACGCCGCCTGGTTCTACGCCCGGGCCCACATCGGCGACACGCTGGCCGTCACCGAGGATCCGGCGGCCCGCTGAGCACCGGCCTCTTCAGCCGACGCGCTTCGCGAACGCCTCGTACGCCCGCTCGTCGAAGAGCACGAAGCGGACCTCCTCGACCGCCGTGTCCGCGGCGCGGACCGTCTCCACCGCGATGCGGGCGCCGTCGTCGATCGGCCAGCCGTAGATGCCGGTGGAGACGGCGGGGAAGGCGACCGTACGGGCGCCGAGCTCGTCGGCGACGCGCAGGGACTCGCGGTAGCAGGAGGCCAGCAGCTGGGAGCGGTCCTCGCTCGCCGACCAGACCGGGCCCACGGTGTGGATCACCCAGCGCGCGTCCAGGTCGCCCGCGGTGGTGGCGACCGCCTGGCCGGTAGGCAGGCCCTTGCCGTAGTGGGAGGCGCGGAGTGTGCGGCACTCGTCGAGGATGGCCGGGCCGCCCCGGCGGTGGATCGCGCCGTCCACTCCTCCGCCGCCGAGGAGTGAGGAGTTGGCCGCGTTGACGACCGCGTCGACGCTCTCGCGCGTGATGTCGCCCTGGACGAGCGTGATGGTGGTCATGTCTGCCTCAGCCTCCTCCAGACGGCCTTCGCCGCGTTGTGCCCGGACATTCCGTGTACCCCGGGTCCCGGTGGAGTGGCCGACGAGCAGAGGAAGACCGCGGGGTGCGGGGTGCTGTACGGGGAGAGGGTGAGCTTGGGGCGCAGCAGGACCTGGAGCCCGGAGACGGCGCCGGAGGCGATGTCCCCGCCGATGTAGTTGTGGTTGCGGGCAGCGATCTCGGGCGGGCCCGCGGTCGCGCGGGCGATGACGCGGTCGCGGAACCCCGGTGCGAAGCGCTCCAGTTGGCGCTCCATCGCGTCCGTGAGGTCTCCGGTCCAGCCGCTCGGCACATGGCCGTAGGCCCAGAAGACGTGCTTGCCGTCGGGTGCGCGGGAGGGGTCGACGACGCCGGGCTGGACCGTGATCATGAACGGCCGCTCGGGCGCCCGGCCCGCGCGGGAGGCCTCGTGCAGGGCGGTGCCGATCTCCGCGCTGTCGGCACCGATCTGCACGGTCCCGGCGCCGCGCGCCTCCTCGGCGGTCCACGGGACCGGGCCGTCCAGGGCGTAGTCGATCTTGAAGATGCCCGGGCCGTAGCGGTAGCCCTCGTAGTAGTTGCCGAGGCCGGCGATGCGGGCCAGGGCGGTGGGCGAGGTGTCGAAGACGTACGCGCGGGCGGGCGGCAGGTCGTCGAGGCGCTTGACCTCGTAGTCCGTGTGGACCAGGCCGCCCAGGTCCTTGAGGTACGCGGTGAGCGCGTCCGAGATGGACTGGGAGCCGCCGCGGGCCACGGGCCAGCCGCGGGCGTGCGCGGCGAGGGCGAAGACCAGGCCGATGGCGCCGGTGGCGAGGCCGGTCAGGGGCGCCATCACATGCGCGACGAGACCGGCGAACAGGGTCTTGGCCGGCTCGTCGTGGAAGCGGCGGGTCAGCCATGCCGAGGGGGGCAGTCCGACCAGCCCGAAGCGGGCGAGGGTGACCGGGTCGCGCGGGAGCGCCGTGCCCGGCAGGGACATGAAGTCCCGCACCAGGGTGTCCCACTTGGGCAGGAACGGCTCGACCAGCCTGCGGTACGCACCGGCGTCCCTCGGTCCGAACGAGGCCGCCGTCTCGGCCACCGAACGGGACAGCACGGCGGCGGTGCCGTCGGTGAACGGATGCGCCATGGGCAGCCGGGGGTGCAGCCATTCGAGGCCGTACCGCTCCAGGGGCAGGGCGCGGAACGCCGGGGAGTTGATGCCCAGCGGGTGGGCCGCGGAGCACGGGTCGTGCCGGAAGCCGGGGAGGGTGAGCTCCTCGGTGCGGGCTCCCCCGCCGACGGTGTCACGGGCCTCGAACACGGCCACGGAGAAGCCCCGGCGGGCCAGCTCCACGGCGGCCGTCAGTCCGTTCGGCCCCGCTCCCACCACGACTGCATCGAGCATCGACGGCACCTTCGGACCCCTTCGTCAGCCGATGGCCACTGAGGATCAGGATATGCCGGGCAACCGGCCGTCCTGGGCGGCGGGTGGTTCACTGCTGAACAGTTGTCCGGATCACTCCTGAACCGGTGCCGGGATCACGCCCCGTCCGACAGCAGGGCGCTCACCCGCCGGGCCGTCGCCTCGTCGCGAGCGGCCGTGAACGGAAGGGCGTTGCCGCCCGTGATGCGGAACGGCTCCCCGGTGAGGGTCAGATGCGTGCCGCCCGCCTCCTCGACCAGCAGGATGCCGGCGGCGTGGTCCCAGCTCGCCTCCCAGCTGAAGGCGACGGCGTCCAACCGGCCGCGGGCGACGGCCAGATACTCCAGGCCGGCCGAGCCGCAGGGACGCGGTGCGACGCCCTCGGTGCGCAGGCCGAGCAGGGCCCGCTTCTCCTTCTCGGTCGTGTAGTCCGGGTGGGAGGTGGCCACTTCGAGGTCGCGGCCGGGCGCGGGCGGTCCGGCGTACAGCCGCTCGCCGTCGAGGAAGGCGCCCTGGCCCCTTACCGCCGTGGCGAGTCGGTCCGTGGCCGGGGCATAGGTCCACGAGGCGAGCAGGGCACCGCGGTGGGCGAGCGCGATCAGCGTGCAGAAGCCGGGGTCTCCGTGCACGAACTGGCGGGTCCCGTCGACCGGGTCGACGATCCACACCGGCGCGTCCTCGCATATCGCGCCGTAGGTCGCCGGGTCGGCGTGCACCGCCTCCTCGCCGACGACGACGGAACCGGGCAGGAGGGCGCCGAGGACCTCGGTGAGATAGCGCTCGGTGAGCCGGTCGGCGTCGGTGACCAGGTCGTGCGGTCCGCTCTTCTGGTCGACCTCGTGGTCGGCCAGGCGGCGGAAGCGGGGCATGATCTCGGCCGCGGCGGCCTTGCGGACCGCCTCCTCCACGTCGGCCGAGCGGTGGGCGAGAAACTCGTCGATGGTTTCCTTGTTCTCGATCATGTCTCCATGAGAGCACGCGCCACTGACAATCCCCGCCGGGCCGGTGGACGCCGGGTGGAATCCGCGTGAACTCGCGGTGCGCGCTCAGCGGCCGACCGCGTACCCCTGCATGCCCCGCGGGTTGGCGGCCGCCGACAGGACGCCGGTCTCCGGGTCCCGGGCGACCGCGCACAGCCGCCCCTCCGACCAGGCATCGCCCACCGTCACGTCGTGGCCCCGGCGCCGCAGCTCCTCGACGACCTCGGGGTCCATGCGGGACTCGACCGTCACGCTCCCCGGCCTCATGCCGCGCGGGTAGAAGGAGCCGGGGAAGCTGTCGTTGTGCCAGTTCGGGGCGTCGATCGCGCCCTGGAGGTCGAGGCCGCCGCGGACCTGTGCGCGCAGGGCGACGGCGAGGAAGAAGTGCAGCTGCCACTGGTCCTGCTGGTCGCCGCCGGGGGTGCCGAACGCCATCACCGGGACGCCGTCGCGCAGGGCGATCGAGGGCGTGAGCGTGGTGCGGGGCCGGCGGCCGGGCGTCAGCGCGTTCGGCAGGCCCTCCTCCAGCCAGGTCATCTGCAGCCGGGTGCCGAGCGGGAAGCCCAGTTCGGGCACGACCGGGTTGGACTGCAGCCAGCCGCCGCTGGGGGTGGCGGCGACCATGTTGCCCCAGCGGTCGACGACGTCGAGGTGGCAGGTGTCGCCGCGGGTGGTGCCGTCCGCGGCGACCGGGGGCTCGCCCGGCACGGGTGAGACCGTCGGCTTCGCCACGGTCGGCTCGCCGACGCCCATCGGGCTGAACCCGGGCTCGTCTCCGACGACCGTGTGCGCGTGCGCGCTGAGCCGCGGGGTGCGCCCGCCGGGGCCGCCGGGGCGCAGGTCGTACGAGGCCTTGGCGCCGACGAGATGGCGCCGGGCCGCGTTGTAGTGCGGGGACAGCAGGTCGCTCAGCGGGACCGCGGCCGCGTCGCCGTACCAGGCCTCCCGGTCGGCCATGGCGAGCTTGCAGCCCTCGATCAGCAGATGGACGTAGTCGGCGGAACCGTAGGCGGGCAGTTCGGGCGGGAGCAGGGCGAGCTGCTGGAGGAAGGCCGGGCCCTGGCTCCAGGGGCCGGCCTTGCACACCGTCCAGCCGTTCCAGTCGTACGTCGCCGGGGCCTCGTAGGTCGCGGACCAGCCGGCCAGGTCGGCGGCGGTGAGCGTGCCGCTGTGGCGTTCGCCGCTGGTGTCCATGGTGGGCCGCTGCGCCTGCCGTACGAGGGCCTCGGCGATGAACCCGGAGCGCCACACCTCGCGGGCGGCCTCGATCTGCGCGACGCGGTCCCCGGCCCCGGCGACCTCGGCGAGCAGCCGCTTCCAGGTGGCGGCGAGGGCCGGGTTGCACAGGAGCTCACCGGGCCTCGGGGCCTTTCCGCCCGGCAGATAGACGTCCGCCGACGAGGTCCACTCCGTCTCGAAGAGCTCCCGTACGGTCTCGACGGTCGCGCCGACGTTCTCCACGGGCGCGTGCCCGTGTTCGGCGTATCCGACGGCGTACTTGAGGATGTCGGCGAGGGGTTTGGTGCCGTGGTCGCGCAGCAGGACCATCCAGGCGTCGAAGGCGCCGGGCACGGCGGCGGCGAGGGGTCCGGTGCCCGGGACGAGGTCCAGCCCGAGCGAGCGGTAGTGGGCGACCGTGGCGCCGGCCGGAGCCACGCCCTGGCCGCACAGCACCCGTACCTCGCCGTCCGCCGGGGCGAGCAGGATCGGCACCTCCCCGGCCGGTCCGTTCAGGTGCGGCTCGACGACGTGCAGCACGAACGCCCCCGCCACGGCCGCGTCGTACGCGTTGCCGCGGTCCTCCAGTACGGCCATCGCGGACTGCGAGGCCAGCCAGTGGGTGGAGGACACCATGCCGAAGGTGCCCTGGAGGGTGGGGCGGGTGGTGAACGGCATCTCTCACCTCACTGCTGACGCGCCTTCGCGGGCCGATCGGCGCTCGGGTCCACGGGGAGGCTACCCAGCCGCGGGCGCACCAAGATTCCGCCTTCTGGCCGGGCCCGCGGGCCGGTGATCAGGCGTGGCGCGGCGACACCAGGCCCGACTCGTAGGCGAACACGACGAGTTGGGCCCGGTCGCGCGCGCCCAGCTTCGTCATCGCCCGGCTGATGTGGGTCTTGGCCGTGAAGGGGCTGACGACCATGTGGGCGGCGATCTCCTCGTTGCTCAGGCCCCGGGCGGCCAGCGCCGTCACCTCGCGTTCGCGGCGGGTGAGGCAGTCGAGGCCGGGAGCCGTGGCCCGGTCCGGCGGCCGGGAGACGAACTCGCCGATCAGGGTGCGGGTGACCGACGGGGAGAGCAGCGCCTCGCCGCGGGCGACCACCTCGATGGCCTGGAGGAGGTCGGACGGTTCGGTGTCCTTGAGGAGGAAGCCGCTCGCACCGGCCCGCAGGGCCTCGAAGACGTACTCGTCCAGGCCGTAGTTGGTGAGGATGACGACGCGCACGGCGTCGAGCGTGGGGTCCGCGGCGATCCGGCGGGTGGCCTCGATGCCGGTCATCACCGGCATCTGCACATCGATCAGCGCGATGTCCGGCGCCTGCTCACGCACCAGCGCCAGCCCCTGCTCCCCGTCGGGCGCCTCCCCCACCACCTCGATCCCGTCCTCGGCATCCAGCAGGGCCCGAAACCCCGCCCGCATCAACGCCTGGTCGTCCACGAGCGCAACCCTGATCATCCCGCCTCCCCCAACGGCAGACACGCCCGTATCTCGAAACCGCCCTGCGGGCGCGGGGCGGCGTGGAGGGTGCCCGCGAGGGCTGTGACGCGTTCGCGCATTCCGGTCAGGCCCACGCCGGGCTTCGGGGGGTGAGCCGGGTCGGCCGTGCCGTCGTCGGTCACCGATATCGTCAACGCGTCGATGTCATAGGCCAGTTCAACCGACACCTTGGCCGGGCCCGCGTGCCGGGCGGCGTTCGTCAGCGCCTCCTGGACGATGCGGTAGACGGCCCGGTCGAGCGTCGCCGGAAGGGGTCTGACCTCGCCGGTCACCTTGAGTTCGGCGGCGAGGCCGGCCGCGCAGGCCCGCTCCACGAGCAGCGCGGGCGTGCCGGTCGGTTCGTCGCTGCGCAGCACCTCCAGTGTGGAGCGCAGTTCGCGCATGGCCTCGCTGCTCGCGTCCTGGATGGCGAGCAGCGCGGGCGGCACCTCCTCCCCGCGCTTGCGGGCCAGGTGGACCGCGACCCCGGCCTGGAGCTTGACGATCGAGATGCTGTGGGTGAGCGAGTCGTGCAACTCCCGTGCGATGCGCAGCCGTTCCTCGCCCGCGCGGCGCAGGGCCGCCTCCTCGCGGGTGCGTTCGGCCTCCAGGGCGCGCTGTTCGGTCTGGCGCAGATACGCCTGCCAGTTGCGGTCCGCCATGCCGGTGATCACCGCGCACAGGAACCAGCCCGAGAGCAGTGAGCTTCTCTCCACGACGTCGTGGGTGGTCGGCCCGGTCGGGATGTACGCGGCCAGGAACAGCATGGTCGCGCCCGCCGCGTACCCCCGGTGCCCCGCGCGCGCCGCCACGAGCACGGCGACGAAGACGGGCAGGGCGGCGGTCGGTCCCGGGTGGGCGTGCAGGACGTACGCGCTGCCGCCCGCCGTCGACACGGCGAGCACCGCCCGCGGGGAGGTGCGGTGGAAGGCCAGGGCGGCCGAACTCAGCGCGATCAGGCCGTAGTCGACGGCGGTGGTGTCGGTGTCGAAGGCGGCCGCGGTCAGCACGACGGCGCCGACGGCGACCGCGAAGAGCACATCGGCGAGACGGCTGCGTGAGACTCGGTACCCGCTCATGCACGCACAGTAAACGGCCGCGCCGACAACGGCGTCAGCCCTGTGGACGGCTCTGCCGCTACTCCCCCCGTAGTAGAAACCGGTGCGTCCCGCCCCGCGGTCGCAGTGCCGACTGCCTCCGGCCGTACGACGACCTCACCCGCCCCCGGGGCGCACGCTGCTGTCCATGTCCACACCCTTCCGTTTCACCGAACCCCTGCCGCCGAGGGCGGCCACCGGCCGGGTCGCCGAGGTGTACGAACAGCTCGCCCGCGACTTCGGCATCGACAGGGCGTCCACCTTCGTGGTGCTCTCCTCCGCGCCCGAGATCCTCGCCCCCGCCTGGGCGTTGATGCGTGAGTCGCTGATCGCCGGCGCGGGCAGCCGCACCGGCAAGGAGCTGGCGGCCTACGGCGTCTCGCGCGCCAACAAGTGCCCGTTCTGCGTGGACGCGCACACCGTCCTGCTGCACGCCACGGGCGACCACGCCCTCGCCGAGCGGCTGGCCCGGGGCGAGCAGCCGCAGGACGAGGAGCACGCGCGTGTGCTGAGCTGGGGACAGCACACGCGCGTGCCGGGCGCCGGTCTGATGCCGTACCCCTTCCCGCCGGAGCACGCCCCCGCCTACATCGGCACCGCGCTGGCCTTCCACTTCATCAACCGCATCGTCTCGGCGCTGCTCACCGAGCAGTTGCTGCCGGGCAACGTCCAGCGCTGGCGCCCGGTGCGCAGCCTCGCGGGCCGCTCGATGACCCGGACCGTGCGCCGTACGGCGGTGCCCGGCGCCGCCCTGCCCCTGCTCGACGAGCAGGCCGCGGGACCCGCGTGGGCGGCAGGCACCACCGTCGGACCGGCCTACGCGGCGCTCCGCGCGGCGACCGCGGCGGGCGCGGACCTGCTCGACGCGGACGAGCAGGCCGTCGTACGAGAGGCCCTGTGGGACTGGGACGGATCGCATCCGGCGCTGTCCTGGCCCGGGCTCCCGGAGCGCGGTGAGCGGCCCGGCGCGCGGCTGGCCCTGCTCGCGGCGCTCGCGCCGTACCGCATCACGCCGGAGGACGTGAGCGCCTGGCGGCGTCCGGAACACACCGACCGCTGCCTGGTCCGGCTCGTCGCCTTCGGCGCCTTCGCCGCCGTGGACCGCATCGAGAGCTCCTTCACCCTGCACGCCGCCCGGGAGGGGTCATGACCGCTTCCACCGGACCCCCCACCGGCACCGCTGCGACGCCCTGCTCGCCGGCGCGGACCGGCCGGTGCGGGACACTCCGACGGTGACCGAGCGGTAACCACGCGGCCACGGAGCGAGTTGACACTTCCGTCTCACAGAGACTCATGTGAAACTGGCGCCCCCGTCCGCAGTGCGGACCACGTCCGCACACCGTCCCCCACCGAAAAGTGTGCCGTGCGCGATTTCCCTCTGCCGCTCGCCCTGACCGCGCGTCTGTCCCCGGTCGTCGTGCTGGCGGCGGCCGGCTGGGCGCTGTCGTCCGGCCCCGCCGCGACGCCGGCCGCCGAGCACAAGGAGACGCCGAAGACCGGCACCCAGTCGGCCACCGCCCCTGCCACGACGGCCCGGTCCAAGTCGTACTCCTCCGCGCCCTCGCCCTGCGGCAGCGTGTCCACGGCGACGCTCAAGTCGCTGGTCCCGGGCGCCAAGACGGCGGGCAAGGAGATCAAGTCGACCGACGAGAAGCTGCGCCGCACCTGCTCCTGGAACGCGCTGCACGGCTACGACTACCGCTGGCTCGACGTCTCCTACGAGGTCATGAACTCGGACGAGACGGGACAGACGACGTACAAGGAGCGGATCGCGGACAAGAGTGGCGGAGGGGCGGTTCCCGGACTCGGTGACGAGGGGTACTCCGTGGTGAACCTGACCACGGAGAACAAGCAGCAGACGCGCGAGGGCGTGGTGATCTCGCGGGTGGGCAACGTGCTGGTGGCCATCACCTACAACGGCAGCGACTTCGAGACGAAGGAGGCGCCCAGCACGGACGAGATCAACAAGGGCGCCATCAAGGCCGCCAAGGAGGCGGTCGCCACCCTGAAGGGCGGCCAGGCCGGCTGAGCCGCACCGGCCGCCCCCGCGCGCACACCTCAGGCGGTGCGCTCCGCCTCCCGGCCGCGCAGCAGCATCAGGGCGAGATACAGCACCATCGAGGTGCCGAGGCCGACCGCCCAGCCGTAGTCGGCCAGCGACCTCAGCGCCGGGATGGGCCGTCCGTCGACCAGTGGTTTGAAGCTCGCGCCCCCGATCGCCAGGACGCCGCCCACCACGAAGGCCAGTACGGCCCGCCAGTTCCAGCCGCCCGCGTACCAGTAGCGGCCGCCCGCGCGGTACAGGTCGACCAGGTCGAGCCTGGCGCGGCGCAGGATCCAGTAGTCGGCGATGAGGATGCCGGCGACCGTGCCGAGCAGACCGCCGACCAGTCCGAGCCAGGTGAAGATGTAGCCCTGCGGGTCGGAGTACAGCTTCCACGGGAAGATCAGTACGGCGAGCACCGCGGTGATCAGTGCGCCGGCCCGGAAACTGACTTTGCGGGGCGCGACGTTGGAGAAGTCGAAGGACGGCGAGACCAGGTTGGCCGCGATGTTCACCGAGAGCGTCGCGACCAGCACGGTCACCAGCGCGTACAGCAGGCCGAAGACGTTGTCGGTCTGGGACGCGAGCTGCACCGGGTCCCAGATCGTCTTGCCGTACACGGCCTGCGAGCCGGAGGTGACGAGCACGGACAGGAACGCGAAGAGCGTCATCGTGGTCGGCAGGCCCAGCGCCTGTCCCCAGGTCTGCGCCCTCTGGCTCTTGCCGTAGCGGGTGAAGTCCGGGATGTTCAGCGACAGCGTGGACCAGAAGCCGATCATGCCCATGAGCGAGGGCCAGAACAGCTTCCAGAACTCGCCGCCCCAGCCGAGCTTGGAGGGCTGGTCGAGCAGCGGTCCGAAGCCGCCGGCCTTGTCGCTCATCCACCACAGCATCACCAGCGCGCCGACGATGACGAAGGGCGCCGCCCAGTTCTCGAAGCGGCGGATGGTCTCCATGCCCCGGTAGATGATGGCGACCTGGATCACCCAGAAGATCACGAACGACAGCCACATGGTCCAGGCGTAGCCGCCGATCTTCCCGGCGTCGGACCAGCCGTTGCCGATCAGCTTGCCGGCCAGGAAGTAGATCGCCTCGCCGCCGATCCAGGTCTGGATGCCGAACCAGCCGCACGCCACCAACGCCCGTACGACGGCGGGGAGGTTGGCGCCCCGGACGCCGAAGGAGGCGCGGGCGAAGACCGGGAAGGGGATGCCGTACTTCGGTCCCGCGTGTCCGGTCAGCAGCATCGGGATCAGCACGATCACATTGGCCAGGGCGATGGTGAACACCGCCTGCTTCCAGTCCATGCCGACGGCGATCAGACCGGAGGCCAGCGTCCAGGAGGCCGTGTTGTGGGCCATGCCCACCCACAGGGCGGAGAAGTTGTACGTGGTCCAGGTGCGCCGTTCGACGGGAACCGGGAGCAGGTCCTCGTTGGCGTACGGACCGGTGGGCATGGGAGCGCCGGGAGCGATCTCCACGCGCCCGTCGTCCAGGGTGACTTGGGCTGTCGGTGGTATGGCCGAGGGAGCGGTGTCAGTCATGAGCAGGCCAATCGATCAAGGTGAGGTCCGGAAGGCCGTGCGGTCGGCGGGGCTGGGCGGGCCCGCCACCCCCTCCCCGGGGAGGTGGGGAGGGGGAGAACGAGGGTGGGGGGACGGTGAGTTGGGCGCCCTGTCGGGACGCGGGACGGGGCTCAGGCGTTGACCGCCGGGATGACCTTGTTGCCGTAGGCGTCGATCACGGCCTCCTGCGCGTCGTGCATGTCGTAGACGGCGAACTGGTCGACGCCCAGCTCGCGCAGTGCGTTCAGCTTCTCGATGTGTGCCTCGACCGGGCCGATGAGGCAGAACCGGTCGACGATCTCGTCGGGGACGAACCGGGTGTCGGGGTTGTCGCTGCGGCCGTGGTGGGAGTAGTCGTACCCCTCGCGCGCCTTGATGTAGTCGGTGAGTTCCTCGGGGACCTGCGCGGAGTGCTCGCCGTACTTGGAGACGAGGTCGGCGACATGGTTGCCGACCATGCCGCCGAACCAGCGGCACTGCTCGCGGGCGTGGGCGAGCGCCTCGGGCGAGTCGTCCGCGGTGACGTAGGCGGGGGCCGCGACGCAGATCGTGACGTCGTCGGGGTTGCGGCCTGCCGCGCGGGCGGCGTCCTTCACCGCCTTGACCATGTACTGCGTCAGATACAGGTCCGCCAGCTGGAGGATGAAGCCGTCGGCCTCCTCGCCGGTCATCTTCAGCGCCTTGGGGCCGTACGCGGCCATCCACACGGGCAGTTGGGCGCCCGGCTTGACCCAGGGGAATTTGACGACCGTGCCGCCGAGGTCCGCCTCGTCACCGCGGGCGAGGGAGCGGATGACCTTCATGGCGTCGCTGATGCGGGCCAGAGTGTTGGGCTTGCGGCCCGCGACACGCATCGCGGAGTCGCCGCGACCGATGCCGCAGACGGTGCGGTTGCCGAACATGTCGTTGAGGGTGGCGAAGGTGGAGGCGGTGACCTCCCAGGTGCGGGTGCCGGGGTTGGTGACCATCGGCCCCACGCTCAACTTCTCGGTGTTCGCGAGGATCTGACTGTAGATCACGAACGGCTCCTGCCACAGCACGGCGGAGTCGAAGGTCCAGCCGTGGGTGAAGCCGTTGCGCTCGGCGCGCTTCATCAGGCTGACGACCCTGGAGGCGGGCGGGTCGGTCTGCAGGACGAGTCCGAAGTCCATGGCGCCACTCCTAGTTGAGGTACTGACAGGTGGAGCGCGGGGTGTAGACGCCGTGACCGGCGCGTCCGGTGTACTCCCGCTCGTTGATGACGACCTCGCCGCGCGAGAGGACCGTCTCGACCCGGCCGGTCGTGCGCCTGCCCTCGTACGCCGAGTAGTCGACGTTCATGTGGTGCGTCTCGGCGGAGATGACCTGCTCGGCCTGCGGGTCGTAGACGACCACGTCGGCGTCGGCGCCCGGCGCGATGGTGCCCTTCTTCGGGTACATGCCGAACATGCGGGCCGGGGTGGCGCAGGCGATCTCGATCCAGCGGCGGCGGCTGATGTGCCCCTCGACGACGGCCTGGTGGAGCAGGTCCATGCGGTTCTCGACGCCCGGCATACCGTTGGGGATCTTGGAGAAGTCGCCCCGGCCGAGTTCCTTCTGGCCCACGAAGCAGAAGGGGCAGTGGTCGGTGGAGACTACCTGGAGGTCGTTGGTGCGCAGCCCCCGCCACAGGGCGGCCTGGTGCTCCTTGGGCCGCAGCGGTGTGCTGCACACGTACTTGGCGCCCTCGAAGTCGGGTTCGGCGAGGTTGTCGGTGGACAGGAAGAGGTACTGCGGGCAGGTCTCGCCGAAGACGGGCAGCCCCTCGTCGCGCGCCCGGGCCAGTTCGGCGACCGCCTCGATGGCGGAGACGTGCACGACGTAGAGCGGGGCGCCCGCGACCTGCGCGAGCCTGATGGCGCGGTGGGTGGCCTCGGCCTCCAGCAGGGCCTTGCGGACCTCGCCGTGGTAGCGGGGGTCGGTCTCGCCGCGTGCCAGCGCCTGTTCGACGAGGACGTCGATCGCGATGCCGTTCTCGGCGTGCATCATGATCAGTCCGCCGTTCTCGGCGGCGCGTTGCATGGCGCGCAGGATCTGGCCGTCGTCGCTGTAGAAGACGCCGGGGTAGGCCATGAACTGCTTGAAGGAGGTCACCCCCTCCTGTACCAGCAGGTCCATCTCCTTGAGCGTCTCCTGCCTCACATCGGAGACGATCATGTGGAAGCCGTAGTCGATCGCACAGTTGCCCTCCGCCTTGGCGTGCCAGGCGTCCAGGCCCTCGCGCAGGGACTGGCCGACGGTCTGGATGGCGAAGTCGACGATGGTCGTCGTGCCGCCCCAGGCGGCGGCCCGGGTGCCGGTCTCGAAGGTGTCGGAGGCGTAGGTGCCGCCGAACGGCATCTCCATGTGGGTATGGCCGTCGACGCCACCGGGGATGACGTACTTCCCGGTGGCGTCGATGACGCTCTCGGCGGTGAACGCCTCGGCCGCGGGGGTGCCGGAGGCGGCGAGGGCGGCGATGCGGCCGTCCTCGATCAGCACGTCGGCATGGATCTCGTCGGACGCGGTGATGACGAGGCCACCGCGGATGACGGTACGGCTGCTCATGGTCCCTCTCCTGCCAGGGTGAACGGTCCGGTCGGGGTGAACGGTTCGGTCAGGGGGCGGTCAGCGGGTGGTACGCGTCGGGACGGCGGTCGCGGAAGAACTGCCAGCGGTCGCGCACCTCGCGCAGCTTGGCCAGGTCCAGGTCGCGGACGACGAGTTCGGTCTCCTTCTCGGAGGCGACCTCGCCGACGAACTGGGCCTCCGGGTCCACGAAGTACGAGGTCCCGTAGAAGTCGTTGTCGCCCAGCTCCTCCACGCCGACGCGGTTGATCGCGCCGACGAAGTACTCGTTGGCGACGGCCGCCGCCGGCTGCTCCAACTGCCACAGGTAGCGGGAGAGTCCGCGCGAGGTGGCCGACGGGTTGAAGACGATCTCCGCGCCGCCAAGGCCCAACGCCCGCCAGCCCTCCGGGAAGTGGCGGTCGTAGCAGATGTAGACGCCGATGCGGCCGACGGCCGTCTCGAAGATTGGCCAGCCCGAGTTGCCGGGACGGAAGTAGAACTTCTCCCAGAATCCCTGCACCTGGGGGATGTGGTGCTTGCGGTACTTGCCGAGGTACGAGCCGTCCGCGTCGATCACCGCGGCCGTGTTGTAGAGGACGCCGGGCTGCTCCTCCTCGTACATCGGCAGGATCAGGACGAGGTGCAGTTCCTCGGCCAGCGCCTGGAAGCGCTTGACGATCGGGCCGTCCGGGATGCGCTCGGCGTACTCGTAGAACGCCTTGTCCTGGACCTGGCAGAAGTACGGTCCGTAGAACAGCTCCTGGAAGCACAGGATCTGGGCACCCTGCGCGGCCGCGTCGCGGGCCGCCTGCTCGTGCACCTGGATCATCGATTCCTTGTCGCCCGTCCACGCGGTCTGGAAGAGGGCGGCACGGATCACTCGGCTCATCGGGACCTCCGGTCGCTGGGTGTCCGAGGAGCGTAGGAAGTCCGGAAGTCGTCTTTGAGTTGCACGGTGTCACGCATGTCACCCGGCGGCGTGTCACGGTGTCACCCTCTCGAAGGTCCATGTCTCACCGCCGTTTCCCCAGGTAGTGATGTGTTTCAGCTCTGTTGCGCGTCATGCGCGAGGAGCGCGATGTGCACCGATGCGGCCTGTTCGAAGTCGTCGAGATCGACGCCGAGCCGGCCCTGTATGGCTTCCAGCCGGCGGTAGAGCGCGGGCCGGGAGACGTGGTGGAGCTGGGCGGTGCGGGACTTGTTGCGGCCGGTGGCGAGATAGGTGCGCAGCACGGACAGCAGGTCGTCGCCGTCCGGGCACAGCAGCCCGTCCAACTCCCGTTCCGCAAAGGACTGCACCTGCGGATCGTCCCGCAACAGCCGTATCAGGCCCCGCAGATGGACGTCCCGCAGGCGTACGACGGCCGGGAGGTCGAGGGCGGCCGAGGAGTCCGCGACCGCCTCCGCGACGTGCTGTGCCTCGCGCAGTCCCGTCGGCACGTCGTCCCAGGCGGTGCGCGGATCGGCGGCGGCCACGACCGTCCGGGCGGCCTCCGAGCGCAGCCGGGCCGCGAAGTTCGCCACGAGCACCGAGGCGTTCTGGTCCCGGGCCAGGCTCAGAAGTACGGCGGTGGCGCCGTCGGCGAGTTCGGCGACGAGACCGGACAGGCCCACCAGGCGCAGGACGCGCTCCAGTTGAGCCGCATCGCCGTCGTGCACGACCAGTGGCACGAAGGTGCGCCGGTTGACCGGCAGGCCCGCGGCACGCGCGCGTGGCAGCAGCTGACGGGCCGGTACGACCCCGCTGACCAGGTCGGTCAGCAGGCTCTGCGCCGACTGCTCCTCCCAGGTGTGGGCCGAGGTGCCGCCGAGCATGCGGTGCAGCACGAGGGCCTCGGCGGCCCGGTCGGCGAGGACCCGCCCGGTGGCGGTGTCGCCGCGGTAGCCGCACAGCATGATCTCGCCCCAGCGCTCACCGCGCCCGCCGAGCTCGGCGCGGATCCAGCCGTCGCCCTCGCTGCCGCCGGCCTGCCGGGCGATGCGCTCCCAGTCGCGCAGCACGTCGTCGACGGCGGGCCGCTCCCCCGCCGTGGCGAGGACGCGATGGGCGAGGTTGGTGACGACGACCGGACAGGCGCTGTGCTGGGCGACCTCGTCGAGCAGCCGCTGCAGCGGGGCGCCCGCGGTGATGAGTCCGGTCAGGGCGGTGCGTACGGACTCCGAGAGGCTGACGGCGGCGAACTTGCGCCGCACCAGCCGGGCCTGCACCTCCTCCGTCAACTCCGCGAAGGGGAAGGGCCGGTGGAGGACCACCATGGGCAGCCCGCACCGCTCGGCGGCCCGGCGCATCACCTCCGGCGCGGCCGGAAAGGCCCGGCCGAGGCCGAGCACGACGGCCGCCGCCTCCGCGCGGTGCAGCGAGCGGATGTACTCGGCCTGCTTCTCCTCGTCGCCTGCCAGCAGCACGCCGGTGGTGAGCACCATCTCGCCGCCGGTGAGCATCACGCCCACGTCGGGCGCCTCGGCGACATGCACCCAGCGCACCGGACGGTCGAGCTGGCCCGCGCCCGCCACCACCTCGGGCTCCCCGGCGAGCACGCGCTCCAGGGTCAGCACCTGGCGCACCGACAGGGCGGGTTCGAGGGTCCCGAAGGTGGTGGTCATGGCCGGCTTCCCTTGCTCAGTGCACTGCTACGACAGGCTCCTCAGAGCGCGCTCCAGGATCGCGGCGCCCTCCTCGGCCTCCGCGACCGTCAGCGACAGCGGCGGGGCGATGCGCAGGGCGCTGGTGTTGTGGCCGCCGCCCTTGCCGATGAGCAGCCCCTCGGCGCGGGTGGCCTCCAGGACGGCGCTCGCCGCGTCCGGATCGGCCTCGTCGGTCCCCGGTTTCACCAGCTCGACGCCGACCATCAGCCCCCGGCCGCGCACCTCCCGTACATGCGGGACCTGCGCGGCGACGGCCCGCAGCCGCTCGATGAGCAGCCCGCCGACGCGCCGGGCGTTGCCCTGGAGGTCGTGCTCCAGCAGATAGGCGAGGTTGGCGAGGCCCGCCGCCATGGTGATCTGGGTGCCGCCGAACGTCGAAATGCTGTTGGAGTCCAGGCAGTTCATGATCTCGGCGCGGGCGACGACCCCGCCGATGGAGCTGCCGTTGCCGATGCCCTTGGCGAAGGTGAGCAGGTCCGGCGGACCGTTCTGCCCGTGCGCCTGCCAGCCCCAGAAGTGGTCGCCGGTGCGGCCCCATCCGGTCTGCACCTCGTCGGCGATCCACAGGATGCCGCGCTCGGCGAGCACTTCGCGGAAAGCGGCGTAGAGGCCGTCGGGCGGCGAGGTGAAGCCGCCGACGCCCTGGATCGGCTCGGCGATCAGGGCCGCGGGCGCGCGGGTGTGCCCGAGCAGGTCCTTCAGGTCCTCGACGCAGGCGGCGATGAACTCCTCGTCGCCGAGGGAGGCGTACGGGCCGCGGGTGCGGACGCCGCCGTGGACGTAGAGGGTCTGCAGCGGGGACAGCGAGGTCGGGGACCAGCCGCGGTTGCCGGTGATGCCGACCGCGCTGAAGGAGCGGCCGTGGTAGCTGTTGCGCATCGCCAGCAGGGTGTTGCTGCGCCGGTAGGCCGTGGCGAGCAGCAGGGCGGTGTCATTGGCCTCGGTGCCGGAGGTGGTGAAGAAGACACGGGCGTCCGGGATGCCGCTCAACTGGGCGATGCGCTCGGCGAGTTCGACCATCGGGCGGTTGAGGTAGAGCGTCGACGAGTGCAGGATCCGCCCGGCCTGCTTGGTCATCGCCTTGGTGACCTCGGGCAGCGCGTGCGCCGTCATGGTCGTCAGGATGCCGCCGAAGAAGTCGAGGTACTTGTTGCCGTCCGCGTCCCAGACGTGCCGGCCCTCGCCGTGCGTGATCTCCAGCGGGTCCTCGTAGTAGAGGGCGAGCCAGTCGGGCAGGACCGAACGGTGGCGTGCGTACAGGTCGCTCACGGCTGCACCAGCCCCTCGTAGGCGTCGGGCCGGCGGTCGCGGTAGAACGCCCACTGCTGCCTGACCTCCTCGATCACGTCGAAGTCGAGGTCGCGGACCACGAGTTCCTCCTTGCTGTCGCTGGCGGTCTCGCCGACGAACTGTCCGCGCGGGTCGACGAAGTAGGACGTGCCGTAGAAGTCGTTGTCCCCGTACTCCTCCTGGCCGACGCGGTTGATCGCGGCGATGAAGTACTCGTTGGCGACGGCCGCGGCCGGCTGTTCCAGCTTCCAGAGGTAGGAGGACAGACCGCGGTGGGTGGCCGACGGGTTGTACACCAACTGGGCTCCGCCCAGGCCGAGTTGCCGCCAGCCCTCGGGGAAGTGGCGGTCGTAGCAGATGTAGACGCCGACCTTGCCGACGGCGGTGTCGAAGACCGGCCAGCCGACGTTGCCGGGCTTGAAGTAGTACTTCTCCCAGAAGCCCTTGACCTGCGGGATGTGGTGCTTGCGGTACTTGCCGAGGAAGGTGCCGTCGGCGTCGATCACGGCCGCGGTGTTGTAGTAGAAGCCGGACTGCTCGACCTCGAAGACCGGCACGACGATCACCATGCGGGTCTCGCGGGCGAGTTCCTGCATCCGGCTCACGGTGGGCCCGTCGGGCACCGGCTCCGCCCAGCGGTAGTGCTCGGGTTCCTGGACCTGACAGAAGTAGGGGCTGTTGAAGACCTCCTGGAATCCGATGATCTTCGCACCCTGCCGGGCCGCCTCGCGGGCGTGCTCCTCGTGTTTCGCGACCATGGACTCGGTGTCGCCGGTCCAGGTGGCCTGGACCAGAGCGGCACGTACAACGTTGGCCATGAGCTGCTCCTTCGGCGGGTCGTCAGAGCCTCTACGCCCGTAGATGAGGCCGTAGAGGGATGAACGTAAGCCTCCGGGAGGGCCTTGCCAAGACCATCGCCGTCAACCCGCGGACTCGATCATGTTTCGCACTCCTGTGGGTGAGCGTCGCGGCCGGTGGGAGGGTGTCAGGGGGCGAGTCCGGCGACCCGGAGGGCGTGCACCAGATCCCAGTGTCGCTCTTCCGAGACGCCCCGCGCCGCCTCCAGCAGGAGCGGTACGAGGATCTGCGGGTCGGGCCCGGCGCTGCGGGCGGCCTCCTCGGGGGTACGGACGTGGACGTACGCGTCGAGCAGCGCCCGCACCTCGCGGTGGCGGCCCTCGGCGGCCAGCGCCAGCACGGCCCGCCCGGTCTCGTCGGCGGGCCGCGCGACGCCCTGCCGCAGGATCTGCTCGCCGTCGCCACCGCGCCCGGCCGCGGCCAGCGCGTCCGCCACCGCGACCAGCCGCTCCACGGGCAGCGACACGGTCTCCCACAGCAGGGTCGCCCAGTCGGCGCCGAGCCCGGCGTTCCACAGCGCGTCGGCGAGCAGCGGGAGGCGGGCGGGCGGCCACTGGGCGGCCTCGGCGAGCAGCACGTGCGCCTCGCCGCTACGACCCTCGGCCCGCAGCCGTACGAGCCTGTCGACGACGCCCGCGACCTCGCGCACCCCGTCCGCGTCCACCGCCTCGACCTGCGGCTCCGGCCCGTCGGGAGCCTCGGCGGCCCCGGCGAACCGGGCACCGCGCGGGGTGCGCCCGTCCGCGCCGCGATCGGACGGGACCGGGGTCGCACCGGGCGGTACGACGACGGGGGCGGCCTCCTCGTCGGCCAGACCGGCGAAGCGGGCGCTGCCGCGGCGACGCTTGCGCCGGGCGGGGGCGGGGGGTGGGGCGTCGACGGGGGCCGGGGGCTCCGGTTCGGGGGTGACTGGGGGTTCGGGGGCGGTCGAGCGGGGAGTGGGGGTGGGCTCGACCGGAGCGGTGCGGGTGGGGGCGGGCTTGATCGGAGCGGTGCGGGTGAGGACGGGCTCGATCGGAGCGGTGGGCCGGAGCTGACGCTCCGGCTCGGGGGTGCGGGGCGGGGTGCGCGCGCGGAGGCGAGTGTCCAACTCGGCCATGCGGGAGCGGAGTTCGGCGCAGCGGGCGGTGGCCCGTTCGTGGTCGTCGTGGGCCCAGGCGAGGTCGAGCCGGAGGGTATCGGCCTCCTGCCGGGTGGCGGCGGCTGCGAGCCGGCGGCCCAGTTGCGCCTGACGTTCGGCGGCGAGGCGCTGTTCGCGGAGCATCGCGTCCAACCGGTCACCGAGGGCCTCCCGGCCGCCGGGGCGGTCGTCGTACGCGGACATCGCGGCGGCGTGCAGGGGGCGCGCCCGCTCCTGTTCGCCGGTAGCGGCCCGTGGACCGTACACCGTGGCGAAGTCATGCAGCAGTGCCTCCACCACGTCCCAGGGCGGCACCTCACGCCCGTCGAGACAGGCCCGCATACCGTCGGGGTCGCGCTGCCAGAACACGGCGCACCAGCCGCCGCGCTGGTCGAGGCGCGCCAGCAGGTCGTTCAGGTAGTTCGCGAACTCCCGGACCCGGCCCGGGAGTTGATCCACAGCCATCGCTCGACTCCCGCCTGACCGGAGTGCTCCGGTCCCGTAGGCAACACCAGTTGTGTTACGGCGGTGCTACGGGGAGTTTTCGAGCGGCGTGCAGACACCTCGGCGGGCGATCGCGACAGGTGCGCGCGGCCCCGCACACGGAAAGCATCGCAGCCTCACACGGACAGCAGCGCGACCTCACACGGGCAGCAGCGCGACCTCAGACGGGCAGCAGCGCGCACCGCTCGACCAGATCGTCCATGGACAGGCCGAGGGCGCGGGCGAGCGCGGCGACGGTGAAGAAGGCCGGGGTCGGGGCTCGCCCGGTCTCGATCTTGCGGAGCGTCTCCGCGGAGATGCCCGCCTGTGCGGCCACGTCCGTCATGCTCCGGCCGCCACGGGCTTCACGGAGCATCCGGCCGAGCCGCTCGCCGCGTTCACGCTCTTCGGGGGTGAGAGGGGTGCGCACCATGCCGTCATTCTAAGCCGGGATTTCAAGCCGGTCGAACAAGCCGGTATATTAATTGGCATGGTGGAACTGAAGACAGATACATCGATCGACGCCATGTACGAAGCGGGACAGGTGGTCGGGCGGGCCCTGACGGCCGTTCGGCACGCAGCCGACGTGGGTGTTTCCCTGCTGGAGCTGGACGAGGTGGCCCGCGGGGTGCTGCGGGAGGCCGGTGCCTCCTCCCCCTTCCTGGGCTACCGCCCCTCCTTCGCGCCGGTCCCCTTCCCCGCCGTGATCTGCGCCTCCGTGAACGACGCGATCGTGCACGGCGTCCCGACCGGCTACCGGCTGCGCGACGGCGACCTGGTCTCGATCGACTGCGGTGCCGAACTGAACGGCTGGGTGGGCGACTCGGCGATCAGCTTCGTCGTCGGTGAGCCGAACCCGGCGGACGTACGGCTGATCGAGACGGCCGAGCGCGCCCTGGCCGCGGGCATCGCGGCGGCGGTCGTCGGCAACCGCGTCGGGGACATCGCGCACGCGGTCGGCACGGTGTGCCGGGACGGCGGATACGGCATCCCCCAGGACTTCGGCGGGCACGGCGTGGGCCGCGCCATGCACGAGGACCCGGGGGTCCCGAACGAGGGGCGCCCGGGCCGCGGCTTCCCCCTGCGTCACGGCATGGTCATCGCGATCGAGCCGATGCTGATCGCCGGCGGAAGCGACGACTACCACGCGGCAGCCGACGGCTGGACCCTCCGCACGAACGACGGCTCCCGCGCAGCCCACACCGAACACACGGTGGCGATCACAAACGCCGGGCCACGAATCCTGACCGAGCGGAAGCCGGTGGGCTGAGACGGGTGGAGCGGGATGGGTGGGCTGACGCCCGGATGGGCTGACGCGAGTGGGCCGGGACGGTGTGGTCGGGCACGGGTGGGCTGACGCAAGCGGTCCGGCACGGACTGGCCGGGCACGGGGTGGACGGGCACGGGTGGTCCGGCGTACGGACCGACACGGGGTGGTCCGACTCGGCGGTCCGGCACGGGTGGGCTGACGCGGGTGATCCGGCGAACGGACCGGCACGGGGCGGTCCGGCACAGGCGGGCTGACGCGGAGTGATCCGGCACGGACCGACCGACACGGGACCGGTCCGGCACGGGCGGCCCGGCACGGCTCACAGATGGGGGGCACCCGGGGCGAGCGGGCACAATGCCCCCCGCACCCGTGAACGTGCGGGCACACCCCGGGTGTCCGTGAACGTGCCCCCGCCCATTCGGCGTGCGAAGGTGGTGTGAACCGGGCCCTGTCGGGGCACTCGCACGGGCCGGCACGTCGATCAGCGAGCGCGTCCCGGACCGCCCGTCGGGACGCCGGAACGGAAGGCCATGAGCAGCGGTTTCAGTGGTCCTGAGGGTTACGACCCCTTCGGCGAATTCCTCGCCCGCTTCTTCGGCGGCCCCCGCCCGGGGCCCCGTCAGATCGACATCGGGAGACTGCTCAGTCAACCCGCACGGGAGCTGGTCCGCGAGGCCGCGCAGTACGCCGCCGAGCACGGCAGCCGGGACCTCGAAACCCAGCATCTGCTGCGGGCCGCGCTGGCCGCCGAGCCGACCCGGAGCCTGCTCAGCCGGGCCGGTGCGGACCCCGACTCCCTGGCCACGGAGATCGACGAGCGCTCCGGCCCGGCCCAGCACACGGCCGAGGAGGCCCCGCCGCCCACCTCGCTCTCCCTGACCCCCGCGGTCAAGCGCGCCCTGCTCGACGCGCACGACCTCGCGCGGGCCGGCGGCGCCGGCTACATCGGCCCCGAGCATGTCCTCAGCGCCCTGGCCGCGAACCCCGACTCGGCCGCGGGCCACATCCTCAACTCGGCCCGCTTCGCGCCCACCGGACGGCCGCCCGAAGCACCGGAGACCGGCCAGAGCCGCGGCGAGCAGCCGGCCACGGGTACGCCCACCCTCGACAAGTACGGCCGCGATCTCACCGACCTGGCCCGGCAGGGCCGTATCGACCCGGTGATCGGACGCGACGAGGAGATCGAGCAGACCATCGAGGTCCTGTCGCGGCGCGGCAAGAACAACCCGGTGCTCATCGGTGACGCGGGCGTCGGCAAGACCGCCATCGTGGAGGGCCTCGCCCAGCGGATCGCCGACGGGGACGTACCCGACGTGCTGATCGGGCGAAGGGTCGTCGCGCTCGACCTCACCGGCGTCGTCGCCGGCACCCGTTACCGCGGCGACTTCGAAGAGCGCCTGAACAACATCGTCGGTGAGATCCGGGCGCACTCCGACCAGTTGATCGTCTTCATCGACGAGGTGCACACCGTCGTCGGCGCCGGGAGCGGCGGCGAGGGCGGCGGGACCATGGACGCGGGCAACATCCTCAAGCCGGCCCTGGCCCGCGGCGAACTGCACATCGTCGGCGCCACGACCCTGGAGGAGTACCGCCGCATCGAGAAGGACGCGGCCCTCGCCCGCCGCTTCCAGCCGATCCTGGTGCCCGAGCCGTCCGTGCCGGACACGATCGAGATCCTGCGCGGGCTGCGCGACCGCTACGAGGCGCACCACCAGGTCCGCTACACCGACGAGGCCCTGGTCGCCGCCGTGGAGCTGTCCGACCGCTATCTCACCGACCGGCGGCTGCCCGACAAGGCCATCGACCTGATCGACCAGGCGGGCGCCAGGGTGCGGCTGCGGGCGCGCACGAAGGGCACGGACGTACGCGCCCTGGAGCGCGAGATCGAGCAGCTGACCTGTGACAAGGACCAGTCGGTCGCCGACGAGCAGTACGAGCGGGCGATGCAACTGCGCGACCGAATCGCGGAGTTGAAGCAGCGCGTCGCGGACACCGGCGACGGGGACAGGGCCGACGAAGGACAGCTGGAGGTCACCGCCGAGGCGATCGCCGAGGTGGTCTCCCGGCAGACGGGCATCCCGGTCAGCAGCCTCACCCAGGAGGAGAAGGAGAAGCTGCTCGGCCTGGAGGAACATCTGCACGAGCGGGTCGTCGGGCAGGAGGAGGCCGTCAGCGTGGTCTCGGAGGCGATCCTGCGCTCCCGCGCCGGGCTCGCGAGTCCGGAACGGCCGATCGGCAGCTTCCTCTTCCTCGGGCCGACCGGCGTCGGCAAGACCGAGCTGGCCCGCGCCCTCGCCGAGGCCCTTTTCGGCAGCGAGGAGCGCATGGTCCGCCTGGACATGAGCGAGTACCAGGAACGGCACACCGTCAGCCGGCTGGTCGGCGCCCCGCCCGGCTACGTCGGCCACGAGGAGGCGGGCCAGCTGACCGAGGTCGTACGCCGCCACCCGTACTCGCTGCTCCTGCTCGACGAGGTGGAGAAGGCGCACCCGGACGTCTTCAACATCCTGCTCCAGGTGCTCGACGACGGACGGCTGACCGACTCCCAGGGCCGCACGGTCGACTTCACCAACACGGTCATCGTGATGACCAGCAACCTGGGCTCCGAGGCGATCGGCAGGCGCGGCACCGGCATCGGCTTCGGACCGGGCGACGCGGACGCCGACGAGGAGGCACGGCGCGAGCAGATCCTGCGCCCGCTGCGCGAGCACTTCCGCCCGGAGTTCCTCAACCGCATCGACGAGATCGTCGTCTTCCGCCGCCTGACGGGCGATCAACTCCGGCAGATCACCAACCTGTTGCTGGAGAAGACCCGCCGCCTGACGCAGGCGCAGGGCATCACGGTCGAGTTCACGGACGCGGCGGTGGACTGGCTCGCCGAACGGGGCCACCAGCCCGAGTACGGCGCCCGCCCCCTGCGCCGCACCATCCAACGCGAGGTCGACAACCAGCTCTCCCGGCTCCTGCTGGACGGCCGGATCCAGGAGGGCGGCCGAGTGACGGTGGACATGACGGACAACCACTTGGAGTTCCGTACAGCTGAACGCCTTTAGGGGCGCGGGGAACTGCGCGACCAGCCCCCACGCACCCGCAGCCGCCCAACTACGGCGCAGGCTCCACCACCTGCGCCGACCCACCCCCACGCCGCACGGTCTCAGCCGCAGCCAACCACTTCCCACCCGGCAACCGCTGCACTCCAGTCGCCGCCCCGATCTCCGGGTTCAACGTGAACGAGTGCCCAATACCCTCCAGTTGAGCCCTGAGGCCGGACGGACTGGTGTCGTTGTACAGCGCCGGCTCCATCTCCGTGGTCGCGGCATTCCGCTGACTCACCCGCGGCGCCGCGATCGCGTCCACGAGCGGCAGCCCCCGGTCGAGAAACTCGGTCAGCGTCTGCAGCACGGTGGTGATGATCGTCGCCCCACCGGGTGAACCCAGCGCCACCACCGGCTTGTTGTGCCGGTCCAGCACGATCGTCGGCGAGATCGACGACCGGGGACGCTTGCCCGGCCCCGGCAGGTTCGGGTCGTGCACGGCCGGGTTGGCGGGGGTGAAGGAGAAGTCCGTCAGCTCGTTGTTGAGCAGGAAGCCGCGGCCCGGCACGGTCATCGCGCTGCCGCCGGTCTGCTCGATGGTGAGCGTGTACGAGACGACGTTCCCCCACTTGTCGGCCACCGTCAGATGGGTCGTGTTCTGGCCCTCGTACGTCGTCGGAGCCGCCGTACCGCCGGAGGCGCACGGCGCCGGATGCCGCGGATCACCGGGCGCCAGCGGGCTGGTGAGCACGGCGTCGTCCTTGATCAGGCACGCCCGCGAGTCGGCGAACCGCTGGGAGAGCAGGTCCTTCGTCGGTACGTCCTCGAAGGCGGGGTCGCCGACCCAGCGCCCGCGGTCCGCGAAGGCGATCCGGCTGGCCTCGATGTAGTGGTGCAGATACTGGGCCTCACTCGCCTTCGACAGGTCCGTCTTCTCCATGATGTTGAGCGCTTCGCCGACGGTGGTGCCGCCGGAGGAGGAGGGCGCGATGGAGTAGACGCCGAGGCCGCGGTACGAGGTCTTCGTGGGCGCCTGCAGCTTGGCGCGGTAGACCGCGAGGTCCTTCTGGGAGAGCTTGCCGGGGCGGGCGTTCCAGCCCGAGGAAGGATCGACCGGCGGCTTGTTCACGGTGCGGACGATGTCCCTGCCGAGGTCGCCGTGGTAGATCGCGCCGACGCCCTTCTTCGCCAACTCCTGGTAAGTGCGGGCCAGTTCGGGGTTCTTGAAGGTGGAGCCCACCTCCGGGAGCCGTCCGCCCGGCAGGAACAGCTTCGCCGTGTCCGGGAAGTAGCGGAAGCGCGTCTCGTTCGAGGCGGTCTGCGAGCGGAAGGTGTCGTCGACGGTGAAGCCGTGGCGGGCGATCCGCTCGGCGGGCTCGAGCACCGTCCCGAGTCTCCTGCTCCCCCACTGGTCGAGCGCGGTCTGCCAGGTGGCGGGTGAGCCGGGCGTGCCCACGCTCAGCCCGCTGCTGACGGCGTCGGCGAAGGAGAGAGGCTTGCCGTTCTCCACGAAGAGGTTCGAGTCGGCGCTCAGCGGCGCGGTCTCGCGGCCGTCGATGGTGTGCACCGTACGGGACTTGGCGTCGTAGTAGACGAAGAAGCCGCCGCCTCCGATGCCGGACGAGTAGGGCTCGGTGACGCCGAGGGCGGCGGCGGTGGCGACGGCCGCGTCGACGGCGTTGCCGCCCTTCTTCAGGACCTCGATGCCCGCGGCGGAGGCGTCCGCGTCGACGCTGGAGACCGCGCCGCCGTAGCCGACGGCGACCGGGACTTTCGTGGGAGTGCTGCTCGCCGGTGCGGAGGGCGGCGCCGCCGCTCCCACCGACACCACGGCGGCAGAGACCGCCAGGACCGACAGTTTCCGTGCCACAGGACGACGCATGCGCACCTCCGGTGAGGGACCGTCCGCGCAGCTTAATCCAACGACATGCTCTCGTCAGGAACGACTCGAACACGGGTTTCCCGGGGCCCGCTACCATGCGCGCACATGACTGACGACGTACGCAACATCGTCCTGGGTGTGGTCGCCGCCGGGCTGTCCGCCGCGCTCGGCTGGCTGGCCCGTACCTACCTGTGGAAGCGCAGGCTCCGCCGTAAGCAGGCGTTCTTCGGGCTGCCGGACAACTCCGAGTCGCTGCTGGTGGTGAACCGGGGCGCCGGCGGGCCCGAACTGACGGTGATGCGCTACGACGTGTTCGCTCTCCTCGAACTCGCGGCCCTCATCAAGGACTGCAACGCCCACGCCCAGATACTCGCGCATGACGCGGCCCGTCAGGGCTTCGGCGAGCGCACCGAGTTCTGCGTGGGCGGCCCCGCGTCCAACCGGCGCATGGTGGCGCATCTGGCCTCCATGCTTCCGGGGGTGCGGGTGAACGTGGACGCCGAACCCGGCCCCGACCGCGGCGCCTTCCAGGTCGGCACCGAGCGCTACCGGGTGGAGCCGGGCAGGGAGGAGTACGCGCTCCTCGCCCGGCTGACCGTCGGCCAGAGCCCCAACACCCGCCCCGTCTTCCTCTTCTGCGGTCAGACCGCCATCACCAACCAGGCCGCCACCCGCTATCTGGCCCGCAACCACGAACGCCTCGCCCGCAAGCACGGCAACAGCTCCTTCGTCGTCCTGCTGAAGGTCGTCAACTCGCAGGCGTACGGCCCGGATGTGGTGGAGCTGGTGGCGGACGTGACGCGTGCGGCGCGGACGGAGTTGCCCGCGACCAGCACAGCTGCGCGCAATGCGCACCGCGCGTCCTGAGATCCGACACAATTCAACAATCGTTACTGGCACGTAACTTACCGACGGGTTACTTGCGGTAGGCACCCGAGGTTACCGTCTGGTCACTTTGCACTTACACGAGTGAGGAGTGGCCCGTGGGACACGCTCGTAAGGCCCTGCGTACGACCGCCGTGGGCGCCGTGTCGGCGACGCTGATCGCCGGCAGTGCCCTCGGGCTCGCCCCCGCCGCACAGGCCGCGGACGGCATCCGCTTCGTCGACATCACCGGCGACGGCGGCACGGTCCTGAAGGCGAACGTCATCACGCCCGCGGGCGCGGACGGTTCACACCGCTACCCGCTGCTCGTGCTCCCCACGAGCTGGGCCCTGCCCCAGGTCGAGTACCTCGCACAGGCCCAGAAGCTCGCCAACTCCGGTTATGTCGTGGTCAGTTACAACGTCCGCGGCTTCTGGCAGTCCGGCGGCGAGATAGAAGTGGCGGGACCGGCCGACACGGCCGACGCCTCCAAGGTCATCGACTGGGCGCTCGCCAACACCCCTGCCGACTCACGGCACATCGGCATGGCGGGCGTCTCCTACGGCGCTGGCATCAGCCTCATCGCCGCCGCGCACGACAAGCGCATCAAGGCGGTCGCGGCCCTCAGCGGCTGGGCCGACCTGATCGGCTCGATCTACTCGGGCCGCACCCAGCACGTCCAGGCCGCCGCGCTGCTGGACGGGGCGAGCCTGGTCACCGGCCGTCAGGACCCCGAGGTCCGCCAGGTCTTCAACGACTTCTACGCCTCGAACCTGGCCAAGGAACAAGACCTCATCAACTGGGGGAAGAAACGTTCGCCCGCAACATACGTGGACCAACTCAACAAGAACGGCGCCGCGGTCATGATGGCCAACGCCTGGGGCGACACGATCTTCCCGCCCAACCAGTACGCCGACTTCTACGAGAAGTTGAAGGGCCCCAAGCGGCTGGAGCTGCGCCCCGGCGACCACGCCACCGCCGAGCTGACCGGGCTGCTCGGACTGCCCAACGACGTGTGGACCGACACCGGGCGCTGGTTCGACCACTACCTCAAGGGCGCCGACAACGGCGTCGACCGGGAGCAGCCGGTCCGGCTCAAGTCCCGTTCCACGGGCGGCTACGAGGGCTACCCGGACTGGAAGTCGGTGGCCGCGACCGAGCGGAAGATCGCCCTCGGCGGCACCACCACGATCCACACCAACGTCGACTCGGGCGCGGATGGCGGGATCGTGTTCCTGTCCAGCATCCTCGACCAGGTGGCCAAGCTGCCCCCCGTCGCCTCGATCCCCCTGCTCCCCCGCCGCTGGGCCGCCGTGTGGCAGTCGCAGAGGTACGGCACGGCCCAGCAGATCCGCGGTACGGCCACGTTGCACACCACGGTCACCCCGACCAAGGAGAGCGGCACCCTCGTCGCCTACCTGTACGACGTGGGGCCGCTCGGCCTCGGCAAGCTGGTCAGCAACGCGCCGTACACCTTCCACGGGCGCACGCCCGGAAAGCCGTTCGACCTCGACCTGGAGCTGTTCTCCACGGCCTACGACGTCCCGGCAGGGCACCGGCTCGCCCTGGTCGTCGACACGGTCGACCCGCTCTACATCGAGCACAACCCGTCCGGCGCTCAGCTGACCTTCTCCTCGCCGGCGGACGACCCGTCGTACGTGTCGATTCCGCTGCGCAAGCAGTGATCTCCGGCCGGCGCCGGGCGGGTGGGGCTCTTCGGCTCAGTGCTTGAGGATTCTCACGCCGTCACGCGGTGGTCGGTCGGCGGGCCCTGCGGGGCCCAGAAGCCGGCGGGAACACTGGTCGGCGCATGCAACTCCCCCGTAGTACCTGTTGACGTCATGGAATTCGATCAACGGATCGACGGCCATACGCAGCCCTACCCACTTTCAGCTGTGTCGTCCTGGCCGCAAACTATCCGGACAATGGATCACTTATGGCACGACACGCACTTTTCGGGCATTAGCCGTATTTACGTCGATCTTAGGTCCATGGCGTCACACCTCCGCGACCTCGCCGTACAGCTGCGAGAGCTCCGGCACGCCGCTGGAGGCCCATTCGTGCCCCGAGGCCACGACGTCGAACTCGCGGCCGGAGGCGAGCCGTACGACCGGCTGGCCGCTCGGCCAGATCGCCCAGGCGGCGCCGGGCACGGTGCGCACGAGGACGGTGCCCAGATACAGACCCGCGTCGTTGCCGAGCCAGTGCAGCACTTCCTCGTCGTCGCGCCAGCGCGGCAGCAACTGGTCGAGCGCCTCCAACGAGTCGGCGGAGTCGTCGAGTCGGACGCCCTCCCGGGACGCCTGGGAACGCAGCAGCTCGCACTCGGAGAGAAGTTCGGCGATGCCCTCCGGGTCGGGAACGCCGTGCTTCTCATTCGGGTGGCCCAGAAAAGGGATCTTCATACACCCAGCGTGTCATTCGCACCGGCGTGCGCACCACAGGCGCGCGGGCGGTCACTTCGCGGCGATGTCGTGTCGGTGCTACACGTCCAGGTCCACCACGACCGGCGCGTGGTCGGAGGCGCCCTTGCCCTTGCGCTCCTCGCGGTCGACGTAGGAGTCGGTGACGGCCTTCGCGAACGGTTCGTTGCCGTAGACGAGGTCGATGCGCATGCCGCGGTTCTTGGGGAAGCAGAGCTGGCGGTAGTCCCAGTACGTGAAGGGGTGGTCGTACTTGAGGGGGCGCGGGACGACGTCCGAGAGGCCTGTCTCGCGCAGGGACGTCAGGGCGGCGCGCTCGGCCGGGGTGACATGGGTGAGGCCCTCGAAGGCGGCCACGTCGTAGACGTCGTCGTCCGTCGGCGCCACGTTGTAGTCGCCCATCACCGCGAACGGGCGGCTGCCGGCCGCGTCGCCGGCGACGGCCGCCCTGAGGGCCTCGAACCACTGGAGCTTGTAGGCGTAGTGCGGGTGGTCCACCTCGCGGCCGTTGGGCACGTACACCGACCAGACGCGGACCGGGCCGCAGGTGGCGGAGACGGCGCGAGGCTCCTGAACGCCCTCGTACCCGGGGTCGCCGGGCAGGCCCTTGACGACGTCGTCCAGGCCGACGCGGGAGAGCACCGCCACGCCGTTCCACCTGCCGGTCGCGTTCACCGCCGCCTCGTAGCCCAGCTCGCGCAGCTGGTCGAAGGGGAACTGCTCCTCGGACACTTTGGCCTCCTGGAGGCAGAGCACGTCCGTGCTGCTGCTCTCCAGCCAGGCCAGCAGCCTCGGCAGGCGGGCGGTGATCGAGTTCACGTTCCAGGTCGCGATGCGCATGCCTCACAACCTACCGGGCGGGTCCGACAGCGCGGTCCCGCCCGGTTCGGTCAGACCTCGGCCGAGGAACCAGGGGCGAGCCGCAGGTGCTCCGCGCCGCCCAGGGCGCCGATCTGGCGGTCGTAGATCGGGCGGGCCAGGTCGGTGAGCAGGGCGTCGTGGATGTCGTAGGCGCGCTGCGGGCGGACCTCGCGGACGTAGTCGATGACCTCGGAGATCTTGTTCCAGGGGGCCATCACCGGGAGCATCAGCGTCTCGACCGGGTGGTCGGGGACGGTGAGGGCGTCGCCGGGGTGGAAGACGCTGCCGCCGTCGACGAGGTACCCGACGTTGGTGATGCGCGGGATGTCCGGGTGGATGACGGCGTGCAGCTCGCCGTGGACCTGTACGTCGAAGCCCGCGGCCGTGAACGTGTCGCCGTGCCCGACGGTGTGCACCCGACCCGGGAAGGCGGCCGAGATCTGGTCGGCGACGGACTTGAGGGTCCAGATCTCGGCGGCCGGATTGGCCTCCATGGCGGCCCGCAGCCGCCCCTCGTCGAAGTGGTCCCCGTGCTCGTGCGTGACGAGGATCGCGTCGGCGCCGACCGCGGCGTCCTCCTCGCTGAAGCCGCCGGGATCGAGGACGAGCGCGCGCCCGTCCTTGTCGAGACGGACGCAGCTGTGCGACTTCTTCGTGAGCTTCATGACTCCCATCCTGCCCCTTGCGGGCGTCACTCGGTGGGCGTGGTCTCCTCCCTTATGACCTGCTGGGCGATCCGGAACGCGCTGCCCGCCGCCGGCATGCCGCAGTACACGGCCGCCTGCAGCAGCACCTCCTTGATCTCCGTGGGGGTCAGGCCGTTGCGCAGGGCGGCGCGGATGTGCGGAGCGAGCTGGTCCGTGTGGCCGCCCGCGATCAGGGCGGTGAGGGTCACACAGCTGCGCGAGCGCCGGTCGAGGCCGGGACGGTCCCAGATCTCGCCCCACGCGTACCGGGTGACGAACTCCTGGAAGTCCGTGGAGAACTCGTCCGCCTGCCCCAGCGTCCGGTCGACGTGCGCGTCCCCGAGCACCTCGCGGCGCACCTTGATCCCGGCGTCGTACGGATCGGGCCGTCCCCCCGTCGGACCGGGCACCGCGACCGGGGCCGCGATCTCGGCCACGGGTGCGGGCTGCCGGGGCGCCGCGGGCCGCGCGGGCGCGGTCAGGACCGGCTTGACCGGGGCGGCGGGGATGGCCATCTGGCCGGTGGTCGAGTCGAACGCGGGTCTCCAGTCGGAGGAGAAGTGCCGCACCAGCAGGTCGGTGACGGCCGCGGGCTGCTCGACCGGCACGAGGTGGGAGGCGCCGGGGACCACGGCGAGGCGGGCGTCGGGGATGCCGGCGACCAGGGTGCGCGCCTCGGCGGGGCCGGTGACCCGGTCCTCGGAGCCGACCAGGACGAGGGTGGGCACCTCGACCCCGCTCAGTTGGGACCGTACGTCGAAGGAGGCCAGCGCCTCGCAGGCGGCGATGTAGCAGCCGGGGTCCGTGGTGCGCACCATCTGCACGGCCCACTCGGTGATCGCGGGCTGCGCGGCGGCGAACCCGTGGGTGAACCAGCGGTCCGGGGAGCTACGGGCGATCGGGTCGAGCCCGTTGGTCCGCACGATCACCCCGCGCTGGCGGAACTCGTCCGCCGTGCCGAACCGGGGCGAGGCGGCGATCAGCGTGAGCGAGGCGATCCGCTCGGGGTGGCGCAGCGCCAGTTCGAGCCCGATCGCACCGCCGAACGCACAGCCCGCGTAGCCGAAGCGCTGGATGCCGAGGCCGTCCAGCGTGGCCAGCAGCCGCGAGGTGAGCTCGGTGACCGAGTCCACCGGGTACGCGGGCGCGCCGCCGTGTCCGGGAAGGTCGAAGCGGAAGACGCGCCACTGCTTCGTCAGCTCGGGCACCTGCCGGTCCCACATGTGCCATGTGGTACCCAGTGAGGGACCGAGGATCAGGACCGGGGCGTCTTCTGGCCCGTCAAGGCGGTATTGCAGCTGGGTGGCAGTCGTCTCACTCACTCGACTCACGTTCTCATATCTCACAATTTCTCACGCTGCTGGGTGGGGACCCCGTGCAGGCCCTCCCACGTTGCGGCGGCCCCGCGAAGATCCTCGACGTCTGGCTTCACGTAGTACTTCCGCGTCGTCTTCGGGTTCGTGTGCCCGGCCCACCTCGCCAGGATGTGCTCCGGCACCCCCTGGTTCGCCAGGTAGGTCAGGCAACTGGCCCGAGCATCGTACAAACGGACTTGGCGCATCCCGAGCTTGCCCATGAGCCGGTAGGCCGCTTTGCGCAAGTGCTTGCCGTTGAGTGCCACGCCAATCTCGTCGACAAGCACGTAGCCGGAGTCGACGTAATCGGCTCCGGCCGCGAGCTTCTCCGCGGCCTGGACCGCCCGGTACTTCCTCAGCGCCTCCCACAGCGGAGCAGGGAGCGGGAGTCCGCGGTCACTCGCCTGTGACTTGGTGTCCTTCTCGACGACGATCGAGTTGTTCATCAGCGTCCGGGTGCTGGCGACCTGCAGTGTCCGGGCGTCGAGGTCGATGTGCTCCCACCGCAGGCCGCAGACTTCCGCGGGGCGAAGCCCGAGCAGGCTGAGCAGCAGTGGTGCGTAGAAGCGCTCGTCGAGGATGCCGGCGACGAAGGTGCGGACTTCTTCCACGTTCCACGGAGGTACGTCGATCTTCGCCTTCCGCTCGGCCTTGCGGGCCTTACGCGGGATCGACACCTCGGAGGCGACGTTGATACGGACGAGCTTCTTGGTCACCGCGCGGTTGAGGAGTTCCTTCAGCCTGCCGAGCGCCATGTCCACCGTCGTCGTGGACAGCCCGGTGCCAGGGCGGTGACGGACTCGGCCTTCGGCCAGCATCCACTTGACGAAGTCCACGACCTGCTCTTCCGTGAGCTGCTGGAGCGGGATGTGGCCGAGCCGCGCGCGGACTGGCTTGAGCGTCGTCATGTAGGAGTTCATGGTCGTGACCTCGAGGTCCTCGGCCTTCAGCGCGAGCCACTGGTCGATCCACTCGTCGAGCGTGATCTTGTTGGGAACGATCAGCGTGCCGGAGTTCTTCTCGTTGACGAGCCGCGCGTACTCGGCCTTGGCTTCCTTGCGCGTGTCCTTGGTGACGGTCAGCTGCCGGCGGCCGCCGTCCGGCCTGCGCCCGATGTCCAGGACGAACCGGTAACGCTTCTTGCCGCTCGGGAGCTTGATCTCCTTGATCGGGTCAGACATGGGGATTCCCTTGCAGGGTCGGACCCTGCCGGCAGCTCCCCGCTCCTGTGGTGGACGGGTTGCGCCGGCGCCGGGACTGGCTGGTGGTCTCCACGGCTGGCGCCGTAGAGCGGGCGATGGCTGAGCAGGGGGCACGGGCGGTGCTGTCTCCGGCAGACGGTGCCTGCCGGGTGCGCTCGGTCAGGTCACCTCCTTCGCCGCAACTTGCGTGCGCGTGAGTTAGTTGCACGCGTTCCATATGATGCCTTACCGTCCATGCCGGGTCACAGAATCCGTGAATTCCCGGAGGGACTCGCCGGTTCCGCGAGAGCTGCGGCGCTTACCGCACCGCCAGGAGCGCATGCCTGGCGACGACCCCGGGTGGTACCGCGATAGGGAGTCGCCGAATGAGCAAGCACAAGAAGGCCCCGACCCTCGACGAAGTGCGCAAGTGGCCTGCGACGGTGAGCGTCATCGACGCAGCGTCCGCGATGGGCGTGAGCAAGACGAAGCTTTACGAGCAGGTCAGGGCCGGTTCGGCTCCGGTGCGCACGCTCCCCATCTCGGGGGTGCGGCGCGTGGTGACGGCTTCGCTGGTGCGGCTCCTGGAGACAGGTGACGCCGACCAGGCGCTGACGCCGGCCACTGGCTGACAACCGTCTTTGCCTGGGGTCGGCGACGCGGCGCCGGCCCCAGGCGGGGCCGCCTCACCTGGAGCTTTGCGGAGCATGGAGTGAGGCGGCACGCCACTCGGGGTCCGGGAGCAGCGGGTTTCAAGCCAAATCATGATCCTGGCGAGAAGTCAGTATTCAAGCATTTTTATCCGCCCTTGAAAAGTGCCCAATTGGGCACTGACACATGATCTTTTGCCAATCAGTTTTGTGGGGTGCCTGAGCAGGAACCCGACTGGATCGTTCTTCGTCGGCGCGCCATCGGAGAGCGGATCCGTACGGTGCGGCGTCACCGAAAGCTGTCTCAGGAGCAGTTGGCGAACCTGATCGAGATCGATCGCCGGTCGGTGCACCGTTATGAGACGGCGCAGCGGGATCCAGCGCTGTCGATGCTGCTGAGGATGGCCGATGCGCTCGATGTGCCCGTGTCGCTCCTGGTGAGTGGATCGCTAGAGCTGGACCTGCGCAACGCCCACCGGGATGCCCGCCCGACCCTCTGAGGGCCGACGGCGGGCCGCCGATGGTGTGAGGTCAGGAAGTCTGAACGCGCTCGACGATGTGCTGGAGCCGCTCGTCGAAGACCTTCGGAGCGTCAGAGGTAAGTGAGGCCAAGGCGATCAGGGCGGTGATAGCCACGTCTGACAGTTCCTTGTGGACGTCGTCCCAGGTGTGGCTGGCACCCTTGCGGGGATTCGCTCCCATCGCTCCGTGGACGGCCTCGGCAACCTCCCCGAACTCTTCGCCGATCTTGAGCACGCGCATCAGCTTCGCGGTGTCTCCTGTGACCGGGCTCTTCTCGTCGAGCCAGTCGACGAGGCCTTGAAGGCGCTCCCATGTTGCTTCCATCGTGTCCTTCCTGAGGTGGGGGGTGCTGCGGGTCAGAACAGTGCCTTCGTGGCGACGCGTTGCGGGTCCTGCACTGGCAAGGCGCCAACCGGGACCAGGTCGAGCTGGACAGCCAGGCCGGAATGGTCTGTAAGCCGGTTCGCTGCGGTCCGTGGCTCGTGGATGTAGTAGCAGCCGCGCAGGGAGTCCGCGATGCCTGCGGACACGTGGGCGTGGTCGTAGCGGTAGCCGTCGCCGGTTCGCCCGACCCAGGAGTACTCGGCGGCGTCGGGGTGCAGACGGCGGAAGGCGTCCTGGTAGCCGTTACGGTCCAGCCATGAGTAGAAGTCGTACTCGAAGGGCCGGAAGAACGGGTACTTGGGGTGGTGATTCGGTTCGAGGATGTTGAAGTCGCCCATCACGATCCGGTGGGTCTCCTCCTCGCCCGCGGGGATCGTATGGCGCGCCTGCTCGAGGAACCGCTTCTTGCGCTGTGTCTTGGCGGGGCTGGCATCGCGTGAAGGGACATAGAGCCCGAGAATCTCCACCGGCCCGGTCAGTGTGTTGACTGTGGCTGCGACGGCGCGGTGTGGGAGGTACTCGAACCGGATGTCGCTCGGCGTGAGTTCGAGGCGGCTGACGATCATCACGCCGCGCTCACCGCGCTCCGGGAGCGGGAACTGGACGTGGTAGCCGGCGTCGGTGAAGTGCTGTGCCAGGTGCTGGCAGCCGGCGCTATTGGCTGTCTCTGTCAGCACGAGGACCTGTTCCGGCCGGGACGCCAGGTAGGAGAGCTGTCGCTCCGCTCGTTCCTGGGAGGGGTTGTTGAGGTTGAACGTGAGCGCATCCAGCGTCATGAGGCTTGTTGCTCCGTAGTGCGAGGACCTCGCCCGCGATGAGGCGCGCGAGGGTGTCGGGGTCGGTGGCGGTCGCGTCCAGCTCGAGGACCTCAACGCCTTGGTCCTTGAGGAAGGTAGCGGCTTCGATGAACAGCCTGTGCTCTTTCGCGGTGCTGCCGGGTTCGCGCTCGTACCGGCTGTGAGCGCCGCGGTGGGCGAGCCTGGAGCTGATCACGTCAGGACGTGCGGTGAGGAAGACCGCGAGGTCTGGGCGGTCCGCAGCCTCGTTCATCTGCCAGACGGTGTCGCGGTCGAGGCCGTCCAGCACCTGCAGGACGAGCGAGGAGGCGACGTAGCGGTCGCAGACGACGATCTCACCGCGCAGCATGGCCGGCCTGATCTGCTCGTCGAGGTGCTGGTAGCGGTCGGCGGCGATAAGGTGCGCCATTGCCCGGCCTCGGAAGGTGTCGGTGCCCTGGCGGGCGATTGTGCCCAGCGGCGTGTCAGTCGGCTCGCGTGTCACGCAGACTGTGAGCCCTGAGTCCCGCAGGACTGATGCGAGAACGGCTGTCGTCGTGGACTTCCCGATACCGCCCGGTCCCTCAAGGGTGATGAGCATCCCTGAGCCGCTCATGAGGCAGCAATCACGGGGAGCACGCGGGACTGCGGGGGTACGACGGGGCACTGCTCGCTGTCCACGGCGCCGATGCGGTGACCGGCGGCCACCACAGCGGCTGGGCAGCCTTTGCCGCAGCGGGAGTTCATCGAGCAGCCGCCGCACGTGTCGTTCGCGCCGACCTGCCACCGCTCGTGGAAGTCGTACGCATCCAGTCGGTCGGCGATGTTGTCGTCTTCCCACACGTTGCCGACGATGAAGTCGGTGTCGTCGTGCTGCGACACCTTCGTCCGCGCGGCGAAGACAAGGTACGGGCAGACGGCGACCTCGCCCTGGGTGAAGACGTAGATGATCCGGCCTGCTTCGCAGTTACTCAAGGGCTTGTCGTCGTTGGGAAACCGGATGTGGACCATGTCCAGGCCGTCGTCGACGAATGGCATGGTCAGGTCGCGGATGTGCCGCATGTGGTCGTCCGGGCGACGCAGCTTGCGCTCCGCGTTGGCGCCCCGCCCTATCGGGCCGAGCGGGTTCATCAGGACGTAGGAGGCGCCCTGGTCCCGGGCGAAGGCACAAAGCTGCGCGTATTCCTCGTCCTCGGCCAGGTTGTTCGGCGTGCACAGCAGGCCTTGCAGGATGCCGGCTTGGCCGAACTTGCGGACGGTGGCGACGGTCTCCTCGAACCCCTCAGGGCGGCCGCGGAACTTGCCGTGGGACTCGGCGGAGAACCCGTCGAGGGAGACGTTCATGTGCACGCCGAGCCCGGCAAGGACGTCGATCTGGTGGTCGGTCACCATGGTGGCGTTGGTGCAGATACCGACGCCCATGCCGGCTTCGCAGAACTCGCGGGTGATCTGGATCAGGTCGGCGTGCATGAACGGCTCGCCGCCCGTAAGCGTGATGCGGTTGACGCAGGCTTCCGCGAGCTGTGGCACGAGGCGTCCGCGGACGTCGGACAGGCTCATGTAGCTCCCGCGGCGGGTTGCCGAGACGAAGCAGTGCGCGCACTTTTCGTTGCACGGCTCGCAGATCTGAATGAGGGCCTTGCGGTACGGGGGCTCGACGGACGTGCGGAAGTAGCAGGACGCCGCGGTGTCCGCGGTGATGATGGGGCGAGTGGTCATGTCGGTCCTCCTGGGACTGTGTGGATCCCGTCCCGCTCGTGCGTCAGGGCCGGCACGAGCGGGACGGGCGCTGATCTCACACAGCGGTGGGCTGCCGGTGCATGAAGAAGGTGTTCGCCTGGCGCATCAGGCGCTCGAGGCAGTCCGCGCACGCGTGGAAAGGGGCATGCTGGCCGTCCCACTGGACCGGCCCGAGGTAGATCACTGGCAGTCCGGAGCGCTCGCAGCCGAGCCAGCAAGCGCCCCTGATCCACTGCCGCTTCATCGGAAGACTCCTTCCAAGGCAGTGCTAGCGGCACTCGGCCGGGTGCAGGCGTTCCAGGCCGGTGGCGATGAGGTCTCGTACGGCCTGGGGCCGGCACAGGTCGCTTTCGCGGCGGGGCGGGAGGACCCAGTAGGGCCCGGGTGGGGCGAGTCTGTGCAGGGCGGGCACCCCGAGGTAGAAGCCATCGCCCAGGCAGGGGGCGTGGTCCTCGCGGTCCCAGACAAGGCCGGCGTGCGCCTCGATGAGTGCGTAGTAGGTGACGTCCGCTGGGGGACGGTCGCGGATCACGGCGCCGTCGAGGAGCTCGGCGAGCGCGGCTGCGACCTGTCCCGGGTCATCGGTGCCGCAGGCCGCGTGTACGAGTTCGCCCCGCAGACGGATAGCGGACAGGCGATCCCCCATCGGCAGCAGCGCGACCCCCTGGGCCTGCCACTCGGCCTCGGCCTTCCGGGGCTGGCCGTGCACCCGCGCCAGCCACTCGATGATCCGGTACGCGGGCTCGGTCATTGGTCTTCTCCTTGCTGGGTTTGCCGGTACCGGCCGGCGGTGGCTACCTGGATCGCCGCGCCGGTGGGGCACAGGGCGCCGGGGCCGGCCATCGGCACGGCCCAGTAGGAGGCGTGGGCGTGCTGACTGGGGTCGGTGAGATCCGGGCGCGGCACGGAGAGCAGCGCGGAGCGACCCAGGCACTGGACGCCGGGCGGGAGCGTCTCCTGCTCGACGTCCGGCGGGACCAGGACGTAGTAGCTGTCACCGTCGGTGCTGACGAATGCGGGGCCGCCGCCGAGTGCGCTGGCCAGGTAGCGGGCAACGCCGTCCGCTTCACTGGTGTGGGCCGCGGCGTAGATGGTGGGGGCGGGGATGGTGAGGACGGAGAAGGCGAGTCCGCAGTCCAATACGGCGATGCCGCACTTGCGCCAGTCCTCGGTGGCCTCGCCGAGATCGTGGGCTGCTGTCAGGAGCCATTCGGCAACGGCGACGTCCGTCCCGGGCACGATGCTCCCCATCCCGTCGTTCTGCGTCTCGGACATCAGCCACTCCGCGGAGTTTCGGCTTCGGTACCCAACGTGACCGCCTCCCTACTACGCTCGATCGGTGGTGGGTACGACCGTAGAAAGCCGAGGTCAAGCCCAGAAGTGACCCTCAGTACGGGTTACTTGGCGCTCGCCGCGAGGAGACCTGCACGCATGCCTTCACGATCTTCAGGAACCCCGACCGGCAGTCAGGGTTCGTCGAATTCGCGCTCCCGTATCGGGGTGATCTCCGGCTACGTCTTCCGCATCATGCGTGAGCAGCAGGGCTACACCCAGGAAGAAACGGCGGGGCACCTGCGTGTTTCGCCGGACACGGTCGCGGGCTGGGAGTCGGGGCGACGCTCCCTTACTGCCGTGCCGGTGGGGCAGATGCTGATGCTCCGCCACCGGTTACTTGCGATGGGCACCACGCCGGCTCTGCTGGCCGCTTTCGAGCGTGCTCTGGAGGCGGACGTCCTGCTGACGGGGGCCCTGGAAGACGTCTACGAGCCTGAGACCGCCCCGTTGGGCTCCTGGGTCCTCCAGCGCGACCTGGTGGAGGTTCTGGCGTGGCCCCTCAACGGCGTTGCCCCCGAGCCTGTACGGGCGTTGCCTGCCCCGCCCCGGCAGCGCCGCGGGCCCGTCCCGACCGCACCGGAGCTGGCTGCCGGTGACCGCCAGACGTTCTTTGCCCGGATGCGATCGACGGCTGAACAAGCCCGCGGCGAGGACCAGTTCCTCCTGCGCCGGCAGGCCCTGTACCTGGCCGGCTACGACGACAGTGAGGACACCCCGGACTGGCTGGCTCACCAGCAGTCCGTGCAGCGTCCGAGCGGATGGCTCACGGACTGGCTCAACAGCCGTTCCGTTGCCGCTGTCAGCGCACGGCAGGGAGACACCGACCGCATGGAGTTCTTCATCGACCGTGCGCTCACCGACGACGACGCCAGTGAGAGGGCGAACCTTGCGTACTGGGCCTACTGGCTCGGCGAGAGTCCTCACATCCAGCTCTCCGACGACTTCATCGCCTCGGCCGCGCTGGGCTCCTGGCACGGCGAGAAGCTCCTGAACCATCTCGCCGCAGGCTTCAAGGCGGAGCACGGCTTCGTCGCGCTGAACATCCACAGCGTCTGGTCGCTGCTCACGGTCCGGCCTCAACTGCTGCGGTCCGGTGCAGCAAGCAGGGCACTTCGCGACAGGCTCCCCGTGATGTTGGATAGCCGGGAGTTGTCGGCGCGGGCGCGCCGGGAGCTCGAAGGTATCCGGTACGCGATCCGCCTCAATGAGGCGTGAGAGGAGACCACAGTGGCTGATGAGGGCCTGCCTGCGGTAGCACGGTTTCTGTACGAGGCGGGGACCTTGAAGGCGGCGAAGCGCACCGGTTGGTGGATGGCCGGCGTGCGTGACCCCGAGTCCGTGGCTGAGCACTCCTGGCGTACTGCGCTGATCGCTTCCATCATCGCCAAGCTCGAGGGCGCCGACCCGGCGCGGGCCGCTTTCCTCGCTGTCTGGCACGACTCGCAGGAGACGCGCACCGGCGACGTCAATCACCTGGGGAAGAAGTACACGCAGGGCGAGGTCGATCCGCGTGCCATCACTGCCGACCAGGTCGCCGGGTTTCCCCAGGAGTTGGCCCAGGCCGTCGTCGAGGTCGTTGCCGAGTACGAGGAGCAAGAGTCCCCGGAGGCTGTCTGTGCACGGGATGCGGACAAGCTGGAGTGCATGATTCAGGGCGTCGAGTACAGGTCGCAGGGCTACGGGAATGCGCAGCGGTGGATCGACAACAGCCGCGGGCGGATCGTGACCAAGAGCGGCCAGCAGCTGGCCGACGCGGTGCTGGCGTCAGGCTCGCTGGACTGGCTGCGCGCGGCGCTCGGTGAGGGCGGCGCGTAGACCGTGCCGTAGAAGTCGGGGGCGTCGGTGGCGCCTGCTTCGGGGGCCGGCTTTCAGTGTGAGGCTGGGGGCCGGCTTTCGTCTTGGGGGTGAACCGTTCGGGCTTGTGAGCCGTAAAACTGGGCAATTGCACGCGTGCGACTCACACCAACGTGGGAAGAATCCATCAAGAGCGGTCAGTGGCTGGACTTGATCTAGTGACCTGGGTCACAGTGTCAGACCCTTGGGGGACACTACTGTCATCGAGAAAGCTACTGGGGGGTAGGGGCGATTCGGATGACCATCCAAGAACAGCGCGCAGCCGAGCACGACGACGACATCATCACTGAGCTGTCGGAAGACGAGTTCCGTGCTGCCGCGTACCAGGCCCTGGAACGACTAGGGCTGACGTACGCACAGCTGCGTGAGATGGCCCGCCGGCGCGAGTTCAGCTCGGCGCAGGCCCAAACGCTATGGGTATCAATCGGCGGCGCACTTGATCTCTGACAGGCTCCGTGACCAGACCAACATGTTCGGCAAAGAGATCCAGTCTCTTCTGAACAGCACCATCGCCAGTCACGTACAGATAAAGGCGGTTGCGCTCTCCAAGGGCGACGACCGCCTTTTCACGCTCGGGCACCTCGTCAGCAAGCACACCATGACCGCCCAGCGGTTCCCTCTCAAGCCGAAGCGCGAGAAGACCGGCCTGTGGATGGACGTGAGCTTCCAGCTGCGTCTGGATGCCGAGCGCGAGCACCTCATGGTCCACAAATCGTTCTTCGGTGTCTTCGGCTCTCAAGACGCCAAGCATGGCCTGTGCCACTACGACTACGAGCGCGACAAGCCCGACGGCTACCCGGACGCGCACCTGCAGATCGACGCCCGCTCCGATCTCTTCGACGCGGTCAACGATCCCAGATGCGACCCGGGGCGGTCCCTGGCCCAGCTGCACTTCCCGGTCGGCGGGAAGCGGTTCAGGCCCTGCCTGGAGGACGTCATCGAGTTCCTCGTCGTCGAGCGGCTGGTGCAAGCACGCGACGGCTACGAGAAGGTCCTCGAGGCCGGCCGTGAAAGGTTCCGCAAGAACCAGCTGATGGCAGCCATGCGAAGGGACCGCGCAACAGTCGAGGTCTTCGTCGAACGCTACGGCGTACGTACTGGCGCGTAGGAGAAACGGCAAGGTGGGCCCCACCCCCGTCGGGGGTGGGGCCCACCTTGCTTTCGAATACGCCAGGACGTTGGAGCGCCTCACGATGTGTCAGCCGAAACGGCGGATCTCCTTCGCTTCGCAGGACCCGGGCGGGCTGCGGCGCGCCGCAGCGCTCTCATGCGGTCTTCCGCCGGGGGTCGAGCGCGGCGGCCTGCGGTGCCGGCGACGAGCTGGACGGATCGGGGGCACTGTCGCGGCGGCAGACCAGGGCGTCCGGGTCGTCAGCGGGTGCCTGCAAGGAGTATCCGGTGGGGCACGTCTGGCCGTCTTTCCCGTCCGCGCCGTCCTTGCCATCCCTGCCGTCCTGGCCTGCGGGACCGGCAGGCCCCTGGGGCCCCGCAGGACCGGTCGCTCCGGCTGCGCCGTCAACTCCCGGTGCGCCGCTGGCACCTGGTGCGCCACTGGCTCCTGGGTGCCCTTCAGAGCCGTTTCTGCCCGGCGCTCCGGACGGCCCCGGCTTCCCGGCCGGGCCGGGCGGCCCTGGTACCTGCACGGGCACCTTGGCGCGGGCGCCGAGGTCGTCGACCGCCTTGCTGGGATCCGGCGCGACCGGGGTGCCACCGCCCGCCTGTACCTGCAGCCGAAGAGCACGGACGTCCCCTGCGAGCGTGGACACCGCGCTGCCGCGGCGGTCTGCTTCCTGGGCGAAGAGGTCGGCCTTGTGTGCCTCTCTGCCGATGAGGAAGAAGGCGAAGGCCAGGCCGCCCGCCAGGACGGTCAGGCCGGTCACGATCCACAGGAGGTGGCGGGCGCGGTACAGGGCGCCTTCCGTGGGCGTCACGGCAGTTGCCCTCCCAGCTGGGCGACGATGGCGCGGAGACGGTCGATCTCCGCTTGGAGACGAGAGTTCTCGGACCGCAGTGCCGACGCCTCGGCCTCTGCCGCGCTGGCCCGGGCTTCGGCGGCGGCTTCGTCCGTCTCTGCCTTGTCCCGCTCCTTCACGAGGCGGCCAGTGAGCGCGTCATAGCCGGTCAGGGCACCGCTCTCTCGGGCAGCCCGGTTCGCGCCGCGCTGACCGTACATGGCCGCCGCCGCTGTCACGGGTGCTGTCACGAGAGCAGCGATTGCCGTGATCAGGGCAGCATCCATGCGGCCTCCTCGACGCGGTCCCAGGGCAGGTCAGAGTCTGTGGAGCGGCGGTGCCTGCCCATGGGCCGTCGAGGTGGCCTGCTCGATGCGTGGCGCGATGCCGCTTGGCTTCCACAGCGTCCGGTACGCCAGGCCGATGGACACGGCTGCGGTGAGCACACACGTGAGGACCGGCTTGCCACTGAAGTCGTGGTTGAAGTAGGCGGTTCCGGCACCGTCGAGGCCGGCCACCAGGAGCATGAACAGCCCCTTGCTGGGGCCGCTCCAGCGGGGCTGCACGACGATGGCGATGACGGGTGGCAGCACGTAGCCGGTTGCTGCCGCCCACAGCTGCGCGTCGGTGAGTTGCACGCGAGTTCCCCTTCGTCTGGCGGACGCCGGCCGCGGTGGCCTCCCCGGCCGGTGGGAGTGCCGGCGGGTGGAGCAGATCAGGCCACCTTCCACGCGAGCGCGGTGAGGACGGCGCTCTGCACGGTGACCGGGGCGGGCGAGTTGTTGAGGAGGCGGACGCGCATGGTGCGGCCGGACGCGAGGTGCTTGGTGAGGGGGGTGACGTGGAAGGTGCCGCCCTTGGTGCCGACGGCCTCGTCGATCGGGTGGTCGGCAACGTGTTTGCTGCCCGCGTACTCCGCCATGCGGATCTGGACGGTTTCTCCCACGGGGAGACCGGCGATGTGCAGGCTGAGCGAGCCGGTGAACCGGCAGGGCCCGCTCACGAATACGGCGCTGCCCGCCGGATGCTCGGCGGCCGTGTCGAGCCATTCCTTCGTGAACTCGACGTCGTCCCACTGGCCCGGGGCGAGCGTGTAGGGCTTCGCGGTCCCCAGGTTCACTTCGTCGGGCATCGGGTCCTCCTCGAGGGTGTCTGCCTGCCTCTCGGCGGCCCAGGCGCGCAGCGCCGGCTCGGAGAGGTAGGCGATGGATCGGTCCAGGGGGTCGCTGGTGAACTGCCAGATGAGCGGGGTACGCCCCGCCACACGGGGACGCGTGGCAGCCTCGGCACGCGCGTACTCGGCGGCGCCCCACGGATAGGCGGGGTACCAGATCGGCAGGTCGGCGGGGACGTGGCCGGCGGCGAGATCGGTGCCGGAGGTGTAGATCCCGACGCGCTGCGCCGGGAACGCTGCCTGGACCAGGGCGACCCACTCGCTGACCCAGGCCAGGATCTGCGGCGCCGAGCGGCCGGCGTAGTTGCGGCTGTCGGGGTACGCCTCGAGGTCCAGCCAGTGGCAGAACCCGGCGCGCGTGTACGGCGCGACCGCGCCGATGTAGTTGGCTGCCTCCGTCCGGGGGTTCTGGTTGGGCCAGGCGAAGTGGTAGGCGCCCGGGATGAGTTGGGCGGCGAGGATGCCGGTGATGTGGGCGCTGAAGGCGGCGTCGTGGCTGTGCTCGCCTTCGGTGGCTTTGGCGAACGCGAAGGCCACGCCTGCCTTCTTGTGCGCGGCCCAGTCCTGGGCTTTCTGGTGGGCGGAGACGTCGATGCCGCGGCAGGTCTGCGTCGTCATCCCTGGTCGCCGCTCTCGAGCTGGCCGGCGTCTGCGAGGCGTACGGCGTCGGCGGATGCTGCCCAGGCGGCCTTGATGGCGTCTGGGAGGGCATCCCATGCGGGCAGCGGGTCACCGTTGTATGCGCGGCCGCCTACGGCCTCTGCGTACGCCGTGTAGGCGAGCGCGGCGAGTTGGTCGAGATCGAACGCCATGGAATCTCCTGAAACGTGTGAAGGCCTTCTGCGGGCCGGGCCGGATGCGTGCAGGCGAGATCGATGGCGGGACAGCACGGGGGGGGCCGCTGAGGGTTGCTGTCAGAGCCGCCAAGGGTCGGCAGCCCCGCAGCCCTTGGAGGGCTGCGGCGCCCCGCCGGGGCAGCGCGGCGCCGTCGGCGGCTTGAGGCCCTGGGGGGGTTGCAACAACTTGAAGCGTGGCTGGGGCTAGTTGTGGTGCTGGAGACACACGCGCGCCTGCTTGGTCGGCTACGGGCTTCGTCGTGGCTGGCTTTCGGTGGCTGAGGTCGAAGGGCCGGAGGAGTCTGCGCGGCTTGTTTGGATGGGGGTGGCTGAGCCCGGTGAACAGTCGCGCGCGTGGTGAGGCTGGTGATCCAGGTTCAGACAGTGGGGGTTGCTGAGCCACGTACTAGTGCGGAACCCCCGGCGGGAACGGGTTCCGGAACCCGTTCTGGAACGGGTTCCGGGTCTGTCACGGTCTCGGAACCCGTCGCGGAACGGGTTCCGGAACCCCCGGCGGGAACGGGTTCCGGATGGCTCGGAACCCCCGGCGGGAACGGGTTCCGGAACCCGTTCCAGAACGGGTTCCGGGCATCCCGCCCGTGGCCGATGCGACTGGCGGCAGCTGCTAGCCGGAGATCCACCAGACGCCCATGGCGCATGCGACGTCGGTTGCGGCGCTGGTGTTGAGGCCGGCCCCAGACGTCTGGAGGCCCTGCGTCTCGATGTAATCGCCGACTGCGCAGACCACTTGAGCGCCGGTGGCGACCGCGCTGGAGTGGGTCACCGTGGCGGCGAGCGTCTTTACGAAGCCGCCGGGAACTGCGGTGCCGTTGACCGTGATGCGGGCGGCTCGGTTTCCTGTCGCGTTGCCAGCGAACGCCGCGATGCCCAACACGCTGTAGGTGCCTGCGACCTGCACCGTGTACCGGGAGGTGTTCGTCGAGGTGCTGTGCCCGTTGTCACTGTCGAAGGCCTCGGTGTCGAGGGTGAGTGACGTCCAGGTGTTGTCGGACAGGGACTGGACGCTGGTCTGGTAGCCGCGGAAGCGTGGCACGCCGTTGCCGGAGGCGCCGAGCAGGAAGTCGCCCATCGCTTTCACGTTGGCGTTCCACAACGCGCCGGTCAGGAAGTTGCCGGGTGATTCTGACGCGATGACCGGAACGGTGCGGGGCATACGTCACCTCTCAGTACGCGAAGGCGATGGAGTCGAAACGGCTGACGGCGTCCCACGTCGTCGGGTCCGTCGTGCCTGCGGGCAACGGCTCGCAGAGGGTGTCTCCCGCCGTGTGCGACTTGGTGGTGGCGGCGGTGAGGGTGATCGTGGCAGTCGTCCATCCAGGGCTCGTAGCACCGACCGCGGACACAGTGACCGTCTCTGCGTTCGCGGTGCCTTGGCCGAGGGTGAGCTGCTGGCCGGCTGCGAGCTGCGCGGCGAGCAGGTTCGTGTTGTCCTGGCTCGCGTGGATGGTGATCGAGGAGACCCCGGCTGCGATCGACGAGGCGAGTGTGGTGTGCCAGGCGGCGATGATCCCGTAGGGAGTGAGGTCGGCCGGCGAGCACTGGAGCGTGAGGACGGCGTCGTTCTCCTCGTTCCAGTCCCAGGAGATGTTCTCGATGAAGCACTCGGTGCTGCTCTCCGGCGACCCTTGCGGCCGTCGCATGACGCGCGCGCGGGTGCCGAGTTCGAGGGAGAGACAGGCCGGCCACAGAGCCGGGTTCGCTGACGGGTGCAGCGTCATGGTGCTGATGCGCTTCGCTGGCTGCCGGTAGCGGGAGAGCAGGTAGTTCGCGGCGTCCTGGCACTCGGTGCTGCTGCTGGAGTTGACGGTGCGGGTCATCGTGCGCGTGAAGTAGGTCGCCTTGCTCGCGGCGTCCTCGGCGTAGAACAGCTGGCCCGTGGACTCCTGGGTCACGGTGACGTCATTGGCCAGGCGAGTCGGATCGAAGTCGCGCTCAGCGTTCTCGTACGGCAGCTCGCCGAGGTCAGCGCGCTCCCCGAACACGAACAGGGGCACGGTGGCGTTGTAGCGGGCTGCGCGGCTCTTGAAGACGACGGCACCGGCCCGGTCGACGTAGTGCGCGCCTCCTTCGGTGTCGACGACGGCTTGCAGGCAGGAGACCGCGTCGCTGTCGGCTAGGGTGGCAGGGCCCATCGAGGTGGTCAGGCCCGTGTCGATGGACGTGCTGCCGCTGTAGCCGGCGTATCTGAGGATCCGTGCGTACCGGGCGTCGGTCGACTCGCCGGCGCATGCCGATCGCCAGGCTGTGTAGATGTTGGTCATGGCCAGCGCGGACAGCTGGGAGGGGAATTCCGCGACGAAGGAGATGTCGCCCTTGAAGTTCAGGAAGGTGCCGTTGCCCACGGTGGGGTCCACGTAGGCGCCGACGTTGTCGCTGACCAGGCCGCTCGGTTCGAGGGCCGGGTCGACGCTGCTGAACAGATAGGTCACGCCGTCGACGTGGAAGCGGAGTGTCGCGCTGGCCCGGCTGTAGCCGACGAGCATGAGGTGCCAGTCGCCATCCAGTGCAGTCGGGCCGGGCGCGAAACTCACGCCGGCGCCGCCGGACGGGCCGCGCAGCACTACGGCCAGACGGCCGTCGGCGCCGATCTGCCAGTAGAGTTCGCTGCCGCTCGGTGATCCGCCCGACCGTTGCCGGTCGAATGACGACCAGAACACCGAGGCGGTGGTGGGCGTTGGGCCGGTGTATTTGAAGGCGATCATGCGGGTCCAGGCCGAGGGATCGGCCGGCCCGAGGATGCCCGAGGCGCCCAGTCTGAGGAATGTGGCCGGTCCGATGGTGTTCGTGCCCGGGAAGCTGTTGTCGACGGTGGCGACTGTTCCGCTGCTGCCCGTGTAGACGCCGGTGGCGTCGGTGGCGGTGATTTCGGTGCCGAAGACGAAGCTGCCGGCTCCGTACTTGCTGATGCCTTGCTGGGCCGGGGGGTAGGTGCCGGTCGTGTCTGCTGCCGTTGTGCCTTCAGCAGGGTCGTCGAGCTTGAAGAGGAACCGGGGCTGGTTGCTGGTGATCTCCTCGGTGAGCGGGTCGGAGAGGGTCTGCTGGGACAGGAGCGCGAAGGCGTCGACAGCGTTCGGGTTGACGAGGCCGTAGGTGCCGTCGCCGTCCCACTTCTCCGGCCAGCGCTCCATGAAGCCGGCGTAGACCGGGTACCAGATGCCCGGCGCCTGCCACGTCGTCGCCGCCGTGCCTTTCTCCAGCTGCCATCCGTCGGCCTGCAGGGAGCAGGTGGCGGCCGCGGCCGCGCTGAGCGCGACGCCGACGTCGATGCCGGCCGCGTTGGCCGGCGCGGTCGCGGTGACGGTGAGTGTGGTCCAGGCGGCCGTCGTCGAGCCCGTGAGGGTCGCGGGGGTGCCGTAGGTGAAGGAGGTGGGGGTGGCGCCTCCTCCGGCGGTGTGCCAGGCGATGAAGGCCTTCACGCCCAGGCTCGTCGCAGCCGTGACATCGCGTACGCGGATCTGCATCGTGTACGTCTGGCCCGGTGTCACGGACCAGCGGGGTGTGTGGCAGACGCGGGCGGCGATGGCGGAGGCGGAGGGAACCGAGAACTGCAGGACGGTGGAGCCCTGCCAGGCGGTCGCCGAGGGCGTGACCGTGCCGCCGGACGTGTCGGTGCTGGAGAAGATGTCCGAGGTGGCCGAGTTGATCGTGCCGCTGAAGCCGCCCAGGTCACCGCCGCTGGCCGCGGCCTGGTCCAGCAGATTCCGTGTGGGGGGCCACTGCGCGCGCCGCCGGTAGGGCTGGTACGGGTAGATGTTCCCGTACCAGGGGCCGTCGGCGTTGGTCGGGTCCAGGAGTGCGTCGTTGTTCGCGAGGAGGAGCTGGGCTTCGCCGCTGCGGACCTGGTCGGTCTCGTACTGGCGGCCGCGGTCGAAGGAGGCGGTGCCGCGGGTCCGGCTGCCGACGTCGACGAACCGGTCCAGCGGGAAGGCACCCCCGTTGGCGGACCAGTACGGCGCCCAGGCGTCCTCCACGAGCGGGAAGTTGAGGTTGAGCTGGTCGGGTGCCGAGGTCGTGGTGTTGACGTGGTCGACGTATCCGGCGAGGCCGGCCGCTTCGGTGCCGGAGAATCCGCAGAGCCAGATGACCTGCACTGCGGCGGCTGACCAGGTGTGGGCGATCGTGGCCCTGGTGGTCCACGTCCAGCCGTCCGGAGCGGTGTCGAAGAGGATGTTCCCGCCCGCTTCGCGGATGCGCCACCAGGAGTGGTTGAAGGCGTCGTACGCGCCGATCACGGTGGTGGTCGTGGTGCCGGCGTTGACGACGCTCGCGGTGAGGATGCCGCCCGCGTCGAAGAAGAGCGACGCCCGGTTGTTGGCGTCGACGACCACACGCATGATCATCTGTGTGGTGCCGGCCCCGACGGGGGGCGGGCTCACACGGGCGTAGAGGGCGTCGTTCGTGAGTGCCCACGGCCCGTTCCCGCCGAACGCCGGATAGGTCGAGGTGCAGCTGATCTGCACGCGGTCCAGGGCGGGGTCGAGGAGGACGTCGGGTGCGGCGCTGGAGTTGTTCCAGAGCGTCGTGTTGAGCGCCGGGGCAGCGAAGCTGTCCTGCAGGGTGGACAGCTGAGGGTTGGCCACTGGTCCTCCTCAGCGCGTGAAGCTGGTGTAGGTCTGCGGGTTGCGCATGCCGTTCTTGAGGAAGGCCTCCTCCATCGTTTTCTGCAGCTTCCGTTCGGTGGTGACAGTGCCTTCGACGTTCACGTACAGGTTGTTGTTGACCACCTGCATGGGCTGGCTGCCGTTGCGCTGGGTGGGGATGCGGTAGCCGAGGGCGCTGCCGGCGATCGCGGTCTGGTTGAGGCTGCCTGCGGCGGTGACGTCCGCAGACAGATTGCGGGCCGCGGTGATGGCGTGCTGGGCCGCGTCGCTGATGCCGACAGCGAGGCCCTGGGGGATGTAGCCGCCGATGTCCGCGAACACCTGCGACGGCGACTTGATCTTGAGGGCCTTCTTGATGACGGACGCCATCTTCTTAGCGATCTTCGTCATCTGCGCTTCGATGGACTTCTCTTGCTTCTGCAAGCCCTTGACCAGGCCCTGCGCGGCTTTGATGCCCGCCCCGTACATGGCGTCAGCGACGACCGTGCCGGTGGTGTTGGCCTGGGACTTCATGCTCGCCTGGAGCTTGTTGACCTCGGCGATCTGGCCCTTGGAGGCCGCGGCCAGCGCGCGGGCGGTGTCACCGCCGCCCTCGACACCTGCCGAGGCGATCTGCTCGATGAGGTCGCTTCTGACGCCCTTCTTCTTCAGCGCGGCGAGGTTGCGGGTGAAGTCGGCGACCTTCTGCGCCTGCTCGCGCATCTTGGCGACGATGTCGTAGGAGTTGACCGAGCGGCCCTCGTCGGGTGAGTCGGTGACGACCGACATCCCGCCCATGATCGACGAGGCGATCTCGTCGCGTTTCGACGTCCATTCCTTCTGCAGATCGGACAGCTTCTTCTGGGCGTCCTTCAGCTTCTTCGCGACGGAGTCCCGTTTCGCCGCAAGGGACTTGAGGACCTTGTCCTCCTTCTTCACGTACTTCTCGACCCCGGCGAGCGCGTGCATCTTCGCCGCGACCCAGGCGTTGGTCTTGCGCCCGGCGCGGGTCTTGCCGGTGGTGCGCTCGTCGTAGAGCTTGTTCCGGGTCTGGATCATCAAGGTCTCGATCCGCTTCGTCGCGGTCTTGACCTTGGCGGTGCTGGAGGTGAGTCCGTCGACCAGGCCCTGGTTGACGTAGATACCGAGCGAGCGGAACACCTTCGACGGCGAGCTGATGCCGAGGGCGGACTTGAAGGCGCCGGCGGCGCTGTGGGCGATGCCGGACAGGACGCTCGAGACGCTGATGGAGCGGATGCCGTGGAGGAGGCCGCGGATCATGTCCGCGCCCGCGCCTGTCAGCAGGTGCCCGAGGGCGCCCAGGGCCTTCTTGGCGCGGCCGGGGATGCCGGCCACGTACTTGATCATGAGCAGGCCGACGCTCTTGGAGGCGTTGAGGAACGAGGTGAAGCCGTGGCTTGCCAGCGACTTGAGGCTGCTCGGCAGGCCCGACATCGGGTGGAGCATGCGGTTCGGCATGCCGGTGACGAACTTGATGATCGATCCGCCGATGGACTTCGCCATCTTGTACGCCGAGGAGAAGCCGCTGGTGAACTGATGCCATGCCTTCTCGACCTGCTTCACGGCGGGGCCGAAGGCGCCGAAGGCGGTCTGGACGACGTGGCGGAACCCGTCGAAGTGCTTGTAGGCCCAGATCAGCCCGGCCACCAGGGCGGCGATCGCGAGGACGATCAGCATGATCGGGTTGGCGGACATCGCCGCGTTCAGGAGCCACTGCCCGACAGCGGCAGCCTTCTCCGCGACCGACACGGCGATGAGCTTGATCTTCTGCGCCGCCCAGACGATCGCGGACCGCGCGGCCATGAGGGTTGCCTTGCCGACGTTCGCGGCCAGGGTGAGCGCGCCCTTCCCGGCAACCGCCATGGCCCGGCCTGCGGCGGCGGCGCCACGGGTCAGGCCGGAGAAGGCGGCTGTCCCGCCCTTGGCGGCCAGGCGGCCCATGGACTTGCTGAAGGTGGCAATGCCCCGGCCTGCGGCCTTGGCGCCCTTGATCGAGCCGTCCCACGCCTTCCGCATGGCTCCGCCGAAGCTGCCGGCCCGCCCGGAGAACGCGGACCCTGCGACCTGCGCGGAGCGGAAGCCCTGCACCATGCGTGCGCCGGCCTTCACACCGGCCGTGCCCAGCTTCGCGAGCGTCCCGATCGGTTTGACGAGCGCCATGGTCGTCTTCGCTGCGAACGCGACGACGGACAGAGCGAGGACGCCGCCGATGACCGACGCCAGGGCGATCGCGATCTCTTTGTGGCGGGTCAGCCAGTCGACCGCTTTGGTGACGATCGGGATGAGCTTGCTGCCGATCTCGATGGCCAGGACGGAGATGGCCTGCTTGGCCTTGGCCAGGCGGACGTTGAACAGCTTCTGGGTCTGGTCCCAGCCTTCGACGTTCTTCGTCGCGTGCTCGTAGCTCTTGCGGATCTTCTCGACCCGCTCCTTGTAGGCGTCGGTGTTCTCACCGGTCAGCTGCAGCGCGGTGTTCAGCCCGATCGCACCACCGAGCATCTTGCGCATGGCCTCGGTGTAGGTCTGCGCTGCCGGGCCGCCACGCTTCAGCTCTGCTGAGAAGCCGTTGGTCTTGGTGCGGAGCGTCGCGTACTGCTGGAGCAGGTTGGCCTGCTCGGGCGGGAGGCTCTTGAGCTTCTGACGCCAGTCGCCCAACGAGATAGATCCGCTGGCGTACGACTTGGCCAGGCCCTGGATGCTCTTCGGCATCGCCTTGACCATCTGGTCCGCGTCGTGGGCGGCCTGCTTCGTCTTGTTGAAGGCGCTCAGCAGCAGGGTGCCGGACTTGCCCATCTTGGACAGGACGGTCCGGGAGAGCAGGTCGAAGGTGCCGGTGAGACCGCGGCCGCCCTTGTCGACGTCCTTGAGCTTCATCGCGACGTCGGTGGACGACAGGCCGAGCCGCTGCATCTCCTGCACGGCGACGTTGTTCGGGCTGGCCAGAGACCGGATCGTGGAGGCGAGTTCCTGGGTGCCCTCGCGGGCACTCGTGCCGTGCTGAGTCAGCGTGGCGAGAGCGCCGGAAACCTCAGAGAAACTGATCTTGTTGGCACTCGCGATAGGCAGCACCGTGGACAATGACGAGGAGAACTGCTCCATCGTCATTTTACCTTCGCCCGCAGCGGTCTTCATGGCATTCATCACCTGAACGCTGTCTTTCGCTTTCAGGTGATAGGAGGCCATGACCGACGTCATCGCATTGGTGACGGACTCCAGCGATGCGTTCTCTTCACGGGCACCCTGAGCTGCGGCACGAAGAACCTTGAGGCCATCGGCGCCACGCAGGCCGGCCTTCTCGACCTGGTACATGCCCTCGGTGAGGTTGTGCCAGTCGGTACCGGTGTTCTTCGCAATATCGAGAATGCCTTTGCGGACCGTATTCAGCCCGGAAAGGGTTTCTCCTGCAGCGGTGTGCAGAACCATCGTGTTGGCTTCGAAATCGCCCGCCATTTTCATGGACGTTGCGGCGACACCGACGCCGATAAGGGAGACCGATTTCCCCATGCGGGCCATTCCCGCAAAGGCAGTCGCGCCCGCGGCGCGCATACCTGCCGCCGTGCCGTCTACCTGCGCGCGGGCTTCGCGCATCGTGGCGCGCAGCTGGGTGATGTCGCCCAGCATCCGCACGACGACCGGGGGGAGAAGTCCTCCCCCGCCACCGCCGCCTCCGCTCATGCCGCAACCGCCCTCCGGGCACAGCGAGCAGCCCCCTCATCCCGCGCGCCCGGGCGAGGGCGGGATGACAGGGGGCTGGTCAGGGGGAAAGGGGGTCAGTGGGCGAGGGCGGTTCGCCAGGCGAGGTGATAGGTGCGGCTGATCGCGCCGCTGGCCACCAGCTGCTCGTACGCCGGCTGGACGTAGGGGCGCGGCGGGAGTTCGGAGCCGTGGCCGGCCGTGCCGCCGAGCTCCTGGACGCGGCCGTAGACGGCCGTGGGGCCGACTTCTGCCAGCCAGCGGCCGAACCCGGCCGGGACCGGGCCGACGACCTTCGTCGACCGGCGCAGCGTGCCGCTCACGAGCGACGGGGGTTCGCCCGGCGCTGACGGGGTGGGGGTGCCCTTCTCATGGCTCGAGGTCGTCAGCATCTGCTTGATGGCGGCCTCGGCCAGGTGCGCTGCGTGCGCAGTGGCAGTGCGCGTGGCGCGCTGCAGGTCGTTCTCCAGCGCGACGAACGCTCCCCTGAGCTGGGTGAGCCCGGTGATCTGGACGCCGCCACCGGACACAGGCCTTCACCCCCGTTCCGTTTCCCGCCGGGCCCGCTCGCGGGCTTCCTCCCGGATCTCGTCGGTGATCTCGGCGATGTCGGGGAGGCTGTTGAGGACCTCCAGCGGCAAGTCGTCGACCTGCGCCGGGGTCCAGCCGTACCGCTCGGCGAACCAGAAGTACTCAAGGGTTCGCTCCCACCGGTTCGGCGGGAAACGTTTGTTGGAGCGGGCGGCGCTTTGCGGATCCTCCAGCCGTGCTTTCAGCCGGCGGAGGCTTCGGTAGGGGACGTCTCATCAGCCACCTGCTCCGGCGTGGCAGCGGGCTGGTCGGGGTGGAGCAGCTTGTGCGCTTCCTGGATCTCCGGGAGTTCCTCCAGGGCGTTTCCGTCCTCCAGCGGCAGCAGGTCCAGCGTGGCGGCGGTGACGGGCAGCGGGTACTCGTACGACCAGGCGGTGATCATGACCGAGATCGTGCCGTCCGCCATCTCGACGGGCGTTCCCAGGGTGAGATCGATGTCCTCGGCGATCGGCACCATGCGCAGGGCTCGCTTCTTGTCGCCGCGGCGGAGGGTGGCTGGGTCACGGAGTTCGACCCAGTGCCCGGAGGGCAGGGCGTGACGTGCCATGGAGGGCTCCTTGTGGTGAGGGTGAGGGTTGAGAGGGGTGTGTCCGGTCAGTACGTGCCGGGTGCGATGTTGCAGGTGACGGAGATCTTGCAGGGGCTGTAGGAGCCGCTGCCGCCGGCGTTGGTGGTGTTGAGGACTGCCTTGAAGCTGTTGGAGTACTCGACGGCGGTCTTCGATCCGTCGGGCTCCGCTTCCACGAAGGCGGCCTTGGCGAAGTCGAACTGCACGGAGCCGGCGTTGAGGCCGGACAGGCCGTTGCTGATCAGCAGCTGCAGCTGGGGCTGGGTGTTGTTGAGCATGTACAGCAGCGGGCTTTCGTCGGCTGCGACGAAGTTCAGCTTGCCTTCGACGGTGAGGCCGGCGCGCTGGATGATGTAGGGGGTCTGGACGCCGTTGCCGGTGAAGTAGGGGTTGATCTCCCGCTTCATGCTGATCTCGCCGTCAGTGACGGTCGAGATCAGGGTGCCGCCGCTCGCGGGGCCGGCGATGCCGACGGCCATGCGCCAGGAAGGGATGGGGGCGACGCTGCCGGGGTTCGCGACCGGAGCGGAGCCGAGCGGCACCGACGGCCAGCTGGTGGCCTTGGCGTCGAAGGTGAACAGGTCTGATTCGCTGTTCCACTTGAAGCCCATCTCGGAGAAGCACGCGCCGGGGTACTGGCGTGCGCCGCTGGTCGCGGTGGGGCCGAGCATGTGGGTCAGCGTGTGCGAGATCGGCTGCCCCGTACCGGAGTTGAGGAGCGCCCAGGCATAGGTGTAGGGGCCGGTGACGGGCTGCACGGGCTGCGAGGAGGCGTGGGAGTAGACGAGGCCGCCGGACGGTGTGGAGAGCGGGATCGTGTAGGGGCCGGACCCGGTGGGGGTGCCGGTCGTGAACACTTCGGCCGTCGCTCCGGTGCCGATCTGGACGACGGTGCCGTCGGGGATGGTGGCTGCGGTGGAGATGGTGGTGGCGCCCGCCGCAGCGCTCGCGGAGAGGGTGGTGCCGCCGGATCCGGTGGACGTTCCCGTGACGGACAGGTCGCCCATGATGTTGCGGAGCAGGTAGCCGAGCCCGTCGAGGAAGACGGGGCCGCCGAGGTCCAGGTCCGAGGTGGCGACGCCGGGGATCTGGGCGAAGCTGTCGGTGCCCATGGCGCCGCGCCATGCCTTGTCCTCGAGGAACTTCGGCTGGTCCTTCGGCTTGAAGCTGTCGAGCAGCAGGGTGGCGGTCATGTCGACCGGCGTGCCCTGCGCGACTTCGTTGGCGATGCCCACGAACTGTTTCGCGGGCGCGTAGGTGGTGGGAGTGGACACCGCTTACTCCTTGCTGATCAGACAGCCACCGGCGTTGTCGGCGGCCTGGTTGGGCTTCGCGTCGGTCGCCCGCCAGCGGCCGTCCGCCGGAGGCCCGTCCAGCCACTCGAAGACCGTGGCCTTCCGCTCGGGGATCTCAGGTGTCGTCTCCGTCGCCGCGACAGGCGGGTGGTAGGCGTGGCACGTGAGCGGGACGTGCGGATACACGCAGCCGATGCCGTGGACGTACTCGTAGACGCCCGGGGGCAGACCGGCCGCGTCCTCGTCCGGGGCAGTGTCCTGCGGGGCGTGGGAGGCCTCCTCCGGCTGCCCTGGGGTGGCCGGTTCCGCTGCGGGCTCTTCGGCCGCCTCGGTGGCGGGCGGTTCTTCCTGGCCGGCTGGCCGGGTGCGGGTACTGCTCGTCGTCTTGGCCATAGGGGGCCTCCGGGTCCGTAGGGATGCGAAAGGCCCCCACGGGGAGGTGGGGGCCGGGCTGCGGGCAATGAGGTCAGGCTTCGGTGAACTCGACCGCTGCGAACCGCATGGTGAAGAAGCCCTTGGTCAGGCCCGCTTTGGTGGAGGGCTGCGAGTACTCGAAGTCGATGCCGTCGCCGCCGGACTCGCTGACGTGCTCGCCGGCCTGGAAGACGCTCTCGCCGAGGGTGCGGTCCTTGCGCATGTGCGCGACCAGGGCGTCGCGCAGGGCGTAGGCGTCGTCCTGGGCGTCCTCGGCGTAGGCGGTGCGGCTGCGGAGGTAGACGTTGAGGAGGGTGTCGTAGACGATCTGCTTCACGCCGGAGTGCTCGCCCCCTATGGCCCGGCGGTACTCGTGCTGGCGCGGGATCCAGATGACGATCACGCTGCCGGTGCGTGCGCCCGGGTCCATGCCGAGGAAGTAGTCCTCTTGCCGGGGGTCCGCGGGCCACGCGCGGCGTACGACTCCGACGCCGGTGACGGGTGAGCTGCGGTAGGTGCGGGTGACCGGGTCATAGTCGCCGCCGAAGTAGCGGCACATGCCGTCCAGGGCGTCTTGGATGGGCACGGACTCACCTGACCCTGGCGTAGCTGGCGAGTGTCCTGCGGGCCTCTTTGAGCAGGCCCATGCCGCGGGTGCGGGAATCGTCCGAGCGGGTCGAGGAGGTGGCGTTGTCGGGGTACTCGTCCTCGGCCGTGGTGTCGGGGCGCAGGAGCTGGCTGACGGTGTGCAGGACAACGGCCTTGCGGAGGTCGGCCGGCATGCCGGAGAAGTCGCTGCCAGCGGTGTGGGCGTGGCGCAGAGGCTGCAGGAGGCTTACCGCCGTCGGCATGGGAATGGTGCTTGGCGTCGGCGGCGTCCAGGCCGGGTCGACGACCACGTTCTCCTCGACGCCGGGCTCCCAGATCCGGTACCGGGCCCCTGGGGTGATTCCTGTGGGGTCCAGCACGGTGAGCGTCGAATCGCCGTCTGAAGCATCGTCGTCGAGGACGGTGGCTACGTGTCCGGCGACGACGGTCGACTGGACGAACATGTCGCCGCCGAGGCCCGGGGTGCCGAACTGCAGGCTGCCGGACCACGCGACGGTGCCGTTGGTGGCGAAGGAGAACACGATGTTCGTGTCCTGCTCGACCCACACGGTCGGGTCGGTGAGCGTGGTGAGGGCGGTCGGGGTGTATCCGTAGCCGAGCTCGGTGACCTGGATGACGGGCCCGTGGTCGGAGTGGAACTTGAGCTGGCCGTCGGAGCCGCAGAAGACCCGTTCGCGCTGGGTGTAGAGGTGGGCGCCGAGGGGCTGGTCGAGCTCGCTGTCGCACCAGTCTGACGCTGCGAGAAGCAGGTTCGTGAGTTCGGCGGTCTGGGCGTCGGGATCGTCGCTGGCGAGGTTGAGGCCTTCGGTGTCGAGGTATGTCGGGTGGGCTCGGAAAGCTGCCGCGGAGACGTAGGGGGTGGCGGCCACGGCTCACCTCCTGGTGTGTCGGGCGGCAAGTCGTGGGTGACGCCGGTCAGTTGGTGGTGGAGAGGGTGCGCTGCCAGTTGCCGTGCTCGCACCCGACGGCGGTTGCGTCGGGGTGGGGCCAGCCGTTGGGGAAACAGCCGCGGCACAGCTCTTCCACGTCCCCGCCGCCGTCCGGCTCCTCCAGCTCGTCGCCGGGGTCGCTGTCCGGGTCGGGGGCATCGGCCGGAGTCTCCTGGACGGGGGTGTCGCCGGACGTCTCCTGCCCCGGGCCACCATCACCCCCGGCGCCAGCGGGCTCGGGCTCGTGGTCGGCGTCCGCGGGGGCAGCGGCCGTCTTCTTGGCCGTGGTCTTCGACGCAGTGGTCTTGCGTGCAGGCACGATCAGGTCCTTCCAGGCATGGAGTGCGGTCAGTTCTCTCGCTCGCAGGTGCCGCCGCAGCGGGAGCAGTGCTTGAAGAAGGAGCCGAACCCGCAGCCCGCGCAGCGGAATCCGCGGCGGGTGTGCCCGCCCAGGCTCGAGGGGAAAGCGCCGTACTCGCGCAGCGCGCGCTCGTGCTGGGGGTTGTCGACGCTCACGGTCCCGTCGCGGCCGGCCGTGTAGGAGGTGACGGTGCCGGTCTGGGCGCCCTGGATGTCGATGCCGCGTACAGCGCCGTCGGGCAAGCACAACTTGGTGGCCATGAGGGGCTCCTGCAAAAAGGGTGAGGGTTGAGGCGGGGATGCTGCGGGCCGCCCGGCAGGCTGCCGGGCGGCCCACAAGAACGAAGGGGTCAGACCTTCTTGATGCCGGTGATCGCGCCGTTCCAGGCGGGCGCGTAGCAGACGAGCGCGCCGAACCAGTAGCTGGACGACTCGAAGGCGAACTGCTGGACCGGCCAGTCCACGCCCATCATGTCCTGGACGTTGTAGACGGCCCAGACGTCGGAGACTTCACTGTCCGGCAGGGGCAGCGTGTCGGAGATGATCGGGGCGTTGCCCTGGGGCATCCAGGGGTGGACCTCGACCGAGACGCCCTTGCCGGTCACCTCGTTGATGATCGTGTTGACGACGTCGCCGAGGGTGACGCCGGTCAGCTGGTCCTGAGTGATCGTCATCCGGTAGTTGCTGGACGACGACGTCTTCAGGGAGTCGGACAACTGCTTGCGGTCGGTGCCGTTCAGGAGCGTCCGGTCCGGGTCCGCCTTCACGCTGTCGTACAGGGACGCGAAGGCCGCCTGCCACTCGCTGCCCGGGTTGCTGGTGGAGAGGGCGGCGTTGAGGCGGTTGACGTAGCCCGAGTCGGCGCCGGTGCAGATCGGCAGGATGCCGTCGTAGCCGGCGGTGTAGGCCGAGGTGTCCGCGGTGACCGAGGACGCGGCCGTGCCCGACGTGGGCAGCGCACCCTGCAGGGTGAAGCTGTTCGTTCCGGAACGGCCGGCGAACCAGCGTGCGGCGTCGCCCGGGTCCGAGGAGCCGGTGGACACGTACACGCGCATGCCGGTCGCTCCGGCCGGGAGCGTGACGGTGACGTCGACGACCTGCGAAGACGGGGCAACGGTCGCCGCGGACGTCAGGACGGACTGGCCGAAGTCACCCGCGTCGCTGGTGACCTTGACGTAGATGTTCGTCGAGACGCCGCTCAGGGCCGTCTCGCCGGCACCGGCGCTGCGCGCGGTGAGGGTGAGGCCGGTCGGTGCGGTCAGGGCGCCGAGGAAGTTCCTGGCGCTGGTGCCGCGGCCCAGGAGCAGCATGCGCTCCTCGAGGAGCATGCTCGAGTAGAGCAGGCTCGTGCGGGAGAGCTGGCGGATGTCCTGGTAGCCCTGGCCGGCGTACTGCGCGCTCCAGGTGACCGCGTCCGACACGCTGAACTGCGAGTAGGCGACGGTCTTGTCGTAGCCCGCGTACGAGATCTTCGGGCCGCGCGCGTAGTACAGGGCGTTGCCTGCGCCGGCGGGTGCGAAGTTCGTCTGCGTGGTGTCGACGATGCCGGGGTGGATGTTCGCGACGCTGCCGGTCGCGGTGCCCGTGAACCCGGAAATCACCTTGAACTGGTGGGCCAGGCCGACGCCCTTGCGGCGGGGCAGCCGGTTGCGGAGCGGGGTCGGCCGGGGGGTGAGCATCTTGGCCGGGGCCTCGAGGTCGTACGCCACCAGGCCCGTACTGACCGGGCTGGAGGTGGTGAGGTCCTTCATGAGGTCCGGCTGCGCCGTCTTCAGCGATTCCAGCATCGACTGGACAGACGACAGAGTGTCCGGGCTGATCGCCTTGGACATCTCCGGGGTGATGGCCTTGGACAGGGCGTCGTACGCCGTCGCCGGACCGCTGTCGAAGCTGATGCCGCGGCCTTCACCGAACGCGGCCGCGATGTCGGCCTGGTGAAGCGTGCGGGTGGGCGCCGTGTCCAGCGCCTTCATCAGCTCGTCGAAGCGCTCGCTGACTTCGGCGTTGCTGAGGGCGCGTGCTTCCGGGGCGTCCCCGAAGAGCACTTGTGCCTTGGGCAGAGCCATGGCCCTGCTCCTTTCATGGAAAAGCCCCCATACAAGGGGGGCGGGTTGAGCGTGTGTGGGGGCTGCCGACGGTCAGGCGTCGGCCTTCGCCAGGAGGGTGCGGCGCCGCTCGAGGTAGCCCTCGCGCAGGTCGCGGTCCGTGCAGCTGTCCGCCTTGGCGAGGAGGTCGTCGGCCTCGGCTCGCAGCTGGTCGGCGTCGGACTTGCGGGCTGCCTGTGCCTCTGCCGCGGTCCGGGTCAGCGCAGGGCCGCCCGGGACCGGCTGGGCCTTGAGCTCCTCGAGCGTCTGCGTCGCCTTCGTCAGCTCGCCCGTGAGCGTCTCGATGCGCTCCTCCTGGGCCTTGCTGACCTCTGCGACGGCGGACTTCACGAGCTCGGCCACAGCGGCCTTCGTCAGTGCCTCCGCGGGCTCTTGCCCTTCGGAGGCGGTGCTGGTCTCGGTGGTGGCCGCCGAGTCCACGCCCTGCCGGGTCGTGGTGTCGTCGGTCTTGGTGGCGGTGGCCTTGTCGGAGCGGTCCAGGGCGTGCGCGTCCTGCTCCATCTGTTCGCGCTCGTTGAACCACTTCAGTGCGCGGACGGCGTCGAGGAGAAGGCTGATGTCGAGGGCCTCGTGCAGGTTGCCCTGGGCCAGCGACTCGGCCTCACAGATGATGAGCTGGGCGATGCAGGCGATGGCCTGCGTCGCACTCGCCATGTCGGCCGCCTCGTCCTCGCCGCCCTCGTTGCCGGCATCCCCGGCGCCTGCGGCGCCTGCGGTGTCGCCGGTGTCAGCGGCGGTGGCGTCGGCCTTGGCGAGGTCGGGGCAGAGGGCACGGACGTCGCGCAGAACCTCTTCGGCCTTGGCGATGAGCGCGGCCTGGTCGTCCGTGCCCGCGTTCTGGCCTTCCTCGGCCTTCGTCGCGTTCTTCAGCGATCCGTCAGCGTTCCAGTTCGTGGGCACCATGCCCTCCAGTCCCAGGGCTCGCGCCCGCTTGATGATGTGCTTGCGGATGGCGTCATGCTCCGCGCCACCGCGGCCAACAGCCTTGATGGCCTTGCGGAGTTCGGCCTTGCTGCGGATCGGATAGGAGCCGTCCTCCATCGCCGCGCCCGACCTCGCTGCCCGCCGGCGGCCTGCTGCGGACAGGTCGGCCTTGGCGAGCTCGGCCAGGGCCTGCTCGACGCGCTCGTCGACCAGGCCCTGGATCAGCTCCTCAGAGAAGGCAGCGCCCTCGACCTTGAGGAGGACCGACGGCGACACGATCACCGGGCTGTCCTCGGCGTCGTCGGCCTTGACAGCCTCCGCGCTCACGGACGTGCCGGCGGCCGCGAGACTGGTGAGGGCCGTGCGGACGACTTCGGGCAGGAGGGCGTAGACGTCCTCGGCGATCCCGAAGGCCGCGGCGTCGCTCTTCTCGACGACGAGCGCGCCGTCGACGGCCTGAAGGTTCCCGGTCGCGCCGTCAGCCTTGGCGAGTTCGAACAGCGTGGTCGGGTTGCAGGGGCGGTCGACGATCGAGACCTCGACGATGTCGCCGTCGACGACTTCCCCGCCGGGCGCGTCTGCCTTGCCGAGCTTGACCTTCGGGTTCTTGATCCCGACGCTGTAGCCCTTGAGGACCTTGTGCTTGACCTTCAGGCAGGCCACGGGGTCGACGATGTGGGAGGCGAGCATGTGCCCGCTGTCGCCGTCGCCCTTGACGAGGCCGACCCCGACCCCCACCGCCCGCTTGGCGTCGTGCTGCTCGCGTACGTTCGCGCCGTCGGCGAACCAGGCCGGCATCGCCTTGTCCAGCCAGTCCGCGTTCAGGCGCTGCCGGTCGCGGTCCAGGTGGGAAGAGGCGGCAGGCCCGTACACCATGAAGGTGCCGTCGTCCTGTTCCTCGGCCTTGGTGATCGGCGCCCACGCGTAGGTGAGCTCGTCCATAGCTGCTCCTCTCTCGTGAGCGCCGCGCCACCCCAGCGGTTGCCGGGGTGGCAGGTCAGGTACCGAGGCCCTCGGGAAGCAGGGCGCATCGGCAGGAAGGGTGCCCTGGCGGCATTGCGTGGCCGCTGGGGAAGGCCTGGCTGAGGGGGATCGCACCGGCGCCTTCGTTGGTGAGGCACACCGGGCAGACGCGCTGGTCGACCGCGGTGAGCCAGGACTTCTGCCGGACGCCGTTGAGGCGGTAGGTGAACAGGCTCGCGGCGGATACGGCGCGCGCGATCTCGGTGACGGCGATGCGCTCGGCCCAGGCGGGATCGGCGAGGAGGTGCTCGATCGAGATCGCCGTGGTGTCGGCGCTGTCGCCTCGGGCGAGGGCGTCGGACAGTACCTTGGCCAGCCGGTCCATGCGGTTGGCGGCCACGTTGCGGATGACGATGCCGGCGTCGTCCAGCAGGGTCTGCAGCCCGTTGGCGGCGCCGGTGGGGCGTACGAGCCGGGCGGCGTCGGGGTCGCCGGGCCGCCACTTCGACCAGTCGACCGTGCTGTGGCCGGCGAGGACGGCCGTGGCGGAGCGCTCGCCGATGACGTAGCCGTCGGTCTGCACGTCCCGGATGATCAGCAGTGCCTGCACGAGGCTGATGCCTTGTGCGGTGAGCCAGCCGATCGCGTCGTGCCAGGGCGTGCCGGGCGGGCCGGCGTCGCCGGAGTTCTGCACGCCGGACAGGTCGGGTTCGTCGGCCTTGACGGTGATGCCGCGCTGGGCGATCCACCGTTCCGCGAGGGCCCGTGCGTCGATCGCGCCGCGCATCGCCTTGATGATGCGGGGCTTCCAGTAGGCGGCCGCGCGGAGGTCGGCACTCCAGCCTGGCCAGTCCCGGACGTTGTCAATATCCGGGGAAGATGATGCTTTTGGGTCGGCACCACCGCCGTCCGCAGCCGGGTCGGCGAACAGGACGATCTCGGTGTTGATGTCCGGCGCGTCGGCTTTGGTGACGTGGGTGAACGCGAACGGCCTGCGGGGGTTGGGGTTGCGGCGGGCCCAGCGGCGGAAGGCGGCGAGTTCCGTCTTGACGGCCTCGGCGCGCGCCTCGTCCTCCCCGTCCCCCTCCTCGTCGTTGTCCTCGTCGTCGTCGGGGGTTTCCTCGTCGCCGGCCTGGGTGGTCTCGTCGCCGCCCTTGGGGGGTCCGACGACGGTGCCAGGGGCGGCCTGGTCCGCGGCTCCCTCGAGGAAGATGACGCCGCGGGTGGTGACGAGCATCGGCTTGTCGGCTTCGGGGAAGTCGTAGCGGGGCTTGCCCGCCCGGTCCCGGGCCTCGTTGAGGGTGAGCCGGGCGGTCTTGTAGCGGGCCTCGTCCACGGCGTCCGCGGCGGCTTCGTCCTCTTCCTCCAGGCCGAGGAACGCGAACTCGAGGTCGCGGTGCATGCCGAGGTGGAGGCGCAGGATGTCGGTGACGGTCTCCTGCAGCCACCGCACGGTGGGCAGGGTGCCTTTGCGGCGCTGGACGTCGGCCTGGCCCTCGTGCCAGCCCGTCGAGCCGAGGCCGCCCTGTTCGGTGAACCCGAACTCCGCGATGGTGGTGTCGAAGTGCGCCACCATCAGCTTGATCAGGAACAGGTCGTACTCCGGCCGGTACCGCTCGGCAGCATCGGACTGCTGCCCCAACTCCATGCCCGGCGGCAGGATCCGCAGCCGGTGACGCGCCCCTGACGCCCCGTAGGTGTCGTTGAGGAAGGTCTCGTAGTCCTTGATCTGCGCGGGCGTCCAGCCGCTGGCCCCGTTGTTGGTGACCAGCGCGGACGGGACGGTGCCGTCGTCGTACTCGGACTTGATCCACGCGCGGCGCTTGAGCCAGACGTCCAGGTCCTCCAGGCACTGCTCGACAGCGCTGTACCCGTACGGGGTGTGGGCGCGCACGTTGCGGCGCCGGTAGACGAGGTGGTCGCTGCGGTAGCCGTTGAGGACGTTGCCGTCGGCGTCGGTGTCTGCGATGAACTCCCCGCGGGGAAAGCCCCACAGCAGCTGCTGGTAGGCGGGGTTCGGCGGCTGGGGCCGGCCGCCGCGGTGGTCGCGCAGGGGCTTGATGGTGGAGCCGTCGAGGACCTCCAGCGCGTACAGGTCGCCGCCACGGGTGCGCCGCGGGTAGATCGCGATCGCGTCGAGGACGAAGTGCTCCTCGAGGAGTTTCCCGAACCAGTCCGTGGCCGTTTCCCCCTGGCCCCGGTCGGGGCGCTCGAGGAACTCCATGCACCTGGTGATCTCCGGGGAGAGCTGCTGCCGCAGGGCCTTGGCGACCTCGTGGTCCGGCTGCTCGGAGCCTTCCTGCGCGCGCTCGATGGCCTTCTCGGTGAGGCGGATCGTCCATGCCAGGCTGGCGACCTCGTTCTTGCGGATCTCGATGCAGCGCCGCGGCAGGCCGCCGACCTCGGCCGCGTCCCGCAGGACCTTCCAGGGCACCAACCGGTCCGACATGCCGGGCAGGTTGGAGCTGACCGGGTACTCGTTGAACCGCGGCTCGGGGCGGCCGCTGTCGGGCCTGGGCGGGTCGATGGCGGCCGGGTACAGCGGAACGCCGGGGCCGAAGGCCACCGGGGGGTCTGTGCGTGGCAGGGGCGGGAAGGTACCGGTGATCTGGCCGCCGAGCCGGTTGTTCGCGAGGAGCGCCGCCACCTGCTCGCTGGTGAATGTCACGCCTTGCAGCGCCGGGCTGGCGGCCTTGGTCAGTTGTGCCGGCTGCCGGGAGCGACCGCGCTTCCTGCCCACGAGCACCCCCTCATTTTTGCTGGTCGTGTGGACGGGGTTACATGCCTGCCGCTTCGTAGAGGCCGGTCGTGCACAGGGCCTCGTGCGCAGTGCGCTCCAGGTCGGCGGCCGCGTGTTCTGCCGGGCCGCGGGTGAACCAGCGGCGCGTGCAGATCAGGCGCCCTGGGTGTGCGCGGCACAGCAGGACGCGGAAGAGCTGGCGGGCTTGGTGGCACAGGCAGCGTGGGGCGAAGCCGGGCGGCGGGGGCCGCCAGGCGGGCGTGGTCTGCATGGGAGGGGCTTCCTTGGGGTCATGCTGCGGCGTATTCGCGGAGCCATGCCATCTGCTCGTCGAGGCCGCCGGGCGGGCTGTAGAAGGCGAGGATCAGGGCGTCTGCGTCGTCGGGGCTGCGGCCCAGGCGCTTCTTGGTCTCCTCCTTCGGCTCGACGACCGTCCGGCCAGCCGAGTCGATCGTGTACTTCGGGGCCGTGAGCTGGGTGACGAGCTGCTCGCGGTCCTTCTCTGCCAGTTCGGACAGGTCCCAGGAGTGGTCCTCGGACAGCTGGCGGGCGACGCGCCACCAGATCTCGGAGCGCAGCCGCGGGAACTTCTGCGGTTCCTGTGACTTCACGCTGACGTTGACGGGGACGATGACGGCCTGGTGCTCGCCTTTGAGTCCCTTCTCGCGGAGGTTGCCGGCGATGCCCCAGCCGATGCCGATGCTGTCGATCTTCACGGCCGTCGGTTTGACCTGCTGGATGATCTCCAGCAGCTTCGCGGTGGCCTTGACCGGGTCTTTCTCCCTGAAGCCCCAGCGGCGGCCGACCACCATGCCGCGGCGCTCCCAGACGACGGTCTCATCGCCGCCGCCACCCATGTCGATGCCGAGCTCGTGCGGCAGCTGCTCCTCCGCCGGCCGCTTCTCCTCACGCTCGGCATGGCAGGCCCGCACAGCGGAGAGCCGCACCACGCCGTCCTCGGCCTCGTCCGGGAACTGGCCGAGGACCTTGCTGATGTAGGTCGGCGAGCTCTCCCCGAACTCCTCCCGCATCTCCTCGACGTAGTCCGGTCCGACGAGCATCGGCTTGAGTTCGTCCGGCACCGTCTCGCCGGTGAAGTTCGGAGTGTCGAAGGTGCTGATGTGGATGGTGTTCCAGCGTGAACCCGGCAGGCACACCCGGGCGAAATGGCTCCCGGGGTCGTCCGGGTTGCCGATGGCGAGGATCCGGCAGTGCTGACCGGTCGCGATGGACATGGCGGCGGTCCAGAACTGCTTGGTCACACCGCACGCTTCGTCGATGACGACCAGGACGTACTTTGCGTGGATGCCCTGGAAGGCGTGCGGGTTGTAGTCGGAGGGCTTGCGGCCGAAAGCGACCAGCTGCTTGCCGAGCTTCCAGTCGGTCTCGTTGATGCGGCCGATGAACTTCGTACCGCGGGACTCGGCCTTGACCCAGGCGCCGTTGATCTCGGACCAGAGGATGGCCTTGACCTGGTCGCCGGTGGGCGCCGTGGTGACCACGCGGGCCTCGCCCGGCGGGTGGGTATCGAGCCACCAGCACACCAGACGTGAGGCTTGGAAGCTCTTTCCCGAGCCGTGGCAGGAGTGCACCGCGGTGAGGCGGTTGTCCCGAACGGACTCGGCGATCTCGATCTGCTTCGACCACAGATGCTCGCCGAGCTTCTCCTGCGCCCACAGCCCGGGCTGACCGGCATACGCCTCGGCCTGCTGCTCCCGCTCGCCTTCCTCTTCCAGCCGGGCCGCGGCGAGAGCGAGAGCGTCCATGCCACGCCCCCGCCCTACACCGCCCGCAGGTGCCGGGCGGCAACGGCCTTGGCCGCCGAAGCGGCCTTGCCGGTGACGCCGGCGTGCGCGAGCGCCGCCTCGATCGCCCCGATGACGACGGTGGCCTGCTGCTCGCTGATCGCGGCGAGCCGGTCATCGATGCGGAGCCGGCCGATCGTGCCCAGCACGTTGACGCACCGGTCCATCGCCCGCTCGTACAGGGCGACTTCGGAGCGGAGCTGTTCGGCGCGCTTGTCGTCGGTGTACCGGATGTGGTGCAGCTCGTTCACGCGGTCGGCGAGGGCGTCTTTCCAGGCGATGACCTGGCCTGCCAGTTCCGACAGCGCGGTGAGCGGGTTGTCGACGGGTGGCACGTCAAGGACGGCGAGGGCCCGCCGGGTCTCTGCCTCGAGCTGCTCCTCGGCGACGCGGCGTTCGCCGGCGGCGAGGTTCTGCGGGGCCTTGCCGCCGTGGACGCGGCACACCTTCTGCCCTTTGAGCGCCCATGCCTTGCACCGCTCGCCCTGCTTGCCGTCCTTGCCCTTCTTGTGAGCGGTGCAGCGCCGCTTGGGTGTGGGCGTGGCCAGGTTGTTGGTGTGGTTGGCCATTACTGGCCTGCCGGCTGCCAGTGCGTCGGGAGGGCGAAGCGTTGCTCTTCCTCGAGGGGCGCTGCGGGCAGCGTCTCGGGGGTGCAGTCACAGCCCGGCAGGTCGGCCTCGTTGGGGGCGGTGCAGCTGCTCGCGTGGATGGACGCTGCGGCCTGAAGGGTGAGGGCGTGCTGGGCGCAGGCGTAGACGGCGACGCTGGTGTCGGTGCCGGTGGGCAGCGGCGGGTAGACCGGCTCGGGCTGTTGCGGGTCGGCGAGCTTGCGTGCGTGGGCGCGGCGGTCGTTCTCGAGGCGGTGGATGGCGTCGAGTTCGTCGTCCGTGGGGCGGCGCTGCCACTGGACGACGGCTGGCGTTCCGCATGCGGCGCAGGCGGGGCCGGCGGGAGGCAGGGGCTGTTCGATCGTGGCCGGAAGGGGGGCGGGCTGGGGGTCGGGCGGGGTGAGGGTGTCCACGCCGGTCCTCCGTTCTGTCAGGTGACGGTGAGCTGCCCGACGGGGATGACGGGCTGCTCGGGGCTGTCGGTGATGCGGATGTAGAGCGCGTATTTGCCTTTCGTGAGGGTGGGGCCGTCGCTGCCCGGGCCGACGAGGACCTGGGCGCGGTAGGCGGTGGTGCCGGGGATGGGGTCGTTGCCGTCCCAGCCGCCGTCGTACCAGGTGACCGGCCGGCCGCCGATCGCTGTGAAGGCGAACTGGACGGGGTCGCCGGTCGGGTCGTACGGACGGCCTTGCACGGTGACAGCGACTTCGGCGCCTACGTATTCGCGGCTGTCGCGGTCGATGCTCTGCACCAGGCGCCCCCTCCTGTTATTCGTCGATGTCCCAGCGGGAGCCGGTCAGCCAGGTCTGCCAGCGTCTGATGCTCTGGCCGGTCTGCCAGCGGCTGAAGGGGCCGCGAGCCTTGATGATCATGTGGCGGAGGTTGCCGCGGACTGCGGTCACGGCCGCAGTGAGGGCCGCGAGGGCTTGCAGCGGGATCTCGTAGTGGCGGCCATGCTGGGCCACGGCGTCCGTCGTGACCGTGGCGGAGGGGTGCAGTGCGGTCCGGCGGCGCTGTACGGCGTCGGTGGCGAGGGCGGCGGCCCGGTACAGGCCGGTCCGGCGGACTGTGTCTGCGGCGGCGGTGACGGCGGCCTGCAGGAGGACTTGCGTGGCTCCGCGGATCCCTGCGCCGCCGGTGGCCGTGGCGGCGGCGGACAGCAGTTGGCCGATGCGGCGCCCGGCGGCCGCCGCAGCGGTCTGGCCGGCGTTGAGTGCGAGGGCTGCGGCCCGGGCGGTGGTCGTGGTGGTGGTCGTGGCTGCGGACAGGGCCAGGTTGCCGAGCCGGCCGAGGGTGGCGTGGGTGACGCTGACGGCAGCGCGTGTGACAGCGGCCGCGCGTGTGACGCCTGGTGCGGTGGCTGCCGTCACAGCACGTGCCAGTTGACCAGTGCGGGACACGGCCGGGCTGGTCGCGGCGGTGGTCTGCGAGGACAGGGCAGCAGCCCGCTGGGTTGCCGGGCTGGTGGGGACCGCCCCTGCAATGCGCACAAAGGTTGCTCGGCGGACAGCATCCTGGAGGGTTACGGCGGCCGCGGCGCGGAGCTGGGCGGCCCGGGCCACGCCGGACGTGAGGGTGACGGCCGCGCCGAGGAGGATGCCGCGTGCCGTTTGCGTGATGCCGCCGGCCCCGGTCGCCGTGATCGTGGCGGCGAGGGACCGCGTGTATGCGGCGCCCTTGGTCATGAGGGCGCTGGCGGTGCTGGTGCCGGTCAGTGCCAGCGCGGTGACGCGGCCGGCGGCGGCCGAGGCGACTGCGACGGCCTGGCGGGCCAGGACCGTCGTGCGGGCGGCGGCCGGGCTGCCGGTCACGGCGGCCGTGAGCGTCGTGGACAGGCCGCGCACCGCAGTGGCCGACGCCGTGACGCCGCCGTCGCGGGCCATGAGAACGGTGCGGCGGACTCCGGCGCCCAGGATCTGCGCGGCCGCGCGGGCCAGGCTGGTGGTGCGTCGGAGCGTGCTCGTGCCGGTGACGGTGGCGTCGAAGCCCAGACCGGTCGACCGTGCGGTCAGCGGTGTGCCGGTTGCGGAGGCGTGACGGGCCAGAAGGAGCCCGCGCCCGCTGGCCGCCGTCCCGGTGAGCGTGCTGGTCCGGAGCAGTCCGGCCCGGCGGACGGCCGAGGCGGTGGTGGCGGCGATGGCGGAGGCCAGGACCGTCACGGTGCGGCCAAGGGCCGCCGCCGCGGTGGTGGTCACGGTGGCCGCCCGCGCGCCGAGCACGCCTTGGCGGCCCGTCGCGGCGGTGACGGGGACGTCGGCGCCCAGCGCCCCGAGAACGCTGCTGCGGCCGGTACCCGTGACCCCGGAAACGGTGACGGCCCGGGCGAGGCTCCCCAACCGTCCAACCGCCCCGCCAGCGGATGACGTTGCGGTGAGAACGGTGCGCAGGCCTCGCACGGCCGCCGCGGTGACGGATACGCCGGACGCGCGGGACAGGACGCCTGCGCGGCGCGCGGAAGCCGTCGGCGCCGACGTCGCGCTACGGGCCAGCACTCCCTGCCGTCCGGTCGCCGCGGTGACGGCCGCAGTCGCGGTCCGGGGCAGCACAGCCGCGCGGGCTGCCCCGCCCGTCAAGGCTGCGGCCCCGGCGCGGGCAAGGAGCGCCTGCCGCGAAGTCGCGGGCGTGGTCTGGCCGTTGGCGGTGCGCGTCAGCACGGCCCGCCGGGTGAGCGTCAGCGCGGTGGTGGCGGTGACAGCCCTGGCGAGCAGGCCCGCGCGGCCGGCGATACCGGCCATGGTCACGGTCGCGCCCGCGGAGATCGGCACCAGCTGCGAGGAGGAGGTGAACTCCACCAGGGCCCAGAGGGTGGAGACACGGCGCGTGCTGGACTGGGAGACGTTCCCCCGGTAGCCGATCTGCGCGGTCGCGAGTTTCGCCCGGGTCCACGCGCCGCCGCTCTGCGGGTCGGTGTACGAGGTGAGCTGGTGGATGAAGGGTGCGGCGGACCGGTGGGTGGCCCAGCCGTTGAGAGCGACAGAGACTGAGGCGGACTCGGTGACGGTTCCCGACGCCTGGGACTTCAGGCGGTAGACGATGCTGGCCGCAGTGGTCGCCGACGAGCCGATGCGCCCGCCGATGGCCACGAGGGTGATGGTGTCCGAGGCTCCGATCCCCGCCGACGTCGGGGACGAGACGGCGAAGTCGTCGATCGTGGTGGTGCCGGTCGCCGTGGTCTGGTTGTAGCTGGTGGCGTCGTTCGGGGTGGTCTCGTTGACGCGGGTGTAGTTGTTCGCGCTGCCGGCGGTGCCGCCGACCGCGGTGGCCCACAGGTTGCTGTCGCCGGCGGCTGCCGGGACCAGGTGCACGACGCTGCCCTCGCCCGGCAGCGAGGTCTGCGCGCTGCCGGTGGTGTCGTTGACGGCGATGTCGTCGATGTTGATGTCGCCGGTCGTGGACGCCGTCTGGAATCCCGCGCGGACGCGGGAGAACCCGGACCCGGAATCGATCGTGGTCATGGTGGCCGACCCGAACGCTGTGCCGTCCAGGTAGCCGACGACGGCCGCGGTCGAAGCGCCGTCGTCGTCGTCCAGCTCGACCCGGTACCAGGTCCCGGTGGTGAGGGCGGCTGAGGGCGTGCTGACGACGCTGCCCAGGTCTGCGTCGTACAGCTGCAGGGTGCCGTCAGCGTTGAGGGCGATGCAGTGCGGGAAGTTCCCGGACTGGCCGACGCTGTAGACGATGCTCGTGGCGGACGGCACCGTGTTCACCCGCAGGTAGAACCGGTGATACGTCCGCTTGTTGGCGTCGGCGGTGTCGACCTGGTGCTCGATGTACCCGGTTGCGGCTGCCGGGTGCGAGCGAAGCGATGCTGCTCCGGCGCGGTGCGTGGTGGTGTCGATCGTGCAGGTACCGGTCGACGAGGTGAACTCGACGTTCGCGGTCAGAGACTGCAGCTCGAACCCGCAGGTCCACATCCGCGCCACGAGCGTGTGCCCCCTTACCGGTCACGAAGCGGCTGGGGCACGGGCCGGCGCATCCCGCTCACCGCAAGCGGCCCCCTCGCGGCGGAAGTTCGGCCCCCGATCTGCAGGTGGGTCAGGAGAACTTGCAGGTGAGGGTGTACGCCACTTGGTCGCCAGAGGAGAGGCTCTGCGCGCCGTGGTCGGCCTTGAAGAACAAGGATCCGTTGGTGACGTTGCTGACGCCGGGGATGTTCCCGCCGGTGACGACGTCGTTCGCGGCGATCGTGGAGATCGCGGTGGAGCCGTTCTGGGCACGGGTCACGGTCAGCGTGTTCGTGCTGATGCCCGTGATCTTCATGACCTCGGTGCGGTAGCCGAGCGTCTTCACCGCTTTGGTGATCTCGTCGTCCTCGGTGAGGGAGTCGATCGTGTAGTACGAGGCGCCGCCGGGGAGGTCGCCCGCGAGGCGTGCGGCCTTGATCTCCCGGAGCACGCGGACCCGGAACAGGGTGGCGGTGCCGGTGAGGACGACGGCGCGCTCACCATTGCGTTCGATCTCCCAGGCGTAGCGCTGGTACTCCATGCGCTGCAGCTGGCCGAGGAGGCCCCCGCCGTCCTCGCCGTAGAAGACGCCGCCGACCGCTCCGACTTTCCGGCGCATCGCGGCCGCTGCATGTTCCACAAAGCTGGGGTTGAGGACGGTGTCGGCGTCCTGGACGAGGATGAGGTCCTGGTCGTCGAGGTCGGGCAGGACTTCGTCCAGGCCGATGTTGAGGGCGCCGGCCTTCTTGCCCTTGACGTTGCGCAGGTCGAGGACCGCCGCGCCGGCGTCACGGGCCGCAATCGCGGTGGCCATGTTGTCGGTGCAGTTGTTGGTGACGGTGATGATCTCGTCGGGCACACGCGTCTGGACCTGAAGCCCGCGGATGGCGGCGGCAATCCGGTCCGCTTCGTTGCGCGCCGGGATCAGTGCGATGACCCGTGGCTGCTGATAGTCGTGTGTGGCCGCCAGCAGGGAGGCCGTCGTGTAGGTCGTCATGTGGCTGGTCCAAAACGGGTGGTGGGTCAGGGACTTGGCTGAAAGCCGGGCCTCTTCGTGCCGCCCTCGCCGGTCCACGCCTGCGGGTAGGGGCACTCGGGCATCAGGCGTCGGCCGTTCGGCTGCTGCCGTCGGTGGCCGTCTCGGCCTCGTCGACAGCTGCGCGGGGGTCGGCTCCGCGGGCTGCCATGCCGGCGAACGCGAACTGGTCACGGGCACGGCCCGCGGCCTCGTCACGGTCGAGCCGCGTGGCGCGCAGGTCGCCAGCACATGCCTCAGGCGTCGCAGGCGCCGACACGATCGGGTTCGGCTTGTACCGGCTGCTCATGCGCTCGCCACCGGACGGCGCAGGAGCCGGCACTTCTCCGCGTGCGCCTGCGCCACCGCCTGGATCTCGGGCAGCGTGATGTCGATCTTCTCGTCACAGGCGTCGTCGCCCGGCTCCAGATCGATCGGCTGCCCGGCCGTCCACTGGCACCGCTCCCCACCACACGACGCGAACAGCGCACCGTGGCGGAAGCGGATGTCGAGGGGTGCGCCCGCGACCGTGATGTAGCGGGCGATGACGCCGTCCGGCCACGGCTCGTCACGCAGCACGCTGGGCGCGGGAGCACGGCCGGTAGGGGTGAGCAGCGCACGCAGCGCGGTGTTCAGCGCACCGAGTGCCTCCGCCATGAGCCCCGTGTCCGAGCGGTCGTCTTGGACGTCTGCGTACCGACGCAGCAGCGCCCGGGCCACGCTCTCTTCGGGCGTGATCGGGAGCTGGACGGCACGGCGGGAGTCACAAAGCTGCGCGACGCCGGCCTTCATGGCGGCGACGGCTTCGGCCACGACCGTGGACCTGTCGCCACCGCGAACGCCACCGTGCCGTACCAGGGCCTGGCGGGCCGCGGCCTCGCTGACCGCGAGCGGTTGAACGACGTCGAGGAAGTAGAACGGAGGCGGCGGCGGCTCGTCCCGTTCCGGGTGGGTAGTGTCGGGCATTGCCTGCCCTTTCGTCGCTGTCAGGGTGGGCGCCCTCGCCCCAAATGGCGTTCCAGCGCCGGGGCGAGGGCTTTGTGCATCAGCAGCGCGGTGCCGCTTCCGGCGAGTGTATGGCATGCCATACGCTATTCGGAAGCGGCCCGCCCAAATGGAGATGGGGCCAGGTGTGATCGAGGAGGTTCAGCGAGTGGTCGAAGCGGTAAACGCAGTGAGGGCCATCGAGGAGCCCGAGCGCCGAGCACGGGCAATCACTGAGCTCCTGAGGGCCCAGACCGAAGCCGACCCAGACCTACGCGACGAGCGCCGCCAGATCGCCCTCAGCTGGCGCGCCGAGGAACCGCCGGTCTCGTTCCGCGAAATCGCCCGGCGCCTCGGCGTATCGCTCGGCACGGCGCAAGACATCCTGCGCGGCCACTCCGGCCCCTGGAACAACCGGCCGAGAGCGAAAAAGAAGAAGGACGAGGGCAACTCAGGCGCCGACAACAGCTAGACGAGCCGCGGTGCACCGGCGACGGGTCCGTGCCACCCCAGCCGGTCACCGACGCTCGTGAGGCGACGCCAGCTGCAGCTGAATGCTGCGAGATCTTCAAAAGACGGCCGCCGCCCTCGACGACGCGTAACACTGCCCCAACACACGCGTCACTGGGGGGACCATGGGCGAAACACCAGCACGACCACCGCGGCCGGACGAGGAAGACCTCCTGCGCTTCCACAACGGCGACACCCTCGACAACATCCCCGTTGTACGGCTGCCCGAGCACACCGCTGCCCCGCCCCAGCCCGCGGGGCTGAGCTGGTGGAAGGTCGGCGCCCTGGGCCTGGGGGTTGCCGCGCTCGGGGCGCTCGCAACGGTCGGCGCCCTGCAGCTGGCCGCCGGCGACGGCCGATCCGGTCCACCGGCCGCCGCCCGTACGCCCGACGCACCGGACGCCGCGGCGGCCGAGCAGGACGCGTCAACCGCCACGCCATCGCCGACACCCACAGCGTCCGCTCCGTCCGGCAACGACTCGCCTGCCATCACGTCGGCAAGCGGCGTTGAGCAGGTACGCGTTATCCAGGCGCCGGCCACGGGCGGAGACGTCGCCACGACGTACTGCCTGGTCTACACGGGCTCGGAAGACGACGGACAGAAGGAGGCCGTCCTCCTCGCGGATGCGCCGGCCTACCAGTGCGGCGACTTGCTGTCGTACGACCCCGTGCACGGCTCGCTGCACGACACGGTGCCAGTGTGCGAGCCCCCGTCCCGTGCGGCGATGCTCGTTTTCGATCCTTCTTCGAGCTGGGGCGACAGCTTGTTCTTCGCCTGCCTGACACAGCACCACGGCGCATAGCAGTGGCGGCCGGAGACGATCCGGCTGCCCGTACGGATGATGGGTCCGCCTCCCGGCCGGGCGGACCGTGAGGTCGGCAGGAGCGGACGCGGACGGCTGCCCGCCCGCAACCCGGGGGGCAGCCGTGCAGGTCGGAACGGATCCCGTCGCGTCAGGCGGGGCGTGCCGTGGGCGCTACGACGACGAGGAACTCCGGCTCGGGGAACTCCTTGTGGAGTTGGGTGACGGTGTCTTCCATCTCCGGGGCGGTCGGGGCGGTGGTGTAGTGCGCGAGGTCCGTCCGGCGGCGGCGGCCGTCCTGCTCGTCCATCTGGTAGACGGTGATCGAGTACATGGTGGGGTCCTTCCGGGCGGTGAGGGTGTGGACGCGGGCGGTGGCGGGGCGGCGGATGGTCAGTCGGTGGGTTGGCACTTGTGGGGCAGTCGTGCGAGGGCGAAGTAGCGGATCAGCCGCGGGTTCTCGCGGGTGGCGTAGCGCCCGCAGGCCTGGACGTCGCACAGGTACCAGCGGCCGGTGCGGGTCGACTTCTTCCAGGCGAGTTTGTCGTCGCCGCACCGGTTACAGCGGGCCAGCTTCGTGACCTCGGCCGCGTTGTTCATGGGCGAGCCGGTGGCGGTGAAGTGCTCCATGGCTGTTCTCTCAGGCGGCGGGGGCGGTCTGCAGGGTCTTTGGGGGTAGGGGTGGCATGGGGATGACGGAGATGTCGGTGCCGAGGAGTGGGGTGGTGGGGTCGATGGTGCGGACGATGCGCAGGGGTTGGCCGTCGGGGTCGGTGACGTGCCACTCGTGGATCGTGGAGCCGTGGGCGTGGGCGTGGGTGATGTCGGCTTGGGTCTTGGTGATGGTGTCGTGGCCCCACAGGGTGCCGTGGTGGTCGTAGTTGGCGACGATGGCGGGTTCGTCGACGGGTTGTGGGGCGGGTTCGGGGAGGGGGGTGTTGAGGGTGCGGATGGGCTGGGGGTCGATGGGGGCGAGGACGAGGGCCGTGCCGATGAGGCTGGCGGCGGCGAGTTCGATTGTGTTCACGGTGGGTCCGTTCGGGCTGACGGGGTGGGGGCGATGGGTCAGGCGTTGCTGCCTTCCCATCGTTTGTTTGTAGCCACAAAACTACGGCGATTGTAGCCACAAGACAAGGGGCTATGGTCGCTCGTTTGTGGCCACAATCTCGGGTAATCTGACCTCATGACACCCGACACCGGAGCCGAGTACGACACTCCCCGCAAGTTCCGCGCACCCGACGACGAATGGGAGCCCTTCGAGGCAGCCACCCGCGCCGTCCACCCCGAGGGACGTAGCCCTCGCGCCAAGGTGCTGCGCGAGTTCATGCGCTGGTACATGCGCCGCCCTGGAGCCAAGCTCCCCGAGCGGCCACCGGCCGGGCCGTGGTCGCGGAGCAGCCTTGCGTGCGGTGCCCCCAACTACTCCGACCGCTGCGAGCTGACGGCAGGCCACAAAGGGCGCCACCGGGACGGCATCATGACCTGGCCGGAGGGCGTGGAGCGCTCGGTCAGCCCGGCGGGCAGCGAGGAGACCACTGCATGAGCGAGCGCTCAAAGGTCCGGATCACGGTCGACGCGAGCAGCGTGACACGCGCCTTGGACCGGGTCGCCGTCGAACTGCCACAGCCATCTGATGACGACGAGGGAACGGACCTGGTGTGCCCGGGCGGGGAGTCCACCGCGTGAGCGTTGGGATCCAACTCGTCGGCGGCCCGGCCGACGGGTACGAAGTCGTCATCCCCGGCGATCCCATGGACCCGCCCGCCTGTTGGGAGGTGTTCGCGGCTTCAGGGAACATCTGGGCCACTGCCGGCCAGGGACAACCTCCTAGTGCGGGGGTGCGCGAGCTGATCTACCGTCGCGAAGTGAACCGCAGCGACGACGGCCCGCTCTGGCTGTACCGCTACGCCGAGCCCACCGCATGACGGCCCCGCCCGGGCACCCGGGCGGGGCCTCACTATGGCAGCTGCGACACTCAGCCGCCCAGGCTGTCCACCATCTTCAGTTTGTCGAACTGGCCGTCCTTGTCCGTCCACCCCAGGCCATTGATCGCCTTCGCCGCGAGCAGTGCGGTGTAGTCGTCCTCCGACAGCGACTTGCACGCTACCGGCCGGTCCTTCCCGCCTGCCCTGGTCTTCTTGTCCAGTCTGTCGAATGCGTTGTTGGCGACGCTCTCGTAGTTGGACCGGACCATGGCCGCGAGTGTCTTGTCGAGCGCGTCGACGCGCTTCTTGGCTTCGCTGACGGTCGGCTTGTCGGCGGAGTCTGCGCCGGTCCGGTCCGTGAGCGCGGCGGAGCAGTCCTTGGCTTTGTCGTCGCTGGACTTCGAGCAGCCGACCGCCCCGAAGGTGAGCAGGCAGGCGGCGAGCAGGGTGATGGTGGTGCGGCGCATGGTTTCCCCCCAGTGCGTGAATGGTGGGCGGATCGTAGCTGCCGGCGGGGTGAGTGCGGGCCGGAATGCAGTGGCATTGCTGGGGTGGGGGGACTCATGGGCGGCAGGTGGTCAGCACCGGGAGTATTTCGGCTTGGCGGTGCGGCAGGAGCGGGGGGCGGGTGTCGGGGCTGGGCCGGATGATCCGGTGGTGGAAGGGGCGCGGCCGTGCGTGACTCGGGGGGTGGCGACGGTACGGTGGGAGGTGTTGGGGGCGTGCTCTGTCTGGCGAGACGAGGGAGCGCGCCCCTTCCGCATGTTCAGCGGCGGCGCAGGTCGCGGTACCGCATCGCCCTCACGCCGTCGCCCGGGCGACGGATGCCGAGGAACCGGTAGAAGGGGCGAGCGATCCAGTGCTGGGCGTAGATGCGCAGACGTCTCACGGTTGCTGCCGCCCGGGGCAGGCGGAGCAGAGGTCGAGGCCGGCCTGAGTGGACGGACAGTCGCACTGCGCCTTCTTGGGCAGGAGGTCGGCGAGCGCCTGGTCCCAGTCGACGAAGCGCACGGCGCGATCGTCGAGGTAGGCGGTCGCGGGCAGCTTCCGGTTCGTGACGAGGATGCGGTCCCGGTCGTTCCAGAACTCGCAGATTGCGTCGCCGGGCGGCTCCCACGTGATGTTGAACTCGCCGTGCTCGAACAGCCAGTCGGCGACCTGCTCGGGGCTGCGGCTGGTGAACACGAAGACGGCGTCGCGTGCCATGAGGGCGCGGAGGCCTTCGAGGGCGCCGGGCATGGGCGGGTCGTAGATCGTGCCGTCCTGCCAGCCGCGGCTGTAGGCGTGGATCACGCCGTCAAAGTCCACTGCGATCGTCACGGGTTACTGCTCCTTGGAGTGGTGGGTGTGGCAGCGGCAGGTGCACGGCGCCTTGCAGAACTTGCAGCGCGCCGGCGTCTTCGCTCCGGCGAGCCCGGTCTTGCCCTGGCAGTAGCCGTGCTGGCCGTGGAGGCAGCCGGTGGACAGGTAGACGTGCGTGCCGAGTCGGTGGGCGAGGCGGGTGAGGGCGACGGCGGCCCAGCCGACCAGGCGGGCGATCACGTCGGGTCCTCGGCCTGCTCGGGCAGGTCGATCGCGGCGTGCAGCTCGGCAAGCCGCTTGTCCCACCAGCGGGCCATGGACGCGCCGAGGGGCGGCGGGCCGGCCTTCACCCAGCGCTCGTAGAGGTCGATAACGCGGGTGACGTCCTGCTCGGCGGACTGGTGGAGCGCGCCGAGGAGCTTGGTGGTGGGCAGGATCACGGCCAGGACCGCGTCGGCCATGGCGTACTGGTCGACGTCGCCGAAGCGCGCCAGAGCGTCGGCCAGCTGCTTGCGCAGCGGGGATGTGATCGACCCGATCGGGCACTCGGGGTGCGGGTGAACCTCCTCGCCGTTCTCCTCGTAGCAGAGGCCGCAGCCGAGGAGGCGGGGCTCGGTCGCAAGACCTTCGAGTTGGGTGCGGAGGTCGCGGGCGATGGCTGCGTATAGCTGCCGGTCGTCGGTCTTGAGGGCGTTCTCGGCGAATTCTTCGAGCCGGGTCGCGAGGCCGCGTACGCTCTCGATGGCGGCCTCGGCCTGCTCGGCGCGCTGCTCTGCTTGCTGGCGGGCCTCGTGCGGGGTGATCTTGCCGACGCGCTGCAAGGTGAAAGCGAAGCGCTCGGGGTCCTCCGCGACCTTGACCTCCATCGAGACGGGCGTCTCGCTGTAGTTCTCCGCGTCCCCGAGCATGGCGCGGGCGGCCCCGACCCAGTAGGCGACCAGCTCGCGGGCGGGCTCCAGCTCCATGGTCGCTCCGTTACGGAAGTCCATCGACCTCAGCCCGGTCTCGTCCAGTTGCTTCTGAATCCAGCGTTCGCGGGCTTCCTCGTCCCGGCCTCCCAGCTCGGCGAGGATCGCGTCGCGTTCGGCGTACAGGGCGTCGAGTTGGTCGCTGGTGATCGTGTCGACGGTCAGACGGTCGGTCATGCGTTGCTCCGGTGCTGGTGGTTGGGGCAGGTCGGGTCGTGTTCGGCGCCGGCGGATGTCCACCAGCGCTCGCAGCACGCGGCCGCGAGGGCGATGGCGACGACGTCGGCGGTGACGTCGTCGGCAGCCGGAGCGGGTCGGGCCGCTTCTTCGGCCCGTCTGGCCTCGCGTCTCAGGGCGTCCTCGAGGGAGCCTTCGCGCATGAACGCGACGACTGCCATGGCGGAGCCGAGGACGAACGCGCCGCACGCTGGCAGCGCGTGTTTGTGGGCGGCGTAGACGGCGCAGACGGCGAGCCAGCAGAAGTGCGCGCCGTGCGCCACGTACAGGGCCTGCGGTATGCGGCGTGCGTTCATCTCAGCTCCCGGGGCTGGTTGGTGTACTGGCAGAGGGACCAGAGGGCGTCTTGGCGGGCGCCGCAGCATCGGCAGCGCCAGGGGCGGAGCCAGGTGGGGAGCAGTTGTGTCACGTGGGTGCTCCTGCGCGATCGGTCAGGTGTTGCGGCAGCACTGGGCGCGCCAGCCGTGGGGTACTTCGAGGCGGATCTGGGGTGTAGGGGGTGCCGCAGGCGGCGCAGCGCCCGCTGTACAGGGCGGTGAACCAGGGGCGTTGCTGGGGTGGGAGGGTGCCCGGCTCGGCCGGCGAGGTGTGTCCGCCGGCCGGGGGCTGTGGTGCGGGGCGGCAGTGCGCGCACATGCTCGCCTCGAGGTCGGTGAACTCGCAGCGGGTCATCGCTTCGGTGGTGGTGTACTCGGGGTGGCGGGTGGGCTCGTTGGTCTCTGGGTTTGGTCTTTCGCGTTGGTGAGGGTGGGGAGGCCGGCTTCGAGCCGGGCGGTGATGACCGGGTCGGGTGTGCAGTCGCCGGTGCAGGTCGGCGGGCACAAGGCGGTGGCGTCTGGGTCGGCGTCCAGGGCGAGGAGAACGAAGGCGGGCTCGTCGGCGAGGTGGTCGGGGTGGCTGGCCACCAGGCGCAGGACGCGGTGCAGTGCGCGGCGTTGGGCGGTGTAGGCGTCGAGGAGGGCGTCCACGGCGGCTGTGCGGGTGTCGGTCACGGTGTGGCGCCCTGGGTTGTTGCGGGGGCGGTATCGGGCTCTGGGGCCCAGCGCACGGTGAGCCGGTCGGGGTCTTCGCTGATGGCTTCGCTGATCGAGGTGGCGGCGAGGAGTCCGAGTTCGGGGTCGGCGACGATCACGAGTCCGGTGGGGAACTCGACGCCGGCGATGTCCGGGCGGTCGGGGTGTGTGAGGACGAAGCGCCGTGCGAACTGGACGGTTTCGGCGCCGGTTTCGATCGTGTTGCGGCTGAGCGCTGCGGTGTGGTGGCGGATCCGCTCGTACTTCTCCTCGGTGCTGTGGCCGTCCCAGGCCGCACGCGGGTGGCCCGGGTTGACGTGCTCGACGTGCTCGAAGAGGTCTGTGTCGCGGGGGTGGATGTGCCAGCTGGCCTGGTGGCCGCCGATGTACAGGTAGAGGATCTGCCAGCCGGGTTCGTCCAGGTCCTCGGCCGGAGCGGTGACTGATCCGGGGAGCAGGGCGGCGAGGAGCGCCAGGAGGCGGGCGCGTTCGCGGTAGGTGTTGTCGAGCTGGGCTGCTGCGTCGTCGCGTTCGGCTTCGGTGCGGTCGATGCGGCAGGCGTAGCACCAGTCCGCGCACGGCAGCTGCTCGTCCGTGCCGTCGGGCCGGAGCAGGCCGAAGGCCATGTGCTGGTCGACGCCGCGCTGCAACCAGGCCTTGAGGTGGTCCCGCTCGTCGTACAGGGCGGTGAGCTGGTCATCGGTGATGGTGTCGGTGCTCTGGCGGGGGCCGGTTCCCGGTTCGCGCGGCAGGATGCTGCCGGGGTCGATGGTGATGTTGCTGTGGGCGAAGCGTGGTGAGCCGCCGTTCGTGACTTTGTGCCAGCCTTCGCCGGCCTCGTCGTCGATGTAGAACGTCTGGTCGCCGTAGTCGACTTCGACGATGTTGCGGCGGGTGCCGACGAGGTGGCGTGCCCAGTACTGGGGGAAAGGCGCGTCGGTGACGATGGCGGTGATCTGGCGTGCGGTGCAGGGCTCGCCGTTCCACTGCGTGGGGCGTGGTGGCGTCACGTCAGTCTTCTTTCCGTCGGGTGTCATCCAGGCCGGGTGCGGTTGTGGCCTGGTCTGATGCAGAGGGGTGGACTGGGTCAGGGCTGGGGCCGGCGGTTTTGCCCGCGATCGTCTTGGCGTACTCGAGGGCTTTGGCGTAGGCGCTCGGGGTGTGGCCCCATGCGGTTTCGACCTGTGCCTCGGTGACGGGGATCTCGCGGTAGGGCTTCGCGGGGAGGGGCTCACCGGTCTTCAGCGCCCACCAGCCGGCGCACACCATCGCGCCCAGGGGCAGGCCCCGGAACGTGGCGACCGGCACGTAGGCGCCGAAAGCGTTGACGGGCAGGCCCTGGTGGCAGAAGAACGGCTCGTCGTCGGGGAGTTGAACGCCCTGGTTCTCCAGCTCGGGCGAGCCTCGGCGGAAGGCGCAGTCGGCGCAGGGTGCGCGCATCACGCCGGGCGGGCGGGGCGCTCGCTCTGCTTCGCCGCAGGGGTCGTCGGTGAGGCCGCTGCCGGAGCAGTGCAGGCAGCGCTCGCGGGCTTCGCCGTCCGGGCCGGGCTCGATCCCGCCGACGCAGAACGGGCACTTCCAGGGAGCGATGAACAGGCCGCTCACAGAACGTCCACCCGCTCCAGGCCGGCGGCCTTGAGCTGCGCCTCGTGCGCGGCGCTGCCGCGTCGCATGGCTTCGCGTGCTTCGTAGCGCCGGACGGTGTCACGGAGTTGGGTGAGCTTGTTCTGCTCGATGACCGCGGCAGCCGGAACGAGGGTGAACAGCACGAAGATGCCGGCGACGGGGAAGTTCCCGAACAGGTACTGCTGCACCGCGCACCACGCGGACCACACGGAGTGGAGGGCGTAGAGCAGGACGAGGATGCGAGAGCAGCGGGTCACGAGCGGCCCCCTTCCGACACGGACTCCTCGTGGATGTGGTGGTCTGGGATGGAGAGGTCACGGGTGCCGTGGGTGAGCCAGCGGCCGTCCTGGGTCCGGGTGGCGGCCTCCACAGCGTCGCCGGCGGCCGCCTGCTCGCGGGTCGTGGCGGTGCTGCCTGCGGGCGTCCAGGCGAAGGCGGCGGAAGGGGTGCCGGCGGAGGCGAGGGCTTTCATGTCGTCGACGAAGCGGGCCACGGTGTAGGGGTGGGCGTCGTGTGCGGGTGGTGGGGTGGGTTCTGCGGGCGGGGCGGTGTCGTAGCCGCGGGGGTGGACGGCGATACCGAGGGCGTGGCGGATGCCCGGGTACAGGCGGTTGGCGTCAGTGGCTCGCTGGATCTGGAAGTCGATCGGCAACCCGGTCCGGAGCTTCCCGTGCTCGCTGATCGCCGCGCACAGCAGTGCCCACTTCCCGTCGCAGCGGTGCGGCTGCGGGTGTTCGGGGAAGAGCAAGTCGAACTCGTCGTCGGGAAGCATGAGTCTGACGTCGACGTCGCGCCACGACTTTCCTCGGCCTGCGCTACCGACGAGGTAGGGCAGGTGGCCGAAGGCCGCTTCGATCTCGCGGGCCCAGGCGTCGAGGTGCAGGACGGCTGGCATGCCGACGCTGATGGCTCCGGTCTCCCGGTAGAGGGGGGCGGTGCTGGCCTCGGCGGGACCGGCGGGCCGGGTGCCGGGCTCGGCGTCCATGTGGGCGTCCGTCTTTGGTCTGGGGTGTCGGTGGCTGGTCATCGCTGGCTGCTCCGGTGGATGTTGCGGGCGAGGAGGAACGTCTCGGCGGGGATGGGGGCCCGGGCGCGGGTGTGGCGTTCGAGGGTCTGGGCGAGGAGGAGACCGTTGGCGGGGCTGAGGAGACCGGCGAGCTTTCCTGCAGGGCCGCCGAGGGCGTTCTCGACGCCGTTCGCGAACCAGTGCTCCCGTGTCGCGAACTCCGAATGCCAGTAGGCGTTTTCGGTGAGGTCGTGGCCGGCGGCCTCGGCAAGGGTGCGCAGGTGCCGGGCCGCGGCAGCGACGACGTCGCCCGGCAGCAGACCGGCTGCAGGGCTGTCGCTGCCGGGCTGGCTGAGGGTGTGGAGCTGGACGACGTCGGCGCGTGGTGTGGGGGCGGGGCTGCCGGAGTGCTCGGGGCAGTAGTCCTGGTCGCCTGGGTGGGTGCGCCAGCCGAGCCAGCGGCCGACGCCTCGGGCCTCGTCCAGGCTGCGTGCGTCGGTGATCAGCTGGGCCGCGCAGACTCCTTCGGCCCATTGCCGGTTGCAGTGCAGGGTGACGCTCGTGCTCACGTTGGCTCCCCTGCGCTGCCGAGGATCGCGTTGAGGGTTGTGCGGGCGTTGTCGATAGCCGGAGTGAATCTGGTGCGGGGCGTGGTCTGGGTGTCCAAAAAGGCTCCTCGAGGCGGTGGGCGGCCTGGCGGGGCCCGGCCGCCGGGTGTGGCGGCCGGGCCCCGCTGGCACTAGGTCAGGTGCGAGCCGGCTGCGCCGGAGTCAGGGGGCGGAGGAAGTCGAGGACAGCGCGGGCAGTTGCGTGGAGCTCCTGCTTCTGCGCCGGGGGCAAGTGATCGAATGGCATCGACGTCCTGCCGGTGACGTGTTCGTACGCGCCGAGCAGGCGGGCGACGTCGTCGACCTGCATGACCGGCGCGGCCTCGGTCTCGTAGCTGATGACGATCTCGTCGGCGCCCGGCCAGAACGCGATCGCGTTGTCCGGCAGCGGCTCGTTCGCAGCGAGTTGCTGGGCCTCGCGGTACGAGCGGTCGGCTTTGCGCCAGGCGTCGTTCACTGCCGAGTGGGCGGCGCCATGCGACGGATCGACGGGCACGACGAACTCACGGCGCGTGATGATCGATGAACGCTCTGCATATGCCATGGAGAACTCCAAGGTGAGGGTGGGTGATTCAGCCCCGGCGGGCCGAGGTACGGGGGGGTGTGGTCGGGGGTCAGCGGTCCGTGGAGGACTCGGGGTTGGGGGTACGGCGTGCTCGCCGCCGTTTGAGTGCGGCACGGGCCAGGAGGAGAGCGGGGATCGCTATCAGGCCGGCGCCGAGCATGCCCGCGCCGACCACCCATGCTGTTGCAGCCGCGATGACGATGAAGACGTCGTGAATGGGATTGTTCACCCGGCCGGCTCCTGATCGGTGCCGGCCGCCGCGGGCCGCTGCTCGGGGCCGGGCTCGCCGGTGCAGCCCGACTCGGCGCAGGAGTGGTTGTCGCCGGTATCCGGCTGCTGCGCCTGGTACGTCCACAACTTGCTTCGGCAATCGGCGCAGTCGGCCCGATATTCGACCTTGGTCCGCTGCTCCGGGTGCTCGTGCTGCTCGGCCTGGTGTTGCGCTGCACGCGCCACCTCGGCCGCGTCGCGCCTGCCGCATGGGTGCTCGGGGTGCGGGTGCGGGAAGTCGCAGGCGGCCTGCTGCTTGGCGACGTCCACCAAGGCGCCGAGTGCTTCCTGGGCGGCCGGGCTGAGGTCGGGCGCGGCGTGCACGGTGACGACCGCCGCAGGCTGCTGTGTCTCGTCGGCCAGGCGGCGCAGCACGCGGATCGCTGCTGCTTTCGCCTCGCATGACAGGCACTGACCGCTGCTGGCGGGGCAGTCGCGGATGGCCGAGGTGAGACCGTCGATGGCCTCCTGGAGGAGCCCGGCCCGGTCGACGGCAGGCGCGGCAGCAGGCTCGATGCCGTCGAGGGCGGCGAGGATGTCCACGGCGAGGTCGCGGCGGCCGATCTGGTAGTCGTCAAGCCCGGCCGCTGTGTGGTCGCGAGCCTGGACGGCAAGGCCACGCACCCGCTCGATGACGGCCTGCGCCTTCTCCAAGTCGGGCACGATCAACTGGACGTGCCGCTTGTTCCCGGCGGCGACGTGCTCCAGCGTCGCGATGCGGGCCCGCAGTTCGGCTTGTTCGGCGTCCGCGACAGCCATCACCGCGTCGGCGCACCGCCGGTACCGGTCAGCCGTGGGTGTGGACAGCCTGGGGAAGATGCCGGCGGCCCACGCCCATCCGTCGGCGCGGGCCATCACCTCCGCGTATCGGTCGCGGCGGGCGGTCTTTGAGTCGGCTTTGGGCTCGGTGTGCTCCGGCAGGGTGGCCTCAAAAGCGGCGATTGCTGCCTCGTCCGGCTGGTCGGCCTGGCGGGCGAACTCGGTGCCGAGGTCGGTCTGGTCGGCGGCGGGCGCCACACCAGCGGCGTCCACGCTCTGCCTGGCGCGCAGAGCCCGAAGCACCGCGTAGACGTGATGCAGCGGCACACCCGGCAGAGCAACCCGGATGCGCTCGGCCATCTCCCTGTCGGCCGCATTCCACCCAGCGATCTGCTCGGGTGTTGGTCGGTCCGCTGCCACGACGGCCATGGTGCGGCGGATGGTCTCGAAGCGGGCGGCGAGACGGTCGGCGGTCTCGGTCTGGTCGTTCACGGTGGTGGCTCCTGGTCGTAGGGTCGAGCCGGCCGCCGCAGGTTCGAGCTGCGACGCCCGTGCTCGTGGTCATGCGGGCAGGTCAAGGTCGAGGACGCCCTGCGCGAACCGCTCGCGGGCGAGGTCGTGATACGCCGGGTTCAGGTCGATGCCGACGTACTGCCTGCCGAGCTGGCGCGCCGCGGCGCCGGTGGTGCCGGACCCGGAAAACGGGTCGAGGACCGTCCCACCTCGGCGGCAGCCAGCCTTGATGCAGCGGAGCGGCAAGTCGATCGGGAACACTGCAAAGTGCGCGCCCGGGTAGGGTCTCGTCGGGATGGACCACACGTCGCCGGGGTTGCGGCCGAGGGAGTGGCCGTCGACTCCGGGCTCGTCACGCTGCGAAGTGGAATACGTCTGCGCGGGCAGGACGCCGAGGCGCTGGCGTTCCTTGTGACCTCGCGGCCTGCGCTGCGGGCGCATGGTGTGCGGCTCGCGGATCGAGTCGAGGTCGTACCAGTACCGCTGCTGCTTGGCGAACAGGAACAGGTGCTCATGCCTGGTCGACAGCCGGTCCTTGATGCTCTCCGGCATGGCGTTGGTCTTGTGCCAGATGATCTCGTTGCGGAGGATCCAGCCGTCATCCTGCAGCGCGAACGCGGTGCGCCACGGGATGCCGAGCAGGTTCTTCCTCGGGCGGTCGGTCGGCTTCGAAGGCATGTTCTGCATGAGCTGTACGCGTCGGCCTTGCAGCGCGCTGGTTCTGCCCGGGTCGGTGTGCCCGCCGGCGGCGGCGTAGCTGTCGCCGAGGTTCAGCCACAGCGTGCCGTCGTCGGCGAGGACACGGCTGGCCTCGCCGAACAGGGCACGCATGGTCTCGACGTACTCGGCTGGGGTGGCCTCGAGGCCGTACTGCCCTGGCGTGCCGTAATCGCGGAGCCCGTAGTACGGCGGGCTGGTGACGATGCAGTCGACCGCACCGTCGGGCAGGGTGCGCAGCTGCTCGAGCGCGTCGCCGAGGAGCAGGGTCACCTGCTCGTCCTGGTAGTACGGCGGCGTGGTGTCGGTCATGGCGGTCACGCGTCCGTCTCGACAGCAGCCGGGACCGCGGCAAGGCGGGCGGGACCGTGCTCGCACGGCCACGGCGCTGACCGGGTGATCGTGCCGTCCTTGCCGATCACGGAGTGGGTGACGCAGATGTGGTGCTCGTCGACCTGGTCGCAGTAGTCGGCGCCGTCCTCGCGGTCGTGGCCGCAGTCGAACTCCAAGCAGGCCGTGTCGCCGCTGAGGACATGCGTGGGCACGCACTTGGGTTCAGGTGCAGTCGGTGCGCAGGTGGGGCATTCCTTGCGGACGTCGGGCAGCGGAAGCCCGTTGATTCCGCAGGCCATCTCCTGCTCGGTGACGTCGCCGAGGTGCTGGCCGCAGCCGTTGCAGGCCCGCTTCATCTTGATCGTCGTGCTGCCGTCGGGGTTGATCCGGTCTGGGGTATGGGTGCGAGGCTGCTGTTCGGTGGGCGTGGTGTGGTGGCTCATGGCAACTCTGTCCTTGTTGCGGCATGTTGAGATCGGATCGCACATGGGCAGCCGCTCAGGTGGCTTCGGCTACCGCGGCGGAGAGGGCGGCGTCGGTTTTCCAGAGGCCGAGGGCGCCGGCGCGTGGTACGGCCTGGCGCAGTGGCTGTACGTCGGCGAGTTCCCAGTGCCACATCTCCGGGAAGCCCCACGGTGCGCAGCAGCCGTTGCTGGCGCGGTGGCATCCGGTCAGGCGGGCGGTGGCGATGACGGCGGAGCGGGCCAGGGTCGGGTGCGGGGTGGCAACTTCCTTGCTGGGGATGTGTTTTCGGGCGTCCCAGAAGTTGGTGCTGCCGCCGAGTTCGTCGAGTCGGAGGGCGGCCGCGCGGCTGTAGCGGGCGATCGGCAGGGTTCGCAGGAGCGGCTGGCTGGCGTGGATGAACAGCGGGCCGCGGTATCGGGTGCTGCGTGTGCGGTTTTCGATCGTTTTGAAGCCTTCGGCGATGCTGAAGGCGTATGGCTGCTTGATGGACAGTCCTCGGGCCGCGGCCAGCTCGGCCTGGGTGAGGGTGCGTTGTTCGACGGTGGTGGTCATGGTGTCCTTCGTGCCTGGTGGAGGGTCGGGGGCGGTCACGGTGTCGGTCGTGCGAGGAGTGAGGGGCCGACGCCTGGCCAGCGCGGGATGACCGGCTGGGCTGGGGAGCCGGTGGCGTCGATGGCGCTGGCGATGACGCGGCGGATGCCGTCGCGGCGGGGTTCGGGGCAGCGGACTCGGTTCTGGACGTCGGCGAGGACCGGGCGCAGGAGGTAGGCGTCGATGGTGATGCGGCCGCGGGTGCTGTGCTGGCAGTTGCGGTCGGTGATGTGGAGCCAGTCGGCGCCGTCGAGGCCTGCGGCAAGGGCGAGTTGGTCGATGTGGTTGCCGAGGGTTTCGCCGCCGGCGGTCCAGGCGTAGCGGATGGTGGCTCCGCCATCGGGCCGGTGGAAGGTGATCCAGAGGAACGTCTCCGGTTCGGCGGTGCTGGCGATGTCGTCGACGACGGCGTGCTCGACCGGCGCCCGGTCGTTCGTCGGAACGAGCGGCACAGTGTCCGCAGGACACGGGCACGCGTCGAGGTCGGCGGGGTTGTAGAGGTGGCGGCGGGGTACGGCGGCCAGGTTCGCGCGGGTCGGATGGCCGAGGGCGTGGGGTTCGGGCATGGCTGGTTCTCCGGTGAGCTGGTCACAGGCGGGCGATGACGGCCGCAGCCGCAGTGTCCGAGGCGTGGCCGTGTTCGCCGGCCCAGTCCGCGATGTCGAGCGGGTAGCGCTTGTCGAAGTAGCTGATGACGACGACCGGTCCGTCTTGCCGGACCGTGTGGACCTGGTCGCCGGGCCTGGCGGCCTCGGCGATGACGGCGGCGGCGTGCTGCGCGTCGAGGCAGGTGAGTCGCAGGGTGGGCACGCTCATGTGCTCTTCCGTGATGGCGAGTTGGCCAGGGGACGGGCGCGCGGGGGCGCCGAGTCGGCTGCGGGCGGCAGCGGCGGCGCGGCCACCGGGTGTCCGGAGCCATCGGTCGCGTCGTTTCCGCCGGCAGCGGGGGCCCAGGCCGTCGCGGCTCGGCCGGGCCATGCGGTGCCTGCACTCGGCGCACCGGATGGCCTCGCTCACGTAGCCGCGGCTTCGAGGCCGTCGATGTACTCCAGGAGCGCGACGATGCCGGCGCCTGTCCGTACGGTCTCCTCACGGACCGTGCCGAGCTGGCCGTCTTCATCACGGGTGGCGTCGAGGACGGCCTGGGCGATCTCACCGACGCCTTCGACGAGCGCGAGGACCCATTCCTGCAGCGAGTGCTGCTCGGTTCCGAGGCGGGTGCGCTGCTGCTCGCGTGCGCTGCTGATCTCGAGGTAGGGGCCGGTGAGTCGGGGGGTGTCGTAGTCCGGGTACATGCAAGGTCTCCGGTCGGGGTCAGTGGGCGTTGGCGATGGTGAGGAGGGTGTCGATGCCGGTCGGGCTGGACCGGGCGAGTTGCACGGCGCCGACGAGGGTCGGGTAGGCGCCGGCCAGGACGGCGCGGTTCGCGCGGTCGGCTTCGGCGATGAGGGCCACGAGGCGGCCGCGGAACGTGCCCGTCCTGCAGGGCGCGCCCGGGGTCTGGTGGCCGAAGTGCTGCAGGACCAGGCGCGCGTCGTCGGGTGAGATCTGCAGCTGCTCGCCGGCCGGGGCCGGGCGGGGCGGAATGGGGCAGGTGGCGGTGGGGGTCACGGGGTGGGTCCTCCGAACAGGGCGGTCAGCACACCGGTCAGGTAGGTGCGGGTGGGCTCATCGATGAGGTGGGTCGGTTCGACGCACCAGCTCTGGTCGCAGTCGACGGTCACGGGCCCGGAGGGCTCGGTGCCGTGGCCGAAGCGGTAGGCGATACGGCGGGCCGAGTACACGTACGAGCTGTGCCAGAGCACGGGATTGCCCTGGTCGTCGACGGTGCCGAGCCACTGCAGGTGGCCGTCGGGGCGGTGGCGGGTCTGTCCCCAGAAGGCGTCCTCGAGGCACCGGGGCCTGAAGCCCCGTACGGATCGGCACGGGATGTGCAGCTGGCGGCGGACGGCGGTGACTGCTGCCGGTGCGACGCCGAGGAGCCGGACGATGTCCCGGTCCATACGGCCGACGCGGACGTGGGCGGCGATGTCCGCACGGATGAGGACCGTCATGCGGGTCCGGGCGTGGGGGTCGCTCATGCTGAGTCCCGGGCGATGAGTGCGCGGCTGACGTGGTGCAGCGCACCGGCGGTCGTGGCCAGGTCCGCGCGGGTCTCGGCGAGTACGCGTACGGCGCGGTCAAGCCGGCGGCGCAGGTTCTGCCGTTCCCGGTCACCGGCACGCTCGAGACGCCGGCGTTCGAGTTCCGCGGAGAGGCAGAGGCGGTTCAGGCGGGCTTCGGCGGCGCGCAGGCGTCTGGTGGTGGTGAGTCCGAGCATCGCGGTTCTCCTTCGGTCAGGGCCGCCTGCGACGGCGGCGGTCGTCGAGGCGGATGACGCCTTCCGGCAAGGCGCCCTGGCGGGGCCTGCCGGGGGTGTCAGTGGCTTGGAGGGGCAGCTGGGGCTGCTGGGCGGGGCAGGTGGCCACGTGCGGTTTGTGGAGGCGCTCGTAGCCCATGAGGGGCTGCTGTTCGGTGACACGGCGCGAGACCCAGGCAGTGGTGCCGTCGCGGCGCACTGCGGTGTTCCCGGCCGCGTCCGGTACGGGATCGACGGCCAGGCGCTTGCCGCCGGCGGTCGTCGCCCCCGGGAGGGTCCGCGTCCACAGCACGGGCTTGCGGCAGTCGGGGCAGCGCCCGGGCCCGTTCACCGCGGCCGCCCGTCGACGTCGCTGGAGGCCGCCTCGACGGCTGCCTCGTAGGCGGCCTCTGCGGCCTGGGCGCGGGCCCGGTGGACGCCCTCGGTCATCGGTTGCGGGCCGGTCATGCACAGACCGCCCTCGGCCGGGGCGCCGCAGTCCGGGCAGCAGAAGTGCGCGCGGATCCACGCGTCTTTGCGGCCGGGGTGCGGTTTCTCCCGCCGGTCACCGTGGCCGTTGGTGCACGGGAGTCCTGGTATGGCGTGGCACCAGGCGCAGCGCTGTTCGAGTTCGGGGTGCCGTCGCTCGGCACGTGAAGTCATCGTCGTTTCCCCCGGGTTTCAGGTTCCGGTGTGTTGCTGGTCGTCGACCGCGCGCATCTGGGAGCCGAGCTCGGCACGGTGCGGGTGAACGCTGTGCCGTGGCGTGCCGTCCGGCTCCGTGCAGAGCTGGCCGGCGGGCACCTTGCAGTGGCGGCAGGGGGCGTAGGCGACGTCCCAGGTGTCCAGGCGCGCCTTGTGGGCGATGCCGCGCAGTCCCACGCTGTTGCGGCACGGGGTGGCGGCCGGGGCCTCGCAGTAGCTGCAGGGCACTTTGAGCTCGACCGGCATGTACTGGGCGGCGGCGCTGGCGGGGTTGTCGGCTGCGATCACCTGCAGCACCGGGTCCCGGCCGTAGGTGCGCATGGCCGCGGATACGCCGTGGTCGGCGAGGTGGGTGCGGATGGTGTCCGGGTCGGCGGTGGCACTGCCCTGGATGGCCATGAGGAGCGGTGGCTGGGTGGCGGCTGCTGTCGTCCGTCGTGTGCGGCCGTTCGGTGTGGGTACGGGCGCGAGCGCGGGCTGCGTCTTGTCGTGCTCGCTGCCGTGTCTTTCCAGGCCGCGGGCAGGGGGGACCGGTGGACGAGGGCCGGGGCCGGCCGCGTCTTTGTCGGGTCCTTTGTCGATTTCTCTTTGATTTCCCCCGGCGGGGACGGGTTCCGGAACCCGTTGCGGAACGGGTTCCGCCCCCCTTCGGGCCCCGTGGCGCAGCGGGGGCCGCTCCCCGGTCACCTCGGCTTCACGCTGGGCCAGCTGGTCGGCGAGCTCCTTCTCCTTGATGCGCCGCTTACGCCGCGCCTGGGGCGTGTCGGTGTAGAGGTGCATGTGGGCGTCCCAGTCCAGCCGGCTGCTGCCGAGCGGCATCTGCAGCCGGTATGTAGAGCTGGCGTTGGGGCGCCGCTGCTCGACGAGGACCTGCAGCGCCTTGAGGACCTTCTTGGCCCGGGACACCGTCTCCTCGCTGCTGCCGACGATGGCGGCGATGGTGTCGGTCCCCGGGGAGGCGTTGATGCCATCGGAGTTGGCGTAGGAGGCGATGACCCAGCCGATGTGCACGATCTTGGCGATCTCTGGGCGGTTCATCCGCAGCGCTTCATCTCGCATCGCGTTGATCCACGCCGTCCGGGGGGCCTGCACCGGCTCGCTGGCGTTCACGAGAGTGCGCTCCTGGTGGCTGCGTGGGGCACGGTGGCTCCGATCTAGCGAAGGGACAGAAGTACGGGGGCTACTCGCGTTGCGTACGGCGAGCGGCTTGGGCGGCCCGGAACGTGTGAGGGCTGGAGCGGCGTTTGCCGGAGCGGATGGCGGCCTCGTCGAAGACCGCGGACGCGGCCTGCGGGGACGGTGTCGTCCAGGCGCCGGCCGGTAAGCCGGGCCCCGCCTGCGGCTCCGGCTTCCGGGCGAGAGCGGCCGGAGTGTGGAGCGGGCACCGCACACCGATCACATAGGGCCGCAGACCGTCACCGGACCGGCAGTACCGGTGCTCGGCGCCTATCCAGTGGCCGCACTCCCTGGAGGCGGGGCTGCCGCGCATGAAGGTGCTCACCGTGCACCGCCTGCTGCGCGGCGCTGCACTGCGAGCCTGCGCCGCCCTGAGGCACTCATCCCGCCCCGGACCCCGTACCGCAGCTCACCGCCGGCCTCGGCGCGCATCGCGTCTTCCAGGCAGGCTTCGCGGACGGTGCAGTGCGCGTTACAGAAGTTCATGGCCGCCTGGACAGCGGCCCGCGATTCCGAGAAGAAGTCGTCCGGCGCGGGCCCCCAGCCCTTCCCGCAGGCCGCGTCGACCGCCCACGGCTGGATCGGAAGGCTCTCCAGCAGCAGTTCCCCTACCGGCATTCAGTTCTCCCCCAAGAGAGCTGCAGCCGCATCGAGTTGGCCCGGGATCTCCCTGGACAGCGCGCGGTCTGCAGCGTCGGACTGGCATGCGGGGGCGACGCACCACGGGTGCCGGCAGGCGGGTTTCACGTAGCCGGTCGGGCGGCGTCCGTGCTCAATCTCGAAGGCGACGGGGCGCACGGACAGCTTGCGGCCGCGGTGGGAGAGGATCGGGGTGCAGTCCTGGGCCCTCTCCCCGATCCACACCATGTGGCCGCCGTCGGTCTCCCGGGTGTAGAGGACGAACTTCTGCTGCACCGTCAGCGCCGGCCGTGCGGCCGGGAAACGGTGCTTCGCCCGGAGTTCGGCGACGGTCGCCGCACCGACGTTCAGCCGCTCCGTGATGGCGCGGTTGGACAGGCCAGCGGCGAGACACTGGAGGATCTCGGCCTCTTTCGGGTGGGCGCCGGTCGCCATGGGTCACCTCTCCTGCTGACGTCGCAGCTGACGGGGGATGCGCGGAGGACGGCGCCGGCCGGAGGGATGACGGGCAACAGCTGCCTCCAGCTCCGCCCAGTCGGCGAAGGCTTCGGCCTCGGCAGAGCAGTCGTCCTCGGCGCAGTCCGGCGTCTGCAGCTCCGCCGGGTCGGCGAGGAGCTGGTGCAGCGCCTTGCCGACACCGATGGCCAGCACCGTGAGCAGCACGGCGGCGAGGACCACGTACAGAGCCATCGTGGTCACCGGCGGCCGCCCTTCGTGCGAGGCGTACGGCCGGGCCTGTAGCGGCGGCAGGAGGGGTTGCTGTCGTCCAACTCCAGACGGCCGGCCATGACGAGAGCGATGAGATCTCCTCGTACGGCCTTGGCCGACAGCCCCTTCCAGCCCCAGCTCCGGTAGATGCGGTGCGCGCCATGGGTGGTGATCGGCTGCCCGCTGTTCTCGATGCGCGTCAGCAGCCGGGACTGGCGCTCCGCCGCACCGGGCGTGCCGGTGAACTGCCCCTGTGCAAGCTCCTGCTGGACCTTGGCGATGGCGGCGCGCAACTCGGCGATCTCCGCGGCCTGGTCGAAGACCAGGCCACGCAGCAGCTGCGCGTCGTCGAGGCCGGCACGGCGTTCCGGCTCCGGGAGCAGCGTCGGCCACTGGTGCCAGACGCCGTCGACGTAGGCGGCGTGTGCCTGGGCGAGGCGATGGCCGTACTGCCACGTGCAGGTGACGTCGGGCCGGTCGGGATCCGGCTGCCCGCAGTACCCGCCGGGTGGCGGGATCTCCAGCCGGTGCCACTGGCCGTCACGCAGCTCCAGCGTGCGCCACGCGCCGCCCGTGCGGCAGTACTGCAACCGCGCGCCGGTCTCGGGATGCGTCGTCTCGTGGTCCTCCCAGTGCGAGGGCGGAAGTTCGCACTGCACGGGGATCGACCAGTGCACCGATACGCACCGGGCGAGGTCGGCGAGGTCGGGGGCGATCTCAGGCATGAGAGCCTCCCCGCGTCTTGATCGAGCGCAGGTCGGCGCGTGCGCGGGCGATGGCCGAGCAGCGGCCGGCGCAGTACCAGTGGCTGGCAGCGCCGTCCTTGCTGCCCGGGACCCGGACCATGCCGGGGTCCGGCTGCGGTCCGGTGCCCACGCTGCCGCAGCCCTCGGCATAGCAGGCGTCGACGACCGGGCCGCTGGGCGGCAGCTGCTTCTTCTTGGCGCGAGAGGTGGTCTGCACCGGCTTGGACCGGGGCAGCCAGTGGCCGGTGGCGTCTCGCTCGAGGGCGCTGGTCATGAGCGCCCCGAGGAACCCTGCGAGAGGAGCCGGCCGAGGGTGATGTAGCCGTCGACGCTGTCGATGCGGGAGTGGCCGCAGGCCGTGCACGGCCGCACCAGGTCGAAGCTCGTCGTCTCGGCGCCGTGGTCCACGAGATAGCGGAGATACTCCGGGCGCCCGGGCTCCAGGAGCGCCGTCGCCTGCTCCACCGACTCGGCGAGCTCGTCGGCCGGCGTGTACTGCCAGTCGAGATCCGCAGCGGTCTGGCTCAGCGTCTTCTTCGCGCACTGCCGGGCGAAGCCGAGGAACTCCTCGCGGCTGGCTGCGAACTCCTTGGCCTCCAGCTCGGGTACCGCGGCTTCGTACTCCGTGAAGGAGGTGAGGGCGGCTTCGATGACGTTCATACGGCTACCTCGAGGGTCTCGGGCTGGTACTGGGTTGCGATCCAGGCAGCGGCCTTCTCGATCGTTCGGAGCTCGGTGCGCCGGCGGGCCCAGCGCAGGGTGGCGTCGCCGTACGGGCCGTCGGGGTCCGCAACGGCGCTGGCCTGCCATCGGGGGTGCTGTCCGGTGGTGCGGTAGTGGCAGATCGTTCCGGCGATGTCGGCGGCCTGGGCCGGCAGGCGCGGGGTGAGGGTGACGAGGTACTCGCGCGGTTCGCCGCCGCGGCCGGGGACGATCTGCGCTCCGGCCCACAGCCACAGGCCCTCGACTTCGCGGGGCGCCTGCCCGTAGCCGTATGCGGCGGCGGTGGTGCTGTAGATGCCGACGTCCTCGCCGCTGATGATGTGGACGGCCTCGCAGCTGCGGCATACGAGCCGCACGGTGAAGCGGCCGAAGAGGTTGGCGTGGCCGCAGTCCTCGGCGGTGCAGGCGTGCGGGTCGTCACCGACGTTGAGGCGGCCGCGCCGCCCCTCGTCCATGCGCAGCTGGGGCTCCCACACGGGCAGCGGGCAGTCCTGTCCGTGTTCCAGCCGGGTCCATCCCAGGTACAGGTCGCGCACGATGTTCACTGCTTGCCTCCCTCGGCCACGGCGGTGGGCTGCGCCGGGGCCGGGGTGAGGTGGCCCTCGGCCATGACGACGGAGGCCAGCGGGTACAGCTGCCCGTCGCCGCCGCGCAGGCCGACCAGCGGCATGCCGGCCGGGCTCTGGCGCTGGCCGAAGTACAGCCAGACGTGGCCGTTGCGGCCGATGTAGCCGCGGGTGAGGTCGTACATCCGGCCCCACAGGTAGAACGGCTCTCCGGCGGCTTCCTTGGCCTCGGTCAGCAGGCGGGGAACGTCGTGGGCGGCGAGATGGACATCGATGCCGTCGACGTGGCCGGCGACGAGCTGCATGTGCCCGGACGTCTTCGTGGTGATGTTCACCGGGGTGTTGATCGCGGCGAGCCAGTACTCCCAGTCGCTGAGGGAGGCAGCGCGGATCGTGATCAGGACGCGGGGGCCGTCCGCGGCGATCCCGAGGACCTCGAGCCGCCGGTTGTGCTCGGCGCGCAGGGCGGCGGCGACGCTGACGGCGCGGGCGTGCTGGTCGTCCCAGTCGGCGGGCCGCTGGGGCAGGGCCGACACGGGCCGGATCTGCGGGACCTGGCCCTCGACCCGCTGAACGGTCACGGCGCTCCGCTGGGGTCCGTCGGCGTCCGCGGGGTGCCCTGCGGGACGGATGCGGGTGACGACCTGGGCCCCGCGGGCGGCGGGGGTCGGCGGGCCCGGAGCCGGTTCGGGGGCCTGCTGTGCTTCGGGGCTGTCGTCGTCGCCGAGGATGCCTTTGCGGCGGAGGGCGGCCGCGATACGCACGGCGACCTCGCTGGGGTAGCCGCAGTCCTCGACGATGGTGTCGACGGCGGCCTGGTACGCCTGGGGCAGGTTGCGGCGGGCCTCGACCTGGATACGCAGCCGCTCCAGGACGCCGGCACCGCCGGGGCCGACGAGGCGGCCTTGCGCGTCGAGATCGGCGACGAAGGCGCGGGCGACCGTGCCCAGGCGGTCGGCGAGTTCCTGCTCGATGTCACTTCGGGGCTGCTGGTGGGTCGTCATGCTGCGTACTCCCCCTGGTAGGAGCTGCGGAGGGCGCGGTTCTGCTGGAGGACACGCATGGCCCTGTACTGGGTGGTCTTGGTGGCTCCCTCGGACAGGCCGAGGGCGGCAGCCGTCTCCGACACGGACCGCTGGAGCAGGAAGCGGAGAACGAGGACGTCGCGCTGCTGCGGCGTCATGGCGGCCATCGCCGCGCGCAGCTGGAGCGCGTTGAACCGCTCGAAGATCTCGTCGTCCGGGGCCGGGGAGACAAGGCCCCAGTAGTCCGAGACGTCGCTGAGGTTCTCGACGTAGGTGACCCTCTGCATGGTGCGCGACCTGTAGTGGTCGGTGACGATGTTCCGGGCGATCGTGTAGAGCCACGAGCGCAGCGACTTCTCCATCCACTCGAAGCTGTCGAGCTTGCGGAAGGCGCGCAGGAACACCTCGGCGGTCAGGTCCTCGGTGAGCTGGCGGTGGTAGCTGATCCGCTGGCCGATGAAGGCGGCGACGCGGTCGTGGTGCAGGGCGTAGAGCTCGCCGAACGCCTCGGCGTCGCCTTGCTGCGCGCGGGCGACAAGGGCTTGTTCTGTCGTGTCGTGGTCGCCGGATCTGGCGTTAGCCTCAACGATCAAGGCCTTCTCCGTTCATGTACCGATGAACATGGGTTGGCTGTGAGTCACGCGGGGCTGCTCTGGGCCATGGCCCGGCCTGGGCAGCCCCCGTCGTGTCAGGTCTCGCGCGGGCTCTCGGCCGGCGCCTTCCGCGGGCGCGGCACCCTTGCGGGGCGTGTGGCGTGCGGGTCTTCGTAGACGTAGGTCTCGATGCGACCGCCGTAGACGCTGCGGAGCTTCCAGACAGTCGTGAGGCTGGGCTCCTTGTCGCCGTTGGCGAGTCGGTGGAGCGTGGCCTTGCTGATGCCGGTCTGTTCGGCGATGTCCGCCACAGACGTTGCATCCTTCGACCTGGCCTTTTGCAAGACCTTGGTCATGTTCAGGCGAAGCATGGGTGCAGTCCCCCTTGGAACTCTCACGCGTGCGACTTGGTCGCATGCATGCAACCTATGCGACTAACTCACACGTGCGCAAGTTGCATCGCCGGAATGACGGCAGAACTTTTTTGCCGTACGCGCGAGCGAGCAAGAGCGCACGGCCTGCGGAAACGAAAAACCCAGCCTTGACCTGCGAAGTCGCATGCGTGCGACTGTGGTGTAAGTTGCGCGCGTGCGCGCTACTCTCGCGGAATGCGGAGCATGGAAGATCCCCCACAAGGCAACGCCCGCGAGGAACGGCAGGCTCTCGCTGGGCACGTCGGTGCATACCTCACCGATCGCGCGACCTCGGCTGGGTTCGACGTCCGGCAACGAGCCGGCGGCCGGGCCCAGCTGGCCTCTCTACTTGGGGTGAGCATCACGACGGTGAGCCGCACCCTGGACGGCAAGACCCTGCCGCTCCCCTCGCAGCTGAACGCCTGGGCCAACGTTCTCGGCATTGACCATGACGAGCTACTAGTTGAATCCGGGCTCATTCCTCGCAAACAGCCCCCAGAGGCTGCAAAAGAGGAGGTAACGTCAGCCGCACTCACCCCGGATGTGGCGATGGATGCGTGGGGGATCAGCGATCCCAAAATCCGCAAGATGCTCAACGGAACCATCGAGCAAGCGATCGAGCTCCAACGCGGGATCGATGCTGCCGACCGGGGGGCCACAGCAAGGGGGTAATAAGAGGTGGCATACAGACTGGCGGCGGCATCAACGGCCGTATGCGCGGCTGGAGGCGTCCTCGTGGGGGACGGCGTCTGGCGGCACACCTGGGAGACCGCGGTCTCCGGAGTGGGCGTCCTGGCGGCCGGAACAGTGGGGGTATTCGCAGTGACCGTGCGCTACGCGTTGCGTCAGTTCGACGCGCGTACACGGGCACAGCTACGCGAGGTGACTGACCTGCAGCGCACCGGCGACCTGGAGATGCAGCGACGCGAACACGAGCTGGAAAGACGCGAGGAAGCACTCCGGCGCGCACGGACCACGATGAGCTTGCGGCTCGCCAGCTACGCGAAGGCTCTCGACGACGCCCGCAACGCAGCCGGCTATCTGCGCGCTCAGGTGTGTGAGCTTCAGCAGGAGATCGTCGAAGTCAACGACGAGCGGAACCAGCTGATCGTCGAGGAGCTCGTGCAGTCGCGCGAGGCCTTCACGTCGAAGGGCTACGGACGGCTGCGCGTCGCTGGCAGCAAAGGGCCGGCCACCGGCGTCGGGCACCGCCGGTCGCGAGATGCCACCCCGCTCATACCCGAGCGGGAAGGCCAGTTGAGGAAAATCGATACGCCGTAAAGATCAACGTCCTTTGCGGTGAAGGACGTTGGCAGACAGAGCGGAGCCGTCCCGGGCCGGAAGACCGGGACGGCTCCGCTCTCTGCGCCGGCGCCATCATCCGCGGCTGCGTCTCACGGATATCTCACACAGATCTCACGCACTGACCGGCGCCCCCGGCAGAAAGCGGCTCTGACCAGGCACGGAAGCCCCCGCACGGAAAATGCGAACCCGCTGCGGAAGGTCTTTAGAACTTGTGCCACGTCGTTCCCAGTGAGGGACCGAGGATCAGGACCGGGGCGTCTTCTGGGCCGTCCAGGCGGTATTGCAGGGTGTTCATCGGTGTCTCACTCACCCGCCCGAGCCTCTCATCCGTCATGACAGCGCTTGCGAGCGGGGTGCCGGCTGCCGCGGGCCGCGGCGGTGCGGACGCCGTGGCGTCGTCTCACTTCTTCTCGCTCACCGCGTACACGGCTCCGTAGCCGCTGATGTAGGCCACGGAACCGGCGACCGCGGGCGAGGAATCGGAGTTGACGCTGCCCATGCCGGACTTCCATCGCTTACGGCCGCTCTTGGCGTCCACCGCGAACAGGTTGCCGTCGACGCCGAGGTAGAGCAGTCCCTGGGCCACGGTCAGAGCCGATGAGGCGATCTTGGAGTGGAAGCTCGTCTTCCACCGTTGGTGGCCGGTGGCCGCGTCCACGCCATACAGGTCGTCGTCGGAGCCCACGCAGACGATGCCACCGGACACCGCCGGGGCGGCGTTCACCGAGGCGTTCGCGTCGAACGCCCATCGCTTGCGGCCGGTCGCCGCGTCCAGCGCGTACAGGTGGTGGTCATCGCTGCCGGCGAAGACGGTGCCGCCGGACACCACCGGGGAGACGGTGACCTTGTCCTTGGTGGAGAACGTCCAGCGGCGGCGGCCCGTGGCGGCGTCCAGCGCGTACACGTTGTGGTCGTAGCTGCCGGCGTAGACGACGCCCGCGGAGACGCACGGCGACGTCCGGATGACGCTGCCGGCCTCGAAACGCCAGCGCAGGCTGCCGTCGTCGGCGTCGAGCGCGTAGACGTAACCGAAGAAGCCCGCGGCGCTCATCGCGGCGGCGGTGACGTACAGGACTCCGTCCACGACCCGTGGGGGCGCCGGGGTCTCCATGTTGCCCTCGAGCCGGATGGTCCAGGTCCGCCGTCCGGTGGCCGCGTCCAGCGCGTACACGTAGAGGTTGTCGTCGGCGACGTAGACGGTGCCGCCCGACACGACCGGTGATCCTGTCCGGCCTTGGGTGCGGTAGGACCAGCGCGGCCGACCGGTGGCGGCGTCGAGTGCGTACAGGTGGGCGCGGTAGTTGGCGTCCTCGCCGCCGACGTAGACGACGCCCCCGGAGACCGCCGGTGAGGAGTCGTCCACGAAGAATTCGTCCATACCTCCTTTGAAGACCCAGCGCTGTTCGGAATCGGACATGGTCAGCTCCGGGAACAGGTCTTCCACCTCCCCGAACAGCCACTTCAGCGCCTTCCAGCCGCCGTAGCCGACCCCGCTCAGGGCGCCGGCCGCGACGGCCGTACTCCCCGCGCGCACCAGTGCGCGCCGCGTCGGGCCGGGGTGGTTGGCCGCGGGTGGGGTTGGTCTCGCGGGTGGGGTTGGTCTCGCGGGTGGGGTTGGTCTCGCGGGTGGGGTTGGTCTCGCGGCGGGGGTCGGGCGAGCGGTGGGCGTTGGGCGAGCGGCGGGCGTTGAGC
>NZ_JAFJSY010000024.1 GCF_019857225.1 Streptomyces plumbidurans
CGGGGGTCGGGCGAGCGGTGGGCGTTGGGCGAGCGGCGGGCGTTGAGCTACCGGCGGACGTTGAGCTACCGGCGGGGGTCGGGCGAGCGGCGGATTTCGTGCGGGTCGGCTGCGGTGTCCGCCGCGATGTGGTGGAACCGCCCGCGGGCGGGGACGCGGCTGTCGGGCTGTGGCTTCCCCCGCCGGGTGTGCGCTGTACCCGGGGCGCGGTCTGCGTGGTGGCCGCCGCGGCGGGGGCTTGGCCGGGAGCCGGGCGCGCGGGGCGCGGCGCGGTACGGGGTGCCGGGTCGGGTGCCGGGCGGGGTGCCTGGCGGGCGGCCGGATCGGGCATCGTCGGCGTACGGGGTATCTCGGCGCGGCGGGTGATCAGGTCGGCGATCGCGCCGGGCAGCCACTCCACCGCGCCGGCGGACCGGTCCGGCCCTGCTTCCGCCCCGTCTCTGAGCAGCTCCAGCAGCTCGGAGACCTCGGGCCGGTCGCCGGGCTCCTTCTTCAGGCACCTCTCCACCACACCGCGCAGCGACTCGGGCACCCGGTCCAGGAGCGGCGGCTCGTGCACGATGCGATACATCACCCCCTGGGTCGGCCCCTCGCCGAACGGCCCCGCTCCGGTCACCGCGAAGGTCAGCACGGCACCCAGCGCGAACACATCCGTCGTCGGACCCACCGGGCGTCTCCCGGTCAGCTGCTCCGGTGACATGAACGCCGGCGTGCCCACCGCCACGCCCGTGGTGGTCAGCGCGCTCGCGTCGTTCGTGACCGAGATGCCGAAGTCGATGACGCGCGGCCCGTTCTCGGCCAGCAGCACATTGGACGGCTTCAGATCCCGATGCACCACCCCGGCACGGTGAATGGCCTCCAGCGCCTCGGCCAGCCCCGCCCCGAGCCGCCACACCGTGGTCTCCGGAAGCGCTTCGGCGTCGGCCACCGCGTCGTTCAGCGAGACGCCGCCGACGTACTCCGTCGCCAGCCAGGGCGGCGTCGCCTCCGTGTCGGCCGCCACCACCGCCGCCGTGAACACCCCGCTCACCGCCCGGGCCGCGGCGACCTCACGCGCGAACCGGCGCCGGAACTGCTCGTTCCCCGCGACCTCCGGCCGGATCATCTTCACCGCCACCAGCCGCCCACCGCGCGACTCGGCCAGATACACCCGCCCCATACCGCCCGCACCCAGCAGCGCGAGGACCCGGTACGGCCCCACCCGCTGAGGATCCCCCGCCTCCAACTGCCCGAAGCCACCCGCGCGGCCCACAGACCCCTCCCGACCCCTTGATCCAGTCGATCCGGTTGATCCGGTCGATCCGGTCGATCCGGTCGATCCCGTCATGCCCACAACAGCGAAGCCGGTTCGGCACGTCCGGCCGGTTCCCGCTCCCTGCCCGGTGCGGCGGCTTGTTTTCAGTGCGTACTGCGACCGGCGCGGACTGCGTACGTACCGCCCGCCCCCAGCTTCACGGGGACGGGACCGGTTCCGGGTCGGCGAATCCCTCGTCGGCGAGATGGTCGTACCAGTCATTGGGGAACAGACGGAAGTTGGTCCCGGCGATGATCTGCGGCTGGTACGCCAGCAGGACGGATCGGACGTGTGCGAGGCAGTTGTCGGTGACGATGTTGAAGCCCGAGTCCGCCACTGCGGTCGCGTCGGCCTTCGCGTAGTCGGCGCCGATGATGTTCTTCTTGCATCGATAGGACACGTACCAGCGGAAGCTGCCGAAGTCGTGCCGCACTATGTCGAACGAGTCGGCCCTGGCCACCCACACGCGAGGCGTATCCGCGGGGGTATAGACCGGCACCCCGGGCGTGAGCGGCCGGTCCTCGTTCGCGCTCGGCGCAGCGGCGCTCGATGCGGACGACATCGACGAGGCGGCGCCGGAGGAGGCCGACAGTCCCAAGGGGACCGAGGACGCGACGCCTGCCGTAGAGGCCGACGCCACACTGCCGGAGGCAGACACACTGGTGTATGCGCCGGACTCACTGCCGGCCTCGGCGCTGCCACCGCCGTCGGCGGACCCGAAGGTCCACCGTCCGGTGGCGGGGTCGCTCACCGCCCAGCCCACATGACCCAACCCCAAGCCGCTGGCCTGGGGCGAGCTGAACACGCAGGCGGTCCCCGACGCGGTGGCCGCCCCGGCGTCGTCGGCCTGAGCGGGTGTCGCGGCCACTGCGATGCCGGAGACCAGCAATGCGGCGGTCGTCGCGCTCATCGCGGCGGACCGGAACCGCGGATGACGCGGATGACGCGGATGCTGCGGATGACGCAACGCACGGTGTCGACAGGCGAGAGTGTTCACGTAGGGCCTCCAGAGGCGTTGAACGGGATCTACTGCGGCTCGACCGGCCATGCGGTGAGCAACGCCTCTCAGAGTTGGGGCCATGCGGTTGTCCATCCAGACCCGGAGGCCATTCATGGACAACTGGTCAACAATTCGGGCCGGCCCGCCGTTGTTCGCGCAGGTCGGCAAGCGGGCCCGGGTGTGCGGGAGTTGGCTCAGTTTCCGTGTGCGGTGGTGGGGCGGTAGGCGGTGACCGCGATGGTGGTGCTCCAGTCTCCGTCGTCCTTGTCCAGGACCTGGATGATCGCGATGTCGTGGGTGAGGGTGTCCCGGACGCAGAACCACGTTCCGGCCGGGACCTGCGGGAAGCGGACCTTGTCCGCCACCGGCTGCTGAGCGATGCCGACCGCGCAGCGGGCGGGGCTGACGGGGGACTGTCCGGCGATGTAGGCGTCGCTGGAGTCCTGCAGGTCGTAGGCGCCCTTGCTGTCGCCGCCCGAGTCGGTGGACAGCACCCATGTCCCCTTCGACGTGAGGCGACCGCTGCGCAGGTCGATCGGCTGGTCGGCGCCGGGCAGGGTGAGGGGCCGGGTGGCGTAGAGCCGCTGGTAGCCGGCGCCGACGGGTCCGGGCACGTGGCCCGGCGTGGACAGGGGTGGGCTGTGGCGGTAGTAGTCGAGGCTGAGGTCGGCGCCCCAACTGCCCGTGTCGGTACTGGAGACGCGCAGTACGGCGATGTCCCCGGTCAGTCGCCAGCGCAGGCAGAACCAGCTTCCCGCGGGCACCTGCGGCCAGTGCACCTCGTCCTCCACCGGATGCCGGGCGACGTCGGCGGCGCACTGGGCGGGGGTGATGCGTCCCGAGCCGGCGACGTACGCGTCGGTGGCGTCCTGGAGCGAGAACCCGCCCTTGCTGTCGCCGCCCGCGTCGGCGGACAGCGTCCAGTAACGGCTGCCCGTCACCACGTCACCGCTCGTCAGGTCGACCTCGTGCTCGTCGTCAGGCAACGCCACCGGCCGGTTCCGGAAGACCGTCTCGTACCCGTGCGAGGCCGCGGCGCGGGGCTTGGCATCGCCGTGGTGGGGCTTCGGGAGGAGAGTCAGGGCGAGTACGACGGCGAGCGCCAGGCCGGCTGCCAGCGGTACGGCGAGTTTGAGCCGGCGTCCGGTTCGCCAGCGCGTCGTCGCGCTGTTCAGGGCGTCGGCCACACGCTTCTCGCGCCGGGCGATCCCTGCGGTGAGCGTGGCGGGCAGCCAGTTGCCGTGCGCACGGCCGTCCGCGGCGGACTCGATGATCTGCTGCGGCGTCGGGCGCCGCTCGGGGTCCTTGTCGAGGCAGCGCGTGATCAGGTCACGCAAGTCGCCGTCGCGGATGTCGAGGGCCTGCGCGTCGGGTGCGCCCCGGGTGATCCGGCCGGCGATCTCACCGGGGTTGCCCTCGCCGAACGGGGTCAGACCCGTCGCCGCGTACGTCAGCAGGCCGCCGAGTGAGAAGACGTCGGACGGCGGGCCGAGCGGCTGCCCGTCGATCTGCTCCGGTGACATGAACGGGACGGTGCCCACCGCGACTCCGGTCTCGGTCAGCCGGGAGCCGTCGGCGGCGCGCGCCACACCGAAGTCGATCACCTTGGGGCCGTCGCGGTCGAACAGTACGTTCGACGGCTTGAGGTCGCGGTGCAGTACGCCCGCACCGTGGATCGCGGCGAGCGCCTCCGCGATCCCGGCGGCGAGGGTTCGCACCACCGCGGGCGGGAGGGGGCCGCTCGTGCGGATCACTTCGGCGAGGGAGGGGCCGGATATGTAGGTCGTGGCGAGCCAGGGGCGTTCGGCGTCGGCGTCCGCGTCGACCACGGCCGGTGTGTACGGTCCCTGCACGCGGCGCGCGGTGGCGACCTCGGCGGTGAACCTGCGCCGGAAGGCCGAGTCCCGGGCGAACTCCGCCCGCACCACCTTCACCGCCACCGGCCGCCCACTCGCCGACGCGGCAAGAAACACCTCCCCCATCGCCCCCGCCCCCAGCCGCCCCAACAACCGAAACGTCCCAACCCGTTCCGGGTCCCCCTTCCGCAACGGCTCGACAACCGGGGAGTCCACGACCGTGGGGTCGGGTGCGGGGGGCGGCTCGGGGTCCGTCCCCGACGCCGGGCCCGTCCCCGGCGCCGCGTCCGTCCTCCGTGGACGGGACGCCGACTCGTGGGCGGGGGGTGAGTTTGGGGATGTGGGCGGGGCGGCTGGCGGAGCCGGGACTGGGGGTGGGGCGGGCGCGGGGGTTGGGCTGCTGTTGGGTGCGGGGGTTGTCGGGGTGGGCGTCGGGTTGCCGTCGGTTGTCGGGGCTGGGGCAGGAGTCGGGCCGGCGTCGGTCGCCGAGACGGCAGGAACCGGAGTGCCGGGAACCGGGCCGCTGCTGACTGCCGGAGCGGGGGCGGTCGGATCCGGACCGCCATCGGCCGCCGGAACCGGGTCGGCAGACGCCAAGCCGCCATCGGCCGCCGGGACTGGAGCGGGAATCAGGCCGCCCTCGGTCGCCGAAACCGCAGGAACCGGAGCGCCGGGAACCGGCCCGCTGTCACCCGCCGGAGCTGGAGCAGCCGCAACCGAGCCGCCACCGGCTGCCGAAACCGGGTCGGCAGACGCCAAGCGGCCATCGGCCGCCGGAACCGGGCCGCCAGACACGGAGCCCCCATCAGCCCCCGAGACCGGGCCCACAGACGCCAGACCCCCATCGGCCGCCGGAACCGGGTCGGCAGACGCCAAGCCGCTATCGGCCGCCGGAACCGGGCCGCCAGACACGGAGCCCCCATCAGCCCCCGAGACCGGGCCCACAGACGCCAGACCCCCATGGGCCGCCGAGGCGGCCGGAGTCGGATCGGGTACCCCTGCAGGGGCGGGTGACGGACGCGGCGTTGGCGGGTGCGGGGGTGTGCCCGGGGTGCTCGCCCCTGGATCGGGTGGGTCCTGGAGGGTGTTGAGGCGGGATCGGGCGGCCGGTAAGTGGCGTGGGTCGAGGCCCGGTAGTCGGGTCAGCAGGGTGACGAGGTCTGTTCCGAGGCGGCGGGCCTCGACGGGGTCGGTCACCCGTTCCCAGCACCAGTGGGCGCTGCGGGCTGCCGCCACTGCCTGTGGGGTGGCCGGCGCCCCACGGGTCATGTGTCGTTCCGCCGCGGTCAGCCACCAGCGGGTTGCCGTGCCCATCGCTCCGGCCGCGCGTGCGACGTCGGCGCGGATCTCGGCCCAGCCTGCCGCCTCGACGCTGTCGACGCCGTGCGCCCGTACGGCGTCGCCTTCACACAGCTCGGCCGCCTCGGCGGCCCGCTGGTACTCGCCCTCCTCGGTCAGCCGCCGTATCACCGCGCGCGCATGAGCCGACGATTCGTCCAGACCGGCGGGGGCCTGCCGACTCGTCAAGGGGCCCGCGAGCAGTTCCGGATGGGTGGCCCGTAGGCGAGCGTCGAGTTCCTCCCAGCGCGCACGCCAAGCGGCCACGTCGCCGCCGCATGCGGCCACCAGGGCCAGCGTCACATCGAGGGTGGGGAGTCGGTGCCCGGCGGCCGCGTCCGACAGCGCCGAATGCGAATAGCGCGCCCGCCGTGACAGCTCGCGGTACGGCGGTGACCCGGCTGCGACGCGCAGATCGCGCAGCTCTTGAGCGAAGTCGTGCAAGGGACCGTCCGGAATCGGCGATTCCCGCCTGCCCACTCTGCACCCCCTGGCCGCTGGACGAGCACACGCCAACTACGGCGCACGACTTGATTCTTCGCCCCACCCAACTGCCCGTCAATTGCTGGTCACTTGAGTACCTGCGAACACCGTGTTCCCACGGGCCCGTCAAGCCCGAGGAGCGCGTACCGGCCGCGGCTCACGGCTCACGGCTCGCGGCTCACGGCTCAGCCGCGGAGGGTGACGCCGAACCGTGTCCTCATCCTGCGCAGCTCCCACAACGAGACGGCGGTCACCGACAGCGGGCCACCGAGCGTGGAGCAGAACTGGACGACGGGCGGCCCGTCCGGCGCGCCGTCCCCGATCACGTTCATGGCCGCGAACACCCACACCAGCGTCAACGTGAGGACGGGCGGCAGCATCGGGTGGACCTGGGCGCTGTTGAAGGCGCTGCGGGCCGAGTACAGCGTCGCCATGAAGAAGAAGGGGATGCCCCACACGATCACGGCCAGCGAGGCGAAGGCCAGGGCGTACTCCCACCAGTCCTTGCCGTCGTCGGCGTTCACGGTCAGGGCCGTCGGGACGAGGATGCCGCCCATCACGACCAGGGTCAGCACATACCAGCCGACCGACTTGAGCGGGGCGCGCAGCCGGGAGCGCAGGTGCGGCCGCAGGTGCGGGGGCGCGTAGTAGATGAAACCCATGATGACCAGGGGCGCCGCGACGATCAGTACGAACGGGGCGATGACGAGTTGGGCCGCTCCCTGCCAGGCCGCGTCCTCCCACCGGTTGGGGTTCGCGTTGTAGGCGAGGATCAGCGCGACGGTGGCGAGCGCGCCGAGCACCGTGCGCAACGTCTGCACGTTGTCCACGGTGCGGTCCACGATCAGGTCGTCGCCCTGCCCGAAGAGCCGCTTGGCGACGCGGCTCGTGGAGCGCAGGAGCGCCCCGATGAGCCCGAACGACAGGCAGCCGCTGCGGCGGCGGGCGGCGGGCCGGGTGGGCTGCGGGCCGTAGGGGTACGGATTCGGGTGCGGGTACGGCGGCTGGTTCGGGGTCGGGTACGGGCCCGGCTGCGGTGGCGGCGTGCCGTAGGGGTTGCCCTGCGGTGGTCCGTACGGAGCGCCCCAACCGCCCTGGCCTCCCGGCCCGTTGCCGCCAGGCTGACCCGGGCCGGGTCCCGGCCCCCATCCCCCCGTAGCCATGTTGCTCTCCGTTCGTTCTCAGCAGTTCCTGTGTGGCGCATCGGCCTCGCGGCAGTGTGGCACAAGTGGCGGCCCGCGCCACAGTGCGTAACGTCCGTGCCGCGGGAGTGAGGGTCCGTCAGTCCTCAGGTGAGGCACCCAGACCGGTCAGGGCACCCACCGGGTCGAGGTCGGGTGTGCCGCGGGGCCACCAGTCGTCGTGGCCCGGCTCCGACTCGTAGGCGTACCACAACCCGTCGCGGCCCAGGCGGAGTTGGACATGGCCGCGGGGGTGGGTGAGGTGGTTGTGCCAGGGCCGGAAGGCGGGCAGGTCGGCGGCGAGGAGGAGGGGGCGGGCGCGGTCGAAGCGTCCGGCCGGCGGGTCCCAGGGCTCCTCCAGCACGGCGAGCCCTTCGAGTCCGCCCTGCCGCCAGGCGGCGACCGCGCGGGCCAGCTCGGCGGGGCTGCGGTCGGCGGCGGAGGCGAGGGAGGCGTAGAGCGCGCGGGAGCCGGCGGTCAGGCCGGAGCCGGGACGGGCCGCCGCGAGCCGGACCGCGTCCTGCCACAGCGTCAGTTCGCCCACCGGGTCGCGACCCGTGCCGAGCAGGGCGTGGGCCCTGGCCGCGGCCTCGGTCGCCAACTGGTCCAGCGCGAAGGGGTCGGGGCCACCCGGGGCGGCCGGATAGACCGGTGGCTGCTCGGGGTGCGGCGGCACGGGCAACGGCGGTGGGAGCGGCGGCAGTCGGCGGGGCGCGAGGACATCCGTGGCCCGTACGCCCGGGAGCGAGGCCGGCTCCTGCTCGCGGGCCGCGCGCGCTGCCCGGGCCGCGCTCAACCGGGACAGGGCGTCCAGCAGTTCGCGCTCACCCCGGCCCCGCAGCAGGAGCAGCACGAAGGGGTCGGCGTCGAGCAGACGGGCCGTCTGGTAGCAGAGGGCGGCCGCGTGCTTGCAGGGGCGGCCGCGGTCGGGGCAACTGCAGTGGGGGTCGAGATCGCGCGGTCCGGGCAGCAGCGGCACCCCGCAGTCGGCGAGGGAGTGGGGCAGTTCCTTGTCGAGGAGTGCCGCGATGTGCCCCGGCCGTTCGGCGGCGGCGTCCAGGAACCGCGTCCAGTCCGCGTCGCCCAGGGTGCGCAGCCGCACCTGCACGCGGTACGGCCGCGGGCGGCTGCCCTGCACATAGGCGAGGACGAGTCCGGGGGTCACCGTGATGGCGTCGACGTTGCCCTGCTCCGCGTAACTCCGGCCCCGTGCAAGCCGTTTGGCGTCCAGCGCACCTTCCTCCAGCGCCGTCACCCAGGCGTTGCCCCACCAGGTCGCCGCGAAGTTGCTGTCGGCCGGGGAGGTGGGGGCAGAGGTCGAGGCGGAGGCGGAGGCGGAGGCGGAGGCGGAGGCGTGGGACGGGAACGCCGGGAAGGTACGGCGCAGTTCGCCGTCACGGCCGGGCGCTGCCATGGACCTGGGGCGGTGAGGGGCGGCACCGGGCTCAGAAGCCTCGTAGCCCTCATAGCCCTCATAGCCCTCATGGGCCTCGTGGGCCCCTTCGGCCGGGAGGCGCGGGTGCCCGGTCGCCGGCTCCGGGCGGCCTGCTTCGCTCGGGGTGGAGGTCCGGGGAGCCGGGCTGCTGATCGTGCGGGCCGTTTCGTCGCTGTCGTACGGCTCGGTCGGCTCGGCCGACTCGGTCAGTTCATCCGGCTCGTCCGCCGAGGAGGGCATGCGGAAGGCGTCGGTCAGGAACTTCCGTAGGTCACGGGCCTGGACGCCGGTCGCCCGGCGCGGGGCGTCGGCCCGGGGTCGTGCGGATGCGGTGCGCCGCGGCCGCCGCTCGGCTTCCGCCCGGGCCTCGAACGCCCGCGCCCGCGCGGCC
>NZ_JAFJSY010000025.1 GCF_019857225.1 Streptomyces plumbidurans
CTGCAGGGGGGACCCTGTGGGAGAGTAGGACGCCGCCGAACTCCCTTTAGAGCTCTGGCTCTTGGGCACACAGCCCGAGAGCCAGAGCTTTTTTGCGTTGAGGTAAGGTCAGGGAGCATCGTTGGCACGTTTCCTACAGGAGGCCCCCGGGTGGAGGTCCAGGAGACCCGCGTCCAGACGGATCGGGTGCTCACCATCCCCAACATCCTCAGCATGGCGCGTCTCGCCGGCGTGCCGGTCTTCCTGTGGCTGGTTCTAAGGCCTGAGTTCGGGGGCCCCAAGAGTGACGGCTGGGCCCTGCTGGTACTGGCGCTGAGCGGAATCAGCGACTATCTGGACGGCAAGCTCGCCCGCCGCTGGAACCAGATCAGCAGCCTCGGCCGGCTCCTCGACCCCGCGGCCGACCGGCTCTACATTCTCTCGACATTGGTGGGCCTCACCTGGCGCGAGATTCTGCCGCTCTGGTTGACGGCTGTACTTCTCGCGCGTGAGCTGGTCCTGCTGGTGATGGTCGGCATCCTCCGGCGGCACGGCTATCCGCCTCCGCAGGTGAACTTCCTCGGCAAGGCAGCCACCTTCAACCTGATGTATGCCTTCCCGTTGCTCCTGCTCAGTGACGGAAGTGGATGGATCTCGTCACTCGCTGCTATTTTCGGATGGGCGTTCGCTGGATGGGGTACAACCCTCTATTGGTGGGCAGGAGTGCTCTACGTGGTACAAGTCCGCCGCCTGGTCCGAGCGGACGCCATGGCCGATTGAACTTGCCGATTGCCGCGGCCGTAGTGGCTCGATGGCCCTCGGTCAAAAAGTGCGGGACAATCTGGACGGGTGAAGTCGGCTAGACCGTCGTCTCTTTGAGGAGGACGCTTCCGACATGAAGGCCGTCGTGATGGCCGGAGGCGAAGGCACACGCCTTCGTCCGATGACCTCAAGCATGCCCAAGCCGCTCCTGCCCGTGGCGAACCGCCCGATCATGGAGCATGTGCTTCGGCTGCTCAAAAGGCATGGGCTGACCGAGACCGTCGTCACTGTCCAGTTCTTGGCCTCACTGGTCAAGAACTATTTCGGTGACGGCGAGGAGCTCGGAATGGAGCTCTCTTATGCCAATGAGGAGAAGCCACTCGGTACCGCCGGAAGCGTCAAGAACGCCGAGGAGGCGTTGAAGGACGACGCCTTCCTCGTCATTTCCGGCGATGCCCTGACCGACTTCGACCTCACCGAACTGATCAATTTCCACAAGGAAAAGGGTGCGCTCGTCACCGTCTGTCTGACGCGAGTGCCCAATCCGCTGGAATTCGGGATCACGATCGTCGACGAAGAGGGGAAAGTCGAGCGCTTCCTTGAGAAGCCCACCTGGGGGCAGGTCTTCTCCGACACCGTGAACACGGGCATTTATGTCATGGAGCCCGAGGTCTTCGACTATGTCGAGGCCGATGTGCCCGTCGACTGGTCCGGGGACGTCTTCCCGCAGTTGATGAAGGAGGGCAAGCCGATCTACGGCTATGTCGCCGAGGGCTACTGGGAGGACGTCGGCACGCACGAGAGCTACGTAAAGGCGCAGGCCGATGTCCTGGAGGGCAAGGTCGACGTCGAGCTGGACGGCTTCGAGATCTCTCCAGGCGTCTGGGTGGCCGAGGGCGCCGAGGTGCATCCCGATGCCGTGCTCCGCGGTCCGCTCTACATCGGCGACTACGCCAAGGTCGAGTCCGGCGCCGAAATTCGTGAGCACACGATCATCGGCTCGAACGTCGTCGTGAAGAGCGGGGCCTTTCTGCACAAGGCCGTCGTACACGACAACGTGTACGTGGGGCAGCACAGCAATCTGCGGGGCTGCGTGGTCGGGAAGAACACCGACATCATGCGTGCCGCGCGGATCGAGGACGGCGCGGTCATCGGCGACGAGTGCCTGATCGGCGAAGAATCGATCGTTCAGGGCAATGTGCGGGTCTACCCGTTCAAGACCATCGAGGCCGGTGCCTTCGTCAACACCTCGGTGATCTGGGAGTCCAGGGGGCAGGCGCATCTCTTCGGCGCCCGTGGGGTCTCCGGCATCCTGAACGTCGAGATCACGCCAGAGCTCGCGGTGCGGCTCGCGGGCGCCTACGCGACGACCCTGAAGAAGGGTTCGACCGTCACCACGGCTCGCGACCACTCCCGTGGTGCCCGTGCGCTCAAGCGGGCGGTGATCTCCGCCCTGCAGGCCAGCGCCATCGACGTACGCGACCTGGAGAACGTACCGCTGCCCGTAGCGCGGCAGCAGACCGCCAGGGGCAGTGCCGGCGGGATCATGATCCGGACCACGCAAGGGGTGCCGGACTCCGTCGACATCATGTTCTTCGACGGCAATGGCGCGGACCTGTCCCAGGGCAGCCAGCGGAAGCTGGACCGGGTGTTCGCGCGGCAGGAGTACCGGCGGGCGTTCCCCGGCGAGATCGGGGATCTGCACTTCCCGTCCAGCGTCTTCGACTCGTACACCGGGTCGTTGCTGCGCAATGTCGACACGACCGGGATCAGTGAGTCCGGGCTGAAGGTCGTCGTGGACGCGACGAACGGCAGTGCCGGCCTGGTGCTCCCCAGTCTGCTCGGCAAGCTGGGTGTGGACTCGCTCACCATCAATCCCGGGCTCGACGAGTCCCGGCCCACCGAGACCGCAGATGTGCGGCGGTCGGGGCTGGTGCGGCTCGGTGAGATCGTGGCGTCGTCGCGGGCGGCCTTCGGTGTGCGCTTCGACCCCGTCGGCGAGCGGTTGTCGCTGGTCGACGAGAAGGGGCGGATCGTCGAGGACGACCGGGCTCTGCTCGTCATGCTGGACCTGGTGGCCGCGGAGCGGCGCAGCGGGCGCGTGGCGCTGCCGGTGACCACGACGAGGATCGCCGAGCAGGTGGCGGCGTACCACGGCACGCAGGTGGAGTGGACGACCACCTCGCCCGACGACCTGACGCGGGTCGGCGGTGGTGACGCGACCATCTTCGGCGGTGACGGCAAGGGCGGCTTCATCATCCCGGAGTTCAGCAGCGTCTTTGACGGTACGGCTGCCTTCGTACGGCTGATCGGCTTGGTGGCGCGGACCCAGCTCACGCTCAGCCAGATCGACGCCCGGATCCCGCGGGCACACGTCCTCAAGCGGGATCTCGCCACTCCGTGGGCGGTCAAGGGACTGGTGATGCGGCGAGTGGTCGAAGCGGCTGGTGAGCGCTTTGTGGACACCACCGACGGCGTACGGGTGGTGGAGACCGACGGGCGCTGGGTGATGGTGCTGCCCGACCCGGCCGAGGCCGTCACCCACCTGTGGGCGGAAGGGCCGGACGACGCCTCCGCGCAGGCCCTGCTCGACGAGTGGTCGGCTGTCGTGGACAGCGCCGGCCGCTGAAAAGCGCGGCACGCGCGCGTGCCGGGCAGGCCTCTCCAACGGGGCCTGTCCGGCTTGCCGGTGGGGCCATTCGGAGGTAGCGCTCGCGACATGCGACTATGTGCGGCATGCCGCAGCACCCCCCCGTTCGGAGCACACCTACGCGACCCTCGCGTCCGGACGCTTCCATGTCGCTGCTCACCAACGTCATGGACCACAGCCTCGACGACGGCTACGCCGAGGCGGCCGCCCGCAAGAAGGCCGTGGGCGCGAGCGGTATGCCGAAGACGCTCCGGGCCAGGCTCGGTCTGGCCGCCGGGCTGGTGCTCGCGGCGCTCGTCGTCACCGTCGGAGCGGCACAGGCGCGCGTGGCGGCTCCCGTCGTCGCCAAGGAGCGCGAGGAGCTGATCGATCGCATCGACCGGGAGACCGCGGCGGCGGACAAGCTGGAGGGCTCCGTCGACAAGCTTCGCGACGATGTCAACACGCGGCAGCGCGAGGCGCTGAAGAAGAGCGGTGGCGGGGACAACGGCGAGCTGGTCGGCATTCTGTCGGGTGCGGTGGAGGTGCACGGCCCCGGCGTGAAGCTGGTGGTCGACGACGCCAAGGAAGCGACCAGCGGCGGCAACGGGGACCCGCGCGAGACCTCGGACTTCTCCGACACGGGCCGGGTGCGCGACCGCGACATGCAACGCGTGGTCAACGGCCTGTGGGAGTCGGGCGCCGAAGCCGTGGCGATCAACGGCCAGCGGCTCACGGCGCTGTCGGCGATCAGGGCCGCGGGCGACGCGATACTGGTCGACAACAAGCCGCTGGTTCCCCCCTACACGGTGCTGGCCGTGGGCAACGGCAAGCAGCTCAGCAACAGGTTCCAGAACAGTGCCGACGGGCTGTATCTGCATGCCCTGCAGGAGAACTACGGCATCCGGAACAGCATTTCCGTGGAGAGCGACCTGCGGCTGCCGGCCGCGCCGAGTGTGATCGTACGTACTGCACAGCCGAACAACGAGAAATCTGGGAAGGGCACATCGTGATCGCCGTACTGGGCCTCGTCGTGGGAGTCGTGGCTGGATTGCTGGTCCGGCCTGAGGTTCCGGCGGTCGTCGAGCCTTATCTGCCGATCGCCGTCGTCGCGGCGCTCGATGCCGTCTTCGGTGGTCTGCGGGCCATGCTCGACGGGATCTTCGACGACAAGGTCTTCGTGGTGTCGTTCCTGTCGAACGTGGTCGTGGCCGCCCTGATCGTGTTCCTGGGCGACAAGTTGGGCGTGGGCGCCCAGCTGTCCACCGGTGTCGTGGTGGTGCTCGGCATCCGGATCTTCTCGAACGCCGCGGCGATCCGCCGGCACGTCTTCCGGGCGTGAGGCCGATGAGCGACAACGAAGAGACACCCCGGGACAGGCTGCGCAGGGAACTGCCCGCCGAGCGGCCCGCGCCCACCGGTCCCGCTGCGGACAAGACGCCTGACGAGACGCCCGACATGACGCCCGGGAAGGCGCCCGGCACCGGGAAGACGTCCGAGAACGCCCCGGAGACGCCCCCGGACGCCGCGGAGGCTCCCGAGCAGAAGCGGCCCGAGCAGAGCGACCTGACCGGGCGGCAGCGGCTGGCGAAGGGCATCTGGCCGCCGCGAGTCACCCGAGCCCAACTCATCGTCGCCGTCCTGCTGTTCGGCCTCGGCTTCGGTCTGGCCATCCAGGTCGCCTCGAACAGCAACAGCGACAGTGCCCTGCGCGGTGCGCGCCAGGAAGATCTCGTTCGCATCCTCGATGAACTCGACGACCGCACACAACGTCTTGAGGACGAGAAGCAGGGACTGGAGAAGCAGCGCGACGAGCTGGAGAACAGCTCCGACCAGGCCGAGGAGGCCCGCAAGCAGACCGTCGAGAAGGAGAAGCAACTCGGCATTCTGGCGGGCACCGTGGCGGCTCAGGGCCCCGGCATCACGATGACCATCGAGGACACGAAGGGGTCGGTACAGGCGGACATGCTGCTCGACGCGATCCAGGAACTGCGTGCGGCGGGGGCGGAGGCGATCCAGGTGAACGACGTGCGCGTGGTCGCCGGCACCTATCTGACCGATTCCGGCAAGAGCGTGAGTGTCGACGGGAACAAGATCAACGCCCCGTATCGTTTCAAGGTCATCGGCAAGCCGGAGGACCTCGAACCGGCGCTCAACATCCCTGGAGGCGTGGTGCAGACCCTGGAGAAGGAGCAGGCCACCGTCGCCGTCGAGCGTTCGGGCAAGATCGTTGTGGACGCCTTGCGAGCCGCGAAGCGGCCTGACTACGCTCGGTCGTCCTCCTAGTGAACCGGCGGTGCATGGGGGACGTCCGGCAGGGGCATGAGGTTGCGGGGGGTCGGCGCACCGAATGGGTGGTGCGTGGTGGAAACTGTCTGGTGGATACGGACGTTGTGAAGGTGTCCGGGTCGGCCGGTGTATGCAATCAGGGTTCGTCCTGCCCCACGGGCGGGTCTGTTTCGGTCAAGGGGAATCGCCCGTGAAGTTGTTTGCGAAGTTGTTCGGCAAGAGTGCGCGAGAGGACAGCGAGAACGCGACCGCTCGCCATCGCGCGCAGCCAGACGCGGAAGGTGGGCGCCCGCTGTTCCGGGACCAGGTCCCAGGCCCGGGCGGCGACATCTCCGGAGGTCAGGGCGCGCCGTCTGTTGACCCTGCGCAGTCCGGCGGCATAGGTTTCGGGCAACCGTCAACCTCAAGTACGGGTGGAGGGTTTTCCCCTATGTCGGCCCTGGTGTGTACGAGGTGCGGTAACCGCAACGCGGAGAACAGCCGCTTCTGTTCCAACTGCGGCGCGCCGCTGCGGGCGGGGGCCACCCCCGAGCGCCCGTCGGAGACGACGTCCACGATCTCGATCTCCGGCATCGAGGCCTACGACGCCGAGGCGACCGGTCAGACGCAGATGCCGGCGCTGTCCCCGGAGGCCCAGGCGGCCGTGGACGCGCTGCCGGTGGGCTCCGCGCTCCTCGTCGTGCGCCGTGGGCCGAACTCGGGCAGCCGCTTCCTGCTGGACGGCGACCTGACCACGGCCGGACGTCATCCGCAGAGCGACATCTTCCTGGACGACGTGACGGTCTCGCGCCGGCACGTGGAGTTCCGCCGCGGCGGGGACGGCTCGTTCACGGTGGCCGACGTGGGCAGCCTGAACGGCACGTACGTCAACCGCGAGCGGATCGACCAGGTCGGCCTGAACAACGGTGACGAGGTGCAGATCGGAAAGTACCGGCTGGTCTTCTACGCGAGCCAGCGGGGCTACTGACCCGGCCACCGGACTTCGTCCGGGGGGATCTACAGGGAATGTCCATGCTGCGAACACCGAGCGGCGGTGCCGGTCACGGTACCGCCGCCACGGACGGTCTGATGAGCATCGGCACGGTGCTGACCGTGCTGCGCGACGAGTTTCCCGAAGTCACCATCTCCAAGATCCGTTTCCTGGAGTCCGAGGGGCTGATCGAGCCGCAGCGCACCCCCTCGGGCTACCGCAAGTTCAGCGCGCAGGACGTCGAGCGCCTCGGTCATGTCCTGAGGATGCAGCGGGACCACTATCTGCCCCTCAAGGTCATCCGCGAGCATCTGGACGCCATGGAGCGCGGTGAGGCCGTCCCGCTGCCCGCGGTGGGGCGCCAGCGGGAGGGCGAGCCCCTGCTCGAGCCGGCCGAGGGGCCCACGGCGGCCCGCATCGGACGGGCCGAGCTGCTCGCCGCCGCCGGGATCGGTGAGCAGCAGCTCCAGGAGTGGGAGTCGTACGGGCTCCTCGCACCAATGGCGGACGGGACGTACGACGCGGAGGCGGTGACGGTGGCCTCGCTCGTCCTGGAGCTGGGCCGGTTCGGGATCGAGCCGCGTCATCTCAGGGCGATGAAGGCCTCCGCCGAGCGCGAGGCCGGGCTGGTGGACCAGGTGGTGGCGCCCTTGAAGCGCCATCGCAACCCGCAGACCAGGGCGCACGCCGAGGCGCGTACGAAAGAGCTCGCCGCGCTCACGGTCAAGTTGCACGCCTCGCTCGTGCAGACCGCGCTCGGTGTGCGACTGCCCTGAGCCGGCGCGTTCGCCGAGGCCGGATAGTCCCCCCGTTGTCGGTCCGACTACCCAAACGTCCCGGGCACGTCCTAGGGTTACTGTGTGAACGAGCTCGATGTCGTAGGTGTCCGGGTCGAAATGCCCTCCAACCAGCCGATCGTGCTCCTGCGTGAAGTGGGAGGCGACCGCTACCTCCCCATCTGGATCGGACCGGGGGAGGCGACGGCGATCGCCTTCGCCCAGCAGGGCATGGCCCCCGCGCGGCCGCTGACCCACGACCTGTTCAAGGACGTGCTGGAGGCCGTCGGCCAGGAGCTCACCGAAGTACGCATCACCGACCTGCGTGAGGGCGTCTTCTACGCGGAGCTGGTCTTCGCCAGCGGGGTCGAGGTCAGCGCCCGTCCCTCCGACGCCATAGCGCTGGCCCTGCGCACGGGAACGCCGATCTACGGCAGCGACGGTGTGCTCGACGACGCGGGAATCGCGATCCCGGACGAGCAGGAGGACGAGGTCGAGAAGTTCCGCGAGTTCCTCGACCAGATCTCGCCGGAGGACTTCGGGACCAGCAGCCAGTGAGACGAGGCCGGACCGCCCGTCGACGACGGCCCGGGCCGGTGGAGGCCGCGGGTGAAATGCCCGCAAGTGCCAGAGGCGAGCGAGAGCGTCCCGCGGCCCCGCCCGAAGGCATTCGGCTAGCCTTTCCCCGCGGTGGGACGCGGGAAACCACTCGTAGGGTGATTATCACTCGGCGTGCCGAGTGTGGCGGTCGTTGACGCACCCCGAGTGGCTGCCTACCTTCGAGGAGGCAGGTCAAGGACGGAGGTCGGCGTGAGAAGCAGCGGCGACGGTACGGCTGGGGGAGCCCCTGGACGCAGTCCGGGGGAGAGCGGTCCGTACCCTTCCCCCGGCTCTCGGCTCCGCTCTGGCGGTGGGTATCCCCATCACGGCGGCGCGGCCGACCACGCTCCGCAGCGACCGGCCGCAGTGCCGAGCGGCGGAGGGACGACGTCCATGGCGTCGGAGGAGATCGGCTACCGCGGTCCGACGGCCTGCGCGGCCGCCGGCATCACCTATCGCCAACTGGACTACTGGGCCCGCACCGGACTCGTCGAGCCGAGCGTCCGGCCGGCGTACGGGTCGGGGACGCAGCGGCTGTACAGCTTCCGGGACGTCGTCGTCCTGAAGATCGTCAAGCGGTTCCTGGACACCGGCGTCTCGCTGCAGAACATCCGCACGGCCGTGACGCATCTGCGGGAGCGCGGCTTCCGGGACCTGGAGCGCATGACGCTGATGAGCGACGGTGCGACGGTCTACGAGTGCACTTCGCCCGACGAGGTGCACGCGCTGCTCCAGGGCGGTCAGGGGATCTTCGGGATCGCCGTCGGCGTGGTGTGGCGGGACGTCGAGAGCGCCCTGTCGCAGTTGCACGGCGAGCGGGTGGACACCGGCGAGACGCTGATCGGGCACAACCCCGCGGACGAACTGGCGCGGCGGCGGAACCGCGCGGTCTGAGCCTCCTGGCTTCCCGACACCCCAGGCTCCCTGACGTCTCTAGAGACGCGCGTTCGAGCGGTGCTGCGACGGCATTGTCAGTGGCGTAGGGCAGCATCGGACATGTGAGGAACGCGGCTACGATCCTGCATCTCGACATGGATGCCTTCTACGCTTCGGTGGAGCAGGCGTCCAAGCCGAGTCTGCGCGGGAAGGCCGTGATCGTGGGCGGACTCGGGCCGCGCGGTGTGGTCGCGACGGCCTCGTACGAGGCGCGGGTCTTCGGGGTGCGGTCCGCGATGCCGATGGCGCAGGCGCGGCGGCTGGCGCCGCACGCCGCGTATCTGGTGCCGCGCTTCGGGTTCTACCGGTCGATCAGCGAGCAGGTCATGGCGCTGCTGCATGCGCTGTCGCCGCTGGTGGAGCCGCTGAGCCTGGACGAGGCCTTCGTGGACCTGGAGGCCGGGGACATGGCCTGGGACGACGCGTCGGCGCGGCTGGTGGGGGAGAAGCTGCGTTCCGACATACGGGTGGGCACGGGACTCACCGGGTCCGTGGGCCTCGCCGCGTCCAAGATGGTCGCGAAGATCGCCTCAGAGGAGGCCAAGCCGGACGGGCTGGTGCTGATCGAACCCGGGACCGAGCGGGCGCTGCTGGGGCCCATGTCGGTGCGGACGCTGCCGGGGGTGGGGCCGGCGACGGGGGATCATCTCAGACGGGCCGGGATCAGCACGGTCGACGAGATCGCCGAGGCGGGCGAGGACGAGCTGGTGCGGCTGCTGGGCAAGGCCCACGGGCACGCGTTGTACGCCATGGCGCTGGCGCGCGACGACCGGCCGGTGGTGGCGGAGCGGGAGACCAAGTCGGTGTCGGTCGAGGACACGTACGACGTGGACATCCACGACCGGCTCCGAGTGGGCATGGAGGTGCAGCGGCTGGCCGAGCGCTGCGTACGGCGGCTGCGCGAGGCGGGGCTGTCGGGGCGGACGATCGTGCTCAAGGTGCGCCGCTACGACTTCTCGACGCTGACGCGCTCCGAGACACTGCGGGGGCCGACGGACGATCCGGCGGTGGTGCGGGAGGCGGCGGCCCGGCTGCTGGAAACGGTGGACACCACGGGCGGGGTACGGCTGCTGGGCGTCGGGGTCAGCGGTCTCGCCGACTACACACAGGAGGACCTGTTCGCACAGGCCGCGGGGGAACAGGCCGCCGCGCCGGTGGAGGAGCCGTCGCCGGAGACCGCCGAGGCGCCGCAGGAGCCGGCCGAGCGACGCTGGCCCGCGGGCCACGACGTGCGGCACGCGGAATTCGGGCACGGGTGGGTGCAGGGCAGCGGCCTGGGCCGGGTCACCGTGCGCTTCGAGACACCGGATTCGGGCCCGGGGCGGGTGCGAACCTTCCGGACCGACGACGGCGACCTGGAGAGGGCGGATCCGTTGCCGCTGGTGGAGCGGGGGGCGGGGGCTTCCGTGGGTGGGGTGTTGTAGGCGGCGGGGTTTCCGGTCGGGTCGGCGGTTGTTGCCGGGGTGACGGCCGGATTGCCGAGGTATCGACCAGAGGTCCCAGCAGGGTCGGGCGTGGGGCCGAGATGTCGGCCGGGGTGCCCCAGTCGGGTCGGCCGTGGTCGCCGAGGTGTCAGCGGGGGTCCCGGTCGGGTTGGCCGGGGTGCCGCAGTCGGGTGGGCCGGGATGTACTGGGATGCCCGAGCTGGGTCGGCCGTTGAGCCGAGGCGTCGGCCGGTGTCCCAGCTGGGTCGACAGTGTCATATGCGTCGGTCGGGTGGGCCGGGGGGCCGAGGGGGCTACCGGAGCGCCCCAGCTGGGTCGGCGGTGGTTGCTGGGGTGCCGGTCGGGTTGCCGGGGGTGCCGAGGTGTCGACCAGAGGTCCCAGCAGGGTCGGGCGTGGGGCCGAGGCGCCCCGGCTGGGTCGGCGGTCATAAACGTTGGCCGGAGTGTTCCAGTCGGGTTGGGCGGGATTGCCGGGCGCCGGTCGGGGTGCCCCAGTCGGGTCGGCCGTGGAGTCTGAGGCGTCAGCCGGGGTGCCCCCAGCCGGGGCGGGCCGAAGTGTCCCGGTCGGGTCGGCCCAGGTTGCCGAGGCGTCGGCCAGAGTGCCCCAGCAAGGTCGGCCGTGGTGTCCGAGGTGTCAGCCAAGTTGTCGCAGTCGCGTCAGCCAATTGCCCAGGCGTCGGCCGGGCTGGCTGGACCGGCTCGGCCAGCTGCCTAGGCATCCGCCGAGGTGTCCCGGGTCTCCGTGTTCTCGGTGCCTGCGATCTTGCCGAAGGGGCGGTCCGGCATGGGGGTGCTGATGTCGAGGCCGTAGTGGTGGTAGAGCTGGAGTTCCTGTTCGGGGGAGAGGTGGCGGCCTACGCCGAAGTCCGGGGCGTCCTTGATCAGGGAGCGGTCGAAGGGGACGTGCAGGGTGCCCTCGACGAGTTCGCTGGGCGCCAGGGGGACGAAGGCGTCCCGGGAGAACAGACCGGTGCGTATGGCCGCCCACTCCGGCACGCCGGTCGCGTCGTCGAGATAGACCTCGTCGATGGTGCCGAGCTTGGTGCCGTTGCGGTCGAACGCCCTGCGGCCGATCAGGTTGCGCGGATCGATGTCGGTCTGCACGGTCCCTCCACTTGGTCGCAACTCATCCGTAAGCACTACAAAAGAGCACAACGGGCGAGGCGGCCACTCGAAGAAACGTGCAGGGCGCTCGCTGGTAGGCTGACAACGGCTGCTGACCCCGTGCGGGAGAGTCCTCCAGACACCACCGGAGGCGCCGAAGGAGCAAATCCTCCCCGGAATCTCTCAGGCACACGTACCGCGCGGACGAGGTCACTCTGGAAAGCAGGGCGGGTGTCGACGGCTTCCGCTCTCACCGACGGTGAAAACCGGGAGCCTTCGGGCGACCCGGTGAAGCTCTCAGGTTGAGATGACAGAGGGGGAGGCCGTCCGGGTACCCGCGCCGTGGTGCCCCTCGAAGGTCGTGTCGACCAGGAGGCCTCCGCAATGACCCCGCATCGCATTCCGCTCACCGAGCTGGAGAAGGGCATTCCCTTCGAACAGCGTCATATCGGCCCCGACCTCGAGGCCCGGGCCAAGATGCTCGCGCAGGTCGGCTACGGCTCGCTGGACGAGCTCACGGCCGCCGCGGTCCCCGACGTGATCAAGAACGCGGACTCCCTGGCGCTGCCGGGCGCGCGCACCGAGGCCGAGGTGCTGGCCGAACTGCGCGAGCTGGCCGAGCGCAACGAGGTGCTCGACTCCATGATCGGACTCGGGTACTACGGCACCTTCACGCCGCCCGTGATCCTGCGCAATGTCATGGAGAACCCGGCCTGGTACACGGCGTACACGCCCTACCAGCCCGAGATCTCGCAGGGCCGGCTCGAGGCGCTGCTGAACTTCCAGACGATGGTCGCCGACCTCACCGGACTGCCCACCTCCGGTGCCTCCCTGCTCGACGAGGGCACGGCCGCCGCCGAGGCCGTGGCGCTGTCGCGGCGCATGGGCAGGAACAAGAAGGGCCTGTTCCTGGTCGACGCGGACGTGCTGCCGCAGACCATCGCCGTGATCCAGACGCGTGCCGAACCGGCCGGTGTGGAAGTCGTGGTCGCCGATCTTTCCGACGGCATCCCGGCCGAGGTCGCGGAGCGTGAGATCAACGGCGTGCTCCTGCAGTACCCCGGCGCCTCCGGTGCCGTACGCGACATCAAGCCGCTGATCGACCAGGCGCACGAGCTCGGCGCGCTCGTCACCGTCGCCGCCGACCTGCTCGCGCTGACGCTGCTGAAGTCGCCCGGCGAGCTCGGCGCGGACATCGCCGTCGGCACGACCCAGCGCTTCGGTGTGCCGATGGGCTTCGGCGGGCCGCACGCCGGTTACCTGGCCGTGCACGAGAAGTTCGCGCGCAGCCTGCCCGGCCGGCTCGTGGGGGTCTCCGTGGACGCCGACGGGCACAAGGCCTACCGGCTCGCGCTGCAGACCCGTGAGCAGCACATCCGGCGCGAGAAGGCCACCAGCAACATCTGCACCGCGCAGGTGCTGCTCGCCGTAATGGCCGGAATGTACGCCGTCTACCACGGGCCCGACGGCCTGCGGGCGATCGCGCAGCGCACCCACCGCTACGCCACGATCCTCGCCGAGGGCCTGCGGGCCGGAGGCGTCGAGGTCGAGCACGGCTCCTACTTCGACACGCTCACCGTGCGCGTGCCGGGCCGCGGCGCCGAGATCGTCGCCGCCGCGCGGAAGAACGGCGTCAACCTCCGCCTCGTCGACGCCGACCGTGTCTCCCTCGCCTGCGACGAGACCACCAAGCGGGCCCAACTGGCCGCCGTGTGGAACGCGTTCGGGGTCCAGGCCGACATCGAGGCGCTGGACGCGGCCGCCGAGGAGGCGCTGCCGCAGGACCTGCTGCGCAACGACGCCGTCCTCACCCACCCCGTCTTCCACCAGCACCGCTCCGAGACCGCGATGCTGCGCTACCTGCGCCGGCTGGCCGACCGCGACTACGCCCTCGACCGCGGCATGATCCCGCTGGGCTCCTGCACCATGAAGCTCAACGCGACCACCGAGATGGAGCCGGTCACCTGGCCCGAGTTCGGCCAGCTGCACCCCTTCGCGCCCGCCGAGCAGGCGGAGGGCTACCTCACGCTCATCCACGAGCTGGAGGACCGTCTCGCCGAGGTCACCGGGTACGACAAGGTGTCCCTCCAGCCCAACGCCGGGTCGCAGGGCGAGCTGGCCGGACTGCTCGCGGTGCGCGGCTACCACCGCGCCAACGGCGACGAGCAGCGCACGGTCTGCCTGATCCCCTCCTCCGCGCACGGGACCAACGCCGCGAGCGCCGTGATGGCCGGCATGAAGGTCGTCGTCGTGAAGACCGCCGGGGACGGCGAGATCGACGTCGAGGACCTGCGGGCCAAGATCGAGCAGTACCGCGACGAGCTGGCCGTGCTGATGATCACGTACCCCTCGACCCACGGTGTGTTCGAGGAGCACGTCGCCGACATCTGCGCGCAGGTCCACGAGGCCGGCGGGCAGGTCTACGTCGACGGCGCCAACCTCAACGCCCTTGTGGGGCTCGCCAAGCCGGGGCACTTCGGCGGCGACGTCTCGCACCTCAACCTGCACAAGACGTTCTGCATCCCGCACGGCGGCGGCGGTCCGGGCGTCGGTCCGGTCGGCGTACGCGCGCACCTGGCGCCGTATCTGCCGAACCACTCGATGCAGCCCGCGGCCGGTCCTGAGACCGGTGTCGGGCCGATCTCGGCCGCTCCGTGGGGCAGCGCGGGCATCCTGCCGATCTCGTGGGCGTACGTCCGGCTCATGGGCGGCGAGGGGCTGAAGCGTGCCACGCAGGTGGCCGTGCTGTCCGCCAACTACATCGCCAAGCGGCTCGAACCGCACTACCCGGTGCTCTACACCGGCCCCGGCGGGCTGGTCGCGCACGAGTGCATCATCGACCTGCGGCCGCTGACCAAGGCGACCGGCGTGAGCGTCGACGACGTCGCCAAGCGGCTGATCGACTACGGCTTCCACGCGCCGACGATGTCGTTCCCGGTGGCCGGCACGCTGATGATCGAGCCGACCGAGTCGGAGGACCTGACCGAGCTTGACCGGTTCTGCGAGGCGATGATCGCCATTCGGGCGGAGATCGAGAAGGTCGGGGCGGGCGAGTGGCCTGCCGACGACAACCCGCTGCGGGGCGCCCCGCACACGGCTGCCGCGCTGGGCGGTGAGTGGGAGCACGCGTACTCGCGCGAGGAGGCCGTCTTCCCGGCCGGGGTCTCGGCCGCCGACAAGTACTGGCCGCCGGTACGCCGGATCGACCAGGCCTACGGCGACCGCAACCTGGTCTGCTCCTGCCCGCCGCTGGATGCGTACGAGGACTGAACGTCCGCTTGGAGCTTGGACAGGCATGGTGTGAAGGGCCCCGCTTCGGCGGGGTCCTTCTGCGTGGGGCTCGTGAACGACGACGGGGGGTGCGGTTTCGGGGGTCAGACGCGGTCGATGTGTACGTTTGTCGACTTGACGCGGGCGGTGGCCTCCATGCCGACCTCCAGGCCCAGTTCCTCGACGGCCTCGCGGGTCAGCAGGGAGACCAGGCGGTGCGGGCCGGCCTGGATCTCGACCTGGGCCGCCACGTCGCCGAGTTTGATCGCGGTGACGATGCCGGGGAACGCGTTGCGGACCGAGGTGTAGGAGGTCTCCTCCTCGGCGCCGCCCGCCTTGGCGAGTGCCACGGAGAACGCGGCCAGATCCCGCCCCTCGATGAGCCGACGGCCGCCCTCGTCGCGATGGGTCGCCACCCGGCCGGCGTCGGCCCAGCGGCGTGCGGTGTCCGGACTCACGCCGAGCAGCCGTGCTGCCTGGCCGATCGTGTAGCTCTGCATGCGGTCACCATATGGCCGGCAATGGGGCATGGTGGACGTGGGGTTGGGGGCTGGGGGTCGGGTACAACGCGATACGGAGTCGGGCCGGTGACTGGAATTCGGGGTGTGGACATGTCCGGAGAGAGCGCGCGGAGTGGCGAGGCGTCGCCGGACCTCAGGGCCTCGCACGCTGATCGCGACCGGGTCGTCGATGTGCTGCGCGTCGCGGCGGGTGACGGCCGGCTGACCGTCGAGGAGCTCGACGAGCGGGTGGAGGCTGCCCTCACCGCGCGCACGATGGGGGAGTTGGCGGTGTTGACCGCGGATCTGCCGACCGGGCCCACCACCGATCTCGCGTCCGACGCGAAGGACGTCGTCCGTATCGAGCAGAAGGGCGGTTCGGCCCGGCGGGGCGGCGGGTGGGTGGTACCGCGCCGACTGCAGATCGCGTCCGAGTGGGGCGATGTGACCCTCGACTTCACCGGCGCGGTGATCACACACGACACCCTGCACATCGCCCTCGACATGCGCGGCGGGGCGCTGCGGCTGCTGACGCCCCCGGGCGTCGTGGTGGACACGGACTCCCTGGTCACCCACTACGCCAAGATCAAGGGACGCCCAGGCCGCGGCCCGGACGTGCCCGTCGTACTGCGAGTGGTGGTCGACGGGCGTCTGAGCCTCGGGCGCGTGGTCGTACGGTCACGGGGGCGGACGCGGGGGAGGTAGGCGCTGACGCTGTGGGTGGGGGGCGGGACGGCGCCGGTGTGCTGGGTGTGCGCGTCGGGAGGGGCCGAGTAGCGGGGCGCGGTGCGTTCGGGCGTGTGGTGTGGCACCAGCGTATGGGGAGCGTGACGGGCCCACGGATTGCGCCGGGGGCAAGGAGCGCGAGGCAGTGCGGTCCCGCATGGGCCGGGAGCTTGGCACCCGGGTGCGGGCCGCGCCCGTGCTCGTCCGGCACGCCCCGAATCACCCCCGACCTGCAGTGATCCCCCTCGCGTATGAGTTCCGTCAAAGGCGTGCGGTGGGCCGTATGGGACCCGTCAACGGCGCTCGATTCGAGCCGCGAAGGCTGTTTTCTGGGAGCGTCCCGTTCGACCAACCTCACTCCAGGAGTTCACGGTGGCCGATCTGGCCTTCGTCGTCGTCGCGATCGCGTCCTTCGTTCTGGTGGCCCTCGTCGCCAAGGGGGTGACCAAGCTGTGACCGCCGAGAACATCGTCGGCCTCGTCGTGGCCGTCGCCCTGCTGGGCTATCTCGTCCTCGCCCTGATCTTCCCGGAGAGGTTCTGAGACACCCATGGGTCCCGTACCAGCCGCGGTCCTTCAACTGCTGGCGCTCATAGGCGCGCTGGCTCTCGTCCACGTCCCCCTTGGCAACCACATGGCCAGGGTCTACTCCTCCGATCGGCATCTGCGCGTCGAGAGGTGGATCTACAAAGGCATCGGTGCCGACCCGGACACCGAGATGCGCTGGCCGGCGTATCTGCGCGGAGTGCTCGCCTTCTCGGTCGCCGGGGTGCTCTTCCTGTACCTGCTGCAGCGGCTCCAGGGCATCCTGCCGGGCTCGCTCGGCTTCTCATCGGTCAATCCGGCGCAGTCGTTCAACACGGCCGTCTCGTTCGTGACGAACACCAACTGGCAGTCCTACTACGGCGAGCAGACCATGGGGCACGTCGTGCAGACCGCCGGTCTGGCCGTGCAGAACTTCGTGTCCGCCGCGGTCGGCATCGCCGTCGCGGTGGCGCTGGTGCGTGGCTTCGCACGCTCGCGCACCGGTGAACTGGGCAACTTCTGGGCCGACCTGGTGCGCGGCACCGTCCGCATCCTGGTGCCGGTGGCCGCCGTCGCCGCGGTCGTCCTGGTCGCCTGCGGCGCCGTCCAGAACTTCTCCGGCATCCACGAGGTCGGTCAGTTCATTGGCGGTTCGCAGCAGTGGAACGGCGGCGCGGTCGCCTCGCAGGAGGCCATCAAGGAGCTGGGCACCAACGGCGGCGGCTACTTCAACGCCAACTCCGCCCACCCCTTCGAGAACCCCACGCCGTTCACCAACCTCTTCGAGATCTTCCTGATCCTGGTCATCCCCTTCGCCCTGACCCGCACCTTCGGTGTGCTGGTCGGCTCGGTGCGGCAGGGGTACGCGATCCTCACCGCGATGGGCGCGATCTGGCTCGGCTTCACCGCGCTGATGATGTGGACCGAGTTCGCCCATCACGAGGGCGCGCTGCAGATCGCGGGTGCCTCGATGGAGGGCAAGGAGGTCCGCTTCGGCGTCGGTGGCTCCTCGATCTTCGCGGTGGCCACCACCCTGACCTCGACCGGTGCGGTGGACTCGTTCCACTCCTCCTTCACCGGCTTCGGCGGCGGCATCACCATGCTGTCGATGATGCTGGGCGAGATCGCACCCGGCGGTACCGGCTCCGGCCTCTACGGGATGCTGATCATCGCGGTCATCGCGGTGTTCATCGCCGGTCTGATGGTCGGCCGTACGCCCGAGTACCTGGGCAAGAAGATCGGCTCCCGCGAGATCAAGCTGGCCGCCGTCTACATCCTCATCACGCCCGCGCTGGTGCTGATCCTCACCGCCTTCTCGATGGCGCTGCCGACCCCGCCGAACTCGATGCTCAACCCGGGCGCGCACGGCTTCAGCGAAGTGCTCTACGCCTTCACCTCGGCCGCCAACAACAACGGCTCCGCCTTCGCGGGCCTGAACGCGAACACCGACTGGTTCAACACCATGACCGGGCTCGCGATGCTGCTCGGCCGCTTCCTGCCGATGGTGCTCGTCCTGGCCCTGGCCGGCTCGCTCGCCGAGCAGAAGCCGGTGCCGGTGACCGCCGGCACCCTGCGCACCGAGAAGCCGATGTTCACCGGCCTGCTCGTCGGCGCCGTCCTGATCATCGTCGGCCTGACCTACTTCCCGGCGCTCGCGCTGGGCCCGCTGGCCGAGGGGCTGGCGTGATGACCACTCGTACCACCCCAGTCGAAGTCACCGAAAACCCCGAGGACTCCATGTCCACAGCCACTCCCACCCGCGCGCCGCACACCGACGTACCCTCCGGGCACAAGCCTCCCGAAGGCCGTGTCGGCGCGGGCCTCTTCGACCCCGGGCAACTGCTCCGCTCGCTGCCTGACGCCGTCCGCAAGCTCGATCCGCGGGTGCAGATCAAGTCGCCCGTGATGTTCGTGGTGTGGATCGGCTCGATCCTCACCACCGTCTTCTCCTTCAAGGACCCGGGCGACTGGTTCGGCTGGGCGATCAGCGCCTGGCTGTGGCTGACCGTGGTCTTCGCCAACCTGGCGGAGGCGGTCGCCGAGGGCCGCGGCAAGGCGCAGGCCGACACCCTGCGCAAGGCCAAGACCGACACCGTCGCGCACAAGGCCGACGGAACCGTGGTCGCGGGCACCGAGCTGAGCATCGGCGACCTCGTGATCTGCGAGGCCGGCGACGTCATCCCCGGCGACGGTGACGTGGTCGAGGGGGTCGCCTCGGTCGACGAGTCGGCCATCACCGGTGAGTCGGCCCCGGTCATCCGCGAGTCCGGCGGCGACCGCAGCGCCGTCACCGGCGGCACGAAGGTGCTCTCCGACCGCATCGTCGTCAAGATCACGACGAAGCCCGGAGAGACCTTCATCGACCGGATGATCAACCTCGTCGAGGGCGCGGCCCGGCAGAAGACGCCCAACGAGATCGCCCTGAACATCCTGCTCGCGTCGCTGACGATCGTCTTCCTGCTGGCCGTCGCCACGCTGCCGCCGTTCGCCGACCACGCGGGCACCCACCTCACGATGGTGGTGCTGGTCGCCCTGCTGGTCTGCCTCATCCCGACCACGATCGGCGCCCTGCTCTCGGCGATCGGCATCGCGGGCATGGACCGGCTGGTGCAGCGCAACGTACTGGCCATGTCCGGCAGGGCAGTTGAGGCCGCCGGTGACGTCTCCACGCTGCTGCTCGACAAGACCGGCACCATCACCCTCGGCAACCGCAGGGCCGCCGAGTTCGTACCGGTCAGGGGCGTCACCGACGCCGAGGTCGCCGACGCGGCCCAGCTCTCCTCGCTCGCCGACGAGACGCCCGAGGGCCGCTCCGTCGTCGTACTGGCCAAGGACCGGTACGGGCTGCGCGAGCGCCACCAGGGCGAGCTCGCCCACGCCGACTGGATCGCCTTCACCGCCCAGACCCGGATGTCGGGTGTGGACGTCGACGGGCGGAAGATCCGCAAGGGTGCGGCAGGCTCGGTCATCGCCTGGGTCCAGGAGGAGGGCGGCACGGTCGCGGGCGACGCGGACGGGATCGCGGGCCGGATCTCCGAGGCGGGCGGCACCCCGCTGCTGGTCGCCGTCAAGGACGGGCGCGGTGCCCGCGTCCTCGGTGTCATCCACCTCAAGGACGTCGTCAAGCAGGGCATGCGCGAGCGGTTCGACGAGCTGCGCCGCATGGGCATCAGGACCGTCATGATCACGGGCGACAACCCGCTGACCGCCAAGGCGATCGCCGAGGAGGCGGGCGTCGACGACTTCCTCGCCGAGGCGACTCCCGAGGACAAGATGGCGCTGATCAAGCGGGAGCAGGCGGGCGGCAAGCTCGTCGCGATGACCGGCGACGGCACCAACGACGCGCCCGCGCTGGCCCAGGCGGACGTCGGTGTCGCGATGAACACGGGTACGTCGGCCGCCAAGGAGGCCGGCAACATGGTCGACCTCGACTCCGACCCGACCAAGCTCATCGAGATCGTCGAGATCGGCAAGCAACTCCTCATCACCCGGGGCGCGCTCACGACGTTCTCCATCGCCAACGACGTCGCGAAGTACTTCGCGATCATCCCGGCGATGTTCGCGGTGGTGTACCCGGGCCTGGACAAGCTCAACATCATGGACCTGTCCTCGCCGGACTCCGCGATCCTCTCGGCGGTCGTCTTCAACGCGCTGATCATCGTCGCGCTGGTGCCGCTCGCCCTGCGCGGTGTGCGGTACCGGCCGGTGAGCGCCGACAGGATGCTCCGGCGCAACCTCGGGATCTACGGTCTCGGCGGTCTGATCGCCCCCTTCATCGGCATCAAGCTCATCGACCTGCTCATCTCCCTCATCCCGGGCCTGTGATGGCGAAAGGCGCGCTGATCACCATGAACAACTCCGTTGCCGGCACCGTCCGTCTGCTCGGGGCGGGCCTGCGCGCCCTCCTCGTGCTGACCCTGGTGACCGGTGTCATCTATCCACTGGCGGTCACCGGCATCGCACAGGGGCTGTTTCACCACAGGGCGAACGGCTCCGAGATCAGGTCGGCCGGGAAGGTCGTCGGCTCCTCGCTGATCGGCCAACAGGGCTACAGCCTGCGGTACTTCCAGCCGCGCCCGGCGAACGGACTGGGTGAGAACTCGCTCAATACCCGGTACAAGCTGATCCTTTCCGGTGCCACGAACCTCTCGGCCGACAACCCCGATCTCGTCAAGGCCGTGCGGAAGGCCAGGGCGCAGGTCGTCAAGGACAACTCCGTCGCCGGCTACACGGTCAGGCCGTCGCAGGTCCCCGCCGACGCGGTCACGTCGTCCGGCTCGGGCCTGGACCCGGACATCTCGCCTCGGTACGCCGAGATCCAGGTGCACCGGGTCGCCGAGCGCAACGGACTGTCCCTCGCCCAGGTCAACCGGCTCGTCGAGGAGCACACGCAGGACCGCACCCTCGGCTTCATCGGCGATCCCCGCGTGAACGTCCTGGAACTCAACGTCGCGCTCAAGGCGCTGGTGGCCAAGGGGTGATGGCGTTACGCACATCGCGTAACGCCCACTGAGGCGCCGAAACATTCGGATAATTCGGCGAACCTTACGGAGGTCGGCACCCGAGAACCGTCGTCGGAGGTATCCACCCCGACTCGGCGTCTGTCGAGTCGGGGTGGTGTGCTGTCGGGCCTCCGCGAGATTTACCGTGCACAAGGGGTTGCCACGGTTTGGGAGCTGTCTCTAGGGTGCGGCAACAGCGCATCTTTCTGGATCTTCTCCGAAACTTTCGGTCCCAGCGGACGGTCGTAGACGCGCGCCGTCCCTACCCCAAGGAGCGCACAATGGGCGACCGGGCACTGTCCCGCCGCGGGTTCCTGGCGGCCTCCGCCGCGGCCGGTCTGGGCATGACGGCACTGAGCGGCTGCGGCGGCGATTCGGACGGGGGGTCGTCGGACGGGACGACCACGATCGAGTGGTGGAACATCTCCACCACCGAACCCACCAAGACCGTCTGGGCGGGCCTCGCCAAAAAGTTCGAGGCCCAGAACCCCAAGGTCAAGCTGAAGATCGTCCAGCTCGAGAACGACGCCTACAAGTCGAAGATGACGGCGCTCATCGCTTCGGGCAAGCTCCCGGACGTCTTCCACACCTGGGGCGGAGGCGTGCTCAAGCAGCAGGTCGACGCAGGGCTCGTGGAGGACCTCAGCGACAGCACCAAGCCCTGGTCGGACGGAATGCTGTCGGTCGCCAAGCAGCCGTACCTGATCGACAAGAAGCTCTACGGCATCCCGTTCGACATCGGCATGGTCGGCTTCTGGTACAACAAGGCGCTCTTCAAGCAGGCCGGCATCGACGCGCCCCCCACCACCTGGACGGGCTTCCTCGACGCCGTGAAGAAGCTGAAGTCCAAGGGCATCACCCCGCTCGCACTCGCGGGCAAGGAGAGCTGGACCGGCATGTACTACTGGGCGTACCTCGCGATGCGCACCGCCGGCATCGACGCCCTGGAGAAGGCCAACGAGAACAAGGACTTCACCGGCGACGGCTTCGTCCAGGCCGGACAGCACCTCAAGGACCTCGTCGACCTGCACCCGTTCCAGAAGGGCTTCCTCGGTGCCGCCTACTCCGCGCCCAACGGCCAGGCCGCCACGGTCGGCAACGGCAAGGCGGCGATGGAGCTGATGGGACAGTGGGCCCCCGTCGTCGAGGCGGACGCGGGCAAGGGCCTCGGCTCCAACCTCGGGTTCTTCCCCTTCCCCGCCGTCGACGGCGGGGAAGGCGCGATCACCGAGGTCTTCGGCGGTGGCGGCGGGCACGCCCTGCGCAGGGGCGCCCCCAAGGAGGCCGTCGACTTCCTGAAGTTCTTCGCCTCCGAGACCACCGACCTGCAACTGGTCAAGAAGACCAACACCCTGCCCGTCGTGCCCGGCGCCGAGAAGGCACTCGCCGACCCCAACACCAAGGCCGTACAAGCCCAGTTGAAGGGCGCCACCGGCTTCCAGCTCTACCTCGACCAGGCGTACGCCCCCGCCGTCGGCCAGGAGGTCAACGACAGCGTCGCCGCGCTCATCGCCGGGTCCAAGTCGCCTGAGCAGGTCGCGCAGTCGATCACCAAGGTCGCGAAGGAAGAGCAGTAGCCGGCGATGACCTCGACCTTCCTCCCGGACAAGCGGAGGGGCCCCGACATCGCCCTCCCGTCCCCGGCCGCGACATCGGCCCGGGGACGGGCGCGCCGGCGCCTGCTGAACTGGCTCACTGCGGTCGGCTTCCAGGTGCCCGCGCTGGTGCTGTTCATCGGGCTCGTGCTGCTGCCGATGCTGTTCGCGCTGTACGCAGCCTTCTTCCGCTGGGGCGGCTTCGGCATGCCCTCCGACTACATCGGCGGCGACAACTTCACCCACCTGTTCCAGGACCCCGTATTTCTGGGCGACTTGTGGCGCTGCCTGCTCCTGGTCGTGCTCTCGCTCGCCCTGCAACTGCCGTTCGCGCTGGCCATGGCCGTCGCCCTGAACCAGAAAATGCGCGGCCGGGCCATCTACCGGATGCTCTTCTTCGCGCCGTACGTCCTGTCCGAGGCCATCACCGGCGTGCTGTTCAGCATGATCTTCGCCCCGGACGACGGTCTCGCCGACCATGTCCTCGGCGCCATCGGCCTGGACGGGCTCGGCGGCGAGTGGTTCGCCGACCCCTCCTGGGTGATGGCGAGCCTCTTCCTCGTCATGACCTGGAAGTACTTCGGCTTCCACATGATGCTCTACCTGGCCGGACTCCAGTCCATCCCGGCCGAGTTGACGGAGGCGGCGCTGATCGACGGCGCGAACCCATGGCAGCGCTTCCGCAATGTGATCCTGCCGCTGCTCGCGCCCACGCTGCGCATCAGCGTGTTCCTCTCCGTCATCGGGGCGATCCAGCTCTTCGACCTGGTCTGGGTGATCACCCAGGGCGGACCCGACCACCACTCCGAGACGATGGCCGTGACCATGTTCCAGTACGGCTTCAAGCGCTACCAGGTCGGCTACGCCAGCGCGATCAGCGTGGTCATGTTCGGCATCTGTCTCGTCTTCGCCCTCGCATACCAGCGGTTCGTGCTCCGCCGCGACCTCGAAGGGGCCACCACGACGATGAGGGGGGACGGCAAGTGAAGACCGTACGCAACCTGCCGCTGCACGTGCTCCTCGTCGTGGTCGGCGCGGTGATGGTCGTACCCCTGCTGTACGCCGCCCTGTCCGGCTTCAAGTCGACCGACGAACTCTCCCGCAACGCCTTCGGGCTCCCCGAACACTGGCTGACCGGCAACTACACCGACATCCTCGGCTCGGGCGACTTCTGGCGGCTGCTCGGCAACAGCACGCTGATCGCGGTCGCGACGACCGTGCTCGTGGTCGCCGTCTCCGCGCTCGCGGCCTTCTCCTTCGCGCGGTTCGCCTTCCGCGGACGGGAGGTGCTGTTCACGCTCTTCACGATGGGGCTGATGTTCCCCTTCGCGGTGGCGGCCCTCCCGCTGTTCCTGCTGCTGCGCTACCTCGGTCTGCTGGACAACCCGCTCGGCGTGATCCTCCCGCAGGCGGCTTTCGGGCTGCCGATGACGATCATCATCCTGCGTGGCTTCTTCCGGCAGATCCCCGGCGAGCTGGAGGAGGCCGCCACCCTCGACGGCTGCACCGCCTTCGGGTTCTTCTGGCGGATCCTGCTGCCCATGGCACGGCCGGCGCTCGGCACGGTCTCGGTGCTGGCCGTCGTCACCAGCTGGAACAACTTCATGCTGCCGCTGCTGGTGTTCACCGACTCCAAGTGGTGGACGCTGCCGCTCGGCGTGGCCCAGTTCCAGGGCCAGTACTCGGCGCAGTACGCCCGAGTCTTCGCCTATCTCTTCCTGGCGATGGTCCCCGCCCTCGCCTTCTACTCGGTCGCCGAGCGCCAACTCGTCGGCGGCCTGGCCGCTGGTGCGACGAAGGGATGACCCGCACCGGCGGACGTACGGCCCCACACCACCCACCGTGAGGAGTCGCACCATGCGCAGGACCACCCGCCTGAGACTCGTCGGCGCACTGGCTGCCGCCCTGGTCACGGCCGGGCTCGCCACCGGGCCGGGCGCCCAGGCGAGCCCGCGGCAGCCGACGCTCGCGGAGCTCGCCCAGCGCCACGGCCGCTACTTCGGCAGCGCCACCGACAACCCCGAACTCACCGACACCGCCTACACGGCCCTGCTCAGCCGCGAGTTCGACATGATCACGCCCGGCAACGGCATGAAGTGGTACGCCACCGAGCCCCAGCAGGGCGTCTTCGACTGGACCAACGGCGACCAGATCGTGAACCTGGCGCGCAAGCACCACCAGCGGGTGCGCGCCCACACCCTGGTCTGGCACAGCCAGCTGCCCGACTGGCTCACCGGCCGCGAGTGGACGGCCGACGAGCTGAGGGCCGTACTGAAGAGGCACATCCAGACCGAGGTACGGCACTACCGCGGCAAGGTCTACTCCTGGGACGTCGTCAACGAGGCGTTCAACGAGGACGGCACCTACCGCGACACGCTCTGGTACCGGACGCTCGGCCCCGGCTACATCGCCGATGCCCTGCGCTGGTCCCACCAGGCCGACCCGCACGCCAAGCTCTATCTCAACGACTACAACATCGAGGCCGTCGGCCCGAAGTCGGACGCCTACTACCAGCTGGTCAAGGACCTCAGGGCACGGCACGTCCCGCTCGACGGCATCGGCCTGCAGGCTCACCTGGCCCTGCAGTACGGCTATCCGGCGACCGTGGAGGACAACCTCCGCCGCTTCTCCCGGCTGGGCCTCGACACCGCGCTCACCGAGGTCGACGTACGGATGCTGCTGCCGGCCACCGAGGAGAAGCTGGCCCAGCAGGCGGACTGGTACCGGGACCTGACGTCGGCCTGTCTCGCCGTGCGGCGCTGCGTGGGGATCACTGTGTGGGACTACACCGACAAGTACTCGTGGATCCCGGCGGTCTTCCCCGGTGAGGGCGCCGCGCTGCCCTGGGACGAGCAACTGCGGCCCAAGCCCGCCTGCTTCGCGATCAGAAAGGCGCTGGCCGGCAAGTAAGGGCGCCGGGTTCCGAGACGCCCCGGCGGTGCAGTGGGGAGCGCCGCCGGGGTCCGGCACCCCCGGGCAGGGCGCCGGGGGTGCACGGCGATGACCGCACCACGCACGGGGAACTACACGCAGTGACGGGCTCCGGACATGCGCCGGGGCCGACTCGCAGCAAGTGCTGCGAGCGGCCCCTCGAATCTCCGGGCGGCGGTGTGCGCCGCCCGGCCGCGCTCAGGCGGCCGTCATCACCTGGCTCGCACCCGGCGGGCGGTGCGGCGCGATGATCTGGCCGTCGGGCAGGAGCTCACCGGTGTCCTCGAAGAGCAGAACTCCGTTGCACAGCAGGCTCCATCCCTGTTCCGGGTGGTGCGCCACGAGGCGCGCGGATTCCCGGTCGGCGGAGTCGGCTGTCGGACACGGCGGCTGGTGCTGGCACATTGATGGGATCTTTCGCTCTGTCGTGGTGTGTGAGATGGCTGTGTTGTCTGTCCTGCGGCTTGAAGCTCCGTTCATGGCCGCCCCCCGTAGTGATAATTCGGTCCAGACCCAGTGTTGCCCCACGGGCGTCGATCCGCAGGGATTTTGCAGCACCGCTTCTCACAGGTTGATGACGCATCACCCGCGCGGACGGTTCATTCCAACTGCACTGTCAGTTCGGGTGGTTCCGGGGGGCCGGATAGGGCTAGTCCCTACTGGTCAGAGAGCTTTTCCGGCTCGTACGAGCAACTATTGGCTCGTACGAGCACAATGCGGAGCGGAAAAGCGACGTACCCCGCCTCGGGGAATTCCGGGGCGGGGTACGAAGGGTGGTGCGGGAGCCTTGTTCAGGCGGGGGAGCCCAGCAGCGGGGCGGGAGTCACCCGATGGGTGAGGACCGGGAGCAGTTCGGCGACGCGGTGCGGTCGGTGGGGCGCGATGCCGGGCGGGGCCGGCGCCAGCGGGACGAGCAGGTCCGTGGCGGCGGGGTGGCCGCTCGCGGCGTCCTCGGTGCAGTCGCCGTGCAGCCACAGGGTGAGCATGTAGAGGCTGGGCATCGAGAGCAGACGCGGCTGGTACGACTGGCTCATCGTCTCGGCCTGGCGCAGCGCGCGCTCGGTGGAGGCGATGTAGGGGCCCTCGAAGAAGCGGGAGAAGGCCCAGCCGTCGGGGGTCAGCATGGTGTCGGCCGCGGCCACCGCGCGCTCGCCGCAGCGGATCAGGAAGCGCCACCCGGCCAGTCGGGTGGACGATGCGCCCGCGGGCGTGAACCGGTCCAGGATGTGCACGGGCAGCGGGAGTTCGGGTGTCAGCGGGCCCTGGGCGTGGAGCAGGGAGGGCGTTCGCGCCTCGCGTACCGCGGTGGGTGAACCAAGGGCGGTGAGGACGGAGCGCAGGGCAGGCGCGGGAGCCGGGGGGACATGCAGCGGCATGGTGGGTCGCCTCTCATTCGACAGGCACGATGGCGCGAGGGCGGGGCGGGGGCGGACGGCACTGTCAGCTCACGTGGGGACAGAGGGGCGGGGGCCGGGGCCCGGGAACGAGGAGTGTGGGTGAGGCCTGCCGCACGTCACCTCGACGGCCGGTTCCTTGACCGCGGATGCCGGCCCTCTGTCTTGTTCGCGGAGTTTATACGACATGTGTTCAGACGGTGTTTCGTCTAGCCGTTTCCGGTGTACTCGGCAAGGGCGTATACGGTCGGCGATACGTGGGAATCATCCCGATTCCGCTCCGGTGCCGCGGCGGTGACCTCGGGAAATAGCCGGGAAGCGGTCGGCCAATTCTCGTCGGCGTTTTTCACGAGGTTGTCGCCTGCCGGAAACAGCGCCAGTCACTGCGCCGGAAACTGCGACATGTCCATGCCTGGTGAATGTGCCCCGGGTCACATCCGTCAGAGTAGCGGTCGGCAGGCCCGCGTGGGGACGTTATCGATCGCCAGGGCTGGGCATCCTCTTCCGTGACCCGAAGCCGGCGGCCGGATCCTGGAGCCGCAGATTCTAGGAGGGACGCTTCGATGGGGGAGAAGGTCGTGGCAGGGCAGTTCGACCTGTCCGATCGGCAGCTCTACCGCGACAAGCTCCGCAGCTGCCTGACGGGACTGGAGCGACTTCTGGACCAGAAACGGTTCGACCGCCCGAAGAACCTCATGGGCGTGGAGATCGAACTGAATCTGGCCGGTGGCGACGGCATGCCGAAAATGCTCAATGCGCAAGTCCTCGAACGGATCGCGAGCCGCGATTTCCAAACAGAACTCGCCATGTTCAATCTGGAAGTGAACATAGCCCCACATCATTTGGGCGGTCGGGTATTCGACCGGCTCGCGGAAGAACTGCGGACGTCACTGGCATATGCCGACCGAAAAGCGGGCGAGGTCGATGCGGGAATCGTGATGATCGGCATTCTGCCGACGCTCGACCGGGACGACCTGATCTCCTCCAACCTCTCCGACGTCGACCGCTACGCCCTGCTCAACGAACAGATCGTGGCCGCCCGCGGCGAGGACTTCGTACTCGACATCGACGGGGTCGAGCGCCTGACCTGCACCTCCAAATCCATCGCGCCGGAAGCCGCCTGCACCTCCGTGCAACTGCACTTGCAGGTCACCCCGGGCCGGTTCGCCGACGTCTGGAACGCCGCGCAGGCCGTCGCCGCGGCCCAGATCGCCGTCGGCGCCAACTCGCCGTTCCTGTTCGGGCGTGAGCTGTGGCGCGAGTCCCGGCCCCCGCTGTTCCTGCAGTCCACCGACACCCGTCCGCCCGAGCTGCAGGCCCAGGGGGTGCGCCCCCGCACCTGGTTCGGGGAGCGGTGGATCTCCTCGGCGTACGACCTCTTCGAGGAGAACCTGCGGTACTTTCCCGCGCTGCTGCCGATCTGCGACGAGGAGGACCCGCTGGAGGTCCTCGACGCCGGCGGCGTCCCCAAACTCGCCGAACTCGTCCTGCACAACGGCACCGTGTACCGCTGGAACCGCCCGGTCTACGGCATCGCCGACGGCGTCCCGCACCTGCGCGTGGAGAACCGGGTCCTGCCCGCGGGACCCACCATCACCGACGTCATCGCGAACGCCGCCTTCTACTACGGCGTCGTCCGCGCTCTCGCCGAGGAGTCGCGGCCGGTGTGGACCCGGCTGCCCTTCGAGGCGGCCGAGGCCAACTTCGACGCCGCCTGCAAGCACGGGATCGAGGCCCGCCTCGAGTGGCCACGGCGCGGCCGGTACGGCGGCACCGCACAGATCGACGCGGTGACCCTCGTGCGCGACGAACTCCTCCCCCTCGCCGAGGCGGGCCTCGCCGCATGGGGCATCGAACGCGCCGACCGCGACCTGTACCTCGGCGTCATCGACGAACGCTGCCGCCGCCGCGCCAACGGCGCCACCTGGCAGGCCGCCACCTTCCACCGCGCCCTGGAAGCAGGCCTGCCCCGCGACGCCGCCCTCGCAGCCACAACCCGCACCTACCGCCGCCTGATGCACCTGGGCGACCCGGTGCACACCTGGCCGGTGGCGATGCCGGAGCCGGTGCCTACGGGCTGAACTACGGCACCGGGCGCCGAAGGGCCTGGTCGGGCAGCGCCGGGGTCTGCCGTGGGGTCAGGCCGGCTGCCGGGGGGCGCGTGCCGCTCGGGTTGGGCGGAGGTGGGTCGGTGCCGATCGGGGTGCGCGACGCTGTGGTGCGGTGGCGGCTGGCCTGAGCGTGGCTGCGGTCCGGTGGGGGCTGGCCTGAGCGCCGTGAGCGGTGCCGATCGGGCTGGGCGGCCGTGGCCGGTGCCGACCGGGTTGAGCGGCGTAGACCGGTCCTCGCGGCCCAGCGGCCGTACCTCGAGGTCGGCCGCCGGGGATGTCGCGTGCCGACCGGTTTGAGCGGTGGGTGCCGATCAGGCCGGGCGGCCGTGAGCCGGTGCCCGCGGCCCGAGCGGCCCTGCCCCGCGCCGGGGCGCAGACCTAGCTGTCGCCCTGGGAACCCGCCGCCACGATCGCCTTCAGGATCACCGACTGGATCTGGGCGGGGTTGCTGACCGACTGGCCCGAGCCGCCGGTGGCTCGGGCGATTTGGTCGGCCTCCTCGCGGTCGGCGTCGGGGCCTACGGCGATCATGATGAGGGGTACCGGGCGCTCGGGGTCGGTGAGTTTCCGGAGCTGGGTGATGAGGTCGTCGCGGGAGATGCTGCCCGGGTCCTGGTTGACGCCGTCGGTCAGGATCACCAGGGCGTTGAACTTCCCCTTGGCGTAGGACGAGACAGCCGCCTTGTACGCGGCGAGCGTGGTGTCGTAGAGCCCGGTGGCCCCGTTCGGGAGCGGCTTGAGGGAGCCGAAGGCCGCCGAGAGGCGGTCGCGTTGGGTGCCGCCGCCCTTCTGGTCGCCGAGCCGCTCGGTCGGCACCAGGATGCGGTAGTCCTTGTCGCCGTCCAGCTTCGTGGAGAACTTCCACAGGCCGATCTCGTCCTCGGGCGTGAACGTGGCGAGGGCCTGCAGCAGTGCCCCCTTGGTGACGTCCATGCGCGACTGGCCGGTGCCCGGCACGGTCTCCGACATCGACGAGGAGGCGTCCACGACCGTGGTGATCCGGGCGCTCTGCACGGTGATCGTCCAGGTGCCGAGGGCCTCCTGGAGCGCCGCGGTCGCGGCCGGCTTCAGCGCGGGCTCCTCGTACGGCTGAGGGCTGCTGCCGCCCGCCTCCGTGACCACCGTCTGCGGCGTGTCGTCGTCGGAGGTTCGGAAGCCGTACTTCTGCAGGAGCCGCAGCTGCTCCGGCTGGCGCAGATAGTTCATGAACCGCAGCGCGGCCCGGCTCTGGTCGGTGCTCAGCTCGCCGATCATCGCGTACGGATAGTCCAGCCGGGGCGAGCCGTCCTTCGGGTAGAACATGTCCAGACCGGAGGCGCTGTCGGCCGAGGAGTTGTACGTGTACGCCGCCTGCTCGGAGAGGATCAGCGCCTGGTTCCGCTTCGGATTGCCCAGTTCGGTGCCCGAGGAGTCGCGCGGCAAAGTGTCCACGACCTGGCTGTCGCTGTCCGAGGTGCGCTGCGACAGCGTCTTCATCATGGCCACGGCCTGGGTGTCACCGCCCTTGACCTTGGTGGCGGCCGTGCTGAGCTGGGTGAGGGCGAGCAGCCCGGTGGCGCTGCGCGCGGGGTCGCCCGCGCCGAGCCTGACCGAGTCGCTCTGCATGGCGGCACCGACCAACTCCAGCCAGCTGTACGTCTTCTGCGGCCAGCCCAGGGACTTCGCGGCCGTCGGCACCATCGCCACGCCGATCGGCGTCGAGGCGATCGTCCCCGCCGGGGTCACGTCGACAGCGCTGTTGTTCGCCGTGATCCGGTCGACCCACAGGTCCGAGTCCGGCACCCACAGCTGAGCGTCGACCTTCCGGCCCGCGGCGAGCGCGTCCGCGACCTTGTAGGCGTCCCGCGCGGTCACCGTGACCGCGAGACACCGGCCGTCCGAGGTGATCTTGTCGCCGCGGGCCCGCCGCGCCGCGGCCGTGAGGGCGGGGGTGATGTCCGGCGCGGCGTCCAGCCGAAGGCGCACCGGGTTGTCCTGGCACGAGGAACCGAACGACAGCAGCCCGCTTCTGGCGGCTGCCGCGGTGCCGCCCGCGACGGTGAGGACGAGCACCGTCGCGATGGCCACCGTGCGGCGGCGCGCGCGTGGACGGGGGTCGCTGCGGCCCGCCCCATACTGATCGGGCAAGCTGTGACGTCCCATGACGGTGGTGCCCCTCCCTGTTGAACCTCGCGGCGGATTTCGGCCGTATGGCAGACAAGGGGGAGGTACGCCCCGTACGGCGCCCGTCCCCCCAGACGGCCTGTCGCGCACGATCTTCGTAACTTCTTTCGAGACCCTAGCGGTGCGACGGTGGGGATGAGGCTGGATTACTCAACTGGAGGCAGGTGTGCAGGCAGAGGCGGGCCCGGTGGCTGATTCCGTTCCGCCGGAGCGGCCCTCGCGACGGATCTTCCGTGACGAGACGTTGCTCGTTCTGGGGCTTTCGCTCGGTGCGAGTGGCGTGTCCGCCCTGATCAGCTTTGTCGGATCGGTCACCAAACCGGGGGGTCTGAAGGACCAGGCGGCGACCCTCAACGCGTCGGCCGCCCCGGGCCGCCCCTGGCTCGATCTCGCCTGGCAACTGTTCGGGATCGCGAGCGCTCTGGTGCCGGTCGTCCTCGTCGCGCATCTGCTGCTGCGCGAGGGCGAGAGCATGCGCACGATCGGCTTCGACCGCACCCGGCCCTGGCCCGACCTCGGCCGCGGCGCGGTGATCGCGGCGGTGATCGGCAGCACCGGGATCGCCTTCTACCTGGCGGCGCGCGGGCTCGGCTTCAACCTCACGGTGGTTCCGGAGGCGCTGCCCGACGTGTGGTGGAAGTACCCGGTGCTGGTGCTGTCGGCGATGCAGAACGCGATCCTCGAAGAGGTCGTCGTGGTCGGCTATCTGCTGCGCCGGCTCGGGCAGTTGGGCTGGACGCCGGGCGCCGCCCTGGTGGCCAGTGCCGTACTGCGCGGCTCGTACCACCTCTACCAGGGCATCGGCGGCTTCCTCGGCAACATGGTGATGGGCGTGGTGTTCGTCTACCTGTACCGCCGCTGGGGGCGGGTGGGCCCCCTGGTGGTGGCGCACTCCCTGCTCGACATCGGGGCGTTCGTGGGATACGCGCTGCTGGCCGGGAAGGTGGGCTGGCTGCCGACGGCCTGACGTCCCGCTAGACCAGCAGCTCGCCCTCGATCGTGGTGACCGCGCGACCGCTCAGCAGGGTGCGGTCGCCGCGCAGTTCGGTGCGGACCCGGCCGGAGCGGGGCGAGGCCTGCAGTCCGGTCAGGACGGCGCTGCCGAGGCGCTCGGACCAGAAGGGGGCGAGCGCCGTGTGGGCGCTGCCGGTGACCGGGTCCTCGTCGATGCCGACGTTCGGGAAGAAGCAGCGGGAGACGAAGTCGTAGCCGCGCGAGGGGTCCTCGGCGCGAGCGGTGGCGATGATGCCGCGCTCGGAGTAGCGGCCGAGCGCCCTGAGGTCCGGAGTGAGGGCGCGCACCGTCTTCTCGTCGGCGAGCTCCACCACCAGGTCGCCCACGTTGGGCCCGGTGTCGCAGGCGGCGCGCGGGACGGCCCCCAGCGCTTCGGCGACCCCGGCCGGGACCTCGACCGGTGTGAGCGGCGCGGTCGGGAAGTCCATCGTGATCGAACCGTCCTCGCCCGGCGTCGCCACCAGCACGCCGCTGCGGGTGGCGAAGCGCACGGCGCCCTCGTGGGCCCCGGTGGTGTGCAGCACGTGCGCTGTCGCCAGCGTGGCGTGCCCGCACATGTTCACCTCGGTCTCCGGGGTGAACCACCGCAGCGCCCAGTCGGCCTCGCCGCCCCCGTCCAGCCGGTGCGCGAACGCCGTCTCGGCGTGATTGACCTCCAGTGCGATCCGCTGCAGCCGCTCGTCGGCCGGGAACGAGTCGAGCAGCAGCACCCCGGCGGGGTTGCCGGTGAAGGGGCGGTCGGTGAAGGCGTCGACGATTCGAATACGCATGACCCGACGCTAGGACGGCACGGAGCGCGACCGCCAATGCCAATCCGGGAATCGCGGCCTGAATTCGGGGACGCGGGCCTGAAATCGGGGACGCCGGCCTGAATTCGGGCGCCGTGGTCTCGGCGCGGACGGGCACCGGCTGACAGGCTGTACAGAAAGGCGTTGGCAGTTCAGCACCGTCCCTGGAGGCCGTCATGTCCCAGCCGTCCGTGCTCGCCGCTCTGCTGTCCGGGTTGCGGGGTGGGTCGATCGAAGTGGTCGACCTGACGTCGCCGCTGTCGGCGTCCACACCGGTGATCCAGTTGCCGCCGCAGTTCGGGCAGACCCAGGTCTTCGAGCTGGAGGAGATCAGCCGGTACGACGACCGGGGTCCGGCCTGGTACTGGAACAACTTCCGCAGCGGTGAGCACACCGGCACCCACTTCGACGCGCCGGTGCACTGGGTCACCGGCAAGGACCTCACGGACGTCGCGTCGGTGCCGGCGAGCCGGCTGATCGGGCCGGCGGCCGTCCTGGACTTCTCCGCGGCGGCCGCGAAGGACCCCGACTTCCTGGTCGAGGTGGACCACATCAAGGCCTGGGAGGCCGACAACGGGCCGCTGCCGGAAGGGGGTTGGCTGATGCTGCGCACCGGCTGGGACGCCCGCTCGCAGTCGCAGGAGGAGTTCCTCAACGCGGACGAGAACGGTCCGCACACCCCCGGCCTGTCACCGGAGTGCGCCCGGTGGGTGGCCGAGGAGGCGCCGGTGATCGGCCTCGGCGTGGAGACCGTGGGCACAGACGCCGGTCGCGCACCCTCCTTCGACCCGCCCTTCCCCTGCCACTCCCACCTCCTGGGCAGCGACAAGTACGGGCTCACGCAGCTGCAGAACCTCGGCTCCCTGCCCCCGACCGGCGCGCTCGTCGTCGCCGGGCCACTGCCCATCGTCTCGGGCTCCGGCGCCCCCGCGCGCGTACTCGCCCTGGTGGAGCGGTCGTGAGGGTCGCCGAAGCCGTCGGACGGGCCCTGACCGCCTCCGGGATCGACCATGTCTTCGGCGTGGTCGGCTCCGGCAACTTCCATCTGACCAACGCCATGGTCGCGGCGGGCGCACGGTACGTCGCCGCACGGCACGAGGGCGGTGCGGCGACGATGGCGGACGCCTACGTCCGCACGAGCGGCGCACCGGCCGCGCTCAGCGTCCACCAGGGCCCCGGTCTGACCAACGCCCTGACCGGTATCACCGAGGCGGCCAAGAGCCGTACGCCGCTGCTGGTGCTGGCCGCCGAGGCGACGCAGCCGCGGTCCAACTTCCGTATCGACCAGGCAGTCGCGGCGCACGCCGTGGGTGCCGTCACCGCCCGCCTGACGACCGCGCACGACGCGGTCGAACAGGCCCTGGCCGCGCTGCGCCGGGCACGCCACGAACGGCGCACCGTGGTCCTCAACCTCCCCCTGGAGGTGCAGGCCCTCGACGTGCCCGAAGGCGTGTCCGTCTCGGGCGAGCCGATGCCCGCGCCCCGGCCCGTCGAGCCGTCGCGGACGGCCGTCGACGACCTGGTCCGTACGCTCGAAGCAGCCCGGCGCCCCGTCTTCGTGGCGGGCCGCGGCGCCCGCACCCCCGCCGGCCGCGACGCCCTCACGGCACTCGCCGACCGGCACGGCGCCCTGCTCGCGACCTCGGCCGTCGCCCGCGGTCTGTTCCAGGGCAACCCCTGGTCGCTGGACGTGTCCGGCGGCTTCGCGGCGCCGCTGGTGGCCGAACTGATGCAGGGCGCCGACCTGGTCGTCGGCTGGGGCTGCGCGCTGAACATGTGGACCATGCGCCACGGCCGGCTGATCGGCGCCGGCGCGAAGGTCGTCCAGGTCGACGACGACCCCGAGGCCCTCGGCGCCCACCGGGAGATCGGCCTCGGCGTCACCGGCGACGTGGAACACACGGCACGGCGCGCCCTGGAGGCGGGCGGCGCGGGCCGCGAGGGGTACCGGACGCCCGAGGTCGCCGCCGCCCTCGCCACGCGGGCGCGGTGGCGCGACGTACCGTACGAGGACGAGTCCACCCGCGAGCGCATCGACCCGCGCACGCTCAGCATCGGGCTCGACGACATCCTCCCCGCGGAGCGGATCGTCGGCGTGGACTCCGGCAACTTCATGGGCTACCCGAGCGCATACCTGTCGGTGCCGGACCACAACGGCTTCTGCTTCACCCAGGCCTTCCAGTCGATCGGCCTCGGCCTTGCCACCACGATCGGCGCGGCCCTGGCGCAGCCGGACCGCCTGCCCGTGGCCGCGCTGGGCGACGGCGGCGCGCTGATGAGCGCCGTGGAACTCGACACCGTGCGCCGCCTCGGCCTGCCGATGGTGGTCGTCGTCTACAACGACGAGGCCTACGGAGCCGAGGTCCACCACTTCGGCCCCGACGGCCATCCGCTCGACACGGTCACCTTCCCCGAGACGGACATCGCCGCCGTGGCCCGCGGCTACGGCTTCGAGGCAGTGACCGTGCGTACGGCCGCCGACCTCAAGGCCGTACGCGACTGGGTCGAGGGACCGCGCTCGGCACCCCTGCTCATCGACGCCAAGGTGACCCGCGACCACGGGGCCTGGTGGCTGGAGGAGGCGTTCCGCGGCCACTGAGAGGCGTTGCCGCCTGCGGGCCCGGCCCTGACGTGGGGCCGGGCCCTCACGCCCTGGCGGCGGCGACTCCTGAGGCGTCCATGTAGTCACGGGCTCGCGTGATCAGTCCGTCGCGGACGTGCAGTATCAGCAGACCGGGGACGGTGAACGTGGTGGCCTCGGCCGGCAGCGTCCCCACCACCACATGCTCGGCGACGATCAGTCCCGGATCGACGGTCTCGTAGGCCGCGACCCTCCTGACCTCCTGCACCTCGGCGGGACTGGCGCCCCAGGCCGCCCGGTATCCGGCGCGCACGGCCTCACGACCTTCGAAACACGAGGGGAACCCGGGCGAGGTGAACGGGAACTCGTGCACCGCATCGACGGCGTAGAGATCGGCGAGATCGTCCGGGGACTTGTCGAGCATGGCTTGGTAGTAGCAGGTCAGCACCTCGTGAGGGGTGCGGGTCCTAGGTGCATCCAGATGTGACATGGGAGTGGTCCATTCACTCAACGCTTGTTGACTCACTCACCGTAGGATCGGCCGGAGTTTCGGTCAACGGCTGTAGAGTGAATCGGTGTCCACTCCTCACCAGTCCCGCGCCGACCGCCGCCGAGCGACCGAGGCGCGCATCCTCGACAGCGCTCGGGAGCTGTTCGCCGAGAAGGGATTCGAGCGCACCACCATCCGCGCCGTGGCGACCGCGGCGAGCGTCGATCCGGCTCTGGTCATGCAGTACTTCGGCTCGAAGCGGGAGCTGTTCAGCCAGGCCGTGCAGACGTTGCCCGGCCCGCTGACGGCCACTGATGCCGACGAGCTCGTCGATCAGTTGCTGGCCTCGCTCGGACTCAAGCTCGGTGGTCTTCCCGAGGGCGCGCTGGCGATGATGCGGTCGATGCTCACCGACCAGGCGGCAGCCGATCACGTCCGCGCCGCTCTCGGCCGGCAGATCGACAGCGTCGGTGCCGCCCTGCCCGCTGCCGAGGATGCCGAACTGCGTGCCGCACTGGTCGTCACCGCTCTGTTGGGCGTGACCATCGGCCACCGACTCCTCGGCCTGGCGACGCTTCGTGAGGTCCCTGCGGATCACATCGCCGCGTTGCTCCGCCCCGCCATCAAGGCCCTGACAGGACCGCAGGGCTGAACCCAAGTCGTTTTTCCGCCGACCCTTGCTCTGCCCGTTGTTCCGATATATCGTTGACGCATCGCGACAGATCAGCGATAGAAGGAGTGATTGCGATGCGTTCCCATGGATACGAACGTGGACACGGTGGACACGGCTCGCGCGGTCGGGGTGGTTTCGAGGGGCTCCGTGGCGCCTTCGGGCCCTTCGGGCCGGGCGGTCCCGGCGGTGGTCTTCCCGGCTTCGGCGGTCCCGGCGGACCCGGATTCGGTCCGGGCCCCTGGGGGCCACGAGGGCGTGGCGGACCGCGGGGCAGGGCACGGCGAGGCGACGTGAGGGCCTCGATCCTGGCCCTGCTGAAGGACCGGCCCATGCACGGTTACGAGATGATCCAGGAGATCGCCGAGCGCAGTGGCGGGGCGTGGAAGCCCAGCCCGGGTTCGGTGTACCCGACCCTCCAGCTGCTGGAGGACGAGGGCCTGATCATCAATGAGACCGAGGGCGGCAAGAAGCTGTTCGCGCTGACCGAGTCCGGCCGTACGGCGGCCGACGAGGGCCCGGACGCGCCCTGGGAGGAAGCCTCCCGCGGCATCGACTTCGAGGCGCTCGGTGAGATCCGGCAGGCCGGCTTCGGTCTGATGGAGGCCTTCGGCCAGGTCTGGAAGACCGGCAGCAAGGAGCAGCGCGAGAAGGCGCTGGCCGTCATCAACGAAGCCCGCAAGAAGCTGTACCTGATCCTCGCCGACGAGGACTGACGGCCTCCCCGCCGTGAGGAGGGCGCCCCGCGGAACGTTTCCGCGGGGCGCCCTCATGTCTGTGCCCGGCCGCCTCGCTGCCCGGCGCGTCAGGTCACCAGTCCGGCCAGCTTCCGCAGCGACTCGTTGAGCGCCGCCGTCGCCGAGTCCTTGAGCCTGCCCGCCATCAGCGACACCGCCGCGCCCGTGAACTCACTGTCGATGCGAACGGTCGTGGCCTCGCCGTCGGGGGTCAGCGTGTAGCGGTTGACCAGACTCACCGCCATCGGGCCCTTGCCCCGGGTGGCGAACACCCGGGCCGGCTCCAGCTCGTCGATGGTCCACTCGACCTCGGCCGGGAAGCCCATGAGCTTCATGTTCTCCTGGTAGGTCCCGCCGGTTTCCAGGCTCTGGGGACCGCCCTGGGGGAAGCTGGTGTGGGTCGCGTTCCACTCGCCGTACGCGGACCAGTCCGTGAGCTGCGCCCACACCTTCTCGGCGGGTGCCTCGATACGGGCCTCCGCGCTGACCTCGGCCATGCGACCACCTCTTCTGTCGGGCTACGGTGTCGCGGAAAGTAGCCGCACGGCCCGGAACATTCAATACTGATGAACCGTCAGAAAATGTGAGGGTCACTGCGAGTGCTCAGGCGACCCGCCGTATCACCGCCGCGTCGAAGACGTCCCACGCGCGCGGGAGTGGGCTCTCGTCGTGGCAGTGCCAGGCGTCCCAGAACAGGTCCGCGGGCAGTGCGTCCTCCGGGGCGTACACCCGGTACACGTACTGCTTGCCGTCGACGGCCGGCAGCGACACCAGCCAGGACCTGGTCTCCATGCACCTCCTGGGACGTGCGACGGAGCACCGCGGTTGCGTGTACGGCGCGCGGCAAGACGGCGCGCGCCCCTGCGGGTAAAACGGCCTGATCTCATCCGTAAGGAGGAGATTCTGACGCGCCGGGTCCACTTTGTGTGGGACGCCAAGATGCTTCCCCTCGGGGATGACCGCGGGCGAAGGGGCTGATGGGGTAGGGGATGTGCAACCCCGTATCCCCCGGCAGTCGGTCGGCGAGCAAGCCCTCGGCCCTCGCGCGGACGGCGACGCCGGGCTCACCGACGAGCTGGCGGCCGTGGTCACCGGTGCCCGCCGCCGGGCCGTCAGGGACGGGGACCGGCAGATCGACACCGCCCATCTGCTGCACTCCCTGCTGGAGCACGACCCCGAGGTGCGCTCCGTCTTCGACGACGGCCCCGAGATCGCCCGGCTGCTCGGCTATCTCGTGCAGCGCAGCATCGGCTACGGCCTGCGCTGGCAGGGCTCGGTCGAGGACTCCGGCGCGGTACCGGTGATGGAGGACTCCGGCGCGGTACCGGTGATGGGGGAGTCGGACGGCTTCTCCCCGCTGGCCGCCGCGGCGATGGACCACGCCGGCGAGCGCGCCGCAGCCCGCGGCACCGAACCCGCCCGCGGCATCGACCTGTTGGCCTGCCTCGTCGCCGATCCGCAGGCCCGCGCCGTCGAGGTCCTCGACCGCGCCGGCATCGCGGCCGACGCGGTGCTCGCCCGCATCGAGGACCGTGCGAGCCGGTCGCGGTGGTCCAACCGCTGAGACAGGTGTCAACGGGGGTGACGCTCCTGTCGTCGCCTGTCATCATGTGCCTGTGCATACGTCTGAGAGCCGTCAGGTCGGCAGGGCCGGGAGTGGGAGGGGGGTCGGGCTCGGGCTCGCCCTCGGGTCCGCGGTGGCCTTCGGCGGGTCCGGGGTCGCGGCGAAGCCGCTGATCGAGGCGGGCCTCGACCCGCTGCACGTGGTGTGGCTGCGGGTGGCGGGCGCGGCCCTGGTGATGCTGCCGGTCGCCGTACGCCACCGCGCGCTGCCGCTGCGCCGCCCGGCGCTGCTCGCCGGGTTCGGGCTGCTGGCCGTGGCCGGAGTGCAGGCCTGCTACTTCGCCGCGATATCCCGCATACCCGTCGGCGTCGCGCTGCTCGTCGAGTACCTCGCGCCCGCCCTCGTCCTCGGCTGGGTCCGGTTCGTGCAGCGGCGCCCGGTGACCCGCGCGGCCGCGCTCGGCGTGGTCCTCGCGGCCGCCGGCCTCGCCTGCGTCGTCGAGGTGTGGTCGGGGCTGAGCTTCGACGCCCTCGGCCTGCTGCTCGCGCTCGGCGCCGCCTGCTGCCAGGTCGGCTACTTCGTCCTGTCCGACCAGGGCAGCGACGCCGGCGACGAGGCGCCCGACCCGCTCGGTGTCATCGCCTACGGCCTGTTGATCGGCGCCGTCGTCCTGACCGCGGTGGCCCGCCCCTGGACCATGCACTGGTCGGTGCTGACGGGCACCGCGAGCATGAACGGCACCCCGGTCGCCGCCGCCCTCCTGCTGGCCTGGATCGTGCTCGTCGCCACCGTCCTCGCCTACGTCACCGGCGTGGTCTCGGTGCGTCGGCTCTCACCGCAGGTCGCGGGCGTCGTCGCCTGCCTCGAAGCGGTCATCGCGACCGTCCTGGCCTGGGTGCTGCTCGGTGAGCATCTGTCGGCGCCGCAGATCATCGGCGGTTTCGTCGTCCTGGTGGGCGCGTTCATCGCCCAGTCGTCGGCGCCCGCCAGGAGCTCGCAGGAGCCGGTGGCGAGCGGCGGCCAGGAAACGCGGTTGTCGTCCCGCGAGAGGGCTGCCTAGAGTGCGGTTCATGCCTTCGACGCTCGTTCTTCCGCCCCCCGCCGCCTGAGGCGGGCGCCCTCCGGAATCCCGCCCGGCCGTCGGCCGGGCTGAACGGTGCTGCCCGCAGAAGCAGTCCACGGCCCGGCCGATCCGGGCCCCTTTCCGAACTTCTGCGGAGACATTCGTGTCGCAAGCTGCTTTCGGCCTGCCCGTAGGGCGTGGCCTGATTTTCCTGATCGTCGCCGGTGCCGCCTGGGGCACCGCGGGCGCGGCCGCCTCCCTGGTCTACCGGACCAGTGACATGGGCGCCGTCACCCTCTCCTTCTGGCGCTGCGCGGCAGGCCTCGTCCTGCTGCTCGCCGCCCGTCTGCTGCGCAGGCGCCCCCGAGCCGCCGTGTCCGAGCCGCTGGGGCGCCGCGCACTGCGGGTCCTCGCCACGGGCATGGGGCTCGCCGTCTTCCAGACGGCCTACTTCGCCGCCGTCGCCGCCACCGGGCTCGCCGTGGCCACCGTGGTCACCCTCGGCGCCGGTCCCGTGCTCATCGCGCTCGGCGCCCGGATGACGCTGGGGGAGCGGCTCGGCCGGGGCGGCATCGCCGCCGTGGCCGGGGCGCTGGCGGGCCTGGCCGTGCTCGTGCTCGGCGGCGGGGGAGCGTCCGTACGGCCGTGGGGCGTGCTGCTGGCGCTGCTGTCCGCGGCCGGGTACTGCGTGATGACGCTGCTGACCCGTTGGTGGGGCCGCAACGGCGCAGCGGACGCGGGCGGTACGTCGGTGGGCGCGTTCGCGGTCACCAGCCTGTGCCTGCTCCCGTTCGCCCTGTCCGACGGTCTCGTGCCGCACACGGCCCAACCCGCCCATGTGGTCTGGCTGTTGGCCTACATCGCGGCGGTCCCCACGGCCCTGGCCTACGCCCTCTACTTCGCGGGCGCAGCCGTGGTCCGCTCCGCCACCGTGTCCGTGATCATGCTGCTCGAACCGGTCGGCGCGGCGGTCCTGGCGATCGTGCTCCTGGGCGAACGACTCACCACGTCCACCGTCGTGGGCACACTGCTGATGCTGGGCTCGGTCGCGGGCCTGACGGTCGCGGAAGCACGCGGTACGGGGGCGGAGGAACCCGTGCTGGTGTGATCCGGGGTGGGGCGGGGTCCGGCCCCCGCCCCCTCTTCCGAGAGAGCGGCCTCACCGTGCCGCCGACCACACCCCACGCCGCCGCAGTTGGTGCTCGCGGGCGGCCGCGTCCCGGGGTCCTCCGCGCGCCGCGAGTCCGGCCACCACCTGGTCCTGCACCTCCTGCGGCTTGTGGATCGCGTACTTGAACTTCGCCCGTACGCCGACCACTTCGAGCCGCAGCACGCGGATCCCCGAGAGCATCCTCCCGAACGGCTCCTCACCCGCCACCACCGCCACGGATGCGCCCTCCGGCTGGAAGTGGCCGACCTGGCGGTTAAGGAGTCCGGCCTTCTCGGCGGGATCGTCCACGACATGGGCCCGGCAGCGGAGTTGGACCGCGGCGTAGAGACTCGTCGGGACGCCGTGCTCGGGCGGGACGTCCGGCGGGGCTTGCCAGGGCCCGGGGACGAAGACGTAGTCGTCGACCACGCTCAGCAGCACATTCGGGTCGGCCTCCAGCGCGGGCCACAGGGGATTGGGCCGCGCCAGATGCGTGACGACCTCGGCGCGCCCGGCGTCGTAGGCGAAGTGCAGCGGTTGGACGTGGGGCGGCTCGCCCGGCGGACCGTTCACGGCGAGCTGCCCGAAGTCGTGCGAACCGAGCCACTGCTGCCACTCGGCGTCGTCGCCAGGCGCATCCCAGGGATGGATCAGCATCACGGCACCGCCAGGTACTCGGGGAGCTGGGTTCCGGGGGCCAAGTCCGTGTCGGGCACCGGGGGTTCATAGCCCTTGCGCAGGGGGACGATGCCCGCCCAGTGGGGCAGGGTCAGGTCTTCGGGCTCGTCGTTCACGCCGCCTGTGCGGAGCTTGGCGGAGATCTCGTTCAGATCGAGGCGGATCACGGCGGTGGCCGCGAGTTCCTTCTTGTTCGCGGGGCGGCTGTCGGCCGCGCGGCCGGGCACGACATGGTCGACCAGGGCGTCCAGGGCGGCGCGCTTCTCCTCGGGGTCCGTCACGTCGTGGGCGGTGCCGTGGACCACCACGGAGCGGTAGTTGATGGAGTGGTGGAAGGCCGAGCGGGCCAGGACCAGCGCGTCGACGTGCGTCACCGTCAGGCACACCGGAAGACCGGGGTCGGCCTTGCCGGTCATCCGCAGCGGGCGTGAACCCGTCGAGCCGTGCACATAGAGCCGCTCGCCGACCCTGGCGTACAGCGTGGGCAGCACCACCGGCCGTCCGTCGCGGACGAAGCCGAGATGGCAGACGTAGCTCTCGTCGAGTATCGCGTGCACCAACTCCCGGTCGTACGACGCCCGTTCCGGGGAGCGGGTGGGGACGGTGCGGTCGGTCGGCGTGTAGGCGGCGGGCTGCGGCGTCGGCTGCTGCGCTGTCCCCTGCATGGCGATCTCCATCGTGTTGCGGTCCATATTGCACTAGTGCATAATCTGCTTTGTGCTAGGAGGATATCGGATCGAAGGACGGCGCGCAGCGGACATCGCGGGCAGCGTCGAGAGCGCGGTGGGCTCGGGCGAGCTGGAGCCGGGCCAACTGCTGCCGCCCATGCGCGAGTTGGCGGCCGAGCTGGGCGTGAATGCCAACACGGTCGCGTCCGCGTACCGGATCCTGCGGGAGCGCGGGGTCATCGAGACGTCCGGGCGCCGGGGGAGCAGGGTGCGGTCCAAGCCGGCCACCACCGGGCGCGAGTACGTCCGGATGGATGTCCCGGAGGGGGTGCGGGACGTGTCGAACGGCAACCCCGACCCGGCGCTGCTGCCGTCGCTGGCGAAGGTGTTCGCGGCCGCGGGCGAGCAGGCCGACCGGGAGCCCGTGCTGTACGGAGACGCCCTGGTGGAGCCGGAGTTGGCGCGCACGGCACGCGCGGCACTCGACGCCGACGGGGTTCCGGACGGCCCGTTGACCGTCGCGTCCGGCTCGCTGGACGCCATCGAGCGCGTGCTCGCCGCGCACCTCAAACCCGGGGACACCGTCGCCGTGGAGGACCCTGGCTGGGGCAGCCTCCTCGACCTCGTCCCGGCGCTCGGCCTGCGCACCGCCCCGGTGGGCGTGGACGACGAGGGGCCGCTCCCCGACGACGTACGACGAGCCCTCGACGGGGGCGCCCGCGCCCTGATCGTCACCGACCGCGCGCAGAACCCGACCGGAGCCGCCGTGACCGCCTCGCGCGCGCGTGCCCTGCGTGCCGTGCTCCGCGAGCACCCGAACGTTCTCCTGATCGAGGACGACCACGGCCACGGCATCGTCGACCTGCCCCTGCACCCCCTGGCCGGAGGCACCCGCCACTGGGCCTTCGTCCGTTCGGTCGCCAAGGCCTACGGCCCCGATCTGCGCCTCGCCGTCCTCACGGGCGACTCCACCACCGTCGACCGGGTGACGGGCCGGCACCGCCTCGGCCCCGGCTGGGTCAGCCGCATCGTCCAGCGGGCCGTGGTGCGGCTGTGGGCCGACGACGCCCTGAACACCCAGGAGGTGGCGGCCACCTACCGCACCCGCCGCGACCTCCTGATCGACGCGCTCGCGCAGCGCGGCATCGAGGCCCACGGCCGTACCGGTCTGAACGTCTGGATCCCGGTTCCCGACGAGACGGGCGCAGTCTCCCGCCTCCTGCACGCCGGCTGGGCGGTGGCCCCCGGCGCCCGCTTCCGCCACAGCGCCCGCCCGGGCATCCGCATCACGGTCGCGACCCTCGCCCCGGAAGAGGCGCCCCCGCTGGCGGACGCGATCGCGGGTGCCGTGCGGCCGGCGCCGAACCGGAGTTACGCGTAGATCCGGACGGTCCCCTGCGCCAGGCCGCGCCAGGTCGAGGCGGCTAGGCCCGGCCGCCCCGCCGCACCTGCGTCAGCGCCGCCCCCGCGAGAACGATCACGGCCCCGACGGGAGTCGACCACCGCAGCGTCTCCCCGAGCACCGCCACGCCCGCGGCCGTGGCGATGACCGGGATGAAGTACGTGACCATCTGCGCCGTGGTCGGGCCCACTTCGGCGACCAGGCCGTACTGGAGCAGGACGGCCAGGCCGGTGCCCAGGGCACCCAGGGCGGCGATCGCGAGCAGCGGCACGACGGAGAAGTGGGCCGGGAAAGAGGTGAACAGCGGGGTCACGACGGCCAGTTGCACCGTGGCGAGCAGCAACTGCGCGCCGGTCATGGACAGATGGGAGTGGCCACTGCCGGCGAGGGTCCTGCGGACGTAGATCCAGCCGACGGGGTAGCTCAGCGAGGCCAGCAGGGCCATCGCCGTGCCCCTGGCGTCCAGGCCGCTGAAGCCCTCCCACGCGCCGAGCACGGTCAGCACGCCGAGGAAGCCGATCCCCAGCCCCGCGACCCTCACCCGGGTCGGCCGGTCCTCCGACAGCGCGACGAGCGACAGCGCCATGCCCCACAGCGGCGAGGTCGCGTTGCAGATGCCCGCCAGCGTGGAGGGAATCGTCAGCTCGGAGTACGCGAACAGCGAGAACGGCAGCGCGTTCAGGAGGAACGCGGCCACCGTCAGATGCCCCCACAGCCGCAGCCCGCGCGGCAGCCGCTCCCGCTTGACGAGCATCGCCGCGGCCAGCACCGCGGTGCCGAACACCAGCCGCCCCAGGGTGACCTGGAAGGGCGCGTACCCGCGCGTGCCGACCTTGATGAGCAGGAAGCTGAAGCCCCAGATCAGCGAGAGGGCGCCGAAGCGCAGACGCCAGTCGAGGGCGGGGCGGCGTGCGGAGACGCGTACAGGGGTCCGGGGTGTGGTCGCAGTGGTCACGCTGACAACGATGCGACAGCTCATCCCGTAGCACAATCGAGAATTCTCTACGGGTACCTCGTAGTATTGCTTACATGTTGAATCTGGAGCGGCTGCGCACTCTCGACGCCCTGGCCCGGCACGGCTCGGTCAGCGGTGCCGCCGAGGGGCTGCATGTCACGACGTCGGCGGTCTCCCAGCAGATGGCCAAGCTGGAGCGGGAGGTCGGCCAGCAGCTGCTGGCCAAGAACGGCCGGGGCGTGCGGCTCACGGACGCGGGCCGACTGCTCGCCGAGCACGCGACCCGCATCCTGTCGCAGGTCGAGCTGGCCCGGTCCGACCTGGAGGCGCACCGCGGGCAGGTGGTCGGCGAGCTCAGGCTCTCGGCGTTCCCGACCGCCGCGCGCGGCCTGTTCCCCACCGCGCTCGCTGCCCTGCGCGCCGAGCATCCGGCGCTGCGGGTGCGCTCCAGGGAGCTGGAGCCGGAGGGCGGCATCGCCGGAGTGGCCCGCGGCGACCTCGACCTCGCGGTGGTGCTCGACTGGTACAACAAGCCGATGCCGCAGCCCGAGGGGCTGGTGAAGGCCTCCCTCCTGGACGACCCCGCGGATGTGGCGATGCCCGCACGGCACCGGCTCGCCGGGCGCGACGAGGTGGACCTCGGGGAGTTCGCCGAGGACGAGTGGATCACCTGGGGCGAGGGAGAGTTCTGCCACGAGTGGCTGATGTTCACGCTCCGCTCGCGCGGCGTCGAGCCCATCGTCGGCCACCGCGCCGCCGAGACCCACACCCAACTGGGCCTGGTGGCGGCGGGGTTGGGCGTGTGCATCGCGCCCCTGCTGGGCCGTCACCCGATGCCCGCGGGCGTCGTCACCGTCCCGCTGGTGCAGCGCGTGCGCCGACATGTGTATGTCGTCTGGCGCGCGGACGCCGACCGCCGCCCGTCGATCCGGGCGGCGGTCGGGGCGCTGCAGGACGCGGCGCGCAAGGTGGGCTGAGTCAGACGGAGCCCAGCTTGCGGAAGTCCCAGGACACGATCTTCTCCGGCGTCAGCCGCACCCAGGCGTGCCGGCCGTCGTAGGGCATCTCGTCCAGGCCGAAGTTCTTGCGGGCGAACAGGGTCTCCGGGAAGTCGAGTTCGGCGCACAGCTCCCCGGTGCGCGGGAACTCGCCCACGAAGTCCACGGCCCCCGACAGCTCGACGCCGCGCAGTTCGCCGTACTCCTCGCCCGTGTCGACCACGATCGCGACCCGCGGATCGCGGCGCAGGTCGGCCCAGCGCTTGCTGCGTACCACGGAGTACAGCCAGATGGACTTGCCGTCCCAGGCGAACCACAGCGTGCTCACGTGCGGCGCACCGTTCGCCGACACGGTCGCCACCCGGCAGGTGCGCTGGGTGGCGAGAAAGTCGTCCAGCTCACCGGGCGTCATCATGATCTTCCGGCCCCGGCGCTGCGTAGCGGTCATGCGGCCCCCTCTTCTCTCACGTCGTGTCAGAGGAGAGATCCTCTGACATCACGTCAGAAAAGGATGAGCCGTCGCCCGCCCGTACGCAACGACCTTCCGTCGCAACGACCTTCCGTCCGTACGCAATGACCGTTACCCTCGCCCGCCCGGACCACCGCCGACGAGGGGGACCCGTGCCGTCGTACGAACAGCTCAGCGAACTCCTCGACCCCGACTCCACCGTGCTGTTGACCGTCGAGTGCCAGCAGGGTGTGGTCGGCCCGGACAGCGCGCTGCCCGAACTGGCCGAGGAGGCCCGCTCCTCGGGCGTCCTCGCCAACGTCGCACGGCTGGTCGCGGCCGCGCACCAGGGAGGCGTCCAGGTCGTCCACGCGATCGCCGAGCGCCGCCCCGACGGCCGTGGCGCGAACCGCAACGCACGCCTGTTCCGCGCCGCCGAGCGCCTCCCGGTCCAGCAGCTGTCGGGCACCGCGGCGGTGCGCGTCGCCGCTCCGATCGAGGTCACCGAGGAGGACTTCGTCGTACGGCGGCTGCACGGACTGTCGCCGATCCAGGGCACCGACGTCGACGCGCTGCTGCGCAACCTGGGCTGCCGCACGCTGGTCGTGACCGGAGTCTCGGCCAACGTGGCGATCCCCAACGCAGTCTTCGACGCCGTGAACCGCGGCTACACCGCCGTCGTGCCCGCGGACGCCGTCGCGGGGGTGCCGTCCGACTACACCCCCGCGATGATCCGCAACACCCTCGCGCTGGTCGCCACGGTCGCGACCACGGACGAGGTGCTCGGCTGCTTCGAGCGGCCCCGGGTCACGCGAGGGTGATCGAGTCCCCGCTGACGGTGACGTTCTGGGCGGTGAGCCCCGTGGTCGCCGGGCCCTTCTTCACGCTGCCGTCCGCGACCGAGAACTGGCTGCCGTGGCAGGGGCAGACGATGGCGCCGTTGGCGATGCTGGACACCGCGCAGCCCTGGTGCGGGCACTTCGTCGAGAAGGCCTTGAAGGTGCCCGAGGCGGGCTGGGTGACCACCACGGCCTGGTCCTTGAAGATCTTTCCGCCGCCCTCGGGGATGTCCGACGTCTTGGCCAGCGCGCTGCCGCCGCCCGAGCCGGAGGAGGCGCTGCTGCCGGAGCCGCTGTCGCCGCCGGTGGAGGCGTTGTCGCCGGCCTGGGTGCCGGAACTGCCCGACGAGCTGTCGTCCGAGGATCCGCACGCGGTCAGCGCGACGGCGAGTCCCGCAGCGCCCACCGCCGCCACGACCGTACGGCGGGCAGGTGCCGGGGTGGGGGGAATTGATTCGCTGGTCATGCTGACGTTCCCTTCCTTGCAAGCGTCGTTGATCTGCACAGGGGTACGGCCGTTCGCCATGGGTTGTTCAGTCGACGTCGAGAGCTTGTCAAGGTCACGTCCACAGGTGGGTAAAGCCGCGCTGTCGCTTTGCTGTCGATGTCGGCGCACCGCGCGTCCGGCGACCGCCGGTGCCCCAGTAACCTGGGGCGATGCTCAAGGAAGTCATCGCGACCCGCTACATCGCGCCCCTGCGCGAGGGCGGATCGCTGCCGGGACTCGTCGAGGCCGACGACTTCGGGACGTACGTCATGAAGTTCACCGGCGCCGGACAGGGCCGCAAGACGCTGGTCGCCGAGGTGATCTGCGGCGAACTCGCCCGCCGGCTCGGTCTCAGGGTGCCCGGCCTGGTGACGATCGCCCTCGACGCGGTACTGGGCCTGGGCGAGCCGGAGCAGCAGGTGCAGGACCTGCTGCGCTCCAGCGGCGGCACCAACCTCGGCATGGACTTCCTGTCCGGCGCCCTCGGCTTCGACCCGCTCGCATTCGAGGTGAGCGGCGAGGAAGCCGGCCGGATCGTCTGGTTCGACGCGCTGGTGGGCAACGTCGACCGCTCCTGGCGCAACCCCAACCTCCTGATCCGGCAGGGCGACCTGTGGCTCATCGACCACGGCGCCACCATGATCTGGCACCACAACTGGCCCGGCGCCGACGCCTCCGCCGCCCGTCCCTACGACGCCTCCGACCACGCCCTGGCCCGCTTCGGCCCCCATGTCGCGGGCGCCGCCGCCCAGCTCGCACCCCGGGTCACCGAGGAGCTGCTGGCCGAGGTCACCGCTCAGGTCCCGGACGCCTGGCTCGACGGCGAACCCGGCTTCGACACCCCGGACGACCTCAGACGGGCCTACGCACGGCCGCTGCTGGCCCGGGCCGCCGCCGTCCACGAGCGCGTCACCGGAATCGAGGAGAGCAAGTGAGCGAGCGCCACATCCACATGGCCGGCTCCGTGGTCGAGCGGCACATCATCCGGGGCGGCCAGGGCGGCGACCGCGACGTGTACGAGTACGCCCTGCTGCGGGTCGTGCCCCGCGTGGAGCGCGGCGAGTGCATCAACGCCGGCGTCCTCGTCTACTGCCGGGCGCAGGCCTACGTCGGCGCCCGCACCCATCTCGACGAGGCGCGGCTGCTTGCCCTCGACCCGGCCGCGGACGTCGCCGGCATCCGGGCCGCGCTCGGCGCCGTCGAGCGGGTCTGCGGCGGGGGAGAGACGGCCGGACAGGCCGCGGGCGACGACGCCGGACGGCGCTTTCGCTGGCTGATCGCGCCGCGCTCCACGGTCGTGCAGCCCGGGCCGGTGCACACTGGGCTCACCGCCGATCCGGAGGCCGAGACGCAGCGGTTGCTCGACCTGCTGGTGAGGTAATGGATCACACCCGCGCCATGTGCCGTTGACACCGAGTGCCAGGCCTTCTAGCGTCACGTCTGCCGAAGGTACTAAGCGGTCGCTCACCCGAGCGGGTGTGATTCGGAACGGACCCGACCGGGTGTGATTCGAACGGACGTACTTTCCAGCGGGCGTACTTTCTCGAGGGCGAGGAGAAGCAGCAATGTCCACCACTGAGCAGCGGGTCGCGGTCGTCACCGGCGGAGCGCGCGGCATCGGTGCCGCCACCGCCGTACGGCTGGCAGCCGAGGGCCACGCGGTCGCCGTGATCGACCTCGACGAGGCAGCCTGCAAGGACACCGTGGAGAAGATCACCGCGGCGGGCGGCAGGGCCCTCGCGGTCGGCGCCGACGTGTCCGACGAGGCGCAGGTCGAGGCCGCCGTCGCGCGCGTGGCCGACGAACTCGGCGCACCGACGATCCTGGTCAACAACGCGGGCGTGCTGCGCGACAACCTGCTGTTCAAGATGAGTGCCTCCGACTGGGACACCGTCATGAACGTGCACCTGCGCGGCGCCTTCCTGATGACCAAGGCCTGCCAGAAGCACATGGTCGACGCCGGCTTCGGCCGCATCGTCAACCTGTCCTCCTCCTCGGCGCTCGGCAACCGCGGCCAGGTCAACTACTCGGCCGCCAAGGCCGGTCTGCAGGGCTTCACCAAGACCCTCGCCAAGGAACTCGGCAAGTTCGGCATCACCGCCAACGCCGTCGCCCCCGGCTTCATCGCCACCGAGATGACCAAGGCCACCGCCGAGCGGGTCGGCATGGGCTTCGAGGACTTCAAGGCCGCGGCCGCCACCCAGATCCCGGTGGCGCGGGTCGGCGAGCCGGACGACATCGCCAACGCCATCGCCTTCTTCACCGGCGAGGCGGCCGGATTCGTCTCCGGCCAGGTGCTGTACGTCGCCGGCGGACCGCTCGACTAGGAGAACTCCCAGCCATGACTGAACTGCCCGCACTCTCCGGCAAGGCCGCCCTCGTCACGGGCGCCAGCCGCGGCATCGGCTACGGCGTCGCCGAGGCGCTCGTCGCCCGCGGCGACCGCGTGGCCATCACCGGCCGCAACGAGGACGCGCTGAAGGAGGCCGTCGACAAGCTCGGCGCCGAGCGCGTCATCGCCATCCCCGGCAAGGCGCACGACCTCGACCACCAGAGCGAGGCCGTCGAGCGCACCATGGAGGCCTTCGGCCGCCTCGACTTCCTGGTCAACAACGCCGGTACCAACCCGGTGTTCGGCCCGATCGCCGACCTCGACCTGAACGTGGCCCGCAAGGTCTTCGAGACCAACGTGATCTCCGCGCTCGGCTTCGCCCAGAAGACCTGGCACGCCTGGCAGAAGGACAACGGCGGGGCGATCGTCAACATCGCCTCGGTCGCGGGCATCGCGCCCTCGCCTTTCATCGCCGCCTACGGCGTCAGCAAGGCCGCGCTGATCAACCTGACCCAGCAGCTGGCGCACGAGTTCGCGCCCAAGGTGCGGGTCAACGCGATCGCCCCGGCCGTCGTGAAGACCAAGTTCGCGCAGGCGCTGTACGAGGGCCGCGAGGAGGAGGCGGCCGCCTCCTACCCGCTCGGCCGGCTCGGCGTGCCCTCCGACATCGGCGGCGCCGCCGCGTTCCTCACCTCCGAGCAGTCCGACTGGGTCACCGGTCAGACGCTCGTCGTCGACGGCGGGATCTTCCTGAACGCCGGCGTCGGCTGAAACGAGCCGTTAGGCCGTAACGATCAGGTACCCGAGGGCGCCGTTTCCTTGACGGAAACGGCGCCCTTGTCATGGCACAAGGGCGGCACAGCCGGATGACAACGTCGTCATAAACAACCTGATCAAGGGCCTTGTACAAAGCGGGTTCAACCCCCGGTTCGCTGCGGTATGGTCTGCCGACCCTTGGTACGGCAGATCGAGGAGCGAGCGCGTGTTCAACCGGAACCGAGGCCTCTGGCAGGTGGCTGCCGTGGCGTCCGTGTCGTCGCTGGTGGCCGGATGCGGCATCCTCTCGTCGGACTCGTCCGGCGGCAAGGGGCCCATCGTCGTCGGCACGACCAGCGCCCCCAGCACACTGGACCCCGCCGCCTCCTGGGACCAGTCGTGGGAACTCTTCCGCAACATCTACCAGACGCTTTTGAGCTACCCCTCCGGGGCGACCACGCCCCAGCCGGACGCGGCCGACACCTGCCGCTTCTCCGACAGCTCCAACAGGACGTACACCTGCGAGCTGCGCTCGGGCCTGAAATTCTCCGACGGGCACACGCTGGACGCCCACGCGGTCAAGTACTCGATCGACCGGATCCGGAAGATCAACGTCAACGGCGGCCCCGCCGGTCTGCTCGGCAGCCTCGAGCGAGTACAGGTGACGGGTGACCGGGAGGTCGTCTTCCACCTCAACAAGCCCGACGCGACGTTCCCGTTCGTGCTCGCGACACCGGCCATGTCGATCGTCGACCCCGAGGAGTACCCGGCCGACTCCCTGCGCAAGGACGACAGGATCTACGGCTCCGGGCCATACACGCTCCAGGCCTACGACGACGGCAAGAAGGCCGAACTCGCCCGGAACGGCAACTACAAGGGCAACGCCCAGCTCGAGAACGACGCGGTGACCATCCGCTACTTCCAGGACTCGGCCACCATGGTCTCCGCGCTGAAGGACAAGGACATCGACGTCGCCTTCCGGGGCATGAACGCCGACGACATCGTCAACCTCCAGAAGCACAACTCCGACGGCTCCCTCCAGATCAACGAGGGCGCCGGCGTCGAGATCAACTACCTGGTGTTCAACCCGAAGGACTCATGGGCCGCCAAGCCCGCGGTACGCAAGGCGGTCGCCCAGATCATCGACCGCGGGGCGATCGCGCACAAGGTCTACAAGGACACCGTGGAGCCGCTGTACTCCATGGTCCCGAAGGGCCTGACCGCGCACACCACCGACTACTTCGACGACTTCGGCAGCCCGAGCGTCACCAAGGCCCGCAGATTCCTCACCGACGCGGGCATCACCCAGCGCGTCCCGCTCACCCTCTGGTACACCACCGACCGCTACGGCTCCTCCACCAAGCTGGAGTTCGCGGAGATCAAACGTCAGCTGGAGTCCTCCGGGCTGTTCACGATCACGCTCAAGAGCCGTCCCTGGAAGACCTATGTGGCGGGCTACCAGAAGGGCGAGTACCCGGTGTTCGGGCGCGGCTGGTTCCCCGACTTCCCGGACCCCGACAACTTCATAGCGCCGTTCGTCGGCAAGCAGAACGCGCTGGGTACGCCGTATCCCGCCCCCGAGATCACCGGGGTGCTGCTGCCCCGCTCGCGTGGCGAGAGCGACCGCGCCAACGTGGTCTCCGACTTCGAGCAGGCCCAGCAGATCATCGTCAACGACGCCCGGCTGCTGCCCATTTGGCAGGGCAAGCAGTACGTGGCGGCCAGCGACGACATCTCCGGCGCGGAGCAGTCGCTGGACCCGTCGACGATCATGCTGATGTGGGAGCTGCACCGCAAGACCAGCTGGTAGACCGTGCGATGCGCGGAGGCGAGGCCGTTGTCAGTGGTCGCCTGTAGGTTCTGAGACCTGAAGTGACCGCACGACATAAGGACGTTGACGTGACCGACATCGCCATGCTGCCCGAGTCCTGGCGCGGGGTCCTGGGCGACGAGCTGCAGCAGCCCTACTTCAAGGAGCTGACGGAGTTCGTCGAGGAGGAGCGGGCGCAGGGTCCCGTCTACCCTCCGCGCGAGGAGGTCTTCGCCGCGCTGGACGCCACGCCGTACGACGGGGTGAAGGTCCTGATCCTCGGCCAGGACCCGTACCACGGCGAGGGCCAGGGCCACGGTCTGTGCTTCTCCGTCCGCCCCGGTGTGAAGACCCCGCCCTCCCTGCGCAACATCTACAAGGAGATGAAGGAGGAGCTCGGCACACCGATCCCGGACAACGGCTATCTGATGCCGTGGGCCCGGCAGGGCGTGCTGCTGCTCAACGCGGTGCTGACGGTCCGCGCCGGCGAGGCCAACTCGCACAAGGGCAAGGGCTGGGAGAAGTTCACCGACGCGGTGATCCGGGCGGTCGCCGAGCGCCCCGACCCCGCGGTCTTCGTGCTGTGGGGCAACTACGCGCAGAAGAAGCTCCCGCTGATCGACGAGACCCGGCACGTGGTGGTCAAGGGCGCGCACCCCTCCCCGCTGTCCGCGAAGAAGTTCTTCGGCTCCCGCCCGTTCACGCAGATCAACGAGGCGGTCGCGCGCCAGGGCCACCAGCCGATCGACTGGACGATCCCCAACCTCGGCTGAGTGGGCCGAGAACACCGCCGGGCCGGTCCTCCCGAAACCGGCCCGGTGTCGCCTGACCGGGAATGCCGCGGGCTGCGGCTAGCGTCGACCGGGACAGGCGAGCAGCCGGTGAGTGTCGGTGAATGTCGGTGAGTGTGCGGAGGACGCGGTGGCCCAGGGACAGGAGCAGACGGCGCCGGATGCCGTGATGACGCGGATCGGGCAGGTCGTCATGCTCCATCACGCCGGTGACCGCGAGGAGGCCCGGCACCGCTTCCTGCAGCTGTGGACGGAGATCGGCGAGGACGGCGATCCGCTGCACCGCTGCACCCTCGCCCACTACATGGCCGACACCCAGGACGACCCGGCGGACGAACTCACCTGGGACCTACGGGCGTTGACGGCCGCTGAGGAACTCACCGGCGACCGCCCCGCCGAGCACGAGGATGCGCTCGCGGTGCGTGCGCTCTACCCCTCGCTCCATCTGAACCTGGCAGCCGACTACGTCCGACTCGGCCACCGTGCCGCGGCCCGCACCCACGTACGCCGCGCCCGCGGCGCAGCGGGCGCACTCGCGGACGACACCTACGGCGACGGGATGCGAGCAGCCATCGCCCGGATGGAACTGCGCCTGGCCGACGAGGACCCGACCACGGAGGGGGGCGGCTGGGGACCGCCACGACAGCGGCCCTAGCTCGTTCGGCCAGGACCCCACTCCCTCAACGCCCGTAAGTCTGCTCGCAGATGGCCGCCTCAGGGCTGTCGGCCCGCCACCCCCCGTACTGTCTGCCGAGGGCGCAGAGGCCCGTTCCGTTGGTCAGGTCCGGGATGTCGACGTGTGGCTGACGGTGCGGCTCCGTCGTCGGGTGCGTCGTAGGAGGGCGGGGGTGTCTGCTCGGCGCGGGTGCGGGCTCTCGTGCGGTCGGGGCCGAAGCCTTCGGCGGCGGCGACGGGCGATGGCGTTGCGGTGTCTTGGGCTTCGGGCGCCGGGACGGTCCGATCATCTCCAGCGCCTCGCGGGCCGGTGCCTGCACGATCTGTGGCTCGGTGTCACCGCGCGGGTGGGGCGGGGCGGCGGTGGGCCGGGGCCCGGGTGGTTGCTGGACGGTCACACAGCCTGTGAGGGCCGAGACGGCCACGGTGACCAGGAGCGTTGCGGTGGTCGTCGTTCGTTGCACGCGCGCAACGATGACGGGTCCGGCGGCCCGGAGGACAGCGGACGGGCGGAGGATGCCCCGCACGGGTGATCTCCCGCCCCGTACGGGGGCGGTGCGCGCGGCGCGGGTGACGTCAGTCGCCGGTGGCGCCGTCGATGCGTTCGCGCAGCAGATCGGCGTGGCCGTTGTGGCGCGCGTACTCCTCGATCATGTGGGTGTAGATCCAGCGCAGGTTGAAGCGCTCGCCGGTGCGCCGGTGCTTGCCCGCGGACAGGTCGTCCAGGGCGAAGCGGGCGGCATGGCCGCGCGCGGCCTCGATCTCGGCCTGCCAGGTGGCGTGGGCCTTTGCCCAGGTGTCCGCGTCGGTGAGCCGGAAGTCGCCGTCCGGGTCGTCGTCGCTGTAGTAGATGGGCCCGGCCTGCTCGTCCGGCTCGTTCGCCAGGACCCGGCGGAACCAGCTGCGCTCCACCTCGGCCATGTGCCGCACCAGACCCATGAGGGAGAGGGTGGAGGGCTCCACGGAACAGGTCCGCAGCTGTTCGTCGCTCAGGCCCTCGCACTTCCAGGCCAGGGTCTGCCGGTGATACTCGAGCCAGCCCTCCAGCATGGTGCGTTCGTCGGCGGTGGTGGCGGGTTCACGGCGCTCGGTGGTCATGCCCGCATCCTGTCCCGTGCGCCGATCCCGTACCAGTCGATTTCACAGCCGGAGGTCCTCGCAGCACTCCCTCCGGCTCACTTCCCGAGCATCCCGTCCAGCAGCTCCTGCAGGCCGGCCCGCACCTCGCCCAGGCTCGGCACCTGAGCGCTGAACGACCCCGCCACGCAGGAGAACATCAGGCCGTCCGCCCAGGCCACGAGGGACAGGGCGTGCCGGGCCGGGTCGGTCGAGCCCATGGCCGTGACCATGCCGGTGAGCTGATCGCGGAAGCGGGCGCCGGCCGCGTCGAAGTGCGCGCGCAGCTCGGGCCGGCGGGTGGCCTCCAGGGCCAGTTCGTAGCGGGCGAGCGTCAGTTCGCGGTTGCGGGTCAGGGCGCGGTGGGTGGCGAGGGCCAGCGCGTCCACCAGGCCGGCGAGCCCGGCCGCCGGGTCCGGCATCTCGTGCAGCGCCAGCACCCGCGCCTCACGGTCGGCCAGCCGCCGCACCGCCAGCTCCAGCAGTGACTGCCGCGTTCGCGCGAGGTTCGACGTGGAGCCCTGGGGGAGCCCGGCCGCCTCGTCGACCGCCCGGTGCGTCAGTCCGCGCATCCCGCGCTCGGCGAGCAGGGCGAGCGCGGTGTCCGCGACGAGGTCGGCGCGTGAGGCGCTCGGGGTGCCCACAGGGACGGAGGTCGACATGCAGACCAACCTACCTGGGGCACTACAGCTGTAGTACAGTCGGCGCATGCGCGCACTACACCTGTAGTGATGCGCGGGCCGTACAGAAGGAGGAGTCATGGCACACCCCGGAAGGGCCGTCGTGATCGGCGGCGGCATAGGCGGCCTGACCGCGGCCGCGGCCCTGCACCAGCGCGGCATGCGGGTCACCGTGCTGGAGCGTGCCGACTCCCTGGAGCCGGTCGGCGCCGGGATCTCGCTCACCCCCAACGCCCTGCGCGCCCTGGACGTCATCGGCGTCGGCGACGAGATCCGGGACCTCGCCGCCTGGCAGGGCGACGCGGGACTGCGCACCCCGGGCGGGCGCTGGCTCTCCCGCTCCAGCGCCGACGCGTCCGCCGAGCGCTTCGGCGGACCGCTCGTGCTGCTGCACCGGGCCACCCTCGTCACCAGCCTCGCCGCCCGGATCCCGCAGGGCGCCGTCCGCACCGCGGCCGCGGCCACCCTCACCGACCCCGGCGACGCCGACCGGCCGGCCCGGGTGAGCACGCCCGACGGCGAGTGGGAGGCCGAACTCGTCGTGGCGGCCGACGGCATCCACTCCGCCGTACGCCGCACCCTCTTCCCGCACCACCCCGGCCCCATCTACTCCGGCTTCACCACCTGGCGGATCGTCGTCCCGCTGCCCGGCGTCGAGTTCGCCCCCCACGAGACCTGGGGCAGCGGCTGCCTGTGGGGCACGCAGCCGCTCAAGGACGGCCGGATCTACGCCTACGCGGCCGCCGTCGCCCCGGCCGGTGAGCGTGCTCCGGACGACGAGAAGGCGGAACTGCTGCGCCGCTTCGGCGACTGGCACGACCCGATCCCCGCCGTCCTCGCCGCGACCGGCCCCGAGGGCGTCCTGCGCCACGACGTCCACCACCTCGACGAGCCGCTGCCCGCCTACCACAGCGGTCGGGTGGCCCTGCTCGGCGACGCCGCGCACGCCATGCCGCCGATGCTCGGACAGGGCGGCAACCAGGCCGTCGAGGACGCGATCGTCCTCGCCCACCACCACGACGACCTCGCCGCCTACAGCGCCGCCCGGCTGCCCCGTACGACCGCGATCGCACGGCAATCGGTCCGGGCCGCCCGCCTCAACCTGATGTCCGGTCGCGCCCGGACCGCCGTCCGCGACACCGCGATCGTCGTGCTGTCCAAGGCGGTTCCCGGGCTCCTGCTGCGCAGCTTCGACTCCGTGGCCGGCTGGCGCCCGCCGCAGCAGCCGTATGCTTCCGGCAGCACACCGGCAGGCAAGCGCTAGAGGAGACCACCCCGTGAAGGTCGGCTGCATCGGACTCGGCGACATCGCGCAGAAGGCCTATCTCCCGGTGCTCGGGGCCCTGCCCGGAATCGAACTGCATCTGCAGACCCGGACGCCGGCCACCCTCGACCGCGTCGGTGACGGCCTGCACCTCCCGGTGGACCACCGGCACGCCACCCTGGACGCGCTGCTCGCCCAGGACCTGGACGCCGCCTTCGTGCACGCGCCCACCGCCGTGCACCCGCAGATCGTGACCCGGCTCCTGGAGGCGGGCGTGCCGACGTACGTCGACAAGCCGCTCGCCTACGAACTCGCCGACTCCGAGCGGCTGGTGGCCCTCGCAGAGGAGCGCGACGTCTCGCTCGCCGTCGGCTTCAACCGGCGCCACGCACCCGGCTACGCGCAGTGCGCCGACCATCCGCGCGAGCTGATCCTCATGCAGAAGAACCGGATCGGGCTGCCGGAGGAGCCGCGCACGATGGTCCTCGACGACTTCATCCACGTCGTGGACACGCTGCGCTTCCTGGTCCCCGGGCCGGTCGACGACGTGACCGTGCGCGCCCGCGTCGAGGACGGGCTGCTGCACCACATCGTGCTGCAGCTGTCCGGCGACGGGTTCACCGCGCTGGGCGTGATGAACCGGCTCAGCGGTTCGACCGAGGAGATCCTCGAGGTGTCGGGACAGGACACCAAGCGTCAGGTGCTCAACCTCGCCGAGGTGATCGACCACAAGGGCCAGCCCACCGTGCGCCGGCGCGGCGACTGGGTGCCCGTGGCCCGGCAGCGCGGCATCGAACAGGCCGTGCTGGCCTTCCTCGACGCCGTGCGCGCGGGCAAGGTGCTCAGCGCCCGTGACGCACTGGCGACTCATGAGCTGTGCGAGCGCGTGGTACGCGCGGTGGTGGACCGGGCCGCCTGAGCCGCACGGTCCGTACGCCCTCGCTGACGCTCCACACGGCGAGGACGAGCAGCGAGACCTGCACCGGCCAGTCGCCGTAGCGGACGTACGGGGTGGTGCCGTGCGCCAGCGGGATGTCGTACAGCCGCGAGCTGCTCGCACCCGTGCCGAGCCAGGAGCCGATCCGCTGCCCGCTCGGCCCGTACACCGCCGAGACGCCGGTCAACGTCGCGTGCACCATGGGGCGTCCGGTCTCCGCGGCGCGCAGCGCGGCGAGCGAGGCGTGCTGCTCGGGGGCCCAGCTGTGCTGGAACGACGACGTCGACGACTGGGCTATGAGGACGTCCGCGCCGTCCTCCGCGAGATGGCGGCTCATGTCCGGGAACGCCGACTCGAAGCACACCATCGGCCCGATGCTCAGCCCGTGCCCGACGTCCATCACGACCTGCTCGGTGCCGCGCCTGCGGTCCTCGCCGGCCGCCTTGCCGACCGAGGTCGCCCAGCCGAGCACCGAGCGGAAGGGGACGTACTCACCGAACGGCACCAGCCGCATCTTGTCGTAGCGGTCGCCGGTCGGACCGTCGGGGCCGACCAGCACCGAACTCTTGTAGATACCGGGCCTGTCGGAGCGCCGGGCGTCCACGTTGACCAGGATGTCGGCCCCCGTCGCGCGGGCCAGCGACGCGATCCGCCGCGCGAGGTCCGGGCGGTCGCCGAGGTCGTACCCGACGCTGCTCTCGCCCCAGACGATCAAGTCGACGTCGCGTCCCACGAGTTGCCGGGTCAGCCGTTCCTCGCGGTCGAAGCGCCGGTCGCTGCTCGCGGCACCGTCGACGACGCCCGGCTGCACGACGGCGATCCGCGTCCGGCCGTCGACGTCCGGGCGCGGCGACCACACCCAGGCCGCCGAGGTCGCGGCGGCCGTCGCGACGAGGCCCGCCACCGCCGGGACCCTCGACTCACGCACCGACACCAGTACGGCTACCGAGACGTTGACGGCCACCACCAGGAAGCTCAGCAGCCACACCCCGCCGACCGAGGCGAGCCGCAGCGCGGGTTCCACCTGCCACTGACTGGAGCCGAGCATGCCCCAGGGACCGCCAAGGCCCTGCCAGGACCGCACCAGCTCGACCAGCAGCCAGCCCGACGGCAGGACGGCGAGGGCGGCGAGTCCGCGCCCCGGGCCGGGCGCTCCGCCCAGAAAGCGCCGCACGAGCCAGCCCCACGGCGCCCACAGTGCGCCCAGGAGCACGGCGATGAGGAAGATGAACACGTGCAGGCTCGGCAGCAGCCAGTGGTGCACCGCCAGCAGATAGCCGAAACCGCCGCTCCAGCCGTCGTAGGCGGCCCGTTTCCCGGTCGGTGCCGAACGGATCAGCACGATCCAGGGGACCAGCGCGACATACGCGAACCACCACAGCGACGGGGCGGGAAAGGCCAGCACGGGCAGGGCGCCGGCCAGCGCGGCGAGCGCGGAGCGGCGCCACGGCGAGGCGAGCCAGTGACCGAAGGACTTCATGGAGAGCCTCCCTACCCGCCAGGAGCTCCAGTGTGCGTGTTTTCGCTGATCGTGGACAGAGCCACCGGTGATCAGTCGGTCACATGCGCGGCGTGCGGCTCGGGCAGGCGCCGCCACTTCTCCTCCACGACCACGTCGGTGAGCCGCCAGCCGTCGTGAGTCCGCAGCAGCCCGAAGGCATAGCGGCCGCCGCACACGAAGTCGGGAGCAGCCGCTTCGGCGCCGTCGGCGGTGAACCGCATCGGATTGACGTAGTCGGCCCGCACGCGCGCGATGTCGCCGGTGTCCTGGTCCAGGGTCTCGAACCGCACCCGGCGGTTGACGATCAGATGCTGGCGCATCGGGAAGAGGCGCAGGTTCTCGGCGAGCCAGGCGGCGACCTCGCGGGCGCTCGCCTCGATGCCGCCGGCCGAGCGGTAGTCCGCCCGCCCGTCGGGCGTGAACAGCCGCTGGTACGCCTCCCAGTCGCCGTCGTCCACGGCCGCCGCGTAGTCGGTGACGACTTCGTCGACGGCCAGCCGGTCCATCACGGTCGCAAGCTCCACGCGCTGGGTCATCGGCCAAGTGTTGGGCATGGGGCGTGTTGGGCCAAGGGGTGTACGGCAACAACCCAACTTCCGTGTCCGCGCCCGCCGTTCGCAGGCCACCCCGCCCGGGCGCCGACGGGCGCTTCCTATACTGGCCGGATGATCACCACGCCGCTCAGCGCGCTCGAAGTGGCCATGGTGCAGTCGGGCGCCCCGGCCGTGGACACGCTCCGGGACACCACCGCGTTCGCCCGGCGCATCGAGGAACTCGGTTACCGGCGGCTCTGGTACGCCGAGCACCACCACTCGCCGGCCATCGGAGCGTTTCCGCCCGTGGTCCTGAGCGCGCACGCGGCCGCGTCGACGTCGTCCCTGCGGGTGGGCTCCGGTGGCGTCCTCGCTCCGAACCACGCCCCGATCATGCTGGCGGAGCAGTTCGGCACCCTGGCCGCACTGCACCCGGACCGGATCGACCTGGGCGTCGGAAGGGGCCCGGGCACCTTCGACGAGCCGACGGCACGGGCCCTGCGACGGGGCGCAGGACCGACGACGGACGAGGAGTACAAGAGCGACGTCTCGGCGATCCTGCGCTTCCTGGTGGACGAGGTCGCGCTCGGCACGCTCCCCGAGCCGTGGCTGCTGGCGTCCAGCACGGCCGGTGCGGGGCTCGCCGCGGAACTCGGCCTGCCGATCGCCTTCGCCCATCACATCCGCCCCGACAACACGCTCGCCGGACTCGCCCACTACCGCGAGCACTTCGTCCCCTCGCGCTGGTGCGAGCGTCCCCGTGTGCTGATCTGCGTGGAGACGGTGTGCGCCGAGACGCAGAAGGAGGCGGCCTGGCTCGCGGGCCCGATGGACGTGGTCAAGGCCGGACTGCTGCAGGGGCGGGGAGACTTCCCCTTCCCCACGCCGCAGCAGGCGGCGACCCACACCTTCACCGAGCAGGAGGCGCAGGCGCTGGCGGCCTTCCGCGCGCAGCAGGCGCTCGGCACCCCCGACACGGTCGCCGGGCGGCTGGCGGAATTGGTGGAAGCGACCGGGGCGGACGAACTGATGCTGGTGACGCCGGTCCACGCCCTGGCCGACCGCCTGCGTTCCTACGAACTCGTGCGGAAGGCGGTCACGCCGCCTCGATGACGTCGGCGCGGATCGCGGCCGCCCACTCGACCACCAACAGCTCGTACTCCGCGCGTTCTTGGGCCGACAGGGTGCCGCCCGCGCGCATCCACAGGGCGCGGATCTGCTCGTTCACCTCGGCGGCCGACCGTAAGCGTACGGAACCAGGGGTCATGGAGTCGGGGGACATGGCACAAGCCTAGGGGGAAGACCTGACAGCGCGCTACCGGACGGCTACCCAGACCGTATGTCATGGGTCACGGATTTCGCCGTCCCCACCCGGCGGAACCCTGAACTCGCCCTTGTCGCAAGGCCGTTGAGCCTGGTCAGGCCGCCGACGGTCCCGAGACCGTCCAGCCCTCGGCCTGCGGGTGGGCCGTCAGATCCTCGTGGCGCACCGCCTCGCCGCAGGCCCCGCAGGTGACCACGGGGACGAGTTCGGTGCCGCAGATGTGCTCGATGACCATGGGGCGGTCGTCCTGCGTGCGCAGATGACGGTCGCCCCACTCCATGAGGGTCATCAGGACCGGTTCCAGGTCGAGTCCCGCCTGCGTGGGCCGGTACTCGAAGCGCTGGGGCCGCTCGCTGTAGACGCGCTTGGCGAGGATCCCGGCGTCGACGAGGCGGCGCAGCCGGGTGGCCAGGATGTCGCGCGGGGCGCCGATGTTGCGCACCAGCTGGTCGAAGCGGCCGTTGCCCAGGCACACCTCCCGCAGGACGAGCAGCGAGTACTTCTCGCCGACCAGCGCGAGCGTGTCGGCGATGGAGCAGGGGCGCGGATCTTTCGGGGCGGCCATGAGGCCCAGTCTAGGGGAGGGTTTGTTTTTCCAACTCGCAGAGCTATGGTGAGTTTGGATTTCCTACTCACTGGTAGTCCGGCAGTGGTCCGGTCACTGCTCCTCATGGAGGCCCGCACATGCGTGACGCCGTCGTCGTCGAAGCCGTACGCACCCCGATCGGCAAGGGCAAGCCGGGTGGCGCCCTCGCCCACGTCCATCCCGTCGAGCTCCTCGCCCACACCCTGCGCGCCCTCGTCGAACGCTCCGGTGTCGACCCCGCGCTGATCGACGACGTCATCGGCGGCACCGTCGACCAGGTCGGCGAGCAGGCCATGAACACCACCCGCTACGCCGCCCTGTCGGCGGGCTTCCCCGAGACCGTCCCGGCGACCACCGTGGACCGCCAGTGCGGCTCCTCCCAGCAGGCCGTGCACTTCGCCGCGCAGGGCGTCATGGCGGGCGCGTACGACATCGTCGTGGCGTGCGGCGTGGAGTCCATGAGCCGGGTGCCGATGTGGTCGAACGTGCCGGAGGGCAAGGACCCCTTCGGCCCCGGCGTCGCCGCGCGCTACCCCGAGGGCCTGGTCCCGCAGGGCATCAGCGCCGAACTCATCGCCGCCAAGTGGTCCATCTCCCGCGAGCAGATGGACTCCTTCGCCGTCTCCTCGCACCACAAGGCCGCCGCTGCCTGGCAGCAGGGCCTGTTCGACGCCGAGGTCGCGCCCCTGGAGGGCGTCACACGCGACGAGTGCGTCCGGCCGGGCAGCACCACCGAGATCCTCGCCGGCCTCCGGCCCGCCTACCACGACCCCGGCTTCGCCGAGCGCTTCCCGCAGATCGAGTGGAACGTCACCGCGGGCAACGCGAGCCCCATCAACGACGGCGCCTCCGCGGTGCTCATCATGGCCGGCGAGACCGCGGCCCGCCTCGGGCTGCGCCCGCTCGCGCGGCTGCACAGCTTCGCCGTCACCGGCAGCGACCCGCTGCTGATGCTCACGGGAGTCGTACCGGCGACCGAGAAGGTGCTGCGCAGGGCGGGTCTGTCGCTCGACGACATCGACCTGTTCGAGGTCAACGAGGCGTTCTCCAGCGTCGTGCTGACCTGGCAGCAGGAGACGGGCGCCGACCTCGACAAGGTCAACGTGCACGGCGGTGCCATCGCCCTCGGCCACCCGCTCGGCGCCAGCGGCGCCCGACTGACGACCACCCTCGTGCACGCCATGCGCGCGCGTGGCGCGCGTTACGCCCTGCAGACGATGTGCGAGGCGGGCGGCCTGGCCAACGCGATGATCCTGGAAGCCGCGTGACGGCCTAGCGACTTCTGAGGTGGTGCCGCTTGCGCCAGGCCACCACGGCGGCCACCAGCGCCGGTACGGCGATGCACGCCATGGCGATCAGGAAGGCGGGCGACGTCGGCGCGGAGGCACGGGCGCCGGCCACGGCGTAGGCGGCGGTGTTCGGAACGGAGCCGAGCGCCGTCGCGAGCAGGAAGGGCAGCCAGCCCATACGGGAGACCGCGGCACCGTAGTTCGCGGCCCAGAACGGCACCCCCGGGAAGAGCCGGACCGCCATCATCGAGCGGAAGCCGTGCCGGCTCAGCTGCCCGTCCGCGGCGTTCAGCAGTCTGCCCCGCAGCAGCGGGCGCAGCGCGTCCTGGCCGAGCACGCGGCCGAGGCCGAAGGCGATCCCGGCGCCCAGGACCGTGCCCGCCAGCGCCGCCCCGGTACCGAGCTGGGAGCCGAAGAGCGCACCCGCCCCGAGGTTCAGCAGCGGCCGCGGCACGAAGGCCACGGTGCACAGGCCGTACGCCACCGCGAAGACCACGGTCGCCGCGGCCCCGCCGAGCTGCGGCGGCCAGCCGTGCGCCAGCAGCTTCTGCGGCTCGTAGATCAGCACGGCGCTCGCGGCGGCGGCGAGCAGCAGGACGAGCAGCGACAGCCGTGACCAGGGCGAGTGCAGCACGCGCGTGCAGCGCGCATTCAGGCCCGCGGGCACGGGCGCGGGCACGGGCCCGGGCGCGGCGACGGCGAGTTGTGTGGTGGCGGCCGGGGGAGAGGCCGTGGCGGTGCCCCCAGAGCGGTTGGTGGCATCGAGCACTTGACCCCCTAGAAAACACCGACTTCGAGGCATCATAGTCAGATGCCCCGGAAGGAGGCCGCGCGTGCTGGAGATCCCGCAACGGCCCTGCCTGTACACGAGACTCTCATACGCTCCGGACGGTTCCCTGGAGAAGTGCGAGCACCAGGAGGAACGCGGCCGCGAGGCGGGAGCCCGTCTGACCTGGCCGGACTTCTGCTGCGTCTACGTCGACAACTCCCGTTCCGCGTGGCGGCGTGACAGGAAACGCCCCGACTGGGACAGGATGTTGCTCACACTCGACCGCGACAGCGGCAAGCTGATCCCCGGCGATCCCAAGGCGGATCACCACCACGACGGGATCATGACCTACCACGGTGACCGGCTCATCCGGCAGCCGTACGACCTCGAGCTGCTCCTCAACATCGCCGACACCCGGCACATCCCGCTCGCCTCCGTTAGCGGCGTCCGCGACCTGTCCAGCCCCGACGACCGCTTCGTCCTGCGCATCGAGGCCGCGCAGGCCTGCCGCGAGGTCGACAACCTCTCCCGCCGCCGCAAAGAGGGCTACACGCGCATGGTCACCCGGCACGGCAAGAGCCAGCAGGGCGGCCACCGGCCGTACGGGTGGGGCGCGCCGACGGGCAAGACCCGCACGGTCGTCGACCGTGAGACGGGAGGGCAGACCGAAGTGCCCATCCTCGACTTCAACCTGCCCGTCCCTGAAGAGACGGAGCACCTGGCGAAGGTGGCCCGGCGCATGCTGGCCGGCCTGTCCGTGAACGGCGGCCTCGCCTACATGAACTCGGTGTCGACGACGACCCAGGGCGGACGGTGGACGTCGAAGGTGCTGTGGAACGTGCTCACGGCGCCGCGCATCGCCGGGATGATGGAACGCGACGGGGTGCTGTACGAGGCCAGCTGGGACGCCGTCATCACGAACGAGGAACGCGAGGCCCTCATCGCGCTGCGGGCGCAAAAGCGCAAGGAGAAGCCGAACCCCGGCCCGGCGCGCAAGTACCTGCTGACCGGCGCCATCACCTGCGGGCGGTGCGGCTGTGCGGAGTGGCGGACCAAGCCGATCCGCAAGTCGGATCCGCGGCGCGTGTACGACTGCTCGAAGTGCCACATGTCGCGCAACGCCGAGCATCTGGACGCCTACGTCACCGGCCGCGTGCTGCGGCTGCTGAGCTCGCCGCGGCTGCTCGCCGAGCTGCACGCCGCGGCCACGGACGGGGCACCGGACATCGCCGCGCAGATCACGGCGCTGGAGGCGCGCAAGGCGCACACGGTGCAGCAGCTCCAGGACCTCGCCGACCATCCGGACGTCGACGCGGGCCTGGCGATGCTGTCGCTGGCCAGCTTCGACAAGAAGATCCGCGAGCTGCGGCAGAAGCTGGCGACGACCGCGCGGCAGCGGCTGCTGACGCGCATGGCCGGGATCAGCCGTCAGGCGTGGGAGGCGGAGCCGGTTGACGTGCGGCATGACGTGATCGCGGCGCTGTACAGCATCGAGGTCCTCGACGCGGGCCGCAGTGGCCCCGGCTTCAATCCGGCCAGTGTGAAGCTGCACCGGATGTCGCTCGGGGCCACGTCGGAGGGCAGCTCACAGCCCGAGGCACAGCTTCAGCTCGACGAGCGTGCGGACGTCGACGCATAGCCGCGGCGGAGCGCCCGGACCGATCGTCGGAGGAGGCGGCGCCGAGGTCGGGGGAGGGCCTGCGGTCGGCGGCGCGGTGGTCGCCGGTGGGCTGGAACCCGGCGGCTGCCCGGGGCTGCTGGCTGTCGGGCCGCCCGGCGGTGGCTCGCCGCCCGGCCCGGTGCCCGGCGGGGTGGGCGGCTGCTGGGCGATGGGCCCGCTCGAGGACATCGCCGCATCACCTCCTTCGTCGGAGCCCGATCCTGCGGAGGGGCCCCTGGCTGACGGTGACGGCGCGTTCGTCGTCCCTGTCTGGGTGGGTTCCGGCGAGACGCTTGCTGTGCCGCTGGGTCCTGGCGACGTGATGGCCGGCGGCGCTCCGTGGCCTCGGTGGGGTGGCGGCGGCCCGCCTCCCAGGGCCAGGAGCGCGGCGGTGGTGCAGACGGCCGCCACCGTGGCGGCTCCGACGGCCGCAGTGGCGCCTGGATGATGGCGCCCGAGGTGGCGCAGCCTGGCCGCGGCTGCCGCAAGGCCGCCCACGTACAGGGTGAGGTGCCGTTTCCGCCTGACCGGTTCGCTCGCCGGTCCTGCCAGATCTAACAGGGTCGGTCCTGGGTGGAGTCCAATCTGATGAAGGATTCTTTCGCTGTCGCGCTCGACGCGTAGCACCATGAGCTGCCGGCTGAGTTGACTCAGCCGCCGGAAGAGCAGCGCCACGACAAGAGCAATTGCGCCGAGTGCGCCCGCAATGATGGGAAGCATCCCCACCCCCGTCGAGCAGCACACGGTTGACTTGAATGCGTCGTACAGGTGATGAGAATGCGACAGAAATAGACTCCGTCAGACGCATAAATGCCGATCGTGACGGAGTCGTGATGAAGCGTTAGGTATGGGCTTACTACGCGCTACGGCCCGGGAACTGACGGGCTCTCGGCTCTTCGTCGGGAGCTTCTTCCTCGTCGCCCTGCGCCTCGATCTTCGCGGCCAGCGTGCGCAACAGGAGCGCCTTCTCCTGTGCGGTCCGGGGCCGTTCGTCGAGTGCGTTCAGGATCACCCGCTGCTGCCATTCCTCGAGCTCCGCGAACGGGGCCGCCTCCTGGCGTTCCTGCGCGGCCGGCGCCTTCGACCGCTCGAGTTCCCGCAGGATCAGCACGGCGTCTTCGCGGCCGGTCTCGGCGAGCCGGTCCGCGCTGATGCCGAGTGTCCAGCAGATGTGGGCGAGGGTCGTCGGTGGGGCGATGACCTGGGTGTCGCTGTCTTTCCGCCAGCCGCGCTCGATCTGGCGCCAGCGGCTGCCTGAGAATTTGATGTCCATGCGCGCCGCCGCGACCTCCGGACTCAGTCCGGCTGCCTCCCTTACGAGGCGGATGAGCGTCGCCTCCGGCGGTGGGGGTGTCGCCGGTGCTCCCATGATCGGGAACCTCTCCTCTGTATACGGGGATGTTGGACTGTCTTGGACTGTATCGAACCTTGACGGAGGGCCCGCTAGGGCTCCTCACACAATCTCCACACTTCGAGGCGCAACCGGTACAACCCCGAGAGCTCATGTCAAAGAAAGTCAGAGCTACTGACCGGTAGGGGTTGTACTGTCAGATACCTCCTCTTACTGTTCTGCACATGAGAACGCGAACCGAACCAGACCGAGTGCGCCTCAGGCGCAAGCGGATCGAGGCGGGGATGAACCAGACCCAGCTCGCCGAGCGCGCCGGGGTCAGCAAGCAGCTCGTGTCGATGGTCGAGAAGGGCAAAGCGAACTTCTCGCCCGCCAACCTCGGCAAGATCGCCACAGCACTCGGCTGCACGATCGCCGACCTGCTGCCCGACGAGGGCCCGTCGACCCCCGGCACCGAGAGCGCTGCCTGATGGCGCGGGCGCGCATCTGCCGCACAGCCGACGAAGCCTTCGAGGCCGGCTGGAACGAGCCCTGCGACCACGGCCGAGCAAACCCCGCCGACTGCCCCACCTGCGGGCTCACCGACGTGGAGATCACCCGGCTGACGGTCCTGCTCTCCGGCCTCGCCCCATCGGCGGCGGCCGCGCCCGCGGCGGCCTGATGCGCGCCCTGATCGACGTCGTCTGCCGCTGGATCTGCGAGGCCTGCGGGCACCGCAACCCAGTGCTCCGGATGGCGTGCCGGCGGTGCCGCACCCCGCGGCCACTCGGCTCCTGAACGCACTGAGGGCCCGCCGGTAGCCGCCGACAGGCCCTCGGCCCACCAACCCAGCACCTTGAGAGAACCGAGGTGGACCCGATGCCCAACAGCATCGCACACCAGCTCCACGTCACCGGGGGCAAGAGCGCACCCGAGGCCGAGAACCACGACCTCCGCGACCTCCTGGCGGCCATCCGCGACGCCCTCGACGTGCCGCCAGGCCCCAAGCGTGCCGCCATTCTCGGCGACCGCGTCCTGGTCGTCAGCGGCACCATCCGCGACGTCCTCGACGGCAAGGTCCAGTACATCCCGTTCGAGACCGACCTGTTGCGCCGCAAGACCACCGAGGGCGGTGGCACCGGTGCTTGACCTGCCCACCGACGAGGACCTGAAGAAGACCCAGGACATCATCGCGGCCGCGCCGCACGGCCCCTGGACCATCGAGTCCGTCGAACCGCCCCGGCTGCCGGACCAGGCCGGACCCATCTGCTTCCTCGAAACGTGGGTCGACAGCGAACGGCTGCCCGTCCTCCAGTTCATCGAGCATGCACGCGACGCGCTGCCCCGCTACATGGGCGCCGTCGCCCGCCTCAAGGCCGAGAACGCCGCCCTGAAGCGGCGCCTGGAAGGCGGCCGGCCGTGACACAGACCCTCGCCTTCCCGTGGGCCGCCAAGCTCGCCGCCGACGACCTCGCCGCGTTCATCGAGGACCTGTGGGGCGCCGCCTCCGGCGACAACAACCTGGCCACCCTTCAGGCCATCGAACAGGCCGTCGCCAAGCACCGCCCGGCCGACGAAGCAGGCGTGCCGTGCCCGCTGTACGAGGTGCACCTGTCGGCGCTCATCGACGCGGCGAACGGCGAAGCTCCCAAGGAGTCCGCCCGCCGCCTCGGCCTGGCCCTGCCGACGATCTACACGCGCCGTCAGCGGGCCTGCGCCCGTCTCAACGCCGACACCGTCGACCAGGCCGTCGCCATCTGCGTGATGAACGGCTGGATCACCCGGGACCACGTCCGCCTGCCCGAACCGGTCCGAGGCCGCAGCGCGACCGGCTGGACGCAGCTCTACCGCAAGCGTGCGCGCCAGCTGCGCGAGCAGCCCGGCGAGTGGCTGACCACCGGCCCCTACACGTCCCGCCAGTCCGCGCTCAGGGCCGCCTACCGCATCCGGGCCGGCCTGATCCGCGACTTCAAGCCCCGCGGCTCCTTCGAAGTGGAGCTCGCCCGCGACGAATCCGTCTGGGCCCTGCGCCTGCGCTTCATCGGCGACCCCGCCCAGACCCACGAAAGGCCCGCATCATGACATCCCTCCGGTACGCGATCATCGCCACGGACGGCGAACTCACCCACCACGACGGCGCACTCGACTGGGAAGCCGTCATCGGAGTCGAAGGCCGCGCCCGCGTCCGCCTCGACGCCCGGCTCGCCGTGACCGGCTGGGTCAACGACTGCGGCCTCCTCGACCCGAAGAAGTACCCGCGCAACCCCGTCGGCACCTGCCTGCTCTACAGCCTCGGCGCGCCCCTCCAGCCGTACGCCGGGCCCGTCGTGTTCACCGGATGGAACCCGGCGAACATCGCGCGCGGACTGACCGAGATCTGCGGCCTGCCCGAGCCGGTCGTCGCCCTCGACTCCATCCACGGCGACGTCCTCAAGGCCCTCGCCGGCCAGACCCCGCGCGACTTCTCCCCGAGCTGGGCGGAGCAGATGCGCGAGATCGCCGCCCACGCCCGGACCGCGCCCACCCCCGGCATCACGTTCGGGACGGTGACCGGCCGATGAAGACCACCCGCCCGGCGTCAAAGCCGTCCGCAGCCGCCGTGAACCGGGCCGGTGCGGAAGCCAAGGCAGGTGAGGAGCTGTCCACTTTCGCGGCTCCCGAGACCCTGCCTGCGCCGGGCGGGCCCCAGACCACCCGTTCCGCGTCAACGTCACCCGCCCCCGGGTCATGCACGGCCGGACAGGGAGCGAAGGGAGACGAGGGGCCTGTTCTCCGTACAGAGGCCCCGCAGACCCTCCCTGCGCGGAACGGGTCCCAGACCGCCGACCCGGCGTCAACGTCATCCGCGTCAGCGGACAGGACGCGCGCGGAAGCGAAGGCGAAGGAGGAGCAATGCGCTCGCGCTGCTTGTGCTCCAGAGATCTCGCCTGCGCCGGGTCGGCCCCAGACCGCTCGCCCGGAGTCAAAGTCACCCGCTGAGGTCCCGAGCACCCCCACAGCGGGAGCCAAGGCCGACGAGGAGCCGACCCCCCTGACGGCGGCTCCGCAGACGCGGCCTGCTCCGGGCGAGCACCACCCCAAGATTCCAGTCCTCACGCTGACTGTGCACGGCACGCCCGGCCCGCAAGGCTCCAAGACCCGCAACGCGGCCGGCGCCATGTACGAGTCGTCGGCCAAGGTCAAGCCCTGGCGGGAAGCAGTCAAGTCAGCAGCCCTGGACGCCATCGGGCACGACGCGCACGCATACGACATCGGCTGGAAACCGCTCGACGAGCCAGTGCACCTCGAGGTCGTGTTCACGCTGCGCCGCCCGAAGCACCACTACGGCACCGGCCGCAACACGGGCGTGCTGAAGGCCTCCGCGCCCACGCACCCGACCGGCAAGCCCGACCTGGACAAGCTGCTGCGCTCGACCCAGGACGCCTTGAAGGACGCGGGCGTGCTGCGCGACGACAGCGTCGTCACCGCCACGACCGCGACGAAGACCTTCGTCTTCACGGGCTCTGACGCCCTCTCGCACCCCGGCGCCGTCATCCGGGTCTGGCGCCTGAACAACCCCAGCAAGGAGTCCGAGTCGTGACGGCTGTCCAGCTTCCGCAACGGTTCCTGGCGAAGACCAAGCCGGAGGACCGGGGCTACACGTCGCCCTGCCTCATCTGGAGCGGCTATCTGATGCCGAACGGATACGGCCAGTTCCGATGGGCCGGACGTACTCAGCTCGCACACCGCGTGGCGTACGAGATCCAGATCGGCCCCATTCCGGACGGCTTTTCGCTGGACCACCTCTGCCGCAATCGGGCCTGCGTGAATGTCGAGCACCTGGAAGGGGTCACGCAGCGGGAGAACTTGCTGCGCGGCGAGACCGTCACGGCCGCGCACGCCGCCGCCACGCACTGCCCGCAGGGCCACGAATACACGCCAGAGAACACCACCGTGAGCGGCGGCATTCGCTACTGCCGGTCGTGCAACCAACAACGCATGCGTATCCGCAACGAGCGCAATCGAAAGGCCCGTTCCTCATGACGCAGATGAAATTTGACGCCAAGGTGTCGGCGAGCGCCCAGGAGGCCCTCGAGCCGCACGTTCGCCCCGTGTACGCCACGCCCGCCGCCCGGCGCCTTTTCATCGGCGAGTTCGCCGCGATCGAGCGCACCGAGCCCGCACCCGGCTCGGAGAAGGAAGCTTCCGTCAAGGTCCGCATCGTCGCCCTGGAGCTGCCGAACGAGGCCCAGGAAGGCATCGTCCGGGAGTCGCTCAGGTTCCTGCACCTGCAGCGCACCGCCCGCGGAACTCTCGACGACGACGGGCAGCTGGAGCTCGACGAGTCCACGCTCCGCCTCACCGGCGGCCGGCTCGCCTACCTCGAGACCGCGCGCCTGCGGGCCGCGCTGCACCACTGGGCGAACTACTCGCGGCGCGTGCTGCACACGCCCAACCTCACCGTCACCGAAGCCATGCACGAGCTGAAGACGGTCGCCGACGGCCTGGCCGCGAGCCTCAACGCCGCCCGCGACGACGCCAGCGACAGCAACGACGACTGACCCGACCCGCCCGCCCCGCCAAGCCCTGAAGGGAGGTGACCCATGCCTCAGCGAGTCCGTGTACCGCTGCGCGTCATCGTCGGCTACTACGCCGACGCCGCCCTGCCCGTGTACGTCAAGATCGCCGCCCTGGAGCGGCGCGAGACCGGCTGTGAGGCCGGGGTCTCCTACCTCGGGGGCCTGCTGGGGCTGTCCCGGTCGAGTGTCGAGCGGGCGCTGACCCAGCTGATGCGGCCGGCCCCGGACGACGACATCGCCGAGGTCACCAGCTACCGGCGCACGCTGCCCGGCGGCACCGGCACGACGGCCGTACGGCGCGTGCGGGTCGCCTCCCGGGCGGAGCATGCAGCCTGGGTGCCGTCCCGTGCTGCGGAGGCGCTCAGCCCCCGGCAGCTGCGCGTGTACGCGGCCCTGGCCTACGCGACGGCGACTGGGCATCACCTCACGCTCGCCGACCTCGGGCAGGTGCTGCGTCACCGGTCCGGGAAGAAGGCCGGCCAGGCGCTCGATGTGCGGTCGGTGCGGCGCATCCTGCGCGGCCTGGAAGACCTCGGCTGGATCGCCGTGGACCGGCGTGCCGGATACCGCGGCCGCCACGTCTACACCGTGTTCGAGGAACCCACGCAGCCCTCGCTGACTGGGGATCTTGATGAGGGATCGGGTGGGGATCTTGACGGGGGATCCCTCGCGTCTAAGGAACACCACCTGACTGACTCACCGGAGGAACCGCCGGCCGGTGGTTCCATCCGCCGCAGGCGAGCTCAGGCTGTAGCGCGAGGCCCTGTGGAAAACCCTCCGCTTCCCGCCGCGTACCGGCGCCCGTACGCGGGGCCGCAGCTGAGTCTCGCTCCGCGGATCTGGCGAGTCCTCGAACCTGTCAAGCCGCTGATGGCCGGGCTGTCGCCGTACGTGGTGCGGCAGGCGGCGCGGGAGATCGGCCGCCAGCTGGACGCGGGCATCGACGGTGAAGTCCTGCGGGCGCGACTGGAGTTCCGTTTCGCGTCCACCCAGGAGATCCGCGACCCGGGCCGCTGGCTGCTGGGGGCCGCCCTGCGCATCCCCGAGCCCCGCCGCTCCCGGTGCGGCCTCGTCGACTGCGAGGACGGCGTCATGCGGTTCACCGGCGCCCCGTGCAAGGCGTGCGCCGACACCCCGTACCGGCCTCCCGAACCCCTGCGGAGGCCGACATGACCGACCTCCCGCGGCCCGCGACGCACCAGCTGCTCCAGCTCGCCGCAGCCTGCCGACCGGACTGGTCCATCGACCAGCTCCGCGAAGCCGTCGCCCAGGTCCGCTGCCACGACGACATGTCGTTCGGCCGCCTCCTGGTCGCCGTCGCCCAGCTGATCGCCGACCCGGTCGCCGAACCCCCAGACCTGCTCGCCGCACCACCCGAGCTGTGGCGCCGCCGGCGCCGCCCGCCCGGACCAGAGATCGCCCAACGCGGGGCCGCCGCCGCACGCGCGGCCCTGCACCGACCCGACACCACCGACTGCACTGAAGGGACGTGATGGCGATGACCGCAACGATGCACATCAGCCGTCGCACCACCCGACCGCAGCTGCTGAGCTGCCTTCGATCCCGCTGGGGAGCCTTCCGGCTGCGGCACTTCCGCCGCGCCCAGACCGTCTACTTCGGCCGTCTGCACGACGCCCTGCCCCTCACCGACCCCGACCGTCACTTCCTGGACGCCCCGGCCCTCGAGGACGCCTTCGCCCGGCTGGCCGCCGAGCACGCCGACCGGGTCACCCCGGCCGACGGCGGCGCCCAGGCCCGCGACAACGACCGCGAGGTCCTGCTGCTCGCCACCTGCGACGCCTGGTACCGCGACATCCACGGGCCCGAACACCGCTGGAGCCCGCGCACCATCGCCAACTACGAGCGCCTCCAGTCCGGCATCCGCGGCTGCTTCCACCCCGGCGGCGACGCATGAGCCCCCAGCCGGCCGTGCACCGGGCGGCAGGCGAGACCGTGTCCGCGCTGCGGCAGCAGCTGTACACGCTCGTCGGCCGCGCCGTGAAGGAAGTCCGTCTCACCCGGGTCAACTGGCCCATCGGCAAACGGTGGGTGGCCACCGTCTTCGGCGTCACCGGCCAGGAAGTGCCGCTGTATGACCGCGGCCTGCACTACCAGGCGGCCATGATCCTCAAGGATGCGTTCCCGCAGGCCAATTGGGCCGTCGCCCAGGACTACGACGTCAAGACCGGTGTCCTGCGCGAGCACGTCGTACGGATGCCCGCCTGCCTGCGGGAGGACGTCGACTGATGCGCACCTACGACGAGGCCTTCGCGGCCGCCCGCGACGAATCGACCTTCTCCAACAGCAGCCAGTGGGAGGTCTGGGCGGCGAAGAACTGCGACCGCTGCTTCCACGACAGGCCCACCCGGCAGGGTGACGACGCCAACGGCTGCCCGCTGATCCTCGTCGCCCTCATGAGCAAGCGGCCCGCCGAGTGGCTGACCGAGACGCAGGAGCAGGAGGTCTACGCCGACTACACCTGCACCGAGTTCCGGCCCGAGGACGACCCCGACCCCAAGCCGCGGCCCATCCCGACGCCGCCCGGGCAAGGCGAACTGCTGCCTCGCGAGCCCTTCGAAGGCCACCGCATGCTCAGCCTGTTCGACCCCGCCGACACCACCGCCGGCGTGGGAGGTGAGCGGCTGTGAGCGGGCGCGTGAAGCGAGGCCGCTCCGACCACCAGCACGCCGCGCAGCAGGCCCAGGAGATGCCCGGCCTGTGGGTGATGGCCGGCACCTATCCCAGCAGCGTCACCGCGAAAAACATGGCCAACCAGGTCCGCAGCGGTGACCGGCTGCCCGCCTACCGGCCGCGCGGCGCGTTCCAGGCCCGCACCGAACTCACCCAGGAAGGCGCCGACCTGTGGGTCCGCTACGTCGCCGAGGCCGGCGAGCAGACCGACTTCCAGAAGTCCATCGCCTCCGGCCTCACCGAGGACCTCGACGCCTTCACGCGCCGCCTCGACGAGGCCATGGCAACCACCCGGAGGACCAGATGACCACGCCCAGCTTCCTGCGCCGCTGGCGTACCCGGCTCAGCGACGCCCAGGCCAACCGGCTCCGCACGCAACTGGCCGAAGAACGGGACCGCAACAGGAGCCTCGAGCAGCGTGTCGCCGACCTCCAGGACGCCAACCTCGGCGCCTACCACGAACTGTCCATCGCGAACGGCAACGCCTGCCTGAAGGCGAACTGCACGCTGTGCAAGGCCGCCGAGAAGGCGAGAACAGCATGATCGGCTACATCCTCCTGTCCCTCGGCACGGCAGGCACCGCGACCGTCCTCTACCAGGTGGCCCCGGCCGCCCGCGGCGCACACCGCTACGTCGTACCCCGCTCCGTGCTGCGCGCCGAGGCCGCCCGCAAGGACGCCCAAGTCGACGAGCTGGCCTGCAAGCTGGTCGGCCTGTGCGCGGAACTCGACGGCGCCTACGAGGAACTGCACACCGCCCTCACCGGCAAGGAGAGCGCCGAGCAGCGCGTCAAAGAGCTCGAGCAGCAGCTGAAGGCCTTCGACGCGACCTGCGCGGAGAACACGCAGCTGCGCTCGGACCTCGCCAACGCCCGCGCGGTGCGGCAGCTGTGGCCCGGACCGTCGCCGGCCGACGACGCGAGCTCCCTGCCCGACGAGCTCCAGCAGTTCGCCGACCAGACCGCGACCGCCTGGCGGGCCCGCGCCTGACACAGACCCCGTCCGCCGCCGCGGATGACCAGCGGCCCCGGCGGCGGACGGCACAACCACCCCAATCCTGACTGGAGCGCTCCGTGAAGAAGAAGCCCACCATCATCACCCGCCGGCTGACCACCACGAGCCTGCTCGAAGTCGTCGCCAACGACCTCGGCAGCACCCCGGCCGCCGTACGGCCGGCAGTGATGGCCACCTTCGACGCCATCGCCCGCGCCAACGCGAGCGGCCACGACGTGGCCATCACCAACTTCGTCACGTTCGTCTCACACCGCGTCAAGCGGTCCACACGCCGCAACCCCCAGACCAACGAGACGTTCATCTCGCCCGCACACCGGGTCGTGCGGCTGCGTGTCTCCGACCACCTGGCCGAAGCCGTACGCCGCGGCGACCGCAAGGTCACCATCCGCAAGGCGCCGAAGGGCACCGCGAAGGCGGCGGAGTGAGCCATGGCCTACACCGGCTCTGTCCCCGACACCGGGACCCACCGGCACGACTGGATGGCACACATGGCGTGCGCCGTCGAGGACCCCGACCTGTTCTTCGACAAGGCCCGCACGCATGAGGCACGCGTGGTGTGCATCGTCCGCTGCCCCGTCCGGCAGGAGTGCCTCGCCAACGTCAAGCAGCTCGAGCGCGGCACCTCACGTGAACAGCGCGACGGCATCGTGGCCGGCCTCGCCCACAACGAGCGCTGGCGCCTCGACACCGACGTCCCCCGCTACAAGGGCGACGCCGAGGCCCTGGCCATCGACGGCACGGAGGCCTGCGGCACGCACCTTGCGCTGATGGGCCACCTGTGGCGGGGCGAGCAGGTCGACCCGACGTGCTGGAGCGCCGAAATCCGCCGGGACCGGCTCGAACGAGTCTCCGCGGCCCGCGCCCGGCAGCAGGCCGCCGCGGCATTCCACGAAGACCCCGACGACCTCAAGACCGCGTCCTGACCCGCCCAGGGAGTCTCTGATGCAATACACCGGCCTGATCGCGCTCACGATCGCCGTCATCGCCGTGCTGGCCCTCCTGGTCGGCGCCAACGACCCGTGGTTCTTCAGCCTGCTGGCCATGGCCTGCCTCCTGCAAGGCGCCCGTGAGGCCTACCAGGAACACCACGCCACGGCCGTCGCCTGCCTCGTCGGCGGAGCCTTCTTCGCCGGAGCCGCCTTCCGCGGCCTCTTCAAGGGCCGTGCCGCGCAGCAGGGCGGCACCTGATGCCCGTCACCCTCACCACCCATCAGCTGCTGCTCGTCGCCTTCTTCGGCGGACTGTTCGCCTCGGTCCTCCACCACGGCCTGGTCCTCGCCTGGAAGGCCGCGTACTGGCTCGCCGACCGGGCGCTGCACCGACACGAATCGCTGCGCACCCGCCGCAAGCACCTCCAGATCTGCCGGGCCATCGACGCGCTCGGCACCACCAACGACCCGAGGAACAACCAGTGAAGATCGCCGTGATGGGGCAGGGCTACGTCGGCCTGCCCCTGGCCATGGCCGCCGTCGAGGCCGGCCACCGCGTGACCGGCTTCGAACCGGACCCCGACCGCTGCGCACAGTTGCAGGCAGGCACCTCCTACGTAGAAGACGTGCCCGACGAGCGACTGGCGGCCGCGCTCGCCACCGGCCGCTACCTGCCGACCGGCGACGACATCCACCTCACAGGCTTCGACACTGCCGTGATCACGGTGCCGACCCCGCTCAAGGACCGTCAGCCCGACCTCTCGTTCATCGAGTCCGCGGCCCGCACCCTCGCCGACTCCGTGGACGACGGCGCGCTCGTCGTCCTGGAGTCCACCACGCACCCCGGCACCACACGGGACGTCGTCGGCCGCATCATCGAGCAGCGCTCCGGCGCCCGGCCCGGCGCCGACTTCCACCTGGCCTTCAGCCCCGAACGCATCGACCCGGGCAACCAGCAGTGGCGGTTCGAGAACACGCCGAAGATCGTGGCCGGGCTGACGAAGGAATGCCTGCGCCGGGCCTGCGAGTTCTACACCTCCGTCACCAGCGACGTCGTACCGGCGCAGAGCCTGGAGGCGGCGGAACTGGCGAAGGTCTTCGAGAACACGTTCCGCCACGTCAACATCGCCCTGGTCAACGAGCTCGGCCACCTCGCCCGCACGCTCGGCGTCGACGTGTGGCACACCCTCGACCTTGCCGCATCCAAGCCGTTCGGGTTCACCAAGTTCCTGCCCGGCCCCGGCGTCGGCGGCCACTGCCTGCCCGTCGACCCGGTCTACCTCACCCACCACGCCCGGACCCAGCACCGGCACGCCATGCGGCTCGTCGAGCTCGCGCAGGACATCAACGAGGCGCAGCCCGCCTACACCGTCACCCGCCTGCAAGACGCCCTCAACGCCCGCCGCACCCTGCTGAACGGGGCCCGGATCCTCGCCCTCGGCCTCGCCTACAAGCCCGGCACAGCCGACCTGCGGGAGTCGCCGGCCGTCGAGGTCGTCGAGCTCCTGGGCGCCAAGGGCGCCGCCGTCGACATCGTCGAACCGCACCTGCCGAAGCTCACCCCGCGAGACTTCCGGGCCATCCCTGAGGACCTGAGCGTCTACGACGCCGTCGTGCTGCTCACCCCGCACGACACCTTCGACCTCCAGCACGTCGCCGACCACGCGCAGTTCGTGCTGGACACCCGGGGCGTCATGCCCGACGCCCCGCACATCGAGCGGCTGTGACCGCCATGACACAGAGGAGAACCAATGCCTTCCGGAGCGATGGCCCACACCGGGCTGGGAGCGATGCTGCTCACCGGAGTCGCCCTGCTGATCGGCGGAGCAGGCGCCGTCCTGCGCTTCGTCACGAGGAGAAGCCGCGCCTGATGCAGCCGACCGTCTCCGTCCTCATCCCCGCGCACAACGAGGCCGAGACGATCGGGGAGCTGGTCCAGGCCTGCCTGGACCAGCCCTACCCGATCGAGCAGCTCATCGTCGTCGCCGACTCCTGCAAGGACAACACGGCCGAGGTCGCCCGCCAGGCCGGCGCCACCCTCGTCCTCGAGACCACGTTCGCCGACAAGGCCGCGAACCAGAACCACGCCCTGCCGCACATCACCGGCGACGTCATCGTGGGTTTCGACGGCGACTCCAAGCCCGAACCGGACTGCATCAGCCGCATGGTCGCGGACATCGCCCGCGGCTACGACGCCACCTGCTCCAGCATCCTGCCCTTGCAGGAGACCGGCTTCTTCATCGAGGCCCGCCGCTTCGCGTACAGCCTCGGCTCCCAGTGGTGGCGCATCTGCCAGCGCACCGTCGGCCGCCTCCAGGTCCTCACCGGCGCCTCCTACGCCTTCCGCACGGACGTCGTCCGCGCCGTCGGCGGCTTCCCCAACGGCCTCATCAGCGCCGACATGGACATCACCTGGAAGCTCCACGAAGGCGGCTACAAGACCTGGTACACCGCCGACGCGCTCACCCTCACCGTGGACCCCGAGAACTGGCACGAATACACCCAGCAGATGCCCCGCTGGGCGGCCGGCTACTTCCAGAACGTCGCCCGCTACAAGCGGCTCATGTGGAACTGGCGCAGCCTGCTCACCGTCGGAACCGCCATGTTCGACCTGGTCACCCTCTGGTGGTGGCTGGCCGTCGTGATCTACAACCTGGTCACCTGGCAGCACCTGTCCATGTTCCGGTACATGGGCTACTGGGCGGCCGGACACACCGCGCTGACCACCTACCTGGTCTCCCGCGTCGTCGGCTGGAAGAAGGCCGCCCTCGGCTTCCTCCCGTACACGCTGCTGAACTTCTACAACAAGTACCTGTACACGAAATCGATGTTCCGGGAATGGCTGCTCGGCCGGCACTACGCCGCCTGGACTGGACGCAGCGGCCGCAAGACCGTCATCACTCCCATGACTATGTCCCGCCGCTGGGCGCTCGGCCAGACCGGAGCCGTCCTCGGCGCCGTCGGCACCCTGATCGGCGGCTACCTCGGCAGCACGCCGCTCTTTGCCGCAGGCGTGGCCGGAGTGATCGCCGCCCCGCTCGCCGTGTTCCCGTGGCGCGGCAGCGGCAAGCGCCGCGCAACACAGCCCGCACCGCCGCCTGTTGCGGCGACGGCCCCGATGCCGGCCCTCGTCGACGAGGACACCGTGCAGATCCCGCGCGTCCGCGTGGCCAAACTCCTCGACCCCGACACAGAGACGACGCTGAACGTGGCCCTCCCACGCCAGCGCACCGCCTGGTCGCCGACACACGAAGGAAGCGCGCGATGAACGACCTCACCTTCGGCCGGCCCTTCGTCCTGCGACGCGACCGCGACATCAGCGATGTCTCAGGGACGGGCATCATCGCCGACGGCATCGTCTTCCCCGACGGGCACGCCGCGATCCACTGGCGCGGCCGGTGGCCGCTCACCACACCGCACCCGGACGGCCTCGAGTCGATCCTCGCCATCCACGACCACGGCGGCCGCGGCGACTTGCACGTCATCTGGCCTCAGCAGTCCACGAAGGGCCGGGAGATCCTGGCGGCGGCCGTCGGCCGGGCCTACGCGCTCGCCGGCCGGTGGGAGTCCGCGCACGGCTCATCCATGTTCCTCGTGAACGCTGCGGGCGCCGAGCTGCGCGACGTGCTGGACGACTCCGGGACTGATCCCGCAGAAGTCGTCCACCTGACGACGAATGACCAGGTCACGGCCATGTCTGGGGTGGACGACATGGCGGCCGCCGAATGCTCCGCCCAGCACCGCGGCTTCGACGATGGCCGCCAATGCATCCGGGCTGCGCAGCATCGCGGCGATCACGTCGACGAGCGCGGCTTCCACTGGTCCGACACCGTCGCCGTCTATCCGGTCGCCGGGGATCAGCTACCGCCCAACCAGGGCCCGTTGACCGGCATCGAGGTCCGCGATCCGTGCCCGCACTGCGAGGACTGCCGACTTGTCCCGCGTCGGCAGATGATGGTTCACCTGCGGGAACAACATCCCGGCGCCACCTGCGATTTCCCGCTCGGCTGGCGCGTTGCGAAGGCCTACGCCTTCGACGAGCACGACCCCAAATGCAGCTACACCCGCACCCGCGGTGCTCTGCTGTGCGACTGCCACGTCCTCTTCCCCGAGCAGCGGTCCAACTCATCCCTGCGCAAGCGCATCGACGAGGCAATCGGCGACGCGTGGCAGGCGGGGCTGAATCACTCGAGCGGCGAGCGCGTGCGCAGGGAGATCGGCGACGCCGTGATGGCCATCGTCGACCCCGCGCTCGCTGCCGCCGAGAACAGCTGCGACCTTCCGCACGAGATGGAGGCCTGACCGTGACCATCGCAGTGGACTTTGACGGCGTGATCCACGCCTACAGCAAGGGCTGGCACGACGGCAGCATCTATGACGGACCCGTACCCGGCGCCATCGACGCACTGCGGCTCCTCATGGACACGGACGCCGTCTTCATCCACACCACCCGCGACGCCGGTCAGGTAGCCACCTGGCTCCTCAATCACGGCCTACCGGTCCGCGTGGGCGGCGATGAAGGACGCGTCTTCTGGAACGAGCGAGGAAGCCTGCTCGTCACCAACCGAAAGCTCCCCGCCCGCGTCTACATCGACGACCGCGCCCTGCACTTCCAGAACTGGGACCAGGCTCTGCTCGAACTCGGACGGCGGGGCATCTGACATGGGCCGCCGTATCAAGGCCGCCAACGTCGAGCGGCTGCTTATCGACCACGGCCACGAGTTCTCCGAGTTCGAGGCGGGGGAGTGGGACCCGGGCTTCCGCGTCGCCCAGGCCGGGCCACGCCAGGTCAATGTCTACTACGACGGGCCCGACGAGGCCGACCAGCTCGAGGCCATCGCCGCGGAACTCCGTGACGCCGGCTACTCCGTCATCGCCACGCAGCAGGACCGCGGCGGCCGCCGGCGCCTGGAGGTGACCCAGCCGTGACCACCCTCGCACCCGAACCAACCACCACCGGCACCGACAACGCCGACGGCCCCGTGCACGCCGTGTGCTGCGTCGAAGACGTCGCCATATGCGGAAAGGACGTCACGGGCGATCCGTGGGTGAGCGACGACGAAGAGCTCACGTGCGTCGTCTGCATCGACCTCAGCACCCAGAGGTGTCCGAGGTGCGGCCAGTGACCACTCAGCGCGACCCATCAGCGATGCAGCCCGCCTTCGCCCGCGGCTTCCGCCTCCACGTCGGCGGCCGCATCCTCCACGGCGCCGAGTTCCCCACGCGCCGCGTCCTCGTCGTCGACGACCCCGAGTACGGGCTGTGCACGGCCGCCATGTCACTCGACGAGCTGCTCAAGGGCTACGTGAACCCGCGGGTCGAATGGCCCGGCGACCAGCTGGTGCCCAGCGAGCTGCTCTACGGCCTCATCAACATCGTCGCTTTCCCCGGCAGCTTCACCCCGCCCGCCAAGCCGTATCCCGAGGATGCGGTGCGCGCCGTCCTTGCCCAGCTCACGAAGTACCTCGGCTACGACGTCGTCGAACGCGCCGCCGAGGCATCCCAAGGAAAGGAGCAGCCCTGATGGGCGCCACGAAGCGGATCATCTTGGTCGAGCGTCACGAGTGGACGCTCAAGCAGCCCGCCCACCACACGGAGGTCGAGAAGGCCGTTTCAGTGGCCGAACAGGACCGGGCGCGGCTTGCAACCCGAGGCGTCCAGACCGAGGACGTGCACGTCCACGGCGGCGATGACGAGCTCGTCATCTCGTTCCAGGCTGAGCGGCCCAAGAACCCCAAGCGGCCCGGCTACCGCGGAAGCGACGACGACGTGGCGGTGGCCGATGCCTGAGCAGGAAGGCGAGTTTCGTCTCGTCATGCCGTTCGTGATCGTCAAGAGCCAAGGCGGCCCGTACGATGACGCGGCCTTCGCCGCCGGGATGACGTGCGGCCAGTTCTGGACCGAGCTGCAACAGCTGTCCGTGCATGGCGCGACGCCCAGGCCCCGATATGTACGACCGGAACACATCCCCCAGCTCGACCTCATCGCCATGCACTTCAACTACACGATCAAGGCTGGAGACACCGACGAAGCGTCCGGCTACCAGCGGATCGACTTCGGACCGCAGTACGACGGGCCGTGACATGGCCAGTCAGGACACCGGTGCGTGGCAGGCGCGGGCGGCCTGCGCAGGCGACGACCTGGACCTGTTCTTCTCCAATCCCCAGGTCGGTCTCCGCATCTGCGCCGGCTGCACCGTGCGCCCCGAATGCCTCTACGACGCGCTCGCGATGGAGATCCCCAGCGCCCGCCACGGCGTCCGGGGCGGCCTCACCGCAGACGAACGCAACGACGTGCCGCCCCTGCCGCGGAAGCGCTCCGAGGCCATCGAAGTACTCCGTGGACACCTCGCCACCGTGACGCCCGAAGCGGGCACGCCCGAAAGGACAGACCAGACAGTGAACGACACCCCAGCCACCCCGCCGGCAACCTCCCCGAAGACCGAGAGCTTTCCCCTGGGCCACCTCCTGAAGTGGGGTGACGAGCACGCAGACCCGCAAGTCCGCGACCAGGCGGCGGCCGCCCGCGAGAACCTGGCCGGCCTCCGCAAGCGCCACGCCGCGGATCAGGAGCTGACGGCCATCAACGACGAGGCCGAAGCCCTGGAGAAGCGGCTCGCTGAACTCCGCGCCCGCGAAGCCGAACTGACCCCGCCGAAGCAGAAGAAGTCACGCTCCCGGAACCCCGTCGACTACCCCGCAGCCGAGATCCGCACCTGGGCGAAGACGGCCGGCGTCCACTGCCCGCCCGTCGGCCGCGTGCCGAAGCAGGTCGTCGACGCCTGGCGCGCCGCGACCCGTCAGGAGACCGACGGTGCAGACGCCTGAGGGCAGCCCGGCATCATGCGCCAAGCCCGGCATCCCCGGGTACCGGCGTGGCTGCCGCTGCGCGGGGTGCCGGGCCGCGAACACCGCGAAGTGCCGGGCAGGACGCGAACGCCGCGTCGCGCGGGCGGACACCTCCGACTTCGAGCACGGAGTCAGCGGCTACAAGAACTGGAAGTGCCGCTGCCCCGTCTGCACGACGGCGAACACGGATTACGGCCGGCCGCGCGTGCAGGCCTTCGAGGAACGGCACTCCGGGCACGCGACCCCGAACAGCGGCGCCTTCTGGAAACCGGAGGAGATCCAGCTGGTGCTCCGCGACGGCATCCCGCTCGCCGAGTTCGCCATCCAGCTCGGCCGCTCCTACAGGTCCGTGTACGCGAAGCGATACACGCTCAGGAAGACGAAGGAGGTACGGCGTGCAGACGCTCGATGAGCTGGTGGCCGACCTCGTCGACCGCTACACCGGCGACAAGGACCACCCCGGCGACGGCGGCCCCGGCCTCATCCACCGGCTCGACACCCTCGGCCTGCGCACCCGCCAGCCCCGCGACGGCGGCCACGCCCCGCCCGGCAGCCGGCCGCCGACCTCGCTCGAGGCCGTGTCCTGGTCGCAGCGCATCAAGGTCGAGGCGATCGGCCTGGACATGCGGCTGCGCGGCTCCGCGCGCACCCAGCCCTGGTACCGGGCGCTCAAGGCGATCCCGCCCGGGGCGGAGAACGCTGGCCGGGAGCGGGAAGTTCGCAGCATCGTGAGCCAGTGGCACGGCACCGTCCTCACCGTTCTCGGGCTGCGCGGGCCGTCGGTGCACTTCCGGCTGTGCCTGTGCCTGTCGTGCGGGCAGCGGACCGTGTACGGGCGCGCGGACGACGACCGGCCGCGCGCCTGGTGCGTCAACGACGCGTGCGAGGACGGCGATACGGGTGCACCTGCCCGGTACGACGGGCCGCGGCTGTACCTGCTGACGGAGAACCGGGCGGCGGACGCCGAGTTCGAGCCGCCAAGATCAAGTGCGAGATAGTCAAAGAAAGTTGGACCCAACCGCTTGTGGCAGGTCGTACTTTCTCGTACTGTGGTTTACAGAGGTTGAGGCAAACACCCCAACCACACCGTGGGGAGGACCCGACATGCACACCACGCTCTTCCACTCCATCGAACTGATCGAACCCGGCGACCTCGTCCTCTACCACGGCTCCCTCACCGACCTGCACGGCCTCTGGCTCGCCATCCCCTGCCCCTGCCGCGCCTGCCACGCCATGGACGCCCTCGGCCTGCCCGACGTCCGCTTCGCCCTCGCCGACCCCTGGGGCGAACGCCCCGGCCCCATCCACGCCCACCGCGAATCCCTCACCCGCTCCGCCGCCTGCGGCTGAGCACACAGACCAGGCGGCCGAGCCATCCCCCAACTCGACCGCCATCCCGGGCCGCGCCCCGCACTTCCCCCGAGCGGGGCGCGGCTCACCCCACAACTCAACACCGAAGCGCCGTAGCTCAGTTGGCAGAGCAGCGACCCTCTAAGTCGCAGTGCGCGGGTTCGAGTCCCGTCGGCGTTACTTCAATTCCCCTTCCAGTGACTGGAGTTACCCATGCGCGTGCGCATCGCTGTCGCCACGCTCGGCATGAGCGCCGTGGCCTTCCTGACCGCCTGCTCTTCCGGCTCCGCCGACCCGGACGGTCAGGGCGCCGCGGTGACGTGCGAGAGCTTCGTCAAGGACCGATTGAAGTCGCCTGGCAGCGCCAAGTTCCCCGGCGTCACGGACCCCGACTACGCCAAGATCATCACGGTCAGCGGCAAGAAGCCCTGGAAGTACCAGATCAACGGCTACGTCGACAGCGACAACAGCTTCGGCGCCAGTGTCCGCAGCGACTACGTGTGCACCGTGTCCACCAAGAACGGCGACACCTGGCACCTCGACTACATGCGCATCACCGAGCGCCAGTAGCCCACCGACCGCCCGGCGGCCGTACACGCGACCCGCGCACCAGCGCACCGACTCGCTACCGGCCGCCGGGCCTCACAGGAGAGACACAATGATCATCATCAATCCTGGCTCTGGCCCCGTCTCGGAAGCCACAGAAGAGAACGCAACGGGCAACACGGCCGTGTTCGTCCTCGACCTCGGCGCCAAGGGCCTCCCGGTCAGCGACGCGGTCCGGCACCCGGAAGCCGACTACGGAGACGGCCGCTACGCCTTCACTCTCGCCATGGCCGACGGACGCAGCATCGAGATCCAGATGCCTGGGCTGCCCGTCGAACGCGTGCGTTACCTGGGCGAGGACGGCCAGAACATCTGGGACTTCCCCCGCCTCTACGTGGACGACTCGTCCTGGGTGTGGAACTACGCCCTCGACGCCTGCGAGCCGGACGACGAGGACGACGACCGATGAACACCAGCCCCTTCGGCATCCCCACCGGCCCCGTCGACACCAGACCGGCCGGCTTCTACGAGTCCAACGAGCAGGCCGCGATCCTGCGCGAGACGCTTAGCAACGCCGGCCTCGAACTGGGCCAGTACGAGCGGATGCTCGTCGACTGGCTGTCCCGCTGGGACTGGGCGACGGTCGCCGTCATCGCGTCCTGGGTGGCGCGCGCCGCGGCGGCCCGCGAGACGGAGAAGGACACCCGCGGCGGCGACCAGCCGCACGAGGGCGAGTCCACTCCGGCGCCGGAGCCGACGCAGTGCGCCACCGACGGCAGTGGGGGAGAGGACCAGTGAGCCAGACGCCCGCCATGACCGTCGTCACGCGCCGCGCACTCGTGCGCCAACTCGTCGAGGACGACCCGACATTGAGCCAGCGCGCCATCGCAGCTCAACTCGGCGTCAGCAAGGACACCGTGCGCCGCGACCTCGAAGAGATGAGCCGCGCGCAGAGCCACACCGAGCCGGAGCCCGCCGCGGATGAGCCGCAGGCCGCGCCAGCGCCCACCGGCCAGACGCCCCCCAGTGCGCCACCGGGCTACCTACTGCTCCAGCTCGACGAGCCGCTGCGCCAGGCCCTCGCCGCACTGCGCGCCACCGTCGGCGCGGCCGACACCCACGAGCAGAACGTCAAGGCTGCCCGCGCCGCGATCCGGTCCGTGGCAGACGTCGTCCTCGAGGAGCAGGGCATCGCGCCGGCTGCTGTCGATAAGGGCGAGTGACCGCCATGACCGAGCAGCCTGAACCGATCGTGCAGATCACCCGCTACGAGGTGTCCGTCCTCCCCGAGAACGACATCAACCGGAGCGTCTTCACGATCTACGTGGAGAACCGCGGCGATGACCGGTGGGCCGTCGTCCGGCGCCGCGAGTGCATGAACGCCAAGGGCGAGTGGTCCTACGAACTCCGCCCCTCCGAACGCGACGACGAGTGGCTGGCCGACCACCGCTTCAACCGGGTGACTGCGCTGGAGCTGGCGAAGTGGGCTGCCCCGCGGATCGTCGCCAACGGCCACACCGCAGTCGACGCGTACCGCCGAACCCACCCCGCATGACGACGAGCGCGGGCGCCGCAGCTGGAACCTGCGGCGCCCGCACCACCCCGAACCCTACGACCAGGAGCCTGACCATGACCGAACGCCAGACGACCGCCCGCGAATCGATCGAGAACCTGTGGGACCGGGCCACTCCCGTCCGCCCCCTGCTGGACACCCACCGCGCCGAGATCACTGAAGGCAACGCCGACTGGCTCGACAGCGTTGGCGAGGTCGACGCGGCTCGCCTGCTGCGCGCGGTAGCCGCTGACCTTCGCGCGGCCATCGCTACCGCTGGGGGTGCGCGGTGAGCGCCGACACCACACACGACAACCTCGCCGTCGACCAGCTGCCCACCCTGGGCGAACTCGGCGGCCCGTGTCCCTGCGGTCGCGGCGAAACCATCGGAACCTGCCACTTCACCAGCAACCGCATGTGGTTCCGCGTCTTCCACGACGGCAGCACCAGCTTCCACTGGGAGAACGCCGCCGACTGGGTGTGCGTCGACTGCATCGCCGACATCGCCATCGCGGTCGCGACCGGGGAGATCCGTGCCGCGATCCGCCGCATTGGCCAAGAACGCCACGCCGCCCCGCCGACCATCGCCTGAATCGTCCCGCCCGTGGGGGCCACACCAGCCCCCACCCCCAACCCGGAGAACCCCATGACCGACCAGACCGAGACCACCGCATCGCCATCGAACCGGCGGGCGTTCGTCCACAACGCGATCACTGACGCACTGTCCGCCGCAGGGGACTGGGTGCCGCTGAGCGTCCGCATCGCCGCAACCCGGGCAGCACTCGCCGAGGTCGACGCCTGGTACGCAGGAGGCGCCCCGCCCGCTGCTGCTGGTGTGGCGCCCGCCGCCAATCAGACCGACCTCGGCACCGAGTTCGTCCGCCAGGCCGACCAGCCGGACGAGGCAGCAATCGCCGCCTTTGAGGCCAGCCTGCCGGAGCACACCGAGCCCAAAGCCGACTCAAAGGCCGAGCGCCGCGACCGGTACGCCGCAGCCATGGCGAAGCGGGACGGCGACACGTGGCCGACCCAGTACGCGGACGACGAGGCCGACTACCGGCGGCGCGCCGACGCGGTGATGGCTGTCGCGGACGCCGAACAAGCCGAACTGCAGGGCCGCCTCGCCCACCTGCAGACGACCAGCGAGGCTGCCGGGATCCTGCTCGCCCGCACAACCGACCACCGCGACCGATTCCAGGCCGCCATCGAGCGCGTTCAGGGCGTGCTGCCGTTCGCTGAGCAGGTCGCCGCAACCTCCGGGCCGGGCCCGGCCTCCGCTGTGAACGCCGTCCTCGACCGGCTGCGCGCCGCCCTCGACGGCACCGAACCCGCTGCCGCGTCTGTCGTCGATCAGACCGAGCCCGACGACACCGACCTGACCGAGGCGGACATCGACCGGATGATGGCCGCCAGTGTGCCTGTGCAGATCGTCACCGCGCCGCCGCAGACCTACGCTGCCGCGCCTGCCGTCGACCGGGCCGCCGTCCTCCGTGAAGCCGCCGACGCCCTTGGCCGCATGGACTACGACGCCGACAGCAACGACTACGGCTACGACACGTACCGCGACGCCTGGAACGGCGGGGTGATGGACGGCGCCGACCTGCTGCGCCGCCTGGCCGACGAGGCGCAGCAGCAGCCCGCGGCGCACGTCTACCTGTCCACCGGCTGCCTGCACGGCCAGCACGGCTACTGCTCGAACGTCGACGGCATCGCCGGGCTGAAGAAGCCCGCGCAGTGCAAGTTCTGCGCCGCACCATGCGTCTGCCCCTGCCACCACAAGACGCAGCAGCAGTCCGCGGCGGCCGACGGCGAGGAGCCGCAGCCGTGAGCCACGCCTGGGCGATCGCCGCCGTCATCGCATCCATCCCGCTCGCCGTCCTCCTGGTCCTGCTGATCGGATTCATCGCGTACCGGGTCGTCGCCAACGACGTCGCGGGAAGACTCCGTGACGACGCCGCGCGCCTGCCAGGCGGCCCGCTCGACCCGCGGGCCGCCGGCCTCCAGTACGCCGCCGAAACGGTGGAGCGCTGGGGGAGGCGATGAAACCGGCACCGGTCAGGCGTCGCCCTGGGCTGCCGACTTCCTCAGGTGGGCGTCCCGGATGGACTGCACGGTCGTCCAGTGAAGCCCGACCTCGTCGCCGACCGAACGCAGCGTCGCGTGAGGCCGCGCGAGCAGCTGCACGACGTCCTCGCCGCGCAGCTCGGTCAGCCGTTTGCTCTCCCGGAGAATGCGCGTCGCGGCCCGGGCCCGCTCGGCAGGGTCCTTGATCCGTTCGACCTCGGCCAAGGCGTCCAACACCCTCTGAACCTCCGCTGGAGCATGCTCCGTCACACCCAATCCCCTTCAACGGGCGGGCACTTCCCCTCTTGTAGGTACCCCCCTACAGTGGAGGAGGCAGCCCGCACTGCCAACGCACAACGGCCCCGGCCGACAACTTCCACGCCTCGGCCGGGGCCTCCCACCCTTGAACCCTTCAAGCTGCAAGGGCAGGACATGTCTGATCGTAAGAGCCGACCCTCCGCTACGCCCATACTTCGCGCCCTCGCGTGGCTCGCCGGCCTCCTTCTCCTCGCCGTCGCCGCCGTCTGGCCCGGCTTCGCCGACCAGCTGGCGCAACTCCTCTACGTCGCCGCCGCGTTCCTCATGCTCGGCGCGGCGCACCTCCTGGCGCACCCGCCGATCCTGGCGCTCGCCGCGCTGGGCGTCGCCGTCGCGCGCCACTCCCGGAGGCGCGCCGCACCGTGAGCGACGAGTTCGCCAAAGCCGCCCGCGACGCGGTCGAGGCCGCTGACAACACCGACCAGCTGAAGCTCATCGCCGCCTTCCTCGCGGCACAGCAGCTCACCCAGCAGCAGACGTACACACAGCCGGCGTCGGCGCCCCGCGCGGACTTCAACGCCCGTAAGTGGCTCACCATCGGCGCAGTGGTGTGCGCTGTCGGCGCCATCGGTGCCGTGTTCGCCATCGCGTTCGCCCTGGCCGCCATCGCCGTCGCCATCGGCGCGGTCTGCGCCACCGGCTGCTTCCTCATCCTGCGCTCGATCTGGCGCGACATCCGTAACCGCTGACGGACATCACGAGAGAGACGATGACCGACACCATCACGCCCGAAGCGCCGGCCGAGGCGCAGCCCGACACCAGCCCGCAGGAGGCAGCCCCGCCACCGCAGCCCGTCGACAACCCGAAACTGCCCGCACCCGGCGTCGTCACCGAGAAGCGCCGCCCGATCATCACGCCGTGGCTGCGCAACAGCCGCGACTTCCGCGCCACCACCAAGCGCGCCGCAGGCCACGCCTGGTACGCCACCGCCTTCCACGGCCTGCGCGCCCCCTGGTACGCCGCACAGCTCACCACCATGGCGCCCCGCGGCGCATGCCGCTTCGTCGCCTCGACGAACCGGTGGATCTGGGACCGCGAGGCCGCACCCCTGCGCGCCTTCGCCGTCGCCCAGGACGACGTCACCGAATACATGCAGCTCGCCCGGCTGCGCGCCGGCCGGGTCCGGCTGCGCCTGTTCGTCACCGCCGTCGCCGCCGCCTTCGGCCTCAGCTTCGCGATCTGGCTGTACGTCATGGCACCCGACATCCTGTACGCGTTCGCCGCCGGAGCCGTCCTCACCCTCGGCTACGCCGGCCAGCAGCCCGACGCCCCCGTCATCGGCCCCGCCGTCATGCGCACCGAGCTCCAGAAGCTGACCGGGACGATCGTGCTGCGCGCCCTCGAATCGATCGGCAACCCGAAGATCGTCGCCGCCATCAAGAAGGGCGGCGACATGAACGGCATGCGCTTCACCAGCGAGATCACCCGCGACGGGCCCGGCTACCGCGCCGACCTCGACCTGCCGTACGGCGTCGTGCCCGAGGACGTCATGGAAGAGCGCCAGGCCCTCGCCTCCGGCCTGCGCCGCAAGCTCGGCTGCGTGTGGCCGTCCGGCGACCCCGACGAGCACGAAGGCCGCCTCATCCTGTGGGTGGGCGACAAGCCCATGAACGAGACCACGAAGCCGCCCTGGCCGCTGCTGAAGGAAGGCGAGGTCGACCTGTTCAAGCCGGTCGTCTTCGGCAACGACCAGCGCATGCGGGACGTCGTCGTCTGCCTCATGTTCGTCTCGGTCGTCATCGGCTCCGTACCGCGCATGGGCAAGACGTTCCTGCTGCGCCTGCTGCTCCTCATCGCCGCCCTCGACCCGCGCGCCGCGATCCTCGCGTTCGACTTCAAGGGCACCGGCGACCTCGGCCCCCTCGAGCCGGTCTGCCACCGCTACCGGTCCGGCGAGGAAGACGAGGACCTCGAGTACGTCGTGCACGCCATGCGCGAGCTGAAGGACGAACTCAGGCGCCGCGCAAAGGTGATCCGCAACCTGCCCAAGAGCCGCTGCCCCGAGTCGAAGGTGACGCCGGCCCTCGCCAACGACAAGAGCCTCGGCCTGCACCCGATCGTCGTTGGCTTCGACGAGTGTCAAGTCCCCTTCGAGCACGAGAAGTACGGTGCCGAGCTCGAGAGCATCTGTACCGACATCGCCAAGCGCGGCCCCGCCCTCGGCATCATCGGCATCTTCGCCACGCAGCGGCCCGACGCGAAGAGCCTGCCGCCCGGCATCTCCGCCAACGCCATCCTCCGCTTCTGCCTCAAGGTCATGAGTCACCAGGCCAACGACATGGTCCTCGGCACCGGCGCCTACAAGGCCGGCATCCGCGCCACCATGTTCAGCCGCTCCGACCGAGGCATCTGCTGGATGTCCGGCGAAGGCGACGACCCCGTCATCGCCGCGTCCGCGTTCGTCGACGGCCCGGCCGCCGAGGGCGTCGTCGCACGCGCCCGCCAGCTGCGCGAGGCGTACGGCAACGTCACCGGCCACGCCATCGGTCAAGGCCCGTCCGCCAGCCGCGGCATGGACGTCCTCGGCGACGTCGCCAAGGTGTTCCACGCCGACGAAGAGCAGCTGTGGTGCGAGCGCATCGCTGCCCGCCTCGCAGAGACGCTGCCCGACGTCTACGGCGAATGGACAACCGCCAGCGTCGCCCCCGCACTCAAACCGTGGGGCGTCGCCACGGCCGACGTGTGGGCCACCGGAGACGACGGCAAGGGCACCACCAAACGCGGCATCAAGAAGGCCGACGTCCTGGCCGCCGTCACTCGCCGTGACGCTGATCGGGTCGCCGCGTAGATCACGGAGCGCCGCTAGGCCTAGCACCCGCCACTGCTAGGCCTAGCACCCCCGCTAGCAGCAGAACACGGCCCTGACCAGGAAACTAGCGCCTAGCAGCAGGGCCCCGCGAGACGCCAAATACCGGCCTCAGACAGGGAAGACGCCCCCATGCTCACTGCTTGCTTGCTGCTCGCCGCAACACCGCTCTGCTACTGGCTGTTATGCCTCGTCCAGCCGTTCCGCAAGTGCCGACGCTGTGCCGGCACCGGCAAGACCGAACGCCGCGGCAGCATCATCGTCTGCCCGCGCTGCCGCGGCGAACGCTGGCAACTGCGCCGCGGCCGCCGACTGCACAACGCCTGGCGTCGCATCCACGAAGCCGGCACCCGCGAGCGGCCGGCACGCGCATACCGCAACTGATATCCGCACGATCCGGCACCAACTCCCGCGTAACTCCGTACCATCCAGCCACAGACACGTCCTGGGGGGACCATGCACCGCACCATTCCCGCGCTCGCCGCTGCCCTGCTGCTCGCCGGCACGCTCGGCGCCTGCTCCGACGGATCGTCGGACGCCAAGCCCGCGAAGCGCTCGGCCACCGTGAAGGCATCCGCCGCGGCCGCCAAGCCGAAGAAGCTGACCGGCACTTACACCGCCAAGCTCGACGCCGTCTCCGATGGATCGGTCGCCGACTGCCAGTCGCCGAGCAGCGTCACCTGCTCCGACGACCTCGGCGCCATCATGACCGTCGTCGACGACCTCCAGAAGGACATCGACGCCCAGGGCGGCGCGGCCAAGTACCCGGAGAGCACGAAACAGATCGCGAAAATGCGCGCCGCGCAGCAGGAGTACGAGGACAACGCCTGCGAGGGCGACCCGACGGCGGACGACCCGAACTCCGACTGCTGGGGCACCATGCAGATCACCGTCGGCTCGAAAACGCTGACCATGACACTCAACATCGACGAACTGTCCTGAGAACGGCCACCCCAACCGCTCCGCACCTCGAAAGGAACCGACATGCGGCTGCGCTGGCGCATCCCGCTTCCCGGCCCGTTCTCCATCGGCGGCAGCATCCCGCTCACCGGCGGCCGGCGACGCAGCAGCGGAGGTGCCGGCTGCATCACCGCGCCGTTGCTCCTCCTGTGGTGGTGCCTGATCCTCGAGGCCTGGCTGTGCTGGTGGATGCTCAAACCCTTCTACATCGTCGCCGTGCTGGTGCAGCGCAAGGCGACTGCGCAGCACATCCCGATCTGGCGCAGCCGCAACGGCTGGTGGTGACCAAGGTGGAAGATGCCCCTGTGACCGAACAACCCTTCAACGCCCTCCAGTTCGCGCGAGACCTCGAGCGCCTCCGGGCCGACCTCGAACACGAAGCGAACCCGTACATGCCGATCGAGCACCAGAGCGCCGCCTCCGCGGCGCTGCTCATCGTCATCAACGAGCTGACGGCAGGCACGGACCACACCACCGCAGTGTCGCGCGCCACGGCCGCCTACAAGGACATCCGAGGCCGGCAACGGGAGCACGAGCACTCCACCCGCGCGCAGCAGGAGCGCGACGAGGCAGAGCTCGCGGCTGAGGAAGCCGTCACGCAGAAAGTCGCCTGCCCGTACTGCGGCGCAGAGGTCGGCCTGCGGTGCGTGGGGACAGGGCGCAGCGGCGGCATAAGGAAGAAGAGCCACGCCGACCGATTCCGCCTCGCCCGCGGCCTCAACGACAAGGCACCCGACCCCACCGCCGGCGACGTACGCTGACCGACGAGCCCTCGAGAAGGGCAGGCGTACCGGGCGGCCGTACACCGCCCGCGTCACGGGCGGGCCGCGCGAACCCGTGCGCCCGGGAGGGGTTGAACCCCGGCCCGCCCACAAGCCCTTCGGGAGGAACGCATGCGCTGGCCCTGGCAGCCGAAGCCCGCACCGCAGCCGCGCGCCGACCGGACACGGATCGCTGAGCTGGAGTACGAGCTCTTCGGCATCGAGCCCGAACCCAACACCGCGGCCGCGTTCGCCATCGGCCTACGCCGAGCGTTCAACCCGGACCTCGGCGGCCCGCTCCCCGGCTACGACGGCGGCACCGACCTCTCGCGCATCCCCATGCAACCCATGACCATGAACCGCACCGTGCCGGCGGCTCCGCAGCCCTGATCCTCGAACCACCGATCGAGGCCCCGCCTTCCAGCGGGGGCCTCGTCGTGCACGGGTACCACCCCGGGGCTCACCCGTGTCACATCTCCGACACGAAGAGTGCGTGCAGTATCCACGTTGCTCCATATTGCCCCCACAATTGCCGGGCTCAGTACAGTCCTTGGGGGGACCATGCACGCCAGAACCGCGCTCGTCGCCGCCGCCATCCTCGCGGCCACACTCACCGCATGCAGCGGGAACCACAAACAGCCAGCCGCTGACACGAGCACCAGCAGCAGCAAGCTCAAGGCGCCGGCCGCGCAGACGAAGGCTGTCTCGGTGCGCCTGGCCTGGAGCCGGACTGCCAAGGACGGCGGAGGCGACACCGAGGTCTCGTACGTCGCCCGGGTCCAGAACCCGGGCAAGTCGCCAGCCTCCGTCGCCATTGACGTACGCGCCCTCGACGAGACCGGCACGATCGTCGGCTCCAGCCAGGAGACCCTCCCGAACGTCCCGGCCGGCGCCACCTTCGACTTCTTCGGCAACCTCGGCGGTGGCTTCTCGGCGAGCCTCACCGGCACACCGGCCAAGCTCCAGATCTCCCAGAACAAGGACGCCTTCGGCCAGGCCGGCGCCGTCGACAGCCCCATGCTCGCCTCCAGCGAGCTAAAGCTCAGCAGCGGCAGCCGAGACGACCTGTACACCGACGCCAACGCCCCGTATGCCTACAACCTCGCCGTCAAGGTCACGAACAGCACTCACGATGCTGTCGCCAACGGCGTCGTTCAGCAGGTCGTCTTGTACGACGCGAAGGGCAACGTGGTGGGCGGCGATACTGGTTCCTCGGACAATGCGCCCGACAATCTGCCCGCAGGCATGAGCTACCGGGAGCAGTGGACCGGCATCCCCGCCGCGGCGAAGGCCGTTCGCGCCGCCTACACCGTCTGGCAGGGCTGATCAGTCCTCGTCGTCGTACAGGGCCGGGAACGAGTGGTGCGCCACGTCACTGGCGTAGGCCGCTACTTCGGCCATCTCTTCGGCGGTCAGCGGGCGCGGGTTCCGCAGGCCCGTAGCGAGACTGTCCGCAATGGCGCGGCCAAGGGACTCAGTCTGCTCGGAGATGGAGGGCTTGCCGAACCGGCGACGCATCAGATGGTGCATGCGACCAGCATGGCACTCCTGGTCGTACGGGCACACTGATCACGTGACCACCACCAGCACCGGGCGTGACGGCCGGCCCCTCGTCACCACGGCCATGGCCGCCTACTCGCTCGGCATGAAGCCCGACAGCTTCCGCAGCTGGGCACGACGCCACGGCGTCAAGGCCGCCAACTACCAGCGCACCCCCGGCAGCACCGGCCAGGCCCCCGCCATGTGGGACCTCGCAGACCTCACCAGCGCCATACGCCCAGGCAAGGCCGCTTGACCACAGATCAATCGCCACGCATCATCAGTCATGGTGCACGTACTGCCTCATGAGCCCGGCCACAGAGCCGGGCTCCGGCATATCCGGGGGTGGCCATGACCGAGCCCACCCTCGCCGGCCCCGCCATCGCAGCCGACGCAATGCAGAGCGTGGCCGACAGACGACGCATGCAGCTCCAGCACCAGGTCCTCGAGGAAGAGGCCAACTGCTGGTGGTGCAGTGGCCCCGTAGACCAGACCCTCCCTGGCACCACCCACCCATGGGGTCCTGTCGTCACCCACATCCGCCCACTGTGGGCAGGTGGCGACTCACTAGCCAGGGACAACAGCCACCTGGCGCACCGCTCCTGCCATGCCTCCTACTGCCACCAGCTCAGAGCAGCAGCACAGCAGCAGTAGCCCCTACTGCCCTACTGCCTAGGTGCCCCATGCCACAGCTCAGTGCACAGGAGATCGAGCGGCGCACGAGGCAGGCTCGAAGCGGACGACCTTGGCGAAGAGTTCAAGCCCAGGTCTTTGCGGAGGAGACCCACTGCTGGTGGTGTCACAAGCTCGTCGACCAGTCCCTGCCCGGGAGGACCCACCCGTACGGCCGGACCGTCGACCACGTCGTCCCCCTCTGGCTCGGAGGCGAGCCCCTCGACCGATCCAACTGCCGGCTGGCCCACCGCAAGTGCAACACGGCCAGGAACAACCAGCTCCGCGGAGCGCAGCAGCCGCGCCCCAGCTTCTCAGTGGACGTCGCAAGCCTCTGAGCTGCGGAAACGTCGCGATCATGGCTGTGACCTGACCAAGATCGACTTTTTTGATCATGGGGTGGCCGACCCCGCCCCCACCTGACCCTCCCTCTCCCCCCGCGGAATTTCACAGGAGGGTGATGATCATGGAGGGGCCCGATTCGGGTTCTGATTTCCCGGCCGGCCTCGCGGATCGGGGATCGCGGCTCTGGCGGGAAGCAAATGAGGCTTGGCAGCTGACGCCTGCGCATCTCGTTTTGCTCGAAGAGGCTTGCCGTATCACTGACCGGCTCGATGTCCTCAACACCATCATCCTGCGGGGATCCGCGGACGTCAAGAGTAATGACGGTGAACTCCCCGATATTCAGGGTGTATTGGCGGAGACCCGGCAGCAACAGGGCGCTCTTCGGATGCTTATCGCCGAGATTCGCCAAGGCCAGACAGGGTTTGCGCCGGTCGTGCCGAGTTCGGAGCAGGAGGCGACGGGTGTCAGTGACCTCACCGCCCGCATCGCCAAGAAGAAAGCCCAGGGTTGAGCTCGGGCCGCCGGCCGAGTACACGCTCGGCCCGGAGGCCTGCGAGCTCGCCCGCCGCGCGGGACTGATCGCGGATCCGTGGCAGGCGGACAGTCTCGACCTGCTGATGTCGGTGCGGCCCGACGGCAAGTGGGCCTGCTTCGAGTTCGCCGAGTGGGTGCCCCGGCAGAACGGCAAGGGCGCCGTGCTGGAGATCCGGGCGCTCGCCGGGTTCCTGCTGCTGGGCGAAGAGCTGATCATGTGGTCGGCGCACGAGTACAAGACGGCGATCCGCGCCTTCCGGCGTATGCGGAAGCTGCTGAAGAAGCTCGGCAAGCAGGTCGGCAACAACGAGAACCTGCTCGAGGTCGACGGCATCCGCATCAAGATCTGCAACACCAATGGTGAGGAAGGCTTCGAGCGCCTCGACACCAATGCGGAGCTGAAGTTCATCGCCCGCAGCAAGGGATCGGGGCGCGGTTTCACCGGCCATCTGAACATCATCGACGAGGCCTTCGCGTACACGTGGGAGCAGAACGAGGCCCTCATGCCGACGATGCGGGCCGTCGAGAACCCGCAGATCGTCTACACGTCGACGCCGCCGCTGACCGGCGATACCGGCGACGTGATGTACGCGCTGCGCCAGCGCGCCGAGGCGGGCGGGGACGACTCGCTGGGCTACCGCGACTGGGGCCTGGACGGCGACCTCGACCATCTGGCCGACATCGACCTGGACGACCAGGCGCTGTGGGAGCGGACGAATCCGGCCTGGGGCACGCGCGTCACCCAGGAGGCGTCGGCGCGCGACCGGCGCGGTATGTCGGATCAGGGCTTCGCGCGGGAGATCCTCGGCATCTGGCCGAAGCGCGTCGAAGGTTCCACGGTCATCGACCCGGCCAAATGGGCGTCCATGCTTGAGGAGTTCTCGCAGCGTGACCGGGACGCCGGCCTGGCCCTGGGGCTCGACATCAGCCCGCTGCGGGACTCGGCGGCGATCTGCGTGTACGGGCTGCGGGCGGACGGCTGCGGGCACGTCCAGCTGGCCGACTACCGGCCCGGCACCAAGTGGGTTGTGCCGCGGCTGGTCGAGCTGCGCGGGGCTCTCGAGCCGCTCGCGATCGCCATGGGCAAGGGCACGTGGGCGTTCTTGAAGACGGCCCTCGACAAGGAGGGCTTCAAGCTTCCGGAGAATCCGGAGGAGCCGGAATCGGGCGACCTTGCCGTGACGGGCCCGGTCGACATGGCCGCAGCCGCGGGCATGGTCCTCGACGGTGTCCGCGAGCAGGCGTTCCGCGTCGTGCCAAACCGGCACCTCGACGTGGCGGTGGCCGGCGCGAAGACCAAGTCGTCCGGCGACACCATCGCGTGGACGCCCACCAAGTCCGACGTGGATATCACGCCGCTCGTTTCCATGAGCCTCGCCCGCTGGTCCTACATCAGCCGGTCCCATCTGCTCGAGGCCAAGTCCTATGACCTGCTCGACAGCATCTACTGACGCCTGGAGGGGAGTTATCCGTGCGCAACCCCTTCCGTAGCGTGCTGCGTCGTGGCGGCTCGGAGCAGCGGGCTCTGGATTCGACGACGGTGTCGTGGCCGGTCGAGCCGCTGGCCGCGCCGGCCGCCGTCAATGAGGACGGGGCGCTGCGGCTGGGACCGGTGCTTGCGGCCGGCCGACTGCTCGCGGCGACGATCTCCTCCGTGCCGTTGTGCGTGTACCGGCAGGTGGGCGGTCAGACGCAGCAGCTGCCGACGCCGTCGCTGTTCACTCAGCCGTGCGCGCAAGGCACGCTGCACGACTGGATCTTCCGGGCCGTCACCTCGCTGGCGTACCGAGGCAACGCCATCGGTGTGGTGACGGCCCGGGACTACCTGGAGTACCCGACCGCCATTGAGTGGCTGGACCCGGCGAACGTGCTGTGCGAGGACCGGGTGCAGCTCGCCCCGCTCGGGGAGCCGGGCTCGTTCACGAACCCGAAGTGGTTCTACCTCGGGGAGCCGCTGCCGTCCGAGGACGTGGTGCACGTCCCGTGGTTCCAGCTGCCGGGCCGTGTGTTCGGGCTGTCGCCGATCGGCGCGTACGCGGTGACGGTGAGCACGGGGCTGGCGGCGCAGAAGTTCTCCGACGACTGGTTCCGTGCCGGCGGTGTGCCACCGGGCCGGTTCCGGAACACGTCGCAGACCGTCCCGCAGGATGACGCGAACATCATCAAGCGGCGCTTGGTGCAGGCGATCCGGTCGCACGAGCCGATCGTGTACGGCAAGGACTGGGAGTACGACCCGTTCACGATCTCGCCGAACGAGGCGCAGTTCGTGCAGACGATGCGGCTGACGGCCTCGCAGATCGCGGCCATCTACGGCATCCCGCCCGAGATGATCGGCGGCGAGACCGGCGGGTCGATGTCGTACAGCTCGCCCGAGCAACGGCAGATCGAGCTCGTGCAGTTCTCGTTGCTGCCGTGGCTGTCGCTGCTGGAGTCCCACTTCAGCACGCTGCTGCCGCGGGGCCAGTTCGTGAAGTTCGACTCCGACGTGCTGATCCGCGCGGACCTTGCGACGCGCATCGAGGCGTACGAGAAGAAGCGGCTCATCGGCTGGGACAACATCGACGGCCTTCGCGCCCTGGAGAACGAGCCGCCGCTGCCGGACGGGGCCGGATCGGACTACACGCCGCTGCCGCTGGCCGCGGGCAAGCCGGTCGCCGTTCCGGCGATCCGGGAGCACGACGGCGGCGTGGACGACGCGCGGCTGCGCCTCATCACGAACCAGAAGGGTTAACACCATGGTTGACCGGCGCTCGCTCATCGACGCCCCCGAGCGGCGGTCCATCGCCGCGACCGACTTCGAGCTGCGGCAGGCGGGGGATTCCCTCATGCTCAGCGGCTACGCCTCCGTCTTCGACCACCCGTACGACGTCCTCGGCGGCGCACCGCGCGGCTGGACCGAGGTGGTCGACCGGCGGGCGTTCGACGTGACGCTGGCCAACAAGCCCGACGTGCACCTCCTTATCAACCACGAGGGCATGCCGCTCGCACGGACCAAGTCCGGCACCCTGCGCCTGGGAACGGACGCGCGCGGGCTGCTGGTGACCGCGGACCTCGACCGGCGTGACCCGGACGTGCAGCGCCTCGAGACGAAGATGGCCCGGGGCGACATGGACGAGATGTCGTTCGCGTTCCGCGTGAAGAACGACGCCTGGTCCGACGACGACTCCCAGCGCCGCCTCACCGAGGTGTCCCTGCACAAGGGTGACGTCAGCGTCGTCAACTTCGGCGCCAACCCCGCCACGTCCGCCGAGCTGAACATGCGCTCGGTCCTCGACTACCTCACCAGCGTGCACCCCGACGACGCGGCCGCCGAGCTGCGCGCGCTGGGACAGTCCGCGGCCGGCGACATGGTCCGCGCCGGCGAACGCCTCGCCGAGCTGCGCCGGCTGATGCCGGGCCGGGAGGCCCGCGCGCTGAGCCGCGCCGAGGCCTTCGCGGTCGTCGCCGGCGACCTGGAACTGTCGGAACGCGCCGACCAGGGCAACATCACCACGCCCAACGCGGCAGACCTGAACGCCGCGGCCCGCCAGTACGCGGCCTCCCGCGGCTGGGCGATGCCGAACGGCTCGTATCCGATACGGCCGGCGAACATGCACGGCGCCTCTGACCTGGAGGCCGCGCTGAGGGCAGTGGGCCGCGGCAGCGGATCGCACGACGCGATCCGCAAGCACATCGCCACCCGCGCCCGCGCGATCGGCCTGTCCGACCAGATCCCGTCCAACTGGAACCCGGACGGGAGCATCAGCGGCTGACCAGCCGCAGCACCCCCTAAAACCAACCGCGATCCGGCACGGACTCGCGGCGCTGTCGCACGCCTGGCACTGGCGCACGGCGGCTCATCACGGCCTGGCACTGGCCGCCGTCATGATCCCCACGCCAGACAGGAGACTCGTCATGGACGAGCGTCTCAAGCGGCTCATTGCTCGTCGCGAGCAGGCCGCGAAGGACCGCGAGCAGCTGCTCGCCCAGCGCAAGGCCATCGTCGACATCGCCGAGGAGGAGGCCCGCGAGGACCTCTCCCCGGAGGAGGACACCGAGTTCCGCGGCCTGACCGAGCAGGTCAAGACCAAGGACGAGGAGATCCGCGCGTTCGACGAGCGCATCACCGAGCTGTCGGAAGAGGCCGAGCGCGAGCAGCAGGTCACCGCCGGCGCGGCAGCGGTCCGCCGGGCGCAGGCCCGCGTGCAGTCCGTCACCGAGGGCCGCACCTACGACCAGCACAGCGGCCGTTCCTACATGCAGGACCTGATGCGGGTCCAGCTCAACATGGACGGCGACGGCACCGCGATCGAGCGGCTGCGCCGTCACGCCCAGGAGGTCGAGACCGACAAGGAGTACCGCGACCTCACCCGCACCGACGGTGCCGGCGGCTACTTCGTGCCGCCGCTGTGGCTCATGTCGCAGTACGTCGAGCTCGCCCGCGCGGGCCGCGCGTACGCGAACCTGTGCAACGGTGAGGCGCTGCCGCCGGGCACGGACAGCATCAACATCCCGAAGCTGGCCACCGGCACCGCGACCGGCATCCAGACCGCGGACAACGGCAGCGTGCAGGAGACCGACCTCACGGACACCTCCGTGACCGCCCCGGTGCGCACCATCGCCGGTCAGCAGGACGTCGCGATCCAGCTCCTGGACCAGTCGCCGATCAGCTTCGACCAGGTCATCTTCCGTGACCTGGTGGCGGACTACGCGACCAAGCTGGACCTGCAGGTCATCTCCGGCTCGGGCAGCTCCGGTCAGGTGACCGGTGTCCGCAACACGTCGAACATCGTCACCATCTCGGCGGGCACGGCCACCGTGTCTGCGATCTACAGCAAGATCGCGGACGCGGTGCAGCGGGTCCACACCTCCCGCTTCATGCCGCCGACCGTCATCGTGATGCACCCGCGCCGCTGGGCGTGGTTCCTCGCCGCGGTCGACTCGCAGGGCCGGCCCCTGGTGGTGCCGGACGCGGGCAACCCGATGAACGCGGTCGCCACCCTCGGCGCGGTCGGCTCGCAGCAGGTCGTCGGGCAGATGCACGGCCTGCCGGTCGTGACGGACCCGTCCATCCCGACCACGCTGGGCACGTCCACCACCGAGGACGTCATCCACGTGCTGCGCGCCTCGGACCTGCTGCTGTTCGAGTCGGGGATCCGTACGCGGGTGCTGCCGGACGTCGGCTCCGGCAACCTCACCGTCCGTCTCCAGGTGTACGGCTACCTGGCCTTCACGGCGGGCCGCTACCCGCAGTCCGTCGTCGAGATCGGCGGTGCGGGCCTGGTCGCACCGTCGTTCTGACAGGCCGAGCAGAAAAGGGCAGCCGTCATGCGCGTCATCGTGGCGGCTGCCGGAAGCCAGAAGAAGTGGGGCGGACACCTCGGCGTCCGCTCCCACTTCGCTCCCGTACGCAGCGTCCTGGAGGGCGACGAGCCCGCCGTGCCGCTGCTGGAGCGGACGCTGACGCAACTGGCCGCCTACACGAGCGATGTGTGGCTGACCGTGCCGGCCGACGAGCCCGGCCCGTACGAGGCGCTGGCCGCCGCGCACGGGGCGCGCACCCACCAGGCGGACGCGGCAGCCCGCAACGAGTTCGAGTCGTCCCGGCCGGTGTGGCGGCCGGACACCGTCAACGTGCTGCTGCTCGGGGACGTGTGGTTCACCGACCGTGCCCTGGACACGATCCTCACCGCGGCGGCCGTCACCAGCACTGATGACGACGGGTTCCGGTTCTTCGGCCGGGAGCACGCCTCAACCGTGACCGGCACGCCCTGGGGTGAGATCTTCGCGAACTCCTGGCGCGGCCGGAACAACGACCGCATGTCCGCGCTCACCGACGCCACACGCCGCGAGCAGGACGCGGGCCGGGCCGATCCGACGAAACACGGCTGGACGATCCTGCGCATGCTCCAGGGCACCCCGCTACGCCAGCACGAGGTCCGGCCGCCCTGGTGGGTCGAGATCGACGACGCCACCGACGACCTGGACTTCCCCGACGACTACCGCCGCCACCCTGCCACCCGCGGCCTGACCCCTGGAGGCACCGCGTGCGCGTGATCGGCCTGCTGTCCTGGTACGAGGAATCGCCCGCGTGGCTCGCCCAGTGCGTCGCCTCCGCAGCGAAGATCTGCGACCACCTGATCGCGGTCGACGGGCCGTACGCCCTGTTCCCCGGCGCCACCCGCAAGGCCGCCTCGGGCAGCGAGCAGGCGGACATCATCGCCCACACCGCGGCAGGTGCCGGAATGGGCTGCACCATCCACACGCCGCGGCAACCGTGGTGGGGCAACGAGGTCGACAAGCGGGACTTCATGTTCCGCCTCGGCATGACGTTCGCCGAGGCCGGTCGCGACTGGTTCCTGCGCATCGACGCCGACGAGACCCTTGTCGACGTCCCCGCAGACGTCCGTAAGCAGCTCGCCGACACCGATCTGGACGTCGCCGAGGTCCGGCTCTGCGAGCGAGGCGAACGCGATACGCAGACGCCGCTGCGGGTGCTGTTCAGGGCGCTGCCCGGCATCGGCATCCAGCAGGCCCACTACGTGGTCACCGCCCCGGGCGAGAACCGTGTCAAGGTCCTGGCCGGCAATCAGACCGTGCACCGCCTGGAGCCGGCCGAAGCTCTCTGGGACGTGCGGCTCGAGCACCAGACCAAACAGCGCACCGCCGAGCGCAAGGCGCTCAAGGCCGAGTACTACGCGATGCTTCCCGACATTGAGCAGGTGAAGGAACTATGAGGAATATCCACGCGGACTACAAGGCCGCCTACATCGCCGAATACCAGGGATACAAGACGGCCGGACGCGAGGAAGACGCGGCCGTCGTGGCTCAGATCCTGCGCGACAGCTACGGCCACGAGGTGGAGCCGGAGCAGGAGCGCGCCGACGCCGACCGGCCCGCGGAGAACACGGCGCAGCCGCCGGCACCGGCCAGGGGCACGGCAGCCGCCAAGAAGGCCCCGGCGAAGAAGGCCGCGGCCCCGGCCAAGCCGCAGACCGACAGCAAGTAGCCGCGCGGTACTCACGGATCGGAGGGCGACGTGTCGCTGCCTGCTGGCGTCACCGGTGTGACGGTGTCCTCCGACAAGCCGCTGTGCCTGCCCGACGGCACCCCCTACGAAGGATCGATCTTCTTCGACGGGCCGGACCTCGTCACCATCGCCGGGCAGGACGTCGTACTCGGCGGCTCCGCCGAAGCCGTCTTGGAGGACGGCGAGTACTCGATCATCCTGGCCCCGAACGACATCACAGGCATGTCGCCGACGGGCTGGGCGTACAAGGTGCGCGGCCAGTTCAGCAACGCACCCGGCTGGGTCCGCTACATCACCCTGTCGAAGAACGACACGTCGGTGTCCCTCGCCGAGGTCCTCGTGCCCGACCCGGACACCGGTGAGTTCACGGTCGTCGCCCCCGCGTCGACGTTCCTCGCCAAGGCGCAGAACCTGGCCGACGTGCCCGACAAGGCCGCGGCGCGCGAGCACCTGGAGCTCGGCGGGGCGGCGCTGCTCGACGTCGGCACCGACGAGGACACGGTCGCGGCCGGCGACGACCCGCGGTTCGGTGAGGTCAACGGGGTCACGGTGTCGGGTACGCCGGCGGCCGGACAGGTCCTGACCGCCACCGGCACCACTGCCGCGGAGTGGGCGGCCGCGTCCGGCAGCAGCCCCGAATGGGTCTTCGACATCACGGACCCGGCGTACGGGGCGGTCGGGGACGCGGTCGTCGTCAGCGACGGCGCGGTGACCGGCGGCGTGGCTACCCTGACCTGCGCCACCTCCGCTCCGTTCCACAGCGGCCTCGTCGGCAAGTCGGTCCTGATCCAGGGGGCCGGTGCGGACGGTGTGACCGCGTTCGCCACGACCTTCGCGAGCTTCAGCAGCAGCAGCGCGATGGGGCTGACGGACACGCCGCCGACCAGCATCACCGATGCCGTGGTCGTGTTCGGCACGAACAACTACGACGCCGTACGGGCCGCCACGCAGGCCGCCGAGGACTACCTCGCCGCCGGCCACGCCTACGCGCAGGTGTTCACCCCGCCCGGCGGGTACGTCATCGACGGGCCGCTGGACACCAGCAAGAGCGGCAACGGGCAAGTCCCCCTCGACGTCTACGCCACGACCGGCGTGAAGAAGATCCCGCACTTCAAGGGCGCCGGGTCCGGGGCAGGCGTACGGCACTGGGAGCAGCTCGTTCCGCAGATCGCCGGATCGTGCTGGATCAGCTTCGGGTTCTACGCCTCGACGTCGGCGCAGACCAGCGACCTGAACGCGAACGGCAACCCGGGCATCATCAGCGGCCCCAACGAGGGCAGCAGCAACGGGCTTGCGTACGGCGCGAGCGGCCGCTTCAGCAACATCATGCCGGTCCTCGAGGACATGGCCTTCCTCGTTCCGCACTGCCGCTTCGGCATCACCTGGGGCGCGGCGAACTTCTTCGGCTGCGCGAACGCCCACGTCCGCAACGTCAGCGTGTCCTCGCTGGGCGTGGTCCCCAGCGCGACCGACTACACGTCGCCGGGAGTGTTCGCGACAGGCCTGTCCATCGGCATCCTCATGCCGGCGCCCGGCAACAACGACCTGTCCATTGTGGACAACCTGTCGATCCAGGGCGGCTTCACCTACGGGATCTTCTTCAGCGAGCACACGCTCGTCACCCGGATCATGGTCCTGTACTGCTGGGCGGCCCTGTGCCTGGTGGGCACGTACGCCGGATCCAACGGTGCGGCGCATTCGATGCGGGTGCTGTCGGCGTCCGTTGAGTCGTGCACGCACGAGGTGTACATCGTGGGCGCCGGGTCAGGCGGCGTCGGCCCGATCGTCGACATCGAGTTGTCGACCGAGTCCAGCACCCCGAACATCGACGGCAACTCGGTCGGCGCGCTGATGGCCGCCGTCGGGCTGCTGCGGCTGACCGGCCTGTTCACCCCGGCCGGAGTCAGCACCGCCCACCCGACCGGCATCGAGGTCATCGACGGGCAGTCGCCGCGGGCGATCCGCCGCGTGAGCGCGGACTTCACGGCGCGGCCCATCGACCGGACCCTGCTGTGCGACACCACCTCGGCGGGCATCACCGGCACGCTGCCGGACGCCGACGTCAACCCGGTGCAGTACACGCTCCGCAACGTGGGCGTGAACACGCTCACCGTCGCCACGACGAGCTCGCAGCCGATCCACCTCGGCGACGGGACCAGCGCCACCAGCACGACGCTCGCCAACGGTGAAGCCCTCACCGTCGAGGCGGCCTACGACGGCACGACATGGGGCTGGTATGCGATCTGAGAGGCGGCCCGCGTGGCGATCGTGAACCTGACGGACGCGAAGAAGCAGCTCAACATCGACGTCTCCGACACGGACGACGACCTCGAGCTCCAGCTGTACATCGACGCGCTGCACGTGCCGATCGAGCGGGAGCTCGGCCGGATCGTCGAGCAGCGCACCTTCGTCGACGAGTTCGACCTCGCGTCCGGCACGACACAGGTCCTGCTGCGGTCGGTGCCGGTCGCCTCGCTGACGAGCATCGCCGCCGTGGACGGCTCGACCAGCTGGTCCGTCGACCCCGCAGTGATGCACCTGAACGGCGCCTCCGGCAGCGTCACCGTCCTGTCCGGCGCCCCGTTCACCGGTCTCGTCACCTTCACCTACGTGGCCGGGCCCGCGGTGGCGGCCGCCAACGAACGGCTCGCCGCGCTGATCATCCTTCAGCACCTGTGGGAGACGCAGCGCGGCCGCATGGGCGCGGTCCCGGGCGGCGGAGGCGAGTTCATGATGCCCGCCGGCTACCTGATCCCGAACCGGGCCGCCGAGCTGCTCGGCACCCAGCTTCCCGGGATCGCCTGATGACGAGGTCCTCGCGTGTTCCGGCGCTCATCGACAGCTTCCTCGAGCGCCTCCAGGCGGCCGACGGCCTTGCTGGTGTGCAGGTCGTCGACGGGCCCCTCGTCTCCGATTCCGCGAAGAGCGAGTGGGTGTTCGTCGGCTACGACGGAGACCCCGAGGGCGACTTCACGACCAGCCAGACCACCCAGCAGTGGGCGGGCCTGGGCGCGAAGGCGAAGAACGAGGACATCATCCTGACCGGAGCGGTCCTCGTGCGGCAGGGCTCGACGAAGGTCAAGCCGTGCCGAGACCGGACCTTCGCCATCTTCGCCGAGGTCGAGGCCGTCGTCCGCGCGGACCCGGCGCTCGGTCTGGGCACGCCGACCGTGTGCTCGGTGGCGGAACACACCTTCCACACCGAGCAGACCGCGACCGGCATTCAAGGCCGTCTGCCGTTCACTTTGACCTGCTCGACACGCATCTGACCCTGAGCCAAGGAGAGAGCCGATGGGCGCCGTACGCCTGCGCAACCTCGGGGAGGCCGTGCACCTGTACGCGCCCCCGTCCAGCCCCAACAGCCTGCCCGTCGAACAGGGGCAGGTCATCACCGTCGCCGGACCGCTCGAGGAGACCGACGACGCGTGGATCTGCGGTGAGGGCGACGCCCGCCGCGCATTCCCGAAGTCTCAGTGGGGTGTCGAGGACACGCCCGCGAAGACGTCCCGCAAGCCCGTGAAGGCCGCCGAGGGGGCCGTTGAGGAGAAGGGTGGCGAAGTCTGATGACGACTGGCAGCGGTCTCGACGCACAGCTGATGGTCGGCGAGGAGGTCACCTGGGGGACTGCGGTCACCCCGAACAAGACCTTCGAGTTCAACGACGAGTCCCTGAAGCTGGACCCCACGTTCCTCGAGCCGACCGGCCTGCGCGTCGGCACGAAGTACAAGCGCGCCAGCCGCGTGTCCATCTCCCGCCAGTCGGTGTCCGGTGACGTCACCCTGGAACACGCCACGAAGGGCATGGGCGTGCTGTGGAAGCACTGCCTGGCCTCGTCCGCGTCGGCGACGCAGATCGACACCACCACGGCATACGAGCAGATCCACGTCCCCGGCGACTTCCGCGGCAAGGGCCTCACCGTGCAGGTGGGCCGGCCGGAGCCGTCGACAGGCACCGTGCGGCCGTTCACGTACGCCGGGTGCAAGGTCGGCTCGTGGGAGCTGTCCGTCTCCGACAACGCCATCCCCACGCTGAAGGTGACGTTCGACGGCCGCAGCGAAGCGACCGCGACGGCGCTGGCCGCGGCCTCGTACCCGTCCGGGTCGAAGGTGTTCAGCTTCGCCAACGCCACGCTCACGCTGGGCGGCACCGTCGCCACGGCCACCGGGAAGACCAGCGTCAGCGGCGGCGTCGCCGTCGCGACGGTCGTCACCGAGGTCAGCGTGTCCGGGGCCGCGCCGATGGCCACCGACCGGTTCGGCATCGGCAACGCCGGCCTGAAGTCGGAGCAGCTGGAGAACGACACCCCGACCGTCACCGGCAGCCTTACCGCCGAGTTCAACAAGACGGAGCTGTACGACCACTTCACGGCCAACGACACGCTGCCGCTGGTCCTCACCCTCACCGGTGACGACATCGAGGGCGGCAACCTAGAGACCCTGGAGGTCATCCTCCCGGCGGTGAAGCTGAAGGCTGCAGCGCCGAACGTGGGCGGCCCCGACATCGTCTCCATGTCGACGGACTTCGAGGCCTACAGCGACGAGACCAACCCCGTCATCCAGGTCCGCATCGTCTCCTCCGACACGACTCTGTAGGGGTATCCGCACTGTGGCCGTAATCAAGGTGACCGTCGAAGGCACCGAGTACGAGTGGGACAGCGACCGGCTCCTGGTCGCCGAAGCCCGCGAGTTGAAGACCTACACGGGCTTCACGCCCCCCAGGTGGCTCGCTGCCCTCGACGAGAGCGACCCGGACGCCATCGCCGCCCTCATCTTCATGTCGAAGAAGCGGGCCGGGGAGACGCTGCGGTTCTCGGACCTCGACACGCTCGACTATGCCGACATCCAGCTGGACTTCGTCGAGCCCGAGCCGGACCCGGATGAGGCGGCTGCCGGCGGGGGAGCGGAGGCGGCGCCGGCCGCGGACCCTACGCCCGCGTCTGGCGGGGATGGGACGACCCCGACGCCCGCTACTGGCGCTACCTCGGATCCTTCGCCTACAACTTCAAGTACACCCCCGCCACCATCGGAGGCCTGACACTCGACGAGTTCGACGTGCTCGCCGAGGTGTGCGACGAGCTCGCCAAGGACCCGCCGCCTCCGGTCGACTAGGCGCTCGCGGCGGGTTCGGCGGCGGCCAGGCGCCCACCGCACAGCGGGCACGTCGCCGCCGCGGTGGCGCGGCGGCCGGCTGACCCGGACAGGGCGGCTGCCGTGATGAACGCGGCGATGGCGGCGAGGATGCTCAGCCACGCCGGGTGCACGGCGGCCGGCCACAGGATGAGCCGGCCGATCCCGCCGGCGTCCGGGTTGTAGGCGTGGATGGCGGCCACCACCGCGGCGATGACGGCGCCGAACTCGAGCAGGGCCACCCAGGCGAGGAACGAGGACCAGCCTCGCTTCTCGACGGGCTTGACGTGCTGCTCGCAGTGCCCGCAGTGCGAGTCTTCCGCTTTCGTGTCGCTGCTCATCTCAATCCCCCCTGAAGCACACACAGTTGGCGGGATGGTCCCACCGGCCCCAAATCCGGTCAACTCGATCAAGGGGGTGCGTATGGTTGCGGGCTTCGAGATGCGCACCGGCAAGGACCTCAAGCGGATCGGTGCCGAGCTGCGGAAGATGGACAACAAGCAGCTGAAGAAGGAGTTCGGCAGCGAGCTGCGGTCCGCGGCGAAGCCGATGGTGCCGGCGGTGCGGGCGGCGATCCGGCAGATCCCTTCCAGCCGCGGCTACTCGGCGGACGGGCTGCGCGGCCGCATGTCGAAGGCCGTGAAGCTCGAGGTGAAGCTCACCGGCAAGCAGGCCGGTGTCCGTATCCGCGTCGACGGCCGCAAGATGCCCACCCACGAGAAGGCCCTCCAGGCGTACATGGAGGGCCTGAAGAAGCCGTGGCGGCACCCCGTGTACGGCAACAAAGAGGTGTGGGTCAAGCAGGACCCGTCGCCCTACTTCTACAAGACGGTCCGGCCCCTCGGTACGCGCACCCGCGTGAACGTCAACAGGGCCATGGACCGCGTCGCCAAGAAGATCACCTGACCGTCTGACCGGCTCTGCCGCGTCCTGACCCCTCGAGGGGGAGGTGCCGCGGCATGTCCACCATGGCCACGCGCGTCCTGTACGACCTGGTCGCACGGGACAACGCGTCGAAGACGTTCGGCAAGGTCGGCGCTGCGGCCGACGGCATGGGGAAGAAGGGCGCGGCGGTCGGCGCGGCCATCAGCAAGGGCCTGAAGCTCGGCACGGCGGCGTTCGTGGGATTCGCCGCGGTCTCCGCGAAGAGCGCCACCAGCTTCCAGACGGAGATGACCCGCATCTCCACCCAGGCCGGCGGCTCCGCCAAGGACGTCAAGGTCCTCTCGGACCAGGTGCTGAAGCTGGGCGGGAAGGTCCAGCAGGGGCCGCAGAAGCTCGCCGACTCCCTGTACCACCTGAAGTCCGTCGGCATGGACAACGCGCAGGCGATGAAGGCCCTGCGGGAGGCGTCCGACCTGGCCGCGGTCGGTGGCGCCGACCTCGAGCAGACCACCAACGCGCTGGCGGGCGCGTGGCGGACCGGCATCAAGGGCGCCACCAGCTTCCACCAGGCCGTCAGCACGGTGAACGCCATCATCGGCGCCGGCAACATGAGCATGGAGCAGTTCAACGCCGCGATCGGCACCGGCATCCTGCCGTCCGCGAAGACGTTCGGGCTGAGCCTGCAGCAGGTCGGTGCGGCGCTCGCGCTGATGACGGACGAAGGCATCGACTCGGCGTCGGCCGCGACCCGGCTGCGCATGTCGTTCTCGCTGCTGGGCGCGCCGTCGGGTGCGGCGGAGAAGCAGCTGAAGAAGATCGGCCTGACCGGCCTGGACCTCGCGAACGCGATGCGCGGCCCGAACGGTCTGATCGGCGCGATCCAGCTGCTGAAGGACCACCTCGACGCGTCGGGCATGTCCGCGTCGGAGCAGTCGCAGTTGCTGTCCCGCGCGTTCGGCGGCGGCCGCTCCTCCAGCGGCATCCTCCTGATGATCAACAACCTGGATGTGCTGAAGAAGAAGCAGGACCAGGTCAACAACTCGACCGGCAAGTTCGACGACGCGGTCAAGATGCAGCGGCAGACCGCGGAGGCCGAGTGGAAGCGGCTCGTCACCGGCCTGGAGTCGCTGTCCGTGCGCTTCGGCACGGCGATCCTGCCGCCGATCACCGGCTTCGTCGGATTCCTCAACGACACCGCCATCCCGGGCGCGCTGAAGTTCGGCCGGGCGATGGCGTCGCTGATCCCCGTCGACCGCATCAAGTCGGCCGTCAGCGGCGTCCAGTCGACCATCGGCAGCTTCCTGTCCGGGCTGACCGGCAGCACCGGCATCGGCGGCTTCATCTCCGGTCTGACCGGCGCGAAGACGAAGAAGCCGAAGAACCCGATCGACAAGTTCCCCACCACGGTCCTCGGCCCGGGGACGGGAGCCCCGCACCTCGGCTCGTTCCAGACGTCGTCGACGAAGGGGCCCGGGAAGGCGCTGGCCGCCGCGCCGCACTTCGGTGTCGGGCAGGTCGCGCCGACGACCGGCGTGCAGGGCAAGCCGCTCGCGCCCCAGCCGCACGGTGGGTCCGGGCTGGCCGCGCCGCTCATCAAGCCGAAGACGGCCCCGCCCAAGTCCGCGGCGCAGCAGCTCGGTGAGACCGTCCGCAAGGCCGTCTCCGGGGGCATCGAGGGCGTCGACTGGGGCAAGCTCGGCGCGGGCCTCGGCAAGGGCCTCGTCACGGCGATCGGCTGGGTCGGCAAGCACACCGCGGACCTGACGAAGAAACTCGCCGGCGTCATCGGGAAAATTGACTTCGTGCAGGTCGGCAAGGCGTTCGGTGCCTCCGCCATCCCGCTCGCCATCGGCTTCATCACGAATTTGTTCGAGCCGCTGTTCAGCCTGGACTTCTGGAAGAAGCACTGGCTGGACACGATCATCGCGGTCATCAGCGTGATCCCCATCGGACGGCTCGCCAGCGGCCTCGGGAAGATCTTCGAGCACATCCCCTTCCTGAAGATCTTCAAGCCGCTGCTGGACGGCATCGGCAAGCTCGGCGGCTACATCGAGAAGGGCCTGGGGAAGGTCTTCGGGCCGGTCGGGCGCGGCATCAAGGACGGCTTCACGAAGGCGCTGCCGGAGGCCGGCGGGTTCATCGCCGACCTCGCCGAGCGGTTCGTGTTCAAGCCGGCCCGCAGTCTCGCCACCACCGCCAAGCTGATCCCGAAGGCGATCGGGTCCGGCATCGAGAGCGGCGTCTCGTTCATCACCGAGAAGGCCATCAACGTCGGCAAGGCCATCCTCAGGCCCTTCGCGGACGCGGGCAGCTGGCTGCTGGGCAAGGGCAAGTCCGTCGTGTCCGGCCTGAAGAACGGTGTCGTCAACGGGGCGAAGGCGATCGGCTCCTGGGTGAGCACGCACGTCAACCAGCCCGTCATCAACGCCTTCAAGACGGCCGGGTCGTGGCTGCTGGGCAAGGGCAAGTCCGTCGTGTCCGGCCTGAAGAACGGCGTCGTCAACGGGGCGAAGGCGATCGGCGGCTGGATCACCTCGCACGTCATCCTGCCGGTCACGGAACGGTTCGTGTCGTCCGCGTCGTGGCTGGTCACGCGCGGTAAGTCGCTGGTGTCCGGGTTCAAGAACGGCATCGTGTCGATCGCGAAGAGCATCGGCTCGTGGGTCACCAGCCACGTCAACCGGCCCGTCATCGGCGTGTTCAAGACGGCCGGGTCGTGGCTGAAGAGCGCGGGCGGCCACCTGCTGTCGGGCCTGAAGAGCGGAATCGTCAGCGGCGTCAAGGGCATCGGCTCCTGGCTCAAGAAGTACCTGATCGATCCGATCGTCGGAGCCGTCAAACGCTTCTTCGGTATCCGCTCGCCCTCGACGGTGTTCGCCGGGATCGGCGGTCACCTCGTGTCCGGCCTGATGAAGGGCATGGCGAAGACCTCGCCCACGGCCATCGCCAAGAAAGTTTTCGGCAGCCTTCCCAAGGCGCTCGGCGCGATCGCGAAGAAGGGCCTGGTCTCCCTCACCGACCTGCCGTCGAAGGCCCTCAAGGCGCTCGGCGGCCTCGGCGGGGACTTCCTCGGCCTGCTCGGCCTGGGCGGCGGCGGGGGCGGCTCCTCCGCGAACCAGAAGATCGGGCAGGTCCTCGCCGCGGCCCGCGGCTGGTCCGGCCCGCAGTGGGCCGCCCTGAGGAACTTGTGGAACGGCGAGTCCGGCTGGAACGAGCGCGCACTCAACAAGAGCAGCGGCGCGTACGGCATCCCGCAGTCGCTGCCCGCGAGCAAGATGGCCTCCGCCGGATCGAACTGGCGCACCAGCGCAGCCACCCAGATCAAGTGGGGCCTGTCCTACATCGCCTCCCGCTACGGCAATCCGCTCAACGCCTACTCGGCGTGGCTGTCCCGCTCCCCGCACTGGTACGCCAAGGGCACCCGCGGCGCCGCCAAGGGCCTCGCCTGGGTGGGCGAGAAGGGCGCCGAGCTCGTCAACTTCTCTGGCGGCGAGGACGTCCTCAACCACGACGACTCGATGGCGTTCGCCCGCACTCACGGCATCCGCCTGCCCGGCTACGCCTCCGGCACCATCTCCAATGCCGCGGACCGGGTCAGCCGCGACAAGCGCCGGGTGCAGGACGCCAAGGACGCCGTCTCCCGCGCCCGGCGGCGCAGGAAGGGCGAGGCCGCCGCGGAGAAGAAGCTCCAGGCCGCCGAGAAGGAACTGAAGGCCGCGGAGATCGCGCTCAGCAACGCCAAGCGCAGCGCGAAGACGTCCATCTCCAACTCGATCGCGACCGGCCTGCAAAAGAGCCTCGCCACGGGCACATCGTCGGCGATCACCTCGGCGGTCAAGTCGCTGGCGACGAAGCTGCTCAACGCCGGCTACTCCGGCACCGCCAAGACCGTCCAGAAGCAGGGCGGGCAGCTGGCGTCGCTGTCGACGAAGCGCGCCTCGATCGCCTCGCAGATCTCGGCCGCCAACAGCTACGCCAGCGATCAGGCGTCGAACATCAAGGACTTCTTGTCCTTCAGCGGCACGTCGGCGACGTCGATCGGCTCGCTGATCTCGCAGATCTCATCGCAGCAGAAGACCGCCTCCGGGTTCGCGTCGCTGACCAAGCAGCTCAAGTCCCGGGGCGCGTCGAAGGACCTCCTCGCGCAGCTGGCGGCGTCCGGGCCGGGCAGTCAGCTCGCGACGCTGCTGGGCGGGTCCGGTGTCACCAACGCCGACATCCAGAAGCTGAACGCGCTGACCAAGTCCGGCAACAGCCTCGCCACGTCCTTCGGCAAGACGATGGCCGACACCATGTACGACAGCGGCGCCCAGGCCGCGAAGGGATTCCTGACCGGGCTGACCAGCCAGGAGAAGGACCTCGACAAGGCCATGGCGAAGCTGGCCGCTTCGCTGGTCAAGGGCGTCAAGAAGAAGCTGAAGATCAAGAGCCCGTCGCAGGTGTTCCGCGACGAGATCGGTAAGCAGATCGCCCTCGGCATGGTGCAGGGCATGGACCAGCACCGCCCGCACGTCGCCGCCGCGGCCCGCCGCCTCGCCGACACCGCGTACGGGTCGGCCAGCGGCCCCAAGACGGCCGACGCCATGTTCGAACGGTTCGCGCGCGCCATGGCCGGCACCGGAACCGAAGTCCACGTCCACTTCGACGACCCCGCGCTGAGGGACCTCGTCCGCGCCGAGGCCAGGCCCGTGGTCAAGACGGCCCTCGCCAAGTTCGCGCACGACCAGAAGGTGGGGAACCGGTAGTGGGCATTTCCTACATCGCCTCCGGATCCCTCGCGCAGGGCACCGACACCATCACGCCTGCCTACCCGGCGGGTGTGGTGGCCGGACAGCTCGGCGTCCTCCAGGTCGTCTCCGCTCACCCGGACGAGGCGACGCCGTCGACGCCGAACGGCTGGACACGCGTCGGCACGTTCTCCGGCGGGGGCGGCACGTTCGGGCTGAACACCGGGGCTCGCAGGCTGACATGGTTCGTGCGCGAACTGGGCGGCTCGGACGCACAGCCGACGGTGAGCATCCCGTCGGCGACAGGGTCGGCCATCGGCGGGCGTATCTCCGTCCTGTCCCGCAGCACCGGGGTGGGCTGGCTGTGGTCTGCCTCCTTCGGCGAGGACACGTCCTCCGGTACCGGGTTCTCGGCCGCCTGCTCCAGCACGGTGACCTTCCGGCCGGGTGACTTCTGCCTGCTGGGCTACGGATGGAACACGCAGACGGCGTCCACCAGTGCGCGGGCCGCGGCCGCGTCGGGTATCACGTTCAACACGGCCACCTCGCACCTAGGCGACGCCATCACCTCCGGTGACGGGGCCAGGCTGACGATGGCGGAATCGTCGGTCACCTCCGGAACAGCTGCGGCGACACCGACGGTGACGGCCACACTGACCGCGGCGGCCACCGGCGTCGGCGGCGTGCTCAGGCTGCGGGAGGACGTCCCCAAGGGCGTCATCACCGCGACGCCGCAAACAGTGTTCCCGCCCCGCAATATCGTCTCCGTCACCGAGATGCTCGCCGGTGACGTCGTCTCCGCGACCCTCTACCGGGAGACCGACGCAGCCGGCCTCGTCGAGCTGCGCGCCTCCTCCGCCGTGGACGTCACCGGCGAGGACGCCCTCGTACGCGTCGACGGCGAGCAGCCGTTCGGTGTCGAAGTCGCCTACGCGGCACGGCTCGTCGACAGCCTCGGCGACGAGTCCCTCATCTTCTCCGGGCCGATCACGTCCACCGTCGACTCCGATGTCATCTCCGATGCCGTCCGCGGCGTCGGCTCCATCGCCTTCATCGAGGACTGGCCCGACTTCAAGCGCACCCGGGACGCGACCACCATGAACGTCGGCGGCCGCTACGTCACCGTCGGCCGGCCCCGCTCCAAAGCCCAGTCCACGATCACCGTGTCCGTCGACACGAACGCCGACCGCGACGCCCTCGACCAAGTCCTGAACGGGCTGACCGAGGGCGTACTGCTGATCCGCAAGCAGGTCACCAACAGCCGCGTCGACGGCTACATGGCGCTCATCGACGACGACGAAAAGCCCGACTGGCAGACCGAGCACACCGAATGGGACCTGAACGTCGCCGAGTCCGAGGCGTGGCCGGACTCCCTCGAGGCCGCGGGCTTCACCCTCGCCGACCTCGCCGACAACTTCACCACGCTCCAGGACCTCGCCGACTTCTTCGCCGGCGGCACCCTCCTGGACGTCGCCCTCTACGACTTCGGCGGCTGACATGCTCGAGATGTCGGACCAGGCCCTCGCCGTCGTCCAGCGCAGCTTCACCATGGTCGTCCGCGCCGAATCGTGGCGCTCCGGTGAACTCCTCGCCGACAACATCCCCGTGTCCGACGGCAGCGAGGAAGCCGACCGCTCCGTGAACGTGCCGGAGACGGTGACGCTGAACATCCCGCGCCGCGACCGCGGCTTCAACTGGGATCCCGGATCCGACCCGGACCATCCGCTCGCCGCGTACGGGCAGCAACTGCGGATCTCCTACGGCGTCGACCTCGGCAACGGCGACTTCGAGTGGATCGACCGCGGCTGGTTCCTGATCACCGACAGTTCAGCGGACGGCGACACCGTGTCCGTCACCTGCCACGGCCTGCTCACCCTCATCGATGAGGCCAAGTTCGTCAGCCCCTTCCAGCCGAAGGCGACGGACACGCTGGCGTCCACGACGCGCGCCCTGGTCGAGCCCGCCCTCACGGTCGTCTTCGACGGGACCCTCGTGGACCGGCCGGTCACGGCCGGCATGCAGTGGGACTCCGACCGGATGCAGGCCCTCAACGACGTCCTCGACGCGTGGGCCGCCGAATCGAGGGTCACGGTCGACGGCTACCTGCTCGTCGAACCCGTCGTCGACGTCGGCACCCCGGTCCTCGCCCTGACCGACGGCCAGGGCGGCACCGTCATGCGCTGGCAGGGCAGCACGACCCGGGACGGCGCCTTCAACGTCGTCGTCAGCCAGGGCGAGGACGCCGACGGCAACCAGATCATCGGCACCGCCTACGACCTCAGCTCACCCTTCCGGTTCGGCGGCCCCTTCAACCCGCTTCCCGTTCCCTACTTCAACCAGTCGGACCTGCTGACCACGGTCGACCAGTGCCGCAAGAACGCGGCCGCCACCCTCATCCAGAAACGGCGCTCCGCCGACCGGAAACTGGAGGTCACGATGGTGCCGCACCCCGGCATCCAGTTCGGCGACACCATCACCGCCACCAGCGACGACCTCGACGGCGTGGCCTGCACCGTCGAGGCGTACACGCTGCCGTACTCGCCGGGCCAGATGACCACCACGATCCGGGTGCCGTTCTCGTGAGCAAGGCGGGCGGTCTGCGGGTCACCACCTCCAAGCTCGGCAGCATCGTCGCCATCGCCGCGAGCGCCGCCGCCGGCGGCGACGCCGTCCTGGCGGACGTGTCCGGAATCCGCATCACCGCGCGCGTCGCCGCCGGCCTCACCGTGGCCCTGGGCAACAAGCTGCTGATCTCCCGCGTCGGCTCCGTGTACTACGTGCACGCCGTCGTCCCGGGCGCTCCCGCCGTCGACCCCACCCCGCCGGCCCAGGACGACAGCGTGATCGCGCCGGACACGGGAGACATCCCGCCGGACCCCAAGCCCACCGTGACCACCGGCACCCTGGTCTGCTCGCCCATCACGACGTCGACGTGGCGCGACGGCAAGTGGCGCACCGACATCGGCTCGTCGACGAACGCGGACACCTTCCAGGGCCGGTACTTCGGCTCCAGCTCCGGCCGCAACAGCGGCTTCGCCTTCTACGGCAGCAAGCCGCACAGCATCTCGGGCGCCACGGTCACCAGGGCCACGCTGAAGCTGCGCAGGCTCAGCGCCGGTGACTTCGCCGCGCGCACGCCGACGCTGCGGCTCGTCACCCAGTCCACCCGGCCGGGCGGCTTCCCGACGCTGAACGAGACAGCGTCCGGTCCGGCCCTCGCCGTGAACGCGTCCACCTCCTCGTTCGCGATCCCCAACAGCTGGGCGCAGGCCATGGTCGACGGCAGCCGCGGCGGCCTCGCCATCAGCGTCAGCTCGGACAACCCGTACATCCGCCTCGCCGGCAAGGCCTCCTGGTCCGCCGCGTGGACTCTGACCATCTCCTGGAGGCGCAGCTCGTGAGCCAGCAGACCAGCAAGGGAATCGAATACCCGGAGTCGGGCGACAACGTCCGGCTGTGGGAATGGTTCGCGGCCCTCGCCTCCAGCGCGGACGGCGTCATCCCCGGCTCCGTAGACGAGCAGGTCTTCGAATCGTCCGGCACCTGGGAGAAGCCCGACGGGGCGCTGTGGGTCGAGGTGCAGGTACAGGGCGGCGGGGGAGGCGCAGGCGGCGCGGCAGGAACCTCCGGATCCGGCTCCGGCAGCTGCGGCTCCGGAGGAGGGGGCGGCGAGTACGCGCGCGGCACGTTCGCAGCCGCCGCGCTGTCGGCGACCGTGGCCGTCACCGTCGGAGCGGGCGGCAGCCCCGGCGCAGCCGGCGGCGGCAACGGAGGCACCGGGGGAACGTCGTCGTTCGGCAGCCTCATCACCGCCGTCGGTGGCGGCGGCGGCACCGGCGACAACAGCCAGCGCACAGGCGACAACTCGCTCGGCGGCGCGGACGGCGGCACCGGCGGCACCGGCGGCACCTTCCGGGTGCCCGGCGGAGGCGGCGGCGCCGGCGTCGTCACCGGCGGCTACCCGATCAAGTGCAACAACGGCGGCGGCTCCTTCTTCAACTCCGGCGCCCGGCCCACCGGTGTGGCGGCCGGCTCGTCGGCCGGCTTCTCCGGCGGCAAGTACGGCGGCGGAGCGTCCGGGGCATCCAACGGCCCGACCGGCGGCGCCGCCATCAACGGCGGCACGGGCGGCCCCGGCGTGGTCATCGTCCGCACCTACCAGGCCTGAAGGGGCACATCATGACGGTCTTCATCTCCGCGGCGGCACGGAGCGCGGCCGCCGACGCGGTCGCCGCCCTCGTCGACGGCGGCGCGGCGGCGGGCACGCTGCAGATCCGCTCCGGCACGCAGCCGGCCGGGCCCGATTCGACGGCCACCGGCACCCTGCTCGCCGAGCTCACCCTGCACGATGCCGCATTCGGGGCGGCCGCGGCCGGTGTCGCCACGCTGGCCGGTACGCCGCTGACCGTGACCGCGGTCGCCTCGGGCACTGCCACCTGGTTCCGCGTCCTCGACTCCGACGGCGTGGCCGTGTTCGACGGAAGCGTAGGCGTCTCCGGCGCAGACCTCCTCGTCAACACGGTCACGGTCAGCACAGGGCTGGACGTCGAGATCAGCGACGGCACGATGACCATGCCCGCCTCCGGGTGACGCGCCGTGCCGAAGCTCTCCACGATCTACGACGCGTTCGACGGGGATGGCCCCAACACCGGCCTGTGGAACGACAGTGCGGGCGTCACCCAGGTCTCGGGCGACGGCTACGCCACCGTCCCGCCTAGCGGCACCTACTCCAACTTCCTCGGCTTCACGCCGCCCTCGCGGGACTTCACCGAGGACGCCTTCCAGTGGGAGTGGACGTTCCCCTCGGCGGGGGCGAGCGGATCGGAGCAGTACTGCTCCATCGGTGACGGCACCACCGGCGAGAAGGTCGATTACGGCCGCTGGTCCGGGGGTCTGGGCTACTTCCTCGGCGCCACCAGCGAGTTCGCCGGTTTCGACGACACCAGCTGCCGGTTCATGCGCATCAGGACGACCAGCAGCCAGATGTTCTTCGAGACAAGCCCCGACGGTGTGACCTGGGTCAACCCGTTCACCACCGGCGTGCAGGCCCTGCCCGCCTGGGACCTGTCCAGCGTGCAGGTCCACTTCATCAACGGGTTCTTCTCCGGCTCCGGCGGCGGCGACATGCGCGTCCAGAGCGTCGGCGTCGCATCCACCACCATCTCGGGCAGCCTCGCCGGGCAGTACGGCGGCATCGCTACCGACCTCGAGGCATCCCTGTCCTCGCCCGGCCAGGTCTCCGGAGACCTCGGGCCGGCCCGGCTGTCCGCGGCCGGACGCCTCGTCAGCCGCACCACCCTGGCCGGCGTCTTCGGCGGGATCAGCTTCGACGCCGCGGGCTCGTTCGAGTCGAGCGCCGAGGACGTCACCGTGTCCGCCGGACCCCCGCGCGTCGCCAGCCTCGGCGCCGGCGCCCCCGTCCTCAGCCCGGGTGCGGCGGGCCCCGTCGTCGAGAGGAACGCCTGAGCATGGCTGCCGAGATCTACCACACGGCCACCGAGTACGTGAGCCACGCGCTCACCTTCACCCGCGGCGGCCCCACCCAGGTCACCTCGGTCGGCGTGCACTACGCCACCGACCCGGACACCGTCCCGGCCGTCGCCGACTTCACGCCCGCCCAGCTCATCGACGGCGTCACCAACCCCACCGACCCGCTCGCCCAGGCCGGTGTCGTCGACGTCGTCGCCCTCATCGGCCCGGAGGTCGGCGCCGACCTGGCGCTCACCGCCGGCACCTACACCTGCTGGGTCCTCATCGAGACCCAGGCCGTCGGCGACCTGCCCGGCGAGCAGATCATCCGCAAGACCCCCGACACCCTCGTCGTCCTGTAGGAGGCCCACATGCCCATCACGTTCCGCGGCGGCCGACTGCCCGACGATCCCGGGCAGCCGCACCTCAGGCTGTCGCGCCTCATCACCTCCGAGCTGCCCGCGCCGCCACCGTCCGCGGACTGGCTCACACCGGTCCCGGCCGGCGCCTGGGGCATGCTCGGAAACGACATCGTCGGCGACTGCACCATCGCCGGCATCGCGCACAAGCGGATCGGCGACGCCTACGTCAACCAGGGCACACGCCTCGACATCTCGACGGCCGACTGCCTGAAGTACTACGGCCACTTCGGCTACCGGCTCGGCGACGAGAGCACCGACCGGGGCGCCGTCTGCCAGGACGTGCTCGCCTACTGGCACCGGCACGGCTTCCTCGGCGAGAAGAACCTCGCCTACGCCCGCGTGAACATCGACGACCACGACGAGATCAGGCAGGCGATCGCCCTGTTCGGCCAGATCTACGTCGGCGTCACCATCACCCAGGCCGCCCAGGACCAGTTCAACGGCGACGAGGTCTGGGACGTCGTCCGCCGCTCCCCGAACCTCGGCGGCCACTGCATCACCCTCGGCGCCTACGACGAGCACGGCCTGGACGCCGTCACCTGGGGGCGCGTCCAGCGGCTGACCTGGCGCTGGTGGGACGTCTACGGCGACGAAGCCTGGGTCGTGTTCAACCCGGGCGACTTCGTCGACCCGAAGACCGGCCGCGACCGCGCAGGCCTCGACACCGAGGCCCTGCACGGCGACTACAACGCCCTCACCGGCCGCTCCCTCGCCCGCCGCGAGCGCGCGTGATGGCCCGCCACGACCCGACCGAGCTCGCCAAGGCGGCGTACGCCGCGTACGGCGGCGCGACCGGCGGCAAGAACCACCGCGGCGAGCCCATGCCCATGTGGGACAAGCTCGGCGCCACCATCCAGACCGCGTGGGAGGTCGCTGCGGAGGCGGTCGCCCGCGAGGTCCTCGGCCTGAACAAGCCCGGGAGGTGACCAGGTGAGCGTTCAGGGCATCGACGTCGCCTCGTACCAGACGGCAACATTCGACACCGACGGCCTCGACTTCGTTTTCATCAAGGCGACCGAGGGCACGTCGTACGTCAACCCGAAGCAGGAAGAGCAGGCCGCGCACGGGCGCGCCGCGGGCCTCGTCGTCGGCTTCTACGGCTTCCTGCACCCCGGCAACGTCCAGGCGCAAGCGCAGTACTTCGTCGAGAAGTGCGCGAGCCAGCCGGGCGACGTCCTCGCCTGCGACTGGGAGCCCACCAGCACGGGCACCGCCTCGAACGCCGACAAGGACGCCTTCATCAAGGCCGTCAAGGCGCTGCGCCCGGACCATCGCGTGCTCCTCTACTGCGACCTGGAGCGGTGGAAGAACGTCGACAAGACGTCGTACGCGGGCGACGGACTGTGGATCGCCGACCCCAACCACTCCGCAGGCCACCCGTCGATCAAGGCGCCATGGCTGTTCCACCAGTACGGCATCCGAGGCACGGACCGCGACCTCGGCAACTTCACCAGCCGTGCCGCGCTCGCCGCGTGGGCGGCCGGCAGCAAGGAGGACGACATGCCGCTGACCAAGGCGGACGTCAAGACGCTGGCCACGACGGACGACGTCTTCAAGGCGCCGGCCGACGCAGCCGACTACCCCACCAACAAGTACTGGACCCTGGCGACGCACGTCGAGGACCAGACGCAGCGCATTCGGGCCACGCAGAAGACCGTCAACGCCATGGCGGCGACGATCCAGACCCTCGCCGGGATGGTCGGCTCCGGCGTGGACACGGCGGCCGTGGTCGCGGCCGTGCAGAGCGCCATCGCGGAAGCCGTGGTGCACGTCGACGTCGACGTGACCGGCCCGAAGACGCAGGAGGGCTGACCCATGCAGCTGTCGAAGTACTGGAAGGCCGTCGTCGCGGCAGTGGTGGCCGCGGCCGGCACGCTGGGCACCGCGGCAGAGGACGGGAAGATCACCGGCGCTGAGGGTGTTGCCATTGGTGCGACGGCGCTCGCCGCGCTCGTGGCCACCTGGCGCGTGCCGAACAAGGAGCCGAAGGATTCGGCATGACGGCGGCCCCGGACCCGACGACGAACGTCGCTGTTGAGCTTGCTCAGCTACGAGGGGAGATCAACACGGGTCTGGAGGCAATCAAGGGCACCCTCGGCATCCTCGTCGAGCGCACCTCGCGCACCGACGCCGACGTCCGCCAGCTCCGCACCGACATGGAAACCGAACTCCAGAAGCTCCGCGACGACGAACTGAGGACGCTGAAGGCGGAGGTCGAGGCCCTGAAGCAGGGCCGCTGGCCGCTCACGCAGATCGGCGCCCTGACGGCCGTGGCTGCTGTGGTGGCCGCGATCATCGCCCTGTTCCTCCACTGATCCGCGACGGCCCTCTACTGATCCCGACAGACGTCTACAGACCCCCGCCGCCATCCGCGGCGGGGGTCTTTCGGCATGCCCGGAGCAGACACGTCCATTGGTCACTTGCGTACAAATTCGAACACGCGCTCTAATCCGGATATGGCCAATCACAGGGTGGACTACCTCACCTGCACCCAGGAGCGCATCCTGCGCATCATCCGCGAGTCCATCACCGACCGCGGTGAAGCGCCGACGGTGAAGGAGCTCGGCGACGAGCTGGGCATGCGCAGCACAGCCTCCGTGCACTGGCATCTCGGCCGCATCGAGGCCCTCGGCTACATCGCCCGCGAGCGCCGTACGGCGCGGGGGATCCGTCTTACCTGAGCGGGCCGTCTCACGCGGGCCGGCGGCCGGTCGCGAGAAGGTGCGAGCTCGCCGCGAGGAGCTCCGGATACGGTTCGGCCATGCGGGCCGCGGTCAGCGCGGACTCGAAGAGGGGCGTGCCGGAGAAGTCGCTGCCCGTGTTCCGCTCGGCGGCCGCGAGCATGGACCAGGCCGGGCCTTCGATGCCGAGGACATCGGCGTCGTCGAAGCCGGCCGCGGCCACCTCGTCGCGCAGCTGCTGGCCGCTGTGGAAGTAGGCGGCGGTGAAGGCCTTCTTCCCGTCGTGGATCTGCGAGGCCAGGATGCCTTCGATGCTGCGCTGCAGCGCCTCCTTGTGCAGGTGGGCGAAGGCGGCGTGCTCGAACAGGCTGGAGTAGCGGTTGATGCCTGCGGCGGCCAGGACGCCGCCCGGCTTGAGGACACGGTAGGCCTCCGCCAGGGCCTGCTCCCGGTCGGTGCGCTCGAGCAGGTGGTACAGCGGCCCCAGGAGCAGGACCACGTCGAAGGAGGCGTCGGCGGCAGTGAGCCGGCGCGCGTCGCCGAGCTCGGCGGTTGCGCCGGTCTGCTTGGCCTGATCGATGTGCCGGGGGATCGGGTCGACGACGTGCACGCTGTAGCCGTCGGCGGTGAGCCACCGGGCGTGGGCGCCGGGTCCTCCGCCGACGTCGAGGATCCGTGCGGGCGCCGGCGGGAGGTGGCGTCGCAGCAGTTCTTGGGTGCGTACCATCTCCAGGCGGCCGTCGGCCGTTGTCGACAGCCGGTCGCCCTCGTCGATGGTCTCGGAGTAGAACTTCACGATCTCCGGCGCTAGCTCAGGACTCGTCATGCGAGGCATTCTGGGGGCTCACCGGTGGACCAGTCCAGTGATCGGAACCATGCCCATGCCCCTGCTGAAGTACGAGCAGATCGCAGACGACCTGCGTACGCGGATCGCCAACGGCGAGTTCGGCCCTGGTGAACTGCTGCCGTCCGGTCGCGACCTTGCCGAGCAGTGGCACGTGTCCAGGGCGACGGTCGTCAAGGCCTACGACGTGCTGCGCAACGATGGCCTGGTCGTGGCACGCCAGGGCGCCGGGTTCACCGTCGTCGAGACCCCGATCGCGCGCCCGGCAGGCGGCCGGCGCGCGGACGCCCCGCGCGTGTCCGGCGCCGCGCCCTTCAGGCGGCTGGGCACACCTGACCGGGTGGTGCCTGAGCAGGAGGTCGGCGACCTGCTCGGCCTGAAGGCCGGTGAGACCGCGCTGCGCCGGGTTCGGCTGGTCCTGCTGGATGACGGGACACCGGCGACGCTGGTGACCGCCTGGTTCCCTCCGGGCATCGCGGACGCCGCGCCGCGGCTGTCGATGACCGGCCCGATCGCCGAGGGGACGACGCACTACGTGCGGCGGCAAACCGGTCGTTCGCCCTTCGAGGGTGTCGACGTCAAGACGGTGCGCCTGGCTACCTCCGATGAGGCCGAGCTGCTCGGCGTCGAGCAGCCGGTAGCGGTCGCGGTTGTGGTCCATGTGGCGTACGACCAGGAGCGACGGCCCCTGGTGTGCGAGGTGGGCGTCACGGCTTCCCACGTCTTCGAGGAGACCGAGCGCTACCCGATGAGGTAACGAGGCACACGAATAGCTTGACTGGACCGGTCCACCGGTCCAGTCTCTTTCGTGTGCCGCGCTGGCACCCCGTGAACAGGGGCGCACTGTGCGTGGCTCCAGGCATCACGAAGCCCGGCGACCGCTGACACGGCCCCGGGCGTGGCCAACGCTGCTGAGGAGCGCCGACATGGCAACAAATACCACGCACCCGCCGAGCGCGGCAGAGCGCGAAACGCCGCCGCCGGACATCGCCACGATGCGCGAGACCGTGCAGCAGTTGCTCGGCCCCGACGACGGCCCGGACGTCCTCCCGCCCGCCATGGACGAGCTCGACGCCCTCACGGGCGCGCTGCGCGGCCACCTCGAGGTCCTCATCCCCGAGGTCGAGCGCGCGGTGGGCTCGCGGCCGTCCAGCACTGCCCACTACTGCGCGCTGGCCTGCGTCGGCGAGGCCCGCGGCAAGCTGAGCATCACGCCCCGCGCGGACCTCGGATCCCGCGTCGCCCACGGGCGGCGGCTGGCCCGGTCGCTGAAGGCCCTGTGCATGCACTACGAGGACCTCAGCGAGGACGCGCGCGGATGAGCGCCGAGCGAGTCTGCCATGCCTGCGGCGAGCCGATCCCCGACCCGGACGATGCCGTCTACCTCGGGCACGAGATGAGCGAGGCCGGACCCGGCTGGGAGATCTGGGCGCACCGCGCGCACGTCGACCAGGTCGGCCCCGACCCGGTCGCGGTGACGGCTCTGGCCCGTGTCCTGATCGTCAAGGCGATGCGCTCGTGAGAGCCGTGGCCGGGCTGCTCGCCTACGTGGCCGCCGTGACGTTTCCCGTCCTCGCCCTGGTGCTGGCGAGGACCCCGAGCTGATGCACCCCCAGGCGACCGCTCCGGGTCAGGGTCGCCCCGCAGATGCCCGTCCCGTCGGTGTCCCGGAAGACACCGGCGGGGCGGGTCCGAGAACGGCCCGCCCCGAGCCCCCACCCGACAGGTCCAGCCCGGGGCGGGCCTGCACGGCACGTCAAGCCTGCGACCGGCTTTGACCGAAGCCGGCCCGATCCCCGGAAGGGAGGAACGATGCAGCGCACTCTTGCAGCGGGTGCGGCGGCCATGACGTGGCCGCCCGTGCCGCCGCCGCCCCAGGACCCGCCGACGCCGCCTCCGGACGACAACCACTAGGAGTGCCCATGGCTGCCAGCAACCGACTGCCCGTCCCGACCCGCAAGCAGCTGGAGGAGGACGAGCACCGCGTCGACCAGGCCCGGGGCCGCAGGTACTGCCGGGTGCACCGCGAGCAGCAGATGATCCCGCTGCTGCCCGGCGTGGACGTCTGCCCCTCGTGCCAGCCCGCGGCCGGGTATCGGAGCCCGCAGCCGGATCTCCTGAGCGACGAAGCCGATGGCACCTCAGCCGCCGTCACCCCTGGAAAGGCCCGCGGCTGAGGTGCCCGGTTCCCGATCCTGAGAGAGAAGGGGAACACGATGAGGGTAGACAGCACGCCCCCGGTTCCGGGGCCTGATCCGCCGGGCAGTCCTCCGCCGCGTAAGCCGCACGGCGCGCAGCACTGACGCTGAGCGGTCTTGAACTGGTCCCGCTCGTCTGCCTCCCCAGGGCCGGACGGGCGGGGCCTTTTCAGTCTCCGAAGATGGACAGGCGCTGCTCGAGGGCGGCGGCGATCCGGAGGAGGTCACCGAAGCGCGGGTCGCTCTGGCCGGCCTCGATGCGCTGCAGGGTGCGCCGGTCGAGGTCGGCGGCCTGGGCGAGTGACTCCTGCGTGTGGTTGGCGTGGATGCGCAGGTCCCGGATGCGAACGCCCAGCTCACGACGTCGGTTGATGATCCAGTCAGGTACGTCGCGGGGCACTCGACAAAGTTGGACGCTGCGTGTTGGTATGTCAGCGTCAGCCGTGACGCATTTAATGATCTTGGGATCATGGCGGCCGCGGCACCGTATGCCCCCGTCCCGCCGAGGATCCGGAAGACCTCCGGCGGGGCGGGTATTCGGCCACTGAGGGAACGTCAGATCACACGGGGTGCGATTCACGCGCCAGGCGGATATGCCACGCGCACGGTTCCGAACGGCGCACTCCGGTAGAAGGCTCGTACACGTACCGCCCAGCCCCGCCGCGCTCGAGGTCCGGAAGCCTCCTGCGCCGGCGGGGCTCTAGTCTGCGCGGCGCGCCGGCGAAGGCCGTCCGGCGGCGGGAGCTCGCCGTGGAAAAGGCCTACTGGCCTGGGGAGTTGCGAGCCCTCTACAAGTCGGTGTTTCCTGGGACACCAAGCATCCGGTGACACTAACCGACGGATGTGTGTGATCGCCGTATGGTTCGTCTCATGAGCGTCACAGGAGCGGGCACGACGGATGTGCCGTCGAGCACACTCGCCGACACCGTTCTGGAGCGGCTCACCGCCGTCTACGCCCCGGCCGCCGACCCCGAACGGGCCGAGCCCATGCGCGCGTACATGAAAAACGTGGCCCCCTTCCTCGGCCTGACCACGCCCGTGCGCCGGACCCTGTCCCGCACGGTAATGGAGGGCCTGCCGCGCCCCACGGAGTCCGACTGCACGGCGATCGCGCTGCGCTGCTGGCAGCTGCCCGAGCGCGAGTACCACTACTTCGCCGTCGACTATCTGCGCCGCCACGCGCGCGTGTGCTCCTCCGGCTTCCTGCCGGTGGCCCGGCACCTCGTCTCCACCGTCCCCTGGTGGGACACCGTCGACCTGCTCGCCGCACACGTGGTGGGCGCGCTGGTGGCGGCCGATCCGGCGCTCAGGGCGGACATGGACGAGTGGATCGTGGACGACGACCTGTGGGTCGCCCGCACCGCCCTGCTGCACCAGCTCCGCTACAAGGAACACACCGACGCCGAACGCCTCTTCACCTACTGCCTGCGCCAGTCCGGCCACCCCGACTTCTTCATCCGCAAGGCCATCGGCTGGTGTCTGCGCGAATACGCCAAGACCGACCCCGAGGCCGTACGGACGTTCCTCGCGCGCGAACGCGGGCGGTTCGCACCGCTGTCGGTCCGTGAGGCCCTGAAGAACATCGGTGCCTGAAGGCGCCCTTCCCCGACCTCGGGACCGGCGGAAAACCATTCGACGTCCGACGAGGCGTCGGCGATGATCGGCGTCATGTTCCGGTACGCCTTCCACCTCGCAGCATCCGCGGTCGCGGATGCCCCGAAGGCTGCCGTTCCCACACTCGTCGCCGCAATCGACGGCGCCCGAAGCTGACCCTCTCCGGAACGTCCGGCGGACCCCGCAGGGGGAGGGTCGGCAAGTCCTTGGGGTCCTGATCTCTCCCATGAAGAGGCTTCGAGGTAACGACATGCCCAAGACGGCATACGTGCGCACCAAACCGCATCTGAACATCGGCACCATGGGCCACGTCGACCACGGCAAGACCACCCTGACCGCCGCCATCACCAAGGTGTTGGCCGAGCGCGGCACCGGCACCTTCGTGCCGTTCGACCGCATCGACCGCGCCCCGGAGGAGGCCGCCCGCGGCATCACCATCAACATCGCGCACGTCGAGTACGAGACCGACACCCGCCACTACGCGCACGTGGACATGCCGGGCCATGCCGACTACGTCAAGAACATGGTCACCGGCGCCGCGCAGCTCGACGGGGCGATCCTGGTCGTCTCCGCCGTCGACGGGATCATGCCGCAGACGGCCGAACACGTGCTGCTCGCGCGGCAGGTGGGCGTGGACCACATCGTCGTCGCGATCAACAAGGCGGACGCGGGCGACGAGGAGCTCACCGACCTCGTCGAGCTGGAGGTCCGTGAACTGCTCACCGCGCAGGGCTACGGCGGCGACTCCGTACCCGTCGTACGCGTCTCCGGGCTCAGGGCCCTGGAGGGCGACCCGCGCTGGACGGCGTCCGTCGAGGCGCTGCTCGACGCCGTGGACACCTATGTGCCCATGCCCGAGCGGTACTTGGACGCGCCGTTCCTGCTGCCCGTGGAGAACGTGCTCACCATCACCGGCCGGGGGACCGTGGTGACCGGCGCGGTCGAGCGGGGAGTGGTCCGCACGGGCGACCGGGTCGACGTGCTCGGCGCCGGGCTGGAGACCGTCGTCACCGGCCTGGAGACCTTCGGCAAGCCCATGGAGGAGGCGCAGGCCGGGGACAATGTGGCGCTGCTGCTGCGCGGGGTGCCGCGCGACGCGGTCCGGCGCGGGCACGTCGTCGCCGCGCCCGGCAGCGTGGCGCCCAGCCGGCGCTTCTCCGCGCGCGTGTACGTCCTGTCCACGCGCGAGGGCGGTCGCACCACCCCGGTGTCGACCGGCTACCGGCCGCAGTTCTACATCCGCACCGCGGACGTGGTCGGTGACGTCGACCTCGGCGAGACGGCCGTCGCCCGGCCCGGCGACACGGTCACCATGACCGTCGAGCTGGGGCGGGACGTGCCACTGGAGCCCGGTCTCGGGTTCGCCATCCGTGAGGGCGGGCGGACCGTGGGCGCGGGCACCGTGACCGCCGTGGAGTGAGCTTGACGTGCGCGGGGGACCGCGAGCCGGCTGCGGCCGGTCGCGCAGTTCCCCGCGCCCCTTCGGGGCGCTGCGGGACCCGGTCCCGGTTGCGCCGCACAATGGACCCGTGACCGAGCCCATACCTGTGACCAGTGGCGTCGACTTCGGCACCGCCAAGCTCATGCCCGACGTCGACCGTGAGCGGGCCTGGCTGCTGACGGTCGACGGGGCGCCGCAGTCCTACGTGGACCTGGACGAGCCGACCCATCTGGAGTTCGAGTACGCGCGGCGGCTCGGGCATGTCCTGGACACCGTGGCGGCGCCCGGAGCGCCGCTGGACGTGCTGCACCTCGGCGGGGGCGCGCTCACCCTGCCCCGCTATCTGGCCGCGACCCGGCCCGGCTCACGGCAGAACGTCGTCGAGGCGGACCGCGCCCTGCTGGAACTGGTCGTGGAGCACCTTCCGCTCCCGCAGGACGCCGGCATCACCCTGCACACGGCCGACGCCCGCGCCTGGCTGGAAGCGGCCCCGGCCAACTCCGCGGACGTGCTCGTCGCCGACGTCTTCGGCGGCTCCCGCGTCCCCGCGCACCTCACCTCCGTCGCCTACGCCCGCGAGACCGGACGCGTGCTGCGCGAGGGAGGGGTCTACCTGGCCAACCTCGCCGACGCCGCGCCCTTCGCCTTCCTGCGCTCCCAACTCGCCACGTTCGCCGCGGTGTTCGAGGAACTCGTACTGATCGCAGAACCGGCCGTCCTGCGCGGCCGCCGCTTCGGCAACGCCGTACTCGCCGCCGCCCACCACCCGCTCGACACCCTCACCCTGGCCCGCCTCACCGCAGCCGACGCCTTCCCGGCCCGCGTCGAGTACGGCCCGAGAATCCGCGAGTTCACAGCGGGGGCGCGACCGGTACGGGACGAGGACGCGGTGCCGTCACCGGTGCCGCCGGAGGGGGCGTTCGGCGTGGGGTGAGGGTGGTGGTTTGAGGGTGGCGGGGTCCGGGGGTTCGTCGCGGGCGCGCGATCGGTTCGGGATCGCGGAGCCCGCGCCGTCACCCGTGCCCGGCGACCGGGCGTTCGGTATCCGCCGGCTCCTCCGCGGCCTGCGGCGTGCGCTCCCGTACCGGTCTGGTGGTCCGTCGGAGGTTGCGCACGTCCGGTACGCACAGCACCGCCGCCGTGACCACCACGACCAGGGCCGAGCAGCCCCACAACGAGGCCGTACGCCCGAAGGCGTCCTCCGAGGGACCCGCGAGGGCCGTCGCGAGGGGCACCAGGGCGATGGACCCGAACCAGTCGTAGGCGGAGACCCGGGAGAGCTTGTCCTCGGGTATCTCCTGATGCAGCGCGGTCATCCACGACACCCCGAACACCTCGACCAGCGTGCCCGACAGGAGCATCACGGCGCACAGGACGCCGACGGGGGCCGGGACGGCGAGTGCGGCGGAGGGCAGCGCCATCGGGAACACGCACAGGGTGCCCGCGAGCAGCAGACGGCGCGGTTTCCAGCGGGTCATCAGCAGGGCGCCGCAGACCGTGCCCGCACCGAAGAACGCGAGGGCCAGGCCCCACGGTCCGGCTCCGCCCAGGCTGTCGCGGGCGACGAGCGGGCCGTAGACGGCGTCCGCGGCGGCCACCACGGCGTTGGCGATCGAGAACTGGACGACGATGCCCCACAGCCACGGACGGCCCGTGAACTCCCGCCAGCCCTCCCGCAGATCGGCGAGCAGGCCGCCGCCGGGCGCGCGCGACGGCACATGGCTGACGTCGATGAAGGACCGCAGCGCCCCGGCGACCGCGAACGCCGCCGCGTCCGCCGCGAGCACCCAGCCGGGGCCGACCACGGCGACCATCGCACCGCCGAGCGCGGCGCCGCCCAGACCGGCACCCTGCATCGCCATCCGGAACACCGCGAAGGCGCGGCTCGCCTGCTCTCCCCGGACCGACGACATCAACATGCCCTCGGCCGCCGGGCCGAAGAACGCCTGGCCGGTGCCGCCGAGCGCGGTCAGCAGCATCATCTGCCACAGCCGCGGGTGCCCGGTCAGGACGAGGACCGCGAAGGCGGCCTGCGACAGGCAGTTGAGGGCGTTGGCCGCGACCATCACGCGATGCCGCGGCAGCCGGTCCGCCACCGCGCCGCCGATCAGCAGGAACACCACGAGCGGCAGCGTGCGGGAGGCGGCCACCAGACCCACGTCCCCGCCGTCGCCGCCCGCGTCCAGTACGGCGAACGCGGCGGCGATCAGCGCGCCGTTGCCGCCGAGGCCGGTGATCACGGCGGCGGCGGTCAGCAGGCCGTAGTTGCGTCCCGCCCACGCGGGACGCAACCGGCCTGCAGCGGAGGCAGGGTGTTCGGTCACTTCCGAACTATGGCCAGCGGCCCTGCCTCAGGACAAACCGATTGTCAGCCGCCGGTCGGCTGCCCGGACAGCCGTACGGTGCTGAGGATCTTCATGATGGTCTTGTCCGAGAGCTCGTCGCCGACGCCCTTCGCTCCGTGCAACGTCCAGGACACGAAGTCACCCGCCGAGTTCTTGAATGCGAACGTGATCGCTTTGCCGTCGGTGTCGCACTTGCCCTTCTTGGCAACGCCCTGCGAATAGGTGGTTGCGACGCTGCCCTTGAGGCCCGACGTCGTCGTGTATGCCTTCGGTTTACCGATGTGGAGCAGCTTCTTGGCGGCTTTCGACTGGTCCGTGTAACCACCGAACACCCACCAGGCGGAGTCGTTGCGCGCCACGTCGGTGGTGTTCTTGGCCCCGTCCTGACCCTTGGTGCCGGCCGCTGCCAGCGCCTTGTCATCGGTCTGGCCGTCCTTGTTGTCGTCGGACGTGCACCACTTCTCTTTGAAGAAGGCGGGGGCCGACATGCCGATGAGGGCGGAGCCGTCGCCCTTCTTCTCGTCCTCGAATCCGACGAACGTGCCGGGCGAATCGACCTGCCAGTCCGCCGGCACATCGAAGGCGGTGCCCCACTTGGGGTTGACGACGATCTTCCAGCCAGGAATGGTCGCTTTCGCGGTCTCGCCCCCGCGTGGGTTGTCATCGGAGCCCGACGCCGAGGCGCTCGCGTCGGACGACGCGGGAGGTGACTGCCGGACCTTCTTGCCGGGACCGTCCGCCTTGTCGTCGTTGCCGCCGCCGAGCACCAGGAAGCCGGTGACACCCGCGGCCACGACCACAGCCGTGGCCGCCACGATCGCCACCAGCTTCGTCCGGTTCCCGCCGCCACCGCCACCGCTTCCGCCGGCACCGGTCGGCGGCTGAGGGCTTCCCGGCGCACCGGGCGGCCCCCACTGCGGCTGCTGCCCATAGGTGTTGGGCTGCTGGTACCCGGGCTGCTGATACGGATTCGGCTGCTGGTACCCCGGCTGCTGGTACGGGTTGTTCTGCGCAGAGGGATTCTGCCCCTGCGGATTCTGCTCGCCCCCGGGCGGCTGCTGTCCTGGCCACATGGACAGCCACCCTAGTGCCGTTCGAGACACGATTCGGTCACTGTGGCTTGTCGAGGCCGTAGCAAAACGGGGCCGTGTCAGGAGTCCTCGGGAGGGGTGTAGAGACGCACGGTTCCCAGGATCTTCCTGACCGTGGCATCCGGCACCTCCTCACCGACCCCCTTCACGCCGACGAACGACCAGGACGCGAAGTCGCCGTCGCGGTTCTTGAAGGCGAAGGTCGTCGCCTTGCCGTCCGAGTCGCACTTGTGCCGCTTCGTCACCCCGGACGAGCGGGAGGTGGCGACGCTGCCCACCAGGCCGGAGGAGGTGGTGAAGGACGTGGCCGCACCGGTGGTGACCTTCTTGTGGTCGGGCTGGGCGTACGCGCCGTAGACCCACGCGGTCGCGTCGGCGCGGGCCGCCTCCTCCGCGCTCTTGGCGCCGTTGTTCTTCCTGGTGCCGGCGCTGGCCAGCGGTGTGAAGTCGGTGTGGCCGTCCTTGTCGTCGTCGGAGGTGCACCACTTCTGATTGAGAAGGGCGGGGGCCTTCATGGCGACCAGCGGCTTGTCCTCGGGATCGTTGTCCTCCGCGACGTAGGACACCCAACCCGGCGACTGCAGGGCCCAGTTGGCCGGTACGTCGAAGGCGATGCCGGCATCGGGGTTCACCACGACCTTCCACCCGGCGACGGTGGGCTTCTGTGCGCCGCCGGTCCGCGGGTTGGCCGAGGGGGTGGGCGATGCCGAGGAGGTGGTCGGCCCCGGATCGGCCCCGTCGTCGCTGCCGCCGCCCAGCACCACGGCTCCGGTCACCGCGGCGGCCACCACCACGGCGGCCGCTGTTGTGATGGCAATCACCTTGGCGCGGCCGCCACCCGGCGGCTCGGGCGCCGGGGGCCGCGCGGTCGGCGGCTGTGCGGCATACGGGTTCGGCTGCTGGTATCCGGGCTGCTGGTACGGGTTGTTGTGCGCCGGCTGCTGCGGTTGCTGACCGTCCCCCGGCGACTGCTGTCCTGGCCACATGGGCCGTAACGATACGACGATCATCGTACGCGTCTGGTCAGTGGTGGCTACTCATGGGTAACCTCCACTTCATGAGCGCAGACCAGATGTCGATCGGTGAGATGCTCGCCGCGACCGTGCCGATGGCCCGGACCTTGAAGCTCGAGTTCCTGGAGACCACGCCGGAGAAGGCCGTGGTGGCCCTGCCGGACCAGAGCGAGTACCACAACCATGTGGGCGGGCCGCATGCCGGTGCGATGTTCACGCTCGGGGAGTCCGCGAGCGGGGCGATCGTGCTGGCCGCATTCGGGGAGCAGCTCGCGCGGGCCGTGCCGCTCGCGGTGAGTGCCGAGATCGCGTACAAGAAGCTGGCGATGGGTGCCGTCACGGCCACCGCGACGCTGGGCCGTCCCGCCGCCGACGTCGTCGCGGAGCTGGACGCGGGGGAGCGCCCCGAGTTCCCGGTGTCGATCGAGATCCGGCGCGCGGACGACGCCGTCACCGGTGAGATGACGGTCGTGTGGACGCTGCGGCCCAACGGCTGAGCGCTTCAGTGCATGCGAAGGCCCGGGAGTGCGCTCCCGGGCCTTCGGCATGAGGCCGGGTCGTCGGCCGGTCGTGTTCGCCGGTGGTGTTCGCCGGTGGTGGAGATTCGGTGTGCCACTCGCCCTTGGGTGCACACAACTCGGCGGCGATCTGGCGGTTGTTTCGAATACGGGTGCGGGTACCGCCGGTAACTTATCTGAAGTTTCCGGTTTTTGAACATGAGTCATTCGAACTCCTTGTTTCCAGCGCGTCAATTGTGCGAAAGTGAGCGGCCCTATAAGGGTCCCAGAACCCGACACGGCATAGGTACGCACCAATCAGGCGCCGGCTTTTCGATGGATGCGCTTTCCACCCACCGTCCTGCGGCTCGGAAGGAAATGGCTCAGTGCAATCCCCCTACCCCCCACGACCGCCGTACCCGCCACTCCCGGGACCGGGCCCCACCGAGTCCGACCGCCATCTCCTCGCACAGCCGGCCCAGGGTCCCGAGGGCGGCCGTGCGATCGCGTTGCTGCTGGCCCGGCACTGGCGCGCGACCTTCGACTACGCGGTCATCTGCCTTGCGTCCGGGGAGGATTCGGCGTCCATGGCCGCGGCCGCCGCGTTCCACCGGGTCCTCGGGCGGCCCACCGACGACGCACTGCGACCGCAACTCCTGAGGGCCGTGCGCGACACGGTCAAGGAGTGGGCGGCGGATGACGGTATTTCCGTTCTTCTGCCGGAACTCCGCAAACCGACCGGAGGCCGCGGACTGCGCGCCGCGCGCTCCGCGACACCGGAAAGGCGGCGCCTTGCGGAGCGGGCGTTCCGGGCCCTTCCGGGAGCTTCGCAATGCCTGCTCTGGCACACCGAGGTCGAGGCGGAGCCCATATCCGTACCGGCTGGTCTGTTGGGGGTGGATCCGGGCACCGCGGCGGCTGCCCTCGATCAGGCGCGCGAGCAATTCCGGGCGGGCTGTGTACGCGCCCACGGGGAACTCGCGCCCGGCAAGGAATGCCGCTTCTACAACCGGCTCCTCGACGTTCCGATACGCCGCGGCGGCGCCCTGCTCCCCGATGTCCAGCAGCACCTGATGGCATGCCGCTACTGCCGTCACGCCGCCGAACAGCTCAGCTATTTCGAGGGCGGTCTCGAGGAACTGCTCGCCGAGACCGTGCTCGGCTGGGGAGCCCGGCGCTACCTCGACTCCCGTCCGCGCCGCGGGGGCAGTCGCCCGTCGGTCCCCGGACGCGGCCCCCTGCGGCCCGACGGCAGCGGACGCCACCGCCCGGGCCTGTCGCGCAGTCACACCAAGGCGGTGGCCGTGGGCGTCGGTGTGGCGGCCCTCGCCCTGCTCGCCACGGTTCTCGTCAGCAAGGGCTGGACGGACGACAACGGTGTCCCCGGACCCGGCGCCACCTGGGGTGCCCAGAGCGGCAGTTCGCTGCATCCGTCGCTCCCCGCGGAGGGCACCTCCGCCGGCCACGCGTCCGCGGGCCACGCCTCCACCGACGGGTCCCCGTCGCCCGCCTCCGCGGGCCGCCCCGTCGAGATCGGGCACGGCAGGCTGCGCAACCCGGCGTCCGGCCTCTGCCTCGACATCGGCGGCGGCAAGGCCGTGCCCGGCGCCGCGGCCGTGCTGACGGGCTGCTCCTCCGCCGAGTCCCAGCAGTGGTCGTACCAGGCCGACGGTCCGCTGCGCAGCGGCGTCGACCCCACCCTGTGCCTGGACTCCGGCTCCGCCGGGCAGTCGGTACTGCTCGTCGGCTGCCTGCCGCACGACGCCGACATGCGCTACGACCTCACCGTCCGCGGCGAACTCCTGCTGCGGGACGGCAAGGGACTGCTCGTCGCACCCGGTACGGGGGCGGCGGCGGCGCGGGTCGTGATCACGGAGCGGGACGGCTCCGCCGGGCAGCGGTGGGTGCTGGATACAGGGGACGGCGACGCGGGCGGCAAGGACGGTAAGGACGGTAAGGACGGAGACGGCGGATCCCAAGAGGGCGCTCACCCCGAGCGTCGGGCAGGCTCTCCCGACAGCACGCCGAACCTGCCCAACCTCCAGCCCACGCCGGGCAGTTCCGAGGACGATGCGCCGTACGAGGAACGGTTCGCCCAAGTCGGCGACGACACCGCGCCCCCCGGGCGGCCCGCGGCGCCTCTCGACGGCGTACGCACCCTGCCCGCGGACGTACTGGGCACGGTCGCCGCCGTAGCGGACACCGCGGCCTCCACCGCGGACACCGCCACTTCCACCGTGCACACGGCGACCACGATCGCCGCAGATGCGTCAGACGCGATCAACTAGTCATCAGGGGCCGCACCTTCAAAGGCGGCCCCGTCTTCCTTCATGTCGGCGTCCCGCCGTTTCCTGTCCGCACGATTGACACGAGTCACGGCCGGTCCTAGTTTTCCCGCCGCACCCTCGTGGCTGACGCCGTGTCAAGTCGGTTCTCACACCGACGAGTCAAGGTGCCGAAGGAGTGACGGCTCATGACCGACACTGTCTCGCGGAGATCCGCCCTGCGCCTGCTCGGCGGCGCCATAACCGTGGCCGCGACGGCCACCGGCGGACTCACGACCCCGGTACACGCGCTGGACAGACCCGAGGCGGGGGCCGGGCCCCGCGTCGAAAGCCTCATCGGCAGGCTCACGCTCGACGAGAAGATCTCCCTCCTGCACGGCGCCACCGACCCGAACTCGCTCGGCCAGGCCGGCTACGTCCCCGGTGTGCCGCGCCTGAACATCCCACCGCTCCGCCTCGCCGACGGCCCCGCCGGCGTCCGCGTCACCCGGCACGCCACCGCGCTGCCCGCCCCCGTCCTGCTGGCCTCCGCCTTCGACCCCGAACTGGCCCGCCGCTACGGCCGGGTCATCGGACGCGAGGGCCGCGCCCTCGGCCAGGACGTCCTGCTCTCCCCGATGGTCAACCTCATCCGCACGCCGTACGCGGGCCGCAACTTCGAGACCTTCAGCGAGGACCCGCTGCTCGCCTCGGGCATGGTCGCCGCCGAGATCGAGGGCATCCAGGGCGAGGGCCTGATCGCCACCGTCAAGCACTACGCGATGAACAACCAGGAGCAGGACCGCATGTCGGTCGACGTACGGGTCGACGAGCAGACCATGCACGAGCTCGAACTGCGCGGATTCGAGGCGGCCGTCGTCGCCCGCACGGGTGCCGTGATGGGCGCGTACAACAAGGTCAACGGCACCTTCGCCTGCGAGAACCGGACGCTGCTCACGGATGTCCTGCGCGAGCAATGGGGCTTCGAGGGCTGGGTGATGACCGACTGGTTCGCCGCGCACAGCACCGTCGCGGCGATCACCGCCGGTCTCGACATGGAGATGCCCGACGGCACCTACTTCGGTACGGCGCTCAGGTCGGCCGTGCAGAACGGCACCGTGCCCGAGCGGTACGTGGACCGTGCCGTACGCAGGATTCTCACCGTCATGGACCGCTTCGGACTCCTCGACGGCAGTGCGCCACCCCGCCCGGACCGCGACGCACCGGCGAGTGCCGCCGTGGCCCTGGAGATCGCCGAGGCGGGCGCGACCCTGCTGCGCAACGAGCGCCGTACCCTCCCGCTGGCCCGCGGCGGCAGCCTCGCGGTGATCGGCCCGACCGGCGCCCTGCCCTTCGTCAGCGGCGGCGGCAGCGCCCATGTCGTCCCCGACCACGCCGACAGCCCGCTCGACGCCCTCAAGTCCCGTGCGGGAAAGCTCACTTACGCACTGGGCGAGGACCTCTACGGCAAGGCGATACCGGCGTCCGCGCTCGACCCCGCCTTCGACAGCGAGGGACAGCAACTCGCCGCCGGTCAGGTCTGGACGTACGACGGCACGCTCACCGTGCCCGAGGACGACGAGTGGACCTTCGTCCTGCACTTCTCCTCCGCGCCCACCGCCCGCCCCAAGGTCCTCCTCGACGGCACCGAGCTGTTTCCGCAGGCCCCCGGATACGGCGAGTTCTTCACGGGCGGGCTCGTCTCGGCCGCCCCGGACGGCCTGTCCGTGCGCCGCGGGACCCTGACGCTCGCCAAGGGCGCCCACACGCTGCGGATCACCGCTCAGGGAGGGGCCGGCGGACTGACGTTCCGGCTGCGGCGCAGCACCGGCGCGACCCGCGCGCAGGACGTCGCCGAGGCGGTCGCCGCCGCACGCGCGGCACGGGACGTGGTGCTGTTCGCCTACGAGGACGCCACCGAGGGACTGGACCGCACCACGATCGCCCTGCCCGGCCACCAGACGCGGCTGATCGAGGCGGTCACGGCGGCCAACCCGCGCACCACCGTCGTCCTCAACACCTCGTCCTCGACGTCGATGCCCTGGCTGGGGCGCACCGGCGCCGTGCTGCAGATGTACTACCCGGGCCAGGAGGGCGCGGCCGCCACCGCGGCCGTCCTGTACGGCGAGTGCGACCCGGGCGGCCGCCTCACCCAGTCCTTCCCGGCCGACGACGACCACCATCCCGTCGCCGGGGACCCCCGCCGCTACCCGGGCGTGGACGGCACCGAGGAGTACTCCGAAGGCATCCACGCCGGCTATCGCTGGTACGACGCCGAGGGCGTACGGCCACTGTTCCCCTTCGGGCACGGGCTGTCGTACACCTCCTTCTCCTACGCCGATCTGCGGGCCCGGCGCACGCGGCACGGCATCGAGGTGACCTTCACCGTCCGCAACACCGGCCGCCGGGAGGGCATTGCCGTGCCCCAGGTGTACGTCGGGCCCTCGCCGCGGCTCCGGCTCGAGCAGGCGGTACGGGTGCTGGCCGGGTACCGGCGCCTTGCCCTGCGGGCCGGGGAGCGGCGGCGCGTCACCGTGGACGTGACCGCACGCACGTTGTCCTCCTGGGACCCCGCGCGGCACACCTGGGTCCTGGGGACCGGCCGGCGCACCGTATGGGTCGGGACGTCCTCGCGAGAACTCCGGCTGCGCACGAACGTGGAGGTGGGCAGGTGACCCGCCGCCGTATCGCCATCCGATCCGTCTCCACGACGGTGTGATCTTTGGGACGGCACTCCGGCAGAGCGACCCGGTAGGCTTCCAGGTGTGCGCCCGATACGGCGTGCGCCGGGAATGCAGTAACAGAACGCAGTAACAAAGGGTCGCAAAGCGGGAGGACCGGCGTTGCACGTCCAGGAATGGCTCGACACGGTACCGGCGGCAGCCGTCTACGCGGTGGTGGCGCTGGTCATCGGCCTGGAGAGCCTGGGCATCCCGCTGCCGGGCGAGATCGTCCTGGTCGCGGCCGCCCTGCTGTCCTCGCACCATTCCGGCATCAACCCGATCGTGCTCGGCGCCTGCGCGACCGCCGGTGCCGTGATCGGCGACTCCATCGGCTACGCGATCGGCCGCAAGGGCGGACGGCCGCTGCTGGCCTGGCTGGACAGGAAGTTCCCGAGACACTTCAGCGAGGCGCATGTCGCCACTGCCGAGCGGTCCTTCGAGAAGTGGGGCATGTGGGCCGTCTTCTTCGGCCGCTTCATCGCCCTGCTGCGGATCTTCGCCGGCCCCCTCGCGGGTGTGCTGCACATGCCGTACTGGAAGTTCCTGATCGCCAACTTCCTCGGCGGCGTCTGCTGGGCGGGCGGCACGACGGCCGTCGTCTACTACGTGGGCGTCGTCGCCGAGGACTGGCTCAAGCGGTTCTCGTACCTGGGCCTCGCGATCGCGGTCCTGATCGGCCTGACCTCCATGCTGATGATCAGGCGCAAGGCGAAGAAGGCGGCCGCCCAGCGTGAGGCGGAGCAGGCGGCCGAGGCGGAGACCGTCCCGGCCGTCGACTGAGCCGCCTCGCCCGTCGCACGCCGTTCGCCGCCGCCGTTCGACCAGTCCTTCGCCGTTCCTACGAGTCCTCGTGCACCTCGTGATGAGCCTTCGCGAGGTCCGCGTACAGGGTGCCGTTCAGCGTGACGCCCTCGCGCTCCTCCGGGGTCAGCTCCCGCTTCACCTTGGCCGGCACCCCCGCCACCAGTGACCCCGGCGGCACCTGCATCCCCTGCGGCACCAGGGCCTGCGCGGCGACGAGCGAACCCGCGCCGATGACGGCTCCGTTGAGGACCGTGGCGCCCATGCCGATCAGACAGTCGTCCCCGACGGTCGCCCCGTGCACCACGGCGTTGTGCCCCACGGACACCCGCGCACCGATGCTGACGGGAAAGCCCGGGTCGGCGTGGACGGTGCAGTTGTCCTGGATGTTGGCCTGGGCGCCCACGGAGATCCGCTCGACGTCACCGCGCAGCACCGCGCCGTACCAGACGCTCGCCCCGGCCTCCAGCGTCACGTCGCCGATCACCGACGCCATGGGTGCCACGAAGGCCTCGTCGTCGATCCTCGGTTCCCTGCCGCCGATCCCCGTGATCAACGCCTTGTGCGTCATCGCCCTCTCCTCGTCCTCGGTTCACCACGCACCGTAGGCGATGAACGCCCTGCCCAGCGCGCCGGGGCGGGCGTCACCCGCCGCGAACCGGACGCCGTCCGGCCTCCGGTGGGGTGAAGATCACAGTGCCCGGAGCGCGTCCGGTCACCGGACGCTGAGTACGGTGAGCGGGTGCCGAAGCGCAAGAACACGTTCTCATCCTGGCGGCGGAGCCTCATGCAGCGCGCCGTCCATGCGGGCTGGGCCTGGGTGCAGCGCACCGGCTCGGTCACCGCGGAGCACCCGGGACGCTTCCGCTTCGGCGCGCTGGGCGCGCACACCCGGCTGGCCTTCCCGCTCGGCACGGTCTTCGGCGAGCCCTGGATCCACCTGGGCTCCCACTGCATCGTCGGCGAACAGGTCACCCTGACCGCCGGCCTCATGCCCGACCTCGACCTCGGCGCGGAACCGATCCTGCGCATCGGCGACGGTGTCGTCCTGGGCCGCGGCAGCCATGTCATCGCCGACACCTCGGTCACCATCGGCAGCGACTGCTACTTCGGGCCGTACGTCTATGTCACGTCCACGAACCACTCCTACGACGACCCGCATCAGCCGATCGGCAAGCAGTGGCCGCGGATGGAGCCCGTGGAGATCGGGTCCGGCTGCTGGATGGGCACCGGCGCGGTGATCCTGCCGGGCGCGCGGATCGGCCGCAACGTCGTGGTGGCCGCGGGCGCGGTGGTCCGAGGCGTCGTACCCGACCACGCCGTCGTCGCGGGTGCGCCCGCCAGGGTCGTACGCCGCTGGACGCCCAGTGAGGGCTGGCAGCCACCGCTGCGGACCCCCGCGCCGGTGCCGATACCCGACGGCGTCACCCCCGAACAGCTCCTCGCCCTGTCGGAGTTGGACGAGGAGACGGTGGCGCGACTGGCGCAACTGGACGAGGAGGCGGCGGCGAAGCTGGCAGACCTGGACGCCGAGGGCTGACGGCCCGCCGGCCGCAGGCGCGACGCGCCCGGTCAGGTCACCGCGTCCTCGACCGTGTCCCGTATGTCGAGGACCTCGTCGGCGCCGGTGAGCTCCAGGATGCGGCGGAGCTGTGGTGCGGGTGAGGCAATGCCGAGCGACGTTCTCTGATGGATGCGGAGAATCAGGTTCAAGAAGGTCGAATCCGCGAACGTGAGGGCGGCCGCGTCCACCACGACACGTTCGTACTTCTCGGCCGCCGTCTCCAGCGCATCTTCGATGGGTGCGATGGAATTGGGGTCGTAGTCACCGTGGGCGACGACGACCCAGGCGCCCGCTTTCTCGTACTGGACGACCTCGGGTCCGGTCGGCGCGTGTTCACTGAACTGCATTCGTGTCTCCGAGCTGTGTCCGGGCTCTTCACTCAGTGACGTGGAGGTTCAGTCTTCGCGACAGCTCGCCCTGGATGTCCGTCGCGAGATGACCGGTTCTGCCCCAGGCAACGACGAGCTCCGCCACGTGGCGGAGCTTGATGTTGGTACTCATGGACGTTTCGCGCAAGACGTCCCAGGCCTTGTCGGACGACAGCCGTCCGACGGCGATCAGCACGCCCGTGGCACGATCGACGACGGCGTGCGACTCCAGGGCGTTCTCCAGTTGCCCGAGCTTGGACCGAAGGTCCTGAATCCGTGCACTCTGGGCCTCGACGACCTGCTCCGTCCGCGAGGTTGGTTCGGCATCGTGACGCACGGTGGGCTCCAGGGTCCAGGGATCCACGACGTTTCATCCGTTGTCTCTGCCCCTCCCACTCGTGCCGTACACGCGGGGAGTTGTCGGGCGCAGCAAGGCCACCACCCGAGGCCGCCGCTCCTCCCCAAGGATCAGCCCGCCTGGGGCGGAGCGCATGCCGAGCTGTGGCTTTTGTTACAAAGCGGAGATTACTGGCCTGTGGCCAGCAGCAGCGTGCCGACCAGGGCCAGGCCGGCGCCCGCCGTCTGGATGGCCAGGAGCCGTTCCCTGAGGAAACCGCGGGCGGCCAGGGCCGTCACCACCGGGTAGAGCGAGGCGAGGACGGCGGCCACGGTGACCGGGCCGTGCTGGGCGGCGACCGAGTACGTGCCGTTGGCCGCCACGTCCGCGAGGCCGACGAAGGCGAGCGCGGGCAGGGAGGTCCAGGGGAAACCGCCCTCGGGGAGGGCTTCGGCGCCGCGCCTGACGGAGGCGTACAGGGCGATGCCGCCCGCAGCCACGTTCGTCACGCGTTGCACGAACAGGGCGAGGAACAGACCGGTGACGGTCGTGGAGGCCTCCGCGATCAGCGCGAATACCGTGCCGAAACCGCCCGCTGCGACCAGCGTGAGCAGTACCGTCCGCCGGTGCACCGAGGCGCCCCCGAGGCGTGGACCGCCCGCGAGCATCACGCCCGTGACGGCGACGGCGATCCCGGCGACCTGCAGCAGACCGGGCCGCTCGCCGAGGATCAGACCCACGCCGACCGGCACCGCCACGCTCAGTGTGGCGAGCGGGGAGACCACGCCCATCGGGCCCAGGGCGAGCGCCTTGTAGAAGGCGATCATCGCCACCGGCCCCACCAGACCGGCCGCGAAGGCGAACCACAGCCGCGGGCCGGCCTCGCTCCAGCCGCCCGTGGCCACCACGACCGCGCCGAGCACGGTCGCCGCGATCGTCTGCGAGACGACGACCACCGTGAGCGCCGGCGTGCGTCGCGTCAGCATCCCGCCGCCGAAATCGGCCAGCCCCCACAACAGGCTTGTGGCCAGGGCGAAGAATGCTGTCACGGGTCGCCTCGCAGTACAGTTCGGTGAACGATCGGGTACACCACAGCATAGTTCAGTGAAGTGGACTCGGTCATCCATAATATTGGCCCAGCTCGATAAGGACATTGGACGGAACGTGTCGGACCTCGACCTGCTGACCCAGTCCCTGGCGCGCAACGTCAAACGCTGGCGCAACGACCGCGGCTTCACCCTGGACGCGCTCGCCGCCCGCGCCGGCGTCAGCCGCGGCATGCTGATCCAGATCGAGCAGGCCCGCACCAACCCGAGCATCGGCACGGTCGTGAAGATCGGCGACGCACTCGGCGTCAGCATCACCACGCTGCTCGACTACGAACAGGGCCCCCAGGTCCGTGTCGTCCCCGCCGACCAGGCCGTGCGGCTGTGGAGCACCGAGGCGGGCAGCTTCAACCGGCTGCTGGCCGGCACCGAGGCGCCCGGCCCGCTGGAGATGTGGGACTGGCGGCTCATGCCGGGGGACGCCAGCCCGTCCGATCCGCACCCCACCGGCACGGTCGAGCTGGTGCACGTCCTGGCGGGCGAGCTCACCCTCACCGTCGACGGCGTCAAGCACCGCATCCCGGCCGGGGCGAGCGCGTCCTTCGACGCCGACACCGCGCACATCTACGGCAACGAGGGCGACGAGCCGATGGAGATGGTCATGGCGGTCTCGGTTCCACCCGTGCGCTGAGGGCGCTCAGGACGTTTTGTTAGCGTGCGGCCATGCGCGCACCCATCGGACACTTCGACACCGCGATCCCGGCGCCCGACGCCCTCGGAGAACTGACGGGCCCGGTCGCCGACGCCGTACGGAACTGGACCGGCAGCGTCCCCGCCGACCAGATCGTCTACGTCGACACCGACCCGCAGTGGGCCGACACCGCCGTCTTCGTGGAGCACTACGGACAGGAACTGCTGGAGCAGTCGGCGAACTGCGTGGTGGTGGCCGGCAAGCGCGGCGGCGAGACGACCCTGGCCGCGTGCATCGCGCTCTCCACCACGCGGATCGACGTCAACGGCGTCGTCCGCCGCCAACTCGGCTCCCGCAAGGCCTCGTTCGCGTCCATGGACACCGCCACGGGCGAGACCGGCATGGAGTACGGCGGCATCACCCCGATCGGACTGCCGGCCGGCTGGCCGATCCTGGTCGACTCGGCCGTCGTCGACCTCCCGTACGTCCTCGTGGGCAGCGGCCGCCGCCGCGGCAAACTACTGGTCCCGGGCAAAGCGTTCGCGGAACTCCCGGGAGCGGTGGTGCTGGAGGCGCTGGGCGTCTGACGCCCCCACCACCTACGGAACCTGGTGCACCGCGTGATGCGCCAGCGCGCGGTGCGGGTCCTCCTGGCCCGGTGCGGGGGCCGGGTCCGCATGGACCAGGGCCGCGGTCAGCCTCGGCACGGCGTGCAGCAGGGCGTGCTCGGCCTCGACGGCGATCGCGTGCGCGGCCCGTACGGTCGCCTCGCCGTCGACCACCACCGTGACCTCCGCCCGCAGCCGGTGCCCGATCCAGCGCAGCCGTAGCTCGCCGACCTCCCGTACGCCCGGCACCGCGCGCAGCGCCCGTTCGGCGCCGTCCACCAGCACCGGGTCGACGGCGTCCATCACCCGCCGGAACACCTCGCGGGCCGCGTCCCGCAGTGCCAGCACGATCGCCGCGGTGATCGCCAACCCCACGAGTGGGTCGGCCGGTTGCCAGCCGAGGGCCGAGCCGCCGGCCCCCAACAGCACGGCCAGCGACGTGAACCCGTCGGTGCGGGCGTGCAGACCGTCGGCGACCAGCGCGGCCGAACCGATCTGCCGGCCCACCCGGATCCGGTACCGGGCCACCCACTCGTTCCCTGCGAACCCGACCAGCGCGGCCAGCGCCACGGCCGGGAGATGCGTGACGGGACGCGGATCGAGCAGCCGGTCCACCGCCGCCCAGGCGGCGAACGCCGCCGACCCGGCGATCGTCAGCACGATCGCGATCCCCGCGAGGTCCTCCGCCCGCCCGTAGCCGTAGGTGAACCGCCGCGTCGCCGCCCGCCGCCCCAGCACGAAGGCGATGCCCAGCGGTACGGCGGTCAGCGCGTCCGCGGCGTTGTGCACGGTGTCGCCGAGCAGCGCCACCGAACCGGACACGGCGACCACCACGGCCTGCGCCAGCGCCGTCGCGCCGAGGACGGCGAGCGAGACCCACAGCGCGCGGATGCCGCGGGCCGAGGACTCCAGGGCGGAGTCGAGCTTGTCGGCGCTCTCGTGGGAGTGCGGGGTGAACAGGCGGCCGAGGCGGTGCCGCAGGCCGGGGGAGTGGTGGGGGCGCCGGTGCGGGTGTGCGTGGTGCTCGTGCCGGTCGCTCACGTGGGTCCCCTTCCGGTGCGCGGGAGTGGACGTGGCACGCCCACGGAGCCATTATGTGCGTATGAGCGCACGCATGCACCTGTCATCTGCGCACGATGCGCAGGAGGAACATCCACGCAGCCCCGGCGACGAGCAGTTCGCGCTGGCCGCGGAACTCCTCGCGCTCCTCGGCGACCGCACCCGGCTCGCCCTGCTGCACGCGTTGACCGGCGGCGAGGCCGACGTCACCACCCTCACGGAGGCCTGCGGCGCGGCCCGCCCCGCGGTCAGCCAGCATCTGGCCCGGCTGCGCCTCGCGGGCCTGGTGGACACGCGCAAGGAGGGGCGCAGGGTCGTCTACTCACTGCGCGACGGCCATCTGCGCCGCCTCGTGGACGAGGCCCTGAACGTCGCCGACCACCGCCTCAGCGACCGCCCGCCGCACGACTGAGCCCGGCGCGGTCACGAGGCCCGCGCGGTCAGGACGTCGAGCGCTTGCCGAGGTACTGCTCCGCGAACGAGGTGGCCGCCGCCGGGGATTCGAAGAGACGGCGCAGCCGCGCCAGCGTCGTGCCCGCACGGTAGGCGTCGCCCGACGACATGCCGTGGTACACCTCCGACAGCCACTGCGAGAACTCCTGGTAGTCCCATACGCGGCCGAGGCTCGCCGCCGAGTAGCCGTCCAGACCGCTGCTGTCGCCCTTGGTGAGGTGGGCGACCAGGCCGTCGCCGAGCAGGAACGCGTCGTGCAGAGCGAGGTTCATGCCCTTGGCGGCGATGGGGGCGGTCAGATGGGCGGCGTCACCCGCCAGGAGGAGCCGGCCGAACACCATGGGCTCGACGACGTAGTTGTGCATGTCGAGGACGCGCTTCTCGATCAGCCGCCCCTCGGTGAGCGGCGGACGGTCGGCCGCCGCGAGCCGCTCCTGCAGCTCGGTCCAGACCCGCTCGTGGGACCAGTTCTCCGGGTCGTCGCCGGGCGGGCACTCCAGGTAGTAGCGGGTGACCTCGGGGCTGCGGGGCATGTGCCCGGCGAAGCCGCGCGGATGGATGCCGAAGACCACGCAGTCGCTGGACGGCGGCGCCTCGGCGAGCAGCGCCAGCCAGCCGATGCCGTAGTCCTGCCGCGCGATCACGGCATGCTGCGGCAGCACGCTGCGGGTCACCCCGCGCGCCCCGTCGCAGCCGAGGACGAACTCGCAGTCCACGAGCTCGCGTCGGCCGCTCTCCGGGTCGGTGTACGACACCGTCGGGCGGTCGGAGTCCATGCCGTGCAGCTGGACGTCGCGCACGCCAAACCGGACGGCCCCGCCGCGCACGTCCGCGTACTCGCGCACGAGGTCCGTCACCAGCAGCGGCTGCGGGTAGACGAAGTGGTGATGCCCCGTCAGCTCGGTGTAGGAGAAGCGGTGCCGCTCCCGCTCGACGCGGAACTCGCACTGGGTGTGCAGCTCCGCACGCTGCAACAGATTGGCGGCCAGGCCCCGTTCCTCCAGTCCGCGGACGGCCCACTCCTCGATGACGCCGGCCCGGGGCCGCCGTTCGATGAACTCGCGCGACTCGACCTCCAGGACCAGGCAGTCGATCGAGGCGGCGCGCAGGATGTTGCCGACGGTGAGGCCGGCGGGGCCCGCGCCCACGATCACGACCGGAAAGCGGGGCCGGACAGGGGAGTTGGGCGCTGAGGGGGTCGAAGTCACCCGAGCATTATGACGGGGGCCCGTCAGCCGCGGCAGGGGAGCCACGGCCGACGGGCCGGGTTGCGGAACGGGCCGCCGTACGGAACCGGCCGCTGCATGGAACTGGCCGGTGTACGGGACGGGCTGGTGTACGGGACGGGTCAGTGCGCGGGTGCGTCGGTGACCACGACCTCCTCGATGCTGCGCTCGATCTCCTCCGGCCGTGGGGCGGTCGCCCGGGCCCAGTAGTAGATGACCAGCGAGAAGGCGGCGACGACGAGGATGTCCCACCACAGGGCGATGTTGCCCGTGCCGCCGAAGCTGCCCTGCGCGGAGATGACGCCCATGCCGAGCAGATAGACCGGCAGCCACTGGGCGGCCTTGAAGTCCATGCGCGGTGCGTCGGGCTGGTGGGTGGCGTTGGCCCACCAGGCGTAGCCGCCCAGGAGCAGATAACCGAGGACGACCGCGATGCCGAGCCGCCACAGGGTGTCCCAGCCGGACCAGTAGATGATCAGGTTGGCCACCACGAAGGACAGCGGGGCGACGACATTGCCGGCGGGCAGCCGGTACGGACGCTCGTGGCCCGGCAGCCGCTGGGCGAAGACGCCGTACGCCAGCGGGGCGCCCGCGTACATCAGGACGCTCGCCGAGGTGATGAAGCCGACCAGCTCCTGCCAGCTCGGGAAGGGCAGGAAGCAGACCACGCCGGTCACGAAGGAGATGATCAGGCCGAACCACGGCACACCGCGGCGGTCGGTGCGGGCGAGGAGCTTCGGCGCGTAGCCGTTCTTGGCCAGGCCGTAGGAGACGCGGGAGGTGGCGGTGGTGTAGATCAGGCCGGTGCCGCCCGGGGAGATCACGGCGTCCGCGTACAGGATCACGGCGAGCCAGCCCAGGCCCACGACAGTGGCGAGGCCCGCCCAGGGGCCGCTGATGCCCGGGTAGTCGAGATGGGCCCAGCCCTTGGCGAAGGCGCTGTGCGGCAGCGCGGCGATGAACACCACCTGGAGCGCTACGTAGATGACCGCGCCGATCGCGACCGAGCCGAGGGTGGCCCGCGGCAGGTCACGCTTGGGGTTGCGACTCTCACCCGCCAGTTGGATGGCCTGCTCGAAGCCCAGCAGGGCGAAGATGATGCCGCTGTCGCTGATGGCGCTGAGCACGCCCTTCGCGCCGAACGGGGCGAAGCCCTCGGAGTGGAAGTTCGCCGGGTGGAAGTTGCCGACCGCGATGATGAAGATCGCGCCCAGCGGGACGGCGATCTTCCACCAGGTCGCGGCGCTGTTGGTGTGCGCGAGGGCCCGGACGCCGAAGAAGTTGACCGCGACGAAGACGGCCATCAGGACGACGGCGGTGAGGAGACCGGACGCCGTCAGGGTCTGGTCCTTGTGCTGCAGGCCCTGCGCCCAGCTCCAGTGACCGGCGTAGCCGATCATCGCCTCGACCTCGATCGGCGCCACGGTCGCCGCCTGCAGCCAGGAGAACCAGCCGAAGGACAGTCCGGCGAGACCGCCGAACGCGTAGTGCGGATAGCGTGCCGTTCCGCCGGCGACCGGGAACATGCCGCCCAGTTCGGCGTGGACCAGGGCCAGCAGGACGATGGCCACCGCGCCGATCACCCACGAGATGATCGCCGCGGGCCCCGCGGCCACGACCGCTTTCTCGGCGCCGTAGAGCCAGCCGGATCCGATGATGGAGCCGACGGAGGCCCACATCAGACCGATCAGGCCGACGTCACGCCTGAGGTCGCTGGGACCTCTGGCCTCCCGCACGGGGGTCTGCTCAGTGCTCACCATTTTCTAGGCGACCTCTCACCGTTTGAATAACTTGTTTCAGTTGGCGTGAGGTCGCAGATTAGGAAACAGCAAGCGCGGCACAGAAGACCACTTGCGAAGTCTTGACCAAGTCCCGGGCGGTTCGTGGTCAGGACATCAGGATTTCTGTAACCGGCTCACAGGGACGGTTGGGCTCAAAGGGACGGTTGGCCAAGGCGCGGTATCTCGATCGCGGGGCAACGGTCCATCACCATGTCGAGGCCCGCCGCGCGCGTGCGGTCGTACGCCGCCTCGTCGATCACGCCGAGCTGGAACCAGACGGCCCGCGCGCCCTTCGCCACCGCTTCGTCGGCGACCGGTCCGGCGAGGTCGCTGTTGACGAAGACATCGACGACGTCGACGTCGAAGGGGATGTCGGCGAGGGACGCGTATCCCTTCTCGCCGTGGACCGTCTCCGCCTTGGGGTGGACCGGCACGATGCGCTTGCCGAAGCGCTGCAGCACCTTCGCCACGCCGTAGGCGGCACGCCGCTCGTTCGACGACAGGCCCACCACGGCCCAGGTGTCGCCGGACTCGGTCAGGATCTTGCGGATCGTCGCCTCGTCGCCGTACACCGGTGCCTCCCTGTGCCGTGTCTTCTGTGCCGTTTGAATCCGCTGTTCAGTCGCTCAACGGCCCGTAACGCGCGATGATTCCCGCCCCTGTCCGGTCCTCGTCCGGATGCCGCATCCCCGCCACCATGTCCGGAATTCGCGCCGGATACCTGCGCGAGACCGCCCCCGCGCCTACGCTCACTCCGTGCTGCGCATCACCGACGCCCGAACCGGCGAGTCCGTCGAAGCCGCCCCGGCCCGCCGCGGGCTGACCAGGGTCGAAGCCCATGTGCCCGGCTCCGGCACCGATTCCCTGAGGGTGGTGCTGGTCGCCGACGTCCTGCTGCGTGCCCTGGAACTCGGCGGCACTCCGGTGTGGGCGGTGCTGAACGCCGAACGCGAGCAGCCGGAACTGCGCGCCGGAGTGGCCGCACTGGGCATCCGGCCCTTCGAGGACCGGCGGGACGTCGGCTCCGGCCTGGGCGAGGCGCAGATCCTCCACGTCGTGGCGGAGGGCGGCGCGCGACCCGACGGCGTACGGATCGCCGTCGCCCCCGTCCACTCCGAGACGCCCGCCATCCCGGACGGCGTCGACCCGACCGCGCTGCGCCTGGCCCTGCTCTCCCGGCGCCGCGACAGGCCGGTGACCCTCGACGCGGCCACCCTGGATGACGCCCACGCCACCCTCGTACGCTGGCGCCGCGCGGTCGCCGCCTGGGCGCAGCGGCCGTCGCGGCCCGTGCCCGACGAGGCGCGCGCACGCCTTCGCCGTGCCTGGGAGGACGACTTGGACGTACCCGCCGTGCTCGAGGTGCTGACCTGGGTCGAGGCCGCTGACGAGCTGCCGGACGGCGCCCGCTTCGAGACGTACGCCTACGCCGACCGGCTGCTCGGCGTCGATCTCACCCGCGAGCTCGGAACTCTGGCGTGATCGCACGCGCGGGAGCGGGCCCGCTGCGCCGCCTGGTCGTGCTGCGGCACGCCAAGTCGGCCCGCCCAGAGGGCGTCTTTGACCATCGGCGCCCCCTCGCGCCGCGCGGCCTCCGGGACGCACCGGCCGCCGGCCGGGCGCTCGCCGAGGCCGACTGCCTGCCGGACCTCGCGCTGTGCTCCACCGCCGTCCGCGCGCGCCAGACCTGGGAGCTGGCCTCGGCCCAGTGGGGCACCCCGCCGCCGGTGCGCTTCGACCCCCGGCTCTACGACGCCGTCGCGAGCGAACTGCTCGATGTCGTGCACGAGGTGCCGCCCGAGGTCGAGACACTGCTGCTGGTCGGGCACAACCCCGGCCTCGAAGAGCTTGTCCTGCAACTCGCCGGGGACAGCCTCGACGACGCGATCGAGGAAGTGCGGACGAAGTTCCCCACCTCGGCGATCGCGGTACTGGCCTGGCACGGGCCCACCTGGGACACCCTCGCCCCGGCGACCGCACTCCTGACGAGCATGATCGTGGCGCGGGGCGGGAAGGGCGGCAGTAAATGAGCGCGGCCCGGGGCCGGATGTCCGCGCCGCCGGGACGCCCCTGACCACCAACTAGGCTGGCCGGATGCAGGACGAGTACCGCACGGTGGCCCACGCGGGCGTGCACGAGACCGAGGTCAACCGCTCCCGCTTCCTGTGCGCGCTCGCACCGGCGGCCAGTGAGCAGGAGGCCCAGGACTTCATCGCGTCGGTGCGCAAGGAGCACGCGGACGCCAGCCACAACTGCTGGGCCTACGTCGTCGGCGCCGACGCCTCCGTCCAGAAGGCGAGCGACGACGGCGAACCGGGCGGCACCGCGGGCGTCCCCATGCTCCAGATGCTGCTGCGCCGCGACATGCGCTACGTCGTCGCCGTCGTCACCCGCTACTTCGGCGGGGTCAAGCTCGGCGCGGGCGGCCTCATCCGCGCCTACGGCGGCGCGGTCGGCGAGGCCCTGGACGCCGTCGGCACCCTCACCCGCCGCCGGTTCCGGCTGGCCACGGTCACCGTCGACCACCAGCGCGCCGGCAAGGTCGAGAACGACCTGCGCTCCACGGGACGCGAGGTGCGCGACGTCCGCTACGGGGAGGCGGTCACCTTCGAGATCGGCCTGCCGGACGCCGACGTGGACGCCTTCCGCTCCTGGCTCGCCGACGCGACCGCCGGAACGGCCACGTTCGAACTGGGCGGGGAGGCCTACGGCGACGCCTGACGTTCCCTACGAAAGGGACGTAACGGACCGGAACGGGACGGCTCATGACGGGCCGATACGGGAGTAACCGCCCGTGCTGTCAGACCCGGCCGTTAGGGTCGGGGATCATGAGACTGCTGCACACTTCCGACTGGCATCTCGGCCGGGCGTTCCACCGGGTGAACATGCTCGGTGCCCAGGCCGAGTTCATCGGTCACCTGGTCACGACCGTGCGCGAGCGCGGCGTGGACGCGGTGGTCGTGTCGGGGGATGTGTACGACCGGGCGGTGCCGCCGCTGGCCGCCGTCGAGCTGTACGACGACGCCCTGCACCGCCTCGCCGACCTCGGCGTGCCCACGGTCATGATCTCCGGAAACCACGACTCGGCCCGCCGGCTCGGCGTCGGCGCCGGTCTCATCGACCGCGCGGGCATCCACCTGCGCACCGAGCCGTCGGCGTCCGGGACACCCGTGGTGCTCTCCGACACCCACGGAGAGGTTGCCTTCTACGGACTGCCGTATCTCGAACCGGCCCTGGTCAAGGACGAGTTCGGGGTGGAGAAGGCGGGGCACGAGGCGGTGCTCGCCGCCGCCATGGACAGGGTCCGCGCCGACCTCGCCGCCCGCCCGTCCGGCACCCGCTCCGTCGTCCTCGCGCACGCCTTCGTCACCGGCGGCGAGGCCAGCGACAGCGAGCGGGACATCACCGTCGGCGGGGTCGCCTCCGTACCCGCGGGCGTCTTCGACGGCGTGGACTACGTGGCGCTCGGCCATCTGCACGGCTGCCAGACGATCACCGAGCGCGTGCGCTACTCCGGCTCCCCGCTGGCGTACTCCTTCTCGGAGACCGACCACCGCAAGACCATGTGGCTCGTCGACCTCGGCGCCGACGGCTCCGTCACCGCCGAGCGCGTCGACTGCCCGGTGCCGCGCGCGCTGGCCCGCATCCGCGGCCCGCTCGAAGAGCTGCTGGCCGATCCGGAGCTGACCCGGCACGAGGATGCCTGGATCGAGGCCACGCTCACCGACCCGGTCCGTCCCGCCGACCCCATGGCCCGCCTCGCCGAGCGGTTCCCGCACACCCTCAGCCTGGTCTTCGACCCCGAGCGGGCACCCGGCGACCCCGACGTGTCGTACGCCAGACGGCTCGCGGACCGCAGCGACCAGGAGATCGCGGAGGACTTCGTCGCCCATGTGCGCGGCGCCGGGCCAGACGAGCGCGAACGGGCCGTGCTGCAGGACGCCTTCGACGCGGTGCGCGCGGACGAGACCGTGCGGGAGGTGGCCCGATGAGACTGCACCGGCTGGACATCACGGCGTTCGGGCCGTTCGGCGGCTCCCAGAGCGTCGACTTCGCCGACCTTTCCGCCGCGGGACTCTTCCTGCTGCACGGCCCGACCGGCGCCGGCAAGACCTCCGTCCTGGACGCCGTGTGCTACGCCCTGTACGGCTCCGTCCCGGGCGCCCGCCAGAGCGGCCAGGGCCTCGCCCTGCGCAGCGACCACGCCCCGGCCGGCACGCGCACGGAGGTGAGCCTCGAACTGACCGTCGCCGGACGCCGGTTGGAGATCACCCGGCAGCCGCCGTGGGAGCGTCCCAAGAAGCGCGGATCGGGCACGACGACCGAGAAGGCGCAGAGCTGGCTGCGCGAGTACGACGCGACGGCCGGTGCCTGGAAGGACCTCAGCCGTTCGCACCAGGAGATCGGCGAGGAGATCACCCAGCTGCTCGGGATGAGCCGCGAGCAGTTCTGCCAGGTCGTGCTGTTGCCCCAGGGTGACTTCGCACGCTTCCTGCGCGCCGACGCCGAGGCCCGCGGCAAACTGCTGGGCCGCCTGTTCGACACCCACCGCTTCGCCGAGGTCGAGAAGCGGCTGGCCGAGCGCAGGCGTGCCGCCGAGGCCCAGGTCCGCGACGGCGACGCCGCCCTGCTGGCCGACGCGCACCGTATGCAGCAGGCGGCGGACGGCGCCCTGGTGCTGCCCGAGCTGACCCCCGGGGAGCCCGGACTCGCCGAAGCCGTCATCGCCGCCGCGGCCGTCGCCCGCAGCACCGCCCGCGAACAGCTCACCATCGCCCACTGCCGGCTGGCCGCCGCCGAGTCCGCCCAGGCGGCGGCCGAACGGGCGCTGGGCGAGGTGCGCGAAGTGGCCCGGCTGCAGCGGCGGTTCGCCGAGGCACGCGAGCGTGCCACCCGGCTGGAGCAGCGGGCCGAGGCGCACCGGGACGCCCAGGCACGCATGGAGCGCTCCCGCAAGGCCGAGACGGTCGCCCCCGCGCTCGACCTCAGGGAGGCCGCGGACCTCGAACACCGCCGGGCGTCCGACGCCGAGGCACGCGCGCGTGCCCTGCTGTCCGCGTCCTTCGCGGACGCCGGCGCGAGCGGACTCGCGGCGGCCGCCCGCCGCACCGCGGAGGAGCTGGGCGGCCTGGAGTCCGCCCGCCGCGCCGAACAGCGACTGGCCGAACTCGTCGCGGAGCGCACCGACCTGGACCGCCAGGAGCGCGCCGACGAGGACGTGCTGCAGGAGGCCGAGGCCTGGCTCGCGGACTGGGAGACGACCCGCGCAGGTCTGCAGGCCCGCATCGAGTCCGCGCAGGAGGCCGCGACCAGGGCCGAGCAGCTGGCCGTGCAGCGCGAGCCCGCGCAGCGCAGGCTCGGCGCGGCCCGGCAGCGCGACCAACTCGCCCGCGACACCGAGGACGCCCAGACCCGCGTCCTCGCCGCACGCGAGCACGCCACCGAGGCCCGCGCCCACTGGCTCGACCTCAAGGAACAGCGGCTGACCGGCATCGCGGCCGAGCTGGCCGCGAACCTCACCGACGGCGAGCCGTGCGCCGTCTGCGGAGCCACCGAGCACCCCGCGCCCGCGCGCAAGGTCGCCGGGCACGTCGACCGGGAGGCGGAGGAGCGCGCCCTCGCCGCCTACCAGCGCGCCGACGAACAGCGCACAGAGGAGGAACGGCGCCTCGGCCTCGTACGAGAAGCCCTGGCCGCCGCCACCGCGGAGGCGGGCGACACCCCCACGGCCCGGCTCGCCGAGGAGGTCGAGGAACTGGAGCGGCAGTACGGCCGGGCCCGCACCGCCGCCGGAGAGCTGCACGCCGCGCACGAGGAGCAGCGGCGGGCGGAGCAGGAGCACGAGCGACGGACCGCGGTACGGCAGCAGGCGGCCGTCAGAGCCGCCTCGCGGGTGGGCCACCGCGAGCGGCTGGATCGCGAACGGGCCGATCTGGAGGCGGAGTTGACGCAGGCGCGCGGCGCGGCGGACAGCGTCGCCGCGCGGGCCGCGCAGCTGGAGCGCCAGGTCGCACTGCTCACCGAGGCCGCCGACACCGCGCGTACGGCCGAGGACACCGCGCAGCGGCTGAAGGACGCCGACGCCCGGCTCGCCGACGCCGCCTTCCGGGCCGGTTTCGAGACCCCACAGGCCGCCGCGGCCGCGCTCCTGGACGACGACGCCCACCGCGAGCTGCAACACCGCCTGGACGCCTGGCAGTCGGAGGAAGCCGCCGTGCGCGCCGTCCTCGCCGAGACCGACACCGCTGCCGCCGCCCAGCTCCCGCCCGCCGACCTCGCCACCACGGAGCGGGCCGCAGCCCTCGCCTCCCAGCGGCTGCGCGAGGCCGCCTCCGCGCGCGACGCGGCCGCC
>NZ_JAFJSY010000026.1 GCF_019857225.1 Streptomyces plumbidurans
CGGCCGGACGCTACGGCCGCTGGACGCCGCCCGGCCCCGGAGGCGGCGGGACCAGCCTGCTCGTGCCCGAGAGCCGCGCCTTCCCCGACAGCGACGACCTGCTGGGCGAGGCGCTGCTCGCACTGGCCCGCAGCGGCACCCCGTCCGCGCGCGAGGTGCTGGTCGCGCTCGCCGTGCCCAGCGACGAGATCCGCTGGTGGCGTCAGGCCCCGAGCGGGCCCGCCGCCTCCGCGCCCTGGAACGTGGAAGAGCAACTGCGCACCGCCGCCCGCCAGATGCTGCTCGCGGGCGCGCTCGCCACGCGCGCGCGTGCCGGTTACTACGGCGCCCGGCACCGCCGGTCCGCCGCCGCGATGCTGGAGAACGTGCTGGTGGGGCCGGCCGCCGGGGACGGCCGGCTCACCGCCTTCGTACCGCTGGACACGGGACGGACGCTCGCCGTACGGCTCCATCAGGCGCTGTACGCCGCCCGCGAGGCCGTCGACTACCAACGCGCAACGGGCGGCATGGACGCCTTCGACGGCGCCGTCGAGGCGGGCGTGAGCCGCGAACTCACCGAAGCGCTGATCGCCCTCGTGCGCGGCACCGAGGGAGCCAGGATCGGGGTCGACTGGGCGCCGGCCGCCGGAGTGCCCGCGGACTGCGCGGCGGGGGTCGAGCCGGTGGAGTTCTCGCCCGGCGACCTGCCCGCGCTGCGCGAGGCGGGGGCCCGCTATCTGCGCGACGAGCCGTCCGTGCCCGTCCGGATCACCGGCACCGTGGTGCGGATGCGCAGGCCGGGCCCGCGCGGCGAGGGCAGCGTTCGGCTGCGGGTGATCGCCGGGGCCGAGATCCCGCACGTGCGGATCACCCTCGACGAGGAGGACTACCGCATCGCCGGTCACGCCCACCTCGTGGGGCTGCCGGTGCGGCTGCACGGGCAGCTGGAGTCCCGGGGCGGCTTCCGGCGACTGACCGGGGCCTGCGGGGTCGCGCCGGTACAGGTGGAGGAGGCCGAGCGGGACCGGCTGATGAAGTCGCTGCAGGAGAACCTCGACTTCTTCGAGGAGGCGTGCAGCGGGGACGACTGCGACTGAGGACGACTGCGACCGAACCCGGAGCGATGTTCACCAGAGGCGACCGTTTCGCGGTCGGCGGGTCGGGGTCGGTACGATCCCCTATTGCGCGCGCTCCTGGTATGGCGCCGCACCCCACCTGCAGTCAGGAGAGACCGGTGTCAGACGTCCGTGTGATCATCCAACGCGATTCCGAGCGGGAAGAGCGCGTGGTGACGACGGGCACTACGGCCGCCGAGCTCTTCGCCGGCGAGCGCTCGATCGTCGCCGCGCGCGTGGGCGGGGACCTCAAGGACCTGGCCTACGTGCCGGCCGAGGGCGAGGTCGTGGAGCCGGTGGAGATCACCTCCGAGGACGGTCTCAACATCCTGCGCCACTCCACCGCGCACGTGATGGCCCAGGCCGTGCAGCAGCTGTTCCCCGAGGCCAAGCTGGGCATCGGCCCGCCGGTCAAGGACGGCTTCTACTACGACTTCGACGTCGAGAAGCCGTTCACGCCCGAGGATCTCAAGGCCATCGAGAAGAAGATGCAGGAGATCCAGAAGCGCGGCCAGAAGTTCTCCCGCCGTGTGGTGACCGACGAGGCAGCCCGCGAGGAGCTCTCCGACGAGCCGTACAAGCTGGAGCTGATCGGCCTCAAGGGCTCGGCCTCGCACGACGACGGCGCGGACGTCGAGGTCGGCTCCGGTGAGCTGACGATCTACGACAACCTCGACGCCAAGACCGGCGAGCTGTGCTGGAAGGACCTCTGCCGCGGTCCCCACCTGCCCTCCACCCGCAACATCCCGGCGTTCAAGCTGATGCGCAACGCGGCCGCCTACTGGCGCGGCAGCGAGAAGAACCCCATGCTCCAGCGCATCTACGGCACCGCCTGGCCCTCCAAGGACGAGCTGAAGGCCCACCTCGACTTCCTCGCCGAGGCCGAGAAGCGCGACCACCGCAAGCTCGGCTCCGAACTCGACCTGTTCTCCATCCCGGAGCAGATCGGCTCCGGCCTCGCCGTCTTCCACCCCAAGGGCGGCATCGTCCGCCGGGTCATGGAGGACTACTCGCGCCGTCGGCACGAGGAGGAGGGCTACGAGTTCGTCTACACCCCGCACGCGACGAAGGGGAAGCTCTTCGAGACGTCCGGGCACCTGGACTGGTACGCCGACGGCATGTACCCGCCCATGCAGCTCGACGAGGGCGTGGACTACTACCTCAAGCCCATGAACTGCCCGATGCACAACCTGATCTTCGACGCGCGCGGCCGCTCCTACCGCGAACTGCCGCTGCGCCTCTTCGAGTTCGGGACCGTGTACCGGTACGAGAAGTCCGGCGTCGTGCACGGCCTGACCCGCGCCCGCGGCTTCACCCAGGACGACGCGCACATCTACTGCACCCGCGAGCAGATGTCGGACGAGCTCGACAAGACGCTCACCTTCGTCCTCGGCCTGCTGCGCGACTACGGCCTGACCGACTTCTACCTGGAGCTGTCCACCAAGGACCCGGAGAAGTTCGTCGGCTCCGACGAGGTCTGGGAGGAGGCGACCGAGACGCTGCGCCAGGTCGCCGAGAAGCAGGGCCTGCCCCTCGTCCCCGACCCGGGCGGCGCCGCCTTCTACGGCCCGAAGATCTCCGTGCAGACCAAGGACGCCATCGGCCGGACCTGGCAGATGTCGACGATCCAGCTCGACTTCAACCTGCCGGAGCGCTTCGACCTGGAGTACACGGGTCCGGACGGCTCCAAGCAGCGCCCGGTCATGATCCACCGCGCGCTGTTCGGCTCCATCGAGCGGTTCTTCGCGGTGCTCCTGGAGCACTACGCGGGCGCCTTCCCGGCGTGGCTCGCGCCCGTCCAGGCGGTCGGCATCCCGATCGGCGACGCGCACGTCGAGTACCTGGAGAAGTTCGCCGCCGCGGCCAAGAAGCAGGGCCTGCGGGTCGAGGTCGACTCTTCCTCGGACCGTATGCAGAAGAAGATCCGCAACGCCCAGAAGCAGAAGGTGCCCTTCATGGTCATCGCGGGCGACGAGGACATGTCGAACGGCTCGGTCTCCTTCCGCTATCGCGACGGTTCGCAGGAGAACGGCATCCCGGTCGACGAGGCCATCGCCAAGATCGTGAAGGTCGTCGAGGAGCGGACTCAGGTCTGATCCACGGCTCGTCGAAGGCCCCCGGGAGGCTCGGCCCCCCGGGGGTCTTCACATGTCGCGGGCCGTCATTCGCCGTCCCGCGAGAAGCTCTGCAGCAGCCAGGAGGCGAAGGTGCCGGTGACCGCGCCGAGGAGGGCGAGACCGATGCCCATCATCCCGACCGCGATCAGCCGGCCCAGCGGGGTCACCGGGACGATGTCGCCGTAGCCGACGGTGGCGAGGGTCGCGCAGGTCCACCAGACCGCGTCGCCGAAGGTGCGCATCGTCGCGTCCGGCGCCCCGCGCTCCTGCTGGAAGACGGCGAGCGCTCCGGCGAAGCCCAGCAGCACGGTGGACAGCCCGGCGTACACCATCACGCGCGCGTGCAGCACGAGCCTCGGTCTGCCGTGCCGGCGCTGCACGGCCTCGTACAGCCTGACGACCCGCAGCGGCCGCAGCAGCGGCAGCACTAGGACCACCGTGTCCAGCAGATGCGTCCGGACGAAGCGCAGCCGCTGCCCGCTCAGCCGCCAGAGGACCGCGTAGTCGACGGCGAACAGCGCCCAGGCGGCGAGCAGGAGCGCGAGATCGAGGTCGTGCCAGAGGCCGGGGAGGCCGGGGGCCAGGACCAGGATCGCGTACGAGGCGAGATAGACCATCGACGCCATGGCGAGCGGCACTTCCGTGCGCTGCTCCCAGCGGCCCGCACCACTGTCTTCGTCCACGGGCCCAGCTTGGCCCGGCGGGCTGCTCGCGCAACCCCGCCGACACGCTGCGAACGGGCGACGCCATATGCTGCATGGCATGACGAGTGAGCCGGAGCAGCAGTTGGGAGTGGGGACGCAGGACGCCTTCCAGCGTCTGTGGACGCCCCACCGGATGGCCTACATCCAGGGCGAGAACAAGCCCACCGGCCCGGGTGCCGGCGACGGCTGCCCCTTCTGCTCCATCCCGGCCAAGTCCGACGAGGACGGGCTCATCGTCCGGCGCGGCGAGCAGGTCTACGCCGTGCTCAACCTCTACCCGTACAACGGCGGCCACCTCATGGTCGTGCCCTACCGGCATGTCGCCGACTACACGGATCTCACCGACGTGGAGACCGCCGAACTCGCCGCGCTGACCAAGCAGGCGATGACGGCGCTGCGCACCGCGTCCGGGGCGCACGGCTTCAACATCGGCATGAACCAGGGCACGGTCGCGGGCGCGGGCATCGCGGCCCATCTGCACCAGCACATCGTCCCGCGCTGGGGCGGCGACACGAACTTCATGCCGGTCGTCGGGCACACGCGCGTACTGCCGCAGCTGCTCGCGGACACCCGGAAGATGCTGGCGGAGGCCTGGCCGGCGGTGTGACGGCGGGACACCGGCACCCTTGGGGGCACCGTGTCCCGCGCGGGTCCTAGGCGTCGTAGACGTCGGCCTTGCGGGGCGTGGGGTCCTGCACCTGCGTCGACAGGAACGCCGACCTCGAACCGAACTGCTCCGTGTTCACGCCGTTCTCCTCCAGCACCCGTATCGCCGCGGCGTGCACGACGCGCAGCACCGGGGTGGCGGCCCGCAGGGCGTCGTCCGCCATGAAGCGGTGGCGCCAGGGCTGGTCGGCCCAGGCGTGCCGCAGGCCGAACGGCTCGGGCAGGACTATCGTGCCGCCCAGCCAGTTCAGCAGCGGCGGGTACCAGCTGATCGGGGCGCGGACGGCGAGGCGGACGACCTCGTCGGTGTTGACCAGCGGCAGGTTCACCTTGCGGGTCTCCCACGGCTTGAAGGACTTCTGGACCTCCTTCGTCGGAGCCTCGGGCTTGCCCGTGAACAGGCCGTTGACCGGGCCGAGCGCATGTCCGGTGACCTCGATCCGCAGCGTCTCGTGCAGCACGGTCACCGTGATCATCATCGTGATGATCAACTGGCCGTCCCACAGCGTCCACTGCACGCCCAGATAGTGCCGGTCGCCCGCGCCGAACTGCTGCTTGTTGCAGATGTCCTGTATCGCGTGGGTCTTGATCTGGAACGCCTCCACGTCCGTGCCCTCGGGACGGGACACCGCCTTCGCGCTCTCCGCGATCGGCGTGACGATCCAGTGCCGTATGGAGGCCTTCGGGAAGCCGCCGGTGTTGAGCGTGTTGCGCTCCAGCATGCGCAGCTGGTCGTGGATCGCGCGGATGACGTCCCAGCTGCGGAACGGGTGGATCTCGCGCGTGGGATCGGCCGGCACCAGATCCTCCGCGAGCTGCCAGCTGCCCCAGCGGGTGCCCATGCCGAGGATGCCCTTGGGCCCGGCGTAGAACACGGAGTTGGACTGCTGCTCGGCGGCGAGCTTGGCCAGCGACTGGCGCAGCTGGTCCGCCTTGGTCTCGCCCGGGCTGGTCGGCACCGCCTCGGGCACCTTGGCGCCGACGCTGCTGCCCGCGAGCAGGCTGTCCCAGCGCCCGCGCAGGTCCTTCGCCGTACGCTCGCAGATCTGCTTCGCCCAGAACCAGCCGATGACCGGCATGACGACGCACGCACGCGCGTACCACGCCCAGAAGCCGGCGAAGGGCATCCGGATCAGGAAGATCACCGCGAGCGCGCCCACCGCCGCCAGCAGCGTCGTCGCCAGCGCGCCGGCCCGCTTGTCCGCGCGCCTGGCCACGGTCGTACGGATCGAGAAGACCAGCAGCCACACGAACAGTCCCGGCAGGAACAGCAGACCGCACAGCACCATCACGACGGACAGGTAATTGTCCCTGGCCTTGCGGATGTTGTTCGCCGCGAGGGCGTGCTCGACGACGACCTGCGGCTCGGCGCCGAAGGACTGGATGAGCGGCTTGCGGCCGGGGCCCACCATGCGGTCGACCACCGCCCGGGAGAACGCCTCACCGAGGTTGGGCCGGAATATCGTGCCCCACTTCAGCCCCGGCTTGACCGTGGTCTGATGCCACTCGTTGTCGGCCTTCTTGATGTCCGCGACCGGATTGTCCCGGTAGGACGCCGAGGCCAGCGCGAACGTCGCCGTCTGGTCCCCGTCGCCCGTGCGCGGCACCTGGGGTCCGAAGATGTCCCCGTAGCCGCTCTCAACGGTCATTCCCGCCCCCATCGCCGCGCGACACCGCCCTCTGCGGCTCTTCCCGACTTCCTTGCCCCGCACACCTGTTGAGCCAGGCCGACGCGGCGGATCCGCGCCGACTTGATCACGACATCAGCGTAGCTGCAGGCACTGACATCCGTCGGCGGACGGCCGAAGGCACCTTCCTCTTGCTCGTTCGCCTCCGGGGCGCTCAAGCCGATGCCGGGAGTCCGACCGTGCTCAGCCCTTCGGGCCTCCCAGCGCCCGTACTCCCGGCATCGGCGCGCCCCTCCGGCTTACTCGCGGCGCCGACGCGGAGGGGAGCGTTCCGCACGAGCGACCCGGACGCGCCCGGCGCCGACTACGAGGCGTCGCGCGCCTCTTCACGAATCCTTTCCGCGATCTGGACCGGCATCGGCTCGTGCCGTGCGTAGCTGCGGTTGAAGCGCGCGGTGCCGTGCGAGAGGGAGCGCAGGTCCACGGCGTAGCGCCCGATCTCGATCTCGGGCACCTCGGCGCGCACCAACGTCCGGTTGCCGCTGGTCTGTTCCGTGCCCAGCACCCGGCCGCGCCGCCCGGACAGATCGCTCATCACCGCGCCCACGTAGTCGTCGCCGACCAGGATGCTGACCTCGGCCACCGGCTCCAGCAGATGGATCTTCGCGTCGGACGCCGCCTCCCGCAGCGCCAGCGCCCCGGCCGTCTGGAAGGCCGCGTCCGAGGAGTCCACGGAGTGCGCCTTGCCGTCCAGCAGCGTCACACGGACGTCGATGAGCGGGTAGCCGGCCGCAACTCCCTTGGCCGCCTGGGCCTTCACGCCCTTCTCGACCGACGGGATGAACTGCCGCGGCACCGCGCCGCCGACGACCTTGTCCACGAACTCGATGCCCGAACCGCCCGGCAGCGGCTCCACCTCGATCTCGCAGATCGCGAACTGGCCGTGCCCGCCCGACTGCTTGACATGGCGCCCGCGCCCCGCCGACTTCCCGGCGAACGTCTCCCGCAGGGACACCTTGTGCGGTACGACGTCGACCTGGACGCCGTAGCGGCTGCGCAGCCTCTCCAGCGCGACGTCCGCGTGAGCCTCGCCCAGACACCACAGCACCACCTGATGGGTGTCCTGGTTCTGTTCGAGCCGCATGGTCGGGTCCTCGGCGACCAGCCGGGACAGCCCCATCGAGAGCTTGTCCTCGTCCGCCTTGCTGTGCGCCTCGATGGCCAGCGGCAGCAGCGGGTCGGGCATCTCCCACGGTTCCATGAGCAGCGGGTCGTCCTTGGCCGAGAGGGTGTCGCCGGTCTCCGCGCGGCTCAGCTTCGCCACGCACACCAGATCTCCCGCGATCGCGTGCGCCACCGGGCGCTGCGTCTTGCCGAACGGGGTGGACAGCGCCCCGATGCGCTCGTCGACGTCGTGGTCCTCGTGCCCGCGGTCGGCCATGCCGTGTCCGGAGACGTGCACGGTCTCGTCGGGCCGCAGGGTGCCGGAGAAGACCCGGACCAGCGAGATGCGCCCGACATAGGGGTCGGAGGACGTCTTGACGACCTCGGCGACCAGCGGGCCGTCCGTGTCGCAGGCCTTGATCTCGCGCGGCTCTCCGTCGACGGTGGTGACACCCGGCGTGGGGTGCTCGAACGGCGTCGGGAAACCACCCGTGACCAGCTCCAGCAGCTCGATCGTGCCCAGGCCCTGGCGGGCGCCCTCGGCCGCGGGGGCGGCGGCCAGGACGGGGAAGAAGACCCCGCGTGCGACGGCCCGCTCCAGGTCCTCCACCAGCGTCTTGAAGTCGATCTGCTCGCCGCCCAGATAGCGGTCCATGAGGGTCTCGTCCTCGCTCTCCGAGATGATCCCCTCGATCAGCCGGTTGCGGGCGTCGGCGATCTGCGGCAGCAGGTCCTCGCCCGGCTCGGACTCCTTGCGCTCCCCGGAGGAGTAGTCGAACAGCTTCTGCGACAGCAGTCCGATCAGGCCCGTCACGGGCGCGTGCCCGTCGGGTCCCTGCGGTCCGTGCAGCGGCAGATACAGCGGGAGCACGGCGTCGGGGTCGTCCCCGCCGAACGCCGCGGCGCAGACCCGCGTCATCTGCTCGAAGTCCGCGCGGGCGGATTCCAGATGCGTGATCACGATCGCCCGCGGCATGCCGACGGCGGCGCACTCCTCCCACACCATGCGCGTCGTGCCGTCCACGCCGTCCGAGGCCGAGACGACGAAAAGGGCCGCGTCCGCCGCTCGCAGACCGGCCCTCAGCTCTCCGACGAAGTCGGCGTATCCGGGGGTGTCGAGGACATTGACCTTGATGCCGTCCCATTCGACCGGCACCAGGGAGAGCTGCACCGAGCGGTTCTGCCGGTGCTCGATCTCGTCGTAGTCGGAAACGGTGCCGCCGTCCTCCACCCGGCCCGCCCGGTTCACTGCCCCCGCGGTCAGCGCGAGAGCCTCCACCAACGTCGTCTTGCCCGATCCGGAGTGGCCGACCAGCACCACATTCCGTACGGACGCGGGGTGGTCGGCCGCTGTAGCCCTGCCGGCGGCTCCGGGGTGTGTGCTTGCCTTGTCGCCCATGGCCTTGCCTCCCGTGCACGGTGAGGTCACTGTGGGCGCGGGTGTGCCGGGCCGCGTGCGGTGGCGGCTCCGACGACGCCCGCGGTTCTTCGAGCTTTCCACTCCCGTCACGGTGCGTCCATACGACGGACGCGATCGCGCCGTTACCCGGATGCCTTCAGGCCGTGACAGTGGCGTCCGGGTGCCCGACCGTCGCACACGCGCGCGCGTGGCTACGATGGGCCAGCCGGTGGCCAGCAGGGGCCGAGCCGGCCACACCGAACGTCGGGAAGGCCATGCTGAACAAGTACGCGCGTGCATTCTTCACGCGTGTCCTCACACCGTTCGCCGCGTTTCTGATCCGCCGGGGCGTCAGCCCCGACGCGGTCACGCTCATCGGTACCGCCGGCGTGATGGCGGGCGCGCTGGTCTTCTACCCCATGGGCGAGTTCTTCTGGGGCACGGTCGTCATCACACTGTTCGTCTTCTCCGACCTCGTCGACGGCAACATGGCGCGCCAGCTGGGCCGCTCCAGCCGCTGGGGCGCCTTCCTGGACTCCACGCTCGACCGGGTCGCCGACGGCGCCATCTTCGGCGGCTTCGCCCTCTGGTACGCGGCGGGCGGCGACGACATCGTGCTGTGCGCGGTGTCCATCTTCTGCCTGGCCAGCGGCCAGGTGGTGTCGTACACCAAGGCCCGCGGGGAGTCGATCGGCCTGCCGGTCGCCGTCAACGGCCTGGTCGAGCGCGCCGAGCGCCTGGTCATCTCGCTGGTCGCGGCCGGGTTCGCCGGACTGCACAAGTTCGGGGTGCCGGGCATCCAGTACCTGCTGCCCGTCGCCCTGTGGATCGTCGCCGTGGGCAGCCTCATCACGCTGATCCAGCGGGTCGTCACGGTGCGACGCGAGTCGGCGGAGGCGGAGGCCGCGGCCCGGCCGGAGAACGCCTCCCGGGGGAGCGAGGCGGCGAAGTGAGCGCCCGCGACCAGCTGACGGACACGCTGTACGGGCTCGGCTGGGGCACCGTCAAGAAGCTCCCCGAGCCGGTCGCCGTGCGCCTGGGCCGGACCATCGCCGACCTCGCCTGGAAGCAGCGCGGCAAGGGCGTACGGCGTCTGGAGAGCAACTACGCGCGCGTGCTGCCCGATGCGAGCCCCGAGCGGCTCGCCGAGCTCTCGCGCGCGGGCATGCGCTCGTACCTGCGCTACTGGATGGAGTCCTTCCGGCTGCCCGCCTGGAGCGCCGAGCGCATAAAGAACGGCTTCGACCCCAAGGACGTCCACCACCTGACCGACGGCATCGCCTCGGACCGGGGCGTCATCCTGGCGCTGCCCCACATGGCCAACTGGGACCTGGCCGGCGCCTGGGTCACCACCGCGCTCGAGACCCCGTTCACCACGGTCGCCGAACGCCTCAAGCCCGAGACCCTCTACGACCGCTTCGTCGCCTACCGCGAGGGCCTCGGCATGGAGGTCCTGCCGCACAGCGGCGGCAGCGCCTTCGGCACGCTGGCCCGGCGGTTGCGCGACGGCGGCCTGGTCTGCCTGGTCGCCGAGCGCGACCTGTCGACCTCGGGCGTCGAGGTGCAGTTCTTCGGCGAGGCCACCCGTATGCCGGCCGGTCCGGCCCTGCTCGCCCAGCAGACCGGCGCGCTGCTCCTGCCGGTCACGCTCTGGTACGACGACTCGCCCGTGATGCAGGGCCGCGTGCATCCCCCGGTCGAGGTGCCCGAGACAGGCAACCGGGCCGAAAAGACGTCTGTCATGACACAGGCGCTGGCCGATGCCTTCGCCACGGGGATCGCCGACCATCCGGAGGACTGGCACATGCTGCAGCGCTTGTGGCTCAAGGACCTCGAGCCGCGACCAGCCGACGGTGCGGCCGGGGAGCGGCCGTGAGGATCGGCATCGTCTGCCCGTACTCCTGGGACGTACCGGGCGGCGTCCAGTTCCACATCCGCGACCTCGCCGCGTACTTCATCCGCCTCGGCCACGAGGTCTCCGTGCTGGCCCCCGCCGACGACGACACACCACTGCCGCCGTACGTCGTCTCGGCCGGACGCGCGGTGCCGGTGCCGTACAACGGCTCGGTGGCGCGGCTCAACTTCGGCTTCCTGTCGGCGGCCCGGGTGCGCCGCTGGCTGCACGACGGCGCGTTCGACGTCATCCACATCCACGAACCGACCTCGCCGTCGCTGGGCCTGCTGACCTGCTGGGCGGCGCAGGGCCCGATCGTCGCCACGTTCCACACCTCCAACCCCCGCTCCCGCGCGATGATCGCCGCGTACGCCATCCTCCAGGCGGCCCTGGAGAAGATCAGCGCCCGGATCGCCGTGAGCGAGTACGCCCGCCGCACGCTGGTGGAGCACCTGGGCGGCGACGCGGTGGTCATCCCGAACGGCGTCGACGTGGACTTCTTCGCGCGGGCCGAGCCCAAGCCCGAGTGGCAGGGCGGCACCATCGGCTTCATCGGCCGTATCGACGAGCCCCGCAAGGGCCTGCCGGTGCTGATGAAGGCCCTGCCGAAGATCCTCGCCGAGCGGCCCGGCACCCGGCTCCTGGTGGCCGGACGCGGCGACGAGGAGGAGGCGGTCGAGTCGCTGCCCGCCGAACTGCGCCCCCAGGTGGAGTTCCTCGGCATGGTCAGCGACGAGGACAAGGCCCGTCTGCTGCGCAGCGTCGATCTGTACGTGGCGCCCAACACCGGCGGCGAGAGCTTCGGGATCATCCTGGTCGAGGCGATGTCGGCGGGAGCGCCGGTCCTGGCCTCCGACCTGGACGCCTTCGCACAGGTGCTGGACCAGGGCGCGGCGGGCGAGCTGTTCGCCAACGAGGACCCGGACGCGCTGGCCGAGGGGGCGCTGCGGCTGCTGGGAGACCCGGGGCGCCGGGCCGAGCTGCGCGAGCGGGGGAGCGTGCACGTACGGCGCTTCGACTGGTCGACCGTCGGCGCGGACATCCTGTCGGTGTACGAGACGGTCACGGCGGGCGCGGCGGCGGTGGCGGCCGCGGACGACGAGCGGGGCGCGGGCCCGGGGCTGCGGGCGCGGCTGCGGCTGGCGCGGGACTGAGCCGCCGCAGCTGACCGCGGCGGCGCGGGGGCGCAGCGGTAACGTGTGCCCCCGTGACACCCACCCTGATCTGGACCCTCGTCGTCCTCGCCGCGATCGGCCTGTACCTGAGCTGGACGGCGGGCCGGCTCGACCGGCTGCACGCCAGGATCGACGCCGCCCGCGCGGCGCTCGACGCGCAACTGCTGCGCAGGGCCTCCGTGGCGCAGGAGGTCGCCACCTCGGGCGTCCTGGACCCGGCCGCCTCGATCGTCCTGTACGAGGCCGCGCACGGGGCGCGGCAGGCCGAGGAGGAGCAGCGGGAGGTCGCGGAGAGCGAGCTGAGCCAGGCCCTGCGCGCCGTGTTCGCGGAGGCCCAGCAGGTGGACGCGGTGCGCGACGCACCCGGCGGGGACGAGGCGGCCCGCGAGCTGACCGAGGCGGTACGCCGCGTCCCGATGGCCCGCCGCTTCTACAACGACGCGGTGGGCGCGGCCCGCCGCCTCCGCGGCCACCGCAAGGTCCGCTGGTTCCACCTCGCCGGCCACGCCGCCTTCCCCATGTCCTTCGAAATGGACGACGAGCCTCCGTCGGCGCTGGCGGAGCGGGCTGCCGCTTAGCGCCCCCAAAACGATCCACCGCCTCTCCATTGGCCCTTGCAGTGGACTGCCCCCCTCACGTTTCCTCGGTGATTGCAGAAACCCCTTTTTCACTCAGTGAGGTCACCCGTGTCCAGCACGCTCTCCGAAAACCAGGCCCCCGAGACCGGCACCGCGCGCGTGAAGCGCGGTATGGCCGAGCAGCTCAAGGGTGGCGTGATCATGGACGTCGTCACGCCGGAGCAGGCGAAGATCGCCGAAGACGCGGGCGCCGTCGCCGTCATGGCCCTGGAGCGGGTCCCGGCCGACATCCGCAAGGACGGCGGCGTGGCCCGGATGTCCGACCCGGACATGATCGACGGCATCATCGGCGCCGTCTCCATCCCCGTCATGGCCAAGTCCCGCATCGGTCACTTCGTCGAGGCCCAGGTACTGCAGTCCCTCGGCGTCGACTACATCGACGAGTCCGAGGTCCTCACCCCCGCCGACGAGGTCAACCACTCCGACAAGTGGGCCTTCACCACCCCCTTCGTCTGCGGCGCCACCAACCTGGGCGAGGCCCTGCGCCGTATCGCCGAGGGCGCCGCCATGATCCGCTCCAAGGGCGAGGCCGGCACCGGCAACGTCGTCGAGGCCGTCCGCCACCTGCGCCAGATCAAGAACGAGATCGCCCGCCTGCGCGGCTACGACAACCACGAGCTGTACGCCGCCGCCAAGGAGCTGCGCGCCCCGTACGAGCTGGTCAAGGAGGTCGCCGAGCTGGGCAAGCTCCCGGTCGTCCTGTTCTCCGCCGGCGGCGTCGCCACCCCCGCCGACGCCGCGCTCATGCGCCAGCTCGGCGCCGAGGGCGTCTTCGTCGGCTCCGGCATCTTCAAGTCCGGCGACCCGGCCAAGCGCGCCGCCGCCATCGTGAAGGCCACCACCTTCTACGACGACCCCAAGATCATCGCGGACGCGTCCCGCAACCTCGGCGAGGCCATGGTCGGCATCAACATCGACACCCTCCCCGAGACCGAGCGCTACGCCGAGCGCGGCTGGTAAGCACCCCCGATGAGCACACAAGCCCCTGTCATAGGCGTCCTGGCCCTCCAGGGCGACGTACGGGAGCACCTCGCTGCCCTGGCCGCGGCCGACGCCGTGGCCAGGCAGGTGCGGCGCCCCGAGGAGCTCGCCGACATCGACGGCCTCGTCATCCCGGGCGGCGAGTCCACCACCATCTCCAAACTGGCCGTCCTGTTCGGCGTGATGGAGCCCCTACGCGCGCGCGTGCGCGACGGAATGCCCGTGTACGGCACCTGCGCGGGCATGATCATGCTCGCGAACAAGATCCTCGACCCGCGCTCGGGCCAGGAGACGGTCGGCGGCATCGACATGATCGTGCGCCGCAACGCCTTCGGACGCCAGAACGAGTCCTTCGAGGCGGCCGTCGACGTCAAGGGCGTCGAGGGCGACCCCGTGGAGGGCGTCTTCATCCGCGCCCCCTGGGTGGAGTCCGTGGGCGCCGAGGCCGAGGTGCTCGCCGAGCACGGCGGCCACATCGTCGCGGTCCGCCAGGGCAACGCGCTCGCCACGTCGTTCCACCCGGAACTGACCGGCGACCACCGCGTGCACGCGCTCTTTGTCGACATGGTGCGCGGCAACCGGGCGACGGAGTCCTTGTAGGATCTCAGTCGTTGGTTGTTTGGTTGGGTAACGCGAAGGAGACAGGCAGATGTCCGGCCACTCTAAATGGGCTACGACGAAGCACAAGAAGGCCGTGATCGATGCCAAGCGCGGCAAGCTCTTCGCGAAGCTGATCAAGAACATCGAGGTCGCGGCCCGCATGGGCGGCGTCGACCTCGAAGGCAACCCGACGCTCTACGACGCCGTACAGAAGGCCAAGAAGCAGTCGGTCCCGAACAAGAACATCGACTCCGCGATCAAGCGTGGCGGCGGTCTCGAGGCCGGCGGCGCCGACTACGAGACGATCATGTACGAGGGCTACGGCCCGAACGGCGTCGCGGTGCTGATCGAGTGCCTCACCGACAACCGCAACCGCGCCGCATCCGACGTCCGCGTCGCCATGACCCGCAATGGCGGCTCGATGGCCGACCCGGGCTCGGTGTCGTACCTCTTCAACCGCAAGGGCGTCGTCATCGTCCCCAAGGGCGAGCTGACCGAGGACGACGTCCTCGGTGCCGTCCTGGACGCGGGCGCCGAGGAGGTCAACGACCTCGGTGAGTCCTTCGAGGTGCTCAGCGAGGCCACCGACCTGGTCGCCGTCCGCACCTCCCTGCAGGAGGCCGGCATCGACTACGACTCCGCCGAGGCCAACTTCGTCCCGACCATGCAGGTCGAGCTGGACGAGGAGGGCGCCAAGAAGATCTTCAAGCTGATCGACGCGCTCGAGGACAGCGACGACGTGCAGAACGTCTTCGCCAACTTCGACGTCAGCGACGAGGTCATGGAGAAGGTCGACGCGTAGCGCTCCCGCGAGTCGAACGGTTTCCGGCGGGCCGGATGGGACACGTCCCACCGGCCCGCCGCCGTTGTCGGTGGCAGCGGATAGCCTGGCGTGAAGTCGAAGATCGCCGAGGGGAGGGGCGCGTGCGGGTACTCGGGGTGGACCCCGGACTGACGCGATGCGGCGTGGGCGTCGTCGAGGGGGTCGCGGGCCGGCCGCTCACCATGGTCGACGTCGGTGTCGTACGCACGCCCGTGGACGCCGAGTTGGGGCTGCGCCTCGTCGCCATCGAGCAGGGCATCGAGCAGTGGCTGGACGAGCACCGCCCCGAAGTCGTCGCGGTGGAGCGGGTGTTCAGCCAGCACAACGTCCGCACCGTGATGGGCACCGCCCAGGCCAGCGCGGTGGCCACCCTGTGCGCCGCCCGGCGCGGCATCCCCGTCGCCCTGCACACCCCGAGCGAGGTCAAGGCCGCCGTCACCGGCAGCGGCCGCGCCGACAAGGCCCAGGTCGGCGCCATGGTCACCCGCCTGCTCCGGCTCGACGCACCCCCGAAGCCGGCCGACGCCGCGGACGCCCTCGCCCTCGCCATCTGCCACATCTGGCGCGCCCCCGCCCAGAACCGCCTCCAGCAGGCCGTCGCCCTGCACGCAGCCAAGGCATCCGCCTCGTTGAAAGGCCGTACCCCATGATCGCCTTCGTCAGCGGCCCGGTCGCGGCCCTCGCCCCCGACTCCGCGGTGGTCGAGGTCGGCGGGATCGGCATCGCGGTCCAGTGCACCCCGAACACCCTCTCCGGGCTGCGCATGGGCCAGCAGACCAAGCTGGCCACCTCCCTGGTCGTCAGGGAGGACTCACTGACCCTGTACGGCTTCGTGGACGACGACGAGCGCCAGGTCTTCGAGCTGCTGCAGACGGCGAGCGGCGTCGGCCCCCGCCTCGCGCAGGCGATGCTGGCCGTGCACAGCCCCGACGCCTTGCGCCGGGCCGTCGCCACCAGCGACGAGAAGGCCCTCACCGCCGTCCCCGGCATCGGCAAGAAGGGCGCCCAGAAGCTGCTCCTCGAGCTGAAGGACCGCCTGGGCGAGCCGATCGGCGCCCCCGCGGTCGGCGCCCCGGTCAGCACGGGCTGGCGGGACCAGCTGCACGCCGCCCTGATCGGCCTCGGATACGCCACCCGGGAGGCCGACGAGGCCGTGTCCGCCGTGGCACCGCAGGCCGAGGCGGCCGGGGGCACCCCCCAGGTCGGCCAGCTGCTGAAGGCGGCCCTGCAGACCCTCAACCGCGCCCGCTGACCCCTGCGCCACGCCAGCTAGGAGACCTTCGTGAACTGGGACGACCCGACCGACGCCACCGCCTCCGAGCGGCTCGTCGGCGCGTCCGCCGACCGTGAGGACCAGGCCGTCGAGGCCGCGCTGCGCCCCAAGGACCTGGGCGAGTTCATCGGTCAGGAGAAGGTCCGCGAGCAGCTCGACCTGGTGCTGCGGGCGGCACGCGCGCGTGGCGCCACCGCCGACCACGTGCTGCTCTCCGGCGCCCCCGGCCTCGGCAAGACCACCCTCTCGATGATCATCGCGGCCGAGATGGGCGCCCCGATCCGCATCACCAGCGGCCCGGCCATCCAGCACGCCGGCGACCTGGCCGCGATCCTGTCCTCCCTCCAGGAGGGCGAGGTCCTCTTCCTCGACGAGATCCACCGCATGTCCCGCCCCGCCGAGGAGATGCTGTACATGGCGATGGAGGACTTCCGCGTCGACGTCATCGTCGGCAAGGGCCCCGGCGCCACCGCCATCCCGCTCGAACTGCCCCCGTTCACGCTGGTCGGGGCCACCACGCGCGCGGGCCTGCTGCCGCCCCCGCTGCGCGACCGCTTCGGCTTCACCGCGCACATGGAGTTCTACGAGCCCGCCGAGCTGGAGCGCGTCATCCACCGCTCCGCGAACCTCCTCGACGTCGAGATCCACGCCGACGGCGCCGCCGAGATCGCGGGCCGCTCCCGCGGCACACCCCGTATCGCCAACCGCCTGCTGCGCCGAGTGCGCGACTACGCGCAGGTCAAGGCCGACGGATTCATCACCAGACAGATCGCGGCGGCCGCCCTCGCGGTGTACGAGGTCGACGCCCGCGGCCTCGACCGCCTCGACCGCGGCGTACTGGAGGCCCTGCTCAAGCTGTTCGGCGGCGGCCCCGTGGGCCTGTCCACGCTCGCGGTCGCGGTGGGGGAGGAGCGCGAGACCGTCGAGGAGGTCGCCGAGCCCTTCCTCGTCCGGGAGGGACTGCTGGCCCGCACTCCGCGCGGCCGCGTCGCCACTCCGGCCGCATGGGAGCACCTCGGCCTCACCCCGCCCCGCTCGGCCACTGCGGGAAACGGACAACAGGACCTGTTCGGGACGTGATGTCTTTGTGACAGCGTGGGCATTGGCCGGGCCAGGAACCCAGGTGCCATGCTGAACGTTGTTCCATGCGCGCGGACTCGCTTAGACTCCGCCGATGCCGCCGTTGTCGGCGGTATACATACCCCCATCCATGAGGCCGCTCCCCATCGCGGTCGTGCGAAGGAAATTTCCGTCCCGTGAATATCACTGTGCTCCTCCCGTTCATCGTGCTCATCGGGGCCATGTTCCTCATGACCCGCTCGGCCAAGCGCAAGCAGGCGCAGGCCGCGCAGATGCGCAACGAGTTGCAGCCCGGCAGCGGCGTCCGCACGATCGGGGGCATGTACGCGACGGTCAAGGAGGTCAACGAGGACACGGTCCTCCTCGACGCCGGTCCGGGCGTCGAGCTCCTCTTCGCGAAGAACGCCATCGGTTCCGTGCTCAGCGACGACGAGTACAACCGCATCGTGCACGGCATCGAGCACGACCTGAAGTCCGACGCCGACCTGGTCCCGGACGACGCCTCCTCCCTCACCGAGACCGACGACTCCGCCGACGAAGCTGCCGCCGCCTCCGACGACAAGTCCGTCGACCTCGGCAAGAAGGACGCACCCGAGGAGCCGGCCGACGACACCGCGGGCACCGAGGCCAAGACTGCCGCCGAGGCCAAGACCGGCGCCGAGGCCAAGTCGGACGCAGAGCCGAAGAAGACCGACGGCGACTCCGAAGCGAAGTAGGAGTGCTCCGGGGCGCGCGGTCCAGCACCGCGCGCGCCGGAACACGCCCAGCTCGCAGCGGATCCCGACACCATGCCATGGCCGCCCCGCCCCTGACCCGGTGCGCGGCGGCCCGAGAGGGAGTACGAGAAGGTGGCAGCACCTAAGAGGGGCCGGAGCGGGAGCGCCCAGAGCAAGCCGTGGCGCCCGTTGGGCTTCATTCTGATCGCCATCGTGGCGCTCACAGGGGGAATGTTCGCCTCCGGGCACAACACCCCGCGCCTCGGCATCGACCTGGCCGGCGGCACGAGCATCACGCTGCGGGCGGTGGCCGAGCCGGGCCAAGAGGCAGCGATCAACAAGACCAACATGGACACCGCGGTCGACATCATGAACCGCCGCGTCAATGGTCTTGGTGTCTCGGAGGCCGAGGTTCAGACCCAGGGCAACAAGAACATCATCGTCAACATCCCCAAGGGCACGAACTCCAAGGAAGCGCGGCAGCAGGTGGGCACCACCGCCAAGCTGTACTTCCGCCCGGTGCTCGCCACCGACGTCTCCGGCGGCGCCGCGGCCACCCCGTCGCCGAGCGCCTCCAGCAGCGCCTCGGACAAGGCCACCGACAAGGCTTCGGACAAGGCCACCGACAAGTCGACCTCGTCCTCCTCCGCCACCCCGTCGGCCACCGCCACCTCGCAGGGCCGCCCCGTCACGGACGGCCTGAAGGCCGACGCGTCGCCGAGCGCCACCGCGAGCTCGAAGGCCTCCTCCAGCGCCTCGCCGTCCGCGAGCAGCAGCGCCAGTGACAGCACCAGCAAGCTCCAGGCGCAGTACGCCACCCTGGACTGCACCAAGAAGTCGGTCCGCGCCACGGCCGGCAAGGGCGCCAAGCCCACCGACTCCACCGTCGCCTGCGGCCAGAACTCGCAGAAGCAGTGGCAGAAGTACATCCTCGGCCCCGCCGAGGTCGACGGCACCGACGTGAAGAAGGCCCAGGCGGTCTTCAACACGCAGACCGCCGCCGGCTGGACCGTCACCATGGACTTCACGGGCAAGGGCGCCAAGAAGTTCGCCGACATCACCGGCAAGTTGGCCCAGAATCAGTCCCCGCAGAACCAGTTCGCGATCGTCCTCGACGGCGAGGTCGTCTCCGACCCGTACGTCAAGCAGGCGCTGACCGGCGGCAACGCGGAGATCTCCGGCAGCTTCGGCCAGGAAGAGGCCCAGAGCCTCGCCAACATGCTGTCGTACGGCGCCCTGCCGCTGTCCTTCAAGGAGGACAGCGTCACCACGGTGACCGCCGCGCTCGGCGGCGAGCAGCTGCACGCCGGCCTGATCGCGGGTGCCATCGGCCTCGCGCTGGTCGTGCTGTACCTGCTGATCTTCTACCGGGGCCTGTCCGTCATCGCCATCCCCTCGCTGATGGTCTCGGCGATCCTGACGTACGTGATCATGTCGCTGCTCGGTCCGACCATCGGTTTCGCGCTGAACCTGCCGGCCGTCTGCGGTGCCATCGTCGCGATCGGTATCACGGCGGACTCGTTCATCGTGTTCTTCGAACGCATCCGGGACGAGATCCGCGAGGGCCGCTCGCTGCGTCCGGCCGTCGAGCGGGCCTGGCCGCGCGCCCGGCGCACCATCCTGGTCTCCGACTTCGTGTCGTTCCTCGCCGCCGCCGTGCTGTTCATCGTCACCGTCGGCAAGGTCCAGGGCTTCGCGTTCACGCTGGGTCTGACCACCGTGCTCGACGTCGTGGTGGTCTTCCTGTTCACCAAGCCGCTCATGACCATCCTCGCCCGCCGCAAGTTCTTCGCGAACGGTCACAAGTGGTCCGGCCTCGATCCGAAGGCCCTGGGAGCCAAACCCCCGTTGCGCCGTACCCGCCGCCCGCACGCCCCCGTCGACCCGAAGGAGGCGTGAGATGTCGAAAATCGGCAGCATCGGCGCCCGACTGCACCGCGGCGAGGTCGGCTACGACTTCGTCGGCAACCGCAAGATCTGGTACGGCATCTCGATCCTGATCACCATCACGGCCATCCTCGGCTTGGCGGTGCGGGGCCTGAACATGGGCATCGAGTTCCAGGGCGGTGCCGTCTTCACGACGCCGAAGCACGTCTCCGCCTCGGTCACCTCCGCCGAGGGGTACGCGGAGGACGCGTCCGGTCACGACGCGATCGTCCAGAAGCTCGGTGACGGCAGCCTGCGCATCCAGATCGCCGGTATCGACACCGACAAGTCGGACGCGATCAAGGAGCAGCTCGCCAAGGAACTGAAGGTCGACTCCGAGAGCATCAACGCCGACCTGGTCGGGCCGAGCTGGGGTGACCAGATCGCCAACAAGGCCTGGGAGGGCCTGGGAATCTTCATGGTTCTCGTGGTGATCTACCTGGCGATCGCCTTCGAGTGGCGCATGGCGCTCGCCGCGCTCGTCGCACTGATCCACGACATCACCATCACCACCGGCATCTACGCCCTCGTGGGCTTCGAGGTCACGCCGGGCACGGTGATCGGTCTGCTGACGATCCTCGGTTACTCGCTCTACGACACCGTCGTCGTCTTCGACAGCCTCAAGGAGCAGACGAAGGACATCACCCGGCAGACCAGGTGGACCTTCAGCGACGTCGCCAACCGGTCGATCAACGGCACCCTGGTGCGGTCCATCAACACCACCGTGGTGGCGCTGCTGCCGGTCGCGGGCCTGCTGTTCATCGGCGGCGGCTTCCTCGGCGCGGGCATGCTCAACGACATCTCGCTGTCGCTGTTCGTCGGCCTCGCGGCCGGTGCGTACTCCTCGATCTTCATCGCCACGCCGCTCGTCGCCGACCTCAAGGAGCGCGAGCCGCAGATGCAGGCGCTGAGGAAGCGCGTGCTCGCCAAGCGGGCGCAGGCCGCGGCCCAGGGCACGCAGGTGGAGCCCGAGACCGCGGACGAGGCGTACGACGAGCCCGAGGACGCCGCTCCCGCGGTGGTGGGTCCGCGCAATCAGCCCGGGACCCGCAGCGGCCAGTCCACTGCGCGCAACCAGCCCTCGTCGCGCAACCGCGGCCGTGGGCGGCCCTCGGGGAAGCGCCGATGACCGGCGTCGAGGAGCTGCTGCTCAGCCGTATCCGTGATGTGGCCGACTACCCGGAGCCGGGGGTGATGTTCAAGGACATCACCCCGCTCCTGGCGGACCCGGCGGCCTTCACGGCGCTCACGGACGCGCTCGCCGCGATCGCCGAGCGCACGGGCGCCACCAAGATCGTGGGCCTCGAGGCGCGCGGGTTCATCCTCGGCGCCCCGGTCGCCGTGCGGGCGGGACTCGGCTTCATCCCCGTACGCAAGGCGGGCAAGCTCCCCGGGGCCACGCTCGGCCAGGCGTACGAGCTGGAGTACGGCTCGGCGGAGATCGAGGTGCACGCGGAGGACCTCTCCGCCGACGACCGCATCCTGATCGTCGACGACGTCCTCGCCACCGGCGGCACCGCCGAGGCCTCCATCCAGCTGATCCGCCGCGCGGGCGCCGAGGTCGCGGGCGTCGCGGTCCTGATGGAGCTCGGCTTCCTGTCCGGCCGCAGCCGCCTGGAACCCGCCCTCGCCGGCGCCCCCCTGGAGTCCCTGCTCGTGGTCTGACCCCCGAACACCCTCGCGAACGGCCGCCCCGAACAGGGAGCGGCCGTTCGCACGTGTTACGGGACACGACCACTGCCGGGCGGTCGGCGGCGCCGGTTGCGGGCGACGGCCGCGACGCACCCGAACCGGCGGCCCAGGCCACCGAGCCGCCAGCCCCAGCACCCCTCCCACCACCTGCGTCCGCCAGCCGACCCCCTCCGCACCCCGACAACCCCGACCCTCGGCCACGGGCGCCGCCCACCGGCACCCGTCTCCGCTCGCCCTTGGCACGCCTTTGCCGTCGGCGCCCGGCCTTCCGTCTCGGCCCGCACTTGGCACGCCTTTGCCGTTGGCACCCGGCGTTCCGTCTCCGCCCGCACCCGGCACGCCTCCCCACCAGCCCCGGCGCCCCCTTCCGCAAGCACCGGCACCCGGCGTCCCCCCTCCCCAAACACCCGCATGCCGCCCGCCCCCGGCACTCATCCGGCGCCCCGTCACGCAAGCCCCCCGTCACGCGAGCCCCCTGTCACGCAAGCCCCCTCACCCACCGGACACCCCCGCATCCCCCTCGAATCCCCAATCCCCCGGCAATCTCCCGAAAATCCCCCTCCCGGAATCCCGCGAAAGCCCCCCGTGTTTCTCGGGTCGACGGCCCTCACATCGGCCTGAAGGCGATCCTGGAGGCCAGGATCGCTACCATGGGGTCTCCGGAGCCTGACCGGGGGACCCGGATCGCGCACGAGGAGTCCTCTTGCCAGACGAGGCCCAGCACCTGACCGCCGCCAAGCCCGAGTCGGACTCGGCGGCCGCGGCCAAGCCCGCGCCGAGCGCGCCGCACGCGAAGAACGACACCCGCGGGACGGTCGAGCACACCCAGTCCGCCCCCGTCGACAAGTCGGCCGAGGAGTCGCGCCCCAAGCCCGCTCCGCCCGAGCGCCCCGCGTCCGCGCCCACCGGCGACGACTCCGTACCGGCCACGGGCGCCACCTCGCAGCCCGCGGTCCGCCCGAACACCGGCCAGCCCGCCCGCTCCGGCTCCTCCAACCGTGTCCGAGCCCGTCTCGCCCGTCTCGGCGTCCAGCGCTCCAACCCGTACAACCCGGTCCTCGAGCCACTGCTGCGGATAGTGCGCAGCAACGACCCGAAGATCGAGACGGCGACGCTGCGCCAGATAGAGCAGGCCTACCAGGTCGCCGAGCGCTGGCACCGCGGCCAGAAGCGCAAGAGCGGCGACCCGTACATCACGCACCCGCTCGCCGTCACCACCATCCTCGCCGAGCTGGGCATGGATCCGGCCACCCTGATGGCGGGTCTGCTGCACGACACCGTGGAGGACACCGAGTACGGCCTCGACCAGCTGCGCCGCGACTTCGGCGACTCGGTCGCCCTGCTCGTCGACGGCGTCACCAAGCTGGACAAGGTCAAGTTCGGCGAGGCCGCGCAGGCCGAGACCGTGCGCAAGATGGTCGTCGCCATGGCCAAGGACCCGCGCGTCCTGGTTATCAAGCTCGCCGACCGCCTGCACAACATGCGCACCATGCGCTACCTCAAGCGCGAGAAGCAGGAGAAGAAGGCGCGCGAGACCCTGGAGATCTACGCGCCGCTCGCCCACCGCCTGGGCATGAACACCATCAAGTGGGAGCTGGAGGACCTCGCCTTCGCGATCCTCTACCCCAAGATGTACGACGAGATCGTACGGCTGGTGGCCGAGCGGGCACCGAAGCGCGACGAGTACCTGGCCATAGTGACCGACGAGGTCCAGCAGGACCTGCGGGCCGCCCGCATCAAGGCGACCGTCACCGGCCGCCCGAAGCACTACTACAGCGTCTACCAGAAGATGATCGTCCGCGGCCGTGACTTCGCGGAGATCTACGACCTGGTGGGCATCCGCGTCCTCGTCGACACGGTCCGCGACTGCTACGCCGCCCTCGGCACCGTGCACGCGCGATGGAACCCGGTCCCCGGCCGGTTCAAGGACTACATCGCGATGCCCAAGTTCAACATGTACCAGTCGCTGCACACGACGGTCATCGGCCCCAACGGCAAGCCGGTCGAGCTGCAGATCCGCACCTTCGACATGCACCGCCGCGCCGAGTACGGCATCGCCGCGCACTGGAAGTACAAGCAGGAGGCCGTCGCCGGCGCCTCCAAGGTGCGTACCGACGTGCCGAAGGCCGGAAAGGGCAAGGACGACCACCTCAACGACATGGCGTGGCTGCGCCAGTTGCTCGACTGGCAGAAGGAGACCGAGGACCCGGGCGAGTTCCTGGAGTCCCTGCGCTTCGACCTGTCGCGCAACGAGGTCTTCGTCTTCACGCCCAAGGGCGACGTCATCGCGCTGCCAGCCGGTGCCACTCCCGTCGACTTCGCCTACGCGGTCCACACCGAGGTCGGCCACCGGACCATAGGAGCGCGGGTCAACGGCCGTCTCGTACCGCTCGAATCCACCCTGGACAACGGCGACCTGGTGGAGGTCTTCACCTCCAAGGCGGCCGGCGCGGGCCCCTCGCGCGACTGGCTCGGCTTCGTCAAGTCGCCGCGGGCCCGCAACAAGATCCGGGCCTGGTTCTCCAAGGAGCGCCGCGACGAGGCGATCGAGCAGGGCAAGGACGCCATCGTCCGGGCGATGCGCAAGCAGAACCTGCCGATCCAGCGCATCCTGACCGGCGACTCGCTCGTCACGCTCGCCCACGAGATGCGCTACGCCGACATCTCGGCGCTGTACGCGGCGATCGGCGAGGGCCATGTATCGGCGCAGAACATCGTGCAGAAGCTGGTGCAGGCGCTCGGCGGCGAGGAGGCGGCCAGCGAGGAGATCGACGAGTCGGTCCCACCGACCCGCAGCCGCAGCCGCAAGCGCCGCTCCAGCGCCGACCCGGGCGTCATCGTCAAGGGCGTCGAGGACGTGTGGGTCAAGCTGGCCCGGTGCTGCACGCCGGTCCCGGGCGATCCCATCATCGGTTTCGTCACGCGCGGCAGCGGCGTATCGGTTCACCGCAGCGACTGCGTGAACGTGGATTCGCTCTCCCGTGAGCCCGAGCGCATCCTCGAGGTCGAGTGGGCGCCCACCCAGTCCTCGGTCTTCCTGGTCGCCATCCAGGTCGAGGCGCTTGACCGCTCCCGGCTGCTGTCGGACGTCACCCGCGTCCTGTCCGACCAGCACGTCAACATCCTCTCCGCGGCCGTCCAGACCTCCCGCGACCGCGTGGCCACCTCCCGCTTCACCTTCGAGATGGGCGACCCGAAGCACCTCGGACACGTCCTGAAGGCGGTCCGGGGCGTGGAGGGCGTCTACGACGTCTACCGCGTGACGTCAGCACGCAGCAGGTCGTAGGGACGGTCGTACGACGAGAAGGGGCCCGTACCGCGAGGTACGGGCCCCTTCTCGTGTCGTCGGCGAGGGTCAGCCGCCGAACTCCTGCAGACCCTTCAGCGCCTGGTCCAGCAGGGCCTGGCGGCCCTCCAGCTCGCGCTCCAGCTTGTCGGCCTTGGCGTTGTTGCCCTGGGCGCGCGCCTGCTCGATCTGGCCCCGGAGCTTGTCCACGGCGGCCTGGAGCTGCCCGGTCAGACCCTCGGCACGCGCGCGTGCCTCCGGGTTCGTCCGGCGCCACTCGGCCTCCTCGGCCTCCTGGATGGCCCGCTCCACGGCGTGCATCCGGCCCTCGACCTTCGGCCGGGCGTCCCGCGGCACATGGCCGATGGCCTCCCAGCGCTCGTTGACCGAGCGGAAGGCGGCCCGCGCCGCCTTCAGGTCCGTCACCGGGAGGATCTTCTCGGCCTCCCCGGCCAGTTCCTCCTTGAGCTTCAGGTTCTCCGACTGCTCCGCGTCGCGCTCCGCGAAGACCGAGCTGCGGGCGGCGAAGAAGATGTCCTGGGCGCCGCGGAAGCGATTCCACAGGTCGTCCTCGTGCTCACGCTGGGCGCGGCCCGCGGCCTTCCACTCCGCCATCAGCTCGCGGTAGCGCGCGGCGGTGGGACCCCACTCCGTCGAGCCGGACAGCGCCTCGGCCTCCGAGACCAGCCGCTCCTTGATCTTGCGGGCGTCCTCGCGCTGCGCGTCGAGCGCCGCGAAGTGCGCCTTGCGCCGCTTGGAGAACGCCGACCGGGCGTGCGAGAAGCGGTGCCACAGCTCGTCGTCCGACTTGCGGTCCAGGCGCGGCAGGCTCTTCCAGGTGTCCACCAGCGCGCGCAGCCGCTCGCCGGCCGCCCGCCACTGGTCGGACTGCGCCAGCTGCTCCGCCTCGGTGACCAGGTCCTCCTTGGCGTGCCTGGCCTCGTCGGACTGCTTGGCGCGCTGCTGCTTGCGCTCCTCGCGGCGGGCCTCGACCGTCTCCACCAGCTTGTCCAGCCGGGTCCGCAGGGCGGCCAGGTCGCCGACCGCGTGATGCGCGTCGACCTGCTCACGGATGTGGTCGATGGCCGCCTGCGCGTCCTTCGCGGACAGGTCGGTGGTCTTCACTCGCTTCTCGAGGAGGCCGATCTCGACAACCAGGCCCTCGTACTTGCGCTCGAAGTAGGCCAGCGCCTCCTCGGGGGAGCCGGCCTGCCAGGAACCGACGACCTGCTCGCCGTCGGCCGTACGCACGTACACGGTCCCCGTCTCGTCGACGCGTCCCCACGGGTCGCTGCTCACAGCGCCTCCTCCACATGATGCCTGTGAGGGGCTTCAGCTCCCCCGGGCATCGTCCACAGTTTCGTCACGGCCAACATAGGCGACCGGCGGGTGGCCTGTCCGCATCCCGCGCGACCGAAATTTCGCACTTGACCTTCAGGACTTCGTGACCGTCGCCTTGTTGATCACGACCGTCGCGTTGGGGGCCGTATTGCCGCTCGTGGGGTCCGCGGCCTGCGCTCCTGCGGCGGCGATCTTCTTCAGGACCTTCATGCCGTCCTTGGAGATCGTGCCGAACGGGGTGTAGTCGGGCGGCAGCGGGCTGTCCTGGTAGACGAGGAAGAACTGGCTGCCGCCGGTGTTACGGCCCTTCTTCGTCTGGGCGTTGTACTGGTTGGCCATGGCGACCGTGCCCGCCGGATACACGTTGCCCTTGAGGCTCTTGTCCTTCAGGTTCTCGTCCGGGATGGTGTAGCCCGGTCCGCCGGTGCCGGTGCCCGTCGGGTCGCCGCACTGCAGCACGTAGATCCCCTGGGGGACCAGCCGGTGGCACTTGGTGTGGTCCAAGTAGCCCTTGCCGACAAGGAAGTTGAAGGAGTTGACGGTGTGCGGCGCGGCCGACGCCTTCAGCGCGATGCCTATGTCGCCGCAGGTCGTGTCGAGGTTCATGGTGTACTTCGCCGACTTGTCGATCGTCATCGCCGGCTCCTTCTTCCAGCTCAGCTTCTTCACCGAGCCCTTGGCCGGCTTGGCGCACGGGTCCGGCGCCTTGCTGGTCGCGGCGGCGCTCGGGGTCGTCTGGGAGCTGGCGTTGGCCTTGTCGTCGCTCTTGTCGTCCTTGAGCACACCGGTCGTATAGAGCGCCACGCTGCCGATCAGGATCACGCCGAGCACCGACGCGATCACCGAATTGCGCATCTTCGCCTTGCGCCGCGCGGCCGTACGCCGCTGCTGCTGCCGCAAGAACTTCTCCCGCGCGAGCTGACGCTTGCGCTGCTCCTGGGTGACCACCGGGTTCTCTCCTCATGCGTCTCGTACGTCGACTGGGACGCGTGCGTCTTGTGAGTCGACCGCCTGCGTGTGCCCCGTACCGTATATGGGTTCGCTGAGGATTCGGCAGCGCCGGTAGGCTCTGACAGCAGCTGTAGCCGTCTGTGACCGACACAACGAAGGACGATCGTGCTCATTGCCGGGTTCCCCGCCGGGGCCTGGGGGACGAACTGTTATCTCGTCGCCCCCGCCGCCGGTGAGGAGTGCGTGATCATCGACCCGGGCCACCAGGCCGCCCAAGGAGTCGAGGAAGCGCTGAAGAAGCATCGGCTCAAGCCCGTCGCCGTCGTCCTCACCCACGGCCACATCGACCATGTGGCCTCGGTCGTCCCGGTGTGCGGCGCGCACGACGTACCGGCGTGGATCCACCCCGAGGACCGCTTCATGCTGGCGGACCCGGAGAAGGCGGTCGGCCGCTCCATCGGCATGCAGCTGTTGGGCGAGCTGACGGTGGGGGAGCCCGACGACGTCAAGGAGCTGACCGACGGCGCGCGGCTGGCGCTCGCGGGGCTCGAGTTCTCCGTCGCGCACGCACCCGGCCATACCAAGGGGTCGGTGACGTTCCGGATGCCCGAGAACACGGAGATCCCCTCCGTGTTCTTCTCCGGGGATCTGCTCTTCGCCGGCTCCATCGGACGCACCGACCTGCCCGGCGGCGACATGGCCGAGATGCTCGACTCGCTGGGCCGTGTGTGCCTGCCGCTCGACGACTCGACCGTGGTGCTGTCCGGCCACGGCCCCCAGACGACCATCGGCCAGGAGCGCGCCACCAACCCGTATCTGCGGCAGGTGGCCGCCGGCCAGGGAGCCCAGCCCGCTCCCCGACGAGGAATGTGACGAGACCTTCCGTGAGCACCTTCAAGGCCCCCAAGGGCACGTACGACCTGATCCCGCCGGACAGCGCCAAGTACCTGGCCGTCCGTGAGGCGATCGCCGCACCCCTGCGCAGTTCCGGCTACGGCTACATCGAGACGCCCGGCTTCGAGAGCGTCGAGCTCTTCGCGCGCGGAGTCGGTGAGTCCACCGACATCGTGACCAAGGAGATGTACGCCTTCGAGACCAAGGGCGGCGACAGGCTGGCCCTGCGCCCCGAGGGCACCGCGTCCGTGCTGCGCGCGGCGCTGGAGGCCAACCTCCACAAGGCGGGCAACCTGCCGGTCAAGCTCTGGTACTCCGGCTCGTACTACCGCTACGAGCGCCCGCAGAAGGGCCGCTACAGGCACTTCTCCCAGGTCGGCGCCGAGGCGATCGGCGCGGAGGACCCGGCGCTCGACGCCGAGCTGATCATCCTGGCCGACCAGGCCTACCGCTCGCTGGGCCTGCGCGACTTCCGGATCCTGCTCAACAGCCTGGGCGACAAGGAGTGCCGTCCCGTCTACCGCGCGGCCCTGCAGGACTTCCTGCGCGGCCTGGACCTGGACGAGGACACGCTGCGCCGAGCGGAGATCAACCCGCTGCGCGTTCTGGACGACAAGCGCGAGTCGGTCCAGAAGCAGCTGGGCGACGCCCCCCTGCTGCGCGACTATCTGTGCGACGCCTGCAAGGCGTACCACGAGGAGGTCCGCGAGCTGATCACGGCGGCGGGCGTGGTCTTCGAGGACGACCCCAAGCTGGTGCGCGGCCTCGACTACTACACCCGGACGACGTTCGAGTTCGTCCACGACGGTCTGGGCTCGCAGTCCGCGGTGGGCGGCGGCGGCCGCTACGACGGCCTCTCCGAGATGATCGGCGGCCCCGCGCTGCCGTCCGTCGGCTGGGCCCTCGGCGTGGACCGCACCGTCCTGGCCCTTGAGGCGGAGGGCGTCGAGCTCGAACTGCCCTCCACGACCAGCGTGTTCGCGGTCCCGCTCGGCGAGGAGGCGCGCCGCGTGCTGTTCGGCAAGGTCACCGAGCTGCGCAAGCTCGGCATCGCGGCCGACTTCTCCTACGGCGCCAAGGGCCTCAAGGGCGCCATGAAGAACGCCAACCGCAGCGGCGCCCGCTACACGATCGTGGCCGGCGAACGCGACCTCACCGAGGGCGTCGTTCAGCTCAAGGACATGGACTCCGGCGAGCAGACGGCGATCGGCGTGAACGAGATCGTGGCGGAACTGGAGTCGCGGCTGGGCTGAGCCCGGTGGAGTGAGGGGGCTGCGGGTCCCCTCACTCCAGCAGCCCGAACCGCATCGCACTCGTGACGGCCGCCGTCCGGTCGTCGACCCCCAACTTGCCGAAGGCGCGCAGGAGATGGGTCTTCACGGTCGACTCGCCGATGAAGAGCCGGCGGCCGATCTCCGCGTTGGTGCAGCCCTCCGCCACCAGCCGCAGGACGGCCGTCTCCCGCTCCGAGAGGCGAGGCCGTTCCGGTCTGGTGCGCAGCTGGTCGACCAGGCGGGCCGCCACCGAGGGGGCGAGCACCGTCTCACCGCGGGCTGCTGCCCGTACGGCCTGGGCCAGTTCGGCGCGCGGCATGTCCTTGAGGAGATAGCCCGCAGCCCCGGCCTCGACCGCCCGCAGGATGTCGCGGTCCGTCTCGTACGTCGTCAGGACGATCACCCGGCACGGCAGCCCCGCCTCGCCCATCCGCACGATCGAGTCGACGCCCCCGCCGCCCGGCATGCGCAGGTCCATGAGCACGATGTCGGGCCGCAGTTCGGCCGCGAGCGCCTCCGCCTGCGGCCCGCTCTCCGCGTCGGCGATCACCTCCAGGTCCGGCTCGGCACTGAGCATCGCCCGCAGCCCCTCCCGTACGACGGGATGGTCGTCGGCGAGGACGATCCTGATCACGGTGAACTCCTCAGCGGTGACAGGGGAGATGAGGGCGTCACGGGCAGCCGGACGGTCACCGTCGTGCCGTCGCCCGGCGTGCTGCGGATCCGCGCCGTCCCGCCGACCTCGGTGGCTCGGGCGCGCAGCCCCGCAAGACCGTAACCGGCGCTGGGGGCACCGGGATCGAACCCGCATCCGTCGTCCCGTACGGACACGGTGAGCGTGTCGTCGCGGTACGCCAGCGCGATGCCGACGGAGGCCGAACTCCCCGCGTGCTTACGGGCGTTGGACAGCGCCTCCTGGCAGGCGCGCAGCGCCACCACCTCGGGAGCGGCGGGCAGCTGCCGCACCGGGCCGGTCACCTCCAGCGTGGCCCCGTGCCGGGCGGCGAGCCGGTGCAACGCGTCCGGCAGCGACGAGCCGTCGAGGTCGGCGGGCGCGGCCCCGGCGACCAGGGCGCGGGCCTCGGCGAGGTTCTGCCGGGCCGTCTCGTCCATCAGGGCCAGATGCCGGCGGGCCTGCGGGACGTCGTGGTCCAGCTCCGCCTCCACCGCCTGGATCAGCATCAGCACACTGGTGAAGCCCTGCGCGAGGGTGTCGTGGATCTCCCGGGCCATGCGCTCGCGCTCGGTCAGCGCCCCGTGCGCGGCGGACAGACGCGAGATCTCGTGGCGGCTCGCGTCCAGTTCCGCGATCAGCGCGGCCCGCTCCTGGCTCTGGTCGATGATCCGGATCACCCAGGTCCCGAAGGCCACCGAGAAGACCAGACTGACCACGGCGAACAGCCCGTTGAAGAAGACGTCCTGGCCGCTGGGCCACCACAGCAGCGCCCAGCCCACCACCGGCACGACGTTGAGCACGGCCACCACCGTGATCGCCCACCGCATCCGCAGGGTCATGAAGCACTGGGGGACGAGCGCGAAGGTCATCACCCGGGTCTCGCCGACCAGGATCGCCGAGGGCAGGAACAGCGCCGTCATCGCGAGGAGATAGAGCAGAGCCTGCCGCTCGGTCGGCGGATCGCCCCGCAGCAGGGGCCGCCCCACCCACACGTACAGGGGAATCAACGGCAGCAGCAGCGCCGCCGCGGTGAGACGGACCGGCCACCCCGGCTGTCCCGTGCCGAGCACGAACGCCAGGGTGGCCAGCCAGATCAGCGCGAAGTAGGTGTCCCAGAGCCGGAAGGAGCGGTCCCAGGTGTAGGCACCGACGGCGTGCGTCGGCCCGTTCATCCGTCGCGCCGGTTCTTCCACCGGAAGGTGAGCAGACACAGCGCCAATCCTCCGACGCACCACGCCCCGAGCACCAGCGCCACCTTGCCCAGCTCCCAGCTGCCGGTCTGCTCCAGGATCCGTGCCGAGTCCGGCAGGAACACCCCGCGCAGTCCCTGGCACATCCACTTCAGCGGGAACAGCGCCCCGATGTTCAGCATCCAGTCGGGGATGGTGTCGATCGCGATGTACACGCCCGAGATGAACTGCAGCACCAGGAACGGCAGTACGACGACCGAGGTCGCGCTCTTGCCGGACTTCGGCACCGAGCTGATCGCGATGCCTAGCAGGGCGCACGCCGTCAGACCGAGCACGAAGATCCAGGCCAGGTCGAACCAGTGCGTGGCGTCCGAGGGCAGATCCACGTCGTAGAAGGAGGTGCCGACGAGGAGCAGGATCGCCGTCTCCAGCAGGCCGGTGAACAGAACCAGCCAGATCTTGCCGAGGAAGTACGCGGCCGGCGGCATCGGTGTCCCGCGCAGCCGGCGCAGCACCTTCTCGTCCCGCTCGATGGCGATGGAGATGCCGAGCGACTGGAAGCTCGTCGACATGATGCCGGCGGCCATCATCGCCGGGACGTACAGCTGCGAGGCGGTGATGCCCGCGCCCTTCACGTCGTCGCTGAAGATCGACGCGAACAGGAAGAGGAACACCACCGGGAACGCGAACGTGAACACCACCTGGTCGCGCTGCCGGAAGAACTGCTTGATCTCCAGGGCGCCCCGGCCCAGCCCCAGCCCCCACGCCCCGGGCAGCCGCACGGTGCCCGACCCGGTCCTGGTCTCCACGGCGGTCGTGGTCATCGCGCGTCCTCCTGTCCGGTCAGCCGGAGGTAGACGTCCTCCAGCGTGGGTCGGCTCACCCGGAGGCCGGGGATCTCGCCGTCGAAGCGGTGCATCAGCTCGGCGACCGTCCTGGTCGGGGTGTCCGTGCGCTCGGTACGGATGGTGCCGTCGGCCTCGGTCCACTCGACCGTGGCGTCCGTGCCGTACCGCTCCCGCAGGGCGGCGGGCTCGCCCGTGGCGGCGACCCGCCCCCGCGCCACCACGGCGAGCCGGTCGGCGAGCGCCTCCGCCTCCTCCAGGTAGTGCGTGGTCAGCAGGATCGTCGTGCCCTCGTCGGCGAGCAGCCGGATCAGCTCCCAGAACTGCCGCCGGGCCGCCGGGTCGAAACCGGTCGTCGGCTCGTCCAGGAGCAGCAGCTCGGGGCCGCCGATCACCCCGAGCGCCACGTCGAGCCGCCGGCGCTGGCCGCCCGACAGCGCCTTGATGCGGCTGCCCGCCTTGGCCTGCAGTCCCACCAGGCCGATGACCTCCTCGGGGTCGCGCGGGCGCGGGTAGTAGCGCGCGAAATGCCGCACGGTCTCGCCGACCGTCAACTCGGCGGGTGCCGATTCGTCCTGCCAGACGATTCCCACACGGGACCTCCACGCGCGCGTGCCGGCCGCCGGATCGGACCCGAGCACCGACACCTCGCCCGCGTCCCGGCTGCGCTTGCCCTGGAGGATCTCCACCGTCGTGCTCTTGCCCGCGCCATTGGGTCCCAGCAGGCCGAACACCTCGCCCGGGCGGATCTCGAGATCGATGCCGTCCACCGCGGTCACGTCCCCGTACTGCTTGCGCAGCCCCCGTACGTCCACCGCGAGTTCGTTCGCGTGTGTTGTCATGCCCCCCATGGTCGGCCGGAACCGAACGCTCAGGGACGACCGTGCGTACTTCCTTATGTCCACTGAACGGTGGACACGGGGCCGGGTGCGGCACAATGGCCCCTGCCCGAAGAAGGTCCCACTCTCAAGCAGACGGAATCGGCGTGATGAGCAAGACCACAGTCAAAGACGTGTCCACCGAGCCCGCTCCGGGACCCGACTCGGCCGGACCACGCACGCTGGGCGGCAGCCGCGCCCTGGCCCTGCTGCTGGTGATCACCGGCGCGGCCGGTCTGCTCGCCGCGTGGGTCATCACGATCGACAAGAACAAGATCCTCGAGGCCAAGGTCGCGGGCAAGACGTTCACCCCGGGCTGCAGCCTCAACCCCGTGGTCTCCTGCGGCAACGTGATGGAGTCCAAGCAGGCCGCCGTCTTCGGCTTCCCCAACCCGATGCTCGGCCTGGTCTGCTACGGCATCGTCATCTGCGTCGGCATGAGCCTGCTCGCCCGCGCCCGCTACCCGCGCTGGTACTGGCTCACCTTCAACTTCGGCACCCTCTTCGGTGTCGGGTTCGTCACCTGGCTGCAGTTCCAGTCGCTGTACCGGATCAACTCGCTGTGCCTGTGGTGCTGCCTGGCCTGGGTCGCCACGATCACGATGTTCTGGTACGTCACCTCGTTCAACGTCCGCAACGGCTTCCTGCCCTCCCCGCGCTGGCTGAGGAGCTTCTTCGGCGAGTTCACCTGGGTCGTGCCCGTGCTGCACGTCGGCATCATCGGCATGCTGGTGCTGACCCGCTGGTGGGACTTCTGGACCAGCTGACCGGGCTTTTCAGGGGCCCGGACGCATTGTCGGTGCGGTGACTTAGGGTTTGGGACGTGGAGCCCGACCTGTTCACCGCAGCCGCAGAAGAACGCCAGGAGAAGGACCCGGCAGGGAGCCCCCTGGCGGTGCGGATGCGCCCGCGCACCCTCGACGAGGTCGTGGGCCAGCAGCATCTGCTCAAGCCGGGCTCGCCGCTGCGCAGACTGGTCGGCGAGGGCGCCGGCGGACCCGCCGGACCGTCCTCGGTGATCCTCTGGGGCCCGCCCGGCACCGGCAAGACGACCCTGGCCTACGTCGTCTCGAAGGCCACCAACAAGCGCTTCGTCGAGCTGTCGGCGATCACCGCGGGCGTCAAGGAGGTCCGCGCGGTCATCGACGGCGCCCGCCGCGCCACCGGTGGGTACGGCCAGGAGACCGTCCTCTTCCTCGACGAGATCCACCGCTTCAGCAAGGCCCAGCAGGACTCGCTGCTGCCCGCGGTCGAGAACCGCTGGGTGACCCTGATCGCGGCGACGACGGAGAACCCGTACTTCTCGGTGATCTCCCCGCTGCTGTCCCGCTCCCTGCTGCTCACCCTCGAACCCCTCACCGACGACGACATCAGAGGCCTGCTGAAGCGGGCGCTGAGCGACGAGCGGGGCCTGAAGGACGCGGTCACGCTCCCCGAGGACACCGAGAACCACTTCTTGCGCATCGCCGGGGGCGACGCGCGCCGTGCCCTGACCGCCCTGGAGGCGGCGGCCGGCGCCGCCCTGGACAAGGGCGAGACGGAGATCTCCCTGACGACGCTGGAGGAGACGGTCGACCGGGCGGCGGTGAAGTACGACCGCGACGGCGACCAGCACTACGACGTCGCCAGCGCCCTCATCAAGTCCATCCGCGGCTCGGACGTGGATGCCGCACTGCACTACCTGGCCCGCATGATCGAGGCCGGCGAGGACCCCCGCTTCATCGCCCGCCGCCTGATGATCTCGGCGAGCGAGGACATCGGCCTCGCCGATCCGAACGCGCTGCCGATCGCGGTCGCCGCCGCCCAGGCCGTCGCCATGATCGGCTTCCCCGAGGCCGCCCTCACCCTCAGCCACGCCACCATCGCCCTCGCCCTGGCCCCCAAGTCCAACTCCGCGACGACGGCGATCGGGGCCGCCATGGAGGACGTCAAGAAGGGCCTGGCCGGCCAGGTGCCGCCGCACCTGCGCGACGGTCACTACAAGGGCGCCGCCAAGCTCGGCCACGCCCAGGGCTATGTGTATCCGCACGACCTGGCCGAGGGCATCGCCGAGCAGCAGTACGCCCCGGACGCCCTCAAGGACCGCGAGTACTACACCCCGAGCAGACACGGCGCGGAGGCCAGGTACGCGGACGCGGTGGAGTGGACCAGGAAGCACCTCGGTCGCAGGCGGTCCTGAGCACCCTGTAGACTGCGCCGAAGTGCCGAGTCCCGTGCCGTCAGAGCGGGTCATCCGGCCGGAACCCCCAGGGGTTCCAGGAGCGTCGCGCACCGTCGAACGGTGTCGCGGGCAGCCCACCACCACCCGTCCCAGGACGGGAGAGGTCGGTGGGCCACTCGCGTGCTGCACGTATGTGCCCAGACCAGGGGAGCGGCTGCCCATCCCGTCCAGCAGGACGAGGCGGGTTTCCCCGGCTGCGGATGCGACCTCCCTTAACCCTGGCAAGCCGTAGAGACTGAGAAAAGAGACTAAAGACAGTGGCGAACCAGCCCCGCCCCAAGGTCAAGAAGTCGCGTGCCCTCGGCATCGCGCTGACCCCGAAGGCCGTCAAGTACTTCGAGGCCCGTCCCTACCCGCCGGGTGAGCACGGCCGCGGCCGCAAGCAGAACTCGGACTACAAGGTCCGTCTGCTGGAGAAGCAGCGTCTGCGCGCGCAGTACGACGTGTCCGAGCGCCAGCTCGTCCGCGCCTACGAGCGTGCCTCCAAGGTTCAGGGCAAGACCGGCGAGGCCCTGATCATCGAGCTCGAGCGCCGTCTCGACGCCCTGGTCCTGCGTTCGGGCATCGCCCGCACCATCTACCAGGCCCGTCAGATGGTCGTGCACGGCCACATCGAGGTCAACGGCCAGAAGGTCGACAAGCCGTCCTTCCGCGTCAAGCCGGACGACGTCGTGATGGTCCGCGAGCGCAGCCGCGAGAAGACCCTCTTCTCCATCGCCCGCGAGGGCGGCTTCGCCCCCGAGGGCGAGACCCCGCGCTACCTCCAGGTGAACCTCAAGGCCCTGGCGTTCCGCCTGGACCGTGAGCCGAACCGCAAGGAGATCCCGGTGATCTGCGACGAGCAGCTCGTCGTCGAGTACTACGCCCGCTGATCACAGCAGGCGGTAGCACCACGCACCACTCAGCCCGCCGTCTCCCCGCCCTTCCGGGTGCGGGAGGCGGCGGGTTCGTGCATGCTCACGTCCGCGGCCGGGTGCCGGACCACACCTCGCGGCGACGGCACGGCCTGCAGCGGCCGCTCCAGCGCGCGCGAGACGGCCGCCTCCCGCACCAGCCGTTCCCCCTGCGCCACGCACTCCTCGTAGCGAGCGTCGCCCAGGTGCTCCCGGGCCGTCGCCTCGCACAGCTCGTGCGGGGCGTTGTAGTACGCCGAGCCGAACAGCGGCAGGCCCACCGACGGCCACATCCGGGCCGCCGCGCCCTGCAGCACCGCCGCCTCCGCCGCGTCGCCCTGCGCCACGGTGACAAGCGCGAGCAGCTCCACCGCCAGCACCGAGCCCAGCAGATCGTGGAAGGCGTGGGCGCCGGCCAGGCACTCGGCCAGCAGGGCGCGCGCCCGCGGCAGATCGCCGTCCGCCCAGGCCGCGTACGCCAGGACGTACAGCGCATAGCCCCGGGTCCACCGCTCGCCGTGGTCCTCGCACACCCGCCGTACGTCCTCGCACAGCCGTACCGCGTCCGGCAGATCGCCCTGGAACGCGCGCGTCATCGCCAGCTCGACCTGGCCCATCAGCACGTTGCTGTTGAGCTCGCCGATCTCCTGGTAGCGGTCCAGCGCCGAGCGCAGCAGCCGCTCGGCGCGCGGCATGTCGTCGCCGACCAGGGCCAGACAGCCGGTGCGGTGCTCCGCGTACGCCACCGCCGTCGGGTCGCCGGCCCGCTCCGCCTCCTCCCGGCACTCCTGCAGCGCGGCCAGCGCGGGCACCGTGTCGCCCTGCAGGATCGCCACATAGCCGAGCACCCACAGGGCCTTCAGCCGAGACTGCTCGTGCCCGGTGTCCAGCCGCACCACCTGCTCCAGCCAGTGCCGCCCCTCCGAGAGACGCCCGCAGCCCGCCCAGTGGAACCAGAGCGAGCCCGCGAGGTACTGGCCCAGATGCGCCTCCTCCGGCTCGCCGAGACAGTGCTCCAGCGCGCTGCGCAGATTCGGCAGCTCCGCCTCCACGCGCGCGGCCACCTCGGCCTGGCGCGGCGAGAACCAGTCCAGCTCGCACCAGGTGGCAAGGCCCAGATACCAGTCGCGATGGCGCCGCCGCAGCCGGGCCGCATCGCCTGTCGCCTCCAGCCACTCCGCGCCGTACGCACGCACCGTGTCCAGCATCCGGTAGCGCACGCCCGCCGGTGTCTCCTCGCGCGCGAGGACCGACTGCGCGAGCAGCTCGGTGAGCACGTCGAGGACGTCGTCGGCCTTCAGACCGTGCCCGCCGCAGACGTACTCCGCGGCCTCCAGGTCGAACTGCCCGGCGAACACCGACAGCCGCGACCACAGCAACCGCTCCCGGGGAGCGCACAGTTCGTGGCTCCAGCCGATCGCCAGGCGCAGGGTCCGGTGGCGGGGCAGCGCACCGCGCCCGCCGCCGGTCAGCAGCCGGAAGCGGTCGTCCAGGCGCTGCAGCAGCTGGGCAGGGGACAGCGCCCGAAGCCGTCCCGCGGCCAGTTCGATCGCCAGCGGGATCCCGTCCAGGCGCCGGCACACCTCGCGCACGTCCAGGCCGTCCGCGACCGCCGGCCCCTGTTCCGCCGCCCGGTTCAGCAGCAGCTCGACCGCCTCGTCCTCGCCCAGCGGCGTCAGCGGGAAGACCCGCTCACCGGCCACGCCCAGCGGCCGGCGCCCCACCGCGAGCACCCGGAGCCCGGGCACCTGCCGCAGCAACTCCTCCACCAGCTCGGCACACGACTCCACCAGATGCTCGAACCCGTCGACCACGAGCAGCAGTTGGCGCTCGGCGAGATACGCGCGCAGTGTCTCGCGGGGCGCCCGCGTCGTGTGGTCCGTCAGTCCCAGCGCCTCCACGACGGCGTACTCCACGAACTCCGGGTCGTGCACCGGCGCCAGCTCGACGCGCCAGACCCCGTCCCGCGGCGCGCACCGCGCGGCGGCCCGTGCCGCCAGCCGCGACTTGCCGACCCCGCCCGCGCCCGTCACCGTCACCAGACGTCCGGCGTCGAGCACCCGCGCCAGCCCGGAGAGTTCGGCCGAGCGCCCCACGAACGCGTTGAGTTCCAGGGGCAGATTGCCGTCCACGGGGCCGTCGCCGGACTGAAGATTCCGCATGGAATACGGAGCGTACTGAACCGTTTTCACTCCGTACAATCGCATCGTGCCGGCCGGCAGCGCGCGGGGGTAATCCGGTGCGGAGCTTCGGCCCCGGCGCGATAGGCTCGGGTCCATTGCTTTTCGATGTTCAGACACGTTTCAGGGAGCGGGTGCACGAGGTGTCCGGTGGAGAAGTGGCCGGAATCCTGGTGGCCGTCTTCTGGGCGATCCTGGTCTCCTTCCTCGCCGTGGCGCTGGCGAGGGTGGCCCAGACGCTCAGGGCGACCACCAAGCTGGTCGCGGACGTGACCGACCAGGCCGTCCCGCTGCTGGCCGACGCCTCCGCCGCGGTGCGCTCCGCGCAGACCCAGATCGACCGGGTCGACGCGATCGCCACCGACGTCCAGGAGGTCACGTCGAACGCGTCGGCGCTGTCCACCACCGTCGCCTCCACGTTCGGCGGCCCGCTGGTCAAGGTCGCGGCCTTCGGCTACGGCGTCCGCCGCGCCCTGGGCGGCCGCAAGGACGGCGCGCCCGCAAGGACGCCGGAGAGCACCGTGATCGTCGGCCGCACCGTCCGGGCCGGACGACGTCAGAAGCCGAAGCGGGGGAACAACTCGGGGAAGAGGGACTGAGCGACCGATGTTCCGCCGTACCTTCTGGTTCACCACGGGCGTTGCCGCCGGAGTGTGGGCCACCACCAAGGTCAACCGCAAGCTGAAGCAGCTCACCCCCGAGAACCTCGCCGCGGCCGCCGCCAACAAGGCGATCGACGCCGGCCACCGGCTCAAGGACCGGGCGGTCGGCTTCGCGCTGGACGTGCGCGACAACATGGCGCAGCGGGAGCAGGAGCTGGGGGAGGCCCTCGGCATCAACACCGCCCCCGAACTCCCCATGGCCCGGCAGTACGCCGCCATCGAGAACCGCAACAACCCGAAGTACGTCGACGGCTCGACGTACGAGACGTACTCGTACAACCGGAATGAGGACCACTGATGGAGTCGGCCGAGATTCGCCGCCGCTGGCTGAGCTTCTTCGAGGAGCGCGGGCACACCGTCGTCCCTTCGGCGTCGCTCATCGCGGACGACCCGACTCTGCTCCTCGTCCCGGCCGGCATGGTGCCCTTCAAGCCCTACTTCCTGGGTGAGGTCAAGCCGCCGTTCGACCGCGCCACCAGCGTCCAGAAGTGCGTGCGCACGCCGGACATCGAAGAGGTCGGCAAGACCACCCGGCACGGCACCTTCTTCCAGATGTGCGGCAACTTCTCCTTCGGCGACTACTTCAAGGAAGGCGCCATCACCTACGCCTGGGAGCTGCTCACCAGCCCCCAGGACAAGGGCGGTTACGGCCTGGAGCCGGAGAAGCTCTGGATCACCGTCTACAAGGACGACGACGAGGCCGAGCGCATCTGGCACGAGGTCGTCGGCGTGCCGAAGGAGCGTATCCAGCGCCTCGGCATGAAGGACAACTACTGGTCCATGGGCGTCCCCGGCCCCTGCGGCCCCTGTTCCGAGATCAACTACGACCGCGGCCCCGAGTTCGGCGCCGAGGGCGGCCCCGCCGTCAACGACGAGCGGTACGTGGAGATCTGGAACCTCGTCTTCATGCAGTACGAGCGGGGCGAGGGCATCGGCAAGGACAACTTCGAGATCCTCGGCGAACTGCCCAGCAAGAACATCGACACGGGCCTCGGCCTGGAGCGGCTCGCGATGATTCTGCAGGGCGTGCAGAACATGTACGAGATCGACACCTCCATGGCCGTCATCAAGAAGGCCACCGAGCTGACCGGCGTCCACTACGGCGACGCCCACGCCTCGGACGTCTCCCTGCGCGTGGTCACCGACCACATGCGCACCTCGGTCATGCTCATCGGCGACGGCGTCACCCCCGGCAACGAGGGCCGCGGCTATGTGCTGCGCCGCATCATGCGCCGCGCGATCCGCAACATGCGGCTGCTCGGCGCCACCGGCCCGGTCGTCCTCGACCTGATCGACACCGTGATCGCCATGATGGGCCAGCAGTACCCGGAGCTGGTCACGGACCGCGAGCGCATCGAGAAGGTCGCCGTCGCCGAGGAGAACGCCTTCCTCAAGACGCTGAAGGCCGGCACCAACATCCTCGACACCGCCGTCAGCGAGACCAAGGCCGCGGGCGCCTCGGTGCTGCCCGGCGACAAGGCGTTCCTGCTCCACGACACCTGGGGCTTCCCGATCGACCTCACCCTGGAGATGGCCGCCGAGCAGGGCCTCTCGGTGGACGAGGACGGCTTCCGCCGTCTGATGAAGGAGCAGCGGGAGCGAGCCAAGGCCGACGCCCAGGCCAAGAAGACCGGCCACGCCGGCGCCGGCGCCTACCGCGAGATCGCCGACCGGACCGGCGCGACCGACTTCATCGGCTACAGCGAGACCGAGGGCGAGTCCACCATCGTCGGCATCCTCGTCGACGGCGCCTCCTCCCCGGCCGCCACCGAGGGCGACGAGGTCGAGATCGTCCTCGACCGCACCCCGTTCTACGCCGAGGGCGGCGGCCAGATCGGCGACACCGGCCGGATCAAGGTCGAGTCCGGTGCCGTCATCGAGATCCGCGACTGCCAGAAGCCGGTTCCCGGCGTCTACGTCCACAAGGGCGTCGTCCAGGTCGGTGAGGTCACCGTCGGCGCCAAGGCCCACGCCGCCATCGACGGCCGCCGCCGAAAGGCCATCGCCCGCGCCCACTCGGCCACGCACCTCACCCACCAGGCGCTGCGCGACGCCCTCGGCCCGACGGCCGCCCAGGCCGGTTCCGAGAACCAGCCCGGCCGCTTCCGCTTCGACTTCGGCTCGCCGTCCGCCGTTCCCACGGCCGTGATGAGCGACGTCGAGCAGAAGATCAACGAGGTGCTCGCGCGCGACCTCGACGTCCGCGCCGACGTCATGGGCATCGACGAGGCCAAGAAGCAGGGCGCCATCGCCGAGTTCGGCGAGAAGTACGGCGAGCGCGTGCGCGTCGTGACCATCGGCGACTTCTCCAAGGAGCTGTGCGGCGGCACGCATGTGCACAACACCGCCCAGCTCGGCCTGGTCAAGCTGCTCGGCGAGTCCTCCATCGGCTCCGGTGTCCGCCGTATCGAGGCCCTCGTCGGAGTGGACGCCTACTCCTTCCTCGCCCGCGAGCACACGGTCGTCAACCAGCTGACCGAGCTGCTCAAGGGCCGCCCGGAGGAGCTGCCGGAGAAGGTCTCCTCGATGCTCGGCAAGCTGAAGGACGCCGAGAAGGAGATCGAGAAGTTCCGCGCCGAGAAGGTGCTGCAGGCGGCCGCCGGTCTCGCCGAGTCCGCCAAGGACATCCGCGGCGTCGCCGTCGTCACCGGCCGGGTCCCGGACGGCACGACCGCCGACGACCTGCGCAAGCTGGTCCTCGACGTGCGCGGCCGTATCCAGGGCGGACGGGCCGCCGTCGTGGCCCTGTTCACGGTCAACAACGGCAAGCCGCTGACGGTCATCGCCACCAATGACGCCGCCCGCGAGCGCGGCCTCAAGGCCGGCGACCTGGTCCGCACGGCCGCCAAGACCCTCGGCGGCGGCGGTGGCGGCAAGCCGGACGTGGCCCAGGGCGGCGGCCAGAACCCGGCCGCGATCGGCGAGGCCGTGGACGCCGTCGAGCGACTGGTCACGGACACCGCGAAGTGACGATGCGCAGGGGCCGCCGGCTCGCGATCGACGTCGGGGACGCCCGCATCGGGGTCGCCTCGTGCGACCCCGACGGGATCCTCGCCACTCCGGTGGAGACGGTCCCCGGCCGGGACGTTCCCGCGGCGCACCGCCGGTTGAGGCAATTGGTCGAGGAGTACGAGCCGATCGAGGTCGTCGTGGGCCTGCCCCGCTCCCTCAAGGGGGGCGAGGGCCCTGCCGCGGCGAAGGTCCGCCGGTTCGCCCAGGAGCTGGCGAAGGGCATCGCCCCGATCCCGGTGCGGCTCGTGGACGAGCGCATGACGACGGTGACCGCGAGCCAGGGGCTGCGCGCCTCGGGCGTGACGTCGAAGAAGGGACGTTCCGTCATCGACCAGGCCGCCGCTGTGATCATCCTTCAGCAGGCGCTCGAATCCGAACGGGTGTCAGGCAAAGCACCCGGCGAGGGCGTCGAAGTGGTCATCTGATCGCGATACGGTAACGTTCCGCGCGACTGCGCCGCTGTTCGAACAGCGACCGCACAGCAAGAGGCGGGACGGTACCCGGCCAAAAGCCGCGTAACTGCCGCCTCGCGGCTCTAGGGGATCGATGACTGAGTATGGCCGGGGCCAAGGCTCCGAACCGTGGCATCCGGAGGACCCGTTGTACGGGGACGACGGATGGGGAGGACAGCAGGCCCAGGGCCAGCAGTCCCCCTACGGCGGCCAGCCGCAGCACTATCCGCAGCAGCCGCAGCAGAACTACGGCGACTGGAGCGACGGCGGGCAGTCCGGCTACGCGCCGGGGCAGCAGCAGTACCAGGGCTACGACCAGCAGTACTACGCGGGTCAGGGCCAGCAGCAGTACCAGGGCCAGCAGACCTACGACCCGAGCCAGCAGCAGTACCAGACCCAGCAGACGTACGACCAGGGCGGCTGGGGAGCCGGCCAGCAGGTCCAGTACACGGACCCATCGGACCCGTACGGCCAGCAGGCGGCCACCTACGGCGGGGGCGGGCCCGACTACTACGGCACGCCCGACGCATACCCGCCGCCCGAGCCGCCCAGCCGCAGGCAGGCCGAGCCCGAGCCGCCGCGCACCGACTGGGACCCCGGCCCCGACCAGGGCGAACACGCCTTCTTCGCCGGTGGTGGCGACGACGAGGACGACGATGACGACGGCCGCGCAGGCAGCAAGGGCCGGGGCGGCAAGAAACCGAAGAAGCGCCGCAGCGGGTGCGCCTGTCTCGTCCTGGTGACGATCTTCGCGGGCGGCGTCGGCGGGGTCGGCTACTTCGGCTGGCAGTTCTACCAGGACCGTTTCGGCCCGTCGCCCGACTACGCGGGCGACGGCAACGGCGAGCAGGTCACCGTCGTCATCCCCAAGGGCGCCGGCGGCTATGTGATCGGCCAGAAGCTCAAGGAGGCGGGCGTCGTCGAGAGCGTCGACGCGTTCGTCTCCGCGCAGCAGTCCAACGACAAGGGCAAGACGATCCAGGACGGCGTCTACACGCTGCAGAAACGGATGTCGGCCGCCAGCGCGGTCGAACTCATGCTCAGTCCGAAGAGCCGCAGCAACCTGATCATCGCCGAAGGCACCCGCAACACACGGGTCTACGAGCTGATCGACACGCGTCTGGGCCTCGCCAAGGGCGCCACCGCGAAGGTCGCGAAGCAGGACTACAAGAAGCTCGGCCTGCCCTCGTGGGCGCTGAACCACCCGAACCTGAAGGATCCGCTGGAAGGATTCCTCTACCCCTCCAGCTACGCCGTCTCCAAGGGTCAGAAGCCCGAGGCCGTCCTGAAGGACATGGTCTCCCGGGCCAGCAGCACCTACGACGAACTGGGCCTGGAGAAGAAGGCGAAGAGCCTGGGACTCGACGGGCCCTGGCAGCTGCTCACCGTCGCGAGCCTGGTGCAGGCCGAGGGCACCAGCCACGACGACTTCCGCAAGATGGCCGAGGTCGTCTACAACCGCCTCAAGCCCGGCAACCCCGAGACCTACGGATCGCTCGAGTTCGACTCCACGTACAACTACGTGAAGAACCAGAGCAAGATCGACCTGAGCATCGCCGAGCTGCGCAAGTACAACAACCCGTACAACACGTACTACATCAAGGGCCTGCCGCCCGGACCCATCGACAACCCCGGCGCCGAGGCGATCAAGGGCTCGCTCGCCCCCACGCACGACGGCTGGTACTACTTCATCTCGCTGGACGGCAAGACCAGCAAGTTCACCAAGACGCTCGCCGAGCACAACAAGCTGGTGGACGAATTCAACGCGTCGAGGAACAAGAACTGATGACCGCGACCCGAAGGGCGGCCGTGCTCGGCTCGCCCATCGCCCACTCCCTGTCCCCGCAGCTGCACACCGCGGGATACCGGGCTCTCGGCCTCGCGGGTTGGTCGTACGACAGGTTCGACATCGACGAGGCGGCGCTGCCCGGATTCCTCGCGAAACTCGGCCCGGAGTGGGCGGGGCTCTCCCTGACCATGCCGCTGAAGCGTGCCGTCATCCCGCTGCTCGACGAGATCAGCGACACGGCGGCCTCGGTGGAGGCGGTCAACACCGTGGTGTTCGAGGCCGACGGGCGCCGGGTCGGCGACAACACCGACATCCCTGGCCTGGTGGCCGCGCTGCACGAGCGCGGCGTGGAGAAGGCCGAGTCGGCCGCGATCCTCGGCGCCGGAGCCACGGCCTCCTCGGCCCTCGCGGCGCTCGCCCGCATCTGCACCGGCGAGGTCATCGTGTACGTGCGCAGCGGGCGGCGCGCGGACGAGATGCGGCAGTGGGGCGAGCGGCTCGGCGTCCAGGTCCGCCCCGCCGACTGGTCCGACGCGGCCCGCGCCTTCGAGGCACCCCTGGTCATCTCGACGACGCCCGCCGGAGGCACCGACGCCCTGACCGAGCGACTGCCCGCGCAGGTCGGCACCCTCTTCGACGTGCTCTACGAGCCCTGGCCCACCCCCCTCGCCGCCGCCTGGCAGTCGCGCGGCGGGCAGGTGCTCGGTGGCCTCGACCTGCTGGTGCACCAGGCCGTCTTTCAGTTCCGGCAGTTCACCGGCGATCCGCGCTCCCCGCTGGCCGCGATGCGCGAGGCCGCGCAACAGCGCTGACCCGCCCGTCTCGCCTTGGCCTCTGTCAGGCTCCGCTCCCGCCCGTCAGCCCCGTGTCCGTCTGCCGGACCGGGAGCAGAGGTGCCCCGCGGACGTGGGAGGATCGGAGGTGGCGGGCCGGGGCCGCGCACCTGGTCGCGCCGTCGCCGTGCGCGAGGACGTGCGTACGCAGGCAGTACCAGGGCGCGAGCACTGAGGAGCACCGTTGAGCAGGTTGCGCTGGCTGACCGCGGGGGAG